>CAVZEZ010000024.1:0-117500 GCA_963774425.1 uncultured delta proteobacterium | reverse complement strand
TAGTGCCCATCCATCAAAGGGTCTTTTACAATGATGGTCACCGGATGGTGTTTCCAATCCAGAAATGCGAATTTTTGCCCAAGGTTAAGGAAATCAAGCGCTTGCGCGGAGGCGTAGCTTGCTACGCCGCACAAGCAAGGGCGCAGATTGACGCAGAAATTGGGCCAAAAGGCCATTTGGGGATGGAAACTACCCAACATGTCAGCGCCTCGTCCGCGTCCCGGCTCCATCTCAACGCATTTATAGTCAGACGGTCGTGTTTGTCAATGTAAAATACCAGGCAGCGGTCACCATTGCATGTTCCATCGACCGGTGTCTGATTATCCTCCAGCCGCTGCGGGAGTGAAATTTCAACTTTCAGATACAGGGTTCGAGGGTTCAGGGCAGCCTTCAGGGATAGATCCCGGCTGCCGGCTCAACTCACCCCATACGGAAATCAAGGCTTTTTTAATGTATCGCTCGTTTTTTATTGAAATTTTCTTACTAACCCTCTAATGTAATCTGTCGAAATGCCCGAATTGCCTGAAGTTCAAACCATTGTCGACGATCTGAATGCATCCGATCTGATCGGGACCCCGATTCGTGCCGTCAGCGTGTTCTGGCCGCGTACCATCGCGGAACCGTCACCCACTGTTTTTTGCCGGCGGATCAGAGGCCAACATATCACCGCCATCCGGCGCAGGGGTAAATATCTGATTTTTGAAATGTCCGACGGCAATACGATGCTGCTGCATCTTCGAATGTCCGGCCGCCTTCAGCTGATTGCCGGGCGCCTGCCCCGCAATAAACATGAACACGTCATTTTCACTTTTTCCGACGGAAGGCAGCTGCGTTTTCACGATACCCGCAAATTCGGCCGTTTTTACATCCTCAAAGATCCGGAACGGATTTTGGACTGTCTGGGTCCCGAACCACTGGCATCCGGTTTTACGGCAGATTTGCTGGCCGACAGGCTAAAAATTCGAACACGTCTGCTGAAGCCACTGCTGCTGGACCAAACGTTTATTGCCGGTTTGGGAAATATTTATGTCGACGAAGCCCTGTGGGAGGCAAAACTGCATCCCTGCCGCCCCGCGGCTTCCCTATCGCGGCCTGAGGCTAGACGGCTGCACCGGGCCATCCCCAGGGTATTGAACCGCGGATTGAAGAATCTGGGCACCTCACTGGGAACCGGCAAAGCCAACTTTTATTCGGTTGCCAACCGTCACGGGCGCAACCGGGATAATTTGAAGGTTTTCCGACGCTCGGGTCTGCCCTGCCCCCGATGTAAATCACCGATCGAAAGGATCATCGTCGGGCAAAGAAGCACCCATATCTGTCCGGAATGCCAAAAGTCTGGATTGGAATGCACAATTTAGAAGAAGCTTACTGGAATAGGAAATCTCAAATAGCAAATTGCATCCTGTATGAAGCGGCTGTAATCGCTTTCCCTGCGATACATTTCGAGCCGGTTCTTACCCTTTCAGCCCGGGATTTTTAAACATGCAGCAACGAAGACTTAAACAACAGCCGCCGGCGCTGGCTCCCGATGGATCCAAGGTCGAGGTGGCAGCGACCTATTGGGATCGGCTACAAGCCAGGGATATAATCACCATCTGCAATTTGACGCTTTTCAATCCGGTTTCCTCCGGCCGGGCTGTCTTTCATTTTCTGCAGGAGGATGTCATGGTGGACCTCGAGAACCGCTGTTTACAACGGCGGCGAGACGCCGGGTGGGAAATAACGGACGATCCGCTCCTGGAACTGGTCACGGTCATGTATCTTCTGAACGTCGAGCAAATCCACCCGCTCGGCCGGGAAATCGTCGGTGTCAAGGACCTCAAGGAAGGCCATTTTTTCCAGGGTCCCCATGCCCTGAGAACCGAACCGCTGCTGAAACGCTACGGCCATGACCTCCAGGCTTTCCGCCACGCGGCTGAATATCTGCAGGGCGAAGCCCTGGAAATGGCGGATGTCGCTTACAAGCTGGCGCCGTTTCCCCGGATTCATCTTTATTATCTGCTCTGGGTGGGTGACGACGAGTTTGATCCCCGTCTCACGGTGCTTTTCGATCGTTCCATTGAAAATGTACTGGCGGCGGATGCCATCTGGGCGTTGGTTAACCGGGTCTCGACGGCGCTGCTTAAAGAAGCGCCCGAAAGCAGAAATATCCAATAGCCGGAAACACCGGGCTTCGAGTTCATACGCTGCTGTGAACGACTCAGGGGCGGCGTGTTTGCGGTCAGAAACGGCAGGAAACCGGAATAAAGTTTTAGCCTGAAAATCAAACATAGGCCGATCCGCCGGAGGTGGATCGGCCTATGTTTTTTAAAAATATCAGGTGAATGCGAGTCGTCAGACTCAGCTCATTATTTTATCCAAGGTCACCCCGGTAAAAATGACGACCTTACCACCGTGGTCCGCGACATATTTTTTCGCGTCCGCCATGTTGTTGAAAACGAAGGCTTCTTTACCCATGGGTCCTACCCGATTGGAACCGACCACGTAGTAGCCGGTTCGGCCGCTGATCCAAGTACCGCTCGGATAATCGATCACCCAGATCAAAAAAGGCTGCACGCTTTTACCGGCAAACTGGGCGGAATTTTCCAGAAAGGTAAAGAGGCACTGGGTGGAGCAGAAATGATATACCATTTTGTCCTGGGTCTGAACCTGGCATTTATGCATGGCAAATGAGGCCGGATACATGCCGCAAACCGGGCATTTGTCCTGCTGGTCCACGGGCTCCACTATTTTCCCGCCTTTCAATCTTTTCTGGACGATCATTTGGTTTTCTTTTTGGATCCCGACCTTGGCCAATTCGAGGGCGTCATTATATCCCATCACTTTACCGCCGCAAGATTGTACGAACTTTTGGGCTTCGGTCTCGGAGGAAAAGGCGATTTTACTCTTCATCGTCATGGTGCCCTTGGCACTGGATCCGACCACAAAATGTGCTTTTTCCGCCGGTATCATGGTTTGTGGTTCCATATACAGGGCAACCTTGACATTTTGGGGGTCCTCACCGGACTTCAAAGCGATGTCGGCCATACAATGAAACGAACAGGCCTGGGAAAAACCATCGGAGGTATCGAACGTTTTCCAGGTGCGCGCCCACATCGGCCGGACCATTCCGCAGTTCGGACATTGGCCGCTAAAATTCTTATCAGGCGGCATCAGCGGGTGCTGGATATCACAGTTACCGCCTGCCAGGGCGGGAATCGGCAAAAGGCAGATACCACCTGCACCCTTTGCTATCAGAACCATAAATTCTCGACGAGATTGAATAGACATGTACTTCTCCTTATGTAAACAAGTATGCAAAATCTCAAAATTCAGGCTTTCTCATGGTCCGCACGGGACGCAGAAGTGGTTTCGAAATGACGCATCTATCCGAAAACAAAATTAATTCGGATTAGGATCCAAACGGTCGCACTCCTGGAATCCCGATAATTTGAGAACAGTTTCAGATGATCTTCAAATTGGAGATTGGAGCAGCTGTCAACCGGGACGATCATGAGGATTGGGATAAAAAGCCGCTAACGGTAAAAAATTTTCGGCAGGCAGGATTCTGGCGAGATCGATAAAAATACCCGGCGCAAAAAGGGAGGCAAGGAAGGCTTTCAGATCGGGCGAGATGTCCGCCATCCCATTTTGGCAGGTACACCCGGCAAGCTCGTTGGTCATGGAGGGGGGAAAAAATTTGTGAGGCCGCGGCAACTGGCTTCCGGCCGGCCCGTGCTGGTTTTGGGAGGACGGCACATGCTCCCCGGACGCCGGCCGCCGAGGCGAAACATTGAAAGCCAGAAAAGTCATTTGACGTCTTTTGACGCACTTGGGGCAGCCGCAGGTGCATTTCCATTTCGGATTGCTCTCGGGGCACAGGCACATGAAGGAGGTTATCGTCGGGACGAATAATAAATACAGGGTAAAAAAAGGGATGAACACCACAGCGGGCAAACGGGAGATTTTGCAGAATCTCAGCTTGTTACTGTTGTTGGAAATCATGAGCAGTATCAGTTTTTTTACACCATCCGGCGCTCTGCTTCAACATCAAAAATCACTCGAAATTGCATATCCCGGTATAATTTTCGGGCGTAATTTTGTGCAATTCGGATTTGATCGTCTCCGACACCTCCAGAGATTCAATGAATTCGGCCATGGTTTCCATTGTAACCCGGGAATGTGTGCGGGTCAAATCCTTCAGGGCTTCATAAGGCTCGGGGTAGCCCTCGCGGCGCAAAATCGTCTGGATCGCTTCGGCTACCACCGCCCAATTTTTTTGGAGATCCGCCCGGATCACTTCCGTGTTCAGAATCAATTTATTCAGTCCCTTCAGCAAGGACTTCAATCCGATAACGGTGTGGGCCAGGGGCATACCGATATTACGCATCACGGTGGAGTCGGTCAGGTCCCGTTGCAGCCTGGAAATCGGCAGTTTGCCCGCAAGATGTTCGAAGATGGCGTTGGCCATCCCCAAATTGCCCTCCGAATTTTCAAAGTCGATGGGATTTACCTTGTGGGGCATGGCTGAGGACCCGATTTCGCCCGGCTTGATTTTCTGTTTGAAATAGTCCAGCGAGATATACGCCCAGATGTCTCTGTCAAGATCGATAAGGATGGTGTTGATCCGCTTCAGGTTGTCGCAGAAAGCCGCCAGATTGTCGTAATGTTCGATCTGGGTGGTGACTTTTGAACGCGATAGCCCCAGAATCCGGCTCACCAGATCATCGGCGAAGGCCGGCCAGTCCACATCCGGGTAAGCGACGGCGTGGGCGTTGAAATTCCCGGTGGCCCCGCCGAATTTAGCTGAGAAAGGCACCCTGTCCAACTGGTTTTTCTGGACGGTCAGCCGCTCGACAAACACATAGAATTCCTTGCCCAGACGGGTGGGGCTGGCCGGCTGGCCGTGGGTGCGGGCCAGCATCGGGACGGCTTTCCATTCAACCGCCCTGCTCCGAAGTTCCCCGATGAGTTGGTCGATAAGCGGGTTGAGCACCTCATTCCAGGCCTGCTTCAACGAACAGGGAACAGCGGTGTTGTTGATATCCTGTGAGGTCAGTCCGAAATGAATGAATTCCTTAAAGGACTGCAGTTCCAGATCGTCGAATTTTTCCTTTAAAAAGTACTCCACCGCCTTGACATCATGGTTGGTGACTTTCTCGATATCCTTGATGCGGCGGGCGTCGTCCAGGGAAAAATTCCGATAAACGGCCCTGAGCGCTTCAAAGGCCTGCCGGTCGAATGGCCGCAACTGGGGCAAGGGCAATTCACACAAGGCGATAAAATATTCCACCTCGACCAGCACGCGGTACCTGATCAGCGCTGCTTCTGAAAAGAAATTCGACAGTTTTTCAGTGACCTGCCGATAGCGGCCGTCAACTGGTGAAATAGCCTGCAAAGCTGAAAATTCCATGACCCTTGACCGTCCTTGCCCCATCGGCGATTAATTTCTCTTTGGATTGAAACCGACAGAGTATAGGCAAACGCCGTGAGCATGTCAAGGAGGAGGCAGGCGATTGGCAGGATTCAGGCACGGAGCAACGAAGTGGCAATTTCCTGAGTCTAAAGCTTAGACAAGCCGGTCCCGCAGCCGTGTAAACCGCTGCTGGGTCCGATTGTTGGCGATACCCATTGCCAGGGCCTTTTTGCTTCCCACGACCACCACCAGATTTTTCCCCCGGGTGACGGCCGTGTAGATCAGGTTGCGCTGCAGCAGGATGTAGTGCTGGCTGACGAGGGGGACAATCACCACCGGATACTCCGATCCCTGGGACTTATGCACGGAGATGGCGTAGGCCGGCGAGATTTCATCCAGATCGCTGAAGTCATATATCACATCCCGGCCGTCAAAGGTGATCGTAACTTCCCGGTCCTGAGCTTCGATCTTTGAAATCCGGCCGATATCTCCGTTAAAAACCTCCTTGTCATAGTTGTTCCGGATCTGCATCACCTTGTCTTTGGTCCGATATTCGCGCTCACCCCGAACGATTCCGGCCTCACCTGGATTGAGGGTCGCCTGCAGCCGGCTGTTCAGATTGCCGGCGCCCACCACGCCTTTGTGCATGGGCGTCAGCACCTGGATATCTTCAAGCGGATCGTAGTGGAAGCGTCGCGGTATCCTGTTCCGGCATAGTTCCAGGATGATGTCGAGCACCTTTTCGGGATCTTCCTGTTCGATAAAATAGAAATCGTTTTGCGGATCGGATGAATATTCGGCGCTCAGAGACGGTATGAGGCCTGCATTGATTTTATGGGCATTGACAATGATCCGGCTGGATCTGGCCTGGCGGAAAATTTTGTCCAGGGTCGCCACCGGCACCGACCCGGAAGCAATGATATCCTTGAGAACATTTCCGGCACCGACCGAAGGAAGCTGGTTTACATCACCCACCATAATAAAAGCGGCCGACGCGGGCACCGCCTGCAACAGGTGGTACATCAGGAGAATATCCAGCATGGACGCTTCATCGATAATCAATACGTCACAATCCAGGGGATTTTCCTCATTGCGCTGGAATCCGCCTTTTTGGAAGCTGTATTCCAGTAGCCGATGAATGGTTCGCGCTTCCCACCCGGTGGTTTCACTCATTCGCTTGGCGGCCCTTCCGGTGGGCGCGGCCAACATGACCCGGCTTCCGAGTCGGTCGAAAATTTTAAGAACCGCGGTAATGATGGTCGTTTTGCCCGTGCCGGGTCCGCCGGTGAGGACCATCGCCTTGTTTTCGACGGCCCAGTGGACTGCTCCGATTTGCTCGGCTGCCAGGGTGATGGAAAGTTGTTGTTGCACCCAGGCGACGGCCCTGGCAGCATCGATGTCCCGAATCGCCCGGGGTGCTTCGATCAGCGCACCCAATTTGCGGGCAACACCCATTTCACACAGGTAAAGTTTGGCCAGGAAAACGGCTTTACCGGCTTTGCCGGATGCATCAGAGAATCCGTCTGCATCCTCGATGACGATTTTTTGATTTTCGACCAGAACCGCAAGCGCCGGGACCACCGCATCAGGCCCCACACCGAGAATCTCGCGACTCTTGGCAATCAGCGGTTCGTAGGGAAAACAGACATGGCCATCGTCCGCCATCTTGCCGAGCACATAGAGAATACCGGCTTCGACCCTTATTTGCGCGTCTTGGGCGACACCCAGCTTGGCAGCGATGCGATCGGCGGTCACAAAGCCGATCCCGAATATATCGCCGGCCAGCCGATAGGGATTCTGTTTGACAACGGCAATGGCCTGATTGCCGTACTGCTTGAAAATTTTGGCGGCATATCCCGAGCTCACGCCATGGGACTGCAGAAACAGCATCACCTCCCGAATTTCTTTTTGCCCTTCCCAGGCTTCGGCAATCATGGCGATGCGCTTTTTGCCGATGCCTTCCACTTCATTGAGCCGCCCGATGTCCTTTTCGATGATATCCAGGGCTTGAAGGCCGAATTTATCGACGATCCGGCCGGCCATCACCGGGCCCAGCCCCTTGATCATGCCGGAACCCAGATACTTGCGAATGCCGTAAGCCGTGGCCGGAACTCTGGTTTTATATTCGAGCACCTTGAACTGTTCACCAAATTTGGGGTGAAGCGACCATTCGCCGTGCATCTCCAGCATCTCGCCGACCATGGGAGCCATCATGGTGCCGACCACAGTCACCGGTTCCCGACGGCCGCGGACCTTCACCCTGGCGATGGTAAAACCGGTGTTCTCGTTGGTAAATGTAATGCTGTCGATTTGGCCGCTTAGTTCGGTGGGCATCGTTGAAGTTTCATTCTACGCCCATTCCGGCAGGTGGATTTCGTCTTCGGGCACCGAGCAGGGAATATAACATTTGATGTCAATCACCGGAGAACCGTCAAAGGCATCGATATCCTCGATCTCGATGGAACGATCCGTCACGGATACAATTTTACACGCGGTCAATCCGATCGGATTGGGTCTTTTCGGCGAATGGGTGGCAAATACGCCGGTAATTGGATTTTGTGGATCTTTGCGGGGATGAACCCGCAGCACCCGTCGTGTTTCCGGCGTGTCGTTTCCATCGAACCAGTAAAGCACCACGACGTGCGAAAAACCTTCGAGCCCCGACAGGGCGTCGGCATATTGATCGAATATCTCGATGACGGCGCGATCCGTTTTTCTGACAACTCCCACCGGGTAAAGATATAAAGGGTCTAACATCGGGTTTTTCTCCATCAGATTGAACGATGCGGACGCCGAAATTTATATTTGAGTCTCCAGTATCGATAAATTCCAAATTAAAAGCACCAAATTCCAAATAAATCCCAAATTTCAATATCCAATGACCAAAACGGCTAAATCAGCCTTTTAGGTTTAACTTAATCCTCCTGCAGCTCTTTTAGATTGGCATAATAATCCAGTGCCCCCGGATTGCCCAGGGCGTCCCGGTTGCGCACGGGTTTCCCTTCGATGATTTTTTTGACCGCCAGTTCCACTTTTTTCATATTGAGGGTATAGGGAACCTCGGGAGTGCTCAGGATTTTGGCCGGCACGTGCCGCGGCGATGCGTTGGTGCGGATGGTCTCTCTGATTTTCGCTTTCAGCGCGTCGTCCAGTTCATATCCGGCGGACAGTTTGATGAAAAGAATCACCCGGACATCATTTTCCCAATTTTGACCGATCACCACACTGTCCTCGATCTCCGGCAGCTGCTCCAGCTGGCGGTAGATTTCAGCGGTACCGATCCGAACACCACCCGGGTTCAGGGTGGCATCCGACCTTCCAAGCATGACGACGCCGCCGTGTTCGCTCACGATGATAAAGTCGCCGTGCCGCCAGATATCGGGATAAATGTCGAAATACGCATTTTTATATTTGCTGCCGTCCGGATCGTCCCAGAAATAGATCGGCATGGAGGGAAAGGGTTTGCAGCAGACCAGTTCGCCCTGCTGCTCGATGACTTCGTTGCCCAGTTCGTCAAAGGCCTTTACATCCATGGCCAGTCCGCGGCATTGCAGTTCACCCGCATAAACCGGCCCCATGGGATTGCCGAGTGCGAAGCAGCCGTTGATGTCCGTGCCGCCGGAAATCGAAGCCAGCTGCAGATCGGATTTTACCTCATTGTAGACGAATTCGAAGTTTTCGATGGAAAGCGGCGATCCGGTGGAAAGCACCGCCCGCAGTGCAGTGAGATCATAGGTTTTGGCGGGCCTGACACCGGCATTGATCAGCGCGGAGATGTATCCCGCGCTGGTGCCGAAAACCGTGAGTTTTTCATCCTGGGCCATTTCCCACAGCGCGCCGGGATGGGGATGAAACGGGTTGCCGTCGAACAGCACCAGGGTGGCCCCCACCGCCAGTGAGCTTACCAGCCAGTTCCACATCATCCAGCCGCAGGTGGTGAAGTAGAAAATCGTATCCTCGCGTTTCAAATCGGTGTGCAGCATGAGCTCCTTCAAATGATGAATCAGGATGCCTCCGGCACTTTGGACCATGCATTTGGGCAGCCCCGTCGTTCCGGAGGAATACATGATGTAAAGGGGATGGTCGAAGGGAAGCTGTTCGAATTTTATTTTCAAACCGCTCTCGGAAGAACGGAAATCCTGGTAATGGACGGCATTGGGCACCCCGCTGATATCCGCCTTGTTGTCGGTGAAGGGAACCACGACCACTTTTTCGATGGATGGAAGCTGTTTGAGGATATCGGCAATTCGTCCCAGGGAATCGATTTTGCGACCTTTGAAAAAGTAACCGTCGGCGGTAAACAGAACCTTGGGTTTGATCTGTCCGAAGCGGTCCAGCACGCCTTTGATGCCGAAATCGGGTGAACACGACGACCAGGTGGCCCCCATACTGGTTGCGGCCAGCATGGCCACGATGGTGGCCGGCATGTTGGGCATAAACCCCACCACGCGGTCACCGGGCCGAACACCGCAAGCCTTCAGGCTGCGGGCTGCCCGCGCCACCTCGTCGTAGAGTTCGGCATAAGTCATCCGGGTGGATCTCCGGTCTTCCCCTTTGAAAATCAGCGCGGTCTTCGCATCTCTGAAACGCAGGAGATTTTCCGCGAAATTGAGCCGTGCGCCCGAAAACCAGCGTGCACCCGGCATCTTGGTAACGTCATCGATAACCTGATCATAGGGTTTTGAGGCGATGATGTCGGCAAACTCCCACATCGTTTCCCAGAAAGCGGCGATATTTTCGATCGACCATGCGTGCAGGTGGGCAAATTCACTGAAGTTATGATGATACCTGTCATTGATGACATTCATGAACCGATACATATTGCTGTTCTGAATTCGGTCTGTCGAGGGTTTCCATAATAATTTTGCCATGATTCCTCCTGAGCCGGTATTGAGTGTGACCTGGATGCTGATTATGATTCCATGTCTTTACCGTCATAGACACCCAATAGTCAAGATAATGAGCCCAAAAAAAGCTGGACCCGGTCTATTAATTCTTGCACAGTTACCGGATTTTCGTTATCAGTGACATTTCGGCGATATTTTATCCTTATGTAAAATTACATCCAGGCTGATGCTATCTTTTTCTATTTCACCGCAAAGATCGCAGAGATTTTTTAAAAATTTTTCGCCGGCGATCTCTGCCGCTCTGCGGTGAATCGTTCAGTTTTTTTATCGAACCGGCTGTTTTATTGCCGGAGACATGTCTGTAAGGAGATAATGATGCGCAACGTAGATCTCAGGTCGGATACCGTGACCCGGCCCACACCGGCAATGATCAAAGCCATGTCAAAAGCCCCGGTCGGCGACGATGTTTTCGGGGAAGACCCAACGGTCAACAAACTGGAAGAAATAGCGGCGGATCGCCTGGGAAAGGAAGCCGCCCTCTTCGTTGCCAGCGGCACCATGGGAAATCTGGTCAGCCTGCTGGCCCATTGCGGGCGGGGGGATGAAATCATTCTTGGCAACCAGTCGCATACTTTCTTTTTCGAACAAGGGGGGTCGGCGGCCGTGGGGGGGATTCACCCGCGGACCATTGCCAACCAGCCCGACGGCACGCTGGATCCGGCTGAAATCGAGGCCGCCGTGCGGCCTGAAAATGTTCACTTCCCCCAAACCCGGCTGATCGTGCTCGAAAACACCCACAACCTGTGCGGCGGATATCCTCTGGACACGGATTATATGGAAACGGTGGGCGTAATCGCCCGCCGTCATGGGTTGAAAATTCACGTGGACGGCGCCCGTATTTTCAATGCCGCGGTGGCTCTGGGCAAAGGCGTCGACCGCCTGGCGGCGGAAGCCGATTCGGCATCCTTTTGCCTGAGCAAGGGGCTGGCGGCACCCGTCGGCTCGGTGGTGTGCGGCAGCCGTGATTTTATCTTCCGTGCGCGACGGGCTCGCAAAGTGCTGGGCGGAGGCATGCGTCAGGCCGGTGTTCTGGCGGCCGCCGGGATCGTGGCGCTCCAAGAAATGGTCGACCGTCTGGCGGACGATCACGCCAATGCCCGCAGGCTGGCCGAGGGGCTGGCCAATCTGTCCGGCCTGATCCTCGATCCATCCCGGATCAAAACCGATATTGTCTATTTCGGGGTTGAAAGGGAAAATATGACGGCCCAGGAATTGGTTAACCGCCTGGAAGAAATGGGGGTGCGGATGTTGTCCGTCGGCCCGGGCCGCATCAGGGCCGTCACCCATTACCACATCACCCCGGAGGATATCGACTATACGTTGTCATCGTTCTCGAAGGCGTTGAATTAGATAGTGATTTTGAAACCCCGGCTTCAGTTGTTCAGGAAACTTATTGAGAAAATCGGCGCCCTTTCTAAAGCAGGGCCATTGCGTTCAGGTCATTTTATCATCTTTTTAATTTTGTTTTTTTTGGCAACGTCTGCAACCGCCCAGCAAACCGGTGAATCGAACCATCACACCAAGATTTATGTAAACTTTGTATTCAAAGCGGTCGCGCTCACCATGGAATAGGCTCTGCAAAGGCGCAGCTCTATGAGCCGGAGGCCAGGTCATCCCAGAACCCTGAACCTCTGAACCCCAAAACCCGGATAAACCGGAATTGACGGGCTTTAGCTCGTAGGCTCATGAGCTCAGGAGCTCGTGAGTGCTGCGACCTTACAAGCTTACCAGCTTAAGAGCTTACGAGCTCATTCAAAGACAGCGACAATAGTTCAATAAAACTTTTTTGCCATAAAATGCAAAAATATAATTGCTAAGCTACTAATGCTTGAAACTGCGCTGGCCCGTGAACACCATGGTCACGTCCGCTTCGTTGCAGGCTTCGATGGACTGATAGTCATTGGCTGACCCACCGGGCTGAATCACCGCCGCAATCCCCTCCTGGAGGCCGACATCCACCCCGTCGCGAAACGGGAAAAAGGCATCACTGACCATGGACGATCCAATGAGCCCACCTTTTTCCCGGGCCACCCGCTGGTCGAATTCCGCTTTTTTGTCCGGATCCTTCAGATCGTTATAAGGCATACCGATGCTTTCGAAACAGTAGCGGTCGGCCAGTTTGCGGTACGCCTTGTCCCGGGCGATCTGAGCAACACCGACCCTATCCTGCTCACCGGTGCCGATACCCACGGTGACCTGGTCCTTGACATATATGACGGAATTGGATGTGATGCCGGATTCCACCAGCCATCCGAAAATCATATCCTCATATTCCTTTTCCGTCGGTTCCCGGTTGATTTTGTAGACCTGCCCCTTGTATTCGCATTCGGCGAGTTTGAGATCCTGTTTGCTGCGGGCGGCCGGCACGAATGACCACTGAGCCACGATTCCGCCGTCGATCAGGCTTTTGAATTCAACACAGCGTTGACCGATAAAGGATTGAAGCCGCTCGATGTTGCCGATTTTGATGACCCGCAGATTCTTCTTGGCGGCAAAAATATCCAGCGTCCCCGCTTCGAATTCGGGCGCCACCACGACTTCGGCATAATGCCGGGCGATGGCTTCCGCCGTGGATTTATCGACCGCGCGGTTCAGGGCAATGCACCCGCCGAAAGCCGCGACCCGATCGGCCATGTCGGCTTTTAGATAGGCATCCACCAGAGAATCCGCCAAGGCCACCCCGCAGGGATTGTTATGCTTGACGATCACGGCTGCCGGCCGGTCATTGAAGTAGCGCAGCATATTCAGGGCATTGTCGGCATCGGTCAGATTGGTTTTACCGGGATGCTTGCCCGATTGCAGCAGTTCGATGTCGGAAACCAGATACCGGCCCGGTTGGATGGTCTGGGTCTCCCCCAAAGCAAGATTACCGTTGACCATCCGGTAAAGGGCGGCTTCCTGCCCCGGGTTCTCGCCGTATCGCAGACCTTTCTCCACATGGTCGATCGTCCAGGTGACTTTCTCATAAAAAAGGGTCTGCCGTTTATTCTCATCGATGAAGCTGATCTCCATTTTCGGCGGGAAGTGATCATCCATGACCGTGCGGTACATTTTTTTTAAGTCTTCAACCATTTGGCGTCTCCTCATGGTAAAGGTTCGGGGTTCAAGGGTTCTGGATTCTGGCTTCTGGTTTCTGGATTCTGGCTTCTGGATTCTGGCTGATTCTGGATTCTGGCTTCACCGGTTTAGATACTAAATTCAACGATATCGAAAATAAATGGAGGCAATTCGCCAAGTCCATAGACCGGATCTTCACCCGAACCTCGGAATCCTTGATTCCTGAATATTTAAAATTCTGATGCTTTAAGTCATTGAACTTTTAAATCTCTGAATCTTTTAACCCATAAACATTTGAATCTCTGAATCTCTGAACCTCAATATTTATAACAGGCCTGCACCTTCGCAAATGCCTTCGCGGCCAGAAAATCGGCGATGGCGCGATCGTAAGTGGCGGTGTGCGCAAAGGCTTTTTGGGCCAGGCGGTACCGTCTTTCCAACGAAAGCGCTCCGTCACCGGCTTCCAATTCGGCTGCGATTTGAGCATAATCGGAGGGGTCCACGACGGCCGCCACCCGGATGAAATTCTTGGCCGATGCCCGGATCATACAGGGTCCGCCGATGTCGATGTTTCCCCGGGCCTGTTCGAGCGTCACCCCGGGTTTTGATATGGTCTGCTGAAAAGGATACAAATTGACCACGACCATGTCGATGGGCACCGCCTCGGTTCTTTTCAGGTCGCCCTGGTGGGCGTCGTTGTAAGTCTCGGTGAGAAGCCCCAGGTAAATCTTGAAATCCAGCGTCTTAACGAGTCCGCCCTGGGTTTCGGGCTGCCCGGTGTAATCGGACACCCGGATCAGGTAGTTGGCAGCCGACGCACCCAGAATCTCCTGCAGCCGGGTAAATGTTCCGCCGGTGGAAAAAATCCTGAGATCCGGGTTTCCGGAAACGAGCTGCGGGATAAAGGCTTCCAGGCCGCTCTTATCGGACACACTGACCAGCACATGGCGGACCTTCACGAGGTTATCGACCCTATCGACGATGTTCATGTCCATAATGTTTCACCTTTTTCCTTCGTATTCATCTAAAAACCGGTTAAAAAATTCGACCATGACCTGATGGCGGCCTTCGGCCAGTTTCCGACCCTCCGCAGTGAGGATCCGATCCTTTATCTGGCTGAGCTTCACCTTGAATTCCCGGTAACCCGTATCGTCAATGGAATAAGGCTTGCAGTCCTCGATATTGGGTGCCTCGCTGTGAAGGCGGGCACCCACCTCCCCGGCAAAAAGAAAGGCCCGCGCCACACCCACCGCTCCAATGGAATCGAGTTTGT
This sequence comes from uncultured delta proteobacterium, assembly GCA_963774425.1. Taxonomy (GTDB): domain Bacteria; phylum Desulfobacterota; class Desulfobacteria; order Desulfobacterales; family JAFDCJ01; genus JAFDCJ01. The sequence continues at coordinate 102,868 of CAVZEZ010000024.1, read as the reverse complement.
CGGCATCGAACAGCACCCGGGCCTCGGGTGTTTGGGGCGGGTGGTCGCTCCGAAAGCGGTGGGATCGAATGCAGTGCAAAATATTTTGTTTTTGGGATTCGGAAAGCGCCAGGCGCTCTACAATGGTTCGTGCCATATGGGCGCCTTTTTCAGCATGACAAAGCGCACCGTTGGAATCATCCTGATGGATTCGGCCGATATCGTGCAAATAGGCGGCTGCCAGCACCACATCCAGGTCCACCCCTTCGGCGGCGCCGATGCGGTCGCACAAGCGGTAAACGCGAAGGGTGTGATCCCACGCGTGGCTGCCCCGGGCACCCTTGAAGTGTTTTCGAGCTATATTTTTTACGGTGTCGAGCATTAGTAGCTTAGTCGTTATTTTTTTGTATTTTGGGGTGAAAAAGTATCATCGAGCTATTTTCGCTATCTTCGAATGAGCTCTTAAGCTCGTAAGTTCATAGGTTCGTAAGCGCTCACGAACTTATGCGCTCATGAGCTTAGGATCAAAAACCCTTCAATTTCAGTGATTTTCAACCGACCTCGGAACCCTGAACCTCTGAACCTTCAAAATTCAATACACTAAATACGGTTTGGCTTGCAATAGTCAATTAGCCACTTTTTTCTGGTTTACCGTAGCCACTGGATAGGAAGCGCCCTTGCAAACCGTCGGACCCATTATCCCATCCTTTTTTATTTTAGATTGTAACTTCTTGAATTTGTTTCAATCTTGCAATTTCTCCACCATCCGATGTATAATTCAAGCATGAAAATTAACAATCCCCCGAAAACGGCCATCGCCTGGTTTCCAGTACTTATCTGCCTGATTTTCATCATTTTTTCCAATACCGCGTCGGTGGGAGCGAATGCGGCCAACCTGAATTTTATAACTGAAAGACCGGTGGGAAAGGATGTCCATATTTATGACAAGGCCCGAATCCTGGGCCATATCAAAGAGTCTGTCAGCCGCCACCTGGGCATGTTGAAAAAGGATTATGCCGTTGAAGCCGTGATCGTGACGCTGCCCGCATTGCCTCCGACTTACACGATTGATTCACTGGCGGCTGATATTTTCAGCAATTGGCGAATCGGAACCGAAACCGGCGGCAGGGGAATTTTGCTGCTGTTGGCCGATCTGGAAAAAACCATTAAAATAGAGGTCTCCTATGAACTGGAAGATGTATTCACGGACATATTCTGCGGTCATATTGAAGATAATCAGCTTGAGCCTTATTTTTTTAACGAGCAAGTGGATATCGGGCTGGTTGCCGTGATGGAGGAAATCGAGAAACGGGCTCAAATCAAGCATGAGGCGAATTACACCCGTACCGGTATCGACCGGCTCGATGCGGAGCTGCTCTCCGGCGGCGCCGGCGCCAAACGTAATTTGGAAAAATATCATCCGGAAGAAATGACGCCGGGGGGTCATCATTATCCCGCCGGCAGGACCCCGGATGAAGCGTGGCAAACCCTGATCCGCAGCTGGGAAAATAAAGTCCGCGACTCGCAACTGGGGGTGTATACCCGAATCACCCGATTGGCCTATCGGGATTTTCAAAATCTGCCGGACTCGCGGTATGAAGAAAATGTTCTCACCTATAAAAACAAGCCTTATGAAGTCATTCAAAATGATACTTTTGCAATGATCTACTTTGGCAAAAAAAAGGGCTGGGATAATGCGCCTTTTTTATTCTGCCGTCAAAATGAAGGCTGGCAATTTGACATCGTTCATCAGCGCAAATATATTCGGATGGGCAAAAGCCCTCACTGGGGGGTCGAACGATCGGGGCATCCCTATACAGCGCTTTTGTCGCGGTGTCCCTACTGGATGACCCGGGACATTCCCCTGGAAGGCGATGACATCTATCGAATCGAAGATGATCGCAGGTTGGCGGAAGAAATACTGAACCTGGAATCGGCCTATGAAGGGGAGCCGGAAGACTTCGATACGGTCATGCAATTGGGTAAATTGTATGCCATTACCTCTCTGAGCCCCAGGAAAAGAATTGCATTCCTGGAAAAAGCCGGGAAACTGGATCCCGGCAATCCGGAGCCTGATAAATATCTCGGTATCGTCTATCTGGACGCCTTTTATCAGTTTGAATCGGCCATCGAAAAAACAAGGGATTATGTGGCGAAACGACCCGATGAGGTCTTCGGGCACAATTATCTGGGTTATCTCTATTATTGCGTGCAAAAATACCGCAAGGCCATTGATGAATTCAACAAGGCCCTTGAGCTCAGGCCGGATAACTGTTATGCCTTTGCCAAACTGTCGCGGACCTATGCGGCGCTGTATTTGAAATCTGCCAAATTAGATCCCAGAAGATTTTTTTACAAAAGGAAAGCGGTGGGGATGTATTCGATGGCCCTGTCCACAAAAACCCCCGCACCGGAGCGGATCCAATGGTTGAAACAATATCTGGTTAAAAACAACATTCTGGGTTGAAAAATATTTCGAGATATAAATCATGAAAACGCTGCAAGCTATATTCATTACCCTGCTCATGTTGACCGCCCTGGCATCCTGCTCTGTCATCTCACGCGACATACGCTCGGAAGCCATTGCCCCGGTACCCTTTCAGACCCTTGTCAATGAGGCTGATAAATATATCGGTCAAACGGTTATTCTGGGCGGCTATCTCCTGGAAACGAAAAATCTGGAATTCGAAACGGTATTGAAGGTATTGCAGACGCCCCTGCGTTTTGGCGAAGACCCGGATTTAAAAAAACGTTCGGAGGGCAGATTTCTGGTATATCACAAAGGATTTCTGGATCCGGCGGTCTATGCCAAGGATGAAGCCCTGACCGTGGCCGGCAGGGTTGTCGGCAGCGAAGTGGAAAAAATCGGAGAAAACCAGATTAAATATCTTAAAATTGAAAGCCGCGAAATCTACCTGTGGTCCAATTACACAAATAACCCCGCGTATTACTATCCCTACGACTTTGCACCATATCCCTTCTGGTATTGGTAAATCAATAAAGAGCCTCAATAATGAAGCCCCTATCTATCCGGGGTTTTCATCCAGATCTTGGAAATCACCGTGCCATGAGCACATGTCGCAATAGGTCTCGGTATCATGGCATATTTCCGGACAACTCGTGGCATCCACATCAGGGCCTAAGACAACCCTTCCGTCCTGCAACTCGAACTCGAAGCTCAAGTATGGATCGTCCGGATCTTTGACATAAAATTTACTACAGCCACAAAGGGGGCATTTCATCGCTGGATTCCCGATTGGCCAACTGTCTGGTTGAAAAGTTCTGGGCGAATAGCCGGAAAGTCGCTGCTGGGAGGCCGGCAAACCTGAAGCACGACGTTAGGCGGTTCAACCGCAATATCTTCATGTGCTGTCCGGCATCCCTGCTCCCAGCATCTCCGACTCACAGTTTCCCGGTTTCAGGGCTTCATCAATCCACTTTAAAGAATGCGATTTTTTTCGCCTTGCAGACCGGACATTCATCGGGCGGTTCGTTTTCGCAGGTGTAACCACACACGTTGCAGACATAATAGTCTACTGCTGCCATGCTGTCCAAATTGTCCAGGGCCTTCTGATAGAGATCGGCGTGGATCTTTTCCACTTCATTGGCATACGTGAAGCTGCGCAGGGCGGCCTTCTCGTTTTCAGCCTGGGCCTCTTCGATCATTGCCGGATACATGGACTTAAACTCGTAGGTTTCCCCGGAAATGGCCTCTTTGAGGTTTTCGGCGGTGCTGCCGATTCCCTTGAGCGTCCTTAAGTGCGCATGGGCGTGAATGGTTTCCGCTGCCGCGGCGGCCCGAAACAATTTGGCAACCTGTTCATATCCCTCCTTTCCCGCCTTTTCTCCGAAAGCGAGATATTTCCGGTTGGCCTGTGATTCACCGGCAAAAGCATCCTTCAAATTCTGTTCTGTTTTACCCATCGATTTTCTCCTTTTGCTATTTTTGTAATTGTTCGTGGATTTAACGTTTTTGGTGTTTAGTGTTTAGACTGTTTCAAATATCTCAGTGAAGCAGACGTGTCTCACGAAACACTCCATATAAAGCCTTTCGCCCGGCGTCAAGCTTTTAATTCAATAAAGAACCACAATAGTCCTGACGAGACCTTTTAAAAAATCAATAGTGTCAGAGGGCGCAGCGCTGGTGACATTTCCGAGGACGTCCTGCCGACATCGCCCGCAAATCGATTTGCCGTCCGAAGCGCCCCTTTCCGACCGGAAAAAATAAACTTTGGGAGTGCAACTTCTTGACAAATCCGCATCAGTTTTCATAGGATGGCTGCCCGCAAGCCGCTGTATTTTACATCTGAATCTGTAACCTCACAACCTGTAACCCCATACAAGGAGCACCCCATGAAAGATGTCGTCATTGTTTCAGCCTGCCGCACGGCCATCGGCGCCTTCGGCGGAGGACTTAAAGACAGTCACGCGGCTGCCATTGCCGCCGTAACTATGAAAGAGGCGGTAAAAAGGGCCGGCATCGATCCGGCCGGTATCGATGATGTGCGCTATGGATGCTGCATGGAACCGGTTGATACGCTCAATGTTACCCGAATTGCGGCGCTGCTGGCCGGCATCCCTGACACCGTGCCCGCCGTCACCATCAATCGGGTGTGCATATCCGGAATGGAGGCGGTTATCTCCGGTATGGCCATGATCCAGGCGGGAATGGCGGACGTCATCCTGGCCGGCGGGGTCGAGCACATGTCCGGTGTCCCCTATTCCGTGGCAGCCGCCCGTTGGGGCTGCCGGCTTCAAGACCATGTATTCGTCGACAATATCATCCGTGGGCTCCATTGCGGCTCGCATGTCATCCCGCATCCGGAAGACGGTCCGGTGGATGCGGAAAAGCCCCCCCTGAGCTACTTTAAAGGTAAGCCCTACATTATGGGGCATACGGCCGAATTTGTCGCCCAACACCTGGATATCAGCAGGGAAGAAATGGACGAAGTCGCGTTGCGAAGTCACAACAACGCCGAACGGGCCACCGCGGACGGGTCGTTCAAAGATGAAATCGTCGCGATGGAAATCCCCCAACGAAAGGGCGATCCCATCATTTTCGACAAGGATGAACACTTCCGGCCGGGTTTGACTCTGGAAAAGCTTCGCAAATTGCCGCCGGCCTTTGTTCCGAAAATCGGCAAGGTCACGGCAGGCAACTCCAGCGGGATCAACGACGGATCCGCCGCCCTGGTGATCATGTCCGCCGACAAGGCCAAAGAACTGGGAGTCACGCCGCTGGCAAAAATAAAAGCGGTGGGAAGAGGCGCCTGCCATCCGTCTATCATGGGGTTGTCTCCGGTTCCGGCCGTCAAGCGATTGCTGGCCGACAGCGGTCTGAAAACCGGGGATTTCGAGCTGATTGAAGTCAACGAGGCCTTCGCGGTGCAGTACCTGGGGTGTGAAAAGGAACTGGGTCTGAACCGGGAGATCACCAACGTCAATGGGTCGGGCATCGGCCTGGGCCATCCGGTGGGTGCCACCGGCGCCCGGTTGATCGTGACCTTGCTGCATGCCATGCGAAGCAGAGGCAAATCCCTCGGGCTGGCCACCCTTTGCGGCGGCGGCGGCGTTTCGATGGCCACCGCCATTGAAGTGATCTGATAATTGGCGGCCTGTCGCTTTAAGGCTCCATCTTGACGGTCAAGCTCACTCCCCCTTTCCTAAAGGGGGCCGGGGGAGTTTTAATAAATGAAGGGGATTTTCCATTGCTGCCCTACAACCAAAAACTCAAATTTCTGGCCAGAGAGCTCCGTAAGAACATGACCGATGCCAAAAGGCGCCTCTGGTCTAAAATACGAAGAAAACAGCTCAAGGAATTTCAATTCTACCGGCAGAAAAATATTGGTAATTACATCGTCGATTTTTATTGTCCGGCAGCTAAATTAATCGTGGAAATAGACGGCGGTCAGCACTATTCAGAGGAAAGAATTGTAAAAGATGAAATTAGGGACGCATTCTTAGGTGGGCTTGGCTTCAAGGTCTTGAGGTTTTCGAACAGTGATGTGTTTGTAAATATCGAAGGAGTTGTAAAGGAGATATATAATCATCTTTGAGAGAAATCCCCCTGGCCCCCTTTAGAAAAGGGGGAATAATCAGCCCAGTTTTCGTATGGCAAAATCTGTTGTTTGCCTATTTTTAAAAAAGTCCGACGGCATCCTTACGGCTACCTCCCAAAAGCGGCCGGGGGAGATCTTTTCTCCCCCTTTTCTAAATGGGGCCGGGGGGATTTTTTTCTCTAAGGGAGCTGAAGGGAGATTTCCACACAAATCAATGGAGGTCGAGAATGAAACAAACACTTTGCTACGGCACCTGTATTTTTCTGATTTTCTTATTTTTTCCCCTCAGCGCCATGGCCGCGGACGATATGGCGGAAGCCGATCGGCTCTTTAGCCTCGGCGGGCTGCAAAACTACGGAAAGGCGATTGATTTATACCAGAAGGCATGTGCCGAAGAGCCCGCCGACTACGAGGCTACCTGGAAGTGCGCCCGGGCCTACCGGGAATATGCCGATACGGCTAAATCCCAAAAAATCGAGGGATGGAAAGAGATCTGCGCCGAGTACGGGAAAAAGGGCATGCAATATGCCCGGAAAGCCATCGAGTTGGACCCGACAAAACCCGACGGACATTATTACTATGGACTTAATGTAGGCATTTACGCCGATGGCGTGAGTGTATTCACCGCCCTGGCCGAGGGTCTCAAGAACAAGACCCAAAGTAGCTTTGAAAAAACTTACGAAATAAACAAAATGTACAACAACGCCGGCCCGATGCTCTCACTGGGGCGTTTCTGGGCGGTGCTGCCCTGGCCCATGCGCGACCGCAAAAAATCCTTGCAATATTACCGAGAGTACCAGACCACCGAGTACTTCGCCGACAATATGGAGGCCCATGTTTATCTGGGGGAATTGCTGATCCAGATGGGCGGCGATAAAAACAAGGCTGAAGCCAAGGGCTACCTGGAAAAAGCGGCGGCATCCGATGATCCCTATTACCGGGAAAAGGCAACCGAGTTGCTGGCCGGATTGTAGCACCCCAATTAAGCAAAAGTCGATAGTGCCCCAGCTTCAAGGCATCCAAGGGTGAAGCTGTAGTAGTCCTACCGCAATCCCTTGGCAACGCAGAAGATACCGAAAAGCTGTCTGCATTTTTCTTCAAGAACAGCCAGTCTATTGGAAAATGACTGTTCAATTGTTTTATTTGTATTTTCAGAAAATCTCGAAAATAGCAACCCTGCCCCTGAAAATTCCCTGAATGTTACCAGCTTGCCTGAACTGGCCATGGTATGTTCAGGACGGTTTAACAGATACTCACAAAAAACCGTTTTGATGGCAGGCTGAAGTCTTTCCCCGGAAAGATCGGTAAAGTCGTTTCTGTCAAATAGGATCGAACGGTTGAAAAAATTGAACTTGTATCCATCAAATTGGCGGAGCAATTGTAACGACGAGCCGCATCTTAGTATCAGCCAGAACCCCATGAGGTTCTCTGATCTCTGAAATCAATATATCACCTTCATTCGCCGGAATTTTGGAATCATTTTCTCCTAAAAACCAGCCCTTTCCTTCAAGGACCTGGATGGACAATTCACCATCCAAGTCATGGGAATGCACCGGAAAAGTTACTCCGGCGTCCAGGTTGAAATTGATGATCTTGAAAAATTCTGAAGTTTCAACCAGGAAAAAACGTTTCATCGCCCCAGGTTTGAATTCTTTTGTTTCTGTAAGCTTAATGACTTTCATGGTATTTCTCCTTTTTCGAAGTAAGAAAAAAAGAATAAAATTTTATACCGATATAAGTGACTACGGCCGCAGACGGTATTCGAACTGCACGGCGTATTGTAGATTTATTTATGCCCATAAATTTGTTTTCCTGAGGCATTACTGGTCAGTATCGCGTTTTTCTTTCCAAATCGACGATTCTCCTTTCCTGGACCCTTCTCCTTCTTCAAGAAATATAGGCCACTCTCAATACGGACATCCTTGTTGCCTTGAAGCTGGGAGTATGAAGCGGAAGGAAACACCTCGTGGACTGTTGCAAGGCCTTCGAGAGCTTCATAAAGCTTCAAACCCAGTTGCATCCATTCAGGGGCTTGGGTTTCCAGTGGCGTCCATTGGGGATTGGCGACGCGGTGTGCGCTGATGACAACTTCACAGTGCCGGCCATATCGCTTTTAGGCCTTCCGCTACGCCCTTGCTTGTGCGAGGTAGCACACTACACCTCCTCACAAGGGCTTGATTTCCTTGAACTTTAGCAAAAATTCTCATATCTGGATTGGAAACACAATCAGGTGCCCATCATTATAAAGACCCTTTGATGGATCGGCACTAGGCGATGAATTTCACAACCAACGCAATGATATCCTTTATACGATCCGGTGCCTGCCAGGCAATGGTTCGATCCGCACCAAACCAGGTCAGTTGCCGTTTGGCATATCTTCGGGTGTCCCGCTTGAGCGTGTGCACACATTCCTCCCAGGTCAGGCGCCCTGAAATAAATTCGGCTATGTGACGGTAGCCGATGGACTGCATCGATTTCAGATCCGCACTATAACCCAGTTCCAGAAGTCTGCGGACTTCATCGACCAATCCGGCGGCGATCATGGCATCCACCCGGCGATCGATGCGGGCGTAAAGGATTTTTCTGTCCAGATTCAAGCCGATTTTCAGAACCTGGTAGGGTTCTTCGGCAAAATCATGCTCCCGGTGAAACTCACCGATCTGCTTTCCGGTGGATTCAAAAACTTCCAGGGCTCTGACAATTCGATAGGTGTCATTGGGATGCAGCCGTCCGGCACTTTCGGGATCACAGTGTTTCAGCCGTTCATACAGGACTTCACTGCCAAAATCGGCCGCTTCTTTTTTCAGGCGCTCCCGGATAGCGGTTGCGCCCGATCGGGACTGAAACATTCCGTGCAGCAGGGCCTTGATATAAAGCCCCGTACCGCCGACCACAAAAGATAGACAGCCCCGGCGTTCGAGATCGGTGATGACATCCCGGCCTTGAGACATGAATCGTGCGGCGTCAAACTCCTCGTCCGGGTCGACAATATCGATCATATGGTGCCTGATTCGGGCCAGTTCTTCAGGCGTCGGTTTGGCGGTTCCGATATCCATGTGGCGATATATCTGCATGGAGTCCGCGCTGATGATCTCCCCTCCGAATTTCCCGGCGAGTTCAATGCCCACGGTGGTTTTACCGATTCCGGTGGGACCGCAGACGACGATTACTTTCGGTTTTTCTGAAACTTTATACATTTTATCGGATCGAAATTCGACGATTTCGTATGAAACTACCTTACCCGCAAAAAGTCAATCCATTGATTTTCCGGGGCAGGCCGGTTGAGGGCTCACTTTAGGCGGCCGAATGGGCTGAATTCGGCAAGTCGCCTGTAAGGATAATTGGCGGGAGAAGGCGTTTGTATTGCAATGAACCGCCCCGCGGCAAGCCGCGGGGTATCTTTCAAAGGATTTTATCGGTTTTACCGCAGCAAGCTGCGGGGAATTAGACCCTAAAAGAGATTAAAACCGTCGCAGGGGGTATCCTTAACCCAAATTCCCCGCGATACGGCCTGAATCATCTCGGAGGGTATATTAAAGGATAATCCTTCAGCCGATGGTGTTCTTGACGATACCGATCAGCTTTTCCGGATCGAAAGGTTTTTTTACAAAGGCCACCGCATCTTTGATTGCATGATCGCCGTCGATACCGCTGACAACCACCACCGGCGTGTCTTTCAGCTCTTTGTCTTTTCTCAATTTGCGATAAAATCGGGGGCCCCATTCACCAGGCAACTGCAGATCGAGGGTTATCAGATCCGGCTTTTCCCTGTGGACGATATCCAGGCCTTCCACGGTGCTGCCGGCCGTGCAGGTGGCATACCCGTTGTCGCTGAACACCGCTTGCAGGTATTTGACGATTACAGGGTCGTCTTCGATGATCAAAATTTTTTTTGGCATCACAAACCTCGGGAATTCACCCCAACGTTGCAACTAAGGGGTTCACTCTGTTTCTTCCGGATGCCGGACATGGCACTGACCACACATGACCGGGCCCGTATTCCTTTCCTGGTGGCATCCCTTGCAATTGAAATGAAATGCTTCTCTCAAGCCGGGCGACCGGCCGGTTGACTTCGCTTCATGGCACTCGGAACATCTCTGGTCTTCGGAGGATTCATCTTCGACCAGGTGACCGTCCTCATCGTAAACATGATGACATTCATTGCACGCTTCAATCCCGGCCGTCTCGTTGTGATCGTCATGCCGGAATCGGGCCGCCGGCCGCTGAGGATTTTCAAAAGCATCGGGGTCAACCGTCGCCATATCCTCCTGGGTATACGCCGGGCTGCAGATCAGCAGGATCAGCACCATGAGTGTCCATATGATAGAGGCTTTTATCGTCATCCTGATTACTCTCCTCCCGAAACACGGTATCTGCCAAACAGCCGTTCCGAAATTCTGTGGTTAACTGGTTTCCATCCATAAATGGCCTTTTTGCCCAATTTCTGCGTCAATCTGCGCCCTTGCGTGTGCGACGTAGTAAACTACGCCTCCGCGCAAGCGCTCGATTTCCTTGAACTTGGGCAAAAATTTCCATTTCTGGATTGGAAACACCATCAAGTGCCCATCATTGTAAAAACCCTTTTATGGATGGGCGCTAAACGTTTTGCCAAATGTAATTTCAGACAAGCGCATTTGGCGGCTTTAGGAGGGTTTTTCCATGACCTCATAAAGTATGTCACTGATAAACTTGAGCTCCAGCCCCAGTCCATAGTGATGATTGATATCTTCCAGCCCGCTGTGACAGTTGTGGCAGGGAGCGACAAGGACTTCCGCCCCCCGGGCTTTGGCATCGAACAGCTGGTCGGCTTTCACCCGGTTGCCCTCGATACGGGTCATCTTATAGGGCGGTCCGCAGTTGATGACTCCGCCGCCGGCGCAGCAGCAGTAATTGTGCTCGCGGTTGGGGTGCATCTCCACCAGTTCTTCACAGATCGCGTTGATCACATAGCGGGACTTTTCCATCAAACCGCCGCCCCGGATGACATTGCAGGGATCGTGCAAGGTTACGGGTCGCGCAAATTTTTTGGTGACCTTGATTCGGCCCTCTTTCAGCAACTCGTAATAAAACTGAATTGCATGCACGATCGGGATCGGCGGCATGCGCCAACCCAGCCAGCGGTTGCCCATGTCGTACACCGAGCGGTAGGCATGGCCGCATTCGCCCATCACGATCCGTTTGACCTTCAACCGGGCGGCGGCTTCAAAGTGCGTGCGTTTGACGCGGCCCATAATTTCGTTGTCGCCGGTGTACATGGCCATGTCGCTGTTGTCCCAGCCGGGCGTGGCCGGCATGGTCCAGTCGACGCCGGCCACATTCATAATAACGGCCGCCTGATAAATTAACTGGGCCTGAAATTTCGGCTCGGGACCGATCACCGAATACATGATATCGGCGCCTTCTTTTTCGAGGGGAATCCTCAGCGTCGGAATTTCAGCCTGGGCTTCCTCCTCCTGCCATTGCAGGGTATCGATCCATTCATCATCTTTGACCCACATCTGATTCATGGAGACGGCATGGCTGTGGGCGGTGTCCTGAATATAAAGGGGAGTCATGCCCAGCAGATGGCAGATCCGTCGCACAACCAGTATCATGTAAGCGATATCGATCCCGAAGGGGCAATACATGGCACAGCGCTTGCAAAGGTTGCACTCCGTGGAAGCGATTATCGAAGCGCTTTTGATAAATTCCGGAGTGACCGCGCCTTTTTTCTGGAGCATCTTCCACAAGGTCTGTTTTACCTTGCCCACCGGTGAATAGCGCGGGTCCCTGTCGTGGGAAAGAAAATAATGGCAGGCCTCCGAACAGAGTCCGCAGTGGATGCACGTCTCCATATAGGCTTTGAGGCGCGCGCCGGTTTCACCCTTGATCACCCGCTCGATCACTTTTTCGATGCGCGCCTCGGTGAGCTTTTCCGCTCCTCGCTCAAGGCCCTGGTCAACTATTTTTTTTGATTCTTTCTGGGCAGGTTCCGTCATGGGATTCACCTATCGACACATATTATTGATTTCATGGGTCTGTTAAATTGGCGCATCGCACCCCATTCACCAGTCCCGGGCATGTCTGATCCCGCCGAATTCAGATCCCATGTAGGCACGCGTAAAAGGTGCAAACAGCATGTGCCGCAAACGGGTAAAAGGGATGGCAACCAGCATGGTTTCACCCGCTAGAATATGCAGAATCATAAATGCCGGATAGTCCAACCACTGGTAATAGGCCACGAGTCCTGTAACGAAGGGGGCTGCCACGATCACCAGGATAACGAAATCCGAAGCCGAAGTCACAAACTTCACCTCGGCTGTTGTCAGCCGGCGGATCAGGAAAAAGATACAGCCGGCGATGACGATCAGCGTCATAATAATCGCCGCGGGGTCGGGCAAGGACCACCAGCTCACGTTAAAGTATTCTTCAACTAAAATAACATGCGCCAACAAAAAGATGGGGATCGCAAACAGGCAGATGTGAAAAGCGAAGGTTACCAGGGTCAAGGCCGGATGTTTCCGCCAATTGGTCGTGCCGAAAGGGGTGATCCAGTGCAAAATGGAACGTAAACTGTATTTCCAGCTCATGTAGGAGTATAGGAATCTTTCCTTTTTATGCACCAGCACCAGCAAACCGATCAGGCGAGTGAGACTTCCGATGATGAAAACAGCGAATGAAGCCCATGCCAGAGGACCGCTCACAAAATTATATAGGCTGAGCATTTTTTATTTTCCTTTACTTTCACCTTTAAAGCGGCTTATCCAACCAATTCCCCGACCGGCAAAACCCTGCGAAAATAGGTCCCCTCCTCGATCGTCCGCAGCAATATTTTATCACCGTCGGGGCTGAACACCGGATCCCAGGCGGCCTCGCATTGCCGCCCCCAGATTCTGTCATTGACGGCGATGGTATATTTGCCGTTTTTCTCCACTCGAACCGCCAGGTGTCTGCCGTCCGGGCTGAATACCGGTTTGAAAGCCATGTCGAATATGGTTTTCCAGACCGAACCGTCGATCACAACCATCCATTTCTCGCCTTCCTTGGCCAGGGCTGCTATCCGGCTGCCGTCCGGGCTGAATATCGCATCGCTGACGAGATCCTTGAAAGTCACGGTCCATGGTTGACCGTTGACAGCCATCGTCCATTTGCCGAATTTCGGAGAAACGATCGCCGCCAGCCGGCTGCCGTCGGGACTGAACATTTGATGCCATAGCTGTATGAATCGCCGGTCCCATAAAATTTCAGCGTTTTCAGCCAAGGTCCAGACTCCGTCCAATCTCACGGGTGCGACGGCGCCGCCGCTTCGGGGATTGAAAATCGGCTCCCAGACGCAACTGAAAGTTTTTTCCCAGGGGCGGCCGTTTACCGCGATGGTATAATCATACAGATTGAGCCGGACTTCGGCCGCCAGCTTTTCTCCGTCAGCGCTGACGGCCATCTTCCACACATTGACGAACTTCGTATCCCAGGCCTTGCCGTTCAGAGCCGCGGTATAAGCACCTTTCTGGAATTTATGTATTTCTCCCTCCGCGAAATCCACCACCTGAACCGAAGCCGCCGTATTTTTTCCGTCGGCACTGAGTAAAGGATGGGTTAAATTTGAGTAGGCATTCTCCCAGGGAACATCATCGACGGCCATCCTGTAAGCCATCCCCTGCTGAAAGGCCACGGCGATATGCCGGCCGTCAAGACTGAACAGGGTATTCCAGGCATAATCGAATTTATGGTCCCAGGCGGCGCCGTCCACAGCCAGGGTCCATACGCCCGTCTCCGACACGAGAGCGGTCAACCGACCATCGGGTGAGAAGCGTGGATACCAGATTTTGTCGAAGTTTTTTCCCCACCGCTCTCCGTTAATGCAAACCGAGAACTCACCTTCAGCCTCATTCACAATTGCGGCGATTTTTTCACCGTCGGGACTGACATAGGGCTCTTCCACCCAATGAAAACGGTCTTTCCAGTCACCGAAACCAAAACGCTTCTCGGAGGTTTCCCAGTCCCAGCTGTTAAAGTCGACCATGGTGCCTCCCGGCTATCGGGCATAGAATGTTGCCTGAAACTTGGATTTGGATTAAAGTCAAACTTATAGCCGATAATTCGAAAAAATGCAACCTAAGCATTTAATTTATAAAGTATATCAAACTTATATAGATAATGATGGGTCATATTTTCCGAAAAATTTCGCAGACCGGTCGATTTATGACGGGGCTAAACCGATAAAGCGCTGTTGGATGCCCGATCGGATTTAATGGCAAATTATAATTGAACTAAATTGTGGCCGGTGGTATTTTTCATAGAATTTTCAGAGCCAAACCGGATACAAGAAGGAGTCCACCATGAATATTGCCGTGGTAGGCGGCGGAACCCGTTGCAAGCGGTTGATAGAAGTCATCCAGCGACATTCCTTTCAGGAGATCGATCCCCGGGTCGTTGCCGTTGCCGACTTGAATGAGGAGGCACCCGGTTTTGTACAGGCAAAAAAAAACGGACTGTTCGTCACTCATGATTACCATGATTTCTTCAGCCGGGAGGACATCGATCTCATCATCGAATTGACCGGCAATATGGATATCTATAATGACATCCTGAACAAAAAAAGAAAAAATGTCCGGGCCATCGCCAACTCGACCGCTCAGCTATTCTGGGAAATCTCCCGAATCTCCATTTTGCAGAAAAAAACGGATCAGGAACTCAGAGAAACCCGGGCCAGATACAAGATGATTCTCAACGAACTGATCCAGGAAGATGTGATGGTCATCGCCTATGATTATAAAATCATGGACATCAATGACAGCCTGCTCAACAAGCTGGGCCTGCAACGCGAGGACGTCATCGGCCGGCACTGCTATGAAATCACCCATCATCAATATGGGCCCTGCTCCGGAGACCACCATCCCTGTCCGCTGATTCAAACCATGGAAACGGAAAAGCCGTCGAAAACCACCCACATTCATTTAGACAAGGACAAAAGGAAAATTTACTATTCAATCTCCACCTATCCCTTGCTCGAAAACGGCGATGTCATCGGCGCGATTGAAATTTCTCGAGACATCACCAATGATATCAACGCTCAAAAAGCCATGATGCAGCAGGAAAAGCTAGCCTCGATCGGCCGCCTGTCCGCCGGTGTCGCCCATGAGATCAACAATCCCCTGACAACCATTTTAACCACCGCCATGCTGATTCTGGAGGATCTCGACCCGCAGGATCCCAACTACCTGGAACTGGAAACCATCAGCAGAGAAACACTGCGCTGCCGAAAAATTGTCACCAGCCTGCTGGATTTTGCCCGCCAGTCCGCTCCTTCGAGAAAACCGTGCGACGTTAACGATGTCGTCAACGAAAGCGTCGTATTAACCAAAAAACAGGCTGCCTTCAAAGATGTAGCCTTGACCTATCTGCCGGCGCCTGACATGCCGGTCGTGGAACTGGACCGGGGCCAGATACAGCAGTCCCTCATCAATCTGATCATCAATGGCATCGAAGCCACTGACGCGGGCGGCACCATCACCGTTTCGACAGCTTACCAACCACAGCGGAAAAACATCGAGATCGTCGTCAGTGATACGGGCTCAGGCATCAGCGAAAGTGAACTGCTCCGTATTTTTGACCCTTTTTTCACCACCAAGGACTCCGGCAACGGACTCGGCCTGGCAATCACCCACGGAATTATCGAACAGCATAGCGGCACCATCGATGTCGAAAGCAAACCGGACCGGGGCACCACATTCACCATCCAGCTGCCGATCTATTCCGGAGAAAGCCATGTTGACGGATAAGCCCCGTATCCTGGTTGTCGATGATGAGCTGAATATCTGCCGCAGTTGCGCCAAAATATTGTCCCGGCTGGATTATGAAGTAAATTATGCCCTCAATGGATATGACGCGTTGAAAATGATGGATGCCGATCCGTTTGATATCGTGGTCACCGACCTGAAAATGAGCAGTCTGGGCGGAATGGAGGTCTTGCGCCGGATAAAAGACATTTATCCCGATACCCCGGTCATCGTGATGACCGGGTATGCCAGCGTATCCTCGGCAGTGGAGGTCATGAAAATAGGCGCGCTGGACTATCTTCCCAAGCCCTTCACCCCGGAGGAGTTGAGGTCCATAATTCGCCAGGCGATCGCCGAACGCGAACTCCGGCTGCAAAACAGGAAACTGCTGGGGGCGAAAAAAAAAGGCGCGGCGCTCTTTCACCAACTTATCGGCAGCAGTCCCAAAATAAAGCAGGTCGTCACCATGATTCAGAAAGTGGCTCCCACCGATTCCACAGTTCTCGTGCACGGCGAAAGCGGGACCGGGAAGGAACTGGTGGCCCGAGCCGTGCACGCCAACAGCCGCAGGAACCAAAAGGTCTTCTTTGCCGTCGACTGCGGCACCCTGTCGGGCGGCCTGCTTGAAAGCGAGCTGTTCGGCTATAAAAAAGGTGCATTCACCGGAGCCGATAAGGACAAAGAGGGGATTTTCAAACTGGCCGAAGGGGGGACGGTGTTTCTGGACGAAATCAGCAATATCGGCCTCGAGGTTCAGGGCAAACTGTTGCGGTTTCTGGAAACCCGCGAGTTTCTTTCGTTAGGCGGTCGCAGTCCTTTGAAAGTTGACATACGATTAATATTTGCAACCAATAAAAATCTAAAGGAAATGGTGACCGAAGGCACTTTCCGTGAGGATTTTTATTACCGCATCGATGTTTATCCGATCCTTCTGCCGCTGCTAAAAGAAAGAAAAATGGACATCCTGCCGATTGCCTATCATTTCATGAACCAGTTCACTAAAAATATGGGAAAGCATATCAGGGGCTTCAGCATCGAGGCCGCAAGCCGCCTGACCGAATATGACTGGCCCGGCAATGTCCGCCAGTTGCGAAATACAATCGAACGGGCGACCATCTTGTGCGAAGGCGATCAGATTTCACTCAACGATTTGCCGGATTTGGGAGATATGAGTGATATCCAGCAACTGTTGGAAAATGTCCCTGCAACCAACGAAGAATTGAAATGCATCAAAAAGGAAATCCGACAAAAAGCCGTCCGCAAGGTCGAAAAAAATTTCATCTTACAGGCGATGCAAAACAATGACTGGAATGTTACCCGGGCGGCAAAAAGTGTGGGACTGCAGCGCAGCAACTTTCACAATCTGATGACAAAATACGGCATATCGCCGCCTGGGCGCAAAGGGTCCTCCCAATGACGTTTCATACTTTATGACTTCTAAAATCAAGCTCTTGAGTTCGCAAACGCTCACGAGCTTATGAACTCACGAACTTACGAGCTAAAATCAGTCAATTCCGGTTTATCCGGATTAGGTGTATACATAAAATATTGGATGCATATTTTTTTTATACACACCATCCCGCATGTCTAATCCAAGAGTCAGTCTCGCCGAAACGATATCAATTCACCGGCGGCAAAATCTGTTTCCTGCAATAAAACAATCACTTCGGAGGCAGTTTAATTGCCAACCGCAGTCGTCTGTATTCAAATCGCGTTCCTGCCGGTTCTGATTTAGGGATCGATCGGGTATATTTTTTTTATACGATTGATTCAGCCAAGATACTACTTTTGATAATTTTTATCACAAAATCAATAGCTTAAATACTAATGAATCTTTGGCACCAAATCTGCAAAGATAATCAGCGACAATCGGTGAAAGGTTTTCCCACGCATAAATTCATGTCCGGTTTATCCCGGAGTCAGGAGGAAAAATGGAGTCTCCAGCCAAGATTATCGTCGTCGATGATGAAAAGCAGATTTGTCAAAATGTCGAAAAGATACTTTCCAGGAGCAATTATGAAGTGACCCACGTGCTGAGCGCCGACGAAGCGCTGGAAAAAATGGCTGCTGAAAGCTTCTCCCTGTTGATATCCGACATCGTCATGCCGGGAAAAAACGGTCTTGAACTGCTTAAACTGGTAAAAAGCCAATGGCCGTTGACCAAGGCGATCATAATGACCGCCTATGCCGCCACCGACACCGCCATGAAAGCCATTCAGTTGGGAGCGCTGGATTACATTCCAAAACCTTTCACGCCTGATGAGCTGAGAGCCACCGTGGAAAAAGCCCTGGCCGGCGAGCTGGTCGAAGCGCCGCTGACAGAAGCCGAAAAAGAGGCGGTCAACGTCATTGACATCGATATGCCGTTTGAAGCCGAAGAAGTGGCCAAATATGCCGGTGGAGACTACGTCGACATGCTCGGCAGATCGGATATGCCGATCGTGGAGGTTAAGATTTCAGAACCGCTGGAAAATTTCTGTGACGTCGGCAATATGGTCTGCGACATTTTCAAAAAGCTGGGGGCCACCTGCAAGGCCGGCACCAAGACCGCCAAATGCCCTCAGAAAAAGGCGAAAAAAGGCAAGGCCGCTAAAAAAAGCACCGCCTTCGATGCCAAAAAATTGATCGGTGTCGATCAGCCTTTCAGCTATGACGAGGTGCTTTCGGTCACCGGTCCTGAGTATGTCCACAATCTGCATCAGGAGGGGGTGGCCTTTGTTCCCTACGAAGAACTCAAGAAAAGGTTTTCTCAACCAAATGCCGAAGGAAAATTTCAAATCGACATCGACATGCCGTTTGACAGAAGGGAAGTCGCCGAGTACACCGGCGAAAAATATGCCGACAGACTCACCCGGTCGGATGTGCCGTTAGTTGAAGTTACTGCCCCGGAATCGCTGGAAAATTTTTGTGAAGTCGGCAATATGGTCTGTGACATTTTCAAAAAACTGGGGGCCACTTGCAAGGCCGGCACCAAAACCGCTGAATGTCCCCAGAAAAAGGCTAAAAAAGGCAAAGCGCAAAAAGCGAAGGGATTTGATGCCGCCAAGCTGATCGGAATCGATCAGCCTTTCAACTTTGAGGAGGTCAGTGCCGTAACCGGATCCGATTACGCCCTCAATTTGCACCATGAGGATATCGTCGTCACGCCCTATGAGGAACTCAAAAAGAAATATGGCCGCAAAGTCGAGCAGCAGCAGGTGCAGGCATTGACAAGAAGTGCGGAGCCTCCGGATTTTAAAAGTGTCCTGGTAATCGACGATGAAGTCGCGGTCAACAATAATATCCGCAAAATCCTATCGAAAAAAGGCTACCTTGTGGATCAGGCCGTCACCAGAGAAGAAGCCCTCGAAAAAATCGGATCAAATCCCTATCGGCTCGTGCTGCTCGACCTCAGGATTCCCGGGGTGCAGGGGCTTGAACTATTAAAAGCGGTCCGCGACAAAAACCCTGAAACAAAGGTAATTATTATCACCGGCTATGCCAGCATCGAGACGGCGGTCGAAAGCGCCCGGTTAGGAGCCTTCGACTACCTGCCCAAACCGTTCACCCCGGCCGAGATTCGCTTCGCCACGGAACATGCCTTCCAGTTGGCTGCCTGATACCAACCGGATACCCGCTAAAAGCCTTCCGGTCCAGATACGATCGGAAGGCTTTTTTATTGCAGCATTCCACCCAACCCGGCTCTGCACCATTCCCGTCTACCAACATTCATAGCGTCCATTGATTGCAATCTTGCGCCCGGCGGCAATCACGGCACCGAACTGTTTCAGTCGTCTCCAAAATCTGTTATAATAAGCTTTCTTGAGTAACTGTGAAAAATCAAAGAGGTTTTACCTGGGCCTACCTGGAAGGAATGGGGGCCGCCCGAATTTCGCAAATTCTATTGACAACCAAGGTATCAAACTGTATCTTGCAGGCTTTTGTAATAATGCAACAATATAAAGTCAGCATAATTTTATCTGCAGGAGATCGAGAAATGGCAAATAACGTAAAGGGCTCCGTGCTGGTGGTCGGCGGCGGTATCGCCGGTATGCAGTCCGCCGTGGATTTGGCAAACTCCGGGTACTATGTGTACCTGCTGGAAAAATCGCCTTCCATCGGCGGCGTGATGTCTCAATTGGACAAGACATTTCCCACCAATGACTGTGCCATGTGAATTATCTCACCGAAACTGGTCGAGGTCGGCCGGCACTTGAACATCGAACTGATCACCTATGCGGACCTTGAAAGTGTGGAAGGTTCCCCCGGAAATTTCAAAGTTAAAGTCAGAAAACGCGCCCGCACGATCATTGAGGACCGTTGCACCGGCTGCGGTGCGTGTGTCGAAAATTGTCCCGTGGTGCTCCAAAATGTATCCGAGAGTTAGCTTCCGCGTATAAATCTTATGTTTTTGCGGACTTCTGATTTTTAGGCAATAGCCATCTCTATTGCCAAAAGGAGATTCTGGAATGAATGAAGCAGGTGTGCAAACCGTCGATCAAAGTGAACCGATCGACTACATGGAGTTGGATTCGATTATCGAAAAAGAATTCGACAATAACAAAGAAAACCTGATCATGATGCTTCAGGCGATTCAAAAGCGGTACAATTATTTACCTCACCCGGCACTTGAATATCTGGCAGTCAGGATCAGTGTCCCTTTAAGCAAAATATATGGGGTGGCCACTTTTTACAGCACATTCAGTCTCGAACCCCGGGGCCGCAACATTGTCTCGGTTTGTCTTGGCACTGCCTGCCACGTCAGAGGTGCAGATAGGGTGCTCGAAAGAATCGAAGGGTCGCTTGGCATCGCTGACGGCCAGACGACGGATGACAAGCGCTATACGCTGGCATCGGTACGCTGCATCGGTTGCTGTAGTCTGGGACCGGTGGTGAAAATCAATGAGAACATGCATGGCCGTTTGGCCGCCGGTGATGTCGATAATATTTTAGATCAATACGAATAACATAATGCTGTGAGGCAAGAGACCATGAAAATCCAGTCTGCCGAAGACTTAGAAAAAATAAGCCTACAAAATCAACGAAGACTTTATTGGCCGGACGCCGTTAAGGTTAACATCGGCATGGCATCATGCGGTATCGCGGCCGGAGCTCAAAAATCCCATGAAAAGGCACAGGAGCTGTACCCCGCCGGTGCAGGGGTCCAAGTCTGTCAAACCGGTTGCATCGGTTTTTGCGAGGAGGAACCGCTGGTCGAAATTCTAGGATACGGCAAACCGCGGGTGATGTACAAACATGTCACCGCCGATAAAATTGCCGACATCATTCAAGGATATATGGATGGCGATTTCAAAAGCAGATGGATCCTTGGGCAAATGCGGGACCCACGGGGCATTCTGGAGGAAAAAGTCGAAAATCCCCTCGCACAGGTGAGCCCACTCGATGGCATTCCTTTTTTGGAGGACATCCCTTTTTATAAAAAACAGGTGAAAATCGCCCTGCGAAACTGCGGCTATATCGATCCCGACAGTATTGAAGAGTACATCGCCAAGCAGGGATACCGGGCCTTTCTTCAGGCACTGCACGAAATCGAACCCGGAGATGTCATCGGCATTATAAAGGAATCCGGGCTCAGAGGCCGTGGCGGCGGCGGGTTCCCGACCGGAATTAAATGGGCCACCTGCGCCAAACAGAAGGGCGCACGATACATCATCTGCAATGCGGATGAAGGAGATCCGGGTGCCTATATGGACAGAAGCATCCTGGAAGGCGACCCTCACAGCGTAATCGAGGGCATGTTGATCGCCGCAAGGGCCATTGGCTCCGGCCAGGGAGCAATCTACGTCCGCAATGAGTATCCGCTGGCCGTCAAACGGATTGTCAAAGCCATTAAGGATGCTGAAAAATACGGTTTGCTGGGCGACAACATTGCCGGCACGGATTTCAGTTTTGATATCAAGATATCCACCGGTGCCGGCGCTTTTGTCTGCGGTGAATCCACCGCACTGATGGCCTCTCTGGAAGGCAATGCCGGACGCCCGCGTGCAAAATACGTCCATACAGTGGAAAAGGGATTCCGCGACAGTCCGTCCAACCTCAACAACGTGGAAACCTACGCCAATGTTCCGGCTATCATTCTGAAAGGTGGGAGATGGTTTGCCGGAATGGGCACCGCTCACAGCAAAGGTACAAAAACCTTCAGTTTGGTGGGTAAAATCAAAAACACCGGGCTGGTTGAAGTTCCCATGGGCATTTCACTCAGGGATATTGTGTTTGACATCGGCGGCGGTGTTCCGAACAAAAAGGATTTTAAAGCGGTGCAGACCGGCGGCCCCTCAGGCGGCTGCATCCCCGAAAGATATTTGGATCTGCCGGTGGATTATCAGAAACTGGCCGAAGTCGGTTCCATCATGGGTTCCGGCGCGATGATCGTTATGGACCAGAACACCTGCATGGTGGACCTGGCCAGATATTTTCTGGATTTTCTCAAAGAGGAATCCTGCGGCCAGTGCAATCCCTGCCGCGAAGGAATCAAACAGATGCTGACGGTGTTGAATAATATATGCGCGGGCCAGGGCAAAGAGGGCGACATCGAAATGCTGGAGGAATTGGGCAGCATGGCGCAAAAATTTTCCCTCTGCGGCCTGGGTACTTCGGCACCTAATCCGGTTTTGACCACCATTCTTTATTTTCGTCAGGAGTACGAAGCCCATATTCGGGACAAAAAATGCCCGGCCGGTGTGTGCAAGCCCTTGTTTCACTATGAAATCGATCCTGAGGCCTGTACCGGGTGTCATGTCTGTGCACGTAAATGCCCCCAGGAAGCCATCAGCGGTGAAAAGAAAAAAAACCATATACTGCAACAGGATAAATGCATTAAATGCGGTATTTGCTATGAGGCATGCAAATTTGATGCGATTGTGGTTAAATAGTTGTTTTTTATCCACAACTGAAGATTATACAGACAAAAGGGAAAACAGAGATGATTACTTTTAAACTCAATGGTAAAACCGTCCAGGGCGAAGAAGGACAGTATATCCTCCAGGTGGCCGAAAAATACGGCGTCGAGATTCCGACCCTCTGTCACCACAAGGCGCTGGAACCGGCCGGCATGTGCCGCCTGTGTACGGTGGAACTTTTCGACGGACGGCGGACCCGCTACGTGACGGCCTGCAATTACCCCATCTGGGAAGGAATGGAGGTCAACACCGACTCTGAAGGTGTGCATCAGGGGCGTAAGCTGATCGTCGAGCTGCTGTTGGCGCGCTGCCCGGAGGTCCCCCTTTTGCAGAAAATGGCCGCAAAATATGGGATTGAAGAACCTCGCTTCCCGAAAGAAAACGATACCTGCATTCTTTGCGGGCTATGTGTGCGCATCTGCGAAAAAATGGGGACCAATGCCATCGGTCTTACCGGCCGCGGGGTCGACATGAAAGTGGACACGCCGTTTCATATCCAAACCGAAGCCTGCATTGCCTGCGGAGCCTGTGCGTCCGTATGTCCAACCGGCCACATTACCCTGGACAAAATCAAACAGCAGCACACGCGGATCGAGGCCGAACCGATTCCCTCTGAATACGATGTAGGCCTCAAAGGCCGCAAACCCGTCTATGTGCCCTATGCCCAGGCGGTCCCCAACACCCCGGCCATCGATCGCAGCAAATGCGTCCATTTCAAAACCGGCGGCTGCAAAATCTGTGTTGAATTCTGCGGCGTGGACGCCATCGATCATTCCATGCAGGATGAAATCATCGAACTGGATGTCGGATCGATCATTCTGGCACCGGGTTTCGAACCCTTCGATCCGTCGAAATTTGATTCATACAATTACGCACGGCATTCAAACGTCATCACCTCGATGGAAATGGAGCGGATTCTGTCCGCTTCGGGGCCCACGGGCGGCCATCTGGTGCGGCCCTCCGATCACACCGAGCCTCAAAAGATTGCCTGGTTTCAATGCGTCGGGTCCCGGGACTTGAATCGTTGCGACAATTCATACTGTTCCTCGGTCTGCTGCATGTATGCCATCAAGGAAGCCGTGATTGCCAAGGAGCATGCCGGCGACAACCTCGATTGCGCCATATTCTTCATGGATATGCGAACCCACGGCAAGGAATTCGAACGGTTCTACGACAATGCCAGGGAAAAACAGGGCGTTCGCTTTCTGCGCAGCCGGGTCCATTCCATCGATCCGGTGAGAGACAGTGGGGATCTTTCCATCCGTTTCGTGGACGAGCACGGCGACCTGAAACTGGAAACTTTCAATATGATCGTTCTCTCGGTCGGCTTACAGACACCCCCGGAGACCATTGAGCTGGCCAAGCGTCTGGGGATCGAACTGACCGCGGGAAACTTCTGCAAAACCGACACGTTCGATCCAGTTGCCACTTCCAGACCCGGCATCTATGTATGCGGCGCGTTTCAGGGTCCCAAGGACATTCCCCAGGCGGTAGTGGATGCCAGCGCCGCCGCCGCGGCGGCCGGTGAAATACTGAGTTCGGCCCGCAACACCGAAACCAAAGTCCCGGAGGTCATCCCGGAAACCAATGTCATCAATGAGCGACCGCGGGTCGGTGTATTTGTCTGCCGCTGCGGGATCAACATTGCCGGGGTTGTCGACGTACCCTCTGTGGCCGAGTATGCCAAAACCCTGCCTTATGTGGAATACGCCAGCGACAATCTGTATTCCTGCTCGCAAGACACCCAGGAGACCATGTCCCAGATTATCAAACAGAAAAATCTGAATCGGGTCGTGGTAGCGGCCTGCACTCCCAAAACCCATGAGCCCTTGTTCCAGGAAACATTGATCAATGCAGGACTGAACAAATATCTATTTGAAATGGCCAACATTCGCAACCAGGACTCCTGGGTGCACAAAAACAACCCCGAACTTGCCACTAAAAAGGCCAAGGATCTGGTGCGCATGGCCGTATCGAAGGTCACGCTCATGCAACCGCTCAAAGAGGCCGAACTCGAAGTCGATCAGACGGCGCTGGTCATCGGCGGCGGTATTTCCGGAATGGCGGCGGCCAAAAGTCTGGCGAACCAGGGCTATGCCACCCACATTGTCGAACGCAGCGCCCAGCTGGGCGGCCAGGCGTTAAACCTGTACAAAACAGTGGCCGGCGATGACGTTCAGCAGAGACTGTCCGGACTCATTGCCGAAGTTCAGGGAAATAAAAACATCCACCTGCACCTGGATACGACCCTTTCCAAGGTCGAGGGATTTGTCGGCAGTTTTGAAGGCGCCCTGTCCTCCAGCGGTGCTGAGGACCGATTGAAATTCGGCATAGCGGTTATGGCCACGGGCGCCTCTCCCCTGAAGCCGGCCGAATACCATTATGGCGATGATCCGCGCATCCTGTCCAGCCTGGAGCTCGACCGAAAATTCATCGACAACGACCCTGAACTGAAGAAGCTCGATACGGCGGTCTTCATCCAGTGTGTCGGCTCCCGTGAACCGCAACGGCCCTACTGTTCGCGGGTTTGCTGCACGCATTCGATCGACAATGCCATGCAGCTGAAAAAACTGAACCCCGATATGACCGTCATCATTCTCTATCGGGACATCAGAACCTACGGCGAGCGGGAATACCTGTACAAACAGGCCCGTGAGGCGGGGGTGATTTTCATGAGGTTTGACCTCGACCACAAACCGCGGGTGGAACTAAAAGACGGCGCACTCCTGATACATTCCGCAGACCCGATCCTCGGCAGGCCGGTACAAATAGAAGCGGATCTGCTGTGTCTGGCCACGGCAATTATTCCCAACCGGGATGAGCAGCTTGCCAATTTTTTCAAGGTACCGCTGAACGATGACGGTTTTTTTGTTGAGCGCCATGCCAAGCTCGGACCATCCGAATTTGCCACCGACGGTGTCTTCCTCTGCGGTCTGGCCCATTACCCGAAACCGATCGATGAGTCCATCGCCCAGGGCCGGGCGGCCGCCTCGCGCGCCATGACACTGCTGGCGCGCAAGACCATTCATACCAGCGGTACGGTGGCTGAAACTTCGCCGGCCCTGTGCAGTCAATGCGGGGTTTGCGTATCGGTTTGTCCGTACTCGGCACCATCTTTCGCGGAAGAACGCCCCTGGAACGGAAAGGCTCGGATCAATCCGGTGCTGTGTAAAGGCTGCGGCCTGTGTGTCGCATCCTGCCGTTCCGGCGCGATTCATTTAAAAGGTTTCGACAACGATCAGATTTTTTCGCAGATCTTTTCCATGAGCGAGGCCGGGTAGGTGGTTGCGAGGTACGGGTTGCAAAATAAACAGCCACAGACGCATACCGACACACGGGCTTTTTTTAGGTTGTTATACTGTCTGCGTTTGTCTGTGTGGGTCTGTGGCCAATCATATTAATTAAGGAGATAATTGACGATGTCTGATTGGGAACCGAAAATCGCGGCTTTTCTATGCAACTGGTGCAGTTATGGCGCCGCCGACCTTGCCGGGGTCAGCAGGATGGAATATCCCGCCAACATCCGGGTTATCCGCATTCCCTGCACGGGACGGATGGATCCCAAATTCTTTCTGGCGGCCCTGCGTGAAGGCGCAGACGGCGTCTGGGTTTCCGGGTGACATCCCGGTGAATGCCATTACCTGGAAGGTAATTACTACGCCCGCCGCAAATTCGCCCTGTTCAAAAATCTGATGGAATACATGGGGATCGAACCCGGTCGCATTCAGTTCTCGTGGGTCTCGTCGGCTGAGTCCACCAAATTCGTGACGGTTGTCAAAGAGGTCACCGACACGGTCATGGCCCTCGGTCCCAATCAAACTTTTTCAAAATCAAAGGCGAAGGTTGCTTAAGATGACAAGCTATATCGAAAAAATAAGGGAAATCTCCCAAAGGCTTCTCAAGGAATGCAAGGTCGACCTGGTGATCGGCTTCCGCAAGGGTACGGTCCCCATGATGAACGAGCCTTGTTTTGCCAGAACCGAAGAAGATGTCCAGAATCTGATCTGGGACAGCAACTGCGGCATCAACCTGGCAAATTACCTGACCGACCGCAAGGAAAAAATCGGTATTCTCGCCAAAGGATGCGATTCCAGAAATATTGTCACGCACATCATCGAAAACAAGATAAAACGGAATCAACTTGTCATCATCGGAGTCCCCTGCAAGGGCATGATCGATAAGCGCAAAATCTATTCCATGTTTGACGGGGAAATCATGGAAGTCACCGAAGACGGAGCAAAGATCACGGTAAAAGGAAACGGGTTCCAGGAGGTTTTAAACAAGCTGGATGTTTTGCAGCAAAACTGCGCCCTATGCGCCCATCGCAACCCCGTGGAATACGATGAGTTGGTCGCCGATCTGGTGGAAGAACAGCAGGACATCGACCGTTACGCGGATATTCGCAGGGTAGAGTCGTTGCCGCCCGAGGAAAAAATTAAATATTTCGATGATCTGCTTTCCCCTTGCATCCGCTGCTACGCCTGTCGTAACGCCTGCCCGCTTTGCTACTGTCCGACGTGCTTTGTGGATGAATCCCAGCCCCAGTGGGTGGGGAAAAGTCAGGATCCAATCGATGTGAAAACATTTCATTTTTTGCGGGCCTATCATTGCGCCGGCCGATGCACGGATTGCGGGGCTTGCGAACGGGCCTGCCCGGTGGGGATCAATATGCGGCTGTTGACCCGCAAGCTGGAACACGACTGTCGCGAGTTGTTTGATTGGGAAGCCGGCATGTCGCTGGATGTGCGTCCGCCGCTGGATACCTACAAAGCCGCGGATCCGGATGAGTTCATTAAATGATAGGTGTTTTGTTATACCAAACAGGAATGGAATAAAGGCAGATGCTATGAAGGTCATACAAATCGACAAGAAAAAGTGGGCGGACGGTCTCGCAAAAGCGGCTGAATCCTACCGTCTTTACGGTCCGGTCAAAGAAGAGCAGTTCCATAATTTCAAGGCACTTGACAAGGATGAACTGCCGGATATGGGCTACGTGAATTCCCGCCTCTCACCCAAATCGATCATTTATCCCCAATCGGAAGTGATGTTCGAGTATTCTCTGGACGAGTCGGAAAAAGATCACCACATCATGAAAGACGTCGAAAAGGACTATTCCCCCAAGGCCGTCCTCGGTATGCGACCCTGCGATGCTAAAGCGTTGGTCCTGGTCAATCATAATTTCGACACGTCCGACTACAAAGATCCCTATTGGATTCGAGCCCGTGAAGCCACCACTCTGATTGGACTGGCTTGTGACTCGCCGTGCAGCAGCTGCTTTTGTACCACCGCCGGCTGCGGACCCTATCATGAAGAGGGCCTGGATATTCTGCTGGTCGATGCCGGGGACAATTACCTGGCGAAGATTCTCACTGAAAAAGGAGAAAATTTCAGCACCGCCGCCGGTTGGCAAACGGCTGTGGATGTGGATGCCGCCGCTGAGCAAATTGACAGCCGCAGACAGGAAGCGGAGGCCAGAATCACGGCTTCAGTCGAAACCGATAAATTGAAGCAAGTCGACACAAATGAACTTTACAAGGCCGATTTCTGGGAAGATGTGTCCTTTTCCTGCATAAACTGCGGGACGTGCACCTTTGTATGCCCCACCTGCTGGTGCTTTGACATTCAGGATGAAAACCGCGGCAAGGAAGGCATACGGATGCGCAACTGGGACAGCTGCATGTACCCGCTGTTTACCGTCCACGGCACGGGACACAATCCCCGGGGAACCAAATTGCACCGGGTCCGCCAGCGTTTCATGCATAAATTGAAATATTATGTGGATAAGTATGATGCCGGGATTCAATGTGTCGGCTGCGGGCGCTGTGTTCGCTCATGTCCCGTGAATATCGATATCCGCCGGGTTTGCAATCAAATGAACAGCTACGGCTCGGCGCAAAACAGCTGCGCTGCCTAGAGACAGAAGATAAATGGGGGTTATTGTGCAAAATCCATATTTGCCGTATCCGGTTCGCATCGATGATATCACCATCGAAACTGAAGACAAGAATCTGAAAACATTCAAGTTCGTTTTCCTTAATACCGAAGATGAACAAAAATTTGCATATAAGGCCGGCCAGTTCGCTGAGCTTTCGGTGACCGGAAAAGGGGAAATTCCCATCGGAATCGCGTCATCTCCCAGCGAAAAGGGATTTGTCAAATTTACGGTCAATAGGGTGGGTCTGGTGTCCTCCTGGCTGCACTCCATGAAGGCCGGTGATGTGATGGGAATTCGCGGCCCGCTGGGCAATTGGTACCCCTGGGAAATATTGGAAGGTAAAAACATCGTGATTATCGGCGGCGGATTCGCATTTACGACCCTGCGGTCTTCCATCGTCTATATGCTCGATCCTTCCAACCGATCCAAGTTCAATGACATCCACGTTATCTACGGCGCCAGGACGCCCGGCATGCTCCTGTATCGGGATGAGCTGACACAGTGGGAAAAGCGGGATGATATCAACATGCATATCACGGTTGACGGCACCGACGATCCGAACTGGAAATACAACACCGGCTTTGTGCCGACCATTACGGAGCAGAAAGCTCCGCCCGCCGGCGACGATACCTATGCGATTATTTGCGGACCGCCGATCATGATCAAATTCACCCAACCGGTGCTGGAGAAGCTGGGTTATTCGCACGATAAAATTATCATGTCGCTGGAAAATCGCATGAAGTGCGGTATCGGTATGTGCGGCCGGTGTAATATCGGCAGAGAATTCGTCTGCAAGGACGGACCGGTCTTTACCTTGGAACAGTTGAATGAAACACCCAGGGAATATTAATTTTTTAATATTGACAAAGAAATATGATTCGTATAAAGGTGTTCTTTTAACAATTATCTAACGGGCTGACGGCCTATCTAATTATAAAATTCAAAGGAGGATGATTAAATGCCAACAGTAGAATTCATGGGTAAAACGTTCACGGTCGACGAAGACGGGTTTATTGATTCATACGAAAACTGGAGTTCCGAGTGGGTTCAATGGGTAAAAAAGGAAGAAGGCATCGAGGAACTCAATGACGAACACAACAAAGTGATCGACGTTTTGCGTGATTATTACGAAAAAAACGGAATTGCCCCGATGGTGCGGGTGCTTTCCAAAGTCACCGGTTTCAAACTGAAACACATCTATGAGCTTTTTCCGTCAGGACCTGGAAAGGGAGCCTGTAAAATGGCCGGACTTCCCAAGCCGACCGGGTGCGTATAGTCCTACTCCCGTGAGCGATAATTCTGTATTTCAAAGGCCCTGCCTGAGCGCAGGGCTTTTTTTATGGTAATCACTTTTTCGGTAATCTGTCTTCAGTCGTTTGGTTGAGCGCCAATTTAAGGAGGCTTGCATGAATCTTTCGGTCAAAACGCAACAAAGGACGGAATTAATCGATATAACGGAAAATATCAATCAGTTGATTCGGAAATCGGGGATCGGTCAGGGGTTGTGCATGGTATATGTGCCGCACACCACCGCCGCAGTGACCATCAATGAAAATGCCGACCCCAGCGTAAAGTCGGATATCCTGATGATTTTAAATCAGATCGTCCCCTGGAAAGCGGACTACCAGCATCTGGAAGGCAATTCTCCGGCCCACGTGAAGGCGACGCTGGTGGGTTCGTCCGAGCTGATTTCCATTGAAAACAACCGACTGGTGTTGGGTACCTGGCAGGGAATATTCTTTTGCGAATTTGACGGTCCACGCACCCGCAAAGTGGATGTTCGCATAATGGAGAGCCGCTTTGCCGAATAAAAGGTCGCCTTGGCGGAACCCTGCCATATCCGGATCATACCTGGATACCGCATGCGCTTCGCCGCCGAGGGACTGACCAACGAATATCAATTAAGGGGATTGCATGCTGGAACTGGATGACATAGACAAGGCCATTTTGAATCGGATCCAATCGGATTTTCCGATAACCTCCCGTCCTTATCGCGCCCTGTCGGATGAATTGAACCTGTCCGAAAAGCAAGTGTTGAAACGGGTGTCGAGACTTAAAAAAATTGGTATTATACGTCGTATTGGCGGTAATTTCGTCCCCGGGAAGATCGGCTTTGTCAGTACTTTGTGCGCCGCCAGTGTGCCTGCAGACAAAATCGATTTTTTTGCCGAGGTCGTCAATCGCCATCCGGGGGTCACCCACAATTATCAGCGCGACAATAAATACAATGTGTGGTTCACATTCATAGCCCCTTCGATGTCGGAAATTGATGAAAATCTAAAACAGATTGCAAAAGAAACCGGAGTCACCGATATCCTCAATATGCCGGCAACCCGGGTATTTAAGATAAGAGCAGAATTTGAAGTCTGATGAAAAACATCCGTATTGCAGCCGTCGTCTTCAATTCAGTCGTCAACCGGACTGCAGACAACCTGGCCGGAATGGTGCCATGGATTGAACAAGCGAAAAGCCGGGCAGCGCAGCTCATCTGCTTTCCAGAATTAAACGTTACCGGCTACAGCACAAAATCCGACATAAAAGCCTGTGCCGAACCGATCCCCGGCCGCATCAGCCAGCAGCTTCAGCAATGGGCACGGGATCATCAGATCGCCATCCTCGCCGGGATGGCCGAAAAAAAGAAAACGGCCGTATCTTCGCAAGCCACCTGGTCGTCACCCCCCGAAAAATCGCCGGCATTTATCGTAAAATCCATATCGCACCACCGGAGCGCAAAATTTTCACCCCCGGCGCTAGCGTCCCTTTATTTGAGACTGCCGGCGTTAAACTGGGCATCCAGCTTTGTTACGATGCCCATTTCCCGGAGCTTTCGACCCATATGGCCCTCGGGGGTGCGGACATCATTTTCATGCCTCATGCTTCTCCGCGGGGAACGTCGCAGCAAAAATTGGATTCCTGGATGCGTCATCTGACAGCCAGAGCCTATGACAATGGTGTTTTCATCGTGGCTTGCAACCAGGCCGGCAATAATGGAAGGGGGCTCGAGTTCCCCGGATTGGCAGTCGTGATCGGACCGTCGGGCAAAATATTGAAAAATAAAACCAGTACCCGGGAAGGGTTGCTGGTGGCGGATTTGAAAGCCGGTGACCTGACGGACGTCAGGGACCATCGAATGCGTTATTTTCTTCCCAACAGACGACCGGAGCTGTATAAATAAGCCCCTAAGGATTTTAAAACACACCAAAATGCCACGGTTTCTTTATCGATCAGCCCGGAAGCTTTTTCGCCGGCGGCTTCGGCTTGTGGGGGATCGCACCGGGCATTGATCAAGCCGCCGGGGCTTTGACCCGAAAAAAGATACTGTAAAGTGCCGGCACATAGTTTAGTGTAAACAGACTGCCGATGCCCAGACCGAAGAACATGATGCAGGCCATACCGTAAAAAAGCGGATCGTGATTGACGATCAGCGGCGTGAATCCCAGCATGGTCGTTGAAACCGAAAGCAGGATGGGTCGGAATCGGCTGACAGCCGAATTGACGACCGCATCATAGGGCGTCTGCCCGTCGCGCCTGTTTTCCTCAATTTTATCGATCATCACGATCCCGTTGTTTACAATCGATCCGGCCAGGGCCAAAAGCCCGAGAATAACCATGAAGCCGAAATCGGCTTGCATCGCCAGCAGACCGACCACTGCCCCGATAATGACCAGCGGCATCGTCAGGATGATGATGGCGGCCCGCCGGATGGAGTTAAACTGCCAGACCAGTAAAAACACAATGCCGCCGAAACAGGGCATCAGCCATTTTGCCAGATTTTTCTGAGCCTTGGCGGAGTCCTCCAACTCACCGCCAACCTCCCAGTGATAGTTTTGGGGAAAATTCATTTCCGCCAGGACCGGCTCGATGGCGGCGAAGATCTCGGAAGCCTTCAGCACCTGGTTCTTGGCGCTGACGGTTATGGTACGCTCCTGGTTGTAGCGCACGATCCGGTTCAACTCGCCGATGACATACACATCAGCGACCTGGTTGAGCGGTACACTGCCGCCGCTTTGAGAACGGACACCGAGCGTGCGCAAGCTGTCAGGAGAATCCCGTTCAGCCTTGACGCCGCGCCCGACGATCGGGATCTCGACATTTCCCTGATAAAAATTTGTGGCCGTGGCGCCGTCGACAAAGAAATCCAGGGTATCGGCCACATCCCGCGATGTCACCCCCGCGCGGCGGGCACGGGTCTGATCGACATCCGTCTTGGCCGTAAACACCCGGTTGTTCCAATCCTGTTTGATATCGATGGTACCGGGAATCTTCCTGAGTGCAGCCATCAGATGCTCGGCCTGCTCCTGCAACAACTCAATGCCGGGGCCGCTGAGCCGGATTTGCATCAGGCCGGTTTCACTGCCGCCCAGCCACATGGCCTTGACCCTGCCGCGTACATTGGGAAAATTATCCAGCAGGTATTGATTGGTGCGCGTGACCAGTTCGGACACTTCTTTGCGCGTTTGGGTGTTGACCACCAAAAATCCGACGAACGGGTCCGGATCCACCGGTGACAAAGACAGGAAAAAGCGCGGTCCACCGTTGCCAACATAGGCTATGGTGCTGGTGATTTCCGGGTTTTTATCTTTGTCCTGCAGCCAGGCGCTGAGTTTCCTGACAGCCCGGTCGGTCTCCTCGATGCGCGTGCCGGCGGGAAGGTCGACATAAATCAAATACTGGTTTCGATCCCCGCTCGGGAAAAAGGCCTGGGGGATAAATGTTGCCGCATAAAGTGCCGCTACAAATATGCCGCCTGTCAAAGCCAGCACCAGGATTCGATAGTGCAGGGAAAATTTTAAAATCCGGCGGTAGAATTGATAGAATTTTCCCTGGTAGGGATCGCACTTCTGCTTTTCACCATCATCGGCAGCCGGTTTGGGTTTTAAAAACCAGTAACACATGGTGGTGGAGTAAAACATGGAAAAAAACCAGGATCCCATGAGCAAAATCGTCATCACCGAACCCAGCGAAGAGGTGTAATCCCCCGTGCTGCCAATCTGCAGCAAAATCGGTCCAAAGGCAAATACGGTTGTCAGCGTGCTTGTGAGTAAAGGCAGCGCAAGGGAGCTACCGGTTTTTAAAACCGCATCCTTGCGTGTCATTCCCGATTCCAGATTAACCTTTATGTCATCGGAAACCACGATGGCGTTATCCACAAACATGCCTAGGGCGATAATCATCGTAGCCAGCGACATCCGTTCCATATCGATTCCCAGCGCATGCATCATCAAAATGCCGAAAAGCATGACCAGGGGGATGAACGAGCCGACTATCAAACCGGTTCTAACTCCCAGCAGCAGCATGACCACCGCAAGAACGATGGCCACGCTTTCGACCACATTGACCACCATACCGCTGACGGCTTTCTTGATGAGCTCGGGCTGGAAGGTGGCAAATTCGAGCACGTAGCCCCATGGCAGGGATTGTTCTATCTCCACGATTTCTTTTTGTAAACGCTCGCCGAAGTCAACGGCATCGACCCCCCTGAGAATAAAAACGCTGAGAACGATGGCCTGACGGCCGTTGTAGTAGGCCGGGTTGTGGATCGGCTCCACGTATGCCTTTCTAATCGTTGCGATATCGCGCAGGGCAATCGAAGCCTGGGTGCCGGTAATCGGGATGAGCACCTCTGCGATCTCCTCTATGGACTTGAACCGGCCCTGAGTCTCCACGATGATTTCCACATCGTTGATGTCGATCCGGCCGCCGGGCAGGAGGATATTCTGCTCCCGCAAGCTTTTGCCGATATCGGCGGTATCGATTCCCAGTTGCGCAATCTTGGCGTTTGACACCTCCAGATAGATGCGTTCATCCTGCACACCGGTGAGGTCGACCTTCTGGATTCCCTTCATCAGATTGAGGCGCTCTCTGATCTGACGGGCGGTTTCATGCATTTCGGCCATGGAGAATCCATCGCTCCAGAGTGCAATGGTGGCCACCGAGGTGTCGCCGAAGGTATCATTAACCATGGGCCCGATGGTACCTTCCGGCAGCTCGGATTTGACATCATTCATCCGGTTGCGCAGCAGTTTCCAGGTTGCCGGAAGCTGTTCGGCAGGCACTTCATCCTTAATGGTCACATGGATGACGCTTTCGCCGTATTTGGAGGTGGAATCCTTGATTTTGTCCACTTCGCCGATGCTGCGGATTTTTTCTTCGATGGGCCGGGTGATCAGGCGCTCGACCTGCGCCACCGGCATGCCGGGATACCTGGCCGCCACCACCGCTTCGCGAATCGTTATGAAGGGGTCTTCCAGTTTCGGAAGGTTCAAAAATGCAGAGATGCCTCCGACGACGACCAGCAGCAGGGTCATGACGACGGTTCGTGAATTATTCAGCGCAAAAGAGGTGATCCCTTTCATTTTGCGTTCCTTTTCATCAGTTTGACTTTCATCCCATCGGCTAGAAAACTCACACCGGCCACTGCGATGATATCCCCGGCGGCAAGGCCCTCGTACACGATTGCTTCATTATTCTCCATGCCACGGGAGCGCACCGGCGTTTTTTTGACCGCCGACGTCCCGGGATCATACACGAAGGCATACCCCTGATTCGCCTCCGGTGCGGGCAGGATTGCCTGGAGCGGAACCAGGAAACCGGGGTTCCGGTTTTGAGCTTTTATATACAGATTGGCTTCGGCGGTCATTCCGGGCTTGACCTTTTTATCCGGATCGATCAGCACCACTTTGACCGGAAAGGCATTGGCCTTGACAGCGGCGGAGCCAATATAGGAGATGCGGCCTTTGGCAGTATCGCCCGGCAGCGTGGGAAAAGAGATCGTCGTCGGATCATCGACTTGAATCAGGTCGATGGTGGTCTCCGGTACGGCCAGTTGCACTTCCATCGTTCCCGTGGCATTGATCTCGAACACTTTCTGGCCGGCTTGCACTTCCTCGTGTGGCTGTACCGACCGCCAGGCGATGGTGCCGTCGTAAGGAGAAAGCAGGTGGGTGTTGCGCAGGTTGCGTTTGGCAAGATCCAGTCTGGCCATCTGATAATTTACCGCGCTTCGGGCCGCTTTCAAATTATATTCGGCGGCATCCAGATCACTTTTCGCGCCGGCACCCTGATCGTAAACCCGTTTCTGACGATCGAACTCGGCCTTCGTATTGGTGACATTGGCCCTGGCCTTTACGAGTTCGGCCTCGATCGCATCCACCTCGAGCCGATAGGGCTCCGGATCGAGAGCGGCCAGTACCTGTCCCTTTTCGACGCGATCTCCAATGTCGACTTTCACGGAAATCACCTGTCCGCCGACCTGAAAACTCAGGCCGGAGGAGTCGACGGCGGCAACGATTCCGGCAAGTTTGCGCACCTGCTCCGTCGCCTGCTCGTTGACGGTGATCGTCTTGATGGCCCGGATATTTTCGATAATCTCCGTTTTTTCTTTGCATGCCGCCAAGGCGAGCAATAGGCAAAGCCATATCAATCGTTGCAATACCTGTTTGGCCATTGTAAATCTCCTGTTGATTTTTTGTCAGATAGCCCGCCGGTAGGACAAGAGAGAATCCGTCGAGTAGATCCCCAAAGCCGTCCAAATCATCACAAAAGTCAAGACCTGGGCCGCTGAAAATGATTCATCATAAAAAAAGACGGCCAGAAAGAACATACAGCTGGGTGCGATGTACTGCATCAGGCCCAAAGTGGAAAGATATATCCGTTTGGCGCTCAGATTAAAGAGCAGCAAAGGTAAGGCCGTCAGCGGTGCACAGCCGATGAGAAGCAAATCGAGCCGGAGGCTTATCTGGAATATAACACCAGTCCCGCGGGAATATAGATAGATGAGATAGAGTGCGGCCGGCAGCGATAGCAGCAAGGTTTCAACGGCCAGTCCCACCAGGGGCCCTACCGGCGCCGCCTTGCGGATAAGACCGTAAAATCCGAAAGTCGATGCCAATATGAGCGAAATCCATGGAAACCGGCCGTAGGTCACGGTCAGATACAGAACACCGGCAGTGGCCAGAAGTACCGATAGAATCTGTGGCCTTCTTAACCGCTCCCCTAAAAATAACACTCCCAACACGACATTTAACAGGGGGTTGATGTAATACCCCAGGCTGGCCTGCAGAAGATAGTTGCTGTTGACCGCCCAGATATATAAAAGCCAATTGCCCGATATAATGGTTGCAGTAGCAAAAAGAGTCAGCATGGTACGGCCGTTTTTCAATACCGCCACGAATTCATGCCAGCGTCCCTGTATAAAAATCAGACCAACAAGCAGTCCAAACGACCAGACCACCCGATGCATGATGATTTCCAGGGCAGGTACCGGGCCGAGGGCTCTCCAGTAGACAGGGCTCAGGCCCCATATCAAAAAAGCCGTAGCGGCATAAACCAAGCCGAGTGCGGATTCCCGGCGCGATGAGTGGGGAACGACAACCATCTGAAATCCTTTTGGGGGTGAAGTGAGTAAAGCAGCTTGGCATGGGATGCCTGCCCGGGGATGCCCTCCCGGTTAACTACCCTACCCCAAACTTGAAGGAGGATCAATTGCGTTTTGGAACTATTTTTCGTCCAATCGGGACTATATCTGTTGATTTTTCTTTTCGAAATCCGATAAGGTACAGCATTTTCGAAGAAGTTCATACAAGCGCTGTCACAATGCACGAAGCGAGAGCAAATGAATGAAATTGCCCGGTTCAAGGTTGATACCGATAAGCATGTCGCCTGGTTGACGTTAAATCGGCCCGAAAAACTCAATACCATGGGGATCGGTTTTTTTTCTGAGTTGTCCGAGCATATGGAAAAGTTTGACCGGGATCCGTCCATCCGTGCCGTGATCGTCAAAGCGGAGGGCCGGTGTTTTTCGGCCGGCACCGACCTGGAGGCAGCGGAATCAGTTCTCAGCGGCAACGCCGCCGATCAGCGCGAAGGGACCCGCATGGCGATCATGGCGCTCCAGGCGGCTTTCAGCCGAATTGAACAATGCCGCAAACCGGTGATCGCGGCCATTCACCGCCATTGCATCGGAGGCGGTATCGACTTGATCAGCGCCTGTGACATCCGCATCGCCACCAGAGACGCCGTCTTCAGCATCCGGGAAACCCGCATGGGCATCATTGCCGATTTGGGCACCCTGCAACGATTGCCGTACATTATCGGCCATGGCTGGTTTCGAGAACTTGCCTTGACCGGCCGGGATTTCACGGCCGATGAAGCATTGCAGATGGGGTTAATCACCCGCGTCTGCGAAGATCGCGAAAGTTTGTATACCGATGCTGAAAAAATCGCCTCCCAAATTGCCCAGTGCCCGCCATTGACGGTTCAGGGAACCAAGGAGGTCATCCTGCACAGTCGCGACTACGGAATCCAGGCCGGTTTGCAGTACGTGGCCCAGAAAAATGCCGCTGCGCTGCCGTCCGAAGACGTCCAGGAAGCGGTCACCGCGTTTATGGAAAAAAGGAAACCGAAATTTAAAGGAAAATAATCGCCACCCAAACGGCAGGCTGGCTTAAGTCCGCTTTGACACTATCTTTGGCGATGGTCATGACCGGCTCGCCCTGGACCATGGAGTCGCTGAAGACCAAGACCGCAACCAGAAAAACCGCTTTCCTGAAGTCGATCAGTCTGCAGCCCACCGCAGTCCCAATGCGGGCGGCCGTAATCATTCGCGCCGATATACCGGCCGGCTTGGGCGCCGGCGCCAGGCGATGGAATAAATATCGGCTCGATAGCTTCATCCCTTGTTATCGGATATGGTCCCTCCGCCCCCGCCCCCCATAACGATGTCACCGTGAACCGATATAAAAACTTCCTATAAACAAAGCGCGGATAAGTCAAAGAAATACTTTCCTGCAACCAGCGTAAGGAATGGAGTTATGGGAATGCAAAAAAAATGGTTGACATCCGGCCTAAAAACCTTTAGTTTCATTATGAGAATATGCTCATAAGTGGCCTGCGACAGGGTAACCATCAATCGAAAGGTATCGAAACATGAAACTGGCAATTACATCCACGGGAAAAGGCTTGGACGCCGACTTGGACCCTCGGTTCGGCAGAGCGGCATATTTTATTGTTATCGACCCTGACACCCTGATTTTCGAGGCGGTGGAAAACCGCCAGAACCTTAATCTTGCTCAGGGAGCGGGAATTCAGGCGGGAAAGACCATTGCCGACCAAAAGGTGGATGTTCTGATTACCGGTCATTGCGGGCCGAAAGCCTTCAAGGTTCTGCAAACAGCCGGTGTTAAAATAATGACCGGTGCGCACGGAAGGGTAAAGGATGCAATCGAACAATTTAAGGTCGGAGCCCTTCAACCAGCCGCAGAGGCCGATGTCGAAGATCACTGGGTATAGGGACAAACCAAAAAGGAGCAAATCACATGCCGTTATATGACTATTTTTGCGAAGATTGTGGCAGAGTCAGTGAACTGCTTGTAAACATTTCCATGGACCGGCCGCAATGTTCCTTTTGCGGCAGCCATAATCTGAAAAAACTGATATCGGCCCATTCGTCATTATCCGGGGCACCGCACTCCAAGCTGCCCGGCGCCGGCGATACCGGCTGCTGTGGGTCACAACCGCAGCACGCAGGCTGCGCGGGCCCGGGAAGCTGCTGTGGGAATTCCCGTCAGGGGTTATAGGGCCGGTTTATAAATAATAGATTCTGCATGAACCTGAACAAGGAGTCCGCACAATGAAAATCGCAATCAGTTCAGCAGGCCGGGATTTGGGATCGCAATTGGATCCGCGATTCGGCAGGTGCCGTCATTTTTTAATCATCGAAACGGACACAATGAGTTTTGAGGTTTTCGACAATGACAATGCCGCGCTGGGCGGCGGGGCCGGGATCCAGTCAGCCCAATTTATTGCCGCCAGAGGAGCCAAAGCCATAATTACCGGTCATTGCGGCCCCAATGCAATGCAGACCCTGTCTGCGGCGGGAGTTCAAGTGTACGCCGGCCAGAGCGGTCAAATTCAAAATTTAGTGGAAAAATTCAAAACGGGCCGGATAGAATCCACCAGCGAGGCCAACGCAGCGGCGCATGCCGGCATGGGGGGAAAATCCATGGGTCGCGGTCAGGGCATGGGACGCGGCAGGGGAAGGGGATTTCAGGGGTACCAAGCCATTAAAGGGAGTTAACAATGATCATCAGCGTCGCCAGCGGAAAAGGGGGGACCGGCAAGACCACGGTATCCACCAATCTGGCGCTGTCGATCGGCTCGCAGGTTCAGTTGCTGGACTGCGATGTCGAACAGCCCAACGCCCATTTGTTTATCAAGCCGATTTTTGACCAGACTGTGCGCGGCACCACACCGGTTCCCGAGGTAGATATGGCTAAATGCGTCCTTTGTGGGAAATGCGGTGAAATCTGCCGATATAAAGCCATCGTGGTTGTCGCTGAAACAGTCCTGCCTTTCGAAGAACTCTGCCATAGCTGCGGCGGCTGCATGGCGGTATGTCCGGAGCTTGCCATCACCGAAAAAGAACGGGAGCTGGGAGTCATTCAAAAAGGATATCGCAACGGCATTGAATTCATTCATGGTAAATTAAGGGTCGGCGAGGCCATGTCGCCGCCTCTGATAAGGCAGGTTCTTTCCTATGCGGATCCGGCCCGGCTGACCATCGTGGATGCACCCCCCGGGACCTCCTGTCCGGTAATCGAATCCATGAAAAGGGCTGACTTCGTTTTGCTGGTAACCGAGCCCACGCCGTTTGGCCTGAATGACTTGAAGCTGGCTGTCGGCGCCGTGAAGGTACTTAATATTCCCTGCGGCTTGGTGGTTAATCGCGCCGGGCTGGGGGATGAAAAAGTAATGCAATATGCCGCCGGTGAAAATTTGCCGATTCTCATGGAAATACCTTTCGATCGGTGCATTGCCGAGGCTTATGCACGGGGGAATATGATCGTAGAGGTCATGCCTGAATGGAAAGAAAAATTCCTGGAACTTTACCGAAAAATTCGGTCCCTTGTTTATTGAACCTTCCCCGGCAAGCTGCGGGGAATCAAACATTACAGTTGGAATCCCATGAAAGAATTGATTATCATCAGCGGCAAAGGCGGAACCGGCAAGACCAGTTTAATGGCCGCCTTTGCCTCATTGGCTGAAAATGAAGTTCTCTGCGATGCGGATGTGGATGCTGCCGATCTTCATCTTATCCTGAATCCGACCATCGTCCGGCATGCCGATTTTCAATCGGGCAACAATGCCGTCATCAATCATGAATTATGCACCGCCTGCGGGCTGTGCCGGGAGATGTGCCGCTTCGGCGCCATCAGCGCAGATTATCGGGTCAATGCCATTAACTGCGAGGGCTGCGGCGTTTGCGTGCATTTTTGTCCTGAAAAGGCGATTGATTTTCCGGAAAACACCTGTGGCGAGTGGTTTGTCTCAGACACCCGCTTCGGACCGATGGTGCACGCCCGGCTGGGGATCGCCGAAGAAAACTCGGGCAAACTGGTCACCCTGGTTCGCCGGGAAGCCCGCAAGCTGGCCGAATCCAAAAAGCTGGATTTGATCCTGACTGACGGCCCTCCGGGGGTCGGCTGTCCGGTGATTGCGTCCATCGGCGGCGCCACTGCGGTGCTCATTGTCACCGAACCCACCGTTTCCGGCAAACACGACATGGAACGGGTAGTGCAGCTGGCCGATCATTTCAAGGTCCCGGTCCTTATTTGCGTCAACAAATTCGATCTCAGCTTGGAATTGACCCGGGATATTGAAAATTATGCCGCAGAAAAGGGGTTGCCTTGTGTGGGCCGCATTCCATTTGATCAGGTTTTTACCAGAGCCATGATTCAGGCCCAAACCGTTTTTGAATATGATGGCCAATCTCCGGTGGCCAAAGCTATCCGGGATACATGGCACCGATTATCTGACAATCTCGGTAAACGATGATGGTTAAAAAATACCGGGGTTGGAGGGGTATGCTTTAAATCAGACACAAACACATAGGAGGAAATTTATCATGAAATTTGCGATTCCTTTAGCTGAAGGAAAACTGACCGCCCATTTCGGACATTGCCAGGAGTTTGCACTCGTAGAAGTCGACGGCCATGAGATTAAAGACAAGCAGACGCTCGTTCCGCCGCCTCACGAACCCGGGGTGCTTCCGAAATGGCTTCATGATCTGGGCACTGATGTGATTATAGCCGGCGGAATGGGTGCCAGGGCCCTGGATCTTTTCGCCCAGAACGATATCAAGGTAATCGTCGGCGCCCCATCCCAGACACCTGAAGAACTGGTAAAACAGTATCTGGACAATACTTTGCAAAGCGGGACCAATGTTTGCGATCATTAATATTTCTTCCCTTGCTCCACCTCGCCGATCGCTTCGTCGATGATATCGATGGAGCGGTCCATTTCTTCCCGGGAGATGATCAGAGCCGGTCTCAGAGTCAAAATGTTGCCCTCGATGGTTTTGGCGGAAAGGCCTTTTTCCAGACATTCGAGAATCCCCATGGATCGCGATAGTAATTGGGGAATTCGACCCGAAAGGCTCCCGGCACCATGGGCCCGAATCCGCCGCTGAAATGTTCTTCGCCGCCCACGCTGGCGGCCCCGAAACCGGCCCCATGAAAAGAATCCCAAAAAGAAAGGGTTTTGAAGCAGCCGGTCACCTGTTTGGCCAGCATCAGGGCCATCTCGATGACCTCGGAACCGCCGGGGCAGAAAAGAGAGCGGGACAGTCCGGCGGGTGTGATATCCGCCAGTTTTTTGGCCAGGTTTACGGCGGCAACGTTCGTATAGCGGCGTGGACAGGCTTTGGTGCAAAAAATAATCGGCGTCCTCATCGAAGCACTTCCGCCCAAAAAAATAATTACCAAGCTCCGGAAAGAGACTTCCCGCTCGGATATCCCCTGAAACCACAGGGT
Source organism: uncultured delta proteobacterium (assembly GCA_963774425.1). Classification (GTDB taxonomy): domain Bacteria; phylum Desulfobacterota; class Desulfobacteria; order Desulfobacterales; family JAFDCJ01; genus JAFDCJ01. The sequence goes on along the minus strand of CAVZEZ010000024.1, from coordinate 60,427 downwards.
CCAAGTTCGAAACTTCAACTTAATCTCAGATTACACCCTCCGAATTAAGCTGAAAATTTTTGTTTGACTTAAACAACCCTCAACAGTTAAAACAAAATCGGCTCCGGCCGGCCCGGGCGTGACGAAAAGTGTTTCAAAGCCGCACCGGCAAAAGTTTACCTGTGAAAACTTCGATGTAATCCCCGACATCGTCGTTATCGGCAAGGGACTCGGCGGCGGCGTGCTTCCTTTAGCTGCCATTATCGCCCGCGAATATCTGGATGTTGCCGCCGAACGGGCGCTGGGTCATTACACCCATGAAAAAAATCCGGTGTCCTGCGCCGCCGCGCTGGCCGCCATCGACACCATCGAAAAAAACGGATTGGCGGACCATGCCCGACGGCTGGGAAACCATACCCTTCAACGCCTCCGGGAAATGAAGCAGCGCCATGTCCTGATCGGTGATGTCCGCGGCCTGGGTTTGTTTCTGGGCATCAAACTGGTCAGGGATCGCCAAACCCGCGAACGTGCGCCGGAGGAAGCCGAGGCGGTGATGTATGCCGCGCTTTCCAAAGGTCTGAGCTATCAAACTCATCATGGGAAATATTATAACGCTCACCCCGGCGCTGACCATCACCAGAGAGCAGACGGATTCCGCCCTGGCTATTATCGAGGAATGCATCGCCGGGGTGGAAGGATGCACGGGTCGGAATAGATAGCTTGGCTGAACAAAGACTGGAAATATGCAGTGGGGTCGGTGATGCTCAAAGTGATGAATGTCTCGAAAAAATTCGGCGAGCTCAAAGCGGTGGACAACCTCAGCTTTGAAGTGCAGCCCTGATTTCGAGGCGGGTGGTCATCGAGGAGCTTCGGGCCGGCAGACTCTGTGCGGTCTCCCTGTCCGATCCCTCCATGAGCCGCAGATTCTATATGGTCCATCATAAGGATAAATATATCTCGGAACCGTTGCAGGGCTTTATCGATATGGTTTACCGGTGGGCCGGGGAATACACCGTTACTGCTGCTTAGGCCTGCGGCCGTTGGATGCAAAAAGCTCAGGGCTCAAGGCTCGCAGAGAGATTGGTAACAGAAGGTTAGAAGATAGGAAGTTGAGAAGTTTAGTTTCAGAGGTATTTTGTGATTTGAAGGATAATATCAGCAAACGGAGATCTTTGGAAAATGCTCATTTTTGTCCAGGTTCCGGGGTGGCGATCCGCTTCAAGCGGATTAACCTGAGAAATACTTTGCGTATTTTGGGGATTAAAATCTGGTCCTGACGCCGGAATTTGGCAAAAAGAGGCGTTTTGCAAGGTCTCAAAAGGAGATCGCCATGTATGGAAATATCCGTGAGGACTTGAAACAAATGCTGGAGGAGATCGCCGCCGCCGGTCTGTACAAATCCGAACACCCGATTTCATCCGCCCAGCAAGCCCGCATCGAGGTCGCCAACCACCAGGTGTTGAATATGTGCGCCAACAATTATCTGGGGCTGGCAAATAACCGCGAAATTATCGCCGCTGTCAAAGAGGGGCTGGACGAACGTGGATTTGGTATGGCCTCGGTGCGCTTTATCTGCGGCACCCAGGATATCCACTCCGATCTCGAGAAGAAAATCAGCAATTTCCTGGGAACCGACGACACGATTCTCTACTCATCGTGTTTCGATGCCAATGCCGGGCTGTTTGAAACCCTGCTCGGTGAAAAGGACGCCATCATCTCCGACGCCCTGAACCACGCCTCGATCATCGACGGCATCCGCCTGTGTAAGGCGGCCCGTTTTCGCTACGAACATGGGGACATGCAATCACTGGAAAATTGTCTCGAGCAGGCCGCCACCACCAAATTCCGGATGATCGCCACCGACGGCGTTTTCAGCATGGATGGAGAATATGCCAGGCTGGACCAGATCTGCGATCTGGCTGAAAAGCACGGCGCCCTCGTCATGGTGGACGACAGCCATGCCACCGGATTCGTGGGACCCACGGGCCGCGGCACCCCGGAACTGTTCGGGGTTCAGCAGCGGGTCGACGTCCTCACGTCTACTCTCGGCAAGGCCCTCGGCGGCGCTTCCGGAGGTTTCACCACCGGGCGCCGGAATATCGTCGAACTTCTGCGGCAACGTTCCCGGCCCTATCTTTTCTCCAATTCCGTGGCCCCGCCCATCGTTGCGGCCGCCCTGAAGGCCTTAGAGCTTTTACAGAATTCCCGCTCCGCCAAGGATCAATTGGACTCAAATACGCGTTTTTTCAGGGGTCGGATCGCCAAAGCCGGTTTTACCATCAAAGCCGGCACCCACCCCATTGTGCCCATCATGCTCGGAGATGCCAAACTGGCTCAGGAAATGGCGGCGCGGCTTCTGAAGGAAGGCGTTTACGCGGTGGGATTCTTCTATCCGGTGGTACCCAAAGGGCAGGCACGCATCCGCGTCCAGATTTCGGCGGCCCATTCCAGAGAGGATCTCGAATTTGCGATACAAAAGTTCACGAAAGTCGGCAGAGAGCTGAAAGTGATTGTCGAGGTTTAAATCGCTTTCAGCAGAAGATTAACGGAATCGGTTTCAATCTGCGGCCCCCGTCTAAAAGCCGGAAAAATTACGTGGGAGCGGCATCCACAAAACGGATGTGAGTGATTCATCGAAATCTTTTCCCTAATATGTCTTGTGGTTTCATTAAAGAGGTATATCCCAATGAAAATGAAAGCCCTGGTAAAATCCAAAGCTGAGCCGGGCATCTGGCTTGAGGATGTCGCGGTGCCGCAAATCGGAATCAATGATGTCCTGATCAAAATTCATAAAACGTCTATTTGCGGTACGGACGTCCATATTTATGATTGGGACGCCTGGGCCCAAAAAACGATACCGGTTCCCATGCATGTCGGGCATGAGTTTGTCGGCACCGTCGCTGAAACCGGCGCCAATGTTACGGGCTTCAAACCCGGAGACATCGTGTCCGGTGAAGGCCACCTGGTCTGTGGGAGGTGCCGCAATTGTCTGGCGGGCCGTCGCCATCTGTGCATGAACACCAGTGGTGTCGGTGTCAACCGGCCCGGTGCGTTCGCCGAGTTTTTGTGCATACCGGTAACCAATGTGTGGTATTGCGATCCGGAAATCCCGCTGGATCTACTCTCCTGTTTCGACCCGTTGGGCAACGCCACCCACACGGCCCTGTCTTTTGATGTTCTCGGCGAAGATGTGCTGATCACCGGAGCCGGACCCATCGGCTGTCTGGCGGCCGCTATCGCCCGCCACGCCGGGGCCCGCCATGTGGTGATAACCGATGTCAATCCCTATCGTCTGGAATTGGCGGAAAAGATGGGGGCCACCCTCGCCCTGGATGTGCGCCGCGAAAGCATCGAAGCCGCCCAGAAAAAGCTTGGCATGAAGGAGGGTTTCGATGTCGGCATGGAGATGTCCGGCAATCCGGATGCCCTGCGCGCGATGCTCTCGAACATGTGCCACGGCGCAAAAATCGCCCTTTTGGGGATCCTGCCGCCGGCCACCGCGGTCGACTGGGATCTGGTTGTCTTCAACGGGTTGACCATCAAGGGCATCTATGGCCGTGAAATGTATGAAACCTGGTACAAAATGACAGTGATGATTCAGTCCGGGCTGGACATCGCCCCCATTATTACTCATCGATTTCATTATACCGAGTTTGAAAAAGGGTTTGAAACCATGCGTTCGGGAAACTCCGGCAAGGTTATTTTAAATTGGGTGGAGGATTGATTAAAAATTCCAGGAAAGACAATCTCGCGTAAAAGTCCCAGTTCCATGTGGCCCCTGGCCGATCTTCATGTCGTTTAAAAAAAACCGATTTTCAGCCGGTGAAGATGTGATCCAGGTCGAGCAGTTCTTGAAGGTTGGTTATGATGGGTGCGGCGGGTGTCACCTGCGGCCAATTGCGATGAACGCTGTGATGCTTCAGCCAGACCGGATGCAAGCCGCAGTCGACGGCACCGCAGATGTCAATCCGATAATCATCACCCACATAAACCGCCTGCACGGCTTCGATTTCAAGCTTTGCCAAACACAGACGAAACGGTTGGGGGTCGGGTTTAGGGGGTATGCCCCCTTCACCGGCCACAATGATGACTTTAAAATATTTCTCCAGCTCGGGAAATAGGCTGAGCCGATGGGTGCCCGTATTTTTCTGGCCCTGGGTGTTGGTGATCAGGGCAATTTCGTATTTGGTGCTGAGAGATTGCAGCACGTCCGCCGTTTCGGGGAAGACTGCCGTGTGGGACCTTACGGTATCCCAGTATTCAGTCTCCCACCTTTTGAGCTGTCCCCGTTCCGGCGCCACGCAATAATAGTAAAAGACTTCTTGCCATAATGAAGATCTCGAAAAATCCGATCGTGCATGAAACTCCTTGCGCAAGCGGCGATAAAGGGCTAAAAAATCCTCCCGCACCGTCAGGCCGAGAATTGCAAACAGTTTGTTCTGGGCCTGCTTTTCGGCGGTGCGAAACCCATCGGCGGAATTCACCAGCGTCTGACCGAAGTCGAATATGACGGCTTTTATCATGGCATTGATTTTTTAGTGTTTAGTTATTGGGTGTTTGGTTATTTGCAGGTTATTGTTTGGTGTTTTGTGTTTGGAATTTAAAACTGCGGCATAGGCTATTTCCTGTAAAAAACCGGCGCGGTCTGCGGCCAGATCCAGCCTTATTTTACCTTCAATCTTTAGTTTTGCCGGCAATCCCTTGGGACTGATGTTAAATAGTGCCCATCCATCAAAGGGTCTTTTACAATGATGGGCACCTGATGGTGTTTCCAATCCAGAAATGAGGATTTTTGCCCAAGGTCAAGGAAATCAAGCGCTTGCGCGGAGGCGTAGCTTGCTACGCCGCACAAGCAAGCGCGCGGATTGACGCCGAAATTGGGCAAAAAGGCCATTTATGGATGGAAACTAAATAACACCGAATAAAAACTCGGAGGCAAAAAAGAGCTGAATCCTAGGATCTTTTATGTTTTACGCTTTGTACTTTCGTGTTTTCGTGATTAATTTTACCTCGCCGACGATATCAAAAACCCTCCCACAAATATAATCAGGGAACCGGCCAGGCGAATCCCCCGGTGCTTTTCCTTGAGAAAATGGCCGCCCATCAAGACGGCGAAAACGATACTGAGTTGCCGCAACCCGACGATATAGCTTACCCGCTCGATCGTGAAGGAAATGAGGATCAGCATGTAGCCGAAAATTCCCAGGATGCCGGCGGCTATAATTCGTCCCTGTCCGGCCTGCCACTCTTTTTTGAATAGCGCTGTCTTTTTGGTGCACAGGATATAGATCGAATAATAGCACATCCCGCAAAACAGCTGACCGAATGCAAACAATACCGGATGGATATAGGCCACGCCCAATTTGTCCACGATCGAGTAACAGGCCACGGAAAACAGGGTCAGAAAGGCAAGCTGCGTGGAGCGGTCGTAGGCAATGGCCCTAAGCGGTTCGAGCAATTCGCCGCCGGAGATCCGCTTCAGGTTGATGACATACACCCCCACCGTCACCAGCAATATTCCGCAGGCGCCCTGCAACGATACCTGCTCGCCGAGAAAAAGAACGGCCATCACCAGCACCAGCGCCGGCGAGGAACGCATGATCGGATAGACATGGGAAAGATCTCCCTTCCTGTAAGCGCCTGTCATAAATAACCAGTAAAGAAAATGAATAAGGCCGGAGCCGAGGCACCAGGCATAGGCCACCGGATGGGTGATTCCCACCCGATACAGAAAATAAATGAACACCGGTGAATAAACCAGCAAGGCCACAACGGAGTAAAGCCAGAGGAAAACCCGCTTGTCGCCGGATTCCTTGGTAAACAGATTTCGCAGCGCGTGGCACAGGGCGGAAATAAGAACAAGAATAACGGAAAGGGCGCTCATTATAGGCCTTTTGAGTATTTGATCGGCATCGGCAAAAGCATCGCCGGAGAAACGATACGGTTGTGAAATCTCTGACTTCAGGATCAGTTCATTATCGCTTTTCCAGCTTATAAAAGCATGTGGTGCTCGATTTTTTAATTTTGGCTTCCTGTATTCTGAAGATCACACAAAAAGCCCAGCATCCATCGAACAGGTCTCCGAATCCGTCATCCCAAACTTAAACTGGGACCCGGGGGGGGACGAAAAGGTTGATTTTCCCGACTTTTCATGAAAACATCAATTTCGACGGTTCCGTTAAAAGTACCATTTCCATGACTGCAGTGAAGGCCGAAATCCAGAAGCTTCCTAAAACCCTGGATTCCGGCTCTCCGCTCCGCTGCGGCCGGAATGACGAAAACCTCAGGCCGGATCGATGTCAGCGCCGCTGAAGCAAATTTCCTACTCCCCACCCCATTTCTTCAGGTAGTCGCCGCAGAGCTCCTCCACCGTGGGGATATATTCTTGCTTGGGAATGGACAACAGGGTGTAGTTGAGGAAATTTTCCCAGTTTACGTTGCCGCTATAGATGTTGCCGGCCCAGGTGCCGCAGCCGAGGGTATCGGTGGTGGGAAGCCCGGTATTCCACCCACCGCTGTTGGCATGGGCATGGGGCATATTGCAGACGATCCGGCCCACATTGGCCCGCAGGGCGAGCTTGACCCGCCGGCCGTCATTTTCCGTGTGGATCGACGCCGAATGACCTTCGCCGGAAAATTTGAGGATTTTCTCCAGGCGGTCCAGCATTTCATCGAAATCGTTCCATTTCCAGACGGTGAGCACCGGCGAGATCTTTTCACCGGAGAAACGGTCCTCCGGACCGATTTTTTCTCCCATTACCATCAGGAACCGGGTGTCTGCGGGAACCGACAAGCCGGCGTTTTCGGCAAGAAAGATCGCCGGTCTGGCCACGATTTCGCGGTTCAGATGGGCCCCATCCGGCCACATGTATTTTCTCAGCTTCTCACGCTCCTCGGTGTTGCACATATAGCCGCCTTCGGACTTCAGAGCTTCGATCCCTTCATCTAAAATCCCTTCGTAAAAGGCGACCGCGTTTTCGGAAGAACACGAAGCCGAATTGTTGGCGACCTTTGACAGTCTGATCTTATGGGCGGCAGCCGTCAGGTCGACGGTATCATCCACAATCGAGACCACATTACCGGCACCCACCGTCTGGGCCGGTTTGCCGGAGGCGTAAACCACTTTCACCAGCGCCGCGCCGCCGGTTGCCACCGCAAAATCGCAGTTGGACATCAGCTCGGAGGTCTTGGCGTGGCTGGTTTTCTCGATGCACTGCATAAGATCCACCGGTGCGCCGATTTTGGCGAGCGCCTTGCATACATGCCGCACGGTTTCATAAGAAGTTTTCTGGGTTCGCGGGTGGGGTGATACGATCTGGGCGTTTCGAGTCTTCAAAGTGCTCAGCGCCAGACAGCAGATGGTGGATTCGGGATTCGTACAAGGCACCACATTGGCGATGACCCCGATCGGCTTGGCATATTTTCGAATGCCCAACTCCCTGTCCTCTTCGACCAGACCGCAGGTTTTGGCATTGCGCATGTCCCAGAGGGTACCCAAGGTCTTGTTCTTGATCTTGTTGACCTTGTCTTCGGCATTGCCGATATTGGACTCTTCCACGGCCATATAACCCAGCTTGTGGCGGACATCATCTTTCAGCAACTCCCAGGCCACGGCCTGAACCATCTCATCGACTTTTTCCTGAGGCCAGAATTCGACTTCACGAAACGCTTTTCGGGCTCTCACATATATTTCCTGAATATTTTCTTCCATGGTTTTCCAATTCTCCATAAATATTTCTCATCTATTACAAATCAAAGGTTTCAGGTGGCAATCCAGCAGCCGGCGGAGCTGACACCTGAAACCCTTCACATTCCATTTCTTCCTTCAGTTTCTTTCTTACTTAAATCCTTTTCTCTCTTGCTGAATTGGCAGTGAATACCCCATCTCCCTGAACGCTTCCTTGGCGACCACAAAAAAATCCTCGATATCCCCGAAAGTGATCCAGCCCAGGTTGCACAATCTGAAGGTGGCCAGACCGAACATTTTACCCGGGTAAATGGTAAACCCACGCTCATAGCAGAAGTCATGCAGTTTTGCGAAGTCGAACCGATCGCCTTCGGGGGCCTTGACGGTGACGACCAGGTGCCCTTGAATTTCCTTGTCGATGACATAGTCCAAACCGATTTCCGCAAGCCCCTTGTGAATGGCTTCCCAGCATCCGGTGATCCGCTCGTAGCGCGCCTGCTCCCCTTCTTCCCAGTACTCGCGGATGGCCTGCCGCAGGGCGTAGATTACCTGAACCGGCGGTGTGAAGTGCATCTCGCCGACGCGCTCGAAAAAATCGTACTGCATGTAAAGGTTGCAGTAATAAGAACGCGTCGGATAGTCTTTGGACTTGATAATTTCATCGATTCGGCCCACGGTCCAGGAAGCCCCGGTCATCCCGCACAGTCCCTTCTGGGCGGAGGACATGCAGAAGTCTATGTTTTCTTCCTCGATATTGATGGGCAGCAGTCCGTAGGTTGAAATCGTATCCGCAATAAAGATACAGCCGTTGTCATGGGCCATTCGGCCGATCTCGCGCACCGGATTCAAAACCCCCGTGCCGGTTTCATGATGGGTAGTGGCCACCACCGCAATGTCTGCGTCATTTTCCAGAGTGTTTTGGACGACACCCAAATCGGGCAGGCCGGTCGATGGAAATTCGAGATTGACGCAGGGGATGTGATAGTGGTCCGCGATTTCGGCCATGCGGCTGGAATAGGCGCCGTTGTTGACCACACAAATTTTCTTGCCTCCCGGAACCAGCGAATTTACCAGCGCATCCTGGATAATCGTCCCCGAACCGGTGAAAAGAACCGCTGAATATTTCTGCGGATCGCCGTGCACGACGTTTACGAGCTCTGTGCGAACCTCGTTCATGACTTCGACAAATTCATTTTCCCGCGGGCAGATGTCCGGCACCACCTGGGCGTATTTTACGCTATCGGTGGTCGTGGCCGGGCCGGGATTCAGTAAAATGTTTCGTTTTACGGGTTTTACGACTTCCATTATAAGACTCCTCAATATTAATTGATACCCCCCGAGGTGAATGTCGGGCAGAAATGCAAAGTCAGCTTATGGATGGTTTCAGGTTTCAGTGTTCAGGTTTCAGGGTCGGCACTCCAGCCGCTGGCACCCGACACCTGAAACCATAATCTACGCATTTATCCGCTACAGCTTGCCTACCTTCTTGATCCCGCTCTTCTTGCTGGGATCTTCAATTTCCTCGATAATCGAATGGCCGCTGCCGATGATTTGCTTTCTTTCTTCCCGGGCCCGGGCCCACTCATCGACCGTTTGGCAGATGCCCGATTTGGCGATTTTCTTACGATCCTTCAAGGATGGGACGGGCCGATCCTCCGGTCCGTCGTAAAACTCCCGGGGGGTCAGCGTCTGTCCGGTGCGGCAGAACTCGCCGCGTTCGACTTCCTCGATGTAGTGGGCGCCGGCGGCAAAAGCACGGGTCACCGCCAGAATGGCCCAGGTGGCCTCCGGTGAAAAGCCCAGATCGAGCATGACGGCCCCGGTGGCGCCCAGCATATCCAAATCGACCGGATCGGCGCTTAATTGCTGGGCCGCTTTCACGATTTCACGGGTGAATTCGATGTACTTTCCAGCCACACCCAGCTTTTCGGCCCGTGCGATCATGCGGGCGGCGGCCGGATCCTTGAGCATCAGATCGGATACACCCAGGGCTTCGTCGTCCATATTTTCTTTCACCAGAAGCTCAGCGGCTTGCACCCGGGTGAGATCTTCGGCCTGCGCCCTGTTCAGATAGTGTTCCAGACGGTTGCCGAAGGCCGAATAGGCCCCATAGGCATGGCCGAAGGCCAGAATCGAGGCGCCGGCCGCCTGGGTTAAAAACGTTTTGGATTTGGCCACCATACGGGACATGACCGCCGGCATGGACAGACCGTCCTCCAGGGCCATGATCATGACATAGTTGAGCATCTGTTCCTCTTCGATCAGCGGAATCCTGGCCTGGTAATCGATGAACAGCATATCGACGATGCCGTACCCCTCTTCCATGACCTCGGTGGTATCATAACCGCGGGACACGATCCGGTGAACGTTTTTGTAAGCAACTTCCGATACCCATTGAAAGTGCTCCCGGTGGGTGTCCAGCGGGACGGTACCATATTCACGTTTGCGATATTCATAGGGGTTCTTGGGGCTGTCCAGGTTCCCGATTTTGCCTTTTCCCTCATTGAGTTCCGGTTTTTCCTTTAGATTACCCATTTCTTATATTCCCCTTCCTCTTTCTGTTTTCTGGCATACTCCTGTCTTTCGGACTGTTTGGGAACGACCCTGTCCTCCGGACCGACATACTTGATCATGGAGAGATCGATCATCTGAACCATCGGTTCATTGCGGGAGGCACCCCAGGCGCGGCCCTTTTTCATGTTGAACAGGGCGTGGGCCGCACAGCTGAACCCCCGGCAGACGCTGCCGAGACACCAACCCGCATTGGGAGAAAACCCGATTTCCATCAAGGCCGTGTTGCCGGATCCCACCACGTTCACGCCGACATACGATCGGCCTTCTTTTTTTCTCCGGGCGTGAAAATGCTTTTCAAGCGCTCTTTGAAACTCCAGATACACGCCTTCCAGTTTCAATGCTTCCTGTTTGAGGTGAATCGGTTCGGCCCGGGGATCGCTGTCGATGTGCTGGGGCTGGCCCATGCCCATCACCGGCTTTCCGGCATCCATATATTCATCGACCAACGTTTTGGCCATTTCATCCACGGTCTTTCCTTCCCTCTTGGCGCGCTCCAGGTGTTTGTTCAACATGTAGCCATGGGCCGCGCCGGGTCCGTGAACGCCGCCGAAGGTCGTCACCGCCGCTGCAATCGCACAGGGCAGATTCGGACGGCCGGCGCTCACGCCGATGGCGCCCACTGCCGACGGCGACATGGAATGCTCCATGAAGACGCCCATTTCGTAGTCGAGCATCTTTTCCTCATCCTCGGTTGGAATGCGGTTCTGGTACATGACAAACAAGGCATCACAAAATGAATAGCCTTCCTCGGCCAATTCACTCAAATCGTAGCCGCGCATGACGGTTTTTTCTTCCGTCTTATACGAGATGGCGGTTTTCTTGTGTATCAAAGGATCTCTATCCATTACACCTCCTGTTTAAATTTTTATGTTCGTGCAATCTGTAAATTGTGTGGTCTGGTGATCTTGTGGCGTAAAACGAAATCTTGAAACCTTTTTAAATATAAGTCAAACTAACAAAATTTATGTTTTTGATAACCTGAGATCATGATGGTCGTCTTTGAATTTAGGCGATAAAAAGCGAGGATTTGGGGACGAAAGCGGCGAAGCGGGATTTTTATAAGATTATCACAATCCGCTTCCGAATTAATGGCTCCATCCGATAAAGGTCATTCGGCGGCGATCAGAGCGTCACCGGTAAATATCTGCAGGCGATGTGACCGTTCATAAATGATGCTCCGGTGAACCTTCGCATTGGTCAGACAAGTCCGGGGAGCAGACTTCGGCATCGAGCAGCCGATCTATGTTCCCAGGAGAAAACGGCAGGTTACTGAAAATTTTAATTTCCAGAGATCTCGTGTTTTCCCAGAGCAGGCAGATACGCCTGCGATGATCCGCTTTGGTGGCGTATCTTTCGAGGATGTAGTCCAGGCGCGTGTCGAGATCGACGACTTCAGCGTGTAGAACCCGTTTGTCGGCATAGTTGACAATGTCGGCCTCCCGCGGTGTTTTTTCGCTGTCATATACATCCAGCACAACATGCTGTCGGACCAGTTCTCCCACCTCCGGATACCCCCGCTCCGCCAGAAACCGACCGCCGGTAAGGGCATGATCTTCCCCGGTGTTGAAACTTCTGGTCTTGGTGATGTCGTGCAGAAGCGCGGCGGAACGGATCAGTTCGAGGTTGAGATGCCTGTAGCGGGCGCACAGATGGGTCGCCAGACAGGTGGCTACCCGGCATACCTGCATGGAATGGTCCACGATATGCGCCAACATTTTCATCTCGGATATCAGAGAGAAGCACTCTGATTTCGTAGGTATTTTCATATCGCTATTCCCGCGTCGTGATCTTTCCTCTGACCCGCTCGATGGTGATCTCTCCACTGACCGCCTCGCGAATATCCACATTCCCGGACACATCACTGATATCAATGTCACCGGAATCATCCGATACGGTTACATTGCCGTCGATGTGCAGAATTGATATATCACCTGAACCGTCGGTGACATAAACGTCGCCGGTCACTTGATCTATCGCGATGGAACCGGAGCCATCTCTGACCATGATATTGCCGACAACGCCTTCAATGACAATTTCGCCTGAGCCATCATTGACCGTCACCGAACCGGTGATTTCGTCGATCTGAATCTTTCCGGAATCGTCATCGATAGTGACATCCCCGTTATGGCGCCCGACCCGGATGGGACCGGAGCCGTCGGTAATTTTGACAGCGACATTGCGGGGGACTGCGATCGACAGATTGATTCTGGCTTCGCAGGATGGCGGAGCCGAAATGTCACTGTTCAACACCGCCCTGCTCTGCCATTTTTTCAAATCGAGCCGGACATTGCTTTCGATAAATTTCGCGAATTCTTCCTCCTGGATACCTTCAACTTCAACTTCGGCAACGACCTGGATCTTATCAAGCCCATGAACGCCTGTCACATCAAGTGCTCCCGCACCGCAGTTCACCACCAGCCGGTTGATTCCGGCAGCGGACAGCTCGAAATGCCGGATGTCCCGCATGGGTTCGGCCAGAACCGCGGCCGCAAAAATTATTGGAAATAACGTCGCCGTGCAGATAAAAAGACAGCCACCCACCCAGCCATGGATCGGGTGCCGGTTTGTGCCGAGAATTTTTGTCATAACGGACGCCCTCCCTATGAGAGTTGAAGGCAACGATTTTTTCCCAATCCCACCGGCTTTTCGGCTTCGCGGTTGGGCACGGCCTCAGGTAATCATGACCTGACTGAGAATCTCATCGTTGTCGATCACCTTGCCGGCACCCAACGCAACGGTAGTCAGGGGGTCTTCGGATATTTTTATCGGCAGTTTGATTTTCTCGCTGATCAGTTTGTCCATATTTTTTAAAAGCGCACCGCCGCCGGTCAATACAATTCCCCTTTCGGTGATGTCGGCAGCCAATTCCGCCGGGGTATGTTCCAAAACCGCATTGACCGCCTCGACGATGGCATCCGTTTGCTCCACAATAGCCAGACGGATTTCTTCCGCATCGATAATCAAGGTTTTGGGAATCCCGGCTATCAAATCCCGCCCCCTGACTTCGATTGTCTCCAGGTTTTCAGGGTCCGGAAAGGCGTTGCCGATGGCCATTTTAATGGTCTCGGCCGTCCTTTCACCGATCAGCAGATTGTAGTTTCGCCGGATGTACTTTAAAATGGCGGAATCCATTTTGTCACCGCCCACTTTGATGGACTGGCTGTAAACAATGCCTGCCAGGGATATGAGTGCCACTTCCGTGGTGCCGCCGCCGATATCGATCACCATGTTTCCCACGGGTTCCTTGAAAGGCAGACCGGCTCCGATCGCAGCCGCCATCGGCTCTTCGATCAAAAAGACTTCGCGGGCTCCCACGGATTCCGCCGCTTCCCGGACCGCCCGCCTTTCAACCGGCGTGATTCCGGAGGGCACGACAATCACGATCCTCGGTCTCACAAATCGGCGTCGATTATGAATCTTCCGGATAAAATACCGCAACATCGCCTCGGTGACCTCGAAGTCGGCAATGACGCCGTCACCCATCGGTCGAATAGCCAGAATATTACCTGGGGTTCTGCCGAGCATGTTTTTGGCTTCAGAACCGACAGCCAAAATACGGTTTTTGACACCGTAGTCCGTACGTAGCGCCACCACCGATGGCTCATTGAGTACGATGCCCCTGCCCTTCATCCACACGAGCGAGTTCGCCGTACCCAGGTCGATCGCCAGGTCATTTGAAAATAACCCCAAAACGGAATTAAAAAAGAAACTCATAAATCCCCATCGAATAATAAGTACTTCGGATTTGGCAACTGTAAAGATATCATCATTGGCGGGTTTCAAGTCAAGAGAATCTTAAACGCAACGGCCCCATCCAGGCTTTTCCATGCATGCCGAGGCCGAGCATAGGCACCATGATTTCCGGCGGCGGGTCGAAGCATTCCATCACCATGCTTTCAAGGACGAGGCAGGACAGGGTTCATGACAGCAGAATATCGACCATTTCGGCAAATCCGTACCCCCCTTCCCGCTGGGTCAGCCAGACGGGATGATGGTCCATCATGCCCTGGAAGTGCAAAACGTTGGCCACACCGATCGAATGCGGGAAATAGGAAAACATGGGTGCATCGTTGGGAGAGTCACCAATATAGATCACCCGATCCTTGATCTCTTCCAGATGGTGGCCGAAGACTTCCTTGAACATGATCGCCGTCATGGTCAGCTTATCGTAATCGCCGAACCATCCGTTCACATGAATGGAACTGATTTTCGCCTGGGCGCCGGCGTCCTCGAAAAAGCCGACGATTCTGGCAACGTCTGCCATCGGCAGCCGAGGGATATCTTCGCAAAAATCGATGGCCAGATCCGCTTCCCGGTAGGCCTGATCGGCGGATACCCGAGCTCCCGGAACCTTCGCGAGGATCTCCCGCTTCAGCGCCTCCAGCCGGCTGCGGTCCGCTTTCCGCCGGTCTTCGGATTTAAAGTAGCGCCGCTGCATTTTTTTCAAGCGGTCATTGTAACGAAAATAAAACGCGCCGTTTTCACCCACCAGGCCATCGACCGGCCACATGCGGGCGATATGGTCGCACCAGCCGGCCGGCCGGCCGGTGATGGGAATGGTTCGCATACCGGCCGCCTTCAAACGTTCCATGGCCACGAAAACACTGGCAGGCAGGCGGCCGTCGCAGGTGAGGGTATCATCGATATCCGTCAGGACGAAATCGATGTTTTGTCTGATAGGAGTGGGAAATTGGCTGAAAGGCTTCATCAGCGCCCGCCTTTTTGTTCCTGTAGATTTTTATGTTAACGCCCGGGCAACTCCAACGCACGTCCCGCCCCCGGGCCGGACCGTGACATCGATCAGGTGCAGTATCAACCACTTATCGCGCGGGTTGTCAATTAAAAATATGCAAACCGATGCTTATTCGAAGCACCCCGTCCAACCGAAGGGCAGCAGGCTTACTTAATCAATGCTCGTTCACCTCGACTCCCGCATTCCTCCCGGCACTTCCATCCCCGCTGTCTGTATGAACAGAGCGTCTGCAGTGCAAAAACCCCTGCCCTGCGTCAGATTAAAGACAAACACGACGTCCGCTGCCACCGCGCCGAGGAACTCCGGCTTTGCTCCCTGCCTGCAGTCTGATTCCGGCCTTTTGAAAATGTGCTTGACACCCGGTATAGATGCTGTTACACGAGTATCATTTATTGATATTCTTAACTATTGCCCATCCGTCAAAGGCCCATTTAAAATAATGGGCACCGGATGGTGTTTCCAATCCAGAAATGAGAATTTTTGCCCAAGTTCAAGGAAATCAAGCGCTTGCGCGGAGGCGTAGCTTGCTACGCCGCACAAGCAAGCGCGCGGATTGACGCGGAAATTGGGCAAAAAGGCCATTTGTGGATGGAAACTAACTATTGCCCATCCGTCAAAGGCCCATTTAAAATAATGGGCACCGGATGGTGTTTCCAATCCAGAAATGAGAATTTTTGCCCAAGTTCAAGGAAATCAAGCGCTTGCGCGGAGGCGTAGCTTGCTACGCCGCACAAGCAAGCGCGCGGATTGACGCGGAAATTGGGCAAAAAGGCCATTTGTGGATGGAAACTAACTAGGCTTTCTGCGCAGTTTGTCCGTATCCAACCCTTGTCGACTCAGCAGGCAGAAAATGCAAACATCCCCGAATAATTTGACAAACCTTTGCCGATTCATGGCAGAACTAATTCCTGCTGACATTCCCGGGCTCGTTTTGGATCATGCCAAATTGGTTCTGTTAGATACTCTGGGAGTCATACTGGCCGGTTCGAGATCGGAAGAAGCCCGACACATGTCCCGGCGGCTATTCAACGATTTTCCTGAAAGCCGGAAGGTCCCATCTCCCGGAAATTTTGTAAAATTTGACGCCTTGAATGCGGCGCTCATCGGCGGTCTGGGCGGTTCGACGCTGGAATATGAAGAGGGAAACTCGCGGGCGATGGGACACCCGGCGATCCAAATCATCCCGGCCCTTTTGGCCGCCAGCGAATCCGCGAATCCGTCCGGAGCCGAGCTTATAACATCGCTCATCGCCGGCTATGAAGCTGCCTGCCGGATCAGCCGGGCGGCATCGATCCGCAAGGGGCTTCACCCCACCGGAACCTGGGGGGTGGTCGGCTGTGCGCTGGCGGTCGGCGTCCTGAATCGCAGCCAATCTGATGATCTGTTCCACATTGCCAACATTGCGGCCGCCTATGCGTTTTCTCCTTATGTAAAGAACTCGTTTGCCGGTCAAAATGTCGCCTGCACCTTCGCCGGGCTGGCCAATTACCTCGGGCTGCTGTCGAATATTTTCTACCAGGGTGGGATCAGGGCCGATGCCGGCAGTTTTCAGATGACGTTTTCGAAATTCGTTTCTGATGAACTCAACCTCGATTTTCTCGATGAAAACCTGGGCCGGTCATATGCCATTTTCGAAAACTATTTCAAGCCCTACCCCACCTGCCGCTTCACCCATCCCGCATTGGAGGCCCTGAAAAGTCTTCTCGGCGATCAGCGATTCGCTGCCGAAGACATCGAAACGATCAAAGTAACCACTTTCAAGGCAGCGGTTCATGGCGGGAACATCACCCCTGCGAATGTGGAGGCCTGGCGTTTTTCCGTGCCTTACCTGGTTGCGGCCATGCTGCTGGAGGGAGACATCGGGCCGGCATCATTAAGCGAGGAACGACTTCGGCATCCCCGATTGAGGGCACTGGCCGACAAGGTCGAACTGATTTTTTCACCGGAATATGAACGGCTGAGGCCCAGTAAAAATGCGGCAGAGGTGACGATTTTGCTAAAAGACGGACAGCGCTTTTCGCGAGAAATTACGGACTGCCCGGGAGATCCCGGCAATCCGCTTCCGGCGGAAGATATCCGCGACAAATTCAGATTGCTGGCAGCGCCGGTCATCGGGCACAACCGGTGCGAGGTGATCTTAAATTACGTGGTCGAAATCGAAAAGCAGCCGGATGTGAAAAAGCTGCCGGCTCTGCTGCGCCCCGATCACGCCGACTATTAGATATCTCAAAATTTGGAGTGCCTTTTTTAAGAGAAACCGGAGAGTGTAGAATTGGAGCCCCGGCGACAGGAAATACTGCAACGGATCGGCGCCAGAATCCGTGCCGAACGTAAGGGCCTCAGGTTGTCCCTGGCGACCTTGGCCAAAAAAGTCGGCATCAGCAAAATGACGCTTCAACGGATCGAGACCGGCTCTACTTCGCCCTCCATTATTACGCTGACCGATATTTCATTTCATCTCAAGAAACCAATCGAATCCCTGATCAAGGGAGGGGAACCAAACGTTCTTCTTCTCAAAAAAGACCAGCAGGAGAGCCTCTTTGATCCCAAAAGCGGTTTCAGGATTTTGGCTCCCGCAGGACTGATTTCAGATCGCATCACCATCACCCGTTCCGAACTCAAAAAAGGAACGATTATAGAAGAACATCGCAACAAAGGATTCGAATGGGCATTCATAATTGAAGGCCGGGCTGAATTGAAAATTGGCGGCAGAAGCTTTTCATTGGAAGAAGGCGATGCGGTCTTTTATGACGCTCACTATCCGCATGGAATGCGCGTGGATAAAAAATTCCGTTATGTAATGCTCTTCCTGCGAGATGAGTAGAAGAGGTTTTGAAACCCTTCCCAATCACGGATATAGTCGGAGCTGTCGGATTCCAAAACGGCTTCTTATTATCAACTGAATCTAAGAAGGAGTATGCGCGATGAAAAAATTAACAGGCATTTTGGCCGGAATGTGTATTTTGTGTATCCTCTGTTCTCAGGCCTGGGCCGCGGAAGTGATCAGGATGCGGTTTGGCCATGTTGCCCCTCCCGTTCACGCCCAGCACAAGGCAGCCGAATATTTTGCCAAATACGTCGAGGAGAAATCCGGCGGCCGGATCAAGTGCTCCACACACCCCAGAGGCCAATTGGGAAGTCATATCCAGATGCTCGAATCCCTTCAGGTAGGGACCCTGGAGATGGTATCCGTCGCCGGTCCGGCCATGACGGAGTTTGTACCCGAGATTGCCCTGACTTCATTGCCCTTCATGTACAATTCGGAAGACGAGATGTACGCGCTTTTGGCGAGCCCCGTTGGTGAAAAGATAGCGGCTGCCTTCGCACCCAAGGGCCTTTATATGGGCGGCGTGGCGGATCACGGTTTTAAGGCCTTCCTGAACCGCAAAGGCCCCATAACGCAAATCGGGGATATGACCAAATACAAATGGCGATCGATCCCCAACGAACTTTTCCTGGATACTTACAAGGCGATGGGAGTCAATCCCATCACCCTGCCCTGGCCGGAAGTTTTCAGCGCCCTGCAGCGCGGGGTGATCGACGGGATCGATATTACGCCGAATGAATGCTATTATGCCAAAATTTACGAAGCCGTTAACTATGTCTCCATTTCCCATCTCAGTGTGAATCCCATGATTTACGTTGCCAGCAAGAGTTGGTTGGAGAGTTTGCCCGATGACCTCCGAAAAATTGTCATCGACGGTATGATGGAAGCGGCCAAATGGCACACCGCCACCATCCGAAAGGAAGACGCCGAAGGAGTAATCCCCAATCTTAAAAAGGCTGGGATTACCATCAATGAAATATCCGCCGACGAACTGGTGGAATTCAAAAAAGCCATGGAGCCCGTTCATGCGAAATGGCGGCAAAAAATCGGCGCCGACCTTTATGACGAGGCGAACGCCTTTCTGGAGAATTATCGTAAATAAACCGGCAAGAAGGCCCGAGGGAAATGCCCGCTGGCCTTCCGGGTTCTTCTCAGGCAGGCTCCTCTGACCCTGGAATATACGGTGGCCGACGCTGTCAGCTGGTGGGAGTTACAAACGTGATCCGAAAAATCGCTCATTTTCTCGGAAAATTCGAGGAATATACCCTTTGCTTTATGGTAATCCAGATGGGGCTTTCCATATTTCTTCAAGTGGTCATGCGCTATGCGTTCAATTCCGCAATTACCTGGCTGGATGAACTGATTCATATCGAAGTCATTTTTCTGACTTTTTTCGGAGCCAGCCTGGGCATCAAGTATGGCGCCCACATCTGTGTGGACACATTGAAAACCTTTATTAGGGGGCCTTCAGTCGATATTCTCGAAGCGCTGAATCATTTCATCATCGCGGTTTATAGCGGAATAATTATCTATTATGGGATGGATCTGGTCCTGCGCATGGCATCGCATCCGCATTTTACACCCACACTGAGGATCCCCCAACACTACCTGTATGTAATGGTCTGCATCGGGCTTGGCCTGATCTGCTTGAGAAGTCTGTTCAAAAGCTATCAACACCTGTCACGTTTTTTCACAGCGGAGACCGGGGAAATCACGACATGACGACCGCACTTATTCTCATGGGCGTCGTCCTGGTCATGCTCATCGGCGTACCGCTGGCGGTGGTGATGGGAATCGCCGCCATGTCCTGCGTGATCCTGCTGACCCACATACCTCCGCAGGCGGTATTTCAGCAGTTATACCAGGGCTCGGAATATGATTTGCTCCAGGCCGTTGTCTTTTTTATCGTGGCCGGGGCCATTATGACCCGGGGGACCCTTGCGGCCAAACTGATCAGAATCGGACAGGCCCTGGTCGGCGGTTTCACCGGGGGGTTGGCCATCACCGCGGTCCTGATTTGTCTTTTCTTTGCCGCGGTGTCCGGTTCGTCGCCGGCAACCGTCGTGGCCATCGGCTCCATCATGATTCCGGCCCTGATTAAAAGCGGCTATGGTCCCCGGTTTTCCCTGGGGCTTTTGACCTCGGCCGGCTCTTTGGGAATCATGATCCCTCCCAGCATTCCCATGATCATCTGGGCGGTTGTCATGGGGGTCTCCGTTACCAAGCAGTTCATGGCCGGCTTTCTGCCGGGACTCATTCTGGGAGGCGCATTAATCGGCTATTCCTATGTCAAGGCGAAAAGGAATAGATGGCGAACCAAAAGCAGGATCTCCCTGTCTGAAATCCGGCAAGCCCTGCAAGAAGGCATCTGGGGGCTCTTTATGCCCATACTGGTGCTGGGCGGTATTTACGCCGGGGTGTTTACGGCCACGGAAGCGGCCGCCGTAGCCTTTGCTTACGCCCTTCTGGTGGAGTTGCTGATCCATCGCAGTCTGAAGCTGAAAGATCTCATGCCTATTATAAAGGAGTCCATCCTGACCGCTTCGATGCTCCTGTTTATCATCGCCAATGCATCCGTTCTTTCCTACTACTTCAGCGTGGACCAGATTCCCCTCCGGGTGGCGGATTTTTTGCTGCAATATATCGACAACAAGTATCTATTTCTTTTGCTGGTTAACATCGGCCTGCTGATCATGGGCTGTTTCATGGATATCGTTTCGGCCATGCTTGTGCTCGGACCGGTATTCATGCCGCTGCTTCAGAGATTCGAAATCGATCCGATTCATTTCGGTATTATCATGGTGGTCAACATCGAGGTGGCGTTTTTGACCCCACCCTTTGGCGTCAATCTTTTTGTGGCCTCGGGCATCACCAAGAAAAGCATTATCGAGGTCGCCCGATCCGTATTGCCTTATCTGGTCTTGTTTTACGGTGTACTGTTATTAATCACCTATGTTCCGTGGATTTCACTGATACTTCCTTCCCTGTTGGACTGACAAACGGTAACATGGGTAACAAGAGAAACTTCCACCACCTATCAATTTAATAGTTTTGACTATGCAGCGACTTATACAACATGGCGGTGATTTGAACTTCAATCTTCCTGCCGGATGGGAACTCCAGCAGACATTTTTTCAGGCTCCCCAAAATGTCGAGCGCTCGCCCAAAGAGATTCTGATCGAGGCGCTGGCCCGTCCTATCGGAACTTCTCCGTTGCAGGAGTTTTTAAGCCCGGAACTTACCGTCGCCATCGTGATAGACGATAAAACCCGATCAACGCCTGTCGCGGAACTCTTACCGGTTATTTTGAATCTCATAGAAGGCCGGGGAGTCCCTCCTTCACAGATTGACATTATCATCGGCACCGGTACCCATTTGGCCATGAATGACCGGGAAATTCAGTCGCACGTGGGCCAAGAAACGTTCCGTAAATTCAGGATCCGGAATCACGACGCTAGAGCTGCGGATCTCACGACCATGGGTGAAGTTGACGGCTACGGACCCGTCTCATTCAATTCCCGGTTTGCAAAATCCGACGTTAAGATCACGCTGGGTTCTATCTCGCCTCATATCCATAACGGCTTCGGCGGCGGTCCGAAAAATATCATGCCGGGCATTTGTGATTTCAATACCATTCGGCGCCATCATCTCAAAAATTATCTGCACACCGGATCGCGTATCGGTATTAGCGAGGGCAATCCTTTTCTAAAAGAAACCATTGAAATTGCGAAACTGGCAGGTGTCGACTTTTCCATCCAGTGCCTGTATGATGCCAACGGTCGGATTTGCGCAATATTGACCGGCGATGTGTTCGCGGTTTATGAAGCCGGCATAAAGCGCGAGACCGAAATGCTGGGGATCGTGCTGGAAGAAAGATCCGATATTACGATAGCTTCTTCTTTTCCATATGACCAGGGTTTGCAGATTATGAAAGTCTTCCTGCCTGCGGCCATGGTGACGAAACCCGGGGGAAAAATTTTCGTAGTGGCGGAGATAACCGAACCATTGCCGGATTTTTTTTTGCAAAGCGTTCAAAAAGTTTGGGGCAACAGTATTGACGAAGCCCGATCCCTGATCTTGCGCAAACTGCGTCACCACGAGCCGCTCATCGAGGGCGCCGGCATAGACTTTAGCGGGGCGCTGGTTCTTATCTTCTGTATTTCGCTAGGTTTCAGATTAACTCTGATCGGCCCCGAACTTCTCAAGGAACCCGCTGCGGCCATGGGCTTTGATTATGCGCCGGATCTTTCCACGGCGTTTCGTCGGGAAATCAGACATCGCCCCTATGCCGCGGTGAACGTGATACCGGCCGGCGGCTATGTCTTTCCCATTACCTCTGAACCTTTTTATCTATTCGGAGGTACATCGGAATGAAGCGTTCACCCCAATTGATCAATTTGGGTTTCATTTAAAAAAAATTCTGTCACCATTACTATGAATAACTGATATTAGGAAATGAAATGGCTTTCAATAGAGTTAATGAAAACGATTTAACCTGCCTGACGTCCTTTCTGGACCCGGACCAGATCTCAACAGGAGAGTCGAACTTAAACCTCCACGCCTCGGACCAGGCATATCATAAAGGGTACCTGCCCGAGGTCATTGTCTGGCCCAAGTCCACGGAGGATGTCTCTGCCACCATGAAAATGGCCAATGAGCGCCTAATCCCGGTCACTCCCTGGGGGGCAGGCTCGAGCCTGGAGGGAAACTGCTGTCCGGTGGCAGGCGGGATTGTTCTCGATTTCCAGTTTATGAACAACGTTATCGCGATCCGGCAGGAGGATTTTCAGGTAACCGTTCAGCCGGGTGTAACCTATAAGGATATGAATAAGTCCCTGGCGCGCCATGGTCTTTTTTTTCCCCCCGACCCCGGAGCCAATGCCACGATCGGTGGCATGGTCGCCAATAACGCCAGTGGCATCCGGACCATAAAATACGGTGCCACCAGGGACAATGTACTCAGACTCAAAGCCGTACTGGCGTCAGGCGAAGTCATTCAAGCAGGCTGTCGAGCCCATAAAAGCTCCTCCGGGTATGACCTGGTAAGGCTGCTCGTGGGATCGGAAGGCACGCTGGCGGTTTTCACCGAGATAACGCTGAAACTGTCCGGAATTACCGAGGAATTCAGCGCCGGCGTTGCAGCCTTTGCATCGGTAAAAGATGCGACCGATGCGGTCTATGCAATCATGGCTCATGGACTGGCACCTTCGGCCCTGGAACTGCTGGATGCCGATGCCATCGGGTATATCAACAAAGACGGCAAAATGCATTTGGATGAACGACCCACCTTGTTTATCGAATTCACCGGATCAAACAAAGCCAGCCTTGCGGAGGATTTGAAACAGGCCGAAGAAATCTGCGCCAGCCACCGAACAATGGATTTTAAAAAAGGTGTCGGCCGCGAAGATCGCAATCGCCTTTGGGAGGCCCGTCATGGCTTTGGTGAATCGGTGATAAGAAGTCATCCCGGCCTCGATGTCCTGGTCATGGACACGGCGGTTCCTTTATCGCAGTTTTCCGGTATGGTGGAATTTGCAACCCAAACTGCCGCAGCCCGTGGATTGAAGGCCTGTGTCTCTTCGCATGCGGGCGATGGTAATTTGCATCTGAATATCATTGGTGACATGCAGGACGAAGGCTTTCGGAACCGGTTGAACAAGGCCTACGATGAGGTGGTTACCTATGCGATTTCGGTGGGCGGCACGGCGACCGGAGAGCACGGTGTGGGAATCGGCAAGCGAAAATTCATGATCCAGGAACACGGACTGGGAGTAAAAATAATGCGCGGGATCAAACAATTTTTTGATCCCAACGGGATTTTAAACCCCGGCAAGGTGTTGCCCTAAGACTGCATGCGAAGTCCTTTTTGAGTGAGCACTTGATAAAAGGGGAGATCGAGATTGTGGTTGACTATCTGACCGCTCAGGAAATCCAGGATTACTATTCACAAGGCATGACGTCTATTACGGTTGATAGCATGCCCAGGCTTACGGATGAAGCGAAAGATCTCCTGGAAAAGATCGATTTTCAAATTGTGGTCGAATCTTCTGTAAATAGTGAGCAAAAACCGGAATGTGCAGACTCTCACCCGGCGACATTTAAAAAACGCAAACCGTTCAGATTTTCTGATTGCACCCATCCAAGACTCAAAACGGAAATCTCCAATATCGTCAAAAAGGCAAAAGCCAATGGAAAAAAAGCAGGGATCTTCGCCGGAGATTTTGAAGCGGCCGGGCAATGGCTGACGGAAGGGTTGGATATGGTGGTGATCAATTCAGAGCTGGGGCTTATGGGCCAGACGATCAAAAGCGGCCTGAATCAGCTGAACACGAGCTTGGAAGATAATCAGCGAAGGTATAATTTGAAATAGTCGGCTGCAAGCCTTTAAACCCTCGCGTAAAACTTTGTCGAACAATTTTCTTCAGGTATGCCAATGAAAAAATTAATGACCGGCAATGAAGCGGCCGCGCTGGCCGCCAAACTGGCGAATCCGCAGGTGGTCGCCGCCTATCCCATCACACCGCAGACCAGTATCGCCGAGAAGCTGGCTGCCTATGCATCCGGCGGAGAAATGCAGACGCGCTATTTGAAAGTTGAATCCGAAACGTCGGCCCTGGCCGCCTGCATCGGCGGATCGCTCTCCGGCGCCCGGGTCTTCACCGCCACATCCTCCCAGGGGCTGGCCCTGATGCATGAGTTGCTGCACTGGGCGGCGGGCGCGCGGCTGCCCGTCGTCCTGGTCAACGTGAACCGATCCATGGCGGCCCCCTGGTCGCTGGGCGTGGATCACAACGACTCCCTCTCCCAGAGGGACACCGGCTGTCTTCAGCTCTATTGCGAAACGGCCCAGGAAGTTCTGGATACAGTCCTGATCGCCTTTAAACTGGCCGAGGCCGTGCTGCTGCCCATCATGGTCTGCATGGACGGGTTTCTTTTGTCACATTATTCCGAGCCGGTGGAAGTCCCTGAACAGGCGGAGGTCAATCGTTTTCTTCCGCCCAGGCGGTCCCGGTACAAATTGGATCCCCGCAATCCCTGCACCTTGGGTGGCGGTGTCAATTCCCAGGTTCTGTATGAACTCAGACAGCAGATGCAGCAGGACATGGAGGCCGTCCCGGCCAAATTCGACGGTATCTGCCGCCAGTTCCATAGGCGGTTCGGCCGACGATACCGCCAGGTCGAAGTCTTTAAGGACCGCAATGCCGATCTGGCTTTGATCACCAACGGTACCATGGCAGGCACCGTCAAAGCGTATATCCGACAGCACGGCTCCGCCAAAAAAGTGGGGCTCGTCAAGATGCGGCTTTTCCGGCCGTTTCCCGCTGCCGACCTGCGCCGGGCAATCCGGAGTTTCAAAAAAGCCATCGTGATCGATCGGAACCTATCGCCCGGAGGCGGCGGAATTTTTGCCCAGGAGATCAAATCGGCCCTTTATGCCACCGATGAGCAGATACCGTTGGTCGGCGCTGTCGGCGGCCTGGGCGGTGTCGATGTATTCCCGGAGCATTTGGACCGCCTCGTCGATCGCGTCCGCCGGCAGCCGGAAACGCCAAACGAGTTCGTTTGGATGGAGGCTTGAAGATGGAATCATCCCATTTGGAAAAAGAATTAGTCTACCCGGGGAGTTTTTCGTGTCCGGGCTGCGGCTTGACGATCGCCTTCCGGCACGTCGTCAAAGCGCTGGGCAAAAACACCGTCGTCATTACCACCGCCGGCTGCGGTTCGGTGGTCGCCGGCTATTATCCGGCCACCACCACCAAGCTGCCATTTTTCCACTGTTCTTTCGGGACGGCAGCCGCGACGGCAGCCGGCGTGAAGGCCGGCTATGAGATGCTCGGCAAAAAAAACATCCAGGTTCTGGCCTGGGCCGGGGATGGAGGGACCTTCGATATCGGTTTGCAGTCCCTGTCCGGTGCGGCCGAACGCAATGACGACATCCTGTATGTCTGCTATGACAACGAGGCCTACATGAATACCGGCGTTCAGCGAAGCTCCGGCACCCCTCCGGGAACCTGGACCACCACCACGCCGGCCGATGCACCCGAGGACCGGCCCAAAAAAGATATTGTCGGTATCATGGCCGCCCACGGAATTCCCTACATCGCCACGGCCTGTGTTTCATTTCCGCGGGATCTCACGGCCAAGATCCGCCGGGCGAAAAAAACGAAGGGCTTTCGCTTTATCCATATTTTGATTCCCTGCCCCACGGGTTGGCTGTATGCCGCCAGGGATACCATCCGTCTCGGCCGTCTGGCAGTGTTGTCGCGGGCATTTCCCCTGTTTGAAGTATTCGACGGCAAAAAATATCGCTTGAGTCCCATGGATGAAAAATTACCTGTAGACGACTACCTGTCCGCCCAGGGCCGTTTTAAACCACTTGCCGCAGCGGACTACCCGGCCATTCAGAATGATATCGATAAGCGCTGGGCCGAACTGACGGCCCTTTCCTGCCGGGAGAAGGGAGCTGAGGATGATTGAAGTCAAAATATCGGGCCGGGGGGGGCAGGGCGCGGTTCTGGCCTCCCAGATGCTGGCCACTGCTTTTTTTAACACCGGCATGTGGGTACAGTCTTTTCCGTCATTCGGTGCCGAGCGCAGGGGGGCGCCGGTGTCTGCTTTTGTGCGCGCCGACCGGGAAGAAATCACCCTGCGCTGCGGAATTCAACGTCCGGACTGGATCGTGCTGTTCGATCCCGCGCTGCTCGAAAATTCGATGATAACGGGAGGCGCCGACGAAAATACCTCGTTGCTGGTAAATTGTTCTCGGTTCCCAGCTGCCGCCCGGCCGTTTCGCAGTCGCAAGATATTCAAGGTCGACGCCACCGCCATTGCGGAAGGCCTGAGCCTGAAGACCACCTCGTTTTCCATTGTCAACACGGCCATGGTCGGTGCCTTCGCCGGCGCGTCCGGGTTGATTGAAATGTCAGCTCTGGCTGAAATCATCCGTGATCTGGTCCCGGTCAAGAAAGAAGAGAATGCCGCCGCCGCGCAACAGGCTTATGAAGCCGTTCAGGAGGTTTTTGATGACCGCTAAGAAAAAATCGAAACTGCGCCTGGCTACGGCGACCCAACCCACGACCGGCAACCGCACCGGGAGCTGGCGCTTTGAAAAACCGGTCTTTGTAGAACAGATCGCACCGTGTCGCGAGGCGTGCCCGGTGGGTGAAGACATCCCCGTCATCATGGCCTTAAACGACAGCGGAGACTTTGCAGAAGCCTGTCACCATATAATGCTTGAAAATCCTTTTCCGGGAGTCTGCGGCAAATTGTGTTTTCACCCCTGTGAAAAAGTGTGCAACCGGAAGCATTTCGACCAGGCCGTTTCGATCAGGGATCTGGAATATTTCGTTTCGAAAGCCGCGCGTGATTTCCGATTAGAAATCGATCGGCCGCAGCCGGATCGTAAAATCAAGGTCGCCGTCGCTGGCGGCGGGCCGGCGGGGCTTTCCGGCGCCTACTTTCTGGCGGGGATGGGGTATGCCGTCACCATTTGGGACATACATCCCCGGCTTCAATTGTTTACGCTGTTGGAAGCGTACCCGGCGATTTCCCTGACCGATCTCAAACGGGAAGTCGAATTTATCATTTCATTGGGCATCGATGTTCGTTTGGATGTGGGCGAGGCACCGGACCTGGCGGAAATTCTCGTCGCTGAAAACGATGTCATTTATGTCCCGTCCGAGAGCGGACAGTGGGGCTCCCGTCTGGTGAAGAATCTGGCCGATGATGCGCACAAGGAACAGGTGACCCTGTCAACGGGCGCGAAACGAGGTCGTACGCTGGTGCTGACCGGGGTTCACGGGTCCGATGTCCGGCTGGTTTATCCGGATCCCTTCCCGGACGGCGGTGCAGGGCATTCTGAAAAAAAGGATTCAGACCCGTCAAAATCCATCGTGCGCGATATCGCGGCGGGTAAGTTCGCCGCCATGGTCATCGATTTGTCCTTTCAGGGGGCTGAGTTGGAATCCGTTCGCCGGTTTACCGCGGGCCGGCTCGGCGCGCTGTCCATGGCATTCTACCGACAACGCAGGTCACAGTATTTTCCGGACCAAACCGACCCGCAGCGCACCGACCAGGTCGTGCGGTTTTCGCACTTGAATACCGCTTCCTTTTCGAAATCGAATCGAATCCGGCCGCCGCAGCCCGACGGACTATTTACTAGACCGCAGGCCGTCCATTCCGCCCGCCGCTGTTTTAAATGCGGGATATGCACTTTCTGCCACAAATGCGATGACTACTGCCCGGATTTATCGATCATGATGGATGCCGGACAAAAATACCGCGAAATAGATTACGATCACTGCAAGGGGTGCGGTATTTGTGCGGCCGAATGCCCACGGGCGGCCATCGCCTGGGTTAAAGAGTGAGGCGGTTGCCTAAAGGACTGACTATCAAACAGCAAAGCTTTCGATCGCCAGAGAATAATCCAGGTACTAAAAGTGTTGTTCAAAATCAACATCGGAGTGAGCAGCCATGAAATCGGTTCGCCGTAGTAAGTCATTTGAACTGCCGGCATCCATCGCGGATCTGTTTCCCCTGTTCAGCCCCGAAGGCGAAAAACAGTGGGTGCCGGGTTGGGACTACGAAAACCTGATGGGAATCACCGAGCTGTCGGAGGATTATATTTTTCTGACCAAAACCCATGATCACGGAAAGGCGGATGCCATCTGGATCGTTAAAAGATATGATCCTGCCGCGCATTTCGTGCAATTTTACAAAATAGAACCCGGCGAAAAGATCGGTGTGGTCTCGGTTCAGTGCACCGAACTCGAGACTCGAAGAACTGCAGTCCAAGTGACCTACAAATACACGGCCCTGTCGGCGACCGGGGAAACGTTTGTGGCTGAATTCAGCGAAAGCGCATATGCAAAATTCATCGCTGAATGGCAACGTTTGCTGTTGAAGTACTTTGATGACTGAAGAATACACAGTAGCACTTCACTACCAAAAGACCGGTACCGGCGATCCCGTACTGATCCTTCACGGGCTTTTCGGCTCCGGAGACAATTGGCACCGCATTGCCCGTGAACTGTCCGGTCGGTATGAAGTATTCGCTGTCGATCTTCGCAATCACGGTAAATCACCGCACAGCAGTCAGTTCAATTACGACGTGATGTCCGATGATTTGATAGGTTTTGTCCGGCACCATCATCTAAACGGGATCTCGCTAATCGGCCACTCCATGGGCGGCAAGGCGGCCATGCAGTTTGCATTTTCCTGGCCGGATTTCGTCCGCAAACTGGTGGTGGTGGATATAGCCCCCAAGGCTTATGCCGCCTCCGACCGGCAGGTGATTGACGCGTTGGCCAGCCTGGATCTGTCGATGGTTTCCAGGCTCAAGGATGCCGATGAAATGCTGCAAGCCGCCATTGCCGATGATGCGGTTCGATTATTCCTGCTCAAGAATCTGAAAAGGGAAAAAGACAGCGCGTACCGCTGGCAGATCAATGTGGACGCGATCCGCAAAGAATATAAACGCCTGACCTCAGAGATCACCGGCACACCTTTTGATAAGCCTTGTCTGTTTGTTCGCGGGGAGTATTCCGACTACATCCTTGATTCCGATTGGCCTGCTATTTTGCAATATTTCCCCAAAGCGGAACTGGTTACGATTCCCGGAGCCGGGCATTGGGTGCACACGGATGCCCCTGAGGCGTTTATCCAGGCGGTTCGGACCTTTTTAAGAGGATAGCATGATGTGACCCTTAAAGATCCGTGAAAATCCGTGTCCTGATTTCCGGTACGATTAAAATGCAAAATTTGACTTGCCCGAATTCATCCCTATGTTTTTATGCGTATTTAAATAAAACCAAAGGAGATGCAAATGAAAAAAGTTGAAAACGGCACGTTTGTGAGTGTGACTTACACCGGCACGCTGGAAGATGGTGAGGTGTTCGATACCAGCGACGGATGCGGCCCCCTGGAGTTCCAGGTCGGTGCGGGTCAACTTATCAAAGGTTTTGAGGATGCCGTAATGGGTATGTCATTGAATGAAAAAAAAGAATTCACCCTGGAGCCCGAAGATGCTTACGGTGGGCACGATGAAAACCGGCTGCGTGATTTCCCGCGCTCCGAGCTTCCGGAGAACGTGGAACCGAAGGTGGGAGACACTCTGGCTTTTTCCACACCACAAGGCCACCAGATACCGGCCAGACTCATCGAAATGGATGATGAAAAACTGACCTTCGACCTGAACCATCCCCTCGCCGGAGAATCCCTCACCTTTGCCATCGAAATCGTCGGCATCAGCGACACCCCCGCCCAGCAAGCTCAAGGTTGCGGGTCCGGATGTGACTGCGGTTCGGGATGTAGTTGCTGACGAATCTCCGCGGTACATTCCTTTTTAGGACAAGTAGGGGATCGAAGCGTCCGTTTCAGGAAAAAGGATGATATGGACGCTTCAGTCACTGCTGCCTGCTGCTGGTCCGCCCCTGAATTAAGCCACAGGGTTTCTGCAAAAATCACATTAGAAGCTATCTTAAAATAAAGATTTAGGCTCAAAACCAAGGCGGAGGGCCATTTTACTCCGCAGGCATACTCAAGTATGATCGGGATCCCAACACCGGAATTGGGCCAATAGATTATTTTGAGATCGTTTTTAACCCTTTTTTCTACTCCCGCTGCTCCTGATTATCGATCCCTTCACAGACTCCCTGCAAGCTGTTAATATTTTTGACTTTGAAGATTAAACTTGGTATGACCTCCAGAATTGGAACGTTTAGCAGAAAAGGAAACTAGTGGATGAAATTTGAATTCGCGACTGCCCAACAAATCGTTTTCGGACCAGGTACGGCCAAACAGATCGGCAAACTGACCGCCGCCCGGGGAGGTCACGCCCTGATTGTCACCGGGAGTTTGTCCGGACGGACCGATTTTGTATTGCGGGATCTGGCAAACCAGGGACTTCAAACCACGCATGTCAGTGTGGCCAATGAGCCCACGACTTCGATGATTGCCGCCGGCGTTGACACGGCGCGTGCGGCCGGATGTGATGTCGTTGTCGGGATCGGCGGCGGCAGTGTCATCGATGGCGGCAAGGCGATCGCCGCCCTGTTGACCAACCACGGAAACCTGATTGATTATCTGGAGGTTATCGGCAAGGGGCAATCCATCGATTATGCGCCGGCCCCCTACATCGCCGTACCGACCACCGCCGGAACAGGCGCCGAGGTGACACGCAATGCGGTGCTGATGTCCCCCGAACACCAGGTCAAGGTCAGCATGCGCAGTCCCTTGATGCTGCCGCAAATCGCGCTTATCGACCCCGAGCTCACCTGTTCCATGCCGCCGGCGGTAACCGCCAGCACCGGCCTGGATGCATTCACCCAGCTTCTCGAAGCCTTCGTGTCAACCGGTGCGAATCCCCTGACGGATGGTATCTGCCGTGAAGGACTGCAACGGGCGGCCGGCGCACTGGAGCGGGTTTACCGCCACGGCGACGACGAAACAGCCAGGGAGGATATGTGTTTCGCCAGCCTGTGCGGGGGACTTGCGTTGGCAAACGCCAAGCTGGGGGCCGTGCACGGAATCGCCGGACCTCTCGGCGGAATGTTTCCCGCACCTCACGGCGCGGTGTGCGGACGGCTTCTCCCCTACGTCATGGCGGCCAATATTTCGGCGCTGAAAAAGCGGCTACCGGCATCCCCGGCCCTGGCCCGCTATGACGAAATCGCGCGGATCGTCACCGGTCATTCTCAGGCCCTGGCAACCGACGGGGTCGACTGGGTGCAAAACCTTTGTGCCCGCTTGAAAATGCCGTCTCTGTCGGAATATCGTATCGAAAAACGTCATTTGGCGGATCTGATTGAAAAATCTCAAAAAGCGAGCAGCATGCGCGGCAATCCAGTCCAACTGACCGATGAAGAATTGTACGTAATTCTACAACAAGCTATTTAAAGCCAGGCGGGACTTGACAAACTGGGCGAGAAGTGGGGTAGAATCGGATAGATAGGGAGGAACCGGTTTTTCATGGTGAGACAATAAAGGGCTAAGCAAAAATGCGTTCACAAAGTCAGAATGGCAGCCAACGCTTCAGCCAAATCAAGAATTGTCTCCTCTTGGCCTGACCGCCAGGTGCGAATTTTTCCCTTTGGTCTGCGTTGACTTCCAGCACCATAAAGCTATTATCCTCTGACGGATAATCCTTATCAGGCGGTTGCGTTTCTACAAATCCAAGGTATTCGTAAAGATGCATGGCCGCCTGATTCTTTCTATAGACATTCAGCGTAATACAGTTGCAACGTCGGTCGATAGCGAGTCCGATCAACTTTCGGCACAGCACGCACCCATAGCCCTTTCCTCTTTTGTCCGGCTGAACAATGATGCGGGCCAAATGGAACCGGCGTCTGCTTTTCCGGATTAACTGTCCGAATGCAAGGAATTCGCCGTGTCGTTCGAGGCAAAATGAATTCTCGGGTGTGTAGGATATCTGGTCTTTCAGAGTACCCGCTGAAAGTGGAAAGCTCACATAGGGACCGGCCCAAATTTCACATTCTGCCGCATCGGATAGCCAGGAAACGACCCTGGAAAGGTCCCGGTCATATGACGCCCTTAGATTCATCTTTTGTATCGTATCGTTGAGATCCACATGAGAGAAATAAAACTGAAGCCGGGCCTAAATGAATCATCTGCTAAGATACGCGCTCAGCACCACCCTGAGACTGCCTATTATGCCGTTTGTTATCATGCTGATTTTCAGGTTGTAGTCGGTCGGGACTTCCTGCGCCTTCAACGTTTTTAACACCCGTCTGTGTTGCACGATGAAGTAGATGGCAAGAAACGTACCGAACCAAACGAAGAAATTTCCAATGAGAAACGATATCTGGCGTTGGAATGCATCGCTTTCCGCCAGCCGGACAGGTCCAGAAAAAAACCGAACCGCTCGATGACAAATCCAAAAGCCATCAACGAAAGCTGGTTCTATTCCATGCCAATAATGTTCTTTCGGCGGCAAACAAAACTCTGGGATCATCTGAATCAGACACGGTGGGTTTTCTCCTTTAGGTTCATTTCGATTGCAAACACTATTTATGTCCGCTATGCAGATAATTTTTGATTTCAGCGACAGTCATTCCATCAATCCCCAGATCCTGCATGTTTCGCCCTTCTTCCCACCAATTTCTTTCATGAATGACATTGTAGATGTTGACGATGATATCGATATAGGTGGTCTCGACCCCTGCCACCCGACCGATATGGCTCCAGGGAACCAGTCCGTAAGGCGCATCTTCCGTCAGGTAACGGCTGCCGAGATCGTGGGGACCGGAGATGGACGTCAGGGAGATGTCTCCATGGATAGCCTTGTAAAGATCCCGCCAGGCATAACCTTCAGGCAGGTTTGAAAAATCCTCAATGGGTCTGAGGCCGTACCCGAAAGCCCGCCCGATGGCCTTTCTTTCGTTGTCCAACACCATGTTCATCTTTACCGAAGCGGGTGTTACACCGTGCTCATAAAGGAAAAAGGGTCGCTTGGGCCAATTTTCAATGT
This sequence comes from uncultured delta proteobacterium, assembly GCA_963774425.1. Lineage (GTDB taxonomy): Bacteria > Desulfobacterota > Desulfobacteria > Desulfobacterales > JAFDCJ01 > JAFDCJ01. The sequence goes on along the minus strand of CAVZEZ010000024.1, from coordinate 27,120 downwards.
CATTGATGGAAAAAAGACACAGTCCCGCATGAAATGCCGGATTGACGATACTCAGACCAGCCTCGAGAACATCATCGTACATTCGGACAAAGGGATGTAGCATTTTGAGGTGTTCAAACAGCGTCTCTCCCTGGCGTGCCGGCATAATAGCGGCGTTGATATTGTTGAAGCCGTAGAGCATCACTTTGGCGGGTTCAATCAGGCGGGTATCATAGGGAAGATTGTTCGCCTCGGCGACAACCGGGCAGTCCTCTCCCATCACCGTTTTAAACAGAAGGCCTGCGAATGCCCCGGGATACAGTACTATGATCTGGTTGCGCGCATCCACTTTTCCTTTGAGCAGATTGGCATACGCTTTATGGGCAAATGCAGGGGTGACGATCAGAATATAGCGGACGCCCTCAATGGCTTCATCAATATCGGAAGTAACTTTCTCCAGCGTGTAGCGGCCCTTGATGCAGCCGTCTATTTCAATGGTTTTTGTTTCGAGCAGCCGGGAAAGGTTGTGCTCGAATTCGGGCATCTCGTACATATTGACTGCAAAGCCCCGTGAGGCAAGGTCCGCGGCCATGCAGTGGGCACCGTGTCCGCCTCCAAGGACCGCCACTTTTTGCGGGTCAAATCTCATAAAAACCTCCTTTGCCATCCCTTGAATTTACGCCAGGTGGTCGTTGCCGGGCTAAAGTTCCAGCCATGAACCTGTATTCTTTTCGATGGCCTTTTGGTAGATCATGGGTGCCACCGCCATATCTTCCAATGCCAGACCGATATTGACGGCGGTCAGCACCTGGCTGTCGTTTTCCCGGCCCACTACTTTGCCGGTGACCACATCGCAAAATTCGGCGATACTTTCGGGGCAGGATTGAAACAGTCCGTTTGCCTTGAATTGCTTAAACTGATTCAAATCATCGGTGCAGAGAAAATCGGATTTTATAAATACATCCGGCTGGATGTATGAATCCAGGTCCAACGGGCACACCAGTGCACCTGCCTTGATCCAATCGTAGGCAATCACCGGCTTTGGATCCATCAGAAAAGGTCCGGCGGTTACGATGAGGTCCGCGTTGCTGACCGCCTGGCGAGGGTCGCCGGCGATCTCGATATCCAGATCGAATCGACCACCCATCTCACCCGCATAGCGCCGGGAGATCTCTTCTGAAATGTCATAAACCTTGACCCTGGAAAACGAATAGATTTCGTTCAATGATTCAAGGTTGTGGCGCCCCTGAACACCACAACCCAGAATCGCCAGCGTAGCCGAATCCGGCCGGGCTAAATATCTGGCTGCCAGAGCCGTAGCTGCCGCCGTGCGCATGGCGGTTATCCAGCTGCAATCCATGAAAGCGTAAGGAATGCCTGTTTCAGTGTCGTTTAATACAAGCACACCGGTAATATACGGCAGGCCGCGTTTGTGGTTTTCGGGATATCCGCCCACCCACTTCATTCCGGCCGAATCCAACGCGGGAATAAAAGCCGGCATGGCATGCAGGAACGCGTCGCCGTTGGTATGAATTGCCGGCTTGGGAGGCATCTGCACCCGATGGTTTCCTTTCTCAACGAACATCATTTCCAGACGGGTTATGATGTCCGCTATGGGTATGTTCAATGCTTCCACGTCGCGGCGTGAGAGGTACAACATCTTTTCCCCTAACCCTTTCATTTTCGAGGTCCTTTCTGCGTCCATGAGTAAGTTAAAAATGAATTCTTTGCATTTTGTGGCAAAGTAGTTTCATCACGAAAACGCGAAAAATAGCAAACACGAATTTTATTTTTTTCATTCTGCTTTCGTGATCATTTTTTAGCCCCCCGCGAGCGGGATTTTCGCTTCGCTCCAACCGGCTCGGCCGGGAAGAATCATTTCAGATGGTTGATTCGACCGAAATAGGCCTGGGTGTGCTTCACCAGGAGGTGGCCGCATCGTTTGCCATTCCGGCTTTTTAGCGCATCCAGAATCCCTCTTTGATCGACGAACATTTTTTTCAAATGCTCTTTAGTGAAAAAGATATAGTGCCAAAGCCGGGAGCTGATCGCCAGGAATTCGAACAGCAGCTCCTCGAGCTTCTGGTTACGAGTAGCGGCATAAATGATCTGGTGAAAACGAGATTCAAACTGAATCAGTTCCTGCAGGTCTGCGTCTTGGAGGGATTGGCTCGTTTCGGCCTTTTCAAGAATTCGCTCCAGCGCTTCCAGTTGTTCTGCAGATATTCTATCAGCCGCCAATTCTCCGGCCAGCTTTTCCAGGGGAATGCGCACCTCCGCAATTTGCCTGGCAAAACTCAAATCCAACGGGGCAACCCATGTGCCGGATCTCGGGACCCTGCGGATAAGCCCCTGGCGCTGAAGTTCGATGAAGACCTCACGCAAAGGGGTTCGGCCGATTTCGTAATGAGCCAAAAGTTCTTTCTCTACCAGAAGTTGTCCGGGCGGAAGCTCCTGGGTGATAATCCGATAGCGGAGATTTTCATAGGCTCTGTCCTTGGAAGACATTTCTTTCATATTTTTCCCTACTTGAATAAGGATGGAATGAACATTGAAAAAAAAGGGACATACGTGACCAACAGTACGACGAGGACATTTGCCGCTAAAAATGGCAAAATTGCAACACTGATTTTTTCCATCGCTTCGTTGGAAATAATGGCTGCTGCAAACAAACAGCACCCCACCGGCGGTGTCGCCAAACCGGTAATCAGGTTGACACTCATGAACACTCCGGCATGCAAAGGATCTATCTCAAGCATTCTAAATAAAGGCAGGAGTACCGGCGTAACGATCATAATGGCCGGAATGCTGTCCATAAACATTCCCAGCGTGAACAGCATTACATTTATGAGCAATAGTATCAGAAACTTGTTTTGGATATTGTCCACCAGAAAATTTGCAAAATGCTGCGGCACCTGCTCATTTGACAGTGCCCAGCCAAATAAGGCGGCTGCCGCAATGATGATGGAGACGCTGCCGGTTTCAATAGCGGAATCTTTAATAACATGTATAAGTTTTCCCACCTTCAGCGTACGATAACCGAGGAGGGCGATTAAAATACTGTAGAAGGTCGCAATAACCGCTGCTTCGGTAGGGCTGGCAATTCCCAGCACGATACTGCCCATGATCAAAATCGGGAGAATTAATGCCGGTGTTCCATTTTTTATGATGCCGAAACCCTCCCTAAAGGATATCTTCTCGGTTCTTTTGGGAAAATCTGTTCTTAAGCCTATAATTTTTACGGCAAGCATCTGAGACAAACCGACCATAATACCCGGTATGGCGCCGGCCAGAAACAGATCTCGAATGGATACCTGGGCGATGGAACCGTAGATGATAAACATCAGGCTTGGCGGAATGATGGGCCCCATGGTCGATGATGCGGCCGTCACGGCTGCACTGAACCGTTTTGAGTAGCCCTCTTTAACCATCGTAGGAATCAGGATGGATCCGATGGCCGTCGTATCCGAGATAGCGGTTCCCGTGATTCCGCCGAAAAACATACTGACCACAATATTGACGTATGCCAGGCTGCCCTTTAATCTTCCCACCAACAGATCGGCCACACGAATCAGCCGATCGCTGATGTTGGCCTCGGACATGATTTTCCCCGCCAGAACGAAAAATGGAATCGCTAATAAAATGAATGAGTCAAATGACCTCAGCAGGCGCACCACGACGATGTCCAGCGGAAGACCGGCGCCTAGGAAATAAACCAGTGTGGAAATAAGCAAGGCAAACGGAATGGGTATCCGAACCAACATCAACAGGGCGAAACAGATCACCATAAGTATTACATAAGTCATTGCTCGCCTCCACATTTGTGAAAGTCTATTGTTAAAGTCATCAGCAAGAGGAAAATAAGTTATTGGCGATACGCACCCGGCAGTCCAATTGTTTTTCTAAAAAGGTATATAAAAATGATGGCAAAACTTAGCGGCACTGCGAGATAAACGATTCCCATTGAGAAGAATGATAGAACCGGAGAATGTACGCCCCACATGCCGATCGTGTAATTGATACCTTTCACGACAAGTATCAGGCAGAGGCCCATTACGATCAGATAGTGCGCCAGATCAAATACCAACTTGAATTTCTTGGAGACCATGTCATAAACGGATTCGATGGCTGCATGTCCGTCCAGCATGTAGGAAATAGCGGTCCCTATCAGAACTATATATATGTAGATATATCTTGCAACGGCATTAGACCAGGAAATTGGCTGACCTAGAAAATAACGGCTGAATATACTGGCACCCAATAATAAAGTCAAACCAATCAGCAGTATGATCAGGAACATATTCGTTATGCTTTTGATTTTCTCAAGAATCACATCAAGCGTGGCCCCGCTCAATCCGCCTTTTTTGTCAGGCTCCATTATCAATTTCTCCTTTTCAGGCTTCCATTTTTCCCAGCCGAAATCCTTTGAATATCTCCAGTCATAAGCCACCGCCACCGGTGGCTTATGATTGAAGTTAAGTTGCCGTAATTTTCAAAGCCGCGCAGGACACATCCGATCTAGTCCCTTTGCCCTTTGTATGCCTCGGGCAGCCGTTCATCGGGATTGAGCAGCTGGATATCCTTATACCATATTTTCCAGCGAGGATTCTCTTCAAACCACTTGGCATAAACCTTTTCGGAAGCCTTTTTGAAAGGGGCCGTGTCAGGATAGGTGATCGTATATCCATCCTTTTTCGCCTTTTCAATGAATTCCTGCTCCCGGACATACTGCCAGGCATCCGTCAGCTCGATGGCGCTTTCAGCGGCGTCTTTGACAATATTACGCTGGTTTTCATCCAGCTTGTCCCATGCCTTGGGAGAGATAAAGATGATCTTCTGGGTCCACATCTGATTCAGAATGGCAAAGCTTTTAACCACTTCCTTGAGCTTGAAGATGTAGTTGCAGTATACACCCAGATCATTGGCGTTAACCAGGCCGGTCTGAAGGGAAGTGTACAGTTCGCCCCAGTCCGTCGGGGTTACCGTAAACCCAAATTCTTTGTAGATATCTACAAACAGGGGATTCTGCATGCAGCGCAGTTTGACACCCTTGGCATCCTCAATTTTGGTAATGGGCGTGGTGCTGGATATGGCAAAGCCGTTGCAGTCCGAGTATATGCCCAACGCAATCAGACCGGTGGCCTTGCTGATTTCCCTCAGGATCTCATTTACAACTCCCGAACGCCGTGCGACTTTATAATGCTCCTTACTTTTAAAAAGATACGGCAACTGCAAGAACTGGACATCCGGATAATATCCGGCAATGTGCCCGGCGCTGGTTGCTCCGATATCCACACTGCCCATTTTTAAAAATTCGATGGCCTCTTCCTCGCTCGTCGTCAGGGTTCCGGGGAATATCTTTACTTCGATGGCGTTGTCGGTTTTTTCGGCAACGATATCCCTGAAGGTTTCAGCCAGAAGCTGGTCCGCATCGAAAGTGTTATTCTGGTGGTCAAACTTCAGTACGATTTTGGCGGCGCCGGCGGTCATCGCACCGAATGCGAAGACCAGGGCGAACACGGCAGCAAGGATTAAGAGGTTTCTGCTCGATCTGTATTTTGGCGACATGGTGTATACTCCTTTCTGTAGTCAAGTTAATTTGATACCATCGGAATCGGACACCCAAATGTAAAATTGTTTTATTATCACCTCCCTTTCATTGGCAACTGCGGGTTTACCCCAACGTTGCAAAAGCCGGAGGGCTTCAGAGACCAGGCGTCAAGGATGAAGCTGTCGTCGTCTGTCGTCGTCTTACCGCAATTCCTTGACAACGCAGTATCTGAAGTTCTCCGGCTTTCCCGAAGGGTAAACAATATGGCAAAATGGACCCCATCCGTCGACTTCACAAAATGGGATATCCGGCGAAGGTTTGCTTCTCTAAAATATTGGTTATAATTACGTAACATTAGATATTATTTGCCATATCGTTTATGCAACTAAGGGGTTTACTCCTTGAGAATTTCTTCCAGTCGGTTGCCGGCTGCCTGATGGATCAGGATTTGAATGGCTTTTTCCGCCACGACGCTTCCCGCCTCTGCCGCGGGAAGCCCGCCCGCATAGATGTTGCTGATCAGCGTGTATTCGTAACCAATGTTCCGGCTCTTTCTGTAATCAACTGCTTTTTGCCGCACGCCGGCATCGCTCAGACGGTAGGCCAGGTAGGCGGACATACTCCGGGATGCCAGGGCATTGCCTCCCGGGCGCTCTCCGATGAGCATGATAACCAGCTGACACTTTACGGCATCGCCGATGCTCTCGGCCAGTTTGACCCGTCCGTGATGCACCAGCAAATGGCGTCCCCGGGAATAGTTCCGGCTTTTCAGACCGTCTTCCAGCACGGTCAATATGTCGTGAATGTTATGATGAATCGCCTCGGCGCTGAGGCCGTCGGTAATGACGATCTGGACATCATTATTTTCGGGGACAAGCCGTTGAAGGCTCTTTTCAGACAGTTGAGTCCCCAGATCCGGGTGCTGCAGGTGCTCCAGCCTGCTGGCGGCCCTGGTGGTCAATACCCGAAAATCGATATCTTCAAGCTCATCCTCCCTCAGGCAGCTATGCACCGCTTCCCGGCCGACGGCCTGGTTGAGCAGCAGCATCCGCTGAACCGCGTTGACGGGCCGCGGACCCGCATTATCGAATCCGGGCGCCGACGGCAGAGATTCCCGCAGGCGCTGAAACTCCACATCCGATGGACAGAACACTCGCGGATTTCCCCACTGGCAACCCCGCACAACCCGTCCGTCCGGCGATTGGTCGAAAATGCCTTTTTCCTGGGCCCACTCCAGAAACTCGGGGGCCGGAATCCGGCCATGCACTTCACGGAGGGTCTGGTCATCGTGGCCGCTATTAACAAAATGGGCCAACATGCGATCCGTTCCAAGGTAGACGTCCATAAAGAAATTGGCACCGGCGGCGGCGGTCACATGGGTTGTCATCTGTTGACCTTCGATGTGGGTGTCAGCGTGCAGCGTGTAACTCGGGCTGACCCCCATGGGCAGGCCCAACAGTTTGCCCATGAAATTGTCCTGCAGGTTGGACACCATCAACTCAAAATCGTTCAGGTGCGTCTCCGGACCGATGAAACCGGTGGCGCTGTTCACCATAAAAGGATCGTAACGGCGGCACAGACCGTAGCAAAGGGCTTCGCAGGTGGTCATATCGATTCCATTGTGTTTACGGTAGGTCATTTCACTGCCTTGCCCCGTCTCGAAATACATAAACTGACGGGCTACTTTCCTCAGCGGTCCTTTCTCGAGCATGGTGGCGTATGCCTCGTCCATATAGGACACCGTTACATCGAACTCTTCGGTCAAGGTTCGCTCGGTTCCCGCGAAACTCTGGAACAGGATCTCCACGGGAGCGCCGAGCTTAAGCGCAGCCAACTGGGCCCTGACGTGGCCCAACACGCAAATCTGGGTTGGGACGCCGGTTTCCCGGCGCAGCTTATCCAAGTGGGTGATGATGGAGGTGATGGTATCGATGGAACCTTCGGCGGGATTGACGCCAATGAGACAATCGCCCATGCCCAGGGCCAGATCGGTGTAGACCATCAGCGAGATGGCATCCAGGTTGTCCATGGGGTGGTTCGGTTGTATCCGAAACGACAGGCTTCCCGGCACGCCGATGAGGGTTCTCGCTCGGGTAGGGGTGGAAATCTTTCGCGGAATGAAAATCAGTTCGTGGGCATCCATGAGTTTGGCCAGGGCGGCCGCCATGACCGGTGTGAGTCCCCGGCCGATCCGTTTGATTTCCCGGCCGTCGCTGATTAGCAGGTGATCTTTGAGTTCCCCAAGGGTCATCGATGAAACGGATTTGAAAATCGTATGATCAATATCATATCCCACCCGCATCACGGCATCCACTTGCCCGGTTTCATCGGTCAAGGGCTGGTCGTAAATATGCTGAAGCGTCAGGGAAGAAAGGAGCGTACGGGCAGTTTCGCGGACCAGTGCATTTTCCGGCGCAAGATCGGTGTTGCGATCACCCGCTTTGCTGATGTCGGCGGCTCCCAGCAGTTTTTTTAATCCTTTAAAACTGAATTGCTTTTCCAAAACGCGGTATGAATATACGATATCAGGCTGTGTTTCGGGTACGTCGATTTCATGGATGGGCGAGAATAATTTCATTACCGGTTCTTCTTTTCCTTTAAATTAGCATACACCGTAAAACGAAGCCGGTACGATTTTGTTATGAAGCCGGCCGATGTTGACAAAATGCGCCTGTCTATCCGGGATTTCGTCGATGACGATCAAGTCAAATGGTTCCTGCCGCCAGTCGCTGGCGTAATTGCCCAGCACCTGGCCGTAATTGTGTGGAACCAGAATCACTACCGGTTGCCTGGGCTTTACCTCTTTGCAGGCGTTTTTTAGACGCAGAGCGAACGATTTGACTGTATCGAGGCTGGTATAAACCGGGAACCCCGCATCCTCCAATAGAACGCCTGCCTCGCTTGCCTTGGGCAGCACCTGAATGCAGGCTCCGTTTGAACTGGCATCCACCAATACGAGCGCCTTGAGCAGCTGCGTGCCATCCGAATCGATGCGCAGACGCGCCACGATGGGCAGATCCTGTCGGGGCAAAATATCGTCCGACGACAGAAAGATGGTTGACCCGGAGATCTCGGTACTGTGGAGTGCGAGTCCATAGACGGTGGCCCGCCCCCGATTTTCCGGAATCATATCGTTTAGGTGAGCGGCAAGCCGTGGCGATTGGACGATTCGCCTGGCCAGATCGATTCCAAGATCACCATAATAGGTGGTGCCCGGCAGTTCTTGGCCCTGGCTCTCCCGGTATATCAACTCGCCTACCCCTCCGGAATATACCAGAATGGGAGGCACGCGCATTGATTCGAAAGCAAAAGGAACTTGTTGGTGTAACCTGGCGATTGGAGAAATAAAAAAATCGGTGTTGCCGTCTGCGACAGCCTCCAGTGCGGTGATATAAAAGCTCAAGATCCTTTCAATCTCCATGGGAGCCAGATGGTGGCCGATGCGTTTGTCAATGCCGAAATCCTCGAGCAAGGCCAGGCCATAAGGCGACATGTCTGTCAAACGGTAGGTGCCCGGTTCGAATTGGAAGTGACGGGCTCCAATGAAATGGCATCCGGTATGGAGCACGCTGCCGTTGATACCAAAAGCCGGATTGGTGGTGCCGCCACCGATATCGATATTGATGAAGGGGACACCGGTATGAAATCGCGACAACACCGCGCAACTCCCCATGAAAGCCAACCAGGACTCCAGGCAAGGATCGTCCGCCGTGGCCACAACGGCTTCACCGATGCGCTCGCCGATGAGTCTGGCCAGTTCAGCGGCATTGGCTTGCCTGGCTGCAAGGCCGGTAATGATAACCCCGCCGGCAAATATTTCCTCACGACCGATACCGCTTTCGTCAAGCCATCGGTCAATACAGGCTTCCAGCCGGTCCGAATCGATTCTGCCCTTGTGAAACGGCGTGAAAATCGAATCCGAACGATACACCACCCGTGGAACGCCGAACTCCATCCGACCGGTGGTACAACTGAGTCCAACACGGGTAGTGGCCACCATAGCGCTGCTGGTGGTCGATCCAAAGTCAAGGCCGATCATGGTAACCTGGTCCGACGGGTGCGGATATTTGACTTTTGAGGGCATCGTCATGGCTGATCTGTTTTTCATTCCCGTATGATTTCCCTGTCGGCACGAAATAGGAGTTCGGGCACCAACTAACATATCAGCTGATATATCAGTTAATATATCAATGTCAACCTAAAAATGAAATTCCTTCATTTTTTACCGGATATCCAAAAAAAAAACAAAAATGGTAATCGGTCCACTCAATTATCAGAGGCTGCACTCAGGTGTTAAAAAAATTCGGGACAATATGCAGGTGCCTGATTTATGAGACAAAATTTAATATGCCAACTACCCGAAGGCTTTTTATAGCTCATTGGGCAGGTACTGTCTGTTTTTAGTGAAAATACATGATCCAACCCATTTAAAGATCGGTTGAGCAGGTCCACTTTCGCTCAGTTTAAAATAAACTGTCGACCTCTTGTAGTAGGAGGTTAGAATTGGCAAATACACAGAAAACAGCGGTCTTGTAACGATCACCCAGCACCTTGCCATGGAGTATGCGAAAGACGGCATCCGCGTGAACGCCGTCGCGCCGGGCGTCGTCTACAAGCCGCTTCACCGGGATACTCCGAAGGACGTGATGGAGAGCCTGTCGCCGATGGGTCGGCCTTCCAGGGTCAAGGATATCACGGACGCGGTCATGTACCTGACCGACGCCTTGACGGTCACTGGTGACATCCTGTACGTCGATGGCGGCGCTCATTTCGGCCGCTGGTAATTGAAAAGAACTTTCGTTATGACCGTAAACTCAACTGCCGCCGAGGACCGTCACGCCAATCGCGGCATTCATCTGCCCGATGCGCCGACGCCTTTTGGTGCATACGCGACTGCTGTTCTGCCGGGCAACCTTTTTTTCCTGAGCGGGATGCTCGCCACCTCCGGCCATACGACTACGGTAGTTGGCGTCGAAGGCTAAGACCTTGACGTGAAGGCGCGCCGGGATGCGGCCTTCACGGCCGTATTGAATGTGCTTGCGCTTACCAAAAAGCATGATAACCACAAAGAAATCGTCGAGGCTCTTTCATCATATGTAAGGGGAACTTCTGAATGGCCGAGCTGATGCAGAATGCGGCAAGTCCTCGCGGGCGAGCGGCCGACGAGAGCAACGGACGAAAGGAGGAATGACAAATGAAAACCATGAAAGTCGTGCAGGTACCAAAAGCAGGAGCGGGCTTCGAAGTCGTGGAACGTGAAATCCCTGAGCCCGGCTCGGACCACGTGAGGATTCGCGTTCAAGCCTGTGGAGTTTGTCACAGTGATGTAATCACCAAGGAAGGCCTCTTTCCCGGCATTTCGTACCCCCGCGTGCCCGGACACGAAGTGGCCGGCGTGATCGACGCTGTCGGAGCCGGTGTGAAGGACTGGAAAAAGGGCGAACGCGTCGGCGTCGGTTGGCATGGCGGCCATGACGGGATTTGTCCCGCGTGCAGGAGGGGCGATTTCGTGAATTGCGCAAACGGGAAAGTTTGCGGAGTCAGCTATGACGGGGGCTATCAGGAATACATGGTCGCGCCGGTCGAAGCCTTGGCACGCATGCCCGAATCGCTCGCTGCCGCCGAAGCCGCGCCGCTGATGTGCGCCGGAATTACCACCTTCAACGCTCTCCGTCACAGCGGTGCGCTGCCAGGCGATCTGGTCGCCATCCAGGGGATTGGCGGGCTTGGCCACCTGGGGGTTCAGTTTGCAAAGAAATTTGGCTATCGCGTCGCCGCAATAAGCCGGGGCACGGCCAACGCTGCGCTCGCAAAAAAGCTTGGCGCGGATCTGTATATTGACAGCTCCGCCACGGATGCCGCCGTCGAGCTTCAAAAGCTCGGCGGCGCGCGCGCGATTCTTGCCACCGCGCCCAGTGGGAAATTGATGTCCGGGATCATCGGCGGCCTGGGGGCGAATGGCACACTACTTGTGGTGGGAGTTTCGATGGACCCCATCGAAGTCTCTCCCATTGACTTGATTGGGGGCAAGAAGCGAATCCAGGGCTGGGCGTCCGGAGTTCCAAGCGACTCCGAGGACGCGCTGCGCTTCGCGGAAATGACCGGCGTCCGCCCGATGATCGAAACGTATCCGCTCGCGCAAGCCGCAGAAGGCTATGCCCGCATGTTAAGCGGGAAAGCGGAATTCCGCGTCGTTTTGACCATGTTCTGAACTTCCATACTAACCATTTCCATAGCAGAGGCACCTTATGAAAGCGATAAGACGTAAAGGATCCGGTGGGCTCGAGCGCCTTACGGTCGTCGAGATGGACGAGCCGGGTGCGCCGCCGGAGGGTGAGATCCTGGTGGGGCTGCACGCCAGCTCGCTGAACTATCATGATTATCTGGTCGCGCTTGGGAAGATTCCCACCGCAGACGGACTCATCCCGTTGACCGATGGAGCGGGAATCGTCGAAAGGATCGGGGAAGGCGTCAGCGAGTTTACCGTAGGCGATCATGTCGTCTCCTGCTTTTTCCCCGAGTGGCAAAACGGCGAAGCCGCAGCATCCGGGTTCACCAGGACGCCCGGCGATGGCTTGGATGGTTACGCGCGGGAGAGGGTGGTGCGGCCGGCGAATTGGTTCACGCGCGCGCCTAAGAATTACAGCCATACCGAAGCGGCCACTTTGACCACCGCCGGTCTTACGGCGTGGCGCGCACTTGTCAGTGATGGTCCTTTGAAGGCCGGCGAGACCGTATTGACTTTGGGCACGGGTGGTGTATCGATGTTCGCCCTGCAGTTCGCAAAAATGATGGGTGCATTGACGATCGTCACTTCGTCATCGGATGAAAAACTGGCTCGCGCTCGCGCTCTGGGCGCCGACCATACGATCAACTACAAGCAGTATCCAAACTGGGCGGATCAGGTTATAGATCGGACCGGCGGACGTGGCGTTGATCATGTCATCGAAGTGGGCGGTCCGGACACTCTGCCACAGTCGGTCAGCGCGTGCCGCATCGGCGGGCATATCGCGCTCATCGGAGTCTTAACTGGTTTCTCCGGTCCGATTCCGACCGTGGAGCTGTTGACGCGACAAGTAAGGCTTCAGGGGTTGACAGTCGGAAACCGCCAGCAGCAGATCGAGATGATCCGCGCTCTGGATGCCAATGGCATGAAGCCGGTCATTGATAAGATCTTTCCCTTACACGACCTGATCGAGGCGTTTCGTTACGAGGCAAGCGGTGCGCATTTCGGCAAAATATGCATCGAAATGTGAATCGATGCGAACGCTTGGCGGCAGGGAAGGCGCCGTTCGTCAAACGGTGCTTTCCTCTCTTTTGAAAGGAAACGCCTTCACCTCTTTGTGGAAGTAAGCAGTGAGGATATCGCTCATACAGGCTCATGCGCCAGACCAAAATCCTCTTACCACTTCCCAATAACCTCATATAGTAAGTCTTCGCAGGTTGCTTCAGGCCCCTGCTGGGAGATGGCCCTTCCCGACATTATCTCAGCAATCCTTGCGTAGGTGCTTGGACCATGCTTGGACCCCTACCCTGCAGCGTCCCTTCAGTGCGTTTGCTCGCTTCTTCCTGAAGGACAACGGCTTCACCTTAGATGTCAGAGCTTCGGCACGCCACATATGCCCCTGCAATGCAACTTCAACAGAGAATAGATTCTCGAGGCTGCAGTCATTCCGTTATGTTCAGGCTCCCACGCTCGATAGACCCCAGGTTGCACCCACCGTGTCACTTAACGTAATAGGCAGCCGGGGCGTTTACACCACGCATCGCCGGTTGGTTACCTGCCCCGGGATGTGGTATCGCTGCGTATCCGACACGAGCAACTGATACGGCCGGACTTCCACCAGCTGGATTGCAGCCTTGTCGGCTGCTCCGACTCCGTTCCATTTTTCCATTTAGCCGGTATCGGCCTATTTTTTTACGAAGCTGTAATTACCAGAAATCAGCTATCCTTCCGGTATCGGTTTCTCTAATAGTACCACCAAGGCGCTCTACAAAATTATTTCTGCGCGCCATGGTGCCTTCATTTATGCTGTATTTCCCCCACCTTCCCTCCGAAATGGGTTCATGAATTTAAGGCCATCCCATCCCCCTCCCTCAGTCCCTCCTCTCCGAGGCGCAGGCTCGCCTGCTCTATGAGCCGGAGGCCGCCAGGGGAAGGAAGAATCATCATTTTAACTGGAACTTTACGGATAACCAAGTTTATTAATTCAGGTCGATGTGTCCTCATTCCGATTTATGGTATACCGGAGAAATTCGAACCCGTGAATGCATCACTTTGGGATAATCATCTGCAACCATTGAAAGGCTGTCCATAGCATCTAAAGCTGCCGTAAAATATCAACGGGTTTCATTTTCGAGGTTCGCCGGCCGGTCACATAACCGATGACGCAACCGATGAACACCGATAATCCCATGGCGGTTGCGGCCAGTGACAGGGACACAGACACCGGAAGCCTCACAACCTGGCTTGCTGCCTGGGCGTGTTTCGCCATGGCCGGCATCGGATTAAGTTCCCACGGAACCGGGATGGTAATAGAAAGAAAGCCCAGTAAAAAGGCGATAAAATATCCCACCAGAATCCCCAACACCCCCCCTGCAAGCGTCTGGATAAATGCCTCGGCTGTCAACTGCTTCTGTATTTCCTGCTGGGTCCAGCCAACCGCCTTTAAAATGCCGATTTCAGGGGAACGCTCAACCAGATTGGCAACCATGGTTTTCATTATCAGCACAACCGCTCCCAGCAAGGCCACCATGGAAGCAATAAAAGAAAACCTTTCTGAAATCAGGGAAACCCCACCCATGAGTTCAAGAAATGAATCGGAACTACTAATCGACGTCCCTTTGATTTGAGCTGCAAGTTGAGATTTTATCGGGTTCAGCAGGGAGGGATCATTCAATCTCACATAGATTAGATTCATTGCCTCCGGTTTTCGCGCCAGCAGCATCCTCGCACTATCAAGAGGCATGTAAATGTTGGCGGCTGAAACCTGGGCACCCTCTTTAATTTCAATAATGCCTGTGATGGTGAAAGTGTGCCCACCAATCAGAAACGTATCTCCCGGCGCGGTTTTCTGAAAGTTGGCAAAATGCTTTTCTAGTGCGATTTCGCCTGGCTTCTCCGGGAAACGCCCCTGTTTGAGCCATTTTTGCACCCTGCCGGCACCCAGGGAAGGCTGTCCGGTATCGACTCCCATGATCGTTCTGAATCCTTTTTCTGCAAACTCCCACAGTAAAAGGGCTTGGGCGGTGGCATCTATTCCCTCAATGTGCTGCAGCGAAAGCAGGTCCTGCGCGTCAAAGAGCTGGTTTGAAAAAGGAAGCCGGATGCCGCGCATCGATTTGGTCCCATTGTCCGGTTTGGACTGCTGATTTTCCGCACGCTGAACGATCAGATCCGCCCCGATATTTTTAAATGGTTGTCTGGCGGCATTTTTGTAGGCCCCCGACACGGCGCTGATGGCAACGAACAGGGCGATTCCCACCGCAATGCCGAAAACATTCACCAGGGTCCTGTTGGAGCGGTGTCGGAGCTCCTTGATCACGTAGCGATAGTACATGGCAGTCTCAATTCTTTCCGGTCATCCGATCGAGGATGCCGACCAGGTCTTCCAGCTTCCATTTGCCCTGAAAAAACGATGGACCGGACCCGGTGGGGAATCCTTCGAATTTTATGGTGCGGCCGTTGTTTATCAGTTCGGACCGGCCGTCAACCCAGATGACCAGCGGTATATGCTGACCTATTCCCATTTCGGATTTGAAACGCTGGCCCTCATCACTCTCAAAATCGTACCAGGAAACCGTTATTTTATCGCCGTATTGCGGAAAAAGCGCCCGAAGATCTCTTAGCGTCGGTTGCATCGGGCCATGATTCATGTAGAGGACATCGATTCGCACCGGATTTTCGGAAAAGGACGTTGGGGCTGCAATGAATAAAACAGCGCCTATGATAAAAAGCCAATACAATTTTTTCATGATACAACCTCCCCGTCCTGCATACTGACAATCCGATCCGATGATCCGGCCAGGTCCATATCGTGGGTGACCATCACAAGAGACAATCCATTTTCCTCATGCAAAGACTTTAGTGTATCCATAATTGCCTCGCTGGTGGCGGAATCCAGGTTCCCGGTAGGCTCATCGGCAAAAACGATTTGGGGGTTATTGATCAGGGCACGGGCAATGGCTACCCGCTGTTTTTCTCCACCCGATAGCCTTGAGGGTCGGTGATCGGCGCGATGTTCCATCTCCATTTGCCGGAGCAGTTCCAGGGCCCTTTCCTTGCGTTTTTCTATGTGTATTTTTACCGGAAAAAGGGGCAGCGCCACATTCTCCCAGGCAGACAAGGTCGGAATCAGATGAAATGACTGAAAAATAAAGCCCACCGTATCGCGACGAAACAACGCCAGGTCATTTTCGGATGAATCGGTTATATCTCTGCCGTTGAGCGTGACCCGCCCTGATGAAGGACGTTCCAGCCCTGAAAGCAGGGACAGAAGGGTTGTCTTTCCGCTGCCGGATTTTCCTACAATCGAAACAAATTCCCCCTTTCTGATATCCAGGTCGACGCCTTTCACCACCTGCAGAGAGTCGAAATCCTTGTTTAAACCCTTTGCTGAAATGATATAGTGATTATTCATGTCGAAGTACCTCCGAGGGCTTTACGCGGCCAATGCGACGGCTTAAAAAGCCGCTGATTACAGCGCCGATAAGAGAAGCTGACAGAATGGCGAATGAAGCCATCCGCCATGAAATATGAACAGGCAATCGAAGCGTTCTAAAAACCGGGTCCCCGCCTCCGGGAAGGAAATGAGGGGTGGGGCTCATTTCCCACGGGATGGGAATGCTGACGTGCATAAGCCCCAGTGCCGATGCGGCCAACATTGCAAATAGAAGTCCCAGAATGCCACCGAGAAAGCATTGAAGGATCGATTCCGCCACAATCTGGCTGACCACATTGCCGTTGGACCATCCGATTGCTTTCAAAATGCCGATCTCCCCGGCCCGCTCCGTCAGGTTGGCCGCCATGGTCTTTAAAACGATTAAGAGGGTCACAACGACGGCAATCAATGAAGTCACCAGAGAAAATTTGTCAGACAGTGCGAATAGGCTGCCCAGTCGCTTCAAAAAGGAAGCCGGAGTCGCCACACTGGCCTTGTCACCCAGGATATTTTTGATGGAATGGGCAAGCGCATCGATTTGCCCGGGTGCTGCCTTGATAAACAGAATGTTCGCATCATCCCTGGCAAATGGCGAAACGGCCTGCACCTGTTTGGATTCAGCCGCCATTTTCCGGGCCTCTTCCAGTGGAAGATAAATATGGGCGACCGCGATTTTGGTTGCTCGGGAGGCATCCACGATGCCTGCCACCGGATAGGTTTCACCGGCTACCGTTACCGTGTCTCCGGTTTTGAGGTTAAAATTCTTTGCAAAAGAAGCTTCGACCAGGGCTTGCCTTTTACCCGTTTCCAGGAATCTTCCGTCAGTTACCTGTGACCGCAAAACACCGGGACCGTCGGGGTTTGACGGATCAAGCCCCAGTACGATGGTAAAGCGGTCGGCATCAAAGACCCATACTAAAAGCGCCTGGGCGAACCCCTGAATGCCGGGCAGCATTCGAATTTGATCGATATCATTTTTCCGAATGGTGACGGCGGAACACGCAAAGACCGGCCCGGTGAGGTTTTCCGGGACGTCGCCGGCAAGCTGTACCGTGATGTCCGCGCCGATTTCCTTAAGGGGCATACGGGCAGCTTCGGTGTATGCCGCCGAAAGGGCATTCATCGTGATCAAAATGGCCATGCCCACGGCCAAGCCGATCGTTGCCGCCAGCGTTCTTCGTTTGCGATACCACAGCTCTTTAACGACATAGCGCCAATCCATTATCTTTCTCCTGCTTCAACTAGTATCCATTCAGAAATGGTGAATTTGGCTTCCAGGCAAGGCTAGCGGGAGATTTAAACCAGAGGAATACTTTTGCGTATTTCGAGAATTTAAATCAACCCATAACGCAGGCTGGGATTCAACGACGCCGTTTAGGGATGGACGCTCACTAACATACCGTTACCCTGGGTCATGCTCCTGCGCAGCAAGTCGAAAAAACGCTTCTGCTGGTTGGAATCCAGGATCTGCTTGACATCGAGAACATGGGCAATCACTGCTTTTTGCATACTGTCCTGAATAGCGGCCATCTCCATTCGCAGCGCTGCGATCCGGGTTGGCGACACCCCTTCATCCCCCAAAAGGTTTATCATGGAGTCTTTTTTCTGGACCATTTCGGAATGCAGGCTTTTTAAACGCTCATGAAACGAATCCGCCAACGGTGTCATTTTTTGTAGTTGGGTTGTTGACAGGCCCAGTACCTGGTAAAAATGATGCTCCACATCATGTGAATGGCCCGCTACGGTCGACGGTCGGCTGCTGCTGCTATAGTAATTGTATCCGGCCGCAGCCAGGACCGCGGTATTGATTGCAAGGGACAAGACCAAAACCATCGTCCATTTATTTTTCATGATATATCTCCTGGTGCCGGATGGCCAGTTTCAGATAACCTTCGGCAAAAGAACCCGGCGGAGTTGCATCAAAGACCTGCACGGATGCCAATGTAAGCGCCTGGTCCGAAAAGGAGCCCAAAGATGCGGGGGAGGAATGAAATTGCCCTTGGGTCAACACGTTTCCCAATATCGTGCCGATTAAAAGACCCGATGCGGCCAGCATGACGATGGCCGCACGTGCAGGCAACAACCGGAAAGCCTGCCCCAGAGTTCGAACCCAAAACGGTTCCGGTATCCGTGTCGCCCTGTCCACGATCCGCCGGGCAAGTCCTGCGGCCGGCTTGATTTCAGGCAAGCTCCTGAACATTCGATAGGTATGCCGCAACGCCTCGTGCTTTTTCCGGCAGGCATCACAGGCGCGGAGATGGGCTTCGACGGCATCTTTATCAGCCGGTCTCAGTTGCCGGTCCTGATAGGCGGACAGTTTTTTTCTGACACTTTGGCACGTTTTCATGGCAACCCTTTTGATATGAAAAGCAGGAAAAAAGTGTTTTCTATTCAATCCAGTTAAACAGGTGAAATTCCAAAAACCTGCGCTTTTATTTTTTCTCAGTCAATTTTTTATGGAGGTTTTTTTTGGCCCGGATGAGCAGAGAATCAACAGAGGGGATCGAACGGTCCATGATTTGAGAAATTTCCTGATAGGACATCTCATCGTAAAATTTTAAAATAATGGCCACCCGTTGGCTAGTGGGCAATTCATTGAGTGCATTTAATAACCGGGCCGATTGTTCAGAATCGATGAGGCGGTCTTCCGGAGTTAAAAGCTGGGTGGTTTCGTTGATGATGAACGCGTCTTTGGAATCCCCTCTCTGGTCCCGAGAGTGAGATTTGGTAAACAACCCTCTGATCCGGATGGCACGTTGTTTGTTGATACAGAGGTTCGTGGCGATTCGATAAAGCCAGGTCGTGAATTTAGCTTCGGCTTTGTAAGTTCCCGCGGCTTTCCAGATTCTTAAAAATAATTCTTGAGTGAGATCCTCGGCATCGGCACGATTTCCCATGAAACGGAAAATGAAATTCAAAGCTGATCGTTGGTGGCGGCGGATCAGAACTTCAAATGCATGCTTGTTCCCGAGCCCGACCCTGCCCATAAGATCTTCATCGGTTGTTTTCTCATCCGGTCCGTCAAACATTTAGCGGCAGTTCCTCACGGGGAAAAAGAGGGGGTAAAAAGAGGGTCGGGTAGAAATACGGCGCGCGCAACCTTAGGCAGAAAGTTTCCGATTTGCACCCTTTCGGTCTGTGCAGCGGGTTCCTAATTCCACCATAGCCCACGTTTCCGCAAGCCCCCCCTCTCATCCCGGACAGTCGGATTTCCCGAGTCCGGTTGGCAGCAGCAGCTTTCCCCGGAGAACCTTCTCATGCAGCCCGAAGCTTCCGTGACGCGTCGCTCCTTGCTGGCTGATTTTAAATTTTCAGGATCGATTCTGAATGATACGGCATATCCGGTCAGCAGCCGCCGCATGACTGTTGAGATCGGGGTCAAACCGGTTTTTAACAGCAAATGGATGTGGTTCGTCATTAAAACCCAGGCATCGCATCCGGTATGGGTTTCTCTAATAATACCACCAAGGCGCTCTACAAAATTATCCCGATCGCAATTGTCTTTAAAGACCGCTTTTCGCTCTATTCTGCGGATGATGATATGGTGCAGGGCACCGGGGCATCTATTCTGGCTTTACGCGGCATAGCGCTTATTTATCCGAACACAAAAATGATGTATATAGATAAATAAGGAATATAGAATGTCCCCGTCTGTCCACAAAGACTCGCCGATTGGAGAATATCCGCCGCTGGAAGCCATGATCAGCGGCCTGGGAGGGTTTCATCTTCAATTTCACATCGACCATATGCGGGAAATTTTGCAGGAACTGGGCTGAATGAAACTTGAAATAAGCGGCCTTAGAGTTCATGAAAAACTTTTTAAACCTCAGGTCGCTTCCCATCCTAACCATTTCCATAGCAGAGGCGCCTTATGAAAGCGGTAAGACTATATTTTGCCATTCAACATAAATTGTGATAATTCAATAGCGATATTTGGAATTAGGTTGATGGTACTAGGCTATCGCCTGTTTTTTTGGCTTTTTTAAGAATCTCCGGATCTTCTCTTGCTGTTTTTCGCTCAATACCAGTGCCGTATTGATGGAAAATTTCATATTTTCCCGCACCTAATGATAATGGGATCAAATTTAGCCATTCATCCAGATGATCGTAAAATTGGGGAAACATTTCCGGAGGCTCAGGATCGCCACGGGAAATAAGGATTATCATCTTTTTTCCTTCTGGAAACTCTGATTTTATGATTGTTTCTGCCGTTTGGGGATTTTTGCCAAACTCCAGAAAACAATAAAGTCGATCAACCAATATTTTAAACTGAGATGTCACATGGTACCAATAAATAGGTGTTCCCATAATAATTGCATCGTAGGTTGTCATTTCAAGGAGTAATGGCGTCAAATCGTCTTTTTGCACACATTTTCCCAGATGCTTTTTGCAGCCTTCACACCCGATACATCCATTTATTTTCAAATCTCTTAAGTTTACAAGTTTCGTTTCCGCTCCCTTATCTTCAGCACCACTTAACATTGCTTCCACTAATGTTTGTGTGTTAGCTTCCTTTCTCGGGCTGGCATTAATACCGATAACCTTCATGGGCTTTCCCTTCTAAATGGATTTACTTTGAATTGTAACTGAACACTTCCTTGCGTTAGTAAACTGTCGAACGGCAAAAATCAAGTTGCGGATTTTTCGGGTATTCTTAAGAAAATCGGCACCCGAATACTCAACTATCGGATAATAATCATTGAAAACACTTTGGCGATAAATGCATCCATAGGTAAATCATAAAAACATGGAATGTCCCGTTATCGCTCTCCCAATGTCAATCTCTTTCTGCACGAACGTCTCTTATCTTGCGCGAAAGCATCTTCCGTTTTCCGCGTGTCACATTGGAGTAATGGACCGCGCATGTGACTGCGGGCAGGCACCATATCTGACGATGTGTTCTCCCTTATTCGGCACATGGGAGCCATGGCCGCCATCCATTCCACAGCATCGAATGTCTTCTCTCCCTTGTAATTTTAAAGCTGCAAATTTATTTTGAATTGTTAAAGAGCGTTGCCGACGTATTCGAATCTCAACGGTCTGGCTATATTGAAATTGTCAATGCCTGAACTTTATCGACACAATCAGCCATATTATCGCGTACTTCCCGATACCAAAATCGGCAGACACGCCACCCGACGGAAGTCACCTGAAGGTCACGGTAAATGTCATCCTGCTTCCGTTCTCCGAATTTGTTTAGATGAAACCCTTCACCATCGACTTCAATATCAATTTTTTCATCCACAAGAGCCAAGTCGAGATAGCGTCCCACTAAAGGATATTGTTGTTTCGGATCAAATCCTGCATCGCAAAGTGCTTTGTACAGCATCTCTTCACCGGGTGACTGCGAACGCGGTTTCCGTATACGCTGATCGATATTTTTTGCCAAATTCCGCAAAGCTGGAGATTGTGATTGTCGCGCCTTTTCCCGGTCACCTACAACAATTAAGCAAGCCCGCGCGCGGCTCACTGCTACATTATAGATGTATCTGTTTTCCTCTGCTACTGCATACCAGTCCTCACCTCTCGTAAGGTTACTAGTGATCCCCAGCACAAAAATAATCAAATCACGCTCGCCTCCCTGAAAACCATTCACGGTATTGACATCTTGCTCTACGTCGAGTAGAGGGTGAAAACCATAAAGTTCTTGCTTTAGCCGTTCAGCTACCTTGCGGAAGGGGGAAATGACACCGATCTTCCCTTCATATTGATTTTGTTTCAAGTCTTGCATCAATTTTTTGACTTCAGCGATCTCGTCTTCCAGTGAATCACTTATGTTGCGCCATTCCAGCGCCCGCTTAAATCCCATATGGTGCGGAAATCTAAGATTTTTTTGATCAGTTCTGACCTTTAGTTTATCTGTGTAATATTCTTCATTGAAATAAGCAGCAATGTCCGCATGGCAGCGGAAATGTTCACGAAGCATCAGTGGGTGAACCGCAACTACATCAAAGGCGTTATGCTTCATGAAGTCAAAACGCGCGTCCGATAAGTCGGTTAATTTGTGTTTAAAGTATCGAATGTGAGCATGACGAGTTTCGCGCATGGTAATGACTGGCGGAAATTGAGCAGGATCGCCAATAACCGTGACACCCTTGGCACGATAAAGAGCGGGAATGATCGGAGGAATTTCGCATTGGGACGCTTCATCGATGATCACTCGGTCGAAAAGTCCAGGTACACAAGGGGAGGCTTTTGACAACGATAGCAGTGTCGTTGCCCATGCAGGGAAAAATTTTGCAAACTGCCTGAATGAATCTTGAGCCGCCTCAATGCTGGAAACTGGCAGAATCTGCGCTAAAAAAGGAAGGTTTTGGCGAGCAATGCGTTGAGCGGCATCTTTGAGTTTTTGACGTATACTATCGGGAACCCCTTGTATCGCCAAAACGCGTTTGGCTAAAAATATATCGGCCAGATGTTTGCGCCGAAAAGCCATTTCTTCCGTCAGTCGATTAACCTCATCCACCGGAAGTTCCAGATTTCTTTTGCTGAGCAACGATTCTTCATCTTTGATCGCCAAATAATCGGAGATATCCCCACACAGACGTAATACCCTTTTCTGTAAAGTCTCTGGTGTCTTTGCTGTTATCGAAATTTCCGGCAATAATTTTCTTAACTCTGCCTCCGCATTGCGCGCCCGGTATTTGCGCATGAGCAAAAAATCGATAATACCCTGTAACAAAGTTCGAGTGTCAAGACTCAGCCCGATGCATTCAGCTAATCCATCAAGCTGCTTGCAATAGGCTACGGACAAATTTTCCAATGATACTGGAATTTTAGGAAAAATCTGATCATACTTTGCCTGAATTGTCTGCAATGCTACGCGAGCATCATTAATTTCGGCAAGCAAGGTCTCAATATCACGGAAATTTTCCAGGGAATCTTCAAATTTCCGCATGAGGGGTGAATCATCTGTAAATCCATTTTGTTGTTTTATTACTTCGCTTCGCGCAACCACATTGTCTATGGGCTGGTTTATCCACGCAGCCCCTGCCGAGCCATCTTCAGTTGTACAAAATTGCACCAGCGGCAATTCCGGCATTATGGTGTCAGCTCTTTGAAAAATCGCATGAATCGCCTTGTGATTCTTGCTGGTGAATAGGGCCGACTGCCCGTTGAAGGCCAAGTTGGCGATAAGGTTCACCGCCACCTGAGATTTGCCTGTGCCTGGCGGTCCAGTAATTTTAGAGGTCGGCAGGTTCAACGCATCCTTCAATGCTTCGTGCTGCTCATGATTGGACGGCATTTCCAGAAAATCAAGTGGAAGGATACCCGGTTTTCTTTCATATTGATTCTCCAGCGGAGGATCGCGGAACACATACGCCAGCGCAGTTTGATCCAATACTTGTGGGGGTTGATTGCTGATTTCACGTAATTCCTTCTTCAGTGTCTTGCTGTATTTAAGTGGATTGCCGACAAACAGCACAGCAGAATTGGCAATGCTTCTAGTACGGTGCGCAACATTGTAATCAAGATGATTCGGTTTTAAATCGGCTTTGAAACGATTAGCTAAAAAACGGATAGCGACCTGCACATCCAAAATCCCGGTCTTAAAGCCTTCGCAAAAACAGATACTTGTAAGAACATCCTTCTGATCGTCACGGGCAACATTGTATTCCAGCCATGTACGGTTAATGTCGATTTCATCATGCCGGATGGTCACTTCAAGGCTGGTCTGGTCAAAAGTCACATCCACCGGGAAAAGCAAGATCGGTGAGAATACCATCCTATTGCGTGAATCGTGAAACGCGTTTAATGGATAACCAATGTAGATATCCTCGGCGTCTTCCTTTCGGCTTTTGATGCGATTAACCGCCGGACGGTTCAATTGACTGAAAGTAATTTGCATCGGATTATCATTGCATAACCATTCAATCGGTAGTGCCGGCATCAGATATTTGGTATTCAGGTCACCCTCAAACAGATATTCTTGTGTCTTTTCTGACTGGGTAACGCAATCCGCAAAATATGCACATATCCGCCTGAACCGTGCCCAGTTCTGTTCTGTTCTTTTTTCGGCTATCACCGGTCGAATAGGTAACGGAATTCTTTTGGCAAGGCCAATGTCTGTCAAATTTCGGAAGCCGTTGGGCAAGGTGGAAATAAAACCATCTTCTTCCAAACGCCTAACCACCTTGTACCCGACTTCTTCCGGGTCAAGTTTTTCTACCTCTCTACATATTGCAGTATAGCCGATGGGGACACTCCGGCCCTTTGCCGTGAGTTGCCAGATGCCAAGGAATTCTTCAAGTTTCATGGTCAGTCCACCGGCAATCCGTCAATGGTGCCTTTGTTATTCAAGTATTCGATGACCAAATGTCGTAAATTTTCATGTGCCTGATGCACCGGGAATTTAAGGCATTCAGCGATGATTTTATAATGTTCGATGTCACATTCTTTGTTGAGGAATTTCTTTCCGTCAAATCGGCGGCAGCGGAGAAAATACAAGGTGCTTTTCAGAATATACCCAATAGCCGCTCTGCCGTGACGATAAATGTGATACCAGTGAGGGATGTGCTTTACCAGCTTCCAACAGCCATCATCTTGAAAATAGCCAGTCTCTCTTAGTATGGTTGGGTGAAACTGGAGTAGATTGTAAAGTAAGTAAAAATCCCATGTTACTTTGTTTTTATAATCTTTAATTCGACACTCGATTGCTTTCAGGCAGCTCATCCATTCATCTCTCGAAACGCATAGGTTCGCACACAGCGTCATTTCTTGTTTAAGTGCTGCAATTTGTGCTTTTTTCTGGGCATAATCCAAGACATGCTTCACTGTCTCCCGTCGAATGCGATCGAAGGATGGTTCGTCGGATGCATAAGTCCAGGCAATGAGGCGGATAATTACTGCGGGTTGAGAATGATATTTTAAGTAATCGCCAGCCAATTTCTGGAAGAGTTTTTTAAAATTAAAGGACGGAGTGGGACTGCCTAAAAACCTTTGATTTGGTATTGGATACCGCCTTTTTGAGGCATTGCCAAAAACGTTTTTTCTGCGCAGTCTCTCTAACGGACTGGCCCCCTTCGGTAACATCGTTCCGTTTGGGTAGATTTGTTGCGCTCTTGCAAACCAAGAACCATCCGGTGGGCATTGATCCATCAAATAGGTCTGAACCTGGTTCCTGACACCTGCCCACAGGAAATCATCGGCCTCAACATCCGGAGAATCGGGAGGAAAACTACGCTCCATCTCATCCTCAAGAGATGATATTGTTAAGGATAGACCCTTCGGGCTTTTGTCCATCATGCCATGCAGGAAGTCCAGTTCAATCGGTTCCCGCAGGAAGTCGGACATGACTGTTACCACGGCCATCCCTTGGCCGGGGGTAACCCTTGCGGACAAATCAATGGTATGATCTTCAGATAGGCTTTGATTGAATTTATGGCATTTGATTTTGAGCGGAGCATCGGGTGTTGCCACTCCCATGCACAAAACAAGATTGACATAATCGGAATCGCGCTTGAGGACAGCCGCCCGCTCGATAGTTTCCGTAATAATCTCTTTCCCTCCTGGTGACTTTTCATTTGATTTGACCAGCGGCTTGGCTAAAATCCGTTCATCTTGGGTTTGGACGATAAGAGACAACTCTTCCAGTTCATCGTAATAGGCCACCTGCCCTTTGTCCTTTTGAGCGATGAACTGTTTTGCACCCCTTGTCAAAAGGTCTGCATTCTGTATGGGCCATTGCGAAATCGTGTGCTTGACTCCGATGTTGTCAATCATCACAACATGCTTTTCCCCACGTACAAAGGTGTTTATCCGCGCCGAATCGGCTCTGGATAATACGTAAACGGTCTTTCTTCCGTACAAAAAAGCATCCCGTTTTGAAATTGTTACGGTATTGGAAAGCGGTATCTTTGCATAGCATTTTGGGTGACGAACAAACGACTTTCTTTGTGGAATCAGGCTGCTCCCTTTTTCACCTATCGCCAGCGTCAGTTTGCTCATGCTTATAATTCCGCCTTGTTGAACATCAACCACGGCGACAGTATCGTTTTCCTGAGGGTTTTTTAATTGTCCAAGGATACCGATAACCGCTGCGATACTTCGCCATAAAAGGAACACATTATTGCGGGACAAGGGTACGGATTTGATAATCGCTTCTTGCCAGAGTGCACCCCATTCGTCCGGCACAAGGATAAACCATTTTTTCCCGCCTGTGCATGCGTGGAGCTGTTCAAAATAATCGTGAAGCCTCGACCTCAGATCCTTATCATTTGCATCGGGCTTGCGTAATAGATCAGGCAGAAAAAAAAGCCTACCACTGTGGATATCTTCAATGGAAGGTTTTGTATAATCCTGAAGATATGGTTTGGCATTGTCGTGACATCCATAGATCAGTAGATCACGAAGGGATTGCCTTCCATTCAGGTCAACAATGACATTATCGGGAGAGTGAAAAATCTTTTCTACTTTTTGCTTGTTAAAAGGCGAATTGTTCTGTTTTGCCCCATCCATAAATTCATTTTTGTAAAACGGCTTATCTAACAACTCATACATGCCGTTTAAAGGATTGAACCAGATAGGGCAATGGTATTTAGCCCGTAGATTCGTGTGGATACTGACCGCATTGCTCAACTTTTCCAGAGTTTCCGCCAATTCTTTACGCCGCAACCATAATCGTTCCGCGATGTCCGCCTGGCGCACAAGTTCGCAATAAGCCTTCCAGATTTTTGAGTACCTTCTTTCCTGACGCAAAACATAATTGGGAATAGGAAGCTCCTGAACCGCACCGATTTCCTCCATGATCCGTTCACGTAATCCTTCTGCGCAGAGTCCTCCAAGACGTTTAACATTTTTAATGGTTTTATGATTCCGAAAGGATTTCAAGTCGTTTTTGCGTAAATACATGGCAGCCTCGTGCTTGGTTCGCGCCAGGAAATCCTTGAATACTCGGTTTTCAAGCGTGTTGAAATTCTCCCGCCGCAC
>CAVZEZ010000023.1:0-75290 GCA_963774425.1 uncultured delta proteobacterium | reverse complement strand
CAAGCGAATTGAAAAGCATGGCAAATTGAGTGCGAACATTGAATTCGGCAACCTGAAATTCAACCTCGAAAAACGGTGATCTCAACGTCGATGATTTGCGGGCAAATTACAAGCCAACCCGAATTTCAGGAACCGGTGTCGGTCGGAACGACTAAAAGGCGGGTAACAGATGAAATGGAATAAGTGTATGCGAAAATTGGTTATTCTCGCGCCGGGACTGTTTTTGGCACTTGCCGGCTGCGCCGCGGCGCCAGCGAACAAAACTTTGCAAGCAGAAGAGGCCCTTGCAGCAGCCGGTTTCGAGCTGAAAATGGCGGACACACCGAAAAAGGCGGAACGCATCAGACGCATCCCTCAGAAGCAGGTTGTCAGGGCAATGCTCAAGGACCACGAGGTTTACCTCTGGGCGGACGCGGAAGACTGCCAATGCTATTATGTCGGAAAAAGGCAGAATTTCGAACAACTGCGCCACAACCAAAAGGAGAACCAAGCGGAACGACATATCTACTGGTATGAACAACAGCATGAAGATCCGTTGTGGCTCGATCCCGATTGGGATGAATAGCTCATATTCTCTGTCCACGGACGGCGGGACAGATCGTGCGGAATTTGAAAAATTTTCGTCAAAAGGACAAAGCCTCTGTCCGATTTGCTGTCCGGAAACTGCGATAAGGGTATATCTTGAATACGTAGATTAATGCCATAAATTAGCATTATTGGTGAAAGGAGAATTTTCATGAAATCATTGAACAGTGTTCTTATCGTTTTTGTATTTTCGCTGACGGTATTCGGTGGCGGCATTTCTGTTTTTGCAGATGAGACGGCATCCTCGATCATGTGCGACAACGGCACGGTGGAAATTGGAGACATGAAAACCGATGTTCAGAATGCATGCGGGGAACCTGACAGCCAGGGCACGAAGGAGTGGGTATATAACTTTGGGCCCTCGCAGCCGGTTTACACCTTGATATTTGAAGAGGACAAACTGGTAAAAATTCTTGAGAACGAGTGGGGTAATTAAGCGGGCATAAACTAGACTGGAGTCAAGAATGCGTCCGGGAACTTTGAAAGTCATTATTTGGATCGGGCTGTTTTTTTTGCTTCTGTGCTCAGCAGCCTGGCCGCAGAATCCCATCAAGCTTAAATTCGTCAAAAAAAAGCCAACTGTCAAAACTGATGAAATCGCCCCGCTGCCTGAACATCTGAACCCGCAGGAGATCGATCATTTCCTTGCCGGCCTGAGCGACGCGGAGGTGCGGCACCTGTTGATCCATGAGCTGAAGGCTCGGGCACTGCAGGAGGCTCAGACCGCTTCCGACCGGACCAAACCGTCGGGTATCGCCGGCTTTATCGACAGGACAAAAGGCCTGACAGCGGTGTTGGAAGCTCGCGTCGAATATCTTCGCACCGGCGGCAGCAAGCCCACCCAGCAGGCAACGGGTGTTTATGATTTTCTGGGCCGGGGAGAACGCGGTAAAAAAACCGTGGCTAATGTCATTTTGAGTGCCGCTGCGGTCTTGGCTGCCGCGCTGGTGATCGAATGGCTCTTTTATATTTCCACGATGGCCGCGCGACGCCATGTAGCCTCTACCACTCCGGATAAATGGGGAGCTAAAATCGGAGTCCTGACGATACAAGCGTTGCTGGATTTTGCAGCCATTGTCGTCTTCATCCTGGCGGCCCTGGCGCTTTTTTTCATTTTCCTGGAACGTACCGCCGGGCAACGCGTTATAATGTCCACCTACCTGGCGGCATTCGTTATCGTGCAGGTGTCATTTTTGATTTCACGTTTTTTCCTGGCTCCACGCGATCCTGCTCTAAGATTTCTTCCATTCACTGATGAAACCGCCCTTTACCTTCACCGCTGGGTGTTAATGCTGGCTGCGGTGGGCAGCTTCGGTTACCTGACCTGCGGCGTCGTCCGTTTGGCGGGCGCAGGCGAACTGGAGCATCTCTTGTCGACCACGGGGATAAGCTTGATCATGGCAGCTATGATCATCTGGATGATTATGCAAAAACGCAAGGCCGCGGCCGCCGAATTCAGCCGGAGTCTACCGGAATCAAGCCTGCGTTTCCGACTGGCGCAAAAGTGGTACATTTTCGCGGTGATCGCGTTGGTTTTACTGTTTATATTTTCGACCATCAATCAAATCCTTGGCTTGGCGTCGGGCCAAGGGATGCTGACGTTTCTGATGGTACCGCTTTACTTCCTGATGGACTGGATTCTGCGATTGATCCTGGAAAAGGCCTTCGGCCTGATAGAGGAGAATGGGCAAGCGCCGGGGCCGGCCACCCGCGAAACCCCAAAGGGCAAACCGGGCTCCTGGAAACGTCTGGACCTCGAGCGTGTGAAAAGTCCCTTGGGCGCGACCCTGCGCCTGGCCTTGGCGGTGTTGCTGTTTTTCTGGATCCTGGGTATCTGGAACGTCGATCTTCCAATCGGGGAGGTGGTGGTCAAGACGATTATCAAAATCCTGGTGGTCGTGCTGATCTGTTACGTTGCCTGGGGCCTGATCAACGCCGCGATTCTGCGGCGGATGCGCCAGGAAATGCCGGAGGCCGAAGCGGACGATGAAAAAGAGGAAGGCAGCAGCGGCGGCTCCCGCATCGGCACCCTGCTGTTGCTGCTTCGCAAGTTCATGCTGGTAGTTATCGTGGTCATGGCCGTCTCGATTATTCTGTCGGCCCTGGGGGTAAACATCGGTCCGCTGATCGCCGGCGCCGGTGTCTTCGGCCTGGCAATCGGCTTCGGCGCTCAGACCCTGGTCAAGGATATCATCTCGGGGGTGTTTTTTCTCATGGATGATGCCTTCCGGGTCGGCGATTACCTGCAGGTTTCCGGTTCCAAGGGAACTGTGGAGCATATTTCGCTGCGCTCCATCCGTTTGCGCAATCCCCGGGGCATGGTCAATTTCATCCCCTTCGGCGACATCAAGCTGGTCACCAACCTCAGCCGTGACTACGTCATCATGAAACTCGACTTCCGGGTGCGTTACGACGCCGATGTGGAAAAGATTCGCAAGGTTATCAAGAAAAAAGTATATCAAAAAATCGCGGAGGACCCGGACCTGGGGCCCAAGCTGCTGGAACCGATCAAATCCCAAGGCGTGCGCCAGATGGACGACTCGGCCATGATCATGCGGGTCAAATATAAAACCAAGCCAGGCGATCAATTCGCCATCCGCAAGGAAGTCTACCGGCTCATGCAGGAAGCGTTCAAGCAAGCGGGTATCGTATTTGCCCATCGCAATGTCACCGTATATCTGCCGCCGGAGACTGGCGATAATTCTGACGACGAGGCAACAGATGAGGGCCGGCAAAACGATGCGGGGGCCAAGACCGGTATTCAGCCACAGGCGGCCGCAAATGCTGCTTTGGCTGCCGTTCAGGCTGAGGAGGAAGCGCAACCCAATGACAAAGCCGAAAAATAGACGGAATCAGGACTTTTTACCGGGCCAATAATCATAGATTTTATTTCACTCGAGAGCCCGCCAAAGCATTCTAAAAACAATGCCGAAATAAAGTCTATAGGACGAAATATCGGCATTCATCAAAGTCTTGTTATCCTGTAGCCTGTGATGGAAATTTAACTAAACCCTATATATTAAGATGCTTATCCAACAGACAGCCTGATTCCATCTGGCTGGTACACATTTCGCATATAAAGTCTGTACGCCGGAAAATCCTCCGAATCTGCTTGGAAGTTTTCGAGTTTCTATCACCTGTTTCCGCTGCTTTCCCGGCCTATTCAAAGTCTTAAAAATTTGATTTAAGACCCCTGACCTGGAGGGCCGAAAAAAGATGGGAATGGTTCATTCCACCATTAGAATGCTCATACCTCTCGAAAAACAGAGCGAAGCCTTGGAAATTCTGGGGTCGCTGATTGAAGAGATTCAGTTTGAACCGAGTTGTGTCAGCTGCCGGATTTACCGCGGCGTGGAGGACGTGCGTGCAATCATGCTCGATGAACTCTGGTTGAGCGAAGCGGACGTGCAACAGCATCTGAGGTCCGAGAAATACCGCAAGATTCTTCTGGTGGTCGAAATGGCCGCCGAACCTCCTGAAATCCGTTTCGATCTGATCACACAATCGAGCGGCGTGGAAGCCATAGAACAGGCCAGAATCCAAACGACCCTAGCAAACCGTTAAGTGATACAGGAATTCAGAATTTGTGGAGGAGCACACCATGAATCGTAGTCTCCGGCTTTTGGTATTGATCGGCCTTCTCTTGAGTCTGCCCGTCACAGCCGGCGCCCAAGCTGAAGGCGCCGCAAAGAATGATGACAACACCCGGCAACAAAGTTCCACGGCAGATGTAGCCAAGCAGCTTAACAACCCGGTGGCGGACATCTGGGCCCTGAACTTTCAGTTCAATCGCTATTACCTGCAGGGCAAAGCGACGGACAAAACCCGGGAGCAGGATGTCATGAATTTCCAGCCGGTTTTGCCGGTCCATCTGACCAGGGAGTGGAACCTCATCACCCGTCCGGTTATTCCTTACCTGTTCAGCTCGCCTGATTTTGAGCCGGGCGACGGGTGGGACGATACGTCCGGTTTCGGCGATATCGCGTTGGTATCGCTGCTTTCGCCGGCCGAACTCAACAGCGGATTCATATGGGGGGCGGGGCCGACCTTCATCTTCCCCACGGCCTCCAAAGACGCCCTGGGGCAGGGAAAGTACCAGGCCGGCCCGGCCGCGGTGGGGCTCTACATGGGAAAGAGCTGGATCTTCGGCTCCCTGGCCCAACAGTGGTGGTCGTTTGCCGGCGACAATGACCGCAAATCCACCAGCCAGGCCAACATCCAGTACTTTATTCAGTACGTCTTCGGAAAAAGCTGGCAGATCGGCATGGCGCCGAACATCCTTATCGACTGGAAGGCGGACCGGGAAGATCGCTTCACCGTACCGGTCGGCTTGGGCATCGGCAAGACGGTCAGAATCGGGCGCCTGCCCGTCAAATTCACCGCCGAGGTGGATTACATGGTCGTGCGCCCGGACGACTTCGGACAACACTGGAGCGTCCGCTTCCAGATGATTCCGGTATTGCCGGCCCTGATCAAAAATACGCTGTTTTAGGATCAAATCAATCGAACCGTTACAAGCATCGGTGATCTGATCCTCTCAACGGAGGGGGGAATTTGAAAGCTGCCTTGTTGTAGCCAACCGCAACCAGAATAGAATGAAAGGAGCATGACATGAGACGTTATAATCGATCCGCAGCCATCGCGGTTGCTGTCCTTTTGATCGCGGTCGCATTTCCGGCTTTACCGGCCATGGCGCAGGAAATTACCGGTGAGTTGGGTTCGCCCAGCGCCACCACCACGATAAGCGGCAAGCAACTGCCCGCTCCCGACCCGGAATTCGGCGGCGTGATCAAGCACGATGCCCTCCAATCGAAAGCGTGGTGGGCACCGCGCATCGTGCCGCCCAAGCAGGCGCCCAACATTCTGCTGATTATCACGGATGACGCCGGATTCGGCGTGCCGAGCACCTTCGGCGGGGTGATCCCGACGCCGACCATGGACCGCATCGCGAACGAGGGACTGCGCTATAACCGCGTGTTCTCCACCGCGCTGTGCTCGCCGACGCGGGCGGCGCTCATCACCGGGCGCAATCACCACTCGGCGGGATTCGGCGTGATCTCCGAACAGTCCACGGGTTTTCCGGGCTACAACAGCATCATCGCCGAGGACAAGGCCACCATCGGGCGGATTCTGCTCGACAACGGCTATTCTACGGCGTGGTTCGGCAAGGATCACAATACCCCGGCGTTTGCCGCCAGCCAGGTAGGGCCGTTTGACCAATGGCCGACCGGGATGGGCTTCGAGTATTTCTACGGCTTCGTGGGCGGCGATGCGAACCAGTGGCAGCCGAACCTGTTCCGCAACACCACCCAGATCTATCCCTTCGAGGGCAAACCGGGCTGGAACCTGATCACCGGAATGGCGGATGATGCGATCGACTACATTACGCGCATCCACCAGACGGACCCCAGCAAGCCGATCTTCATCAAGTACGCGCCCGGCGCCACACACGCGCCGCATCACCCGACCCAGGAATGGGTGGAGAAGATCCGGGCCATGCACCTCTTCGACGATGGCTACAACAAGCTGCGCGAGCGCATTTTCGAGAATCAGAAGCGCCTCGGCGTAATCGCCAAGGATTCGAAGCTGACGCCCTGGCCCGATGACCTCCTGAAGCCGTGGGATCAACTCAGCCCGGAGGCGAAGAAGCTCTTCATCCGTCAGGTGGAAGTCTTCGCCGCCTTTGCCGCCTACAACGACCACGAGATCGGGCGCGTGATTCAGGCCTTCGAGGACCTGGGCAGGCTCGACAACACGCTGATCATCTACATCAACGGCGACAACGGCACCAGCGCCGAGGGCGGGCCCCTGGGCACGCCGAACGAGGTCGCGTTCTTCAACGGCCTCAACGAAATTCCCGTCGACGTGCAGATGAAGTTTTACGACGTCTGGGGCACCGACCTGACCTACAACCACATGTCGGCAGGCTGGTCGTGGGCCTTCGACACGCCGTTCGACTGGTTCAAGCAAAACGCCTCCAGGCTCGGCGGCATCAACCAGAACATGGTGGTGTCCTGGCCGGCGCGTATCAAGGACACGGGCGCTTTGCGCGAGCAGTTCACCCACGTGATCGACGTCGTGCCGACGATCCTCGAGGCCACCGGTATTCCCGCGCCCGAGGAGGTCGACGGTATCAAACAGGCACCCATCGAGGGAACCAGCTTTCTCTACACCTTCGACGCCGCCAACGCCAAAGTGCCGTCGCGCCACAAGACCCAGTACTTCGAGATGATGGGCCAGTGGGCGCTGTATGACGACGGCTGGCTGCTCAGCACCAAGGTGAACCGGGCGCCGTGGCAGGCCTTCGGCGTTGCCAACCCGGACCCGCTGAACAACCAGGTCTTCCAGCTCTACAACCTGGGCGAGGACTTCAGCCAGGCCGACGACATCGCCGACCAGCACCCGGAAAAAGTGAAGGAAATGCGCAAGAAGTTTGTCGCGGAAGCGGAGAAGTACCAGGTTTTCCCGCTGGATGCCTCGGTGGCGGCGCGGATCGTCGCCCCGCGCCCGAACATCACCGCCGGCCGCACCGAGTTTGTCTACACGAGACCGATGGTCGGATTGCCACAGGGTGATTCCCCCTTCCTGCTGGATGCCTCCTACAACATCACGGCGGACATCACGGTCCCCGAAGGTGGCGCCGAGGGCATGATCCTGACCTCGGGAGGGCGCTTCGCCGGCTACGGCTTCTATTTGCTCAAGGGCAAGCCGGTGTTCCTGTGGAACCTGGTCGACCTCAAGCGCATCAAGTGGGAGGGACCGGAGGTCCTCACGCCCGGCAAGCACATGCTGGAGTTTGACTTCACGTATGACGGCCTCGGCTTGGGCACCCTCGCCTTCAACAACATGAGCGGCCTCGGCCGTTCCGGTACCGGCACGCTCAAAGTGGACGGCACGGCAGTGCAGACCATCAAAGTGGAGCGTACACTGCCCATGATCCTGCAGTGGGACGAGAGCTTCGACATCGGCTCCGACACCCTGACCGGCGTAAACGACGCCGACTACCAACCGCCGTTTCCGCTGACTGCCAAGCTGAACAAGCTGACGGTCAAGGTGGACCGGCCGAAGCTTACCGAGGAGGACATCAAGAAGCTGGAGAATACGGAAGCCATCGCGGTGGACGGCCAGCCGATTCATCACCTGCAAAGCGGGCCGCAGTAGCCTGCACCGTAACGTTGTTTTTTCGTGAATGCCGCCATCCGGTTCCTCGTGGGGCCGGACTGCGGCTTCAATTTCGACTCATTTCCATCCACCCGGCAGACACGGAGCGCATCATGAGAACAGCGGCCGGGCAGCATTGGTGGAGGCTCGGCCATCCCCCGGAAAACTACGGCGTGAAGGGGCCCATGGATTCCCGGCGCAACAACAGGGAGAGCGAGTAATAAAAGCGATATCGCCGAAAAACCAATAACCCAACCATCAGTTAAAAAAGGAGAAGACAATGAAAAAGAAGACACATCTCGTGGTAATCGTATCGACAATGGTGTTGCTGAGCCTGGCACTTTTTTCCTGTGCGACAGCCCCGATGTCCAAGTCCGAAAAAGAGCAGAAGCAAGACGCGATACGCGACATGGCAAATACCACCCTGTCGCAAGTAGACGCGAAGTACCCGGCGGCAAAATCCGAAATCTCCGAAGGGGCGGGCTATGCGGTTTTCAGCGATTTCGGAATGAAAATCCTTTTTATGGGCGGTGCCGGGGGACATGGTATCGCGGTCGACAACACCACCAAGCAGGAGACGTTTATGAAAATGGTGGAGCTCCAGCCCGGATTGGGTGTGGGCGCGGAAAATTTCCGGGTCGTGTTCGTTTTCGAATCACCGGAAGCGTTCAACACGTTCGTGACCTCCGGCTGGGAGGCAGGGGCCAACGCGATGGCCGCCGCCAAAAGCAAGTCCATGGGCGGGGGTGCACGTGGCGGCGTGTCGCTGTCCGAAGGGGTTAAGATGTATCAGTTGAATGAAGAAGGCCTTATCGTCGGAGTCAGTATAACCGGCGCCAAGTATTACAAAGATAAAGAGCTTAATTAGTAGCTACCCGGTTCCTGAGGGCCGGCACTGGCTTCTCCCTGAAAATTAGTGTCAGCGTTATGTCAGAGGAGTGACGAATCCGCCAAAATACCGGCAGACAAGATTGACTGAAGTTTCGAGTGACTAAAGTTTCGAGTGACTAAAGTTTCGAGTGACTAAAGTTATGGAATTCTATCTATACTTTATTTTTTCTTAATAAAGATAGAGCGCCGCGATACATTCACTTTAGATCACTTGTAATTTTAGCTCACTTGAAACTTCGTATATTTACGGCGGCAGAGCCTTTTGTCTCTGGCCTGACCCAGAGGACTATGTGGTCTTCGCCTTTGCCAAAGATTCGGAATACAAAGGAATCGATGCGAGTGAGATGAAAGAAATAGGAGATGAGGCTTCCAAGGCCCTGGTCGATGCGCTTAAGAAAGACTTCCCGGTGGTCTCCGAGCCGGCCCCGGATGTCATTCGAATCCGCACGGCGATTGTCGACCTGAAGCAGAGCCGACCGATTCTCAGTGCAATCACCTCGGTGGTGCCCGTGGGTTTGGCCATCAGTATCATAAAAAAAGGCGCGACAAGCTCCTGGACAGGTTCCGGAGCCACCACTGCGGAAATGATGGTCCTGGACTCGATGACCGAAGAGGTCCTCGGAGCCGGCGAGGACGAAGCGACCGCAGGCTTTACGGAGAGGTTTACCAATTGGGGATCGACGGAAGAAGCCCTTGAGTTTTGGGGGGAACGCTTTACAAAACGCTTGGTTGGACTTACGCATGGTAAATAAATCAGCACTCTGAAACGCTGGGTGCATTATAGCAGCATGAGGGTGCGGTATGGCCTTATTCATTAAACCGGCTTCACTAATTTGTGGGCTCAAAGAGGCCAACCGTCCCCGATAAATAGGAGGAAAGAGAATGAGAACGTTGTATTTCCGGAAGACCGCAGCATGGTTCGCGCTGGGAGTGCTTGCATTGTCGATGGCCGTCTCTCCGAAGGCCTTCGCTCAGACAAAGGCGGTGGATCCGGCCGCCACCCGGATTCTGCAGCGCATGACCGACTACATGGGCAGCCTGAATCGGTTCAGCGTGCATACACAGAATACCCTCGAGGACATGACCGACTCGGGACATAGAGTCGATCGCGACGTCTCGGCGAGCGTGATCATCAGCCGTCCGAATAGACTGTGTGCCGAGCGCAGGGGTGATCTGATTGACCAAAATTTCTATTACGACGGCAAGACGCTGACGCTCTATAATCCAGCCGACAACGTTTATGCGACGGAGCCTGCACCCGCGACGATCGAGGGGGTGCTGGACTACACGCGCGAGACGCTGGGGCTCCTCATCCCCGCGGCCGACCTGATCTACCACAATGCCTTTTCACTGCTGATGCAGGATGTGACCCTTGCGGAGGTGGTCGGCAAGGCTGTCATTGACGGGGTCAAGTGTGATCATCTGCTTTTCAGCCGCCCGGGTGTCGACTTCCAGGTATGGGTTGCAGATGCCGGGCAGCCGTTGCCCTGCAAGTATGTGGTCACCGACACAAGCACCCCCGCACTGATAAGCATCACGACGGTCATGAGCGACTGGAATGTCGCGCCGGCCGTGGATAATTCCCGGTTCACCTTCGTGCCGCCCGAGGGGGCCAGGCAGATCGATTTCATGCCACTCGAAACCAGCCGCGGGACTGACCGCTGATACCAACAGGAGGAAGCATATGAAGACGATGCTCAAGATTGCAGTAATCACCATTTCCCTGGTTCTGATGCTCATTGCCGATGTACCGTTTCTGAAAATGCAGCTGGTGCCCGAAGCAGAAGCGATTTTTGGCGTCCGGCGCAGAGCTTGGCGCAGGGGCGTCATCGTCGGGTCCACTGTCGGGGCTGCCTCGGAAGCTGCGGCGATGTCTCACCAACAGCCGCCGGCCCAACCGCAGGCCGCTGCTGCACCGCCTGCTGCTGCACCACCTGCCGCTGCACCGCCTGCCGCGCCACCGCCTGTCGCCGGCGGGAAACCGTTGCCGATGGGCACCGTTGTTTCAGCACTACCGCCGGGCTGCACCTCGACGCCGGTCGGCGGCGTGGAGTATTACTACTGCGCTGGCAACTTCTACCGCGCGATGTTCCAAGGCAACCAACTGGTGTATGTGACGACGCAGCCTAAATGAACCCCAACGTTGCAAAAGCCGGAGGGCTTCAGAGACCAGGCGTCAAGGATGAAGCTGTAGTCGTCTTACCGCAATTCCTTGACAACGCAGTATCTGAAGTTCTCCGGCTTTCCCGAAGGGTAAACAATATGGCAAAATAGACCCCATCCTTCGACTTCACAAAATGGGATGTCCAGCGAAGGTTTGCTTTTCTAAAATATTGGTTATAATTACGAAACATTGGATTTATTTGCCGTATTGTTTATGCAACTAAGGGGTGAAAGTGACCGGTAGCAAAAAGCATTCGCCCTATACCAGGCAGTGGAAGATCTAAATTTCAAAATCAGCAAAGGATCAACACATGAAAAATATCAGTGAATTTCCTAATAGGTTCAACCGTCTCCTCCAAGTGTTTTTTCTGGCTTCGGTCGCGAGAGATTTGGAATTGCGGGTGATTTGTCTTCAGCTGAAAAGCGGTCCGAAAAAATAGTTGGACCCTCTTTTTTCTGAAAACAACGGAGCAAAGTAATGAAGATCGGCGATAGAGCACAGCGCACAGTGAAAACCCTGAAAGCCTTGGGCTTAATGGCCGCCATCCTCCTGTCGATGGTCCCCGGTGGATCATTCGGGCAGACACCGGCCGGATCGCACCATTCTGCCGCCCCTCCAGCAGAGGCCCCCATTGCATCCGAGGAGGTCGCCGCGAGGTCCTCGGAGGTCACGAATCTTCTGATCACTTTCTCTGAAAAATTCGCTTTCAGTCCTGAAATCGAGAAAATCCAGCAGGAACTTCCCGAAGTCGGCAAACAGATCGATTTGGATGCGGCCGAAACTAACGCCATTCTCGAAGCGCAGCCGCCGCTGGCAATCCTGCAAGCGCAGCGAACGCTCTGGCAACGCAGGCATTTTCAGGCAGACACCTGGCTGACGCTTTTAACCCAACGGGCCGTCGAGCTGAAGGATGCCCTGGAACGTCTGTCGCAGATGAAAGCGACCTGGTCGCGGACACGCGATGTCGCCCAAGCCGAGCAGGCACCGGAGGTCGTCCGGCATCAGATCGAAGCCGCGCTGGCTTCCATCGAGAACGCACAGCAGCCATTGAAAACCCGGGAGGCGGCGGTGCTTGAGTTGCAGGGCGTCATAGCAGCAAAAAAGGCCCGCTGTGATGAGGTGTTGGCGCAGATCCTCAGGGCCCGAAAATCTGCCGTCAAGGGCATTGTAGTGCGGGAAAGCCTGCCTGTCTGGAACCGTAACCTCTGGGACCATTCCCGAATCGCGCTGCCTCGTAACGTACGCGACATCGCCCGCACCTACCAGGCAGACATCCTTGATTACCTGCGGGACCCTTCACGCGGAATACTGCTGCACACAGCATTATTGCTGATGCTGACGATAGCGACCTGCGCAGCGCGGAGAAAAAAGCGTCAATGGAAGGACAGCGGCATCGGCGTCTCCCCTGTCGTAAAGGTGTTTGATCACCCTTATTCCGCCGCGTTGATAATCGTCCTGCTCATTGCTACGGCGGTTAATTCGCCGGCTCCCGCTAAAGTGAAAAACGTGTTTGCGGTCCTGGCTCTCGTGCCGATGGTCAGACTGGTGCATCCGGTGATCGGCCCTCGACTTGCCCCTGTAATCTTCACGGCGGCGATCCTGTACGCGGTCGACTTCATTCGGCAAACCTCCGGCGGCACGCCGCTGGTGGAACAGGCGCTCATCATTCTTGAAGGCCTGGTGTTGATCGTCGTGCTGGGATGGTTGCTGCATGCCGGGCGCCTGCGGTATACACCTGAACAGGGACGGAACGAACCGCGTCAGCGCTATCTGTCTCTTTTGGCAAAAGTGCTTATGTTCAGCCTGGGCGCCGGTTGTTTGGCAGCAATCCTGGGGTATACGCGATTGGCGCGTCTGATCACGCCCGCCACGCTCGCCGGAGGTACTTTGGCGCTGTCGCTGTATGCATATGTCCAGGTGGCCGGCGGCGCGGCGGTCATTGTGCTGCAATCGCGGTTTTTGCATCGGCTGCAGATGGTGCGCAACCATGGCGATCGCATTCTGAACTGGATCTACCGGCTTTTGGCATGGACAGCGATCTTCTTCTGGATCAACCGCTCGCTCGAATACATCGGGATGCTGGACCCCGTGCTGTCGGCAGGCAGCACTATCTTAAACCTGAGGCTGGAGCGCGGTTCTGTCAGTATTTCCATCGAGGACATCCTCGCTTTCGGGCTGACGGTGTTGGCAGCCTATCTGCTGTCCGCCTTTATCCGTTTCGTTCTGCGGGAGGAAGTGTATCCCCGCAGGGGCATTGCACGCGGTCTTTCCTACGCCTATTCGCGTCTGGTCCACTACGTTATCCTGACCATCGGCTTTCTGGTTGGCCTGGGAGTGCTGGGAATGGACCTGACCAAGGTGACTGTCATGGCAGGCGCATTCGGGGTCGGCATCGGCTTCGGGCTGCAGAATGTGGTAAACAATTTTGTCTGCGGGCTGATCCTGCTTTTCGAACGGCCGGTGCACATGGGAGACATCGTCGAAGTGGGCGACCTGCAGGGGGAAGTGCGCCGCATCGGCATCCGCGCAAGCACCGTGCGCATCCTGCAGGGCGCTGACATTATCGTGCCCAATGCCCAGTTCATAACCGGCAGCGTGACCAACTGGACCTTCAGTGACCAACTGCGTCGTATCGACCTGCCGGTGGGCGTGAATTATGGCGCTGCGCCGCAGGCCGTCATCGAGTTGCTGGAAAAAACGGCGCAGGCAAATTCGGCCGTTTTAGAAAATCCGCCGCCCCAGGCGCTCTTCCTGGGCTATGGCAACAGTTCGATCGACTTTGAGCTGCGGGCCTGGACGAATCAGTACCGCTGCTGGGCGGTGGTCCGCAGCGAACTTGCCTCCGCGGTGTACGATGCCGTGCAGGCGGCCGGGATGGCTTTTCCCTTCCCCCAGCGAGAGGTTCGCATACTGGGGGATCAAACTGCGCTGAAAACCGGCGCCTTCCGATCGGGCGGTGCGGAACCGGCGATCATAGAAAATTGAAGAGCCCATGCTTAGGGTTCACGAAAAAATTACTAGGCAGAATTAGGGGTTGACACGCATGTCCGGCAAGGCGCGTAAACGCTGGAATATCAGGGCATTCCGAGCTTTCGCAATGCAGCCGGGCAGGATGCATCAGGGTATAAAATGTGAAGTTATTAAGGAGGCGACAATGTTTAAGTATTCTCGCGGCGCGATCATTTCCATTTTGTTGCTAATTCTGGCGGGCACCTGGGCCCATGCCGGTGGGCTCTGGTTGTACGAGGAGGCCACGCCGGACATGGGAGTGGGCGGCGCCGGTCGCCAGGCCGCGGGGCTCGATGCCTCCACGGCCGGCGGCAACCCGGCTGCGATGACCAAACTGGACCGCTCCCAGCTGGAAGGCGGCATCCTGGGCATCTATCCCGACACCCAGTTCGATGTCCAAAACGCCACCTTCGGTGACAACGGCGGCGGCAACGCCGGCTATTTCAGTGCCATACCGACGATCTATTACGTGCACAGCCTGAGCCCGGATTTAAAACTGGGATTGGGGGTGGGGTCTTATTTCGGCCTGGGGCTCGACTACACCAATGAATGGGCCGGCAAATACTATGTCCAAAACGCCAGCTTCACGACGGCGGCGGCCAACCCGACCATCGGCTACCGGATTGCGCCCTGGCTGTCTGTCGGCGGCGGCGTCAGTTTGGTTTATGGGGCGCTGAGCGAGCGGGTGGCCATCAACACGCTGCTTGAGCCCGGAGACGGACGTCTCAAGTACGATGCCACGGACGTGGGCTACGGCTATAACCTCGGGGTGCTGTTCGAATTGAGCCCGAAGACCCGCGTGGGCGTCACCTATGTCTCCCAGGTCGATTTGAAGTTCAAGGACGAACCGAAGTTCAAAAACCTCGATGGAACGATCCTGGGGGCGGCTCTGAACGCATCGGGACTGATGGATTCCCAACTGGAAATCAAGACCACCATCCCCATGCAGGTGTCGATCGGGGCCTACCATGCCGTCAACGACAAGCTGGCGCTGGCGGCCACCGTCAACTGGCAGGACTGGAGCAAATTCGGTCAGCCGGAAATTTCCGTTTCCGGCAGCGACACCGTCACCAAAGACCTGGACTACCAGGACACTTTTCATGTCGGTTTAGGGGTCTATTACCGGGTGGCCGCCCCCTGGCTGTTGATGGCCGGATTCGGCTACGACACCTCGCCCATATCCAGCCGCAGCGATCGCTCACCCCTGCTGCCCTTGGACGCAGCCTATCGCTATGCCGGCGGCGTGCAGTATGACTGGAACAAGAACTTTTCGGTGGGCGTGGCCTACACGCTGATCTATGCCGGAAAAGCCAAGATCGACCAGACCCGCGGGCCGCTCATGGGGGATCTCGAGGGCGAGTATGACACCAACTTCATTCATGCCTTTAACATGAACTTTGTCTATCGGTTCTAATAGGAATCAATTCAGCGATTCTTAAAGTTTGATGCATAATTTGAGGCAATACAAGAACTGATATGGAACAGATCGGCGCTGGCAGGCGACCTGCGCCGGCAAAAAGGCACCATATGACAAAAGACAAACAGTCATCCATCGTGAAAGAGTCGACCGCCGAGAGCAGTGAAATAAGTTCCTCTCATCCGGTTAAAGGTACCCTGCGTGTCACGCTCAATGGCAGTTGGAAAAGCGGTAAGCGGTTGCCTCCGGTCGAACAGGTATACACAACCGTGCAGCAGTCCAAAGGTGTCCGGCGCATTGCTTTCCAAACCGACCGCGTCACCGACTGGGACAGCAGTCTGCTGACATTTTTGATGGACATCCACCATTACTGCTCGGCAAATGACATCATTCTCGAAAAAGAGGGTTTGCCACCCGGTGTCGGCAAACTGTTAGCTCTCGCGACTTCCGTTCCGGAAAGAAAGGGTGCCCGCAGGGAAACCACTCGTGATCCATTTTTGGTGCGTGTCGGCACCGCCGCCCTATCGCTGTGGCAAGCCGCATCGGACCTGCTGGTGTTTATCGGCGAGACGGTTGTGGCATTTTTAAAATTTCCGGTGGGCAAGGCCAGCTTTCGCCGTAGCGACTTGACGCTGCTTATCCAGGAATGCGGCGTCAATGCCCTTCCGATCGTGATCCTGATCAGTTTTCTGGTCGGTCTGATCCTGGCCTTCGTGGGGGCTGTTCAGTTGATGATGTTCGGTGCCCAAATCTATGTGGCCGACCTGGTCGGTATTGCCATGGTGCGGGTGCTGGGGGCCGTCATGGCCGGAATTGTGATGGCGGGCCGCACCGGGGCGGCATTTGCCGCCCAGTTGGGGACGATGCAGGTCAACGAGGAAATCGATGCGTTGAAGACCATGGGGGTGTCTCCGATGGAATTTCTGGTGCTTCCGCGCATGCTGGCCCTGGTCCTGATGATGCCGCTGCTGTGTGTCTTTGCGGACCTGATGGGTGTTCTCGGCGGTCTGGTTGTCGGCGTGGGGCTGCTCAATATCGGTCTGATACAGTATGTAAACGAGACCAAAGCTGCATTGAATTTGAACCATTTTTTTATCGGAATTTTTCAGGCGGCTGTTTTCGGCGTGCTGGTGGCCCTGGCCGGGTGTTTAAAAGGGATGCAATGCGGGCGCAGTGCCTCTGCCGTCGGCGATGCGACCACCTCGGCGGTGGTGACCTCAATCGTGGCCATTACGGTCGCAACGGCGCTCATTACCGTAGTGTGCAATGTGTTGGGGATCTGAGCTGCCGGCGTTTGGGGGTTCAGGGTTCCAAGGCTAAAGGTTTCACGTGTCAGCGTTCAGCCCAGCCGTCCCCTATAAAAACGGTCGGTCAGGAAGTATCATACAAGCGCCGCCGTCAGCTGAAAAAGCAACCGGACGGATCGATTAAAAAGCTGTTCATTCACCGCAGGGCTCACAGA
Organism: uncultured delta proteobacterium; assembly: GCA_963774425.1. GTDB lineage: Bacteria > Desulfobacterota > Desulfobacteria > Desulfobacterales > JAFDCJ01 > JAFDCJ01. The sequence goes on along the minus strand of CAVZEZ010000023.1, from coordinate 58,601 downwards.
GAACGCCGAGACAGAACATCTCAAATAATCTTTGCGTGCTTTATGTCTTTGCATGAGATAAATGACTCAATAACCTTTGAACAGTGAACCCGGAACCTTAATTTGGAGGTAACTCAAATGAAAAAGACAGGTCTCAAATCAGTTAAGATGTGGGTGCGCTGCATGTCCGCCGTGGCACTGTCCTCGATTATTTTGTTCGGAACGTCCGCGAGGGTAAACGCCGATGAGGCAGATGCCAAGCGGATCCTCAAGGCCATGTCCGATTACATGGCGGCGCAGAAATCCCTCTCGTTTGCATTCGATGCCACCCTGGAAGTCGTCACCACGGATGAGCAGAAACTCGCCCTGGCGAGTTCAGGCACCGTGACTCTCAGCCGGCCTGACAAGATCCGAGTCACGCGCGCCGGCGGGTTTGCGGATGTCGAGATGTTCTTTGACGGGAAAACGCTGACGCTGCTGGGCAAGAATCTCAATCTCTATGCACAGCTTGATGTGCCCGGCACGATCGATCACTTGATCGACGAATTGAAGGATACCTACCACCGGCCGCTGCCTGCTGCCGATTTGCTGCTGTCGAATTCCTACGATGCGCTGATGCTCGATGTCGTCGACGTCAAGGACCTTGGCAGCGGTGTGATCGGCGGGATTGAATGCGATTTCCTTGCTTTTCGCACGAACGAAGTTGATTGGCAGATCTGGATTGCACAAGGCAAGCGCCCTTATCCTTACCGATATGTCATTACCTCCAAGCGCATTAGCGGCGGACCGCAATACACCGTTCAGACCAGAGACTGGAAGACTGGGGGCGAGGTGGCGGCAGCCGATTTTAGCTTCAAGAACCCAACCAAGGCCGATAAGGTCGAGCTGAAGGATCTAAAGGGTATGGATGATTTACCAGACAATTTCATGAAAGGAGACGCAAAATGAACATGTTAAAGATATTGGGTATCGTTCTGATTGCCGGGGTCATCATGACTTTCGGATCTGAAATTGGAGAGCGGATTTCTCTCCCCGGAGCTCAGTGTTTGGTGCCGACGGCCGAAGCCAGAGTCGGACGCCCATTGACCCCGGTGAGCGTTGCCGGGGTGGCGCGGCGAACAGTTCGACGCTGCGCGGTGGGCGTATATTGTAGCCTTCCCGCCCCCCCGTCCATGGACAGCCTGCTTGGGCAGTCGGGCTTTTCTGAGGCGATCCGCTTTCCAGGTTAGTGATTAAGCGTTGAGAGCTGCCTCCGGCTAAAAAGCGCCGGTCCGATTGGAAAAGAAACTGCTCATAATCGCGGCAAGACGCAAGGGCGCCAAGATTATTTAATCTTTACATCATTCGATTTGCGAGCTTTGCGCGAGATAAATTATACGCAGTTTCATGTCAGGTATCAGGTCGATCAAGCTCGACGCCGGAAACCAGCCATCATAACCCATGAACTTGCAGAGCATATATCCTTTAAATTGGAAAAATAAATTATGCCTGAAATCAAAATGGATAAAGAGCCCCATATCATTGTCAATGATTTAACCATGGCCTACGGCTCTTTTGTGGTCCAGCGCGATTTGACCTTTACGGTCAACCGCGGTGATATTTTCATCATCATGGGCGGCAGCGGGTGCGGCAAGAGTACACTGCTGCGGCACATGATCGGATTGAAAAAGCCGGCAAAGGGGACGGTGAATTATGATGAGGTCAGCTTCTGGGACGCGGAACCTGGCGAGCGTGACCGGATTATGCGTCAGTTCGGAGTCCTCTATCAGAGCGGCGCCCTGTTCAGTTCCATGACCCTCGCCGAAAACATTTCGCTGCCGCTGCAGGAATATACGGATTTAGGCGCGGAGCAAATTCGCAAGCTCGTATCCTTGAAGCTTGCCCTGGTCGGCCTGGCCGGTTTTGACGATTACTACCCATCCGAAATCAGCGGCGGCATGCAAAAGCGCGCCGGGCTGGCGCGGGCCATGGCCCTGGATCCGGAGATCCTTTTTTTTGATGAGCCCTCGGCCGGGCTGGACCCAATCAGTTCCCGACTACTGGATGACCTGATTCTCGAGCTGCGCGAAAGCCTGGGGGCCACGGTGGTGGTAGTCACTCACGAGCTGGCCAGCATTTTTGCCATCGGGAATAACTCTGTTTTTCTCGACCCTGAAAAAAAGACCATGATTGCCCAGGGGGATCCCCGGAAACTGCTGGCGGAATCCAAGGATCCGACTGTGCATCGGTTTTTGACGCGGGGGGAAGGATCGGTTTGAATGAGGAATAGGGAGTCAATCATCTTAACGCTCTCAACGATCCAAACGATCTCAATCATCTAAACGAACTAATTTTATCCCGTTAAACCTTTTTCTTTTTTGTTTAACCGGGACGAATATACCGATCCAACCCAATAAAAAGGATCAATACGTCATGAGCAAACAAGCAAACAAAAAGGCGATCGGCGCATTTGTCGTGGCGGCGTTGGCGCTGGCGGTGGCGGCTATCATCATTTTCGGTTCCGGCAAATTTTTTGTTAAAAGGACTCAATATGTCGCCTTTTTCCAGGGATCGGTCAACGGCCTGAGAGTTGGCGCACCGGTGGTATTTCGGGGGGTCAAGATTGGGGAGGTCACCAAAATGAGGATATATGCCGACCCTCGGAATCGGTCCTTTGACATACCGGTTATTCTGGAGATAGAGCCGGACAATTTCCAGATCATCGGACCGGATGTCAAGAATCGAAAACAATGGGTCCAAAACCTCATCAAAATCGGACTGAGAGCCCAGCTGCAAATGCAGAGCATGGTGACCGGCCAGTTGATGATCAATGTCGATTTTCATCCGGACACGCCAATCCGGCTCGTCGGAAGCGATAAGATAGATTTCACCAAGGGCGTGACGGAAATCCCCACGATTCAGACATCGATGCAAAAAATTGAACAGACCCTGCAGGATGTCCCCATCGGAGAAATCGTACAAAGCGTCAACAAGTCCCTGAAGGGTATCGAAAGCATCGTGACGTCGGAGGAACTCAGTCAAAGCCTGCAGTATTTTAAACAATCCATGAAAGATATCCGCGATCTTGCTGGCCAAATGAACGAAAGAATCGGCCCGCTTTCCGCCGATCTCGGCCAAACCCTGAAAGATGTCCAAAAGTTGGTCGGAAATGTGGACAACCAGGTGAAACCGCTGGCTGACAGTTTTAAAAGCACGTCGGATGAGGCCGGTGCCGCCATGAGGGATGTTCGCACGCTGACAAAAAATGTCAACAGCCAGGTAAAAACACTCGCCGGAGATCTTGCGAACAATCTCCAAAAGGCAACCGACACCCTATCGACTGTCAGAGGCCTGATTGAAGAGGGCTCACCTCTGCGATTCCAGGTCGAAACGACCTTTAGTGAGCTGTCCCAGGCCGCCCGCTCGATACGGACCCTGGCCAATTATCTCGAACGAAATCCGGATGCCCTGCTTCGGGGAAAATCCCAGACAGGAGGTTACTGATGCAGCATAACAAATTAAATTTAATTATCCTAACGATGGGTGCCATGCTGTCTCTGACCGGATGCCTGGGTCCCGGCAAATCCAGCCCCACCCGGTTTTACGTGCTGAGTTCTCTAAATAGCATGGAAACCAAAGCTGCGCCCGTAACCGACCTGAAAAATGTCGCTATCGGTGTGGGGCCTGTGAGGATTCCGGGAGCCCTGGATCGATCCCAGATCGTAATCCGAACCGCCCAAAATGAAATCCGGCTGGCTGAATTCGCCGAATGGGGGGATCCTTTGGGAGCCAGCTTTTCCCGGGTTCTGGCTGAAAACCTATCCATCCTGCTGAATACCGAAAACATCACCATTTACCCCTATATGAAGGCGACCCAAACGGATTACCAGGTAACCGTGGATATCAACGATTTTATTGGTATTCCGGGGGGGAATGTCCAGCTGAGCGCCTGGTGGACGGTCTTCGGTGAAAGCGGCCGGACCGCGCTGCTAAAAAGGTATACCAATCTCAACGAACCTTCCACAGGAGACGATATTGCCGCAATGGTTAAGGCCCAAAGCCGCACCGTGGAAACGCTCAGCCGCCAAATCGCCGATGCCATCAAGACGCTTTCGCAACACAAGAAGCAGGGAAAGAAGTAATACATGATATTCACCACTAACTGCAAAGGGAGGTTCCCTATGAAGACTCGTAACAAAATCGTACTGTGTCTGCTCGGCCTGCTGGTTATTGCCGGCTGCGCCTCAACAAAAATTACCAGCCGCGACGAACTCGTGACCCAACAACTGCCACGCCCCGATCACATCTGGGTGTATGACTTCGCCGCCACGCCCGAAGATGTGCCGGACGAGTCCGCGCTCGCCGGACAGTATTCCGAGCACGATACCCCCCAAACTGCCCAACAGATTGCGGAGGGTCGGAAGCTGGGCGATGAAATCGCGGCGCAGCTGGTCGAGCAAATCCGCGCCATGGGAATGCCCGCAGAGAGAGCAATGACGGGAACGACCCCTCAGATAAACGACATTGTCATCCGGGGCTATCTCGTTTCATACAATGAGGGCAGTGCCGCCAAGCGTATATTAATCGGATTCGGCTCCGGTGCGTCCAATCTGAAAGTGGCGGTCGAAGGTTTCCAGATGACCGCTCAAGGATTGCGCAAGCTCGGAGGCGGCACAACGGATGCCTCCGGGGGCAAGACGCCGGGGGCGGACCTGGGGGTCCTCAGCTTAATTGCCACCCACAACCCGGTGGGACTCGTCGTCAGCAGTGGCCTCAAAGTGTATGAACAAGAGAGCGGCAAAAGCACCGTTGAGGGCCGGGAAAAGCAGACCGTCAAGGAAATTGCCGACGTGCTCAAAAAGAGATTCCAGGAACAGGGCTGGATCAGTTGAGTGGATGGATGGAGTCTCCCGGCGCTTGCCTTGTTGGAAATCCGGCAAGGAAACGAGGTTAATGACTTCGGAGCCATAAGATTGAGCCGAACCGCGCGGCCGCTTTTTCCGTCAGGATTTCGCGGCAGCGGCAATTGCACGGAACATAATGCCCCGTGGAAGGGCAAACAAACAGATTATAGGAGAACCTATGAAAACATCAAAAAGAAACCTCGTGACTATGGTGGTAGGAATTGCTCTAGTGAGCTTTGTCATCTCGTGCGCTTCGACGGGCTCTCAATCGAAAAAGCCTGCAGCCGAACCTCAAACAAAGGGTTTCCTGGACGGCTATTACAAGGACTTGCAGCCCGGGCCGGAAGGCGGGGCCAAAATGCGCTGGTTGAAACCGGGGGTTGATTTCAGCAAATACAACAAGATTATGCTGGACAGTGTTTTCTTCTATTTTGCCGAGGATTCGGAAAGCAAGCGAATCGATGCAGAAGCGATGAAGAAACTGGCGGATGCCTGCAACCTTCAAGTCGTCGACGTCCTGAAAGGTACCTACCCGATAGTGGCCGACCCGGGCCCGGACGTTTTACGGTTGCGCTTCGCCATTACAGATCTTAAACAGAGCCGGCCGGTCTTGAGCGCCATCACCTCGGTGGTCCCGATAGGGTTGGGCATCAGCATCCTGAAGAAAGGCGCCACGGGTTCCTGGAGCGGTTCGGGCGCAACCAGCGCCGAGTTAATGGCCCTCGACTCCATGACCAACGATGTGATCGCTGTTGCACAGGACGATAAAACCGCAGGGTTTACGGAACGGTTCAGCAAGTGGGGATCCACCGAAGAGGCCTTCAAGTACTGGGGAGAAAGACTCAAACTGTTCCTGGACAATGCTCATGGTAAAAAAGAATAAAGAAGTTCGGGAGGCAGGAGGCCCCTTCGAACGCCGTCGCTTCAAGCGGGTGCTACGAACCGGGGTGACCGGGAGGGGGCCACGCTTCTCTGCGAAATACACTCTTTTGGGTGTAGCGAAATTTGGCTATGAAATTGGAGTAAAATTAATTGAAGAAGGGAGACAAAGCGCAGCGCTTAGCGAAAAGTCTGCCAGCCATCGGTCTGGCGGTCGTCTTTTTGCTGGCGGTGGATTCCGGTGGATCATTCGGACAGCCATCCGCCGGATCGCAGCATTCTGCCGCAGCTCCAGCCACAACCGCCATTGCACCGGAGGAGGTGGCAGCAAGGTCCTCGGAAGTCACGAATCTTCTGATCACCTTCTCCGAAAAATTTGCTTTCAGCCCTGAAATCGAGAAAATTCAGCAAGCGCTTCCCGAAGTCGGCAAACAGATCGAGTTGGATGCGGCCGAAACTGAAACCATTCTCGGAACGCAGCCGCCGCTGGCTATCCTGCAAGCGCAGCGGACTCTCTGGCAGCGCAGGCATTTTCAGGTTGACACCTGGCTGACCCTGTTAACCCAACGGGCCGTCGAGCTGACAGATGCCCTGGATCGCCTGTCGCAGATGAGAGCGACCTGGACCCGGACACGCGATGCCGCCCAAGCTAAGCAGGCGCCGGGGGTCGTCCTGCATCAGATCGAAGCCGCGCTGGCTTCCATCGAGAACGCACAGCAGCCATTGAAAACCCGGGAGGCGGCGGTGCTTGAACTGCAGGCCGAACTGGCCGCAAAAAGGGTCCACTGCGTTCGTATTTAATAATAAACGTGTGTGGGAATGGCATTATCCTGCATTCCGCTGTCACTCAAGGAGGCAGCCATACTCAGCAGTTACCCTCTGTTTTCAATTGTGGCAAGGCCTAGGCACCGCTCTGGCAACTTAGTTCAAAGGAGACGGCTATGAAGAGATACATTTTCAGGATGTTCCTGTCAATATTGTTGCTAATTCTGGCGGGCACCTGGGCCCATGCCGGTGGGCTCTGGCTGTACGAGGAGGCCACGCCGGACATGGGAGTGGGCGGCGCCGGTCGCCAGGCCGCGGGGCTCGATGCCTCCACGGCCGGCGGCAACCCGGCTGCGATGACCAAACTGGACCGCTCCCAGCTGGAAGGCGGCATCCTGGGCATCTATCCCGACACCCAGTTCGATGTCCAAAACGCCACCTTCGGTGACAACGGCGGCGGCAACGCCGGCTATTTCAGTGCCATACCGACGATCTATTACGTGCACAGCCTGAGCCCGGATTTAAAACTGGGACTGGGGGTGGGGTCTTATTTCGGCCTGGGGCTCGACTACACCAACGAATGGGCCGGCAAATACTATGTCCAAAACGCCAGTTTTACGACGGCGGCGGCCAACCCGACCATCGGCTACCGGATTGCGCCCTGGCTGTCTGTCGGCGGCGGCGTCAGTTTGGTTTATGGGGCGCTGAGCGAGCGGGTGGCCATCAACACGCTGCTTGAGCCCGGAGACGGACGTCTCAAGTACGATGCCACGGACGTGGGCTACGGCTATAACCTCGGGGTGCTGTTCGAATTGAGCCCGAAGACCCGCGTGGGCGTCACCTATGTATCCCAGGTCGATTTGAAGTTCAAGGACGAACCGAAGTTCAAAAACCTCGATGGAACGATCCTGGGGGCGGCTCTGAACGCATCGGGACTTATGGATTCCCAACTGGAAATCAAGGCCACCATCCCCATGCAGGTGTCCATCGGGGCCTATCACGCCGTCAACGACAAACTGGCGCTGGCGGCCACCGTCAACTGGCAGGACTGGAGCAAATTCGGCCAGCCGGAAATTTCCGTTTCCGGCAGCGACACCGTCACCAAAGACCTGGACTACCAGGACACTTTTCATGTCGGTTTAGGGGTCTATTACCGGGTGGCCGCCCCCTGGCTGTTGATGGCCGGATTCGGCTACGACACCTCGCCCATATCCAGCCGCAGCGATCGCTCACCCCTGCTGCCCTTGGACGCAGCCTATCGCTATGCCGGCGGCGTGCAGTATGACTGGAACAAGAACTTTTCGGTGGGCGTGGCTTACACGCTGATCTATGCCGGAAAAGCCAAGATCGACCAGACCCGCGGGCCGCTCATGGGGGATCTCGAGGGCGAGTACGACACCAATTTCATCCATGCGTTTAACCTGAATTTTGTCTACCGGTTCTGAAAGGCGGTTGCTCCAAAACTGACCTATGGCCATCCTTATGGACGCCGGAATATGTATTTTTCAGCCGATAGATATGGATATGGAGGGAAGCACAAATGGACTCTCTTATCGCCTGTCATGCGTGTGATCTGATCCACCGCATCGAACCCCTGCCGGGCAAAGGGGCGGCCCATTGCAAACGTTGCGGCGCCGTTCTTTATAAACATAAACCCAACAGCATGGAACGTACCCTGGCCTTCGCCCTGGCCGGGCTGATATTGTTTATTCTGGCGAATTCATTTCCCTTTCTGGGAATAAAAATAGGTGCTCAGGTTCGTCAAACAACGCTCATTACCGGCATATACGAGCTCTATGCACAGGGTATGCAATTGATTGCCATATTGGTATTGCTCACCACGGTGCTGATGCCCTTCATCCAAATGGTCTGCCTGTTTTACATTTTGCTGCCTCTCAAATTCGGCCGTCTGCCCAATGAACTGCCCCGCGTGTTCCGGTTCCTTAACAGCGTGGGCCCCTGGAGCATGATGGAGGTTTTCATGGTCGGCATTCTGGTATCCGTAGTAAAAATGGCCAAAATGGCCAAAATCATACCGGGAATTTCGTTATACTCCTTTTTGGTGCTCATTTTCGTCCTGGCGGCCATGACCGTTTCTCTGGATGATCACCTGATCTGGCAAAAATGGGAGGCGAATCGATGACCCAAAAGATGGTAACGGCCCGAGCGGCAGGTCTGACCAGCTGCCTGAGCTGCCATCTTCTCTGTGAGCGGGGAGAGCGCAGTGCAGGACGGATATGCCCCCGATGCGGCGCCCGTCTGCACGACCGCAAACCCAACAGCCTCGCGCGAACCTGGGCGCTGGTGCTGGCGGCCTTCATATTTTACATTCCCGCCAACGTGCTCCCCATCACCATCGTTATCTCACTGGGCAAGGCCCAGTCGGACACGATTATGAGCGGCGTCATCTATTTCATCCACTCCGGTATGTGGCCCATCGCCCTGGTCATCTTTCTGGCCAGTATTTTCATTCCGTTGCTGAAGCTGCTCGTTTTGATATTTCTGCTGATCAGCGTTCAGTGCAGGTCGAGCTGGCGGCGGCGGGATCGCACCCGGCTTTACCTGATCGTCGAGATCATCGGCCGCTGGTCGATGGTCGATATTTTCGTGGTAACCATCCTGGTGGCCCTGGTGCAACTTGGGGGGCTGGCCACCATTCATGCCGGACCCGGGGCGGTCTTTTTCGGCGCGGTGGTCGTGATCACCATCTTCGCCGCCATGAGTTTCGATCCCCGCTTGATCTGGGACGCAGAGGAGGCAACCCATGAGTAATTCCAACAACGATAAGACCAACTTAACGGATCTGCCGGATCCTGAATACCGGACGAAAAAACGCCGTATTTCCATTGTCTGGATCGTGCCGCTGGTCGCCCTCGCTATCGGCGGTTGGCTGGTCTACAAAGCCGTTACCGAAAGAGGCCCGACCATTACCATCATGTTCAAATCAGCGGAGGGGTTGGAGGCGGGCAAGACCAAGATCAAGTACAAGGACGTCGAACTCGGCCAGGTCGGGTCCATCGAACTAAACGATAAACTATCGGGGGTGATCGTGAAGGCCGAACTGGTCAAAAAGGCTGAAAGTTTCCTCTCGGAAAACACCCGCTTCTGGGTGGTGCGCGCCCGGATTGCGGCCGGCGGTGTATCCGGACTCGGCACGCTTTTTTCAGGAGCCTACATCGGACTCGATCCCGGCAAACCCGGCAAACCGGCGACCCATTTCCAGGGGCTGGAGAAGCCTCCCGTGGTGACCGAGGAACTGCTGGGCAGCCAATTCGTGTTGAGGGCTTCGAGCCTGGATTCGTTGCAGATCGGGGACCCGGTGTACTTCCGACGGATCGAAGTCGGACAGGTGGTCGACTACAAACTGGACGAAGACGGGCAGGCTGTGACCATCGAGGTCTTCATCCATGATCCCCATCACAAACGTGTCAGCAAAAATACCCGGTTCTGGAATGCCAGCGGTTTGGATGTCACCATCGATGCCGACGGTATACGGGTGGATACGGAATCCCTGGTGACCTTGATGATCGGCGGCATCGCCTTTGACACGCCGGCCAACGAAGAGCCCGGTGAGCCGGCCGCGGAGAATGAGGTCTTCAATCTTTACAGAAACCGCCAAAGCGTCTTTGAAAGGACCTACGCCCAAAAAAACAAGTGGCTGCTGCGCTTTGAAGGCGGCGTCCGGGGGCTTAAAACCGGCGCACCGGTTGAATTGCAGGGGATCCAGATCGGCCAGGTATTGGATGTCAATCTGGAGTTTAACAGCAATAAAAAGGCTTTTGATGTCCCGGTCCTGATTGAGACCGAACCGGATCGGATAAACACTGCCGGCGCGTTGCCTGAAGGTGCCGACAGCCGCAAAATCATGGATTATCTCGTGGAAAACGGATTGCGTGCTCAGCTTAAAACGGGAAGTCTGATTACCGGACAGTTGCTGGTAGCGATCGATGTGCATCCGGAAGCGCCGAAGGCCGAAATCAAGTGGCAAGGCAAATACCCGCAGTTTCCCACCGTGCCGACAACCATGGAGGAAATGACCACCAGCCTGACACAACTCATGAGAAAACTCGAAAATGTTCCCCTTGAGCAAATCGGCAAGGATCTGCGGGATACGATTTCCGGAGCCAAGCGTCTGATAAATTCAGACGAATTGCAAACATCCATTACGGCGTTAAACGAAACCCTCGATCAGTCACAGAAATTCGTCGCAGCTCTGAACACGGCCATAGCCCCGGAATTGAAAGCAGCCGTTTCCGACTTGAATTCCGCCCTTTTCCAGGCCCAAAAGCTCGCGAAGAGTTTAAATTCGAATGTTGCCCCCCAAACAGAACGCACCCTCAAGCAGCTTGAATCTGCGGCGCGTTCCATCAAACTTTGGGCGGATTACCTTGAACGGCACCCCGAAGCGTTGATACGAGGCAAAGGCAGTTCAAATAGGAGATGATACGATGAAAGCTGTTCTTTATCTACCCAAGCATGCGGCCCTAATATTTCTGTCGCTGGTACTGGCGGGCTGTTTGGGTGGCCGATCTGCCCAGACACACTTTTATATGATCAGCCCGTTGATTCAGTCTCAGAGCATTACATCACCTGCAACCGCAGACGCTCGCACCCATATCGGTTTGGATATGGTTGTGGTTGCCCAATACCTGAATCGAAACGAAATCGTCATCAATCTGGATAATACGATCTATCAATTCGCTGAGTTCAATCAGTGGGTGGAGCCGCTGAACACTAACCTGACACGCGTGCTTGAAGAAAACCTGACCAACCTGCTGAAAGCTGATTCGATCGACCTATTCCTGACAACGGAAAGCTCGATTCCATTTGACTACCGGCTCGAGGTTGATGTGTTGCGCCTGGACGGCAATTTGGGAGATCAGGTTACCTTGATTGCTCAATGGGCGCTTCTGGAATCCGGGGGAGATGAGTTGAAACTGGTGCGACGAACGAAATATCAAGAACAGACCGCAGATTCCACATATAAAGGACTGGTGTTGGCAGCAAGCCGAACCATCGAAAGATTAAGCCGGGACATTGCCGCCGCCATCAAAAAAACTCTGGCAAAATAAAGGAAGCAGAAGACAGCGGATAGGAGGATAATGGCTGAAGCAGTCTTTTCATGATTACCAAAGAAGGAGAAATCATAAAATGGCAGACAACACGGCATTTGAAACCACCGCTGAGGAGATGGCCTTGAGGCCCAGTAAAGGATTGGCAAGACCTCTTTTCGATTATTTCGGAGGCAAAGCGCTTCGGTTGAACAGCGATCTGGGGGCCATGGCTATATTTTTCTTTCGCTCCTTTTTCATGATTTTTCGGTTCAAGGCCATTCCGGACATTGTTCAGCAGGTGTATTTTATCGGAGCCAAATCGGCCCAGATCGTGATGTTGGTCGGCTTTTTCACCGGCATGGTTCTGGGCCTGCAGTTGTATTTCGTGCTGGTCAAATTCGGTTCGGTCGGCGTGCTGGGCACCGCCATCGCGCTGACGCTGATCCGGGAGATGGGACCGGTCCTGGCCGCCATCATGATCACCGCCCGGGCGGGTTCGGCCATGACCGCGGAAATCGGCATCCAGCGCATCTCGGAGCAGATCGACGCCCTTTTTACCATGCGCATCGACCCGCTGGGGTATCTGATCAGCCCGCGCATAGCGGCCGCGATTATTAGTTTTCCGATTTTAACCGCCTTTTTCGACCTGATCGGCATTATCGGTGCCTGGGTTAGCGGCTGTCTGTTGCTGGGGGTCAATTCGGGCACCTACTTTTCCCGGGTCGTGTCCAGCACCCAGATCGACGATATCACCGACGGTTTTACCAAATCCATCGTCTTTGGACTGCTGGTTGTCACCGTCTGTTGTTTTCAGGGCTTTTTTACGCACATGCGCACCGACAGCTTCGGTTCCAAAAGCGTCAGCCTGTCCACCACCTCGGCGGTGGTGATTTCGTGTGTGATGATTCTGATTTCAGATTACGTTGTAACCTCTTTGATAGTCTAGGAGCTGCCATGGATACACAGAGAGAACCTCTCATCGAGTTTAAGGGCGTCAGCAAAACCTTCGGCACTCGCAATATTTTGAATCGTATCGACTTTTCAATTTACGAAGGCGAGGTGACGACCCTGATCGGTCTTTCCGGCACGGGCAAGAGTGTGACGCTGAAGCACATTATCGGGATGCTCAAGCCCGACGAGGGCCGGATCTTTTTCCGGGGCAAACCCATCGATCAAATGAAAAAAGCCGAATGGAATGATTACATCGGCCAGATCAGCTATATGTTTCAGAACAATGCTCTGTTCGATTCACTGACGGTATTCGAAAATGTGGCCCTGCCGCTCAAGTACACCACGAAACTGAAAAAAAAGGAAATCGAGAAAAAGGCCATGGCCCGCATCGAGCAGACCGAGCTGACCGAGGTGGCTGACAAATATTCCTCCGAGATTTCGGGCGGCATGCAAAAACGGGTGGCCCTGGCCCGGGCTCTGGTCACCGATCCGAATATTGTGCTCTTTGATGAGCCTACCACCGGCCAGGACCCTATCCGCAAAAACGCCATTTTAGGGATGGTGGCCGAATACCAGAAACGCTTCGGGTTTACCGCTTTGCTGATCAGCCACGAAATCCCGGATGTGTATTTTATCTCCAACCGCATTCTGGCTCTGTACGATAAAAAGATTGTTTTTGAGGGAAACCCCGAAGATTTTGAATCTTTCGATCATCCGTTCCGTCATGAACTCATCTCGAGCCTTGAAAGTCTGGGGGAGGAGCTGACCGGGTTGTATTCCCGGCGTCAGTTCAAGGTTCGCTACCAAAGCGACCTGAGCCAGCGGCACGCGGATGCGTCTTACGCGGCAGCGGTCTTTACGATCGATGACCTGGATACCATCAGTGAAAAACTGGGGCATGATGTGGCCCAGAAGATTATCCGGTCTCTGGGTACCTATATCAATAAGCATTTTGGCGCGGTGGGCGGATTTTCATCGCGGCAGACGATTAATGAGTATGCCACGGTGCTGCCATATTCCAATCTTGATGAATCCGAAAAGATAATGGAGGATTTTACCAGGGATTTCAAGAATCACGGGATTCAGGGAGTCAAAACTTTCATCGAGGATGAGGACAAGCCGATAGATGGTGTCGAGTTCAGTGTTCTGGCCGGCCTGGCCCAGGGCAAACCGCAGATCGAAATCGAATCCGTCATGGAGTTTGCCCGGTTCAATCAAAAAGAAATTGCACGATTTACATGTGCACCTGGAGGTGAGTCGCAATGAAGAAATATTCCAAGGAAACAGTCGTGGGGATTTTTGTGGTCATCGGGTTGATATGTATCGGGTATATGGCGGTAAATCTGGGCGACGTGGGTTTTTTCGGTGACAACACGTATTCATTGTACGGCAAGTTCAACACCGTCACGGGGTTGCGAGTGGGCAACCCGGTGGACATGCTGGGGCTTGAGATCGGCCGGGTGCAAAAGTTTACCATGGACCAGGAAAACCAGCAGGTGCAGGTGGAATTCAAGATAAACAAGGGCATGGAAATATTTGACGATGCGATTGCCTCCATTAAAACCGAGGGATTGATCGGTGACAAATATGTGGCGATCGATCCGGGCGGCGGCGGCGATCTGCTGAAAGACGGCGACACCATCACCGATACCAACTCACCGACCGATATCATGGACCTGGTCAGCAAATATGCCTTCGGCGATGTCGGGGGCGGAAAAGATAAGTAAGCAAGGAAATGAACCGCACCTGGACAGGTCGCTAAACTGACGATCCAACTTTTTAAAAAAAAGGAGATAATAATGAACAGACTATTAACCGGATTTGTATTGATAATTGCCATTGCGTTGTTGATCACGCCCCAGGGATTTGCGGCGACACCGATGGAAACTGTAAAAGCCGGTGTCAACAAGGTGCTTACGACCCTGACCGACCCGGCCTTCAAGGCCAAATCGAAAGAACAGCAGCTGCCTCAATTGACGGAGTCAATCGATACAATTTTCGATTTTGAAGAGTTGTCGAAAAGAACCTTGGGTCGGGAATGGAAAAAAATGAACGACTCGCAACAAAAAGAATTTGTCCGGTTGTTCAGGCAACTACTTCAGGGTGTCTATGCGGACAGACTGCTGGCTTACTCGGATCAAAAAGTGATCTTTGATAAGGAGATAATGCAAAAGAAGGGCTCTGCCGAAGTCCAGAGTTATTTGCAGACGTCGGACGGTAAAAAAATACCGCTTTTTTATCGGCTGACCGATAAAAGCGGCAACTGGAGAGTGTATGACGTCATCATCGAAGGAGTCAGCATGGTGAAAAACTACCGGACCCAATTCAGACAAATCCTTGCCAATGACTCTCCCGATAAACTACTGGAGGTTTTACGCGACAAGGTCAAAGAAAGTTAAAGCCGAAATTTATTTCCAGCACCTAAAGGAGCACCTGCACGTGAATAAGCTACTGTCCTTAGCAGCCTGCATGGCGTTAATTTTTATCATTTGCGACCAAAGTCCCGCCTCTGCTTTCGATGAGAAAGGAGCGCTTTATCTGGCACAGCATACTGAGAAATCCGCCGCTGTACAATCGGAAACATCCAAGAGTGTAGTTTTGGACCCAGCCGACACCGATGAGGAAGACGATAATGATGATGATGAGAACGATGACTATGCCGATGAAGACACCCAACTGATCCCCGACCCGTTTATCGAGTTGAACAAAGGGATTTATCACTTCAACGACAGATTATATTTCTGGCTGTTGAAGCCGGTTGCCAGGGGATATGGATTCGTTATTCCCAAGGAACTGCGCTTGGCCGTACGCAATATGTTTTACAATGTCCGCTTTCCGGTTCGTTTCATCAATTGCCTGCTTCAGGGCAAGGGCCGCAAGGCCGGGGCTGAATTCGGGCAGTTTTTCATTAACTCCACCGCCGGGTTTGTGGGCATGCAAAATGTAGCCGCCAATTATCCGCAACTGCAGCCCAGTGCGGAAGATCTGGGACAGACGTTTGGGGTATGGGGATTTGACAGCGGCGCCTATCTGATGCTGCCGTTTT
This sequence comes from uncultured delta proteobacterium, assembly GCA_963774425.1. GTDB lineage: Bacteria > Desulfobacterota > Desulfobacteria > Desulfobacterales > JAFDCJ01 > JAFDCJ01. The sequence goes on along the minus strand of CAVZEZ010000023.1, from coordinate 43,044 downwards.
TTGGCCCTTCCAGTCTGCGGGACGGATTGGGACGCTTGGGTGACACGTTCCTGGACCCCATCTGGTGGTATTTCGACGACATCTGGGTGTCGCTGGGCATCCGCGCCGGTGAGACGGTAAACGACACTTCATTGAGGATCGGAGAGTATGAAGCGCTCAAACAAGCCGCCATCGATCCTTATGTGATGATCCGGGATGCATACGTCCAAAATCGCAGGAAGTTGATAGCTGAATAGCGCAAAAGGCAAAGAGGGAGCTGCAAGCGGAATTCCGGAAAAAAACCACGGATCTATAATTAAAAAAATAGTATTTTCCCTTGGAAGAACACGTTAAAACTGATACTGCACTGCCAGAAAAGTCCGTCAAAAAAAGACATATCCATCGGAAATCGCGCGAGCGCTTTTTAAAATGAACCGAACGGACAACGCGAACTGATTCGGTCAAAGAAAATTAACATGAGTGGAGAAAAGATACTTCTTGTTGACGATAACCCCATGAATCTGCGCGTGCTTTTTCAGGCACTTGAAGGGTGCGGCTACAATCTGCTGGTGGGCAACAGTGGAGAAAAAGCCCTATCCATCGCCCGTAAGGCACATCCGGATTTGATCCTGCTGGATATTATGATGCCGGGCATCGACGGTTATGAAGTTTGCCGCCAGCTTAAAGACGATCCAATCACCAGCGATATTCCCGTCATTTTCCTGTCTTCACTTCAGGATACTGCGGATAAAGTATTGGGGTTTCAGGTGGGAGCGGTGGATTACGTTCACAAGCCGTTTCAAGCCGATGAGATCAAAGCGCGGGTGAATACCCATTTAACCATTCACCTGCTGAGGCTCGCGGTGGAGAGCCAAAAACAGAAACTGGAGAATGAACTTAAAATTGTCTCCGAGGTCCAGCGCAAACTGCTGCCGAAAACGTTGCCTTCAATCGAGGGGATAAAATTGGCGGTTCATTATGAGACCAGCCGCTATGCCGGCGGCGATTATTACGATGTCGTTGAGCTGCCAGATAACAGGTGGGGCTTTCTGGTGGCGGATGCCGAGGGACACAGCGCCCCGGCTACCGTCCTGATGGCCATGACCTGCGCGCTTTTTCGCGCTTTTGATGGCCCTGCACATGAACCGGACAAATTGATCAATTACCTCAACGGCCACCTGTGCAAAGTTGCCGATCCGAGCTATATCACGGCAATATATCTTGTCTATGATGCCAACGCTCATACCGTGAGAGTTGCCCGTGCCGGCCATCCACATCCGATGATCTACCGGGCATCCAATGGCGGGGCCGAATTGCACCCATGCAAAGGGGTTTTCCCAATGGGAATCCTGCCCTATGAACGGGTGCCGGTCACCGAAATGCAGCTGACGGGCGGTGACCGCATGCTACTTTACACGGACGGCGTCACTGAAAGGTTCAGCAAAGCGGGCGATTTGTATGGGGAAGAGCGCTTGCTTAAAATTCTGGCCCATTCCGCATTGGCGTCGCCTCGGGACGCTTTAGTTGACATCATAAACGATTTGACCCGGTTTGCCGGCAACCGAGCGGCCGACGATGATCAAGCGCTTCTGATGCTTCATGTGAATTAGCATTATTCTATCTCCCAACCCGGACAAGCCGGAACTATGCAGGTTTCAAAAATTTGATTCAAAATTTTTTCTTTATAAACACCCGTATGTAAAGGGTTTACAAAGAAGTCGAAAAATATTTTGCGCATTTTGCGCAAAACTGAATTGGTAACTGTCTGATGCCTGCGGCAGTTTTTTTGAAGAAGCATGATTCTAGCCACCATCATTTGCCCACATTTTGCATTTGACATGAGTAAACCGGATGGGTAAAATTATTGTTGAATGATGAGTATGCTGCGCGGTCTTCCGAAATCCGCATAATTTAACACCCGGCGTATAGAATGATCCCCCTGCGTGACACCGTCCGGACGAAAAATTATCCGGTTGTCAACAATACCATCATCGCCATCAACACCCTGATTTTTCTCTTCCAGCTGGCTCAGGGCGCTGGGCTGGAGAAATTTATCTACGTTTACGGTCTCGTTCCGGCCCGCTATTCCGTCCCCCAAATCAGCGCGTATTTTACGGGTTCCCAGCAGCTTTTTTCCTTGTTGTCCTTTATGTTTCTGCATGGGGGATTCTGGCATTTGCTGGGAAACATGTGGTCGCTCTACATATTTGGTGATAACGTCGAAGACCGGCTCGGTCATTTGCGTTACCTGGTATTCTATATCGCCTGCGGCGTCGCTTCGGGTGTGTGCCACCTGTTGCTGAACCTGTATTCCAACGTGCCCACCATCGGTGCCAGCGGAGCGATTGCGGGGGTGATGGGCGCCTATTTCATCCTTCATCCACGCGCCCGGATATTAACGCTGATACCCATCTTTTTCATTCCCTATTTTCTGGAAATTCCCGCATATTTCTTTCTGGGGGTCTGGTTTGTACTGCAGTTTCTCAATGCCGCCGGGAGTCACGGCCAGGTGAGCGGTGTTGCCTGGTGGGCGCATGTCGGGGGTTTTGTCTTCGGCATCATCTTTCTGAAAATCATGCAGGCCCTGCCGAGGGTATCAGCGCCTGCAAAATTGCGCCATGCAACCGAAAGAAAAAAAACACCCAGGCTGCAAATTATTCATCCCTCTGGAGCCGATCCGAACCCCAACCTGTACGGCACGATTGTCATTACGCCGCATGAGTCCAATTCCGGGACACACAAGCTGGTAAACATCCCCCGGGGCTTTAACAATCGACTATATAAGGTAGTGGTTCCGGCCGGAATACGGGAAGGCAGCAAGCTTCGGCTCAAGGGCCTGGGCAAACAAGCGGCGGAGGGCCACAGAGGGGATCTTTTTTTAAAAGTGCGGATCCGGGATTGACTGCAAATATGCACTTGGGCAAAACACAATGTTCGAAAAAGCATTACCAACATACTTCAAGCGGATAACGAGGTGGATCTACAATGGAAAAACTGACTGCAGTGGTTACCGGAGGAACGCGGGGCATCGGGCTGAGAATCGCTCAGTCCCTGGTAAAAAAGGGAGTGGCGACAGCGATAACCTACCTGAGCGATGAAAAATCGGCCCGTCAGGCATTCGAGAAGCTCTCCGGGATGGCTGAAAACGCCAGGATTTTACTTTTAAAGGGCGATGCCGGTGATCCCGATGTGGTTGCCGATCACTCTGAAAGGGTTCGCCGGGACCTGGGGCCCGTCAACGTACTGGTCAACAACGCCGGAATCATGCCGGCCAGAACGTTTGACGAAATCTCGATTGAAGATTGGGATCGAACCCTGAGAATCAATCTCAGCAGCGCTTTTTACTGGTGCCGCATGGTTGTGCCCGAAATGAAGAAGCAACACTATGGCCGCATTGTCAACATTTCCTCGCTGGCCGCCCGCGGCGGCGGCGTGGTGGGTCCGCACTACGCGGCCTCCAAAGCCGGCATGCTGGGTCTGACGAGATATGCCGCCAGGGAGCTCGGCACCTATGGTATCACCGTCAACGCGATCGCCCCGGCATTTATAGAAAATGCCGGAATATTCGCGGACTGGTCCCCGGAACAGACGGCAACTTTAAAGCAGAAAACTCTGGTACCGCAGCTCGGAAACACCGAGGATGTCGAGCGCGCTTTTACCTATCTGATCGACTCGCCGTTTGTCACCGGCGTCACCCTGGACGTTAACGGCGGAGCCTTCATGATCTGAATTCTCATTGCCGGTCAGGCAGAAAGCTCCACTGAGCGGTGCTTATGCTTCCCTCCCACGGCGGGAGGGGCATAAAATAAACATCATTCCTTTGTTAATCTTACGTCTTCGCCGAACAGCGAGGTATTGCTCCCATTCCCCGATTGGGACCATAGATGAGCGCCGGGGAGTTTTCCATCAACTCTTGCGCTGCTGCATAGCGGTTTGTCGTTGGGTTGGACTTTTCTAAATTTAGCTTCCGTCATGGTCACTTCCTGTTTGGTTCCGGCCCGGTTGGGTTGGGTGACTATTCACCTGTAATCAACCTGTTTTCTATGTGAACCGGTTCGCTGATCAGCTTCTGCGCCAACATGATTTGCTCGGTTTGCTTCCAGGCCTCCACGTCAATTTTCCCGAATTCAAAATCCGGGCTCGGCAGCATCAGCAGGCGGGTGGCGGGAAGCTGTTTTTCTACAATTTCTTTCGGAGTTTCCTGGTCGTACTTTAAAACGGTCTGGATGGCCGCTTCCGTGTTTTTGGGATCCAATGCTTCACGCCAGGCCTGCAGAAGCGCTTTCTTAAAGCGTTTGACGGTATCCGGCTTCTCTGACAACATCTTTTGGGTGGTTACAATGGAGTTGGCGACAAATTTGATGCCCAGCCTGCTCGGGCTCATGAGGTTGAAGGTTTCTCCCGCCTGGCGCAGTTTTTCACCGATGATGGGCGCCTGGGCATTGCGGTACAGGGGCCACAGATCGACCTTACCCTGATAAAACGGCGTGTAATCATAACGAACACTGAAAAATTTCACTTCGTCTTCACTTATATTGTATTTGGCGAGCAAGGCACGCATGATGGCCTCGTCATTGCCGCCGAGAGTAATGCCGATGATTTTGCCCTTGAGATCCTGGGGCGTTTTCAACGGTGTTTTTTCGGGCCGGTAGATCCAGTGCAGGGGATTGATCTGAAAGAGCTGGGCGAGCACGACAATCGGCGATCCCTTGGAGACCGCCCGGATGACCTGATCCGCCGAAGCGACGCCGAATTGGGCGTGGCCGATTTCAAGTTCCTTGATGGCATCCTTTTCGGGTCCTCCCGGCTTGACGGTGACCTTGAGACCGTTGCGTGTAAAATTGCCATGGTCATCCGCCCACAGATCTCCGACGACGCTGATATTAAACAGCCATTTGAGCCGATAGCTGACTTCCTCGGCTGGCGGTTCCTTTTGGCCGCAGCCTCCTGCCGCAAGGACAAGAATTGCAGTCAGCACGACGACCCCGGTAACGTGAAGATGTCGCTTCATTTGTCCCCTCCTCCTTATATGAAACTTCATTTTAAAAAGTTTCTATCTTTAGATCGAAACTCGCTAGCCATATTAGCAAGCGGCCGCGGCTTATATGAAACTTCGATTTTGAAAAGTTTCTATCTTTGATCAATCTGGCTGCCCTTTAGCCAGCGGCCGCGGCTCGTATGAAACTACAAATTCCAGGTTCAAGGTTCTGGGTTCTGGGTTCTGGGTTCTGGGTTCTGGGTTCTGGGTTCTGGGTTCTGGGTTCTGGGTTAAAAAGGCATTTTGCCATTTTATCACCCTCACCCGGCCTCTCCCATCAAGGGAGAGGAGATTTCTTCCCTCCCCCGGCGGGAGGGATTAAGGGAGGGGGTAAAATGATGCAATCCTTTTTGAATGTTTCTATCTTTGATCAAACTGGCTGCCTTTTAGCCAGCGGCCGCGGCTTATGTGAAACTATCCATATCGCCTTCTCAGAAAATGATTCCGGAGCGCACGATATCCCCCATCGTCACTCCGGCAGGGTTTTAGCCGGAGTCCAGCCTCTCGGCGAACTTCCTGGATAGTGCTAAAGCTTCACTTGTGCCCGGCCTGAAAACATGCCGGAATGACCGGCGGTGATTGTCAAATTCTGGTGTCCTTATTTTTTTGGGAATTGCATGATACGTAAAATTAATTTTAAAAGCGATTAGGCGCCATGCAGTTTTTTTCTCAAAACGATCCCCAGCCACTCGAGGCAGACCAGATACAGGGATGTGCAAATACCGATCAAAAAGAGGGCGATCAGAATCTTGGCCAGATCGCTCTGATACAAAGCCATGCGGATACTGTGACCGATGCCGGCATTGGCTGCAATAAATTCGGATACAATGGTGCCCACGATGGCCAGCGTGCCGCTTCCCACAATGACCGTGGTGATTTTATTGATGTTTTCGAAGGCCCTGATTTTAACCTGCAGATGCCAGGTCATCCTCGAGGTGGCTTCATAGAAATGCTCGATTTCGGACACCGGTTCGGATAATATGCCGATAAATGAAAGCAGGAGTGGAAAGTAGCAGATCATGGCAGTGATCAACAACCGCGAAGAGAGCCCGTCACCTAACAGGATAAAGATGATCGGGGCGACCGCCACGATCGGGTAGGCCTGGATGTTGTAGGCGGCCACCCGGATAAAGGAGCCGATCCACCGGGTCAGACGTCCGATAATCCCCACGATGGTCGCCACACAAATCGACAGCACGTGACCGAGGATGGCGACCGACAGCGTGTCGATTACATTGAAGAGATATCTGATGAATACGCTTCGGCTGGTTTGCCAGATTTCCAGCGGGCTGGGAATAACGTAATCGGACAGATTCAAGATATACTTGATCAGAAACAGAATGGATATCCCGATTAAATAAATCATGAAAAACTGGTAGATGCGCCTATAAAGCATTTACGATCTCCAGCATCGTGTGCTCTATCTCTTTTCTGTCCAGCGGCATCCCATTGGTATAATCCTGACCGGTCATCGAAATCGCCTGGGGGGGTTTGTGCAGGCTGCGAAGAATCAGGATCTGTTTGCAAAATTTGGCTACCTCCACCACGTTATGGGAAATATACAAAAAGGTGCGCCCGGGAAACATGGATTTCATCTTCAGGATAATTTTTTCTTTGGTGACCTCATCCACATTGGCCAGACTTTCATCCATGATCAAAAGATCGAAATCCTGTAGAAGATAACGCGCCAGGTTGGTACGGTTCTGCTGGCCCAGGGAGAGCTGCACAAACCGTGATCGCATACATTCCGTGAGCCCGAAAACGTTCACCAGTTCTTCGATCTTCTTTTTGTTGGCGGCAGGAGTGGTGGCCGCCAAATGCTCCTGCACGCTGGACCAGCCCGGCAGTCTTTCCAGGTTGTAGGCGTAGAGCGAGCGGTGGATCTGGCGAGTGGTAATCCGGCCCGCATAACCTTTGATTTCGCCGGTTACCATTTTTGCCAGGGTTGTTTTACCGACTCCCGAGGGCCCGAACAGGGCATGGAACCCGGCGCCGGCAATCGTTCCGTTCAGATTTTTGAACACTTCTCCCGCGGCACCGGTGTACCTGTAATTGATATCTTCAAATTCAATCCGCATGGGCACTGACCATTTTTCAAACCTCAGCCATTCCCCTAAAATTCAAAATTTCGATGCGTATAACTAAGCGGGTGAAATTTTAATGGAAATGCATTTACATCATGATATAGCCAAATCCCGGAGCGCAGTCAACCGAAGAGGCGAATAATTGTTCGAATGGTTCTCCGTCGTAATCAGGTGCAAAATTATTTTAAAAATTTGAGAAAACCGGCTTTCAAGTGCCTGAATCATGCTTACCATTTGAGTAACCGACCCAAAAAACCGGCGGAATTCGCCGAGTTGCACACCGGACCCCGGATCCATCAGGCGGAATTATCACCTGAAAAACCTTCCGGAGCTACTACAGGGATGAACCGGCCGCTACCGCATAAATCCAGAGAAACAGTGATTTCCCGGAAGTTAACTTGATTCAATCTCCTGATCGTGAATTTTGTGAATAAAAAGCATGGCACGCTTTGATACGTATATGAGGGTCAGGGGTAAACCAAAGGAGCAGAAATATGAAGAACCCGAATGGAATATCAAAAATCATCTTGATCGCTGTCCTGTCGATTTTGGTTTCAGCCATCGATGCAGCTGCTGACCGGAAAGCAGGGTATGATCGTTATCCCGGAATGCATCGCGGTGCTTATGACGGACCCGGCTGCGAAGTTTACGACAAACTGAGTGAAGAAGAAATCCAAAAACTGGATGAAGCGCGCACGGCCTTTTTCGAGGCTGCCAGAGGTCTGAGAAGACAAATTCATCAAAAGCAACTCGAGTTGTGGAGTGAATTGTCCAAGGAAAATCCGTCTGGGGAAACTGCCACCGGCTTGCAGCAGGAAATCTCTGATTTGAAAGCCCAGCTGGCCCAGAAGCGCCTAAATCACATCCTGGCCATACGCAAGATCAATCCTGATCTCGGCAGGCGGTTTGGATCCGGCGATTATATGCGCCATGGGAGAGGATCCTACGACGGTTCTTTCGAGGGTTATGGTTATGGCCGTGGCTTTGAAATGGGACCCGGCGGCGGAGGCTTTTATGGTTGCCCCGATGGCGGACCGAAAGGCGGTTTCCGGATGGGACCTTGGATGATGGGACCCGGAATGATGGGACCCGGATATGGTAGAGGACCCGGCATGATGGGACCCGGAAATGGCAGAGGGCCCGGCATGATGGGACCCGAATATGGCAGAGGACCCGGCATGATGGGACCCGGATATGGTAGAGGACCCGGCATGATGGGACCCGGCATGATGGGACCCGGATATGGCAGAGGACCCGGCATGATGGGACCCGAATATGGCAGAGGACCCGGCATGATGGGACCCGGATATGGTAGAGGACCCGGCATGATGGGACCCGGTTGGTCCGACCGCGACTGCCCTCAACAATACGATCAGAAGCAGGGCTCCCAGGTGGAGTAGGAGGTGCCGGTGCATAGCAGCATCAATCCCATTGCCGCCAATGCTGGAGGGCTTCTATAGACCCTAACGTTGCAACATTGGGGTAGACACACTGTAGGGTCAAGATGGTTACGGCTGCAATAAATGAATGAGCTGACGCTGCTTTCAATGTTTTTGCTCGGAATTCTGGGCACCGGCCACTGCATCGGGATGTGCGGTCCCCTGGTCATTGCCTTTCCAGTCCGGGTCGGTGGATTCGGATCGCACCTGTTTTATCATCTGGGAAGAATTCTCACCTATGTGATGATTGGCGCCCTCATGGGGGGCCTCGGCGCCGGTCTGGCGCAAATCGCCGCCGCGACCGGCGGCAGCTATCCGGCCTGGATGGCCGGCATTCAACTGGGCGCCTCAGTGTTGGCGGCGCTGTTCCTGTTGATTTTCGGACTGGCACGGTTGGGTGTCGTCGGCGAGCCCGGGTGGATGGACCTGGCATCGCCGTCGAGAATTCCCGGATTCCGCAATGTAATAAAATCGCCTTTTCCCAAGAAGCGACAACTGGAAATGCTGCTGCTGGGTATGATGATGGGCTTTTTGCCGTGCGGCCTTTCGTATGCCGCCTTCACCAGATCCCTGTCGGCCGGCGGAGCTTTCAGCGGCGCCGTCTTGGTTTTGGCATTTGGTCTGGGAACGCTTCCGGGCCTTTTGCTGTTGGGGACCGGTATCGCGGGTTTGATCCGGCGCTACCGGTCGCAATTCGACATCCTGGCCGGTCTGTTAATGATCTATATGGCGGCGGAGCTGGGGGTGAAAGCGGTTTCTATGCTTTTTTAGACTGAGTAAAATTCTGAAGAATAAGATCATCGAAGTCATTTCACATTCGATATTCGCCTTGGCTGAGCCCTTTGACTGTCAGCCCCGGGTTGAAGGGCTCGGCACAGGCTACGGTTCGATTTTCTTTGTCCCTAAATGATAAACTAGGCCTTGATCTGGCTGAGCTCGGCTTATTCCTGCAGTTTGCAGTCCTTATCCCATTCGGGACAGGCGGTTGGCATCTCTTCGGCGTATTTTGCCATGCACTCGCTGCACTCCATGTCGAAATTGGGGACATCCCCGTAGCGCTCCCGCATTTCTTCTTCCGAAAGGGCGATAACCATGCTGCAGCCGCACTGGGGACAGCCTGTTTTAAGGGTGTATCGTTTTTTTGCCATGCCATCTCTCCTATTTGTGGGGTTGAAATAAAACAAAGCGTCCCTATAACACAATCAGTCATAAAAACATAGCATTTATAATTTGACACCCACCCATCTACTCCCTATTATTCGATGTGGAAACGGATGGTTGCCCCGGATTCATCCGGATGGTCAGAGGATTGTCTCAAGCAGGCGTTGCATCCAACAGGTTGGAGGATTATGGAGTTTCCCGCCGCATTGAATGCCGACTATATCGAGGCCCAGTACCAGAAATGGAAAACTGAGCCCGAAGCGCTGTCGAAAGACTGGCGCATATTTTTTGAAGGTTTTGAACTGGCGCTCTCGGACAGAGAGACAGTTCCGGCAGCGCCAAGAGACGACCTGCTCGAGCGTCAGGCCCGCGTTCAGACGCTCATTCATCGTTACCGGAGCATCGGCCATCTGATGTCCTGTCTGGATCCGTTGACGGCGTGTCCGACCGACCATCCCCTCTTGAGCCTGGAAGCATTCGATCTCACCCCCACGGATCTAGACCTCGAATTTTTCGCCCCGGGCTTTTTAAAATCAGGCCGGACACCGCTGCGAAGCATACTTGAAGCCCTCCAGGAAACTTATTCCCGTTCCATCGGCGTGGAATTCATGCATTTGCAGGATCCGGGAGAACGTGACTGGCTGCTGAAGCGTATGGAACCGGACCGCAACAAACCGGCATTTGACCGGACGGTCAAGCGTCGCATTCTGCAGGATCTGCTCCAGGCAGCCCGCTTCGAACAGTTCATCAATAAAAAATATATCGCGGTGACCCGGTTTTCCCTCGAAGGCGGAGACGCCATCATCCCGGCACTTCATGAATTGGTCGAGCGTACGGCGCAAAAAGGATGCAACGAAATCATACTGGGGATGGCCCATCGGGGGCGGCTGAATGTCCAGGCCCATATTCTTAAGAAACCTTATGAATCGATCCTGGCCGAATTTGAACATTGCTACAATCCACGCGATCTGGTGGGTTCCGGGGATGTCAAGTATCACAACGGCTATCTGGCCGACGTAAAAACCGACCGGGGAGCGGCCATGCGGATCTTTCTGATGAACAATCCAAGTCATCTGGAAGCTGTGGATCCGGTGGTGGAGGGCTTTGTCCGGGCCCGGCAGGACATTACGGCCGACCGCGACCGCAATCGGGTTCTGCCGGTGCTGATCCACGGCGATGCCGCCTTTGCCGGCCAGGGGATTGTGGCCGAAACCCTGAACATGTCCCAACTCGAGGGCTATCGTACCGGCGGAACGATCCATCTGGTGATTAACAACCAGATCGGATATACCACGCCGCCCGAAGACGCACGCTCGACACGGTATTCCACCGATATCGCCAAGATGCTCATGGTACCGATTTTTCATGTCCACGGGGAAGATCCGGAAGCATTGCTGCATGTGGTGCAACTGGCCGCCGATTATCGCTGGCAATTCGGCAAAGACGTGGTCATCGATGTGATCTGCTATCGCCGTTACGGCCACAATGAGGGAGACGAGCCCTATTTCACCCAACCGCTGATGTACGAGCAGATCCGTCAGCGGTCCTCTTTGGACCGGATTTACGCCGAACGGCTTCTGAAAAAGGAGATCGTGAGCCAAGCGGAAATCGACACATTCTCCAAAACCATCGAGGATCGGTTGAATTCCGCTTATGAGGCCGTTCACGGAAGTGAATGCCAATTTCCATATTTCGCGTATTACGAGGACTGGGAGGAAATCGAATCGGATTATTCCCACGAGACCGTCGATACCGGTGTTGAAAAGGAAATGCTGGTTTCGCTGGCTCGCAGGCTGAATACGGTACCCGAAGGGTTTGCCTTGAACACGAAACTTGAAGGACTGCTGCAAAAAAGGATGCAGGCCGTGGAAAACGCCCAGGGCATCGACTGGGCTGGGGCGGAAGCACTGGCATTTGCCACCGTGCTTACGGAAGGGGGGCCTATCCGCCTCAGCGGCCAGGACAGCGGTCGGGGCACATTCAGCCAACGGCACAGCGTATTGGTGGATACGCGCACCGGTGACCGATTCACCCCGCTGAATGCGCTGGATGAAGACCAGGCAGCTTTTCAGGTACATGACAGTTTGCTGTCGGAAGCCGGCGTCCTGGGTTATGAATATGGGTATTCCGTTGCCCAACCCCGGGGCCTGGTGCTCTGGGAAGCCCAGTTTGGAGATTTTGTCAACAATGCGCAGCAGATCATCGATTTGTTTCTCGTCAGCGGAGAAGCCAAATGGCGTCGTCACAGCGGTCTGGTGATGCTGCTGCCCCATGGATACGAAGGCCTGGGGCCGGAGCACTCCAGCGCCCGTCCGGAACGTTTTCTGCAGTTGTGCGCCGGAGACAATATCCAGGTCTGCAATCCGACCACGCCCTCGCAATATTTTCATCTTCTCCGGCGCCAGGCACACAGCAAATTCCGCAAACCGCTGGTCATTCTAACGCCCAAGAGTCTTTTGCGGCATCCGGAGGCGACATCGACCCTCGATGAACTGGTCGGCAATACATTTCGACCGGTGCTCGACGATTCCGGCGGCGTGAAAAATCCGAAAACCGTCCTGTTCTGCAGCGGAAAGATCTATTACGAACTGTCCGGGCGGTGCCGGCAGCTGGACCGGGCGGATATCGTCATCGTGCGCCTGGAACAGTTTTATCCATTTCCCCGGGATCCGCTGAAAACGGTGGCCGACAAATACTCCCGCTCCAAAAAATGGTGCTGGGTCCAGGAAGAACCGGAAAACATGGGGGGCTGGCAATTCGTCAAACCCCGGCTTGAAAAGGTTGCCGGCCGGTCCCTGGAATACATCGGACGCCGGCCGTCCTCCACCCCGGCCAGCGGTTTTCCGATGATATCCAAACAGGAGCAAAAGCGAATTATCGAAAAGGCGGTGGGACCCGGTGCCGCGAAAAAAGAAAGAGGGTCGGTGGGATAAACCTGAATCTGCACATGCACGATGGCGGCCAAGACCTGAACTTCGCGCACGCGTTTCGTGATTTCCGGGAAAACCGGACAAGGAGTCAATATGCTCATGGAAATCAAAGTGCCCAGCGTCGGAGAATCGGTAACCGAAGCGCTGCTGGCTCAATGGTTTAAAAAAGACGGCGATCTGGTGAAAAATGAAGAGCCGCTGTTCGTCCTCGAAACCGACAAGATCACCCTGGAGGTTGCGGCCGAAGCCGATGGTGTGCTGGCCGTAAAAGTTCCCGAAGGCGAGACGGTGTCCATCGGCGCCGTGGTGGGCACGCTGAACACCGAAACGGCTGAAAAAATGGAAACTCCACCGGCAGACGCAGAAGGCGAACCGCCCGCACCAGCCCCTCCCGCCGAACCAGAAGCGCCCGAGCCGGAACCCGATGAAATGCCGGCGCCATCGGCTGACGAGACCCGCGAGCCGCCACCACCGCCGGAAAAAACCAAAGCCGAAGCACCTGCTCATCCACCGGGGTCCGGGGAAAATCTGGCGCCCTCGGTGAGACGGTTGATCGCGGAAAAAAGATTGAGCCCCGAGCGCATTAAAGGCACCGGTCCCGCTGGCCGCATCACCAAATCCGATGTCATTTTGTACCTGGAAAGCGACCGGCCCGAGGATTCTACCGCTGCCCCGGCCCGATCGACGGATACCGGCGCCGATAGCGCGCCGGCTGAATCGCCGGCGGCAAAAGGGGGGCTTCCCGAAGAACGCATCAGCCGTAAAACCATGAGCCCGATCCGGCAGCGCATTGCCGCCCGCCTGCTGCAGGCCAAACAAAGCACGGCCATGCTCACGACCTTCAACGAGATCGACATGACCCAGGCGATGAAGCTGCGGCAACGGTACAAAGAAGCCTTCAAGCAAAAATACGGCGTCGGCCTGGGATTTATGTCGTTTTTTATCAAAGCCGCCACCGAAGCGCTCAAGGAGTTCCCGCGGATCAATGCCTATATCGATAACAAGGACATCATCGAGCACCATTACTACCATATGGGAGTGGCGATAGGGTCCGAGCGGGGTCTGGTGGTTCCGGTGATCCGGCATGCCGATACCCTGGGGTTTGCCGAACTGGAACAGGCCATTGTCGATTATGTCCAAAAAATCGAAAAAAATCGTCTGGAACTGGGCGATCTGGAGGGCGGCACGTTTACCATCAGCAATGGCGGCGTATACGGCTCCCTGCTGAGCACGCCCATTTTGAATTCCCCCCAAAGTGCCATCCTGGGAATGCACAAGATCGAAAAGCGTCCGGTGGTCATCGATGACGAAGTGGTCGTCCGGCCGATGATGTATGTGGCCCTGAGCTACGACCACCGGATTGTCGACGGTCGGGAGGCGGTCACTTTTCTCAAACGAATCAAGGAATGTGTGGAAAATCCGGAACGAATCCTGATGGAGATTTAATAATGGCCAAAGTTGAAAAATTTGACGTTGTGGTAATCGGAAGCGGCCCCGGCGGTTACGTGGCAGCGGTGCGCGCCGCTCAGCTCGGCCTGAAAACCGCCTGCATCGAAAAAGAATCCCGCCTGGGAGGTGTGTGCCTGAATGTCGGCTGCATTCCCAGCAAGGCCTTGCTGGATTCCAGTGAATACTATCATCTGGCCAAAGAGCAGCTGGCGGCGCACGGCGTCAAGACCGGCCGGATCAGTCTGGATTTGGCTGCCATGATGGCCCGCAAGGAAAAAGTTGTCGAGGATTTGACCACCCATATCAAAAGGCTTCTGGAAGGCCATAACATCGAAATTATACACGGTACGGCCGAACTGGCCGGACCGGACCGCGTGGATGTCGTGCAAAATTCCCAACAGGCCGGAAAAAAGGCCCGTTTGACTCTGGAATCGAATGCGATCATTCTGGCCACCGGCAGCCGGGCGGCATCGCTGCCGGGGCTGGACTTCGACGGCCGGCATATCGTCAGTTCCCGCGAGGCGTTGAATTTTGAAGAGGTTCCCAAGCATCTGGGTATTGTGGGCGGCGGCTACATCGGCCTGGAATTGGGTTCGGTATGGCTGCGCCTGGGTTCCAAGATAACCCTGGTGGAGATGCTGCCCGATATTGCCGCAGCCCTGGACGGACAGATCGGACGCAAACTGCAGCGGGTCCTTAAGCGTCAGGGTTTTGATTTCCGGATGCAAACCAAAGTGACCGATGCCGAAATCACCGGCAAATCCATAAAGGTGAGTCTGGAAAATAAAAAAGGTCAGGAAAGCCTGGCTTGTAATCGCCTGTTGGTGTGCGTGGGACGCCGTCCCCGCACTTCGGGTTTGAGCCTCGAGGAGGTGGGAGTCAAAACGGATCCGGATACCGGCTTTGTGGAAGTTGATGCTTCCTACCGCACGAGTATCCCAACCATTTATGCCATCGGAGATCTGATCCCCGGCCCCATGCTGGCCCACAAGGCATCCGCCGAAGGCATTGCGGCAGCCGAGTGCATAGCCGGCAAACCCGGCGAAGTCAATTACGATGCCATCCCTGCGGTGATCTATACCTGGCCCGAAGTGGCCAGTGTGGGGATTACCGAAGAGCAGGCCAAGGAACGCGAGATCCCATATGGCACCGGGACCTACCCCTTTGCCGGCGTCGGCAGGGCCCGCTGCATGGGTGAGACCGAAGGCTTTGTCAAGGTCATTGCCCACAAGAAGACAGACCGGATCCTGGGGGTGCACATCATCGGACCGCGGGCGGCCGACCTAATCGCCGAATGTGTGCTTGCCATGGAATTCAATGCCAGTTCCGAAGACATCGCCCGGACCGTTCACAGCCATCCAACCTTGTCCGAAGCCCTGCGGGAGGCGGCCATGGCGGTACAGAAATGACTGAAGACCATGCGGTATCCGAAAACCTTGAAATCAAGCAGAAAAACGCCCTATGAGGGTTTTCCAGGAAGCTTTTCCGCGGAAAAAACGCCTCGCCCTCAAGCATGAATGCGGCCGGAAGCGTTAACACCGCTGTTACCGACGCCATGGGCTGGCGAATCCGGCTATGGCGTTTCTATTTTGCCCCGGGCTGCAAACGGATCGGGGTTTTTTTGTTTGCGGATTAATTGTCACCACATCTCAAAGAATCTATGGAGGTTCTCATGACTGTTGATGAAACGATTCAGTTCTCGAAACGCATGGAAGAGTTGCCACCTTATTTTTTCGGCATGATCAACAGCTTGAAAATGGAAAAACGCCGCAATGGTGTGGATTTTTTTGAAGAAATCGTGGCCCTCGCCAAAAAATTCGGCTTCATGGCGGTGGCCCCCGGTATCGGATTTGGTGAAGAAGGCGAAAATTTTCTGAGACTCGCTTTGGTTGAAAACGAACACCGCATTCGTCAGGCGATCCGGCAGATGCGAAGAGCACTGCCGAAGATCGGCGAGGCCGCGGAAAAGGTCGATCCAAAAAACAGATAAGAAAACCAGATGTTATTCATTGGAATCGGAATCGGCTATCGGGATCGAAATCGATTTCGATTTGAAAGCGAATCAACACCTTAGCGCATGTATCCAGAGCTTGCCTCAAATTTACCTTTTTGGGGATCATAAAACCATTGAATTTCAGGAACACAGAACTTAGCTTCAAATATAATCTGAAAATTTTTAACCATGGACAGGCAATGTTTACCGAGGACATTTTTCGACCCGCTCCATATCTGCGAAACGGCCATCTACAGACGATTTTGGCCAGCAGTTCTCTGCGCGCCTGGGGCAAAAAGTCCCTGTGCGATGCCGCTCGTGAAACGATCCTTACGAGTTCCGGGGGTGACCGGCTGCTTGGGTTTTATTCTCCCCAGCTTTCGGAAAAAAGCAGGGGGCTGGTCGTATTGCTGCATGGCTGGGAGGGCAGCGTTGCCTCCACCTATATGCTGTGTACCGGCAATGCGCTGTTCCGGCGCGGGTATGACATATTTCGCCTCAATTTCCGGGATCACGGCGACAGCCACCATCTGAATCAGGGAATTTTTTATGCCGTGCTGCTGGAGGAGGTCTTCCAGGCGGTCCACCGGTTATGCAGCGAATCGACAGGTATACCGGTTTTTCTGACGGGCTTTTCCCTGGGCGGAAACTTTGCCCTGCGGATTGCGCGCAAAACACTGGAGACGCCGATTGCCAACCTTCGTCACGTGGCGGCCGTAAGCCCGGTCCTGAATCCGGCGGAATCAACCGCCAGAATCGATCGCTATCCCCTGATCCGAATGTATTTTTTGAAAAATTGGCTGAAGTCGCTCAATAAGAAACAGAAACTGTTTCCGGCGATATATGATTTTTCCGATATTGCGTCCTTGAAAACCATCCAGGCGGTGACCGATCAGCTGTTGCAGAAATACAGCGATTTCGATTCCGCTTCCGACTATTTCCGAGAATATAGTCTCTTAAAAAACGCCCTGAAAGATTTGCCGGTTCCAACCACCCTCATCACCGCCGCAGATGATCCGATCATCCCGGTCGAGGACTTTTATAAGCTCGAACTCAGCCCCCGCACCCAATTGGTCATTCAGGCCTTCGGGGGCCATAATGGATTCATCGACGGATTTTTCCTGAGGAGTTGGTATGAACAGCGGCTAGCCGATTTGTTCGATTCCATTACTCTATCTTCCGGGTAGCCGGCCGGATTAACTTCTTAACCCGGGTCACCACTTCCACAGTAGTTTCAAACGGTTTTAACGTTTGAACCCTGAACTCGGAACCTGGAACCGATCGGTTTACGTTTAAAATGTCACGAAACGCCCATCTGCTGATCATCATCGTTTTTCTTTGGGCGGCCGGTCCCGGCAGTCTTTATGCCCGGGACTCATGGCAGTTTGTCAGCGATGACAACTCCGTGGCCCTTTATTCCCACGAGGTGGCCGGCCATGAAGAATCCGAATTCAAGGGGATCACGGTCGTCAACCAGCCCATCGAGGTGATCGCCGCCGTGCTGGCGGAAATTGCGTCTTATCCCGGATGGTTTTATGAATGCCGGGAAGCCGTAAAAATTAGCCAGGCACCTTCCGCTGCTCTTAACTTCATGGTCTACATCGCTGTAAATACCCCCTGGCCTCTGTGGCCCCGTGATATCGTCTACGACGTCAACATCAGCATCGACTTACCCTCGCACAAGGTTGAAGTACGCTGCAAGGCGGTGTCCGAGCCGCTTATCCCCCCTCGGGAAGACCAAGTCCGCATCACCGATTCCGAGCTGCACTGGATTCTTGAAAGCATCGATCCCCATCGGACCCGGGTAATTTTTATCATGCGAACCGACGCCGGCGGAGCAATCGGCGGCTACTGGACTGATTTCGGCAGCCGGAAAACGATTTATCATTCCTTGCTGAACCTGCACACCACCGCCGCCGAGCCAAAATATGAAACGCTCGGCCGCGAATTGGTCCGGGAATACACTGAAAACAAATGACGGAAAAAGCTGGGTCCCATCCGGCTAGCAGAAAACCATGAAACGCATTCAGTCGACTTCAGCGGCAAAACCGCTTCTCCGTGACTTTTACGCCCGAAAGACCGAAACGGTGGCGACGGATCTGCTCGGAAAGCATATTGTTCACCGCCGTTCGGACGGCGTTCGAATCGGCCGGATCGTGGAGGTCGAAGCCTATCTCGGGCCGCAGGATCTGGCTTCTCATTCCTCACGTGGACTGACGCTGCGCAACCGGGTGATGTTCGGCCCGCCCGGCCATGCATACGTGTATCTGATCTACGGCATCCACCATTGCCTGAACGTGGTGACCGAACCGGAAGGAACCGGAGCGGCGGTATTGCTGCGGGCGCTCGAGCCGGTCGGAGGGCTGGAAGGCCGCACCTGCGGACCGGGGCTTCTTTGCCGGGCCATGGGAATCGATCTGCGGCAAAACGGTTCCGATCTCTGCGGCCAAACGCTTTTCATTGCCGAATCTGAAGACGAACAATTTGCGGTGGTCAGGCGTCCCAGAATCGGGGTGGATTATGCCGGTGAATGGGCGGCCCGGCCGCTGCGCTTTTACATTGCGGGCAATCCCCATGTTTCGCGGCCGTAAAGATTCCGGGCCGGCTGCCGACACCGAGCCGACCGGTTATCCGGGGCTGAGCCGGGCACAACAGCTCGTTTGACAATGAAAGCTGCGAAAGAAAAATATAAATCTTGACAACGAAAATCTGTTCCAGATATAAGGAATCTGCTGTTTGAGTTGTCATATGGCCTATCCTGGGCTGTAGCTGAAAACAACCAGTCACCATTTTCCATTTACCCGCTTCGCAAGAAGCAGTTTCTTGTCTTTGCATCCATATATGGCCGAAAAGCCGACAGGAGTTCATCCCCGTCGGCGAGCCGGCCATGGGCGTCGCCGCTCCATCTGTTGTCAGCACGTTCACCCTGATTCGCCCTTCGGAAGATATCCGGTAACAAGGTGAATCCATATTCCTGCAGTCGGACTGCAGGGAGGATTCTGATTGAAATGGACGCTACAGAAAGGAGAAGAAAAGATGAGAAAGTATCTTGTGATTCTGCTGGTCGTGGTTGTGGGCTTCTCGCTCACGGGGATTGTTTGCGCTGCCGACAAGGACGCCATCCAGGCCCAGGTCGATGAAATCGTTATGGCCATCAATGGCGGCAAAACCGCTGCGGATTTCACTGACGCCGCCCAGCGACAGCCCAATTATGTTTACATTATGGAAGAAGACGGAAACATTCTGGTTCACCCCTCGCTGACGGGTCAAAGTCTCAAAGAGAAGGCTGCGCCCGCCTATGAGGCGGTGATCCAGGCGACACCGGACGGCAAGTGGGTTATGTATGAATGGCAGGGCAAGGAAAAGAACGCCTACGTCAGAAAAACAAGCAGCGGGGTAATTGTCGGCAGCGGTTACTAGCTGCGGCGCCGAATTAGTCATCCGCATGTCGCATGTCGCGCGGTTTTTGCCCGGGCTTAAATCGGTTTGCACCCATCAAATGGGTCAATTCTTGCCGGAGGGTGCCTCGCCCGCCATTTCCACCGGGCTGGTACCTTCCGAAATCAATGCCACGGCTTTTTTTTTGGAAACAAACACTTTGAATTCTCTTTGAAGTTTAATAAACCCCAACGTTGCAAAAGCCGGAGGGCTTCAGAGACCAGGCGTCAAGGATGAAGCTGTCATCGTCTGACCGCAATTCCTTGACAACGCAGTATCTGAAGTTCTCCGGCTTTCCCGAAGGGTTAACCATATGGCAGCATTTAAAATTCCCGGGGCGCCCCATCCGTCGACTTCACAAAATGGGATGTCCAACGAGGGTTTGTTTTTCTAAAATATCGGTTATAATTACGGAACATTAGATATTATTTGCCATATTGTTTATGCAACTAAGGGGTAAATCGGCTCCAGCAATTTGCTTTTCTCCCGGGAGCCATCTGAATTCCTTCCCTTCCCCCGGCAAAATCTTCCTATCCCGCAGTGCCCATCTGGTACCCTCAACGGATTATGCTTTCCCGCGATAGAAGATTGGAATATGCTGGTTTATGCCCTCCGCAGACTCGGTTTGGCGCTGATGGTGGCCGTCGCCGTCTCCCTGGTGAGTTTTTTTCTGATTCGCCTTTCGGGTGATCCGGCCATTGCCCTGGCAGGGGAAAACGCTTCGGCCAGGGAGATCGAATACGTGCGCAAGCAGTACGGCTTTGACCGCCCGCTGATCGTGCAGTATCTGGACTGGGGCTACCGGGTTTTGAAGGGCGACTTCGGCGAATCGCCTTATTTCAATCAACCCGTGACCGCTGTCATCGGCGACCGTATCGGTGTGACCATGACCCTGGGGCTGTGTGCCCTGACTTTTGCCGTGGTGCTGTCCATTCCTCTGGGGGTGCTGGCCGCCACCCGCCCGAATTCCTGGCTCGACCGGATGGCGCTTTCCATTTCGGTCATGGGGCAGGCCATGCCGTCGTTCTGGTTCGGTCTGATCATGATTATCTTTTTCGGGGTTTACCTGCGATGGCTGCCGATATCCGGCAGCGGGAGCTGGACGCATTATGTCATGCCCACCATTGCCTTGGGCTATTACGCCACCCCAGCCTTCATGCGCTTGACCCGCTCGGGAATGCTGGAAGTCCTGGCCTCGGATCACATCCGCACGGCCCGGGCCAAGGGACTGCGCTGGCCCAAAATCCTTTTCAAGCACGCCCTGCGCAATGCGATCATTCCTGTGGTGGCACTCGCTGCGGTTCAGCTCGGATTCATGTTGGGAGGTTCGATCGTCATCGAGTCTGTCTTTGCCCTGCATGGGATCGGCTATCTGGCCTGGCAGTCTATCGGCCGCTCCGACTTGCCGGTAGTTCAAGCCATTGTCCTGATGCTGTCGATGATTTATGTCTTTTTAACCTTTTTGAGCGATCTGTTGAACGCTTTTCTGGATCCCCGTATTCGGGTCAGGTAATTCATGCTGAAAACGTCCAGTGCCGATCCTGTTGTCGATTCCACCGCCGGGCTGGGCCTGGAAGTCGTCTTTCCGACGCCGGGCCAAATCATGCGGCGCCGGATGATCCACCACAAGGGATTTCTTCTGGGCGGGATCGTGCTGGTGCTGGTTTTTCTGATGGCCGTTCTGGCTCCCGTCATTGCGCCCCACGACCCCTACCACCAGGAACTCTCGCAAAGGCTGATCCCCCCCGTGTGGGGCGAGGACGGAACCTGGGAACATCCGCTGGGCACCGACAACCTCGGCCGTGATTACCTCAGCCGCATGGTTTACGGTTGCCGCATTTCCCTTTTGATCGGGTTTGCCTGTACCCTGATAGCGGCCGTAATCGGTGCCGTCCTGGGGCTGGCGGCGGGTTATTTCGGCGGCCGGGTGGATATGATCGTCAGCTTTATCATCACGGTGCGCCTGGCCATGCCGACCGTTTTGGTGGCGGTGGCCGTGGTGACCCTCATCGGCGGTTCGATGCAGATTGTCGTCCTGACATTGGGATGCCTCATCTGGGACCGTTTTGCCGTGGTGCTCAGAGCCACTACCCAGCAGATCCGCTCCATGGATTATATTCCGGCCGCCCGAGCTGCGGGCTGCTCCACTTTCTGGATCGTCAGCCGGGAAATTCTGCCCAACCTCCTCAATAATCTGCTGGTGGTGGCCACCCTGGAGATCGGCCGGGCTATCCTGCTGGAAGCCGCATTTTCGTTTTTGGGAATGGGCGTGCAGCCGCCGACACCCTCCTGGGGGTTGATGATTTCCGAGGGCAAGGAGTTCATGCTCTTTGAACCCTATCTTATCACCATTCCGGGTGTGGCGCTTTTTATCCTGGTGCTGGGCATGAACCTGTTAGGCGATGGAATGCGCGATGTCACCGCCCCGGAGGGTAAGGCATGAGTGCCCTGCTCGAGCTCGAAAGCCTGTATGTAGACCTGCCGCTGCCGGCCGGGATGCTGCATGCGGTGCGGGATGTGGGTTTTTCTGTTGCCAGGGGCGAAACCCTGAGTCTGGTGGGCGAATCGGGGTGCGGCAAATCCATGACCGCTCTGGCCATTATGAATTTGCTGCCGGCGGGAGCGACGCGCCGGGCCAAGCGGCTGAATTTTGAAAACCGGAACCTGATGACCGCCGCCGAATCCGATATGATCGGCATCCGCGGAGCACGGATGGCCATGATTTTTCAGGAACCGATGACGTCGCTGGATCCCTGCTACACCATCGGCAATCAGCTTGAAGAAGCCTTGCGGGAACACCAGGGGGTCACTAAAAGGGCGGCCCGCCATCGTGCCGTGTTTCTGTTGGAGAAAGTCGGCATTACCGCAGCGGCGGCACGTCTCAAACAATACCCCCATCAGCTTTCCGGCGGCTTGCGACAGCGGGTGATGATTGCCATGGGACTGATGTGCGGACCCAGCCTGATCATCGCCGATGAGCCCACCACCGCCCTGGACGTTACCATCCAGGCCCAGATATTGGAGCTGCTGTCTTCGCTGCAGAAGGAATTCGACACAGGACAGATTCTCATCACCCACGATCTGGGGGTGGTATCCCGGGTTGCCGATCGTCTGGCGGTTATGTACTGCGGCCTGATGGTCGAAACCGGAAAAACATCGGATATCTTCAACAATCCGCTTCATCCCTACACCCGGGGGCTGATGGACTGCATCCCGGTTCCCGGCAAGACCCGGCCCGGGCAAGAGCTGGGATCCATCCCCGGGATGGTGCCGACACCCATCGGTGACCTGTGGGGATGTCCTTTCCGCAATCGTTGTTTGCTGGCAACACGCGCATGCAGTGCCGAAACGATCGATGTGGTTGAAGTCGCCCCCGGCCGCAGATACCGGTGCGTATTCGATCCCGCACGGCTGGCGGCGGAGTACGGGAGGCAATGAGATGACCGAGCCGGCCGTGCAGCTTGAAAATGTGACCAAGATCTACCGGATCAGTGCCGGGGCTTTCAAGGGCAGTCGGGATCTGAAGGCGGTCAATGGGGTCAGTCTGAAAGTTTTTCCGGGTTCGGTTTTGGGTCTGGTGGGAGAATCCGGCTGCGGCAAGACTACGGTGGCAAAAATGATACTGGGTCTGGAGAAGATGACCGGCGGTGAAATTTTCATCTCGGGCAAACCGATGGCGTCGATCCGCCCCAGGGACATCGCCCGCCGGGTGCAGCCGGTGTTCCAGGATCCATATTCATCCCTGAACCCCCGTAAATCGATCGCTAAAATTATCTCTTTGCCCTTAAGAGCCCTGAATTTGGCCGGCAGCCGGGCTGAATGGGAAGCCAAGGTCGAAGAGATCATGGAAGTCGTGGGCCTGCCGCCCCGCCTCAAGCATAACTATCCGAACCAGCTTTCCGGCGGTCAGCGTCAGCGAGTGGCCGTGGCCCGGGCCTTGATCATGCGGCCGGAGGTGGTTTTGTGCGACGAACCCACCTCAGCCCTGGACGTATCGGTTCAGGCCCAAATTCTGAATCTGCTCCTGAAACTCAGGCGGGAATTGAACCTGACCTATATCATTATCACCCATGATCTTTCCGTGGTCGAGCATATGGCGACCCAAATGGCGGTGATGTACCTGGGCCGAATCGTGGAAGGGGCGGACACCGCCGCATTATTCCAGCGTCCGCGACATCCCTACACCCGGGCCCTGCTGGCTTCTGTCCTGATCCCCGACCCGAACCTGGGATTACCCGATACCCAACTCGGCGTGACCTACCCCAATCCCATCGAACCACCGCCGGGTTGCACGTTTCACCCGCGCTGTCCGAAGGCCGACGATACCTGCACTACCATCGCTCCCCGGCCGGTGATTGAAAACGGCCGCCTGGTGGAGTGTCATTACCCGGGTTGATGCCCCACTGCTCAGTTATAGGCCCAGGGGCTCAAATTTCAAAGGTTACATCGGGATAAAACCGTCTGCTATAGTGGTCAACAACTGCAATGTCCAACATCACCCATTGGGCGATAAGACATTATATCAAAGCTGAAAACGGAATTGATTTAAAAAAGGTTGGTCGAAAGTTTTCCAAACCCGAAACGCTGGACTCTGAATCAATCAACCTAAAAAGGAGAAGAATATGAACCGAGACAATGCAATCGCCCGGGCCGAAGCCATGTTCGACGACGGTTCCTTTCTTGATCTGCTGAGCCGTTGGGTCGCCCACCCGACCGAAAGCCAGAACGATGCCTGTCGGGATCCTCTGCGGATTTACCTGACCGACGCGATCGCTCCTTATCTGAAAAGGATGGACTTCAGTTGCCGGGTGTTGGAAAATCCCGTCAACCCCAGACTGCCCTTTCTAATCGGCCGCCGGGTGGAAGACGAAAGCCTGCCCACCCTGTTGACCTACGGCCATGGAGATACGGTGCTGGCCATGGCAGATCGCTGGCGGAAAGGATTGGCGCCCTGGCGGATCACCCGGGAAGGGGACCGCTGGTACGGCCGCGGTGCGGCCGACAACAAGGGCCAGCATGCGATTAATCTGGCCGCCTTGTCCTGCGTTCTCGCGGAACGGCAAAAGCTGGGATTCAATGTCAAGGTTTTAATCGAGATGGGAGAGGAGATGGGCTCACCCGGACTGCATCGGATTTGTGCCATGGAAAAGGCAGCCCTGGCGGCCGATGTGCTCATCGCTTCGGATGGGCCGCGCATCGATCCGCAGAAGCCGACTATTTTCGGCGGCAGTCGTGCGATCTTTAATTTCGACCTGCATCTTAACCTCAGAGAGGGCGGCCATCATTCCGGCAACTGGGGCGGTCTGCTGGCCAATCCGGGAATAATTCTGGCCAATGCCATTGCCTCGATGGCCGATGCCCGGGGACGGATCCTGATCGACGGACTCAAACCTACCGGCATTCCGGATTCGGTGAAACGCGCATTGGCCGAGCTGGAAGTCACCGGTCGGGAAGGACCCGAAATCGATCCGACGTGGGGCGAACCCGGTTTCAGTCCCGCTGAAAAAGTGTACGGATGGAACACCCTGGAGGTGCTGGCCTTTGAATGCGGAAATCCGGCCGCACCGGTTCACGCCATCCCTCCCCGCGCCTGGGCCCGCATGCATCTGCGATTCGTAGCCGGCTGCGATCCGGATAGCTTCATGCCGGCGGTTCGCAAACACCTGGATGCCGCCGGTTATCCGATGATCGACATCGCACCACCCCGTGAATCATGGTATCCGGCCACCCGCATGGATCCGGACCATCCCTGGGCACGCTGGGCCGTTTCATCCCTGGAAAAAACCTGCGGGCAAAAGCCGGCCTTCTTGCCCAACCTGGGCGGCACCCTGCCAAACGATGCCTTCAGCCATGTTCTGGGAATGCCGACCATCTGGGTGCCCCACTCCTACGGCGGCTGCTCCCAGCATGCCCCCGACGAACACCTGCTGGCACCGATCGCCAGGGAAGGTTTGCGGATGATGGCGGGGTTGTTCTGGGATCTGGCGGAGCATCCGCCGACGGCTGAGGCCTGAATCAGCAATATAAATAGCTTCATTATCGATCGGACCGGCTGTTTTTTAATCGCCGGCCGCTCACATGAAACGATATTTCCGGCAAGGTTTAGAGTCCCTTGGTGATCCGGTGGCAAGCCATCAGGGAGCTTGCTTCAGCAAGCGGGAAATTGTTACCAGACGGCCTGCGAAAATTTTTCACGTATTTTCTTGTCCGCCGTGATCAATGATATAGACTGATCCCGCATGGCTTCGGCAACCAACAACCGGTCAAAAACATCCCGGGTCCAATCAATTTTTAGCGCTTCTTCAATGATACTATTCAGCGGGCAATCGGAAATTTTTAGATCAATCTCACGGGTCAACGCTCCCAAAATCCTGTTCGGCTTAACCTTGATGCGCCCGATTTCATAAAGGTATTGCAGCTCCAGCCTCACGAATTGAGAGATGACTGAATCATTACTATCTATTTCCTCCCTGGCTTTTGGAGTAAATTTGTCCACCAAACCTGCATACAGCCACACTACAATGTGCGTATCTAAATAAGTTAAAGATTGGCCTCTTCGTTCCATTCACCGACCTTGAGTTCTATCAATTCGTCCGGATCGCCCACAATACAGTTTCGCTTTTTCAGGTTATTGAATTTGCTCTTTTTTTCTTCCAGTACGATTTTTAATTTATGACCTTTTCTTTCTATCTCCACGGGCATGCCGGTTGCGATGACCCGGTCAACGATTTTAAACAGTTGGCTCCGTAAAGCGGTTAATGAAATGGGTGGCATTTTGTGCCTCAGATTGGATAAATTATGCTGACAGTACATATACTAAACAATGTACTGTACCATGTCAAGCGGCGACTACTTTATCATTTCCAGGTCCTGCCCAAAACCCGCACCCAGTTCTCGTGGGTAATTTTACGCAAGGCGTCCTCATCGTAATCATGGTCCCCCAAGGCCTGAATAAGCTTGGGCATTCCGGTGACATCGCCAAGTTCCAGCGGCATGATGGCCCCATCGAAGTCGGAGCCGAAGGCCACATGTTCCACGCCGATGCGCCGGGCGATATAATCGATGTGCCGCACAATCTCGGTCAGGGGGGTATCCGGCTCCAAGCGTCCGTCCTGACGTAAAAAGCCGACGTGAAAATTGACCCCTACGACGCCGCCCGTTTTTCCGACGGCATCCAACTGCCGGTCCGTCAGATTGCGTGTCGACGGACACAGAGCATGAGCTCCGGCGTGGGTGACGACCAGCGGCAGCCGGGATATGCCGGCCGTATCCCAGAATCCCTGTTCGGTGATATGGGCCAAATCGATCAGGATACCCAGCCGGTTGCAGGCTTTTACCAACTCTCGGCCGTTGTCGCTCAGACCCGGTCCGGTATCCGGTGAGCCGGGAAATTTGAAAGGAACGCCATGTGCAAAGGCATTGGGGCGGCTCCAGGCGAGCCCCAGGGACCGCAGCCCGGCCCGGTAAAAAACTTCCAGGGCATCCAGTTGCGGGTCGATCGCTTCGGCGCCTTCGAAATGCAGAACGACGGCAATCACCCCCTGCTGTATGGCGGCTTTCAGTTCGGCAACGGCGCGGATGACCTGGATCTGCCCCCCGGATTCGGCCTCGAGGCGAAACAGACCGGCCATTGCCTTGATGGTAACTGCCTGGGCGTAGCTAAAGTCGAGCGCACCCGGCAGGGGCATTTCGTAAGACGGTGTATCTTTGTCGGGCTGTGTGCCCGAAAATCCGTCGGCGGAGGCCTCCGATGGAACAAACACCGCAAAAAAACCGCCGGCAAAACCCCCTTCCCGCATGCGCGGCAGGTCGATGTGGCCGTCTGACGACCGTTCGAAAAACGAACGCGCCTGAGCGGTTTTTGGAAAATAGACACGCTGCAAAGAATCATTGTGACCGTCGAAAATCGGCAGACAATTGACAGCTTTCATGCTCGCACCTCGACTGCACAGGTTGGATTCGATAAATGATAGCTAGTTCTCATCCATAAAGGGTCTTTACAATGATGGGCGCCTGATGGTGTTTCCAATCCAGAAATGAGAATTTTTGCCCAAGTTCAAGGAAATCAAGCGCTTGCGCGGAGGCGTAGTTTTTTACGCCGCACAAGCAAGCGCGCAGATTGACGCAGAGATTGGGCAAAAAAGCCATTTATGGATGGAAAATAGCTACTATCAGGGATTGGGGCGCTTGTAAATAAGGATCATGTTGACCCTGATCGCCATTGGTGCTACGTAAAAATCCGATCCGGTCTTCTCGTGGCTTCCGGTACATTTTCCCCTTTTTGACGCTATCCATCCGATGCATTTCAAAAACCGAACAGAAAGGAGGAACATCCTGATGAAAAAGTTTATTGTCACAATGGCAGTCGTCCTTATTCTCTTCGGCCCGGGGTCCGCCCCTGGCGCAGATGCGGCCGATCGAAAGGATGTACTGGTCATCGGCATGGCGACCAGCGACATCATTTCACTGGATCCGGCCAAGGCGTTCGAATTCTCAGGGGTGGGAATCGAGGCCCAGATCTACGACCGGTTGCTTGATTTTAAAGCGGGAAAATTTGACAAACCGGAACTCTCCCTGGCCGAATCCTATGAGGTCTCGAAAGACGGTAAAACCTGGACCTTTCATCTGCGTAAGGGGGTTAAATTTCATAGCGGCAACCCCCTAACGGCCGACGATGTCGTTTACTCCTTCCAACGGGTGGTCATCCTGAAGGATCAACCCTCTTTCATTCTGACCCAGTTCGGCATTGGGCCGGATTCCGTGAACGCCATTGACAAGCATACGGTACAGATGACCCTGGACAATAAATATGCCGGCGGTATTTTCTTCGCCTGCCTGGCTGCCGGGGTCTCCAGCATCGTCGATTCGCAGGTGGTCAAACAACACCTTCAAAAAACTGACAAGTATCCCGCAGGCGATATGGGCCTCACCTGGCTGGGCCGCAACTCGGCAGGTTCCGGACCGTTCATTCTGCGAAAATGGGCCAAAGGCGATCGGGTCATTCTGGATGCCAATCCAAATCACTTTCAACATCCTCCCAAAGTCAAGCGGGTGGTGATCAAGGAAATCGTGGAAGCCACCAGCCGCCGCCTGCAGGTGGAAAAGGGCGATATCGATATTGCCTGGGAGATGTTTCCCGATCAGATCAAAGAACTGAAGAAGAACCAGGATTTGCAGATTGAAAGTTCGCCGGGTACCATGATTGTTTATGTCGGCATGAATGTCACCAAGGGCCCTTTGCAGGACAACCGGGTACGAACGGCCATCCGCCATGGAATTGACTATAACGGACTTATCGACAACATCATGGGCGGGGCCGCCAGGCCCACCAACACCTTCATTCCCGAAGGTTTTGCCGGTTACCAAAACACCGTTTACTACAAAGAAGATCTGGAAACCGCGCGCCGACTGCTGGCAGATGCCGGCTACCCGGATGGTTTCGAGATCTCCATGGATCACGGCGATCAAACCCCTTTACCCGAAATCGCCCAGGCATTGCAAAACTCCCTGGCCCGCATCGGCATCAAAGTCAAGCTGAACAAATTGATCTCCGCCCAGCTCTGGCCCAAATACCGCGCCCAACAGCACGAGCTGATTCTGGCCCGCTGGGGACCGGACTATGTGGATCCGCACACCAATGCCCAGCCGTTTGCGGATTACAAGGCCAAGCAGCTATGCTGGCGCAACGCTTACTACAATGATGAAACCTCTCGGTTGATTCAGGAGGCCGGCCAGGAAATGGACAACGACAAGCGCATCGGCCTGTATCAAAAGGCCAACGAGATCATCCAGACGGAAGGCCCCTATGCCATGCTGTACCAGCCGATGTACGAACATGCCGTCCGCAGCAACATCGGAGATTTTTACGCAGCCCCGACGTTTGATCTCTGGAAATTGTATCCGATTACCAAAAAGTAACCTTAACGGAATAAAGTGCAGCCCTGATCCCTGAATTCTGCACATTCCAAGGTATACAGCGCATAGCTCCGTGAGGTAGATGGCTCAATATATTTTACGTCGCCTGGTCACCCTGATGATCACCTTGCTTGGTATCATGGTGGTGACCTTTTTTATCTCTCTGGTGATACCTCTGGACCCTCTGGCCTCCATCGCCGGTCCCCAGGCGCCTCAGGAAACCGTCGAACGGCTGCGCGCCCTGTATGGATTTGATCAGCCGGTCTATGTGCAGTTCGGCCGTTATATAAACCGGCTGATCCACGGAGATCTGGGCATGTCCTTTCAGACCGGACGGCCTGTACTCGAAGACATTTTGCATTATTTCCCCGCCACTATCGAGCTGGCGACCCTGGCGTTGATCATTGCCATCCTGATCGGGATGCCACTGGGGGTCCTTTCGGCCGTGTACCGCAATTCCCCCATCGATCACCTTTCCCGCGTCCTGAGCCTGATCGGTGTTTCCATGCCGGTTTTCTGGCTGGGGCTGGTGCTGTTGCTGATCTTTTATTTCAAACTCGGCTGGTTTCCGGAACCCGGACGTCTGGATATCATGCTGCTCGAACCGGACAGAATCACCGGTCTTTTACTGGTAGATAGTCTGTTGGCCCTTGATTGGGAGGTCTTCTGGGATGCCCTGACGCATATAGCATTGCCGGCCGCCGTACTGGGTTTGTATGGTATGGCCGGCATCGCCCGCATCGTGCGCTCCAGCATGCTCGATGTCCTCTCTCAGGAGTATATCAAGACCGCCAGGATCAAGGGGTTGAATGAATTTGGGGTGTTGACCCGCCATGCCTTGCGAAATGCCCTGGTGCCGGCCGTTACCGTCATCGGGCTGACCTACGGCGCGCTGCTGGAAGGATCCGTATTGACGGAGACCATTTTTGCCTGGCCGGGTCTGGGCCGCTATTTGGCCAGCGCCTTTCTCACGCTGGATTTGAATGCGGTGGTCGGCGGCGCCATGCTGGTGGCCCTGACGTTTTCCCTGGCCAATCTGGCGGTCGATCTGGTTTATGCCGTTTTAAACCCGAAAATAACGCTGGCAAAGCCATGAAGATGATGAATGTCCTGGATAAAAGGGAAGCCCGCCACCAGCGCTGGAAAGCGCGGTTTCGATACGGGCAAGACAGTTTTATCCTGTGGCGACGAAATCGTCTCATGGTGGTGGGAACCGGCATTATGGTTTTTCTGCTGCTGGTGGCCGCTTTTGCCCCCCTGCTGGCCACCCATGACCCCTATGAACAGATTTTGGCGGACCGGCTGCAGCCGCCTTCCATGCAGCACTATTTCGGTACCGACAGCCTCGGACGGGACATCTACTCCCGGGTTGTATTCGGATCCCGCGTCACCCTGGCCATCGCCGTCCTGGTGGCTGCCATCAGCACCCCGCTGGGACTGATCATCGGTGTTCTGGCAGGATATTTCGGCCAGGCGATCGACGAAATCCTCATGCGCCTGTCCGATATATTTCTGGCATTTCCCAAACTGATCCTGGCCATTGCGTTTGCCGCCGCGCTCGGCCCCGGTGTGGAAAATGCCATCGTAGCCATCGCCATCGCCAACTGGCCGGGTTATGCCCGGTTGGCCAGAGCTGAAACGTTGACGGTACGCACCAACGATTATATCCAGGTCATTCGCAGCATGGGGGCCGGCAACCCGCGTATTATGGTGGGGCATATTATGCCCATGTGCATGTCCTCCATCATCGTGCGGCTCAGTTTGGACATGGGAACGATCATCCTCACGGCAGCCGGACTCGGTTTCCTCGGACTGGGCGCCCAGCCGCCGGTGCCGGAGTGGGGCCTGATGGTCAGCGACGGCCGTCAGTTTCTGGTGGATCAGTGGTGGGTTTCCACCCTGCCCGGAACTGCCATTTTAATCGTCGTGATGGGTTTCAATCTGATTGGCGACGGCATTCGGGATATTCTGGACCCGCACCAGAGACAAAGCTGACAGGAATGGGGAATTTAGAATGCGGAACCACATGAATGAACCCCTTTTAAGCGTCCAGGATCTCAAGGTGCACTTCCATACTCTGCGCGGGGTGGTCCATGCGCTGGAAAGGGTCTCCTTCGATCTGAATCGCCAGGAGACGCTGGGCCTCGCCGGAGAAACCGGATGCGGCAAATCGGTCACCGCCCGCTCCATTTTGAGATTGATCGATCCTCCCGGAAAAATTGTGAAGGGACACATCATCTTTGAAGGCCGGGACCTTCTATTCATCGACGAGGCCGGCATGCGCAGAATTCGGGGTGCTGAAATTTCAATGATCATGCAGGAACCCAGAATGTCCTTGAATCCCGTCATGCGGGTCGGCCGTCAGATCGCCGAAACCGTGAGGATTCACGACCGGTCCCTTGGCCGACGCTCGGCGCGCACCCTGTCGGTGGAGATGATGGCGCAGCTCGGCATACCCGATTCGACCCGCACTGCCCGCCGATATCCCCATGAATTGAGCGGCGGAATGTCCCAGCGAATCATGATTGCCATGATGCTGGTGACCAGCCCCAAACTGCTGATTGCCGACGAGCCGACTTCGGCCCTGGATGTCACCACTCAGGCCCAGATCCTGGAGCTGATCAACAAACTGGTCCGTGAAATCCGAACCTCTGTGTTGATGATCACCCACGATCTGGGGGTGATGGCGGAAACATGCGACCGCGTGGCGATTATGTATGCCGGGGACATGGTGGAATTGGGTCCGGTTCGCAGCGTATTGAAAAATCCTCTGCACCCATATACCCGCGGACTCTTGCAGACGGTCCCCGACAAGGTCCACCCGGACCAGCCGCTTTTTTCCATCGAGGGCCAGGTCCCCAGTTTGCTTGAACCCCAGAGCAGTTGCAGGTTTGCACCGCGGTGCCGGTTTGTCATGGATCGCTGCCGCCGCGAGATACCCCCGTTTTACAGGCTCGATGGGGATCAGCGGACCGCCTGTTTTCTGCATGAGGGCCAAGCGAAAGTCAGGAAGGCCGAGGGAAAATAGACGGAGACAACGCTTGGGTGAAACTACAACAAATAAATCTCAAATCACAATGATCAATGACCGAAACCGATGAAATTCCGTTTGGAATTTTGAATTTAAGTGATTGTGATTTGTTCGAAATTTGGTATTTGGAATTTGGTGCTTAAGATGTGGAATTTTCAATACCTCTGTCTCACCTTCGATCGCACGGCCGCCTTGTCACGGCGGCCGGACGGACACGCGTGAAATCTGACACCTGAAACCCGGCTCATGCAGAATCAAACCCAACATCCGACCTCTCCGCTGCTGCGTATAGAAAATCTGCACGTGCACTTCGATATCCGTGAGGGTCTGCTGAGGCAGCAGCATGCGACGGTTCGGGCCGTAAACGGTTTCGACTGCGGTCTGGTCCGCGGTGATGTCTTCGGACTGGTGGGAGAATCCGGCTGTGGCAAAACCAGCCTGGGACGCGCCGTGGTGGGGCTGGCTCCGGTCACATCCGGCGAAATATTCTTCGACGGCCGCAGCATCGTGGGTCTAAAGGGGCGCGAAGCCTACCAGCGGGCACGCCATATCCAGTTGATTTTTCAGGATCCATATTCCTCCCTCCATCCCCGTAAAACGGTCAGGGACCTGGTAGGGGTGGGCTTGAGGCTTCACCACCTGGCCGCGGGGTATGAAATCGACAAAAAGGTACTGGCCTTGCTCAACCGCCTCGGGTTCGGCATCGAGCACCTGTATCGCTACGCGCACGAGTTTTCCGGCGGGCAACGTCAGCGAATCGCCCTGGCCCGGGCATTGATCCTGCAGCCCCGGCTGTTGATTCTGGACGAACCGACCTCTGCGCTGGATGTTTCGGTTCAGGCCCAGATACTCAACCTGCTCAAGGAACTGCAGCGCGAATTTGACCTGACCTATTTTTTCATTTCCCACGATCTGGGGGTGGTCCGCTACATGAGCAATCGCATCGGGGTGATGTACCTGGGCCGCATGGTTGAAACAGGGCCGACCCGCGATGTTTTCGACCGCGCGCAGCATCCCTACACGCGGATTTTGCTTTCGTCCCTGCCTTCGATCGACCCGGATGAACCCCACATCGGAACTCCGCTCGAAGGCGATCCGCCGACGCCCATCGATCCTCCGCCCGGATGTCTTTTCGCGCCCCGCTGCCCGCAGGTCCAAAATCGTTGTAAGATCGATCGGCCTGAGCTCATCCGACGCGGTGACCCACCCGCACATCTGGCCGCCTGTCATTTTCCTTATTTAGAAACCGCAAAATGCTGAAATCGGATCCGCTTTTTGCTTGACCATGTCAAATCGAGTAACGTATCCTTAGCGACCATCGGCAGAGCGTGACCCTTCGAGGGGACTTCCGCATACCGCCTGCTGTGCGCTGGTCGCTGATTTAATAAACTTAGCAGTGACTTCTTATCTCTGATCCGAACCGAGAACCGTGGCAATTATACCTCAGGACCCAATATATCCCCACAATGCGAAAAGCCGGGACCCGATAGGGCGCCTGGCACGTTTTTTAGGGTGGATTATGGCCGGCAGCGCAGCTCTTTTCCTGGCAGTGCTCGTCCTTTACCCGAACCGCCACCTGGCGATCCCGTTGTGGCAGGATCTCTTGGGTGGTCCCGGAATCGTTCGAAAAAAAGTTCCCCGGATTCCGGAAGCCACCCGGAACGTATTTCGTCAAAAAATACCGCCCGCCGAATTACCGCCGCAATTTCAAGCCCCGGATGAAAAGGAATCATCGGAACCTGGAAAGAAGGAAATTTCACAATCGGCCGCGACGCCGGCCGCCCAAATGGAAAACCTGAACGAAGCTGATTCCGGTAAGCCTTTACAACCGAAAACCAGTGTCGAGGTTCCCCCGGCGATGGAAGAACCTGCCGTTGCCTCCCGGGGACCTGCCGAACAGACTCAAGCTGATTCCGGCGAGCTTTTACAACCACAAACCCGCGTGGGAGCCCCCCCGGCGCTGGAAGAGCCTGCCGTTGCCTCTCAGGAGGCTGTCGGGCGGATTGAACCGGAAAAATTACCGCAAAATGCCGACAAGCCCGCAACCATTGCGCCGCGAGCTGAATTGGAGATGCCTTCGCCGGCGGGTGATAGACCGTTGCTTTCCCCGCCAATCGCTGCCCCGTCCCAACCGCCGAAAGCCCCGGCAGAAGCCGAACTTCGAAAGTTGGAAGCCCAGACGCCCGACTCGGCTGTATCGGAAGCCAATGAAACCCCGGAAGAAAAGATCATCCACCGCGAACCGTGGCTGTTGTCCCAGGATGCTTCTGCTTATACACTTCAGCTGATGGGTGTCCACAACGAAGCGCTGCTGTTTGATTTCGTCGAAGAAAATCGGTTGCTGGAAAAAAACGAGATCGCCTATTATCAAACGGTATTCAAAGGGGAGCCCTGGTTTCAGCTGCTTTACGGTGTCTACCCGACCTTGAAAGCGGCCCGAACGGCGGCTGCAGGATTAACCGCGGAACTTCATATATCGCCACCCTGGATACGGAAGCTGAGCGCGGTGAAAAAAACAATTCGAAGACATGCGGCGAAGTGAGTGAAGGCCTGCGGCCGCTGAAGGTTTGAGGTTTGGTCGGTAAATTTTCCGATGCTGTTTGCTTAAATAAATGGCGCAACCGGCTGAAAAGCAGTCGAGTTGATCGGAGAAGAAACTTTGATCGTATGGTTTATCGGCTATAAGGGGATTTCTTCTCCCGCGCAATTGCGATCGGCTGTGAACCCTGAACCTGAAAGAGGAGTTTCACCTGTATTGTTTCAAAACCTAACTTAAGGAGGTAACCCATGACCTATCGCCTGCACCACATTCACCTGATTTGCCGGGATCTGGAAACCATGATCGGCTTTTTTACCGACGCCATCGGTGCGAAACTAGTGGAACACCGCAAATTCGGCACCGCCGACGGAGCCACCCTGGATCTGCAGGGAATCGACGTCAACCTGAGGGTTGCCCGCGAAGGGGAGGAAATAAGGGATCACCTGGCGCCATCCACATACGGCTACGACCACATCGGATTGGAAGTGGCGGATATCCAGGCCGCCTGGAAAGACCTGACCCGCCGTGGCTATCAATTTTTCATGCCGCCCACCGAAGCGGCTGGTCACACCATCGCCTTCTTTAAAGGACCTGAAAACATCACGATCGAATTGGTTCAGGCTTAATGGGCCGGCAGCACATACGGAGGAATGGATGCCCGACGGTCTGCAGTTAAAAGAGTCGATCGTGCTGGCGCAGGCATTGGCTGAAAACGGTATTGTCTACATTTCAATAGAAGCCTATTTCCCAAGCAGGCGCTTCTGAATTTCGACCTCGGCCCACTTCAGGTTATTTTTACGTTCGCCTTCCCGGTAAAGGTCCGTAACCAGGGCTGCATGTTTTTTGGCCGTACGGTAGCCGCCGACGACCGCCTGATCGATGATCTCCCAGTCTTCCGTCTGGCGGAATCTTTGAAAGGCGGGATCGAATTCGGGGAAAAGCTCCTTTTGCAGACCATCCAAAAAAGCGGCGTAAAAAGCCAGAGAGGCGGTTTGACGATTTTGGATTATATGGCGAAGCGTTCCATGGCCGCCGGTGTCCGCCAGCAGATCTTTCACGGCGCGGGCGAGGTATTCCGCCGGTGAAAAGGGGAAGGCGGCGATAATTTCCCGCCAGGTATCAAGATCGAAGGCGGTATCATGCAATTCGCCGATTTCGTGGTAAATGTAACTGTTCTTCACCGCTGCCAGAATGGTGGGCAAACCGGACTTTAGCGTCTGGGGGTTTTGATCCCGGATTCCGCAGCATGCCAATGCAAATTCGAGGGCCGGACGGGCCGATTTTTTTATGTAGGTCATGCTGTCCCAGACAAAAAGCTTTGCGGATTCCTGGCGCAACAACACGCAGCCGTTCTGGGCAAGCGCCGGAATGGTCAGAAGGTCGCGGGCCAGCTCCCGGCCGAGCGTATAAACCGAATATCCGCTGACCGTCGATTTTTCCGTAATTTCGGCGAGAAAAAAAGTCGGTTTTAGGCTGCGGGCATATCCTGCGCCGTATAGGATATGGAGGGGTTCCAGAATCGAATTGATGCCGGTAGTGTCGAACGGATCGAATGTTTTTCCCCCGACGTTTAATTCGCGATAACCATTTTCGCGTTGTGTTTCCCATCTGTTTTCTTTGGCTTCGATCCATTCCAGCACGGCGGATGAGTCCCCCTCCTCCCAGGCTCGAAGCCCCTTTTCCCACTTGTAAAGGTCCCGCAGTCGCAATGCCAGGCCGCAGATTGAAAACGTACCCGCATGACCGGCATCGGAGATCGTACAATTATAAAGCACCTGCCGGGCGACCTCATTCATCGTTTCATGTATCGAATTTATCATATCAATTTGTTTAAAATTCAACTCGGCCCGCTGCCTTTTTATTAACATGGACAGCATGCCGCCATTTTAGATCATTTTTGTTATTTCAAATTTCAGCTCATTTTTTACAGCTGAAATTTCAACCGTCTGAAATCCATTGAAAGTATTTTGTTGGGATGAGGCGGCCTCATGGAACTATAATAAGTCTGAATTTTGAATCTGCCAACAATGGAGAAAAAACGCGGCAAAGATTTTACATAACGGGAAGTTATGCTATAAGAGCTCCGTAAACAAAAAAACAATGGATGCCGGCAAGGGTTTATTGACCCGGGGTCACTGCCGGTCTGGAAAGGAATGGTTTACCCCGGATATGAATCCTGTTGTATCGACCGTCAAGGACCCACTTCCAAGAACCCGTGGTGATTTAAGCATCCTGACCGGTTTTACCATCGCACACGGAATTTTTCATTTTATGCAGCAGAGCTTTTCGGTCATGCTGCCTGCCATAAAAGAAACCTTCGGTGTCAACCCGGTTCAGATCGGGGCGATGATGATGGTAAGAGAAATCACCATGGGAGTTTCCTCCCTGCCGGGCGGCGTCATTTCCGATCGCCTGAAAGCCTATCGGGGCGCCATTATGGCCGCCTGCATGGCATTGTTCGGCCTGAGCTGGTTGCTGATCGGCAAGGTTGCCTCCTACCCGCATCTCATCCTCGGCGTAATCTTTGTATCCATTGCCACCTCGGTGTGGCACCTGCCGTCGATGGCCGAAATATCCCAGCGCTTTTCTGCCAGAAAGGGTGCGTCCCTGGCCATGTTCGGAATCGGCGGCAGCTTCGGCGATATCTTCGGGCCGGTGGTCACCGGAATTTTGTTGGGTTTACTGGCGTGGCAACGCGTTATTTCCCTTTATGCCGTAATACCGCTGGTCATGACGTTCTGGTTTATCTGGGGATTTAAAGGCGAGCGTCGGGCCGGGCCAGCGGATGAACTTGCAGTCGACAAAAATGTCGACTTCAGAACCCAAATTAAAGTTACCAGAGATATATTCCGGACCACCTGTATCTGGAAGGTCACATTGGTGTCGGGTCTGCGCGGCATGTGCTATACCATCTATGTCACCTTTCTGCCATTGTTCATGAAAGATGATCTCGGTTTCAGCTCCCAGGCCATCGGATTTCATTTCGGACTGTTATGGGCAATCGGCATTGTGGCCAGCCCGCTGATGGGCCACCTGTCCGACCGGTTCGGGAGAAAACCGGTGCTGGTGCCGGCGCTTCTTTGTTCAGCCACCCTGACCGTTGTGCTGGCGTTTTTTGGAAAAGGCATCATGTTTACGGTCATTATCGGTGTGCTGGGCGTTTTTCTACGCAGCGACTATGCCTTGTTGTCGGCGGCCATTCTCGACATCGTCGGGAAGACGGTGGCGACCACCATGCTGGGTGTGTTGTCCTTTCTTCGATTTTTAATGGCATCGGTTTCGCCCTTGATCGCCGGCTATCTTTACCAGACTTGGGGGATGACGCCCACCCTCATTTTCGTTGCGGCCCTGTTCACGACTTCCGCCATTATCTTTGCAAGCGCCGACTTAAAGTGAAATGCGAGTCCTATCGATACAGAGGATCGACTATCATATACACCCATCCGGAAATCAAAAAGGCCCCGGCGATGTTCAGGAAGAATCCGACAACCAGCATTTTCAGGATCGAAACCCCTTTGACGCCGCCGAACGCCAGACCGTTTACACCGGTGGCGATGGGGCTCATAAAAGCGCTGGTGCAGGAGAGCGTAATGATGACCAACAGGTCCAGGGCGTAAAATCCCCATGCCCGGGCCAAGGCAAGCGCCATCACGAAAAAGCCGAGTTGAACGGCGGTATTGCTGAGTGCTTCGGTGGCAAAGGATGTCGCCAGGGCCATTAAACAAAACAACGCGTAGACCGGGATGCCGGACGGCAAAATTCGGTCCGCCCAGCCGGCGACATACTTATGAATGCCAAACGCATACAAAACAGCTGCCAGCAGCACCGCCAGACCGACGAAAACGAACCCGCGGGTCGGCAGATCATTACCGCAATCGGCAATACTCAGCAGGGTCTTGCCGGATTGCGTTTTCTTGTCCGTACGAACCGGTAAAAAAAAGAGGATCAATATGAAACCCAGGGTAAAGCTTCCCGAAACAATTAAAACGGTCCCGGTCCGATCCCCGGCATACATCATCAACAAGGACAGGCAAAAAGAAGAAAGAAAATAACAGGCTGTCATCCAGAGGGTTATTTTCTGCAGGGGATGGCAGGTTTCTGCGGCATCGAAAGCAAGTTGAATTCCGGGGTTTTGATGCCGCCAGGGGCGCAGGACCGCACATAAAATCAACCCCGCGATCGCCGTAAATACAATCACCAGTGGAATTCCCCATACGAGCCATGAGGCGAACGTCAGATATTGCGTTCCGGGAACATCGTTTAGGACTGCATAGGTCACCAGAATTCCGTTTGCCGGGGTAGCGGTGATCGAGCCCATACCACCGATGTTGGCCCCGTAAATCGTCGCAAGCGCCAGCATGGTCGCGATATTTTTCGAAGCGCCGCCATTGGTTTCGTAGGACCGCCGCAACAGATCCAAAAGCGGCAAAAGAGTCAGGACGGTAATGGCATTGGGTATGAAAAACGATAAAAAGGCAGAAATGGCAATCAGATAAAAAAGGATCCTGGTCAGGGATAGCTGCCGCTTGCCGATAAGCCAGTACACCAGGCGATGGGGCAGCCGGGCTTTGATCATCAGGCGCGAGACGGCAAAGCCGCTGATGAAGAAAAAAATAAGCTGGATTTTATCCACGGTCAACCATTGCTTCTAATCTCTCCCCGCAACAGTGAAAAAAGGATGCCAACCGCGCACAGACACGCAAAGATTAGAAACGACAGGCGTACGCTTTGCAGAAACTGGTCATAATTGGCGGGGGAGATCGGCTCCCGGCCGATTAAAACGGCAAATATCACCATGGCGATGGCCATACTGACCATTTGCCCCAGCAGGCGCATGGTGGCCACCGTCCCGGAAGCAATGCCGAAGTATCGCTTTTCCACGGAACTCATGATGGCATTCATGTTGGGTGATGAAAACAGAGAAAATCCAAAACCGAGAAACGCGAGGATCAGAATAATAACCGTCCGGGAGGTATCGGCGCCAATAAAAACCAGAAAAAAAAGCCCGATGGATGTAATAGCCATGCCGGTGGATGCAATCAGACGCGGCTCGATCCGGTCGGAAAGCCTGCCCGCCAACGGAGAAAAAAGCGCCATGACGATCGGCTGAGCGATGAGAATCGATCCGGCGTACTGGGGAGGGATACCCTTGATGTACTGCAGATAGAGGCTTAAGAGAAAGGTAAGCGCGAAGGTGGCCGAGTAATTGATCAGCGCTGCCAGGCTTGAAAAAGTGAATAGCCGGTTATTGCGGAATAACCGCACCTCGAATACCGGATATTTTACCCGCATCTCGAGCCGGATAAAAAACACCAGGCCGGCCAGACCGATTCCGATCAGAAACAGGGCCGCTTTCCCGGGCAATAAAGACGCACCGTAAACGAGGGCCATGATCGACAAACCATACAACACGCTGCCCGGGATATCCACCTTTTCTCCCTCGGCATCGATCCATTCACCCGTTAAATATTTAAGGGTTATCACGATGCATAATATTCCCAGGGGCACCACCGCCGCGAATACGCTCTGCCAGCCGAGATAGCGGACCAGAAAACCACCGGCAAAGGGACCGACGGACAGGCCGATGTAAACGGCTGCGACATAAATACCGATAGCCCTGCCCCGCCTCGACGGCGGAAAAACCGAGGTTAAAATTGCCATGCCGGTGGTGACAAACATCGCCGAGCCGCAACCTTGTAAAGCCCGCATGGCAATCAGCATTTTAATCGAGATCGAAAAGGGGGCCAGAAAGGATGCCACGGTATATAGGACCAACCCCCAGGTAAAAATTTTTTTTCGGCCGTAAATATCGGCCGTCTTGCCGAAGGGTACCAGAAAAACAGCCATCGCCAGCAGATAGGCGGTCGCCACCCAACTCAACAATACAGCATCGGCTGAAAATTCCGTCTGGATTGCGGGCAGGGCCACGTTGACCGATGAAATAGCCAGCGGCCCTACGAAGGATGTCAGGGTAGTTACGATAAGGGCTGATTTTTCAAGGGATTTATCAACGGACATACCGTAATTGCTCCATGGAGTCTCTCATATTTTTTATTTTGAAGATTAAGACCTGGACCCAACACCGAAATTGGACAAAAAGAAGCGTTTTGCTGAGGTCTCATGTTGAAGACCTGGTTTAGTGGCTATTATTTTCTTTGTAAAGTAAAAATATTCGGATTTGACTGGAAGTGGTTTCAAAACCTCAGATCAGGTTCGAAGGCAAGCAGCATATCCCCCGACTGAAGTTTTCCGTCACATGCGCAATCGGCTGAGGGATTGTCATATTCTGATTTGATCTTTAGACGTCGTGCGGTAATATAGTTATTTTTATTGAACGGAACGGTTCCAGGTTCTGGGTTCAGGGTTTAAAGGTTAAAACTGTTTGATACTGAAGATATTTATATCAAGATCGGGTTTTCAACTTCACCCGTTGGGTGAAAAGGGACCGCAAAAACATTCGCCACCACCTTTCTTGATGGTATCCAGTTTGCAGTATTTCCAACCCGGAACGCTGAACCCTGAACCGGTCAACCCATGTTTTAAATGTAACTGGAGAGAATGCATATGAATCTTGGCGAATACACCCGAAATGACGGTTTGGCGCTGGCCGAACTGGTGCGGGACAAAACAGGTAAGGTCCGAAGAGCTGGCCCGGCTGTTCATCCAGGCGGTGGAAAAAGTGAATCCCCGAATCAATTCGGTGATTGAAGTCTACGATGACGCTCTGGAGATCGCCGCCCGACCGACCC
The DNA here is from genome assembly GCA_963774425.1 of uncultured delta proteobacterium. Classification (GTDB taxonomy): domain Bacteria; phylum Desulfobacterota; class Desulfobacteria; order Desulfobacterales; family JAFDCJ01; genus JAFDCJ01. Next base: position 1,299 of record CAVZEZ010000023.1, on the reverse strand, counting down.
CGCAGGGCGCTTTCACCGGGGTACCCTTCCTGCGAAAGGACCTCGGAGCGACCGAAGCCGGTCGCCTGCAGGAGTTGGGCAGCCGGCTTTTTAAAGGCAATATATCCGCCAGCGACGCCTACCTCACGACGCGCTTCAAACAGGCCGGCCTGCTGATCCTGGGGCGCTCCACCGTCCCGGAGCTCGCTATATCGGGGCAGACGGAAACAATTTTGCAGGGGATCACCCGCAATCCGTGGGACCTGGATCGAATGGCCGGAGGTTCCAGCGGCGGAGCCGCCGCCAGCGTGGCTGCCGGAATCGTACCGGTGGCCCATGCCAGCGACGGGGGCGGGTCGATTCGAATCCCGGCATCCTGTTGCGGGGTGGTCGGGCTCCTTCCGTCCCGGGGTCGCATCAGCGGCGGACCGGATCGCCAGGATTCCATGTTCGGCCTGTCCCGGGAATTCGTGGTCAGCAGAACGGTACGGGATACAGCGGCCATTTTGGATGCGGTGGGCGGGGCCGGTGTGGGGGATCCTTTTATGATCGTAAAGCCCGAGAGGCCTTATCTGGATGAGTTGAAAGCCGGATGCGGCAGACTGCGAGTGGCCTATACTGCCGAGGCCTGGGCCCCTTATCCGGTGGATCCGGAAATCGTGCAGGCCGTCGAAGCGGTGGCCGTCAAATGTGAAGAACTGGGCCACCGGGTCGAGGCAGCTTTCCCGAGTCTGGATTTTGAAAAGATCAATACCGTGCTGATGAATGTCTTCGGGCTGGCCGATGCCGGTATTGCCGAATACGCCGAGGCCAGGGGCCGGAAGCTGAGTCTCGATTATCTGGAGCCCGCGACTTTGAAAATGATCGAACGCGCCCGGAATCTCACGCTGACGGAAGTGATGGAATCGTTCGAGGTCATGCGCCGGACCCGGCTGCAGATCGGACAGTTTTTCGGCAATTACGATGTGCTGCTGACCCCCAGCCTGGCCTTGTTGCCCCAGCCCCACGGCCTGTTCACCACCAAACGGGCCGATCTGGAGCCCCATGAATTCTGGGAAAACGATTTCAGAATGTTCCAGCACATGGGCGTTTTCAATGTGTCGGGAACGCCCTCGATTTCTCTGCCCCTGTGTCAGAGCCGGTCAGGGCTTCCCATCGGTGTGCAGTTCGCCGCCGGTTTCGGAAAAGAGGATTTACTGGTACGCCTGGCGGGTGCCTTTGAAGAAGCCATGCCCTGGATCGACCGCAAACCGCCTGTATTTGCGGAATAACTGTTCACACACCCGGAACACGGTCCGGGTATGTTATGTTTTGGATGGT
>CAVZEZ010000022.1:0-94340 GCA_963774425.1 uncultured delta proteobacterium | reverse complement strand
TCAACGCCAATCGATCAGTACCGGCAAAGGGGTGTGTGCCAGAAGATCCACAATGGGACTGGTGGCGATTCTCTCCCGGGCAATAGACGCCAACACCAGTCCATAGTTTCGCACGGATCGGCCCAGGGAATCGGATGTGCTATTCACCGTCCGACACTCCCTGGGGCTTTGGTCCTTTTCGGCCAGAATTTTCTCGGCGGCCGCCAAACCGGTCCCTGGCCGGAATGCGGCCTCCTCCGCGCCATCGGTTTCGCGAAACCGGCAGCAAATCAGATCCAGGTCCACCCGGACACCTCCGAACAATTTAATAAAAATTTCCGCACATCCCGCCAGGTCGCTTTCCTCGCCCAATGCCAGGATTCCCCTTTCCAGACTGGCCGGATTTTTGACCATCAGAACCGGACACGGAACGTTCCGATAAAGCCTGGATCTAATTTTCTTCAGAAAATTATTCGGGTCGAAGGCATGCAGAATACCTTCTACGAAAATATCAGAAACGGAAAGATGCAGTTCATTCAGGATCACGATATCCCGTTTGCCGGCAACTATTTTTGGATTCCCCAGACCCGGACACGCAATTTTTTCGGCCTGAATCAAACGGGCGATGTTGTCCCGTCCCTTGAGGGCCACGGCATCCTCCCACGTCTGTTTCACCCAGCCGGTCCCCGGCGTTTGACCTTGCCCATCACCCTTGACAACATACAGCGTCTGCAGACCCAAACCGGTCACGCCCGCCAGATGACAGGCATATCGAATGGCGATACTGGATGCCAGATCGTTCCTGACGGCAATCAATGCCTTGCACTTGCCCATTGGATATGTTTCCTTATGATTGACGGTTGTTTCGAATTTCATAGATTTCGCATCGTTCTTAAAATTCTTAGAGCAATCCGTGCAATCTGCGAAATCTGTTGAATAGGATTAAAGAACTTGTAAAAATACGAGATTGTCAATATTGAATTTGCCGACACTCGATTTGCAGATCGGCGGCACCGCCGATTTCAGCGGGGATGGTGGTGATCGGCAGTGTCACCGTAAAGGAAGATCCCTCCCCTTCGCGGCTGCTGGCCCGAATGCGCCCCCCATGTTTGCCGACGATTCCCTGGGACACGCTCAATCCCAGGCCGGTGCCTTTGCCCTTGCCTTTGGTGGTGAAAAACGGATCGAAAATGGAACCTATAATGTGCCGCGGAATCCCGCTGCCGTTGTCGATGACTTTCACCGCTACATAGTTGGGATCATCGGCCGGCACAATCATGACCTGAATCTTGCTGCCTTTGGGCGAGGCATCGATAGCGTTTAAAATTAAATTGAGAAAAACCTGCTCGAGCTGCTGGCTGTCGCCGTGCACCCGGGGCAGGTTGTCCGCGGCCTGAAGTTCGATTTTTATTCCCGACAGCTTGATCTGGTTGGAGGCCAGATTGATGGTTTCATTCAGCAGATGCACCAGATCCAGGGGCTCGAGCTGGGAGCTGCTTTCCCGGGCAAAGTCCAGCAGGTTGCTGATAATTTTTTTGGAACGTCCGGCCTCGTTGACCACATCACGGATCATTTCCTTGCGTTCGGCATCGTTAAGGGTGGCGTAATCTTCCAGAAGCATATCGGCCGTCAGCATGATGTTGTTCAGTGGGTTGTTCAACTCGTGAGCTACCCCGGCCGTGAGGGTCCCGACCGCCCTCATTTTATGCGATTGGATCAGCACAGCCTCCCGGTTTTCCAATTCCTGGATCATATGATTGAACGCCAGAGCCAATTCGGTGAATTCGTCCCGGTAATTGCGGGCCGGCATGATGGGGGTGTAATCTCCGGAGGCGATGCGCTTGGCATAGGTTGAAAAGCGGTTGATGGTATTGAGAATTCGCATCCGGATGAAGAAAGCGTAGATGCCTAAAAAGATCAGTAGAAAGATCAGCGCAAAAACGGTGATGTAGCGCGAGCGGGCGATGGCGTCTGTCAGGGATTTTTTCTCCCGGCGCATCAGGTCCTGCCCGTAGGAAAGCAGCTGGTGGCCGAAGGTTCGCAGCTGCGGTTCGATTTCATGTTTGATCCGATTATATTCGGCATCCGTCGTTTGGCGCTGCTCGAGTTCTTCCAGTCGATGCAACAGACTCTCATATTCCCGCAGGTTTTGCAGAACCATCGCCTGCCGACCCTTGCCTAACAGTTTGCCGATATCCGCCGAATTGCGGTCAAGCAGATCACGGGCCTTGAAGGCGTTTTCCACCGCATCGTTCAGGTTGGTGCCGTAAAGAAAGTAATTTTTTTCAAAGCGCCGGGTCTGGTCGATCTCCACCACGTACTCGTTGACAATTTCCAGCCATTGCAGGCGGTTTTCGACAAAATACATGTTGACCACCAGCGCCACCGAAATTCCCAGGACAAACAGAAAGAACAGGAAAAATCCCAGGTTGATCTGCATGTGCAAATTGATGCGGGGACGTGCCAGCAAGGCCTGGTGGGCGGCTTCCGCCGCTTGGATACGCTCATAGCGGCCTTCCACCTTGTTGCCGGAAGCAGAATTCTGTCCGCCGTCCGGTTCCGTCGACCCGTTCGGAGCCTCACCGGCCGGGACATCGAGCGTTTTATTCATGGCCGGTTCCTGTTCAACTATCCGGTTTTAAAATTCAGTCCGATGCCGAGGGATTCGGCCGCCCGGACGACGACCTTTCTCAGATCATCGGGTTTAAAGGGCTTGGCGATAAAATCAAAGGCGCCCTTTTCCATGGCTTTTTGAGCCAGAGACATCATGGCGTATCCGGTAATCATAATCACCCGTGTACGCGGCGACGTTTGATGAATATGCTCCAGAATTTCAATTCCGTCAACATCGTCCATGCGGACATCCGTAATCACGATATCGAAATCGGTTTGATCGCATCGTTCCAATGCCAAACGGGAATTTTCGTAGACCTCGACCTCGCATCCCATCTTGGTCAAGGCCGGTTTCAGCCGCTTGCCCACGATGGGTTCATCATCGAGCAGCAAAATCTTCAACTGCCTGGCCACGTTAGATCTCCTGCTCCATAACGGAAGTGTCGGTCGCTGCCTCGCGATCCATCTTTTCCAAAGCATCGACCGCTTTGAGGATGGCCTGTCGCATCTCACCGACCTTAAACGGTTTGGCGATAAAATCAAAGGCTCCCTTGGTCAGCGATTCCCGCGCCACTTCAAGGGTGGCGTAGCCGGTTATCATGATGACTTTGCTGCGGTCGCTTTTTTTCCGGACCAATTCGAGAATCTCGATTCCGTCCATGTCGTTCATGCGAATGTCGGTGACTACAATATCAAAGGTTTTCTCCTGCAGCCGGGCGGCAGCCTGAATGGAATCAACAAAGGTCTCGGTGCGGTGACCTTCTTTTTCCAGGGCGCTTTTTAACCGCTGGCCCACGATTGGCTCATCGTCCAGAATTAGAATATCCATTGGCATGTCAGCCTCCTTTTTCGACGTGCTCATGTGAAACTACACATGTTTAAAGGTATTTTTGCCATCCATATCACCCTCACCCGACCTCTCCCGTCGAGGGCGAGGAGTCCACTTCCCTCCCCCGGCGGGAGGGACTGAGGGAGGGGGATAAAATGCAGCCAATTCCTTTTGTTGTTTCTGTTCAGATCAAACCGGCTTCTTTTTAGCCGGAGGCGGCGCTCATATGAAACTGCATGTGTCTAAAGGGGTATTGTCGGTCTCACTCGCCCTTCAACCGGCCCATCCTGTCTAAGGGGATGCATCCCGTGTCGGTCCCCGGCGGTCTCTGGTTGCTAAAACCTATCCCTCGTAGCGGGGAGAAGCAACGACTTTTTTTTAATTTCATTTTTTCATCGTCGATTAAAGCCGAAGTCTCATCGCCGGGGGCCGTGCATGCATACGGTTCGGTAATTGCGGGCGCCGGGGCCACCGCTCACCTGCAGCTTAGACGGGATAGGTCGAGACCTTCTTGACCACCCGCAGGCTTTTTTGAATCCCCCGGCGCTGCCGGTGCGCGCGCGTAACTTGATAGAGAATCAGCAGCGTGCCGGTAATCCCGCTGGCAAACAGGAAGAACTTGCTGACCAGGTTGAAGTACACGTCCCACCCCGGATCGATCGCCAGAAAACCCAGTTGCCGCAGATACATGGGAACGGCGATTCCCCGGCTGAGAACACACAGCAAAATGATCACACTGGTGGTCAAACGGATGTATTTCTCGTTCACCACCTTGACCCCGTAGACTCCAAGGTAGATCCCCAGCAGCGACCCCAGGTAGAGCAGCATTGTCAACCGGATATCAACGAAACCCTGAAAGGCATAACTCAGGGCGCCGTAAGCTCCCATGAACATGGCCAGGTACAGCTCCGTTCCGGCGGCAACGGCCGTAGGCACCCCGAAAATATATATCATGGAAGGAACCCCGATAAATCCACCGACGCCGATGGTGCCGGCCAGGTAGCCGGTGGCCACCCCCACCGGCAGCAAGATCCAGACACTGACCTTGGTGTCGGCCACTTTGAAGTGAATCATCGGCGGCAGATTCAAACGGGCCAGAAAGTCGGCGATTTTTCGCGAGGGACCGGAGCCTTCCGCTCCGTCGGCCGACGGCCGCAGAACATCGCGCAGCATGGACATCGCCACCCCCGCCAGAATGAAAACAAACACCAGACTGATGTAAAGGTTGGCACCCGCGCCCTGGGCCGCCCCGTGCCCGCTGCCGCCTTTGAAGAGAAAGCTGTTGATCCAGACCGCCAGCTGGATGCCCAGAATGGCGGTTATAAGCACGCAGACGGCCAGCCGCTTGTCCACATTGCCGGCCTCGCCGTGCTTGCGGGAGCCCACCATGGCCTTGCCGAATTTGTGGGTGATATTGCTGGCCACGGCCACGACCCCCTCGACTCCCAGATTCATCATGCCGGGGGTCATGAAAAATGCCCCGCCGCTGCCGATAAAACCGCTGAGCACCCCCCCGATGAATCCCAAAAGTATGACCTGCAAGGCGATGGCGGCATCGATGTCAATAAAGTGAACCAGAAAGTTGTGCATGGTATCCTCCAGTTATCAGTCAATGTCAACCAGCTTAAGGACCAGTCCGGCGAGCGTGCCGTAGGTGTAAGCGACCAGGGGAACGAACAATGTCACCAGGATGGCGGCCGTCCATTTCCATCTGGCGTGCATCTCGCCTCCCAGAAAATTTAAAATCAGATCCTGGAAATGAAACACCAGCGCAAAAAGGCACACCACCACCGCTGCACAAAGCGCGGCCTTCACCGCCTGCTTTTTGCCGAACAGAAAGCGCGATTCCAGCTCATCGGCGCTGATGACGGCCGCCTTTACCCGCTCGCGAATGGCCACACCCATTTCGCGGGTCAGGCGCTTGCGGCTTTCGGGCCCTTTTTCCAGGAACAGATCGCCCAGCACAACCATGGAAAAATGACTGGTATCCTTGAGTGCCTCGATGACCTCACCGGTCCCGCCGTAGACCGATAAACCTCCGGCCGAGCGGCCGAGGGCCACGAGTGCTTCCTGGGTCAGCGCCAGTCCGCCATCGTTCTCCGGCGGCGATACGGACTCGTCGTCTTCGACCCCACCGGTATAGACCTGTCCGGCCGGTTTGAGCGGCCGCGGGGAGGCTTGACCCAGGTCAACGGCCGGTGACGAGAGGGTGTCACTTTTGAAGGGACACAGGCGCAGCAGTTCCACCGCCGCTCCCCAGCGCTGGGCCAGCCGGGTGATCTGATGGAAGCTTTCCCCTTTGGGATCAAACGCCTCCTGGATCCAGAGAATGCTGGTCTCGGCCATGGTGCAGACATTTTCACGGCAGCCTTCCAGGTCTTGAAGCACGTGGGAAATGGATTGGGCGGCTTCTTCCTGGCGCGGCATATAGGTCACGGTCACCACCCCACTGACGGCCCGGACGCCCAGATCCAGAGCGCGGGTGTGTTCATCCTCGGCCAGGCGCAGCTTGGCCCGGGCGGCCAGATACAGGTCCTCCAGGCGCCGGGTGCTCAGTGGCGTCGGCCGAAAATCGGGCAGCGCGGCGGTTTCACACAGCAGCATGGCGGCGTTGGCCAGGCTCATATTCTGCAAATTGAAAAAAATATCATACTGTCCCGAGTCTTTTGCCTCCTGCCGATGCACATAGTGGATCCACTTTTCGATATCCCCATCGAGCAGGTCGAGATATTCCGCGGCCTTTTCCGGCGACAATTTTAGTTTACGAACGACATTCTCGATGCGGATCAGCCGGGGAACCGCCAATCCAACCCGCAGCCGGTGCGATACGCCCGGCAGCGACAGGTGACCGGCCCGGCCATAATAGATGAGATTGCCCTCCCGGGCGTTTTCGTAAATCTGGGCGGTCACCAGCGCCAGGTAGAGGTTCTTTTCCCTGGCCAGCTTTTCCGGAATGACCGGTGATTTGACGATGGAGGTTTCCAGCCGGCTCAGCCGAATTCCCTGTTCGTGTGCCATTTCGGCCAGTTGCTGGCGACTGAACAGCGGCCAGCCGGTTTTGCGCTCCAATTCCCGGGCCAGTTCCTCTCCGGCGCCGTGAGGGGAGCTGGAAATCAAAACAATCGGCATGTTTCACCACCTTTCCCGTTTCAATGTTTCCTCGGTTTTGATTTTAAAATCGAAATCATTAAAACTATTTCATGACGTCCGTTAACCCTGTTTTCTCCTTTACCTGTATGATCTGGGCGGATGTCTGCGGTACGACTCGCTGCAAAATGTCGTTTATCCGGCTTTTTCCGGCACTGACCACGATCAGATCGATGTGTTCGATTTCAGCCAGACCGAGAACCTCTTCTTCAAAACCGACGGCAGCGATGTGGCAGGATACCTGCAGGCCTTCTTCACAGGCGCTGTTGATGACGTCCATGAGAACCTCTTGCACCCAGCTGTCGATCTGAAGCGCCGTCCCGGGAAGCCTGGAGAGCAATACAAAAACTTTGACATCGATCCGCTCCGCAAGCGCCAGGGCGTGATAGAGCGCTTTAAGATCCTTGGTTTCCGGATCGATAGGGACAAGAATTTTTTTAGGGGTCACCGCAGTACTCCGCGCACTTTTGAAAATTTTTTATTCGACTACGCTTGCAGGAAACAAAATTTGTGCCAATTTTAAATGTTGTGTTAAATCAAATAATTACAGTAAAAACGGCCAATTCGGCCAGGGGAATACGTTTCAGTTTGCAACAAAACATCCCTGACGAAATAGTCGACCGATATTTTTAGTCATGAAAATAATAAGTTATGTATTTTGTTTCAGAATGGAACCGTTTTCGGTGAATGATCGCATCGGGGACCTGAATGTTCGGCTGGCAGGCAGTGAATAATAAGGTTTGGGGGGCAAAGATGCGAGGGTGCAAGGGGCCGAGGATTCAAGTAAAAAGACGGTTGGCACCTTTCCTTGAACCCTTGGCCCCTGGGCCTCTTGAACCCTGTCTTATTTTCGGATCACCGACGTCAGTCGAGCCCCAAACGTTTCATTTTGCGCCACAAAGTGGTACGAGGTATTTTCAGAATTTCAGCCGCCGCGGCCTTCCGGCGACCGGTTTTAATCAGGACCCGTTGAATATATTCCTTTTCCTTTTCTTCCAGCGAGGGCCAGGCGTCGGGTTCCATACCGCTGATGGACAGCTGCTGTAAATCTCCGGGAAGGTCCCGCGGTCCGAGCGTCGTCCTGTCGGTCAACGCCACGGCGCGTTCGACAATGTTTTCAAGCTCCCGCACGTTACCCGGAAACGGGTATTGCATTAAAATTTCCAGCGCCTCCGGCGCCACCTCGCTGACCGCCTTGCCGAACTGTCGATTGTACTTGTTCAGAAAATAATGGATGAGCAGCGGGATGTCGTCCTTGCGGGCTCGCAACGGCGGCAGGTCGATCAGAACCACATTGAGCCGGTAGAAAAGATCCTCGCGAAACAGTTTTTTGTCCACGGCCGTTTTCAGGTCCTGATTGCCGGCGGCAACCAGGCGCACATCGAGCGGGATCGGTTTGATGCCGCCGACCCGGATCAGGCTGCGCTCCTGAACGAAACGCAGCAATTTTACCTGCATGCTCGGGGGCATGGCTCCGATTTCATCCAGAAAGATGCTTCCCTTGTGAGCGGCTTCCAGCAATCCGACCTTGGTGTCGAAAGCGCCGGTAAAGGCCCCTTTCTCATGGCCGAAAAGCTCATTGGCGATCAACTCTTCGGTAAATCCCCCGCAATTGAAGCAAATAAACGGATGGTCCCGACGCACACCGAGAAAATGCAGGGCGCGGGCGACCAGTTCCTTGCCGGTGCCGCTCTCGCCCAGGACGAGTACATTGCAGTTGAGCGAACACACCTTTTTAACAAGACCCAGAACTTGCTGAATAGCCGGGCTGTGGCCGATGAGATACTGCTGGCGCGATCGCGAAAAAAGCGCCTTCTTCAACAGTTCCTTTTCCCGGATCAATCGAACCTTCTCCAGGGCGCGGTCTACCAAAGAGCGCAATTCGGCGATTTTAAGCGGTTTGGAAAGGTAGTGAAACGCACCGGCCCGAATGGCTTCAATGGCCGTTTCCACCGAACCGTAGCCGGTCATGAGGATGACTTCGGTCTGGGGCTGCAGGGTTTTGACTTCTTTTAAAACATCCAGTCCGCTTATAGCCGGCAGCTTGAAATCACAGATGGCAAGATTAAAGGCTCCCTCCTGAAATCTCTTCAAAAAAGACTCTCCATCACTGAAGGTCTCGATTTCGTATTCGTCCTTTCCCAGGACCCGGCAGATGGCCCGGCGAGCAATCGCCTCGTCATCGATGACCGCTATTCGCAGCCGTTGGCTTCGATCTTCGTTTGTCATGGGCTGAATGCATTGTGGATGGATGCCATCCCAATCGGGTTTTGGTAACGAACTGTTGCATATCGCAACTGTAAGACCATGATTGTGTTACATATCATAACCCACCAAAATTTAAAAAGTTATTTTTAATGGCCGAAAGATATGTTGCATATCGCAACGCCGACCCACATTTGTCCTGAAACGGATTTGCATGTAATAATTATTTGAAAATCAATGGCTTATGGAAAGATAATAACAATTGGCACAGCCATTGCTTTATCTAACTGCAAATAAACCATAGCTGGAGCAAATAAAATGTTCAAATTGAAGAATGTAATGGACAACCTCGAAAAGCTGATGACAGCCTCCGCCTTTGCCGAAGCGGATCAAAGAGACATGGCCCTGGAAATCATGAACGAGAAACCGGCCACCAAAAATCAGCGGAAATCCGAAAAAGCACACAAACGTGTCGATCAGCGTCCGGTTCTCAGAGCCTGAAATGATTGCCACCTGAAAAACGGGGTTCTGAATATGAAAACAATTCTGCTTGCCATTGAGGGGGTCGCCCCTGATCGCGGTACCTTGGACTATGCCGTCACCCTCTGCCGGCGCATGCGTGCAGGCCTGGATATCCTGCAAATACTCAGCCCGGCCAGCTGCCGAAGTTATCTGGCCAAAATAAAGAAAAGCGCCCGCAGCGCAAGAAGCGCCTTCGAAGACGCCATGGTCGCCGTTACTTACGCCGAAGCCGGCCGGCACGATATTGTCGAGCAGATGAAGACCCAGGCTTATCACAATCTGGATCAATTGATTCCGCAGCCGGAAAGAGAGGACATCCAGTGTCACCTGACGCTGAAACCCGGAAACCCCGACGACGAAATCGTTCGCTACGTGCACGACCATCGGAATGTGGTCCTGACCATCTACGATGCCTGCGCGGGCAAAGATGCGCACAACCGCCGGTCCGACCCAAATAAGACCGGAATACCGGCAATCGCCCGGAAGTTACCCATACCCCTGGTCCTCAGAAGAAAGTGTGAATCGACGGGACCATGACCGTGACAGACAGGAGGGATTTAATACATGTCAGGAATCTTCGACAAATTCAAGTTCAGGATGCGTAAGATCTCGGATCGCATGGATAGCTATCAGGAGGCCATCACCTTTGCCGAACAAGGGCAGACCGGCCACGCCCAGCAGGTGGTGGGCGACAAGGAAGTTCAGCAGCATCAAGGAAAGCTTCTGGTGATCGGGCGCGAGAGCATTTTCAATCCGGGAGTCATCGACTATGCGCTGGACATGGCCCAGCGGCTTTCCTATGAGATTCTGGCGTTGAATACGGCGCCGTTGACCTGTGATACATTCAGTCTGCTGCCGACCGAGCGCAGCAAAGTTTGCCGGGAATTCAGGACCCTGGCGGAAAAAAACATCCGGCTTTTTCAACAGGAAGCGGAAAAGCGGGAAATTCCCTTCACCCATGTAATCAAATTCAGTCAAAATGATCTGGCCCTCGCCGAAATCTCAAACGAATTCAACGACATCGAGTTTGTGATCTCGGACACTGAAGAAAATCGCGCTATCGACAGGGCCGCTCAGGGAGAAAGACCCAGGGAAGCGATCTACGTCTATTCCATGGTGTAAACCACAAAGAAAAATTGAGATTGGCGCCCACGACATCCGGCTGTCTCGCTTCAGGCGGCAGCTGGATGTTTTGTTTTTGACACGGTGACGTCCGCTCTGTATTTTTCCGGGTGAATCCGGCGGCTGCCGGCCGCACGCCTTGCCGACGGCAGATGGAAACACCCCACTGCAGGACAGGAGGATAAAAGTATGGATATCCATTTTTATTTTGACTTGGCCCTCATTTCGTTTGTTTTTTTGTTGTGTTTCCATTTCAGAAAAGATAATCGCAAAAAATGAAACCCGGCCGCGGAACCGACGAGCGCCGACTGTAATTGATTTAACGTGAAACGGGATTTGAGGAGTAGTTGACATGACGCCTGAGATAATGCTGACCATGATTGTGCTGGTAATGGTCATTATACTGTTTATTTTTGAATGGGTGCGCGTGGATGTGGTCGGAATTATCATGATGGTCATGCTGCCCCTCGCGGGCTTGATTTCGCCCAAAGAGGCCTTCGTCGGTTTAAGCAGCAACGCCGTCGTTTCCATCATCGCGGTGATCATCATCGGCGCCGGCCTCGACAAAACCGGTGTGATGAATCAGGTGGCGGGTCCGATTATAAAACTGGCGGGAAAGAGTGAGAAACGGGTCATTATCCTGATATCGGGAACGGTCGGAATCATCTCGAGCATGATGCAGAACATCGGCGCGGCCGCACTTTTTCTGCCGGCCGCCCAGCGCATCTCCAAACGCATGGAGGTGCCCGTATCGCGCATTTTGATGCCGATGGGATTTTGCGCCATCATCGGCGGCACCATCACCCTGGTGGGCGCCAGCCCCACCATCCTGCTCAACGACCTGATGATTCTCGGCTCCGAAAAGCTGCAGCCCTTCGGCCTGTTCACCCAGACGCCGATCGGAATCTGCCTGCTGGCCAGCGCGATTCTGTATTTCACCCTGTTTGGAAAGCTGGTGTTGCCCGCCGCTGAAGGCGAAGCCGACCGGGGAGTCACGGCCTCCCTGCTGGAAGCTTACAGTCCGCTGGGAACCGTGTTTGAATTGCACATCAGCAAAAATTTCGAAGGCAGTCACACGCTCAAGGATCTGGCAATCCGGGAACGCTTTTTGACAACGATCGTGGCCATCCACCACGCGACGACCCGGGAAAAAACATTCGTCGCCCACAGCAGCGACACCATCGGTCCCGAAGACAATATCGCGGTAGTCGGCCGGGAAAAGAATATCCGCGCCCTGGCCGCCGAATATGGATGGCAGGTAAAGGACGGTCTGGACGTATTTGCCGAAAGCCTGTCACGCACGAATGCCGGCATGGCGGAAACCATTGTTTCTCCGCGTTCGGAACTGATCAACAAGACCTTGAGCGAGGTCCACTTCAAGGAGCTTTTCGGTGTCAACCCCGTGGCCCTGTCCAAGGGCCGTAAAATCTACTACAGCGGTCTGACCGGCATTCGACTGGAAATGGGCGACACCCTGCTGCTGCAGGGGCCCTGGGAACGCTTTCATATTTTGAAAAACCGCCCGCAACCCCGGGCCCTGAGCTTTGCAACCCCCCTGGAAGGTGAAATTCTGCGGCCGCAGAAAGCCAAACTCGCCTGCACCTGGCTGGCAGTGGCCCTGTTGCAGATCATTATTTTCAAAGTCCAACTTTCGGTGGCCTTGATGTCCGGCGCGCTGGGCATGATTATCACCGGGGTGCTGTCCATCGACGAAGCCTATCAGTCCGTGGACTGGATGACGGTATTTCTGCTGGCGGGACTCATCCCGCTGGGAATCGCCTTCGAGAAAACCGGTACGGCGGCAATGATCGCCCACAGCATTCTGGCCCTGATCGGCAAGCCCAGCCCGATCGTGCTGCTGGCAGTGGTGGGCTTGTTGACATCGTTTTTCACCCTGGTCATCTCCAATGTGGGCGCCACCGTGCTGCTGGTGCCGCTGTGTATGAACATGGCGCTCATGGCCGGAGGGGACCCCAGGATGGCCGCGCTGGTGGTGGGACTTTCCGCCTCCAATACCTTCCTGTTGCCCACCCACCAGGTCAATGCCCTGGTCATGCGTCCGGGGGGATATCGTACGGTGGATTATGCCCGGGCCGGCATCGTGATGACCCTTATCTTCCTGACGGTCGAATTGACCGTCCTTTACTTCTTTTACGGAATTCAGTAAAAACCAAGGAGCTTGGTTCTAATTATGGCCATTATAACAATCGCGCGCGAGTGCTGCAGCCACGGCGCAGAAATCGCTGAAAAGGCCGCCGCAATGCTCGGCTATGAGTGCATCAGCCGTGAAATCCTGCTCGAAGCGGCCTACTTTTTCAATATTCCCGAGCAGAAACTGCTGCATTCGATTCACGACGCCCCCAGTGTGCTGGAAAGAATCACCCACGGGCGTGAGAAATATATCTCCTACATTCGGGCCGCCCTGCTGGAACATGTCAAAAAAGACAATATTGTCTATCATGGATACGCCGGTCATTTGCTGATCCCCGAAATTACCCATGTCCTCAAAATAAGGCTCTTTGCCGCCGAAAGCGACCGCATCGCGCTGTTGCAGAAAGACCAGAAGATGACCCCCGAGGAAGCCGTCGCTTTTCTGCACAGCGAGGACAAACAGCGCATAAATTGGACCCGATATCTTTACAATCGGGATGTTCACGATCCCGAGCTGTATGATCTTATCATCAACCTGACGCATCTGTCGATTCAGGACGCCTGCGACCTCATCTGTCAGGCCGTACGCAGCGAACAGCATGCGACAACCGCCGCTTCTGAAAAACTGGTCTCCGACCTGGCCCTGGGCAGTCTGGTTAAAGCGGCTTTGCAGGATATCTGCGATGCGGAAGTTCAGGCTCACGACGGGATTGTTCGAATCCGGGTCGCCGGGCAGAAGCTCAGAAAATCGACCATCGCGACTTCCGACGTTCAGCAGCAGGTCCGCGAAACCATCCGGACGGATCTGAATCGTGAAATAATGCAAATCACCAGACGCCTGCCCGATGTGAAAGAAGTTGTGCTGGACATCGATCTTCCCTATTATACCTAACCCGGTTGAGCCTTAACCAAACAGGTTTTAGCTCGTAAGTTCATGAGCTCATAAGCTCGTGAGTGCTTACCATCTCAAAAGCTTACGAACTTACGAACTCAAGAACTTACGAACTTACACGAACTTACCAACTCAAGAACTTACGAACTTACCAACTCAGGAACTTACGAACTTACCAACTCAAGAACTTACGAACTTACGAACTTACCAACTCATTTATAGACACTGACAATAGCTCAACAAAGCGATTTTGTCACAATATGCTCAAAAATACTTGCTAAGTTCCCCTTATGAGAGTCAGTCTTCGAAAAAAAATCATCATTTCCCTCACGCTCTTTCTGACGGCCGGCGGCTCCATGTGGATGTTGAACTATTACCGGCATTACGTCTTGAATCAGAAGCTGCAGATCCTCGAAAAAAAAGACGATCTTTTCAACACCATCCTGGAAGCACGCCGCTATGAAAAAAACTATTTCCTGTATATGGAAACCAAAGATCTTCAGGACTCTCTGTCCTATGTACAGCAGGCCGAAGAAAAGCTGGGTAGAATCATCGATAATTTTGGCGGCTACACCCTCGATAAGAACCTGAAGAACAAGCTCGACAACTTGCGGAAATATGAAAGTGCGCTGACGGATCTGCTCGTCTACCACAAGGAAAACGGGGTGCCCGCAAGCGGGATGGATGCCAGCCAAACTATAGCCGAGCGGCAGGAAACCATCCGGACGCTGGCCAGAAACATTACCGACGACATGGAAGAAGTCCTCAATCAGGAACGCCGCTACGTCAATCAACTGATCCGGGAGTCAGAGATTTATCATCTCCTGGCCCTGCTGGGCATCATCGCGCTGACGATTTTGACCGTGCTATTCTTTATTTTCAACATCAATCGACCCTTAAAGGCCATTGAAAACGGCATCCACAAGATTGTCGAGGGAGACTACAAAAACATCCCGACGATTTCAACGGGAGACGAATTCGAATCCCTGGTGGCCAGTTTGAACACCATGATCAGTGAGCTCAACCGGCGCAGCGAACAACTGGTTCAAAGCGAAAAGCTGGCCTCTCTGGGAACCCTGACATCCGGTGTCGCCCACGAATTGAACAATCCGTTGAATAATATTTCCACCTCGATTCAAATCCTGCTCGAGGAATTGGAAGACGCGGATGTGGCGTACAAAAAGGAGCTGCTCACCGAAGCCGAGGGACAAATTCAGCGGGCGCGGGATATTGTCCGCGCCCTGCTGGAGTTTTCCCGCGAGAGATCCTTTAAACTCAAAAAAACAACCTTTTCACACCTGGTGGAAAACACCCTCAAATTAATCAAGGGTGAAATTCCGACCCATGTACAGCTTAAGGTGGAGGTGCCCCCCGACATTGAAGGCCACCTCGATCCGCGCCGCATCGAGCAGGTTCTCATCAACTTGATATTGAACGGAATCCAGGCCATGGAAACAGGCGGCACCCTGACCATCAGAGCCTGGCCCGCGCAAAGCGGGGACGGATTTTTCTTCGAAGTCTCCGATACCGGCATGGGAATCGAATCCGACGATCTCGGTAAAATTTTCGATCCTTTTTTCACCACCAAGGATGTCGGCAAAGGTTCCGGCCTGGGCCTGTCCGTGTCCCACGGCATCATCGAACAACATGGCGGCCGGATTGAAGTCGAAAGCCAAAAAAACTGGGGCACCCGCTTTGCCGTGTTTTTACCTTATGCGGACTCCGAAACGGACCCGGTTTAAAATCCAATTGAATCCCCCTTTTTTTTTCATTAATATGACTCCATTCAGAAGCCACCGGCCTTGTGGATGAGAATTGAAAGGGTTTTACCATCATCGGGGTGACAGGCATTTAAGGGTACCGACCTGACAGATGCCGGCGGCTTATGTCTGGAGACACCCAAAGAATTTTGAGGAGGAAATATGCAGCCGGACGCTGCCAGCATACTCGTCGTGGAAGATGAGGATATCGCCCGCCGGAACCTCGAGCATATTCTGGTGAAGGCCGGCTATGAGGTGGTCTCCAGCAACAGCGGCGTCAGGGCCATCGAATGGCTGCGGCAGCGGGATTTCGATCTGGTCTTGACGGACCTCAAGATGGAAAAGATTGATGGGATGCAGGTACTCGCAACCTGCCGGGAACTCCGCCCATATACCGAAGTCATCATGATCACGGGGTATGCCACCGTCGATTCAGCGGTGGCGGCCATGAGAGAAGGTGCCTATCACTATATCGCCAAACCCTACAAGATCGATGAAATCCGGCAGATCGTGGGACAGGCCCTTGTGAAACGCGGCCTCCGGCTGGAGAACCGGGACCTCAAGGAAACGCTTAAAAAGGCCCAGCCGGTTCCCTTCATCGTCGGCAAGAGCCGGGCGATCGTTCAGGTTCTGGAAACGATCCGTCAAATAGCCCCCTCGGACACCAATGTGTTGATCTACGGCGAAAGCGGCACCGGCAAGGAATTGGCCGCGAAAGCCATTCATCATTTGAGTCCGCGGGCCGAAAAACGCTTCGTGGCATTTAACTGCGGCTCGTTTACCGACGAGCTCATGGCGAATGAACTTTTCGGCCATGAGAAAGGGGCGTTTACCGGCGCCGTGCAGGAAAAGAAGGGACTGCTGGAGACCGCCGACGGGGGTACCGTTTTTCTGGACGAGATCGGTGATATGCCGATGAGCATGCAGGTCAAACTGCTGCGGGTCATTCAGGAAAAAGAGCTGCTGCGGGTCGGGGGGGTGGATCCTCTATCAGTGGACGTGCGCTTTATCGCCGCCACCCACCGGGATCTTCAGGAGGACGTCCAGGAAGGCCATTTCCGTCAGGATCTTTACTACCGCCTCAATGTCATCGCTGTGAGGCTGCCGTCTCTCGCCGAACGTCTGGATGACATTCCCCTGCTGGTGAACCATTTTCTGGCCCTCAAGGGCGGGGCCATGCGCAAAAAAATCGAGACGGTCGACCCCCAGGCAATGGACCTGCTGTGCCGCTACAGTTGGCCCGGAAACGTACGGGAATTGGAAAACATCATGGAAAGGGCGGTCGCGCTGCAGAATGGGCCGACCATTCGGGCAGATGACCTGCCCGATTACCTTCACAATCTCGCCATCGAAACCTACCGCCACACACCGTCGGACATCCCCACCCTGGAAGACCAGGAAAAGAGATATATTCAATGGGTCCTTGAAAAAACCGGCGGCAACAAAAGCAAGGCTTCCGGAATCATGGGCATCGACCGGGTCTCTTTGTGGCGCAAGCTGAAAAGGTACGGCATCGAGTGATAAACGCAGAAACTGCAGACCGCTCAGGCCCAGTCCGACTGGAATGACCAGCGATATCCACCATTTGGAAATCGGGTTGATCCAGTTGGTCTCAATCAGCCGCGCATGATTCCCTGGCTGATAAGGCGGGACCACTGCTGGTGAAAGAGCTTGCCCAGCACCTTCTCGCGGCTGATCCTGGAGATGTCCTCCTGCCACTTATTCATAATAAGTGTCCTTTCCAATGTCAATTCGATGCACGTCGGAACCGGATGACATGTTCGATGCCAAATACAATTCGGCGCTGTGCATCATACTGTTTGACAGACATGGTCATTCAATAATAATTAGGTTCTGCTTCAATGGCGAGTTTTTGGATTGAATCCGGATTTATTGTCCTACTCGGGGAATGGGGAAAAAACGCCCGCCTTCAGGCCTATACATTCGTTTAACATTTGATGATGCGCAAGGATTCAAGGGTTTGAGGGTCCAGGGATCCAAGCTAAGGATTGACCGGACTTTTCACTTGACCCCTGGACCCCTTGAATCCTTGAACCCCAAGCCTCCGGCTTTAACCGAAAGTAGTTGACCTATGAAACCAGCAAGCCATAACACTTCTGAAGATATGATGCCCGAATTTCAGCGCCTGCCGAAATTGACCGGGCTGTATATCAGAAATCTGGCGGCGAATCTGATCGGCAATTTCACCATCGGGTTGCTGAATATTTTGACACCGCTCGAATTCCTGAAAGACTGGATATCCTTTATTTCGGGGGGCGGATGGGTGGTGATTCCTTTTTTCATTGCCAGCGCCTGTATCATCGTCACCGTCTTGCAGGCTTCCATTCAACGTCCGATATCCAGGTACCTGGCCCACCTGCAACGTCATCAGCCAATCGGTGACGCCTTGCGTTTGAACGCCCGCCGTCGGCTTTTAAATTTGCCGATTTTGCTCGGAATGACCAATCTGGGCCTGTGGCTTTTGTTGGATTTGCTTTTTTCCCCGTTGATGTATGTCCTTCTCGGCATGACCCTTACCGGTCTCTGCTATAATTTCTTCCGGGTGTTGATGATCGGTCTGATCGCCTCGTTTATCTCTTTTTTTCTCATCGACGATTTCGTCCGCGAAAAGCTGGTACCCATATTTTTCCCGCATGGCCGCTTGACGGCGACGCCTGGCACAGTGAGGATATCCATCCTGAGACGCATCCGGGTATTGTTCGGCGTCGGAACCAACGCCCCCATGGTCCTGTTGGGTGTGACCATCGCATTCGCCGTCTGGGACCTGGACAATGCCATGGTGACAACCGAACAGTTCAGACGCGGGATGATCGAATTCTCGTTGACGGTCTTCATCATTTTCATCACCATGTCTCTCAGTCTGAATCTGCTGGTCGGCAAATCGATTCTGGCCCCGATCGACGACATGCTCGCAGCCGCCCGCCGGATTCGCGCGGGCCGTTTCCATCCAAAAGTCAACGTTCGCTCCAATGATGAACTCGGAGAGATGGGCGACGGCATGAATGCCATGACCGATGGTCTGGTGGAACGTGATCGGCTGCGCCGCGGTCTTTACCTCGCCAAGGAAATCCAGCAGGCCCTTTTGCCGCAAAACTGTCCGTCCATCGCCGGCCTGGATATTGCCGCCCGGTGTCTTTTTTGCGACGAAACCGGGGGGGATTATTTCGATTTCATCGCGCACGGCGACCGACAACTCGATATCGTAGTGGGTGATGTCTCCGGTCACGGAATTTCCGCGGCGATCCTGATGGCTTCGGTGCGTGCTTTTCTCCGGCAACGGGCCTATCCGGCCGTCAGTCTGAGTGAGATTCTGTCGGATGTCAATCGACAATTCGCAGCGGATGTCAAGGATTCCGGCAGTTTCATGACCCTCTTTTATCTGAGACTCGATCTGCAAAACCGCTGCCTTCGTTGGGTCAGAGCCGGCCATGAGCCGGCGGCGCTATACGACCCCGCTTGCGACAGGTTCGATAAAATCTACGGCAAGGGTGCGGCCCTGGGAATCGCAGAACAGGGCCGCTTCGAAGAAAACCGCATACAAGGTCTGACCACCGGACAGATTATCGTTTTGGCTACCGATGGCGCCTGGGAAGCCCGCAACAGAAAGGGTGACATGTTCGGCCGGGAATCTTTATACGAGATCATTCGGCGCAACCCGCAGGCATCGGCGGAAGCCATCCTCGCGAACTATTTTCATTCGCTGGAAAAATTTCAGCAGGATGCGGTGCGCGAAGACGATATTACCATGGTGGTGATCAAGGTCGGCGACCTGGATTCGGCATGCGGACCATAGCCTGGTTTCCATCCACAAATGGCCTTTTTACCCAATTTCTGCGTCAATCTGCGCCCTTGCTTGTGCGGCGTAAAAAACTACGCCTCCGCGCAAGCGCTTGATTTCCTTGACCTTGGGCAAAAATTCTCATTTCTGGATTGGAAACACCACCAGGTGCCCATCATTGTAAAGACCCTTTGATGGATGGGCACTAGCCTAATGGTATACCGATCCGGTAAGCCGCGAAATAGCGGGAATACCCGGTTTCAGGTGTCAGGTGTCAGGTGTCAGCGGCGCCGCTGGAGCAGAAGCGCAACTGGCGCGAAGAATGAGCGTCCGGTGCATCCGTTTGTTGAGATTTGACTTTATCGGAATCGAAATCGCTATCGGGATCGAAATCGAACTGATAGACTCCGTATCCAGCAGGATTTTCCTTGACGCAATAGCATCGGCCTTCTAATCGATACTAAGCCTTGCGGCAATAGGGATCCACCTCAATTTTTCGTGTCCGAATGTCATTTTTTTTTGATTCCGATAGCGATCCCGATTTCGATTTCGATTACCCCAACCGTCATATTAATCGAAAAAGGGCTACGAACAACGCGGATCCATATGAGCTATCAAGCATCAAGAGTGCTAATTTTCTGAAACCTGTCACCTGAAACCTGAAACCTTGAGCACCTCACAGTTATGCGTTCAACAAACGATTATCAAAGACACCTCCTGAATCTCTACCTGATAAATGCCGGCGTCAATTTGATCGGCGCCTTCATATTGGGTGCCCTGAATCTGATGACGCCGACTGAATTTTTCAAACTTCGGCGCAGTTCTGTCATTGCCGACGGCTGGGTTTATGTGTTTGCCATCTATCCGGCCATCATCTGCGCCGGAACGGGCCTGCAATATCTGATTCAAAGACCCCTGCACAGATATTTCGCAACCGGTAGAAAACCCGGAACATTCGAATCGGCGCCCGCCCGGCGCGTCCGCCGGCGACTGCTCATGCTGCCGGCCGCGGTGGCCCTGCTGAATATTGCCATCTGGACGGGCCTGAGTCTGCTGGCGGCATCCGTGCTGGTAGCGGCAAAATTCATTCCTGCGATAAACATCCTGCCCCTTGCGGACTATCCCTGGCAAACGGCATGTTTCGCGACCTTTAGGGGAATAATCATCGGCTGCCTTGCCGCGGCACTGGCCCTGCTGGTGCTGGAGGCATACTCGCGCAGGCATCTGATTCCGGTTTTGTTCCCCGCGGGTGGGTTGGCGGCGCAAAAAACAGGCTGGCATATAACGCTGCGCGGCAGGATCCGTTTTCTGTACTTTTCCGGCACGTTGGTCCCCATGATCATTTTTGTGGCCACCCTGATTTACCTGGAAACCAAAGCCGGGGACATGGTCGTGCCGGTGACCGTTTTCGGCCGGGACCTGCTTTTGTACACGATCAGCCTGTATGTCACCTTCGTTTTGTTATCCCTCTGGCTCAACTTTTTAGTGGGCCGCTCCATTCTGGAACCGATCCGCAGTATGATCGGTGCCATCCGCCGGGTCCGGCAGGGTGATTACGCTCAGCGCGCCCGGGTGGTTTCCAATGATGAAATCGGGGTTCTGGGGGACGGTATCAATGAAATGACCTCCGGACTGGTGGAAGGAGAAGCACTGCGGCACTCGTACAGTCTCGCCCGCGAAGCGCAACTGACCCTGCTTCCGGGATCCCCGCCTGCGATTCCGGGTCTGGACATTGCGGCCCGGGGCGTTTTTTGCCAGGAGACCGGGGGTGACTATTACGACTTTCTGCAACCGGCCGGGGCCGATGGAAGTCAACTCGGCGTGATCATGGGTGACGCCTGCGGGATGGGAATATCTTCTGCGTTATTGATGGTCACCGCCCGGGCCCTGGTGCGCCAGCGTTCGGCCATGCCGGGTTGCCCAGCGGATATCGTCACCGATGTCAATCGCCAACTGGTCCGCGATGTCGAAAAATCCTGCCGGTTCATGGCGCTTTTCTATCTGGCGTTCGACATGCGGCAACACAGCCTGACCTGGGTTCGCGCCGGTCACAATCCCGCCCTTTTCTGGGATCCGTCCACCGCAACGGCCGATCCACTGCGCGGAGCCGGGCCGGTATTGGGCATCGATGACGCCTGGCGCTACCGCCAGTATCACCGTCAAGGCCTGGCGGCCGGGCAGACGGTCGTGTTGGGTACGGACGGCATCTGGGAAGCCCTTAACCAGGAGGGCCGGATGTTCGGCAAAGATCCCATCATCCGGATATTGAACCGGTATCCGGATGCCGATGCCAACAGCATTCTCACTTCTTGCCTGTTCACCCTCGATAGATTCAGAGACGGCCGTCCGCTGGAAGATGACATCTCACTAGTGGTGATCCGGGTGAAGGACTGAAAAGCTATTAGGTAATTAACTAAATGATATCGATTAGTTTTGATCGATAAGTTATTAGATGGCATGAGGTTTCAGGTGTCGGGTGTCGGCGTTGCCGTTGTCGCCTGAGCAGTTTTGATCGAAAAAAGGATGAAGCACGCAGATCCATATGAGTTATCAAACATCAGAAGTGCTAATTTCCTGACACCTGACACCTGACACCTCGTCCAAGTAGGTATCATCGACCATCTCTTGCCGATATCGATAAATTGAGCACCTGAAGGAGACCGAAGTGCACCCTTTTAAAATACTCAGCCGGCGCCGCCGCCCAACACGGCATACAGTTGCACCTGATTGATGTGTTTTTCGAGCGCAAGGGCCACGAGAACCCGCTGGGCGGCGTACAGCGAACGCTGGGCATCCAAAACGCTCAGATAGCTGTCGACCCCCTGGGTGTAGCGGGCCTCGGAGATGCGGTAGGTATCCGCGGTTGCATCCACCAGGGACTGCTGGGCCGCCAGCTGATCCTCGACCGTTCCATAGACGGCAAGGGCGTCGGCCACCTCCCGGAAAGCGGCCTGGATCGCCTTTTCGTATTGCACCAGGCTGATTTCCTTTTCAACCCGGGTGGCATCCAGCGCCGACCACAGCCGGGCATCAAAAATCGGTGCGACCGCTTGCGGCGCGAGGCTCCAGGTTCCGGAACCGGCCTCGAAAAGGCCGGACAGCTCGCTGCTGGCGGTCCCCACCGTGGTGGTCAGGGAGATCCGGGGGAAAAGGGCCGCCCTGGCCGCGCCGATGTTGGCGTTGGCGGCCTTGAGCCGGTGTTCGGCCACCAGAATGTCCGGGCGCTGCAAAAGCACCATGGAGGACAGGCCGGAGGATATCCCCCGGGGAAGGGCCACGGAGCTCAGATCCGGCGGCAGGTACGGGATGGGCACCACCCTGCCGGCCAGGAACTCAAGGGCGTTGCGATCCTGAGCTACGAATTGCGTGTACAGGGCGATGTCTCTGCGGGCGATATCCACCTGGGTCTGCGCGCGGCGCAGATCCAGCTCGGATGCAATGCCGACTTCAAAGCGCCGCCTGACCAGAAAATAGGCGCTTTTCTGGGTTTCAAAGGTGGTTTGGGCCAGCTTCAGATTCTCCTGGTCGGCGGCCATCACCAGATACGCGCGGGCAACTTCGGAAATGAGCAGAATCTGAGCGCTGCGCCGGGCCTGCTCCGTTGCCAGGTATTGCTCCAGAGCCTGTTCCTCGAGACTGCGGATGCGGCCGAAAAAATCGATCTCCCAGGCCACGATACCCAGATTGACAGTATACTGCTCCCGGGTTACCGCCTGCCCGCTGCCGGACAGATCGGCCGGCACCCGCTGTTTGCTTCCGGCGGCCGCCGCATCGAGTGTCGGAAACAGTTCGGCGCGCTGGATGCCATAGATCGCCCGCGCCCGCTGCACGTTCAAGGCGGCGATCCGCAGATCCCGGTTGTTGTTCAGGGCGGCTTTGACCACCCACTGCAAATGCGGGTCGGTAAAAAACCCTTGCCAGGTCAACTCCGTCGGCTTCGGGACGCCGGGAGCGGCCGCGGACTGGCTGTAAGCGGCGCCGCTGGGCCAGTCGGCCGGCACCGGAGACTCAGGCCGGGAATAACGGGGGATCAGGGAACAGGCACCCCACAGAACGGTCGTACTCAGCAGGAAAATCAGCTTTAATTTCATGTCAATCACTCCCGGGCAGGCTGGTTTCCGGCTGTGGCAGCCTTTCCCGCTGCCGGTGTTTTCCCAGCGCCCGGTAAACCAGCACATAAAAAAGCGGTGCAAAAAGAGTGACCAGGAAGGTGGACGTCACCACCCCGCCCAGCACGCCGATGCCGATGGCCCGCTGGGCCCCCGCACCGGCCCCGCTCGCCAGTGCCAGCGGCAGGACGCCGAAGCCGAAGGCCAGGGACGTCATGACGATCGGTCGCAGCCTCAGTTTAGCGCCTTCCAAAGTAGCATCGATCAGTCCCATGCCTTCATCCACCCGGGCGCGGGCGAACTGCACGATCAAAATGGCGTTTTTGGTGGTCAGCCCCAGAATGGTCAGCAACCCGATCTGGAAATAAACGTCGTTCGGCAGTCCGATCAGGGTCGAGGCGATCACGCCGCCGATGGCGCCCAGGGGCAAGGTCAGCAGAATCGACAGGGGGATGGGCCAGCTTTCGTACAGAGCCGCCAGACACAGAAACACCACGAAAATGGAAAAGGCGTACAACAACGGCGCCTGGGACCCTGCAATCCGCTCCTGATAGGACAACCCGGCCCAGTCGAATCCGACACCCCGGGGCAGGAAGCCGACGAACTTTTCCATGGCCTGCATGGACTCGCCGGAGCTTCTTCCCTGGGCCGGCTCCCCCCAGATATTCATGGATGCAAAGCCGTTGAAACGCTCCAGTTTGGGCGGACCTTTGATCCAGTGTCCGGATGCAAATGACGAAAAAGGCACCATTTTTCCGGTGAGATTACGCACATAAAGTTTTTGCAGGTCCTTGGGCAGCATGCGGAAAGGGGCGTCGGCCTGAACATAGACCCGTTTGACCCGTCCGTTGTGAATGAAATTGTTGACATAGGCGCTGCCGAAAGCGGCCGAGATGGTGCTGTTGATGGCCGTTACCGGGACCCCCAGGGCGCCGGCTTTTTCCCAGTCCACATCGACCCGGTATTGGGGCACGTCTTCCAGGCTGTTCGGGCGGACCTGTTTCACGCGCGGATCCATGGCGGCCATTTCAAGGAGTTGATCGCGGGCGGCCATCAGGTTGTCATGCCCCAGTCCGCCGCGGTCCAGCAGCTGGAAATCGAACCCCTTGGCCCGGCCCAGCTCGATGACGGCCGGGGGCGCAAACGCAAACACCATGGCGGTTCGAAACCGCGAAAAGACGCGCATGGTTCTGCCGACTACGGACTCGACCCGCAGCTCCGGCCGGTCACGCAGCTTCCAGTCCTTGAGCTTGACCCAGGCCAGCCCCGCGTTCTGCCCCCGCCCGGAAAAACTGAATCCGGCGATAGTCAGGCAGGAATCCACCGCCTCTTTTTCTTCCTCCAGAAAGTGTTCACGAACCTTGGCCAGGACTTCCTGGGTTTGTTCCAAAGTGGCATTTGCCGGCAACAGCGCCTGAACATAGAGGATACCCTGGTCCTCTTCCGGCAAGTAAGCGGTGGGCATTCGGAGAAATAGGAAACTCATGACCCCGACAATCACCAGAAACATCATCAGGTAACGCATTTTTTTTGCCAGGGAGTTGCCGACCAGTCTGAGATACAGTTCCCGGGTGCGAAAAAAGAAGCGGTCGAACCATCTGAAAAACGGGCGCAGAAAAAAGACGGCGTTGTCGGCCGGCTGGTGGCCCGCCGGCACCGGCTTGAGCAGCGAGGCGCACAGGACCGGTGTCAGAATCAGCGCCACCAGCACCGACAGCAGCATGGCGGCGATGATGGTCACCGAAAACTGGCGGTAGATGACCCCGGTCGAACCAGGGAAAAAGGCCATGGGCCCGAACACCGCCGACAGGACCAGCCCGATGCCGATCAACGCGCTGGTGATCTGGTCCATCGATTTGGCGGTAGCCTCCCGGGGCGAAAGGCCTTCCTCACTCATGATACGTTCCACATTTTCCACCACCACGATCGCATCGTCCACCAGCAGTCCGATGGCCAACACCATGGCGAACATGGTCAGCATGTTGATGGAGAAGCCGAACAGACCCAACACGGCAAACGTTCCCAGAATCACCACCGGCACCGCGATGGTGGGAATCAGGGTCGCCCGCATGCTTCCCAGAAACAGATACATCACCAGAAAAACCAGCACGATCGCTTCCAGAAGGGTTTTGACCACTTCTTCGATGGCCACCGCGACAAAGGGGGTGGTGTCGTAAGGGTAGACGACCTTCATCCCGGGTGGAAAAAAGCGGCTCATCTCCTCCAATTTGGCGCGCACCGCATCGGCGGTTTTAAGTGCATTGGCGCCGGCCGCCTGGCGGATGGCCAGGGCGCCGGAGGGCTTGCCGTTGAACTGGGCATCGACATCGTAGGTCTCGGTGCCCAGTTCGGTCCTCCCCACGTCCTGCAGTCGGACAACGGAGCCGTCCGGATTGGATCGCAGGGGGATCGCCGCGAACTCATCGGGGGTTTTGAGCAGGTTCTGGACGATGATGGAGGCATTCAAACGCTGGCCTTCCACCGCCGGCATGGCGCCGAACTGGCCGGCGGAGATCTCCACGTTATAGGCCCGCAGGGCTTCGATGACATCTTGGATCGTCATGCGGTAATCGGTCAGTTTCTCCGGGTTGAGCCAGATCCGCATGGCGTATTGCGAGCCGAAGGTGGTCACCTCCCCTACCCCGGGCACCCGCGCCAGCACCCGTTCCAGGTTGGACTGGGTGTAGTCCCGCAAGTCGTCGCCGTCCATGCTCCCGTCTTCGGAAATCAGGCTGACGATCATCAGAAAATTCCGGGTGGATTTGCTCACCCGGACGCCCTGCCTCTGCACCACTTCCGGCAGACTCGCCATGGCGAGCTGAAGTTTGTTCTGCACCTCGGCCCAGGCCAGGTCGGGATCGGTTCCCGCCTCGAAGGTCAGCTCGATCCGGGAGGCGCCGGAAGAATCGCTGGTGGCCGAAAGATACAGCATGTTGTCAAAGCCGGTCATCTTCTGTTCGATGATCTGGGTAACACTGTTTTCCACGGTTTCGGCGGAAGCCCCCGGATAAAAGGCGTCAATGGCGATGGTGGGCGGCGCAATGGGGGGATATTGTGAAATGGGCAGGTTGTAGATCGCAAGTACACCCGCCGCCATCAGGATGATGGCGATAACCCAGGCAAATACAGGACGGTTTAAAAAAAATTTTGACAGCATCGTGGACCTCCATCAGTTCGTCGTGGCTGCCTGGGGCGGTTGATCGGATTCGGCGGCGATCGCCGGCGGATCCGAAGCCAGGGGCACCGCCTTGACGACCGATTCCGGACGCACCTTCTGCATCCCTTCGACAATCACCTGATCGCCGGGCGCTAGGCCTGAGGAAACCAGCCATTTATCGCCAATGGCGCGGTCCAGCACGAGCATCCGCTGGCGAACTTTGTCTTCGCCGTCCACAACCAGGGTCACCGGCCGTCCCTTGGTATCGCGGGATACGGATTGCTGCGGGATCAGAATAGCGTGTTCGTGGACGCCTTCCTCCACCGCCGCCCGGACGAACATGCCCGGCAACAGCATGCCGCGGGGGTTGGGAAAGACCACCCGCAATATCACCGAACCGGTGGTGGGATCCACCGTGACGTCGCGAAACTGAAGCGTCCCCTCTATCGGATATACATGGCCGTCTTCCAGAATGAGTTTGACTTTCTGGTGGTTTCGGCCGCTTTGGTTCAGGTTTCCCTCTTCAATGCGTCGCTTCAGCCTCAAAAGTTCATTAGTGGATTGGGGTACGTCCACGTACATGGGGTCCAGCTGCTGAACCGTGGACAGGGCCAGCGGCTGATAAGCCGTCACAATCGCGCCCTCGGTCACATTGGATCGACCGATGCGACCCGATATCGGAGCGGCAATGCGGGTATAATTCAGATTGATCCGCGCCGTTTCGAGCGCGGCCGCTGCCTGCTGAATGGACGCTTCGGCGGCGTCCACCCCCACCCGGTTGCTCTCCACCTGGGCCTCGACCACCTTGAGGGTGGCTTCGGCCACAGAGGTTTCGGTCTCGGCCTGGTCGACCTCACTGACGGAAACCGCCCGGTCCTTGACCAGCTCCTTCAAACGTTTGAGGTTGGTCCGGGCGAGCGCCAGGGTGGCCTGCTGCCGCCTGATCCCGGCGATACTCGCGCCCAGTTCAGCCCGCGCCCGATCAGCCGCCTTGCGCACGGCCGCCAGATTCGCTTTGGCATTGTCGAGGGCGGCCTTGAAGGGAGCGGGATCTATCTGGTAAAGCACTTCGCCGGCCTTGACATCGGCTCCCTCCGTAAACAGACGTTTCTGAAGCAGACCGCTGACCTGGGGCCGGATTTCCGCAATCCGAAATGCCGCCGTCCGCCCGGACAGTTCCGTGGTCAGCACAACGGGCCGCGGCTGCACCGCAACGATACCCACTTCGGGGGCCGCCGGCGGTGGAGGCGCCTTCTGAGAGTTGTCGCAACTCAGCACCCAGAATCCGGACAGTATCAGTATTCCAGAAATGATTGTCGATATTTTATTCCTGCGACGTCGCATTAAAATGAGTTCCTTTGTTAGTCACGTCCCCAAGCCGGACCGGAAAATTCGTATTCTCTTAATTTTTACCACAAAATGAAAAAATTTTATATCCGATCTGCGATAGACACGGGTTGTACCGAACCTGGACCGGATTTCTTCAGTCATAAACCACCGGCATCCGGCATTGAAACTGACTCCCGGAAACGGCATCACCTTTTCAATTCGCGACGTTGCGATCAATAGCATTCGGATGGCGTCAAACGTCGATTCTTGGCTTGACAAAGGCAAATAATTATTTAAAATTGCAATTTAAGATAATGTGAACTAATGCTAATATCACCGAACTCCGGATATTTCAATCCCAAAGTGGTTGGGATGCCCGAAAAAATAACTAGTGCCCATCCATCAAAGGGTCTTTTACAATGATGGGCACCTGATGGTGTTTCCCATCCAGAAATGAGAATTTTTGCCCCAGTTCAAGGAAATCAAGTCCGTGCGCGGAGGCGTAGCTTGCTACGCCGCACAAGCAAGGGCGCAGATGGACGCAGAAATCGGGCAAAAAGGCCATTTGTGGATGGAAACTAACTAGTTACTGCCAACATCGAGGGAGAATCAGGTGGCCAAACGTGAAGACGGTAAAGAAACCCGCCGTAAGTTGCTGAATGCAGCCTGCGAGGTATTTGCCCAGAACGGTTACAGCGGTGCCAAGATAGCGGATATATGCAAGCTGGCCGGCGCCAATGTGGCCTCGGTAAATTATTATTTTGGAGACAAGGCCAGCCTGTATAAGGAGGCCTGGCAATATGCCCTTCAGAATCTCGTGGGACCGCCCGTCCAGAATACGGGCTGTGAAACGCCGCAGGACTTGCTGCGGGAATATATCCAGATGCTGATACAGCATTTGGCCACCCGGGGAAAGTCCGGGCAGTTCAGCCGTCTATATTTGATGGAACTGGTCCACCCCACGGGGCTGATCCGGGATGCCTGGCACGAAATGATCGAACCCCAACGACGCAGATTGCACAACATCATCCGCGCGATCATGGGCCCACCTGCCGAGGAGTTGAGTGTCCTGTTCTGCGAGTTGAGCATTGCCAATCAATGCCGCGCGCTGGTTACCATCAAAAGCAACGACCTTCAGCACATGCTGGGCCACTCCCTCACGCCGGAATTAATCGAGCAATTCGCCCGGCATATAGCGGATTTTTCCCTGGCCGGCATCCGGGCGGTCGGCAGGCGTAGTGATTAAAACCGGAAGGTCAGAAGTTAAGCAGTTGAGAAGATCAGCACTTTGGGTAACGGATGAAAAAACCGGAAGCGACCCTAAACCTGCATCGCCCCGCAAACCGGTGCTTCCCATCCCAGTGTCCGATCTCTGACCAGGGTGGCAGCGAATTGCCGCGCGATTCGATCGGGCATCGCAGCGGACCGCCGGATTTGCAGATCGGCGTGAGTGATCAGGGCTTCGAACGTGGCCGCCAGCCGGGTGGTGGTTTCATTTACCATAAAGTGCATGTAATGAAACCGTTTTTCCGAAAGACCCGTCATCCGGGTGTGAATGGCCACTTTCTGATCGACCCGCACTTCGGCAAAATACTGAATAAACTGCTTCAACGTAAAAACGCCGGAACTCCCCTCCTTGAAATACGTTTCATCCAGCCCGTGCGCTTTAAACAGCTCGCGGCCGGCTTTGGAAAACAGGTCGAAATACCATCTGATATTCATGTGCCCCATCAGATCCAGGTATTCGGCCGAAGCCGTTTGACGGTAGTATTCAGGCAATGCCTTGAGCAAAGGCAGCGGAATCAGGCAGCTTCCTTCCCGGTCCCAGATGCCGCATTCGGTATCATTTCTCATCCGGTCCTCTCTATCGTTTTTGCAGACTGTTTTTCAGGGACGTCTTCAATGCGTCCGCGTCTTTGGGAGGTACCGGAAAACCGGCTTTGGCCTCCATCGCGATGGCTTCGGCCGGACAGCCGCCGGCACAGACCGCGCAGCCGAAACACCGATCGAGATCGACCTGGGGCACATCGGCATCATCCATAGACAAGGCCGCCGCCGGACAGCGTTCGATGCACGTCCCGCAGGCGGTGCAGCTTTCCGGGTCGACGCGCGGCTGGAAACCCGAATTGAAAAACAGGGCCGGCCTCGGCTGTTTCAATACAACCGAAACCACACCACAGTGCCAGCGGTCGCAGTTGCAAATGTATTCAATGTCCTCGGTGGTGTTGCGGCTCATGTGAATCAAACCGGCCTCCTCCGCCTGATCGAGCAGCTGTCTGGCTTCCTGTTTGGTCATCTGACGGGCGCCCAGCCTTTCAATGGCATATGCCGCCATATTGCCGAACCACATGCACGTCTCCATGGGCATGGCGTGGGTGTCTTTATCCAGTAGTCGAGCCTCGTGGCGGCAGAAGCAGGTGCCGACACCGATGATGTCGTATTTGTCGATGTAGGTCGCCACCTGGTCGTAGGTATGGACGGTGTTGCCGGCACCGATGGTTCTTTCCACCGGGATGACCCGGGCGGTGGGAAAAGTCAATTTTAATTCGCCCCGGGCGGCCTGAAAAGCCTTTTTGTAGGAATGGATCAGGGCGGCGATTTTTTTGGCTCTCTCCGTCGTTTTTCCCGATATGAATTGATATTCAAAAATGCCCGGCATGAAGAGTTCCCCCTGATAATACCGGATGTTGCCTTCGAGAAATGTTTTGCACAGACCCTTATCGGCCATGGTCTCCAGGATGGCCGCCACTTGTTTTTCCGGTTTGCCCAGTTCTTCGGCAATTTTAGCCGCCGTGGCCGGACGCCTCGGCAGGGCATTGTTGACTTCGGCTTCCTCGGGTGTAAACAATTCCTGAACCAGCGCGTAAAATTCCGGAATT
Organism: uncultured delta proteobacterium; assembly: GCA_963774425.1. Taxonomy (GTDB): domain Bacteria; phylum Desulfobacterota; class Desulfobacteria; order Desulfobacterales; family JAFDCJ01; genus JAFDCJ01. The sequence continues at coordinate 63,847 of CAVZEZ010000022.1, read as the reverse complement.
TCGATGCCCGTGTAGGAACCCCGACGGCTTTTCATCACCTCGAACAACTGCTTGTAAACGGTTTGTTTCATTTTCAAGGTCTCTCCTGATTTGGCGGTTCTAAATATGGAAACTCGAGTTTTTTCTGGAATCCGGAAAAAGCGGCAGCTAATCGGCTTCCATGATCACGTTCCCGTCTGAGTAAATTTATCCCTGATAATATTTTCGGCCTCCTCCATGATGCGATCCAGCAATTTTTGGCAGGTGGGAATATCCCGGATCAACCCCATGCTTTGCCCGACGGAGAGCACCCCGTTATCCATCTGTCCCTTTTCCAGCATTTCTTTTCCCACCAGACCGGAAACATAGGGAACGATATCTTCGATCTTCGCATTTCCCCGGCTTTCGATCTCAAGGACTTCATCCACGGTACGATTGTGCAGGACACGTTCGGTATTGCGCAACGTCCGCATGATCAATCGGGTGTCGCGTTCCCCGTGGGAAATGAGCGCCTGTTTGACGTTATCATGCACGGGGGCTTCTCTGGTGGCCACAAAACGAGTGCCCATATTCATTGCGTCTGCGCCCAGACCCAGGCAACCCACCAAACCGCGGCCGTCCGCGAACCCGCCGGACGCAATGATGGGGATCTTGACGGCATCGCGCGTGAGAGGTACGAGAATCAGGGAGGTGACATCGTCTTCACCGGGATGTCCCGCCGCCTCGAAACCATCGATGCTGACCGCATCGCATCCTATTTTTTCCGCTTTGACGGCGTGACGCACCGACGTGCATTTGTGAACCACTTTGATGCCCGCCGATTTGAGTTGTTCCATGTATGCCTCCGGATTTCTGCCGGCGGTCTCGATAAACTCGATCCCCTCTTCGATGCAGATTCTGATGTAGGCCGGATAATCGATGGTTCGCAACGAAGGAAGAAACGTCAGGTTGATGCCGAAAGGCTTGTCGGTCAGTTGACGGCATTTGTGAATCTCCGTGCGTAAATCCTCGGCTTCCGGGAACGTCAGGGCGGTCATGAAACCGATCCCGCCGGCATTGGCGACGGCGGCAGCGAGTTCCGCCCGGGCGATCCACATCAATCCGCCCTGCACGATCGGCCGGTCGATGCCGAACATCTCGGTGATGGCTGTCTTGATCATAATCAATTTCTCCTCGAGGATTTCAGTGTCGGCCTGTTGAGCCGGTTAGCCGGTTGGCCCCGTTGAACCTGTTGGCCGGATGAGTTGCTCTATTTCTTGGGAATCATAATTCAAGCTCAAAGGCAAAGGTTCGAAGCGATAGACCATCCCTGGAGTGGGTCCTTTTCAGGTTTGTGTTTCACCCCTTAATCCTTACCCCTTAGCCTTTATCCTTTATCCTTTATCCTTTATCCTTTATCCTTTATCCTTTATCCTTTATCCTTTACCTTTAACCTTTATCCTTTATCCTTTAACCTTTAACCTTTATCCTTTAACCTTTATCCTTTATCCTTAAATCCGTGATCCTCCAACAGCATTCCGCCTTGAGCATCGTGCCTTAAACATTCAGCTTTGAGCTTTGAGCTTTCAACTTTCAGCATCCCTCATCCCGCCTCAACCCGGCAAGGCACGTAGCGGTGCAGCGGTGTTCCGAGCGGATCGCGGTGGGCGGCCCTGGTCAGGCGGTTCACATTGATGCCATACACCCGATCGTTATAAATCAGCCCAAAACCGTGAGGGATCAGCACCATACCGGGACGGACATCATCGGACACCTGCAGTTCCCCCACCTCACTGCCCGCTTCGGTGGTCACCCGCACCGGCTGGCCGTCCTGCAGGCCGAGTATCTCGGCCTGGGTCGGGTGAAGGGATACGGTACAGGCCCGCCGGCCGTGGTTCCATTCCGGGTTGCGCATCAGGGTGTTGGCGTTGGTCAGCATGTGCCGGCCGGCATTGAGGATCAGTGGAAATTCCGCAGCCATCTGCAGCCCATGCGCCTCACTGTCGGCCTCGATGGACACGGCCTGCTCTTCTAATTCAGGAATAAAGATCTCGATTTTACCGGATGGGGTTTTGACCGCCGCCAGGGGATGGTCCTCATCCGCCCGGCCGACCCACAACCCCTGGGGTGTGTCCAAAAGGGCCTGGAAAATGCGGTCTCCCTGATCGATCCCCGGTTCGAATCCGGCCCGCGCCGCATTTTCCCGAAATACGCCCGGAGCCGTCATGAGCAGACCCCACAGGGCGGACTTGGCGGCGCTGTCCCATGCCCTTCCCAGGGTTTGTGCCAGGACAAAAGGCATGGACGCCATGGCCCCGGATTGGCCGGCGGCCCATTGCATCAATTCGGCCCCAAAAGCCAGACGATCGCCCCCGGCCGCCTTTCGCAGTTCATCCGGTACCGGCGGGATGATGCCCAGTTTGTCCGCCAGTAAAGTATGAATCTGGGCGGCTTCCAGGCATTGACCGGGAGGATCGACCACCGGCCGCCGGATCTGGAAGTAGACCTCCGGATAGGTCCAGGGAAAAAAGGTGGCATCCCAGGACTCATAGAACGTGCGGCACGGCAGTACATAATGGGCCAGCCTGGCGGTTTCACTCATAACGATGTCATTGACCACCAGCAGGTCGACTTGGCCGAAGGCCTTTTCATAGGCCGCGGTGTCCGGATAGGCCCGCAGCGGATTGCAGGCGCTGACATAAACCGCCCGCAGCCGATCGTCGTGACCACTGAGAATTTCCTCGGGCATGGCCCCCGGCGGAAAAGAGCCCGCAGCGGCCGGCGGCAGATTCGTGGCGACCGTGCGCCAGGTTTTCGGATCGCGTTCATCGGCATGAAATCCCATGGGCATCACCATGCCCGGGATGACGTTACCGCCCCGCGCACCGAAAATCCCGCAGATTGCCCCCAGAATATGCACGAAATAGGAATTCAAGGTGCTGTGACGTCCCATGTAAACGCCCAGATCGGTGTGTATGCTCCAGCGTCGGGTGGTCAGCAGACGGCACACGTCCCGAATCTGTTGGTAATCCAACCCGCAGATCCGGGCGGCCTGCCGGGTGTCGAAATTTTCGAACCAGGGCCGGATCTCATCCCAGCCGGCAACATGTTTGCGGATATAGTCGTCGGCCTCCCAGCCCTCCTCAAGAATAAGGGCGATCATGGTCTTCAGCAACAGGGCGTCCGCGCCGGGACGCACGGGTAGATGGATATCGGCGATGGCGGCCGTCTCGCTTCTGCGCGGATCGACGGCGACCAGAATCCGGTCCGGGTCCTTGGAAATTTCCATGAGCACCTTGGGCGCCCGGGGTATCTGGTGGCTCTGCATGCCGTTCCAGCCCCAGGCCACCAGCATCTCGGTCCGGTGTTCATCGGGTCCGGCGATGTTATACTGCTTGCCGAACACCCGGCCGGTCACCCACCAGGCCCCGCAAAATTCCTGACCCGCGGAAGAATAGTAATACTGGGACCCCATGGCCCGCAGAATGCCCAATCCGAATGCGGCCTCCATGTGGCCGCCCTGGGAGCTTCCCCCCATGTAAGCCAGACAGCGCGGTCCGTGTTTGTCGACCAGCTGGCGCATCCGGGCGGCGATCTCGCTGACCGCCTGTTCCCAGGAGACGGGTTCAAACCGGCCACCCACCCGTTTCAACGGTTCGGTCAGCCGGTCCTGGGGGTACTGGTGGTAGAGAACGTTGAGTCCCTTGCGGCAGGCATACCCCTGACTGCGCGGATTCGATTTGTCCGGCTTGACTTTGATCATGCGGTTGTTTTCAACCAAAACTTCCAGACCGCAGTTCTGGGCGCACAGAACACATCCGGTTTTATGCCAAACACCCATCGTGTCCTCCTTTGATTTTTAGTTCGTATACTAAATATAAAATCAAACAGTCAGGTCAGCATATCTTTTAGAAACCGCTTGAGCAGGATTTTTTCCTCCAGCGTAAACGGTTTCAACAGATCCTCGTTGGTTCGGTCCCGCGCCTGCGCGAGCTTAGGATGCAGTTGTTTGCTCTTGGGTGTCAGAAAAACCCGCAGGATTCTTTTGTCCTCCGGATCGGATTCCTTTGTAATCCACCCGCCCGCGGCCATGCGCTCCAGAACGCCGGAAAGGGTGGCGCCGTCCAATACCAGTTGTTTGCCGATATCACCGGCCGAAAGTCCGTCTTCCATCCACAGTGCCTCCAGAATCAAATGCTGGATGGGCGTCAGGCCGCAGTCTTGCAAGCGCCTTTTAAAATTTCCGTGGGCTTTCTGATAAGCCTTGGCAAGTAAGAATATGATGCAGTCGTCGTATGTTTTCATGACAATTATTTCGTATGCAAAATAAATGAACCGCTAATGGTTTGTCAAGAAAAATCAGGTGTCAGATTTCAGATTTCGCCTCATTTGATTTGACTGGGGAGCCTTAACGTCGTATTTTCGATCCAACCTACCCATGGATGAAAATGATACCGACACCGGATGTAAGCCGGCGGTAAAAGGAGCAGGAGACATGCCTGACAATCGAAATGCAAAGATACAAAATATCATCTGGCAGGATGAGAAAAAATATCTCATGAAGCGGGTCTCATTCGATTTGATCCTCAACGATGTACTCAAGTTCGGCGAATTTACGCTCGTTTCCGGAAAAAAAAGCCCTTACTACATCGATCTGCGGCAGGCCATCTCGGATCCGGCGACCATGGACCTGATCGCCGGCTGTCTGGCACGCATCATAGAAAATGAAATCGGCAACGGCAATTTCGATAAAATCATGGGAGTCCCAACGGCCGGAATTCCGTTTGCGACCCTCGTCTGTAATAAATTGGCGGTTCCGATGATCTATTCCCGCAAGGCAAAAAAGGATCACGGGGTCGGCAAACAGATCGAGGGCCGACTGGAAGCCGATGACCGGGTCCTGATGATCGACGATCTCATCACAACCGGCAAAAGTGTGCTTCAGGCCGCGGAAACCGTTCGCGAGCACGGCGCCCGGGTCACCGAACTGGTGGTCCTGCTGGACCGCGAGCAGGGTGGATTGGACAATATCCGATCCAACGATATCCGGCCCCACGTTCTTTTCAATGTTTCCGAGGCTTTCAAGTGGCTCAATGAGGTCCAACTGCTCGGCGATGAGCACTATCGGGTAATCAGGGATTATATGGGCGAGGAAGCGAAATCGGTGGATTGACTCGGGGTGTCAGGTGTCGGGTCTCAGGCCTGGTCCAACCGCCGGGTGAAACCAGCTTTGATTTCAACTACGTTCGAATGAGCTCGTAAGCTCGTAAGGTCGTAAGCTCATGAGCTGACGAGCTAAAATCAGCACCCACGAGCTTAGGAGCTCATGAACTTACGAGCTAAAACCCGTCAATTCCGGTTTATCCGGGTTAGATTGTGAAAGTTATATTGCGCCATTCCCTTTTCTTGACCGCCGAAGGCTCCCTCACCCCGCCGCCTCCCCGATCATCAGGCGCAGTAGATTCGGAATCGCCGGATCGGATGCTCCGGCGCCATACCCGATCCGGTCGATTTTCATTTCCGGCAACGGACCGAAATCGGAAGCCAGCGTGGTCAGGATGGCTGCGCCGGTGGGCGTCAGCAATTCCCCGTCAATGCCGCTGGAGTAAACCGGAACCCCCTTGATCAGCTCGGCGGTCGCCGGTGCCGGAACCGGCAGCGTTCCGTGGGCGCATACCACCGTCCCGCCGCCCAGATTCAGCGGTGAGCAGACAATTTGTACGATATCCAGCGCATCGAGACCCACCACGGCCCCCACAATGTCGATGATGGCATCCATGGCGCCGACTTCGTGAAAATGAATTGATTCCACCGGCCGGCGGTGCACCCGGGCCTCCGCCGCCGCCAACCGTTGAAAAACGGAAGCGCTTTTTTCCCGCAGGGATTCAGCCAGATCGCTGGCCTGTAAAATTTCCAGTATATCCGGCAGCCGACGGTGATGATGTTCGTGTTGGTCCTGGTCGATCTGCACCAGCGCCCGAGTTCCGGCAATACCCATTTTTTGAACCGTTTGAGCGGCAAGCTGAAAATGGGAGAGGTGCAATTTATCCAGTTCGGCGGTCAGCCGTTCTACGGTCAGGCCGGCGTCAAACAGGGCGCCGAGGATCATGTCGCCGCTGGCCCCGGCAAAACAATCGAAGTATGCGGTTTTCATCTTTGGTTAATGGTGTCTTAGTTTATTTGTTGATCTTTTTACGAGTGTGTTTCGTTTCCGGGAAGCCTGACCCGTTCTATTTCGGCGCTAACCATTTTATTGATCAGGCTGGCCTGGTATCCGGCACCGAAACCATTGTCGATGTTTACCACCGATACGCCGGAGGCGCAACTGTTCAACATGGTCAACATCGCCGAAATACCGCCCAACGCGGCGCCGTACCCCACACTGGTGGGGACGCCGATGACCGGGCATGACACGAGCCCACCCACGACGCTGGCCAGGGCGCCTTCCATTCCGGCGATCACCACCGCCACCCGGGCCCGGCACAGATCGTCATGGACGCTGAAAAGCCGGTGCAGTCCGGCCACGCCGACGTCATAGATCCGCTGCACCCGGTTGCCGAGCACCTCGGCTGTCACGGCGGCTTCTTCGCCCACCGGAATATCCGATGTCCCGGCGCACACGACGGCGATATTTCCCACCCCGGGAACCGGACGAGGTTTGATGACCACGATTCCGGCCAGTTCGTGATATTCACAGTCGTCGGTAACCTCCCGGATACCCTCATAAGTAGCCCGACCGGCCCGGGTCGCGAGGATATTGTCATGGTTCTCCATGATTCTGCGGACAATACCCTGGATCTGTTCGGTGGTTTTGCCCTGGCTGTAGATGACTTCGGAGACACCGGTACGCAGGCAGCGATGACTGTCGATCTTGGCGAACTGAATGTCTTCGTAAGGCAGGCTTTTAAGCCGATCCAGCGCGGCATCCGTCGTCATCCGTCCGCTGCGCACGTCTTCAAGGGTTTGTTTTAGTTTATGGATGTCCATCAAAGGGTCTCTTTTCAGGCGCTTAACTAAGCGAAATCGACCAAAAATTGTCGATGTATGGTTAGACGGCGTAGGTTTCAGGTTTCTGGTTTCAGGTGTCAGCGTTGCCGTTGGCAGCCAAGCCGTCATTTTGATTGAAATAGGCTATCAACTTCACAGATCCATATGAGCTGTCAAACACCAAAAATAATAATTTCCTGACACCTGACACCTGAAACCTGACATCTGGAACCAATTCCGCCATGGCATGGCTGCCCCGCAGGAGTCACTTTTTTGCGAGCGCAGTCTCGGAAAAGCTTAGGCCGTTCATTTTTCGGTTATCCTGGTTTTGCCGTCATCGATGACCCGGTTGAGGCTGCCGGTGGCATAGCCTTCGAGGTCAAGGGCGACGAAAGAAAATCCAAGTGATTTGAAAAATGCGACGATCCTGCGGCGCACGGCGTCCTCCAGCACTTTCGGCAGGTCTGCTGCTTCAATTTCCAGCCGCGCGGTGTCGCCGTGATGCCGGACGCGGACCTGTTCGGATAGGTTCAGACTGCGGACAAAATCTTCCCCCCGGTCCACCTGCTCGAGTTTGCGCCGGGTGATGGGATGGTCATAGGGAATGCGGGAGGCCAGACAGGCACAGGAAGGTTTGTCCCATGTCGGCAGTCTAAGCTGACGGGACAGGCTCCGGATCATGTCTTTGGTAAAGCCGGCCTCGCTGAGCGGGCTTCTGACCCCCAGTTCCCGGGCAGCGCGGGAACCGGGACGAAAATCCCGCTGGTCGTCCGCATTTTCACCATCCAATACGTAAGAAAAACCCCGTTCAACGGCCAGATCGACGAGCGTCTGATACCGGCTTTTTTTACACCGGTAACATCTGTCGGCCGGGTTGCGCCGAAACAGCGGATCCGCCATCTCCCGGCTTTCGATAATCAGATGGTCGACACCGATCCCGCGGGCCAGATCGACGGCCGCGCCTTTTTCGTGCCGGGGCATGACCTCGGAAATCGCCGTGACCGCCGACACGTTCTCCGCAGAAAGGATGTCCCTGGCCATCTGCAGCAGCAGCGTGCTGTCCACGCCCCCCGAAAAAGCCACCAGCACCCGACCCATGGAATCCAGAATCCCGGTGAGTTGGCGGTACTGCTTATCGTATGTGTGCTCGAAATTGTTGTCAACCATCGACAGGCCATCTCAGAAAACGATTTCGACGTGCGCGATCCGTCACTCCGGCATGTTTTTAGCCGGAGTCCAGACCAAAAATGGCGAACTTCCTGAATTGCGGCTAAAAACCAGCCGCAATGACGCCGGGTGGATCCCATCAAAATTCGTATGTTAGCTTTTAGGGTTTTTCCCTTTGATCAGTCTGGCGGCCCTTTTATTCGGGAGCCGCCCTGGAAAGGACATTTCACTTTTTATCCACGAACCAACCGTCACTTTCAGCGCACCCTCGGCTGTCGGGGGGATGACGATATCATAGCGCACCTGACGTCCTCCATGATGAATGCAAATAATAAGGGTTCTGTCCTGTTTTTTCAAGTTGAAGGCCGTAAAAAGCAGCCGTCGGGTGAATTGAGTTATTTCGGTGTTCATAATTAATTTAGGGTGTCAGGTGTCAGGTGTCAGGTGTCGGGTGTCGGGTGTCAGGCTGCTAAGCGGCTGAATTCACCTGTGAAACATCATGCGAATTCCAACACGGCCGGCGGCCGGGCTGAAACCTGACCCCTGAAACCGGCTGTTTGCATTCTGTGAGCCGCTGACTCCGAAACAGCCGGAATTGCATTCCCATATCCGCAGAGATCCCAGGCGTCAGGCATCCGGCTCCAAGGCCCCAATATACTGCTCATATTCCGACGTCCCGACAGCGGCATATCTGAGACCATCAACTGTAACCACATCTCCGCAGGCGGCCAGCAGTTCGCAATGGCTGACGATTTCATTGACCGCCATCACGCTTCCGAATCCTTCCAGAAGCTTCTCGTCGAAATGCTCGCCGGCGATTTCCGCGGCCGTTTTGGGCATAGTTCCAGGTCGGTCCGAGATCCCAGTGGCCGCCGTAAAAATTGGGCGTCGGCAGACCGATGATTTCCAGTCCGGACGGCAGCCGGAATCGAACCGTCAGACCGTTGCCGTTTTCGTCGCCCGGGTCGATGATTTCTTTTATGTATCGTTCCAATTACATTTCCCTTTGTCATTCATAATACCGTTATGGGGTGAGCGGCAACGCTGACACCTGAAACCTGACACCTGAAACCGCACGCCATCTGACAACGCTCGTAAATTTCTTTTCGATACCATTTGGCCACCCACTCCAATCTCATCGTTTGCGCGCCGCCCGTGTCCACCAGGCCGCCAGCACGCCGGACAGGAAGCCGAAGAGATGACCCGTCCAGCTGATACCCGGGGTATATATAAACAGGGACTGCAGCGCGCCGCCGTAAAACACAAATACGATCACCGAAGTGACCAGCGCTTTCCAGTCCCGGCGGACGATGCCCAGACACATCAGAAACCCAATCAGCCCGAATATCACCCCACTGGCTCCGATATGAACCGCGCCCCCCCTGCCCGCCAACCATACCAAGCCGCCGCCGAACAGGATAATAACCGCCAGTGCTTTGAATGTCAGTTTGCGGCTGAATGACAGCGACACGGCCAGCAACACGAAAAGCACACCCGAGTTGGCGATGAGATGGTGCAGATCGGCATGCAGAAACGGCATGAAGACGATGCCGGGCAGGCTGTCCGGTTGTCGCGGCCGCAGTCCGTAGAACCGCAAATCCACCGGCAGGCAATAATCGATGATATACACCAGCCACAAGATGGCGACCAGCCAAAACGCAGTCTGTAAATTTTTTCGAAATTTAGCACTGAACATTCAATGACCCAGGTTGAGCGGTTCAGGCCGGCCCTGGCGCGACGGCTGTGATCATATGATTGGCGTTAACTAGTTTCCATCCACAAATGGCCTTTTTGCCCAATTTCTGCGTCAATCTGCGCCCTTGCTTGTACGGCGTAGTAAACTACGCCTCCGCGCACGGACTTGATTTCCTTGAACTTGTACAAAAATTCTCATTTCTGGATTGGAAACACCATCAGGTGCCCATCATTTTAAAAGACCCTTTGATGGATGGGCACTAACTAGTTGTAACGGTTTATATGAATGCTTTCGCATCTGATCCAGGTCTGGGCCAGGGGTTCAGCGTTCCGGGTTGGAGATACCATAAACCGGCTACGATCAGGCGTTTGGTGATGGATTCACAAGCCCGCCGCCAGCCACGAGGTCAATAGCGCCAGCCGCCGACCAGGATCGGTTGCATGCGCTTTTTGCGCCGCTGCCGCGAGTTCACCAGCTTTTTCGAAATTCAGCGCAAGCATTGCTTTACGCGCCGCTTCACGGTCCAGGTGGGCGCCGGCAGCCAGTTTCATGATGTTGCCGAGATCCGCACCGCAACGGGTGCACTCCCGGGTGCTTCTGAACTTGGCCCGACACACCGGACAACGCATTGTCCCGGGGACATCCATTATTTGCCCTCCACAAAAAAAAGAAGTTCTTTTAAGGTGTTGCAGGCTTCGGTCATCTCGCCAATATCTCCGGTGGCAATGGCGGTTTCGATGGCTTCGTGAAGATCGATCGCCTCTTCCTGGTCTTCGGCGTGCATGCGGTCGAGCAACTCCCGTGAACGCCCCAGGAGGGCCTTGGCATCCCGCTGAGCCCTCATCCGCGGGGAATTGAATTCCAGTACGTTGCCTTCCGAGTTTTCTGGCGCCACTATCCTCCGACTGCCATGAATGGTGTTGAAGGGAACCTCGATGACGTCATGGTGATCGGCTTCAAGGGTCTGCGGTTCCGCGGTTGCATCAGCATCGGCCACATCATCCACGTCTGTTATACGGCCATCATAAAGCGCATTCAGATATTCTCTGGCGGCCGCAATCTCCGCATCGCTTTTGGGTTTGAGCGCATGATCGATGGTAATCTGCTTTGCCTTTCCGGTTGTCTTTTCGATGGCGGTCACTTTCAAAATTCCGTCGATGTCGAGGTTCATACGACAGAGGACCGGACTCAATTCTTCAGTAGGCCGAAGTCCCTCAACCCGAAAATGTCCAACCGGAATATTCTTCAAAGCGTCCGGATCCTCCCCCTGATAGATATTGATATCGACTTCCTCCTGATACGGATGGGACGTGTAGTATTGATCGGTTCGAGTCACCGGCAGGGCTGTATTTGATCGAATGATCGGGTGATAACAGTGCTGATAAGGGATGCCGTCGCGTTCTCCCAGATAGGATGGTCCAAATGAATAGGGCGTGACATCAACCAGGATCCGGTCCACCTCCCGCCCGGAAAGCCGGGTCGCCAGCACGCCGGCACCCAGGGCCACACATAAATCAGGATGAATCTCGTGGCGCGGCACAATTCCCGCCCGTTCTTCCAATTTTCGAGATATCAGCGGCATGCGGGTCGACCCGCCGACCAGCAGGATAGCGTCGAGGTCGTCGGCCTTTTTTCCGGCGGTGTCCATGGCCTGCGATACGCTTTCGAGGGTGGACTCGATCAGAGGATCGATCATCCGTTCGTATTCCTCTCGGGATATCTCGGTCTCGAAGTGAAGCGGTTTGCCCTCGATGACCACCAGCGCTTCTTCCCGGATTTTGGCAAAAGGCTCGCGGCTGAGCTTCTTTTTGGTTTCCTCGGCCGTCCACCACAAACGGGATACGGCCAGCCGATGATGCTCGTCGAGCAGGACGTCATGCTGATCGCGAAATTCACTGATCAGGCGATCCACCAGAAGCTGATCGAAATCGTCGCCTCCCAGCCGATTGTTACCGTGGCTTGCCAGCACCTCGGTCACATTTTTTTCTATGGTAACCACCGAAACGTCGAAGGTGCCGCCGCCAAGATCGTAAATCATGACCGTTCGATTATCCTCCGATCCGTATCCGTAAGCCAGACTGGCTGCCGTGGGTTCATTGATGATTCGCACCACTTCCAGCCCGGCAAGTTGGCCGGCTTCCCGCGTCGCGTTGCGCTGCGCATCCGAAAAATACGCCGGCACCGAAATGACTGCTTTGGCCACTGGAAACCCGAGGCTCATCTGGGCCCACTGTGCCAGCTCACGCAGGATCAAAGCGGATATTTCCTGCGGCGTGAACAAACGGTCTCCCAGGCGGACCTTCTCATTGCTTCCCATCTTACGTTTGATGCTGCGCACGGTGAACTCCGGATAAAGTAATTGCTGGTTTCTGGCAGGCGCACCGACCAGCAATTCACCCGTCTGCGAAAGACCGACGCAGGACGGCAGCATTTTTGATACCCCGCTTCCGATGATTTGCACATTATCATGTAGGAATGCAGCGACCTCGGAGTTGGTGGTTCCAAGATCGATGCCGATGATACAGTCACCCGTTTCCATCGTTGACCTCCGGTTGCGTTTCGAAAAGATTGGGCGAAATCAAATTTTCGCCAGGGCATGTTTATACGTTTGGGTATTTATGAACCATAAATGATAGGCCACATCAAATTCTAGACCACATCAGGGCTGACATCATTCACAGGCGCACGGGCAACTTTTACCAGAGCGGTCCGCAAGACAATCGTATCGATCATATAGCCGGTTCGATACACTTCAGTTACGGTACCGTCGGGTACCTCCGCTGTTTCTTCGATATCCACGGCATTCATCTGGTGGGGATCAAATGGTTTGCCCACACACTCGAGCGCATTGACCCCGAGCTGCTGCAAGGCCTCGTCAATTCGATCGAGCCCCAACCGGTAACCTTTTTCAAGCGAGCGGACCACTTCCAACAAATTATTTTTATCCGCCGTTTTTCCGAAGAAAAATCGGCCGCCGGATATTTTTTCCAGCCGAAACATCTTGCGGCGTTCGTCAAATTGTCGCCGACTCTCATCGGCTGAGCGCTGTCCAAGAATCATGTGGTCCCGGATATCTATAACGACTCCGAGGAGATCGTTCCGGGCACTGCGGCCGGCCTCGCGTTTGATTTCGGATTCCCGGCGGGTGCGGTCTGCACGACTCTCTTCGACGATACACCGGCTTTCGGAAAGCAGTTCCCTTTGGCTGGCAAGGAGCCGGTCAAGAGAACCGGCCTCCAGTCCCGCAAAGGAATCCAGCTTGTCGCTTAGCTGTTTAAACGCGCGGCCCTGCAATTTTACCTCCTGGGTGAGAACCGTCAGCGCCGACCCGGTCGAATGCAGGTCATGGGCTTCTTCAGCCGGACGGGCGGCATCCGGATCTCGTTCGTCATACAACTCGGCGAGCAATTCAGCCGCAATTCCCTTCAGTGGCTTTTCTTCAGCCAGCACTTCCTCGAGCCATTCAGCGAAACGCTGCACAAGCAACGTTCGGAGCGCTTCCTTGGTTTTCGCTTCCGCGAAATGATCATTCAAAGTCGAGATCTCAATCGGCGGTTTTTGGTCTTTTAAATCCAATGGTGGGCCTCATGTGAGTCCATATGATGTCAGAACAGTCGTCTTATCGCCTGAGGCTGCGCTCGGCGGTATATGAACAGTTATTTTTCCCGCATGGCAGCCAGCCACGCGTGAGGTCCGACAAAATACCTGCTCTGGGTTTTGCCCTCGAGCAACGACGCCAAAGAAGCCTCGGGATCCGCGGACCGCAGCATCATCCGTATGCGATGGCCCGGGTCACTTAAAATTGCATAGGCATCCCGCACCCGCTCAAATTCCGCGGCGTACCTTTCGGGCGGATACTCCCTGATCCTGTCTATATAAGCAGCCCGAATTTCTTCAGCACCGGCACCTGGCCGCACCCGGAGAATGGCGTGCGGATCCTCATCCAATACAGGTAAGCCATAGTCTGGCATCATGCTCTGGTCCTCATCTCAGCGCCGTCTGCGCTTGTAACTTCTCGACAGCCAGCCGGGCAGGCAATCACGGTTAAATTCCGGCAGGGTTCCGTCCGCGGCCGCGATTAAGAGTTCCCGCCGTAATTGATCCGCCAGCCAGGGATCCTTGCGCGCAACTTCTTCGGCGTCGGGAAAGCACCCGTTTTCACCATGCTTCGCAAAAACTTTTTGGATAAGCGCCACCAGAGCCGACGGGAATCGGCTCAGATGCTCGTCTATAAATTCGCTGAAATCCGGGGTCGGGTCGGTGCCGGTTGCCGGGCCGTGGGCCGACCGATTTTCCGGCCGGTAGGGTGTCTCCCTGTCAGGGCAGTTTTTGACGTCACAATAGCGGCATTCGTTTTCGTCATCGTCAATCTCACAGTCACCATATAATTTATCCGGCGTGAAGGCGGGATATTCGCGGGCGTCATTTTCACGCTTTATAATGGTGTTCAATTCCTCGGTTTCCATGGAGGAGCCGGCATCGCCGATCCGGGAGTCGAAAATCGAAAATCCGAATTGAAAACCGGTTTCACTGCGGAGCAATTCGACCGCCTCATCGATCAGGTCCAGATCCCTTTCGCGCCGGGCCAGTTCGATGACCGCCGCAAGGCAATTATCCTGGCGCTCCATCTCCCAGGGCGGCAGACTCCGGGCACGTAGAAGCAGAAACCTTGCTTTGGCGGCTCCGGGCTGCAAGAGACCCGCTCCCGCAGCGGCGTATGCGAGTTGGAGATCAAAATTACGAAGGGCTGTTTCGGCAATTATCCTGATATCGGCGGTATCCGGCAAACTGCCTGCGGCCGCAAAAACAGCCTTCATTCTTTTTCTGAAGGCATTCGGAATTTCAACGGCAACTGCCAAGTCTTCCCCGAGCCGGCAGGCTCTTGCCACTGAAGCCGCCAGATCGTGGCCTTCCAGGGAGTCAGCGGCGGATGCAGGCAAATTTTTTCTGCGATAGGACAGATCGCAACTTCTGGACAACGCCGTCAAAATCATTCTGGCGGCCAGCGGGTGATCGAGCAGGTCCGTCAATTCCCGGATTTGCAGGATCAGCTCGGATTCATTTTTCTCAATCAGCGCACATGCCGATTTCAATGCCGCCATGAATGCCGGCCGGTCACCCTCCCGAGACTGAGGCCACCGTTCGATCTCCAAAATATCTTTTTGGGCCAGATGGGTCTTTCTTTGCTTCAAATGGCGCAGGGCGGTCGCCGCCAGCAGGCGCAGCCGCGCTCTTTTCACATCGGGATTCAAACGGTCGATTCGCTCAGCCGTGTCCAGATAGCCGATGGCCTTTTTAAAGGCGTTTCTTTTCTCGGCCGATGTCATCAAATACAGCAGCGGCCGCGCGTCTTCGGGAAGCGCTGTATGCCAGGCGAGGGCCACCGCGTCACACTTTTTCCAGTTCGAATTCCGACTCTCAGTCCATTCCAGCCACTGCCGGAACGTTGCGGCAGTCGGGTTTATTTCGCCGGCCATACCGTACAACAGCTCGGGATAGATGAAATATTTTTCGAATCGGCCCCCGGCGGTGTTGGAAGCGGCTTCCAGAATGGATTGTGGCTGGTGGCGGTAGTGAATTTCAAATCCGTCAAACTTTTTTCCAAATTCTGACTGCAGCCAGTCAAAATCTTCCGCCGGCAACCGCTTCAGCAAATCCGTCATGTAAAGGTAGATCACCGACGTTTCCGTGCTTCTTTCAGAAAACCATCCTTCGTGGAGGGCATGCTTGCGAAACTCCGCCAACAGCGCGCAGGACCACAGGAACAGGCCTTTTTCCTCCGCCGCCCGGGCGTGCAATAGCCAGAAATAGGCATTTTTCAGCGAAGCCCCCCCCATGGCCCGGGCGACATCTTCGGCGTCAATGTCGAACATCCAGCATTTGACGGAGATGTGCTGTTTGAGCTTTTCGAGAAGGCCGGGACTGAATCGCGCGCAGACATCGACCGCCTGGCGAAAGGCGCCAAACAGCTTTCGCCGTTTGTTGGCCGCCAGCGCGCTGTCAAGCGCCTGAAAAGCATCCCTGACCGCCTTATTGTTTCCGTGGACCTTTTCAGCCAGCAGGGTGAAGCGATTATCCCGGCCGGCTTTGGACTGGCCCGCCATCAACCCGCGGATGATCGGAACCAGGCGGGCCGGTGCGGATTCGGGATCAACCGTTGTTAAATACTTCTCGCACAAGTCATCTTCCCGGCGATAAAAATGGGCGAGCGCCCGGATAAGCACCTTCCACGGAGCCAGCGGACTTCGGCGCGAGATCTCCGCCAAGGAGATATCTTCATCGCTGACGGAATCGGAAGTCACCCGCGCAAACGCCTGGGCGGCCGCCCGCGCGGCGGTTTTCAGGGAATGGTCCGGCGGCAGCGCTTCACACTGCGCCAGTTCGGTGAGATCGATCAGTTCGTTTTTGATGATCTTTTCGATTGTCAGGCGCTCAGCCTGCGGGCAGTCGGGATTTCCAAGGGGCACAACCAGGTCGTCAATGCGATCCTCGCGCAGCAACATGACAGCGCTCAATTCCGCCAGGGAGCCCTCCGGGCACCGATAGCGCTCCTCAACCAATTCGAGCAATGTCCGGGCTTCCACTGGATAGCCTTTGGCCAGCATTTCACGGATTCGGGCAATATAAACAGTCACCAGAATCGTTTCGGATCCCGATGTGCCGGTCTTCTTATGATAAATTTTCGCCTGGCTGAGAGCCGCTTTAATTTTGCCCTTGGCGAGCAGGGACTCGATCTCCATCGCCGGCCCGCCCGGGATCGCTTGAGTGGGTATGGGCAAGGGGCGGCGCGGGCCGGAGCCGACGGTCGAATCTTTCCTGCCGGGCGGTTGCGGCGCGTCAAGCTTCTCAGCATGTTGACGCGGGGGAGCCGCTTTGCGCTTTTTCCGTTTTTTTTTCTTGGATGACATTCAAAAATTCCTGTGGCATGTTCATAGCCTGTCTTGCCCGCTCCCACCGCTTTGGAGGGCAACTGCGGATCAAGGTTCTTCAACAGGTAAACATGGGGGCCGTATATAGGCTGCAGAATCGGTTGGCTGTATATGGCAAATTATAACTTGTATGTCAAGCACATAATAACCACAATATGTAGCGTACCCGGATAAGGAGCAGGAGATGCAGAATATATTTTGACGGTAGAACACCGGCTCGAGTCTTCGAATTTTTAAAGATCCAACGATTTAGTGCTACGGTCGGTGAAAACACTTGAAGGTATCAGGCTGTTTCTGGTAAGGAAAATTCTAAAGCCGTTTTGCGCTCCGTTTCCGTCTGTGTGGGTCGGCGGCAAAATCAAAAGGCGAGGATGAAATCATGAAAAGCAATGAAAAGCTGATCCCGGTCCGCAAAGCTCATCGGTTCGATCAAAGCCGCCTGGCGGGGTATCTGGCCGATAACCTGGACGGATTCAAGGGCCCCCTGGATGTGCGCCAGTATGAAGGCGGCCAGTCGAATCCGACTTTTCTTTTAGTCACGGATAATGCCAGGTATGTTCTGCGAAAAAAGCCTCCCGGCAAGCTGCTGCCATCGGCTCACCTGGTGGAGCGCGAATATCGTATCATGAAGGCCCTGGCCTGGTCCGAGGTTCCGGTCCCCCGCATGCATCTGCTGTGTGAAGATGAAACCATCATCGGAACCCCGTTTTTTGTGATGGAACATGTCGCAGGCCGCATTCTGGAAGATATGACTCTGCCCGATATGTCGCCCGGGCAAAGGCGCGCTATCTATTTCGATATGATACGGGTGCTGGCGAAACTGCACTCGGTGGATTATGGGGCCCTGGGTCTTGCAAATTACGGCAAACCGGGCAATTATTTTCGCCGCCAGATCGACCGCTGGTCCCGGCAGTATGAGGCGGCCAAAACAGATGAAATCCTCTCCATGGAGCGGCTGATGCATTACCTGCCGGCGAATGTACCTGCTGAAGACAGCAGTTGCATTGTCCACGGTGATTACCGCATGGGCAACATGCTGTTTCATCCGGACGAACCCAAAGTCGAGGCCCTGTTGGACTGGGAGCTTTCGACCCTCGGCCATCCCCTGGGGGATCTGGGCTACAGCTGTATGTTCTACCATTCGGGGATCGCCGGAAATATCCGTCTGGACGGGCCGGAATGCTGTTTGGCGGGCATTCCTACCGAGCAGGAATTTATTGAAGAATACTGCCGGCTTACCGGCCGGGAGAGCATTCCCCAATGGAACTTCTACCTGGCCTTCTCCTTTTTCCGGCTGGCCAGTATTCTACAAGGAGTTTACAAGAGAGGCATCGCGGGCAATGCCAGTTCCGCCGAAGCGGTGGAGCGCGGAAAATTGGCGCGACAGGTTGCCGATATTGCCTGGGAACTGGCCGAAGAGTGAGGGACGTAAAAGACAGAAGACAGAGGACAGAGGTCAGAAGACAGAAGGCGGAGGACAGAGGACGGAGGACGGAGGCAAGGGCCAAAAAGCAGAAAATAAGACCGGTCTTTCACTTGACCCCTGGAACCCTGGAATCCTTGAACCCTCAAGCCGCAGTGCAGGCGATGGCGTTTTTCTGACACGCCTGCTCTACTCTTCCGTCATCCCTCGTCCATCGTCTTTCAGGAGGTTTCTGATGGCAAAGCTCTATCTGGTGCGTCATGGCCAGGCTGCCTCTGGATGGGGCCTGGAAAAGGACCCCGGTCTCAGCGTACTGGGAGGTGTCCAGGCAAACGCCGCGGCCCGGGCATTGGCTCCCCTGGGACCGCTGCCGATTATCACCAGTCCCCGGGCCCGAACACGCGAAACTTCCAGGCCCTTGGCGGAAATCTGGCAGATTGAAGCCGCAATCGAGCCGGGAGTCGGAGAGATCCGATTCCCATTGGAAACTGCGGCAGTCCGGGTGCATTGGCTGGCGAAGATCATGGATGACCGCTGGTCGAATCTCGATTGGGATCTGCAGCATTGGCGCCGTGAAGTCATTCAAACGCTGATGGCCATCGATACCGACACCATCGTTTTCACCCATTATATCGCCATCAACGTCGCCGTCGGCCATGCCACCGGAGACGATCGCGTGGTCTGTTTCCGCCCGGATAACTGTTCGATTACCGTGGTGGCCAACGGAATGGACAGCTTGAGACTTCTGGAACTAGGGGCGCAGGCGGCTACCGTCGTTGGGTAAAGGAAGGTCGTAAGCTCGTAAGCTCGTAAGCTCCTGAGCTTAAGAGCTTAAGCAAAGCGCTTATGAGCTCATGAGCCTACGAGCTAAAGCCCGTCAATTCCGGTTTATCCGGGTTAGGTGTCAGGATTAATGACCCTTCATACTGAAGAGAAATGGTGAATACGGGTCGCTTAAGAGAGATTTGGCGATCAAAACAACCGCGCCGGCAGGCGGCGCACGCTGACACCTGAAACCCGACACCTGAAAGCTCTCGCTCCGATGACCATCTATCAATTATAATTTATCATTATCATTGGTTTGTGCCTGACGCGGATCTACAGAACACTGCGATAGATCGCTTCAGCGTCTTTCTGGGTCAGTTCCCGCGGATTGTTTGCCAGCAGCCGCGTCACTTTCAGCACGCCCGCCGCCAACCCCGCGAGGTCCTTTTCCTCGATGCCGAATTCGCTCAAATGATCTGGTATATCCAAATCCTTGGCCAACTGGCGCATGGCCTTCACGGCCGCATGCGCAGCCTCGGTTTCGGAAAGACCGCCGGTGTCTTCGCCGAGATAGGCAGCTATTTGTGCAAATTTCGCCGGATGCCCCTTTTGATTGAACTCCATCACCGGCGCCAGCATGATGCTGTTGGCAACGCCGTGGGGAATATGAAATTCCGCGCCGATGGGATATGCAAATGCATGCACCGCGGTGACACCGGCATTGCAAAATGCCATGCCGGCCAGCAAGCTGCCTTCCAGCATGTTGCCGCGCGCAGTCAGATCATTGCCGTCGGTATATGCCTTGCGAATATTGTCGGCGATTAAACGCATGGCCTGCCTGGCCAGCATATCCGTCAGGGATGTGGCATTTTTGGATGTAAATGCCTCCACGGCATGAATAAAGGCGTCCATTCCGGTGGCGGCGGTCACGCGGCGGGGCAGGCCGAGGGTCAGCTCCGGATCCAGCAGCGCGGCGGATGGGAACAGATAGGGGCTGACAATCCCCTTTTTGAGCTTCTCGGTGTGGTCCGACAAAATCACGATGGGCGTGACTTCGCTGCCGGTTCCCGCCGTTGTGGGGATGATGAGGGTCGGCAACCCGGCGGCGGGAATGAGATCGATGCCGAAATATTCGGCAATCGGACCCTCGTTGGTGGCCATGACGGCTGAAATCTTGGCGATGTCGATGGAACTGCCGCCACCGAATCCGATCAGCAGATCGGCCTTTTCCCGTCGAATCACCTCGACACAGCCGGCCACAATCTCATAGCGTGGATCGGCCTCGACGTCTCCGAATACCGCATTATTAATCCCGGCCTTGTCCAGCAGATCCTGGATCTTTTTCACCAGACCGGCTTCCATCAGGCCCTTATCCGTCACAACCAGGACTTTTTTGCCCTTCAAAGATTGCACTTCATCTGCCAGCTGGAGCAGCGCACCCGGCCCCATGACGATCCTCGGAGTCGTCCTGAATACTGAAATACGATTCATTTTTCCCCCCAAAAATATCGGTTCTATGATCCAAAAAAGTAAATTTGAGGCAAGCTCTGCAGAACATGCCCTAAATGCATGTGGGTGTTGATTCGCTCCAAATCGAAATCGGGATCGCTATCGAAATCGATTTCGATCCCGATAGCGATTTCGATTCCAATGAATAACATCTTGTTTTCTTATCCGTTTATTTTGGATCGACCTTTTTTTCATCGTTCCGAAAAATATATGGATCAGAAGATATCTATCACCGCTAACGCGATCTCAGGCATCCCCGGTGTTCAGGGGCTCCTCTGCTTCTGATTTACGGCCCCGCGCTCGATAACATACAGCCGGTCAAGCAACTCGGCCGAGTGGACGTGGTCCGATTCCGACAACAGCACGGATTGGCCCTGTTCCTTGAGGTCGGCAATGACCTCAGCCAGGCGCTGGGCCAGCACCGGCGCCACTCCCTCGAAGGGTTCGTCCAGCAGCAGCAGCCGAGTTCCACACAACAAGGCCCGGGCCAAGGCGACCAGTTTTTGCTGCCCCCCGCTCAGGTCCATGGCCTTTCGGCCGGTAAACTCCGTAACTTCGGGAATCACTTCATATACCCAGGGAAGGCGCTCGGCCAGTTTGGCGTTTTTGGTGGCCCAGAATGACAGGAGGATGTTTTCTTCCACGGTCAGCGTGGGGACCAGTTTACGGTCCTCGGGCATGTATCCGATTCCGATATGGGCCCTGGCATGGGCCGTCAATCGAGACAGCGGTTGGCCCTCGAAATTGATATTCCCTCTGTCGGCCGCCAGAAATCCCATCACGGTGCGCATCAACGTGGTTTTGCCCGCCCCATTTCTGCCGATCAGACCGACCACGCTGCCGTTGGGCACTTTCAGGTCAACGTTTTGCAGGATATTGGTTCGTTTGATGGAAACGCTTACATCAATGATCTCCAGCATCAATGCTCTCCTTGGCTGAACCGGAGCGGTGGATTTCGTGGCCCACGACGTATTCACGCACCTGGGGATCGGCCAACGTCTGCCGGGTTTCGGCATCGGCGATTACCTTGCCGTGATAGAAAGCCAGCACGCGGCCGGCATACCGCTCCACCAGTTCCATATCATGTTCAATGAACATGACCGTGATATGCCGGCGGGCAAATGCCGCCATCAAGATATCCATGACCTCGAATTTTTCCTCGGCACTGACGCCGCTGGTCGGTTCGTCCAGCAGCACCAGTTGAGGATCTCCAACGGTGGCCATGGCGATGTCGAGAATTTTCCGGACTCCCTGCGGCAAAAGGCTTACCTGACGACCGGCACTGTCGGCAATCCCGAAAAGCGCCAACCGCTCCCCGGCGTTTTCCACGGTATCGGATCGAAAAAGCGGCATCCAGAAACTGCGGGCCACTTTGGGAGCCACGGCCTGGGCCGTCAGCATGTTTTCAAGGGCGGTCATTTCAGGGAAAAGCTGGGGTATCTGAAAAGATCGCCGAATGCCCATACCGGTGATTTCCCGCGGCGTCAGATGCGTCACATTCTTTCCCATGTAGTGGATCGTACCGGATTTGGGCTTGAGATACCCGGTCACCATGTTGACGAATGTGGTTTTACCGGCCCCGTTGGCGCCGATGACCCCAATCACTTCACCCTGGTCGACCGTGACCGAAATATCGGAGGCGCCCACAACGGCGCCGAATCGGATGTTGAGACGATCTGCCTTTAAGATGACTGCCATGTTACCGATTCTCCATTCGGCGTTTGAAACGGATCGACCATATCCCTCCGGGCAGAAACAGGATGACCATCAACATCGTGCCCCCAAGGATCATCTGCCAGGTGTAGGGAGCGTACTCGAAGGCATAGGATCTTAAAAGTTCCAACAGGAAAGCCCCCACGATCGGAGCCATCACGTTGGCGGTTCCGCTGAGCAGGGCCACAAAAACAAATTCCCCGGAAGTCGTCCAGTACGCCAGGTCGGGATCGACATGTCCCACGGCAATCGCCGTCAGCACGCCGCCGATTCCGGAAATCGCAGCCGCGATCACATATTTTTTATGGATCAAGTGGCGCACCGAGGCCCCCAGGTATTCGACCCGGATCTCGTTTTGTCGGATGGCGTCACCGGCGTAGCCATAAGTCGATTTCAGGTAGCGATGCATCACAATGGCGACCAGATAGGAAATCAAACAGGTTAAAACGAAAATGGTAATCTGAAGCGTCCCGCCTTCAGGAGCGAACCCTAGGAAGGTGGAATGCGGGACGTTGAATCCGTCGGTGCTGCCCAGAATCTCGGCCTTGACGAGAAGACCGTAGAGAATCATGGCAAGGGCCAGGGTGAAATTGGCATAAAAAATCTCCCGGTATCGCACCAGCAGAAACCCGAGCACGATGGATAGCAGAACGCAGGCGGCGGTGCCTGCAAGCAACAGCAGAAACGCATCCGTTATTCCCCAGAAGTACCCGGCCATGCCGGCGACATACGCGCCAAGACAATAGTAAAGACCCTGACCGAAAGATACCAGACCGGCGCGCATTTGCAGCATCACTCCCAGCACCACCAGGAAAGTAGCCAGGGAATTTTGAGTCAGAAAACGCATCCAGTCCGAGGCGCCGAACCCGAAGATCAGAACCAGTATCAGCCCGATGGTCAGGGTGCGCAGCGTGTGGTCTTGCGGTATTTTCATATCTTGCGCACCTCCGGCCCGGCGAACAGCCCGTGCGGTCTGAAGGCCAGAACCAGAGCCATAACCCCGTATATCACGAAAAGTTCAACTTCGGGCAAAAAATGGACGGCAGCCGCCCGTACGATGCCGACAATGGCCGAGCCGATCATGGCCCCTTCGATACTACCCAGACCGCCGATCACCACCACGGCGAAGGCCAGCACAATGACTTCGACACCCAGGCCGGGAACCACGGACACTTTCGGTGCCGTGACGGCCCCTCCCAACGCGCCGAAAGCAGCACCGATGACAAAGGTCACGGTAAAGTACAGCTTGACGTTAATGCCGAAAGCCATACTCATTTCCCGGTCGTGAATGACGGCGATCAGCAGTTTGCCGACCCGGGTCCGGTTGAGCCCCCACCACACGAACACCGCACAGGCAAGAGATATCGCAATCAGCAGAAAATCATAGATCGGATAAACAAGGCCCCATATCTCGACCGTGCCCAAAAGCCCATAAGGTTGATAAGCGAAATAGGGGTTGACCCCCCAGATGAGTTTGGCGACATCTTCCAGGATCAGGAAAATCGAGTAGGTGACCAGCAGCATGACCACCTCGTCGCTGCCGTACATGAACCGTAAAATTCCGCGCTCGATGAGCAGCCCCGCGACCAATCCGACAATAATCGCTGCCAGCGGCAGCATCGCATAGCCCCACATGGGCGGGTAGGTTCCCGTCGCATAATAAAATCCGATCAGGGAGACGGACATGTAGGCTCCTAGTGCATACAGGCTTCCGTGGGCGATGTTTAAAATTTTCATGACCCCGTAGATCAGTGTCATCCCCAGACCCATTAAAAACACCCAGGAAGCATAAATGCTGCCATCTATCAATATCGCAAGCAGTTTCGTCACTACCCTCCCCCTCTGCCGGATTTAATACCCGCATCCCCCGGATTAGCTGCCGGACGGTTCGGTCCGGTTGTGTCATATGAGCGCGGCTGTCGGATAAAATGCGGCCGGTCCGATCAGGATACCCACTTATCATGAAGCTTGAAGAAAGCCTGGTATACCGTGTGGAAGCGGCTTCCAGCCGCGATGGTTTGAGGTGCAGGGATTCAATTATCTTCGCGGCTGGAAGCCGCTCCCACACGGCATACATTTATTTCAAGTCAATGACATTTCCCGCAGATGAAGGGAAAATTCTTCCCCCTTTTCTAAAGGGGATCGAGGGGGTTTCTTCTCCGGCGCACGTTCGATCGGCAGTAACCCCTGAACCCCGGAACCCCTGAACCCCTGGCCCAGACCTGGATCAGATACCAATGGATTCAATTTTAACGACAGATTACTTGATGTTTCTCAAGCAGCTTTAACCAGTCGCGCCAGGGCAGGCTTGAACCTGGAACTTGTAGTTTCACACGAGCGGCCGCCTCGGGCTAAAGGGCAGCCCGACTGATCAAAGACAGAAACTATTCATCATCGCGCCAAGACGCCAAGGCGCCAAGATTATTTATATTTTTAATCATTCCCTTTGCGAGCTTTGCGACTCTGCGCGAGATAAAATATTTGTAGTTTCATATAAGCACATAAGGCTGAAGTCGGCGGACCCGGAAATGCATTTTCCGGATCCGTCGGCATGGCTCTTTTCAGTCCGGTATCAATCGCACTGCGCCCCCTTGAATCCGGAGTGGATCCAGTCCAGGCTCTTGACGCCCTCGGGCGGGTTGACGCACTCGGCTTTATAGCGCTTGACGTCGGTGACCGTAGCCTGACCGCTGGACTTATCATACTTGTAGCGGCCGTAGGCCGTACTCAGCACCGCCTGATGGCCGTTGGCCAGCGCCATCTTGACCGTGCCGCCGGGACCTTCGTAGACCAGGTTTTCAAGTGCCGCGACCACGTCGTCGGTGGATGGCAGGCTGCCGCCCTTGGCTGCTTTCTCGTAGGCCGTCTTCAGACCCAGCAACGCGTTCGCCGCTTTGTAGGCGGGATAGGTGGGCCAGGTATTGTAACGATCAAAATATTGTTTTCTGAACCAGCTGTTGAGTTCTGATTCGGGGGCAAAATCGCCGAAGGGGCCGCGGGCACCAAGCACCGTGCCGTCCGGCAACTGGGTTCCCAACCGGTGCATGCCCGTCTCTCCGGCTGTCAGAACGACATCGCTTTTCTGAAATACGCCGCGAACGGATGCCTGGAGTACGAAGGCCTCCATGTCGCCGCCCCAGAAGCTGGAATGGACCACGTCGGGGGATTCGGACAGCAGCGCCGATATTTCGGCGCCATATTGGCCGGCGTAGATTTTGGGGAATTGCTCGGCAACGATTTTAACTTCCGGTTTGAGCTGTTTGATCGATTCGGAAAAATCACGCCAGGAATCCTGCCCCCAGGCATAGTTCTGGTTGATCCCGGCGATGGATTTGAGTTTCGGGTCGCTTTCCGCCAGATAGCGGGCCGCTGCAACATTGTCCATGGTGGCCGTGCCGCCGGTTCGGAAAAGGTATTTCGGCGAGGTA
The DNA here is from genome assembly GCA_963774425.1 of uncultured delta proteobacterium. Classification (GTDB taxonomy): domain Bacteria; phylum Desulfobacterota; class Desulfobacteria; order Desulfobacterales; family JAFDCJ01; genus JAFDCJ01. Next base: position 38,272 of record CAVZEZ010000022.1, on the reverse strand, counting down.
TCGACATCTTCAAATATCTGCGGGGTGCCGCAGTCGAAGTAAATGGTCAGTGTTCCCAGTTCTTCCGCCACCGGTGCGATCGCCTTGCAGTGGCCGCTGGAAATATAGCCGATCACCACATCCACATCCTGTTTCTGAACCAGCTTGCGATATTCGGTGACCTGTTGTTGGTTGTTGCCGTTTTCGTCGATCAAGACGGACTCCACCTGGGCGCCGGCGATACCTTTGGTGTTGTAGGGAGCCGGAACACTGCCGGCGTTGATGGCCTCGATCATCAATTCGGCCCCGTTGCGTCCCGGAACTCCGAAAGGTCCCGCGGCACCGCCGGAGAGGAAGGTGACCAAACCGATTTTGATCGTGGGTGCGTCCTCGGCGGCGGCCGGTGCCGCCCCCGCAATCAGAATGGCGATCAGGCCGACAACGATCGCGGCGGATTTAAATACTGATTTGGTTCTCCTGTTCATAGTCTTTCCCATGTGCCGTTCCTCCTTTGAATTGTAATTTTTAGCCTGTCCGGACTGCCGCTTGGCATCTGTGAGCCGGTCCCCCCATTGGGGTCGACCCTAAACTGCGGATGTGTACATCATGCTTGTCACTCATTCATTTAGTGAATACATATATATTTGTCAATCCTAATTACCACCATTATTGCTTCAGTACCGCATCTCGTGTTATTAGTCGGCGAATCGATGGGTTCAGCTGGGTGTCCAGGCAATTCAGGGAAGCCTTCGTCCTCAAAAAGAACTTATCGCAGGCGCTTGCGGCCTGGGTGCAATTGAAATATTTTTTAAAATGTTTAGCTTATATGAATACCCAAAAGGAGCAATCGATGTCCGCAGAACCCGCCCCGAAATATAATTTTGAAGTCGGTGTTTACCGTCCGCCCAGTGAAGGCGGCAGCTCTTCACTGTTGATCCGGCTTACCCGGAATTGTCCCTGGAATCGCTGCGAATTCTGTGCAATGTACAAAACGGAAAAATTCGAGCTGCGGTCGCCGGCCGAAATTAAGGGCGACATCGATCAGATCGCCGATATCCGCGATCGGCTCAGCGAAATTTCCCGGCAGCTCGGACTGGGCGGACGTATTACCCGGGAGGCGGCCGTCTCGCTGCTGAATTCCGCCCCCGAGTTGAACTACCATCAGGGATTCGTCATGGTGTATAACTGGCTGCAGTCGGGCGCCAAGACGGCTTTCTTACAGGATGCCAACAGCCTGATCATGAAGACCGAACAGCTGGTGGATGTTCTGCGGCATTTGCGCAACACCTTTCCCACCTTAACCCGGGTCACCTCGTATGCCAGGTCGAAAACCATTGCCGGCAAGAAGCCGGCCGAACTTGCGGCCATCCGTGCGGCCGGCCTGGACCGGGTGCATATCGGGCTGGAAACCGGAGACGATGATCTGCTGAAGACCATCAAAAAAGGGGTGGACAGCGCCGGCCATATCGATGGCGGCCGCAAGGCCATGGAAGCCGGATTCCAGGTGTCCGAGTACTGGATGCCGGGCCTGGGAGGCAAGGCCCGTTGGCGGGAACACGCTGGCAACACCGCTCGCGTATTGAACGAAATCAATCCGCACTATATTCGCTCCCGTCCGTTTTTTCCGGCGCAAGGCACGCCGCTGCATGCTGAATACGAAAACGGCCGGTTCATTATGCTCACTCCGGAAGAGCAACTGCTCGAATTAAAGCTGATGATCGGGGAATTGAAGGTCACCTCGAAAGTCTGCTTCGACCATGCCGGCAATTACTGGCGCAACCGAAGCGGGGGTCTGCTGTTCAGCCAGAGCTATGAAGGTTATAAATTTCCGGAAGAAAAGCCTGCAGTTTTAAGGCTGATTGAAGAAGGCCTGTCGGTCCGGCAGGAAGAAGTGTTTTTACGATTATAATAACTCATGCGGACAAGCCGTAAATTACAAATCTCAAGCACCAAATCGGGATCAAAACCGATTTCGATAGCGATCCCGATTTCGATTTGGAAGCGAATCAGCACCAAAATGCATTGAGAGCATGTTCTCCAGAGTTACCTCAAATTTACCTTTTTTTGGATCATAGAAGCGTTGTTTTTTGGCTATTGGGATTTGCCGCCCTCCACCTTCCCTCTTCCGCATTCCCACTTCCACATTCCGACTTCCGCATTCCAGCCTATTCTCCTGTAAACACCGGGTTGCGTTTCTCCAGAAAGGCGGTAAATCCCTCGATGCGATCCTTGGATTGGCCGACCACGGAACTGCCCGCTTCCTCGGCCCGCAAGCCCTGTTCGAAGCCTTCATACTCGCCGGCTGAAATGGCTTTCAATACGCACCCAACGGCCAACGGCGGCCGCTGGACCAGTTTTTCGGCAAGTGCCCGGACGTCGGACATCAGCATTCCGGGGGCCGAAAGCTGGTTGACGAGGCCGATTTCCAGAGCCTGACGGGGGTTGATGCGCGTGCTGAAAAGGATCATGTCCAGCGCCCTGGCCTTGCCCACAATCCGGGTGAGACGCTGGGTCCCCCCCCACCCCGGTATAATGCCGACGTTCAGTTCGGTCAATCCGAGATTCAGGGCGGGATCATCCACCATGATCCTGAAGTGGCAGCTCAGGGCCAGCTCCAATCCTCCGGCCAGCACATGTCCATTGATGGCGGCAATGACCGGTTTGGCAAAGCGGTCGAGCTTTGTCCACAGTTCACGGCCCTTGGGACTTGTCTTGTGGGCGTTGGCCGCATCGCTGAGATCGAATCCGGCGGAAAATGCCTTTTCTCCGCCTCCCGTGATGATCAGCACGCGAATTTCCCGGTCGTTTTCTACCTCCTGGACCGCCTTCTCAAAGTCGGCCATCATGGCCCAATTCCAGGCATTGACCGGGGCATGATTGAGGGTGATGGTGCAGATATGGTCCTTTTTTTCTACAATGAGGTTTTCATAGGTCATTTCGATCTCCTTGTCCATGGTGTCAGGTGTCAGGTATATTATCAGGTTTCAGGTGTCAGGTTTCAGGTTTCGGGTGTCAGGTATATTATCAGGTTTCAGGTGTCAGGTTTCAGGTTTCAGGTTTCGGGTTTCAGATGTCGGGTTTCAGGTGTCGGGTGTCAGGTGTCAGGTGTCAGGTTTCGGGTTTCAGGTGTCAGGTTTCGGGTTTCAGATGTCGGGTTTCAGATGGTAGCAGCTTCTATGATTTAGATACTTAAATTTAAATTGAATTTTCCGGTTATCTGGAAAGCTCCAGTTGCAGGAATGCGGCCTATTTTATCCCCCTCCCTCAATCCCTCCCACCAGGGGCGGGAACAAATATTGGCGCTTCCTGGAGTTTTCTGGATAACCGTGTTGAATTTTAAAAAAAAGATCGATGGTCGAATCCATAGACTTCGGCCTTGTCGGCGCGGATTCCAGCCGCGAAAAAAATGTCGTTCGGGCGCTTACAGCATTCAAGACTGGAAGTGCTCTCACAAAATTCAACGGATCTATCCAGGCGTTACCCTTTCAACTTTTCAGTTTGACCCTTCGAGTGACACCTGACACCTGAAACCTGACACCTGAAACCTTTAACCATACCTGAAACCTGACACCTTTAACCATACCTGAAACCTTCACCACTATCTGATACCTAACCAGACAACCGCCAACAAACAACTTACAACTTACAACTTACAACAAACTTATCAACTGATCGGTTGCATCGACTCGATAAACGCCTCCAACCGGGTTTCCACCTGGGCATCGGAATAGGCCCGGGGATCGTTTTGATCGGCCTCGATGACCACCCCCGGTTTGCCGCTGATCTTGGCCAGTTCCGTCTGCATGCGGTACATCCCCACCGAATACGGTTTGCAGGAGCGGTTGGAATGCATGATAAAGCCGGTGAGCGAATACTCATCGATCAGGCCGGCCAGGTAGTTGATTCGATTTTCAAAACCGGTGTTGATATACACATTCAGATAGCTCCTGGCGAGGGCTTCGTAAGGCTCCTCATGCGGCGCAACCGCATGTTTGCTGAACTGGCCCCAACTATTGGCATAGGTGGTTACCACCAGGGTGCATTTTTGGTCTTCGAAAAATTTTTCCAGCCGGCGCATTTTGAACCATACCGGCAGGTTATCCCATAAAACCCGATATCTTTCGACCGGCAGTGAGCCGATTTTCGCGGCGGCCAGTTCGCCGATCTCTTCATAAAGCAGCTTATTGTAATCCACGCAGGCCTGCGTACCGCGCAGGGTGACGATGGGCCCCAGGTGGATAAAGGTGTCCAGACTGTTAAACGGCGAAGGAATGGTTTTGCCCAGTTGCAGCATTTTTTCCCAGTACGTACCGGCTTCGTGGCTTAGCGCAAGAACTGCTTTCAACCGATCCCGGTCGAAAGGCTTCCCGGTGAAATCGGCCAGAAATTTTTCAAGATCTTTAAATTGCGAGACGGTGTAGTCGATCAGATCCTGAGTCAGACCGTCGTGCAAAAAAGGCGTATCGACGATGAAAAGCGGTACACCATATTTGCGGGCGATCACTTCATACCACTTGATGACGGTTTTGCAGATGTTGGTGGAGCATAATAGAAAATGGGGCGCCGGCAGTCCGGCGGCCGGTCCCCCCTGGGTAATGTCCGCCCCGAAATCGGTGCGTGCGTAAGCGCAGATGTCCTGGGAAAATCCTTCGGCCTCGGCGGACTCCATCAGCTCGATGGATTGGTGGTTGGCGGCACACATGGCGGCATAGTTTTCGGGATAAACCGGCAGGATGTCCATTGCGTATAGAAATTCCACCGGTGCCCCGCTGGTTACCCAGGCGATTGGCTTTACCGTGGTTGTTTTGGCTTCGATGTAGTAGTTCATCAGAAGCTCTTTCATCTTGTGATAGGCATTGAATCTGGTCATGGGGATCTCCAGTGCCGGGTTAAGGTTTCGGGTGTCAGGTTTCAGGTGTCAGGTGTCGGGTTTCGGGTGTCCGCTAGCCAGGTTGTGCCCATCGATATGAAATTGGCACAAACGCTTAAAAATCTCAAGATCCTGTAAATCCAAGTAGCTTTTATTTACCACTGCCGTCAGCAGCCGCAACCCTGACGCTTAATCGTGCTGACACCTGAAACCTGACACCTGAAACCTTCAAATGTACATTCCGCATTCTCATTTTTTCTCCAGCATCTCGCCAAAGGCGCTGATCCGTGTCCGGACGGCATCAAAATTGGTCATGGTCAGTTCCAGGTCGATAAACGCGACCGGGACATTTGCATCCTTGAGATACTTCATGAGCTGTGGCCGGTCAAAGGCATCCGGCTCGCAGAATTTCATATAGCAGAATAAAACGCCGTCGGCTCCGGATTGTTTGACCTTGTCGAGCAGATAGGGATGACGGTCATTTTCCGGGTTGTAAAGACAGCAGCACGGTGCCGGATTGAACAGGTAATCGGCGATACCCTCAACCAGATTCCCGGTTTGAAGGTCCCCCTTTGACACGGTTCGCCACCCGTTGGCGAAGTCATCATCGACGATGAAAGCACCCACTTCGTCAAATATCCGGTGAATCTCGAGCGGATCGAAAACCATGCCGGAAACCAGCAGCCTCGGGCCGTTGCCGCAAAAGGGCGTTGCCGCTTCCAGGTTGCCCACCAATTCCTCCAGCAGGTGGTTGTAGGTGTCGGCGGGCAGAAAAAAACCAGCCTTGACAGCCGTGTAAAAATCATGGCTTTTGACAAGGCCGGGGTTCTGGCTGCGGATGCGATACAGGCGGCGTTGCAACGTCCGCGTTCGGCCGTACCGCCTCGACGCATCGTTTAAGGATTCCGGCGTGATCTTCTCTCCGGTGACTTTTTCCAACCCGGCGACCACGGTTTTGACCACACTTTCCAGATAGTTGTGACGCGCGATTTCGGTCTGGGTGATCGGAATTGAAAGCTCCAGGGTCGGTTTGCTGAAAACCCGGCGGTAAATTTCCCTCAAATTGATCAATGTGTCGCAAAGCGAGGTAAAGGCATAAGCCTTGACCATATGTGCAATTTGACGCAACTCGAGCTCCATCGCCGAGCGGGCCACCGAGCAGCAGTATGACTGCAGATAGGCATCCGCCTTTTCGATGGCCAGATTGTTGCCCCACAACTGGACCGGGTATCCCCCGGCGGCCTCGATCAGCTCCAGGGGGAAATACGCCGGCAGGACACCGATGACCGGACGGTTCAGCCTTTTTTCGTTTGCCGCGATCGTCGCCGAGACATTGTTGACGACTTCATGGAAAGGATAAAATATATTCTCCATATTTTCTGCCTATTAGATCATAATATTTAATGAAAGATATAATATTTTTATCAGTTATTCGAGCTTTGGCAGCCGGTAAATCAGAAAATATATAATTTTAAAAAATTCAATATATATATTTTCTGCTTTCATGGTTTTCCGGCTCCAAGCTGTTCAATCTGCTGATTCAGACGTTCCAGCTTGAAGACCGGAAAATCAGAAAATATTCGGGAAATATTACCAGTTGTAGTCTTCTTTTTCAATGATTGTCGCCACCCCTTGGCCGCCGCCGACGCAGGCGTTGGCACAGCCGTAGCGTCCGCCTCTGGTTGCCAGGATGCGCGCCAGGGTGCCGGTCAGCCGGATTCCGGTGGCGCCCAGGGGATGACCGATGGCCGTGCCGCCTCCCATGACATTGACCCGGTCCGGATCGATACCCAATTCCTTGATGCAATTGAGGGCCACAATGCAAAATGCCTCGTTAATTTCCCAGAAGTCCATGTCGGAAGCCTTGAGGCCGGCTTTGTCCAGGGCTTTGCGGCTGGCCGGAACCGGTCCGTGCCCCATGATGGTGGGATCCACGCCGGCGAATCCGATGGACCGGATGGTCGCAAGCGGCTTGATTTTCTTCTTTTTGGCGGTTTCCTTGGACATCAATACCATGGACGTGGCAGCGGCATTCAAGGGAGAAGATATTCCGGCGGTTATGACACCGTCTTTTTTAAAGGCCGGCCTGAGCGAGGCCAGGCCCTCCAGGGTGGAATCCCCGCGAACAGCCTGGTCGTCTTTCACCACCATGGTGGAACCGTCGGCCTGCTCGGCTTCGATGGGCAGAATTTCACCTTCAAAAAATCCTTCCTCCCGCGCCTTGGCGGCCAGTTGATGGGAACGAAGCGCCCATTTGTCCATATCTTCTTTGGTGTAATCCGTGCGGGCGAAAAGCTTTTCGGCGGTCAACCCCATGTTCATGGCCGTCATCATGTCCCAGTGCTGATACTTGGGATCCGTAAACAGGGACATATTCGGCACGATCGCACCCCGGTCGGTGAGAGCGCCGCCCATGGGTACCCGGGTCATGTGTTCCATCCCGCCCACCAGTACGATATCGGCAAAATCCTGGGCGATCTCCATAAAACCAACCTGTATTCCCGCCATGGCCGAACCGCACTGCTGATCGATGAATTTGGCGGGGATAGTGTCCGGCAGGTTGGCCAAAAGTATCGGGTTGCGGCCGCCATAAGTCCACTGTTCGGCGACACCGGTGGCACACCCCACCAGAAAATCATCGATTTCCGTGGGCTCCACCCCGGTGCGCTTTATCACCTCCGGCAGCAATTTGGCCAGCAGTTCATCCGAGCGCATCTTGCAAAACCAGTCTCTGGCCGGGTCATTGGGTCTCGATCGGGATTGGGCGGTTCTTAAATATCCGGCGATGACAACTTCTTTCATAATTTTTTCCTCCGTGCGTGTGATTGAATCGTTAAATCATCGACCACCAGCAGAGCTGGTGGCCTGAGGAAGGCCCCTGGAAGGGGCCGGGCTCTGCTGGTGTCCGCTGATTTTTTTCTTCAAAGAATCTTGGCTAAGGTTTTAGCCAACATTCGCTTCCCCTTGTCAATTCAAAATTTCCGTGACGTTAAGTGATCCTGTTGGATCTGATTTTTCAGTTTCGATGATTATTTTATCTTGGTATTATCGGCAAAATCTTTTTAGCTTCGGTCGAACCCAGCGTCGCCCGCTCTGTCACTGTATATATAATTTGAAAAATTTAGCCAATATTCTTTGAATATCTCCAGTCATAAGCCACCGGCATCTGATAAACCGGCAGTCGTTAAAACATGTCTCCCCCGTAACGGTAATGTCTTTCAATTCTCGTCGGCCGAGCCGGTGGCTTATGAATGGAGCTGGATCGGAAAAAGTATTATTCTTTGTAAAACGTTTCTCCCTCTTCCGCCATCTTTCTGATCAATTCGGCCGGTTTGAAGCGCGGGCCGTATTGTTTTTCCAAATCGGCCAGCTTCGCGACCACGTTTTTGAGGCCCCACGTGTCGGCATAGCGCAGAATGCCGCCCCGGTACGGCGGAAACCCGGTGCCGTAGATCATAGCCAGGTCCATGTCCTGGGGGCGGTCGCAGATGCCCTCTTCCATCATCAGCGCGGCTTCATTGATGCCGAGGGCCAGCATGGCGTCGATGATTTCGGCTTTGGACATGTCCTTGGGCGCGACATCGTTTTCCCGGAGATATTTTTGCACCACTCCCACAACAATCGGGTTGGGCACCGGCCGATCGCCACTGTAATCGAAATATCCCGTGCCGGTTTTACGGCCGTAGCAGCCGGTTCGATAGATGGCTTCCGTCAGCGGATGCACCCGGTAGCGTTCTCCCAGCCTTTTTTCAAATGTTTTGCCGACATGATAACCGATGTCGATCCCCGTGAGATCGGACAAGGTGGCGGGCCCCATGGGCAGCCCGAATTCGAGCATGGCGGACTCAATTTTGGCGCCGTCGACCCCGTCGGCGGTCAGATAGACGGCTCCTCCCAGCAGTCCGCCCAGTTGCCGCGACACATAAAACCCGGGCCCGTCATTGACGACGATGGGTATTTTTTTGATGTTACGGGCAAAGGCCACGCTGGTGGCCAGGGTCTGATCCGAGGTTTCCTGCGCGCAGATGATTTCCAACAGCAACATGCGGTGGGCCGGGTTGAAAAAGTGCAGTCCGATCATACGGCCGGGATCTTTTAAAATGGTTGCCATTTCGGTGATCGGCAGGGCCGATGTATTGGTGCCAAAAACGGTCTCCGGGGGACAGATCCCCTCCAATTTTTTCCAGATTTCCTGCTTGACGTCCATGTCTTCCAAAACCGCTTCGATGATCAGATCGACGTCCTTCAGATCTTCAAGCGCCGTCGTGGTCTTCAACTGTTGGGCCAGCATGTTCTCCAGATCGGCGGGTTTCATTTTTCTTTTTTTGATGGGATAGTCGAATGTCTTGCGAACCGCAGCGACGCCTTTTTGCAAGGCCGCCTCATCGATATCCCACAAGATGGTCTGAAATCCTGCCTTGAGCAGCAGATGGACGATGCCCGAGCCCATCACCCCCCCGCCCAGCATCGCCACTTTTGCAATTTTAGCCGGTGCGACTCCCTCGGTGCGCGGCAATCTGCCGGCGGCCCGGGTGTTCAAAAAGATGCCGATCAGATTTTTGGCCACATCCGACACCACGCAATCGGCAAACAATTGGGCCTCCGTTTCCAGATCGGACTCGATGTCATAGCTCAGTCCCCTGGTCGATGGCCTCCACCGCCTTGAGCGGGGCGATGTATCCCTTTGCCTGGGCGGCCGTCAGGGCTTTGGTGAGATCCATCATGGATTTCTTCTCGGCCGCGCTGGGAATCCAGTGGTAGCGGTTGCGGGTGGCGCGGGCCTTGAGATTCAGTTGGCCGCTGATGAAGCGGCCGGCGGCTTTCACGGCCGCCGACACCAGATTGCCGGGTTCGGCCACCTCGTCCACCAGCCTCCGCTGGAGGGCGACCTCCGCCTTGATCGGCTTGCCCAGGGTGATCATTTCCAGGGCGTAGCGCAAGCCGATCAGCCTCGGCAGCCGCTGGGTGCCCCCGGCCCCGGGAATCAAACCGATCTGGACTTCGGGCTGTCCGAGATCGATGCCCCGGGCGGCCACGCGATAGTGGCAGCACATCGCGATTTCCAGCCCCCCGCCCAGGCAGTTGCCGTTAATGGCAGCCACCACCGGTTTGGGGCCGGTTTCGATGCTGTTTAAAAACCGCATGTTTTCTCTGACTTTCGGCAGCAGTTCTTCGCGGGACCGGACATCCTTAATTTGGGTGATATCCGCGCCGGCGATAAAATTTCCGCCGCGGCCGGTGAGCACCAGCCCCTTGATCTCATCGTCCCCGAATGCCTCGCCGATGGCTGCGGCCAGCTCCTTCACGAAATGTTCCGAAAGCTGATTGACCGGCGGGTTGTTCATGGTGAACACGGCCACATTCCCCTGCAATTCCACCTGGATCGTCTTGTAGTCCGTTTTCATGCCTTTAAGCTTCCTCCCCTTTTGTTGATAGTCGGTTTAATATCATTTAATGTCACGTAATTACTATAATTGGTGTCCGGTGCAGTTTCAGGTTTCAGCTTAAAGGTAAAAGGTAAAAGGCTAAAGGTAAACAAAGTGACCCAATCGCCCGAAAATGGAACTTTCCCCGCTTATTTGAAACTTCAAATGATTGGAGTCTATTTTTATTCTAATCTCACCGCAGAGTTAATCCGGTAAATGTCAAGTAAAAATTTGGCACCGGTGATTAAAAAAATTTCTTTTTTTACTAAACCTGACCTTTTTTGTTTTAAGCTGTTCTTTGAAAATTTAGGAAAAGCCCCTATAGCTTTAAAAACATATTTGATATAATATTTGCTATTGGAACGGGGGCTGTGATCCCGGATTGAGTGTTGTTAACACTTTGGGACTGCTCTCGTTCCATTCTTTTTTTGTTCTGGCGTCTGGAGACCGGGGCTTTGGGGTCATAGCCCTGCAAGCGACGATCCTTGTTTTTTTTCGGATCTATCGGCTTAGTCGATAGCATGCGCAGTCTGTTGGCTGTGTCGATTTGAGGATCAAAAGCCGTGTTATTTTTGAGCATGCCGAACACGATTCTTAAGATTTTGTGCATGCAGATGCCAATGGCGTCCATTTTTTCTCTACCCTGCTCAAGGTGATATTGATAGAGGGGCTTGATTACAGGGTTGTGCTCAATGGCCGACAAGGCGACGGTAAACAGGATCTTGCGCGGCTGAACTCGGCCTTGTTTGCTCATTTTAAATGCGCCGCTGCCATCACCGCTGATTTTATAAACCGGATGCAGTCCCCAAAAGGCGGCCAACTTTTTTACGGTTTTAAAACGCGCCACGCTTTGCAGCTCAATTATCAAGCCGATGGCCGATGTATCGCCGATGCCTGGAAAAGTCTTTAGCAGTTGGACCTCGGGCAGATCACATTGAGCAGCCATCACATCGGTCTGGGTGGCAATGGTTTTTTTCAGGTGCAGGACCTGACTGGCTGTCGCACTGATCAGTTGTGCGGTGACAGGATCGGTGGCCGAGGCCACCGAGCTTTTAGCATCGGCGACCAGCTTCTGGGCCCGCTGCATGGACACATAAGGGATTTTAGCCACAGTCTTGGCCCTGGCTTTTTTCAACTCCAAGGCGGTGGGATATTGCAGCAGAAGCTTTAACATCCAGGCCGGGATCCCATCGCGGCAGAAACTTAAAAGCTGGGGTTGAGCCGTGTACAAAAGGCTATGGAGCTGATTGGTAATCTGGGTACATTGTTTGGTGAGCATTCTAATAAAGCCCCACTGCTTTCTAAGGCCTGCAAACCGATCCTGCTGCTGGTAGAGGACTTTTTCAGGATGAGCCACCAAATACTCGGCCACACTTCTGGCGCTGATTTTATCCGTGCCATTGCGTTTTAAGTCGGCTTTGCTGTTGTGCATGACGGCCAAGGGATTTAAGCGTGCACTTTGAATATTAAGCGTGGCCTGGAACTTGGTCAATTCGTTGTACCAGTTGTTTTCATAACCCCCCGTGCTTTCTACGCCGGTGTACAAGGTGGCCTGCGGATGATCGGTCAAAAATCGGCTGACAACCTCATGGAGCTGGCTGTGGCCATCGAAAGTGTCATCGAGCTGAAAGTTTTCGACCACCGTTTTTTTTAGCTGATCGATCATTACAAAATCTGAATAGCCTTTACTGACGTCAATGCCCAGGAAAAACGATTCCATGCTCAAGCCTCCTTTTTTCGGTGTAATGGGATGCGATGCCAGGTATCATCAGTCTTGTAATATGCGGTGTCGATGCACCAGGTTAATCCCCGATTTTAGCCTGGCGGAAAGGAAGAAACTCTGCGACGGGCTCGAAACCCATGACACGGTCCTTCTCTTTCCACCAGGATAAATGGCTTTACCGAACAAAGAAAGCTTAAAAGTTGAATGACTTTCGCAGGGCGGGGGGACACCCCCCGCACCCCCCGTTTTCTTTTGTTAAATAGTTTTTTTTAATCATACAAGCCACAGAGATCGCAGAGAATTTTTAATTTTTTTTCTCCGCGTTCTCGGCGACTCCGCGGTGAATAATTAAGTTTCTTATTTCGATCAGACCTGCTGTTTTTCTAGCCGGCGGCCGCCGCTCGTATGGATCTCCGTAGTCGGTTGCCCCTTTTCGATCAAAACGACCGCTCGTGTGCCAACGGGCGACACCTGATCTCTACCCCTTAGCCTTTATCCTTTGTCCTTTATCCTTTTCCTTTATCCTTTAACCTTTATCCTTTAACCTTTATCCTTTATCCTTTATCCTTTATCCTTTAACCTTTATCCTTTATCCTTTATCCTTTATCCTTTATCCTTTATCCTTCATCCTTCATCCTTCATCCTTCATCCTTTATCCTTCTATTTTCTACTTTTTGCGCTTCCCGGCCTCCTCATCCCTGAGCACTTTCCGCAAAATCTTGCCCACCGCCGATTTGGGGAGTTCCCGGCGAAATTCAACCTGTTTGGGCGACTTGTAAGCCGCCAGTTTTTCCCGGCAGAAGTCGATAATTTCCTTCTCGTTGGCGGTTTCATTCTCCTTGAGCACCACAAAAGCCTTGACGGTCTCTCCCCGATACGCATCGGCGATACCCACCGCCACGGCATCCGCGACTTTCGGGTGCTGATACAGCACTTCATCGATCTCCCGGGGATAAATATTGAATCCCCCGGCAATGATCATGTCTTTTTTGCGGTCGACGATCGCAAAATAGTCGTCTTCGTCCCTCACGGCGATATCACCGGTGTGAACCCAGCCGTCTTTCAATTGATTCGCGGTTTCCTCGGGATTGTTCCAGTAGCCTTTCATCACCAGCGGACTCTTGATGAGGATCTCACCCGGTTCGCCCGGCGACACTTCTTCGATCCCCTCCACCACATCCACCAGTTTGACATCGGTGTCCGGAAAGGGTATCCCGATACTGCCGGCCTTTTTAAGTCCCAAAACCGGATTGGCGATGCCCAGCGACGTGGTCTCGCTCATGCCCCATCCTTCGCTGAAGAATATTCCCATGTCCTTGGCTTTTTCGATGAGCTCCAGCGGCATGGGAGCCGCTCCGCTGTTGAGCAGACCCAGTTTTTTATCCAGCTTCAGATCACCGGCTTTGGGGTGATTGAGAATGGCGCTGATCATGGTGGGCACCGTCGGAAAAAAAGTGATTTCCTTGATGCCGGCCAGCAGTCCCATCAATTCCTCGAGCTCGAACCTCGGTACCAGGTACTGGGTGGCGCAATTGAACATGGCCCAGCTCAGCACGACAATGGTGCCGTACACGTGAAAAAACGGCAATATCGCCAGTACCGAGCGCCTTTCCGGTGGGGTCAAACCGGTGGTGGGGGTGCCCCACAGAGAACACTGCAGGGTTGCCGCCACCAGATTGCCATGGGTCAGCACGGCTCCCTTGGGGATGCCCGTGGTTCCTCCGGTGAACTGAATCAGGGCCGGGTCTTCCGGTTGGATGCGAACTCTGGGAGGCCGGGCGCCCGGGCTGCCCTCCAACAGGCGGGAAAAGTGGTGCCAGTCTTTCTCCAGTTCGAGATTTTCCGGTGTACTGGTCTCGAAACCGTCCATATAATCCGTCACCCGGGTGACGATCACCCGCGGTATTTTCACCGCCTGACACAGGGTTCTGATATTGGGCAGAACCCTGTCGAAGGTAAACAGCGTGGTAATCCCGGTGTCGGTCACCAGCGCCTGCAATTCGGCGGCGGTATACATGGGATTCAGATTGACCACGACGGCCCCCAGGCTCAACGCGCCGAAATAGGCGATGATGTACTGGGGGCTGGTCGGCAGATGCACCCCCACCCGGTCGCCCTTTTTAACCCCCAGCGCCCCCAGGGCATTGGCCATGTGCAACACCCGGCGGCGCATTTCATAAAAGGTGATTTCCGTTCCGTAAAAATTGGTGGCCGGCTTATCGGGAAAGGCGTTGGCCGCAATACCCAGAAAATCGTGGACCGGAATTCTCGGATAACGAATAGTGGCGGGGACACTATAATCATAATGACGCTGCCAGGGTCTGTTTTGCATTGTTGTGCCTCCTTTCGTCCAGTCAGAGCTGGAAATCCCAACGATATGACCGATATTGTGGTTTCAGATTTCAGTTTGAGGGTTGAGGTTTCAGGTGTCAGGTGTCAGGTGTCAGTTTGAGGTTTCAGGTGTCGGCCAACCACTGAACCCCGATTGATTATCCGCATAATACTCCGATGACTGTTCGGCCACCTGCCAGCGTCGATCTTTCGCTGGAACTTTTCGTTCTAGTGTTTTCTCCAATCCATTCAACATACGAATACGTTCTTTGTAGCGGTCTCGAAATTGCAAATAGGTTTTTTCGGTTATATATCCTTTAAGCTTTGCCATATACAAGTGATGTATGGTCTCTCCGGCTTCACCTCGGCTGCGATTCACGCCTTCGATCTTGTTACGGATATGCCGGTCATCATTTTTCTCGGCCAGTTGAGCAGGGGCGCTGTTGGATGAACGCCTCGCCTGACTGCCTAACTCATACTTTTCTTCTTTTGGCCATCCACTTGCCAAGTCGCATACATCGATATGCAATCGGCACAAACGCCTATAAACCTCAAGATCCTCTACATCCAAATAGCTTTTAGTTGCCATAGCCATCAGCCCTGACACCTGAAACCTGACACCTTTAATAACACCTGAAACCTGACTCCTATCAGTGCTGACACCTGAAACCTACACCTAAATTTAAATACCTGAAACCTTTAACGATACCCGACACCCGATAATCGCAGCGCTTGGCGCTTTGAGCTTCCGTACCTACCTACAACCCGCCAAATCCCTCATCGGGCATCTCAATAGCCGCGGGGCTTCCCAGCGCGATGGCATTCATTTTACCCAGGGTGACCGGCAATTCGGTGTCGATGAAAAATTGGGCGGTTTTCACCTGTCCATCGTAAAAGGCGGCATCTTTTTTGCCGGCGCTCGAAAGTTTCGGTGCGGCCGTGGCCGCCCGCCACAAAAGCATCCAGGCGATGACGGTGTCGCCGGCGACATGCAGAAACGGCAGGGAATGGGCGAAGGCGGTCTTGAAGTCGGCCGAGATGGCCCGCTTGCCGATCTCAAGGGCCACCTCTCCCAGGCGATTGGCGGCTTTTTCAACCTTGGCAGCCAGGTCTTGCAGCCCCTCGATGTCTTTTGCCATGGAGACCGTTTTTTGAATCTCACCAAGAAAGTTCATGAAGACCATCCCTTTTTTCATGCCGATCTTGCGGCCCAGCAAATCCATCGCTTGAATCCCGCTGCAACCTTCATAGATGGAGGTGATTTTGCAGTCCCGCGCATACTGTTCCACCAGATAGTCCCGGGTGTATCCGGCGCCGCCGAAAATCTGGATTGCCTGGACGCATACCTCGTAGCCTCGGGCGGCCATGTATTCCTTGACGATCGGAGACAGCATCGAGAAAAGATCGGCGTGATACTCGCGGCTTTCCGGAGTATCGGCGATCTGCGCCTGGGTTCCGCGGCAGGTCATGTAGTAAAAAAAGCTGCGCATCCCGTCCACATAAGACTTCATCCACATCAGATTGCGGCGGACATCCGGGTGCCGGATGATGGGGACCGAAAGCGCGGCGTGATTGGCGAAATCCGCCAGGTCTCTTCCCTGGATTCGCTCCCGGGCATAATTGACCGCCAGCAGGTAGCAGGAAGAGGCATAGGTCAGCGCCTGCAGTCCGGTGCTCATCCGTGCGCCGTTAATCATGTTGAACATGATTTTCATGCCTTCACATTCCTTGCCGAGCAGATACCCGGTACATTGCCCCTTGCTGCCGAGGGTCATACTGCAGGTTGCGCTGGCATGGATTCCATGTTTTTCCTCCACGCCGGAGCAGATGATGTCGTTGCGTTCGCCCAGGCTGCCGTCCTCGTTGACCAGATACTTGGGAACCAGAAACAGGGAAATGCCCTTCGTGCCGAGCGGGTCGCCTTCGATGCGGGCCAGCACCGGATGGATAATGTTTTCAACCAGATCGTGTTCGCCGTTGGTGATGAATATCTTATTACCTGTCAGGGAGAAGGTGCCGTCGCCGTTGCGTACTGCAGTGGTGGTCAACGCCCCCACATCGGATCCGGCCTCGGATTCGGTCAACAGCATGGTGCCGCCCCATTTGGCCGAGGTCAGTTGGCGGATGTACTTTTTTTTCTGATCGGCGGTGCCGTAGAGGTTTATGAGGTGGGCCGTGCCGTTTCCCATGGTGTTGTAACAGTATAGCGGCCAGTTGGCCGCCATAAAGTATTCGGCGGCGGCGGCGCCGACGAAATTGGGCGCCCCCTGGCCACCCATTCCCAGCGGGACGCTCAGATTGTGCCACTCCCCTTCTTTCACCAGTTTAAAAACCCGGTGAAAACTGTCCGGCACCCGCACGACGCCGTTTTCAAATCTCACCCCCTGCTGATCGCCCTCCGCCAGAATCGGCAGCAGTTCCCGGATGGCCAGCGCCCGGGCTTCGGTGATAATCATATCGCACGTTTTCCGATTGAAATCCCGGTAGTTCTCATTTTTGACAATTTCCTCGCAATTCATCTGTTCCCAGAGAACAAATTCCTGATCTCGTCGGTCGGCCAGTTGTTGCGGCATGATCGCTTCACTCCTTTAAACGTTTTGTATGTCGTATGTTGTTGGTTGTATGTTGTTGGTTGTATATGTTTTATGGTGTGTTCGTTTGGAGGGTTTAAATGGTTGCGTTCGTTTCGAACGTTTGGTTCGCAAGAGACCTGCGGCCCATTTACATTCCACAACCTAAATCCCCCTTCCCCTTAATCCTTAATCCCTAATCCTTTATCCTTTATCCTTTATCCTTTATCCTTTATCCTTATCCTTTATCCTTTATCCTTTATCCTTTATCCTTTATCCTTATTCTGCATCCCACACGCCAATATCGTTCAGTTCGTTACACACCAATACCATTTATAATATTAAATATATTTGTCAATGACTTTTTTTTTAAAATTTTTCCTTGACAACTTTTTCACGGTTGGTTTATGACGTTGGCAGCGACCCATTTCAGGATTGCACCTGACACACCGCACAGCCCATCCGAGGAAGCGATGAAGATTAGCCAGCTGGTCAAGCGAACCGGCGTTCCCAAAGAGACCATTCATTTTTATATCCGAGAGGGACTCTTGAGAAAACCCCGTAAATCAGGGGTAAACGCGGCGGAATATAACGAAAGCTATGTGGACCAGGTTCGGCTGATCAAGGACCTCAGGGACAATTATTATCTGCCGATCCCTGAAATTAAAAAAATCATTAAAGACTTCAGAAAGCAGTCACCGTCAGATCAGGCCGTATCTCAGTTTTACAGCCGTTTTTACCGGCCGGCGGACCGGCTGCTTACCAGGGATGTCAACGGACGTGACGCTTTCCGGGAGGCAACCGGCCTGGGTTTGAAATGGCTGAACAAAGCCGAGGAATGGGGGGTCATCACGCCTGAAATCCGCAACGGGGATGCCATCTACTCCCCGGATGACCTGGCCATCGGCAAATTGATGGTCGACATGGACCACTTCGGTTTCGGCCCCAAGGACGGTTTCGACCCCGAGGATTTGCGGCACATCGCCGAGTTTGTCAAAACATATGTGGTGACCAGCTTCAGAAAATACTACCTCAACAATTTGGAGAAGCTGACCTCAAAGGAATATGTTGAAAGGGCCGGCCAGTTTCACGAGGTCATCAGCTTGTTTTTCTATCACCTTTACCGTAAATTCGTGCGGGAAGCCACCCGGAGCCTGCTCGATTCTACGGGAAAAGAAGATAACTAACCGGAGGTCATGCTTGACGCTTTTCCTGCAGCAAGTAATCAACGGAATTATGCTGGGTTCGGTTTACTCCCTGGTCGCCCTGGGGCTGACGCTCATTTACGGCATTCTGCATATCCCCAATTTCGCCCACGGGCACTTGTACATGTTTGCGGCCTATGTGACCTTTTTCCTGATGGCCATTTTTCATTTCAACTACTGGATCGCTATCCTCGGCGCGATGACCGTGATGGCCGTATTCGGCGGTCTGGCAGAGCGCCTCGTTTACCGCCCGCTGCGTCAGGCTCCCGAGATAAACTATTTCATCGCCGCCATCGGCCTGCTGATGGTTCTGGAAAGCGGCGCTTACATCCTCTTCGGTCCATCTTCACGTCAATTTCCGCAAATTCACGAACAGCTGCTGACGTTTCTCGGCATCACCGTGACCCTGCAACGTATTCTGGTGATCGCCTGCACGGCAGTGTTGATTCTGATCCTGCAACTGTTTATCAAAAAGACAACCGCCGGGGCCACCATTGAAGCCGTGGCCCAGAACCGGCAGGGGGCCCAGTTGGTCGGAATCAACATCAACCGTGTCGCCACCATGACCTTTGCCATCGGCACAGCCCTCGGGGCCGCCGCCGCCGGACTGGTCGGCCCGGTGACCTGGGTATACCCGACCATGGGCAATATACCGAACCTGAAAGCGTTCGTCATCATCATTCTCGGCGGTATGGGCAGCCTGCCCGGAGCCGTTTTCGGCGGGTACCTGCTCGGGTTGCTGGAAGCCATGTGCGCCGGATACATATCCGCAAATTACGAACCGCTGTTTGCTTTCGGCATCCTGATCGTCATTCTGGCCTTCAAACCCACCGGACTATTTGGAAAGAGCTGAGCATGCTGCGATCATTTCTGTATAAATATCGAATTGCCGCGCTGTGGATCGTTATCGCCCTGCTGTTGCCGTTGGTCGTCAGGGACGAATACTATCTGATGGTTCTCACCTTGTGTCTTATCTGGGCCATCCTTGCTTCAAGCCTGAACCTTGTTCTCGGCTTCACCGGTCAGGCCAGCCTGGCGCATGGCGCTTTTTTCGGAATCGGCGCCTATGCCTGTTCCCTGTTAATGATCAAAATGAATCTTTCCTTCTGGATCGCCATGCCGGCGGCCATCACGATCACCGGGTTTTTCGGTTATTTCATCGGTCTGGTCGCCCTGCGAACCTCCGGGGCTTACTTCGCCATTTGTACGATGATGTTCAACATCATTGCCACCACGGTCATCGATCGCTGGGAAGGCCTCACCGAAGGGCCCCGGGGCATCATGGGGATTCCGCTGCCGTCCGGATTCGGTCTGGTCGATTTCCAATCCCGCACCGCATTTTATTACCTGGCGCTGGCGGGTTTGCTGCTGACGCTGCTGATCATTTATCAATTGATGCGGTCCATGATCGGAAAATCCTTTCTGGCCGTGCGGGGAAATGAGGAACTGGCGCAGGCTGTCGGCATCAATATTCGGCAGACCAAGATAATATCCTTCACGCTGAGCACGATGCTGGCGGGCCTCGGCGGATGTCTCTACGCCAGCTATCTCGGTTTCATCAGCCCGGACGCCTCGAACTTCATGGTTTCGTTCACTGCGCTGATCAACGTCATCATCGGGGGAATGGCGACCCTGGCCGGGCCGATTGTGGGAACGGTCATCATCACGTTTCTGATGGAATACTTTCAGACCTTTGTCGAATATGCCACGCTCATGATGGGTGTCGTTCTGCTGATCTTTATTATTTATCTGCCCGGCGGAATTATCTGGGGGGTGAGACGCCTCAAGTTTCATCTTCAATCGCAACGGAAAAAGGATAAAATGTATGCCGCTGCTTGAAGTAAGCGGAGTCAGCAAATTCTTTGGCGGTCTGGCGGCGCTCCATGACATCAGCTTTCAGCTGGCCGCCGGAGAGACGACCAGCATCATCGGACCCAATGGCGCCGGCAAGTCCACCCTGTTCAATGTGATGACCGGATTTCAGAAGCACGATCGAGGCGCGGTCAGATTCCAGGGTGAAGATATTTCCCGGATGCCGCCGCATCGCATTGCCCGGCGAGGGATGGCGCGGATTTTTCAGATTACCAGCCTGTTTCCCGATGAAACGGTTCATGACAATCTCCTGATAGGGTATCGGATGCGTACGCGATCCGGGGTCATTCGCAGCATTTTAAGGTCCGGCCTGTGCCGTGAAGAATATCGGAAAGCCCTGCAACGCGTCGAACAAATCGCGGATTTTATCGGCTTGACCGTCCAATTGCGGTGGCCGGCCAGTGCCCTGCCGCAAGAAGCTCAAAAACGCTTGTCTATCGGCATTGCACTGATGACAGAGCCTGCTTTGCTGCTGCTGGATGAACCCGTCGGTGGTATGAGCCTTGAGGAAGGAGACCGTCTGGTGGCGCTCATCGAGCGGATACGCGGGCAAGACATTACGGTGTGTTTGATTGAACACCGCATGCGGGTCGTCATGAATATTTCAGATCACATTGTGGTGCTCAATCACGGGAAAAAAATTGCGGAGGGCCTGCCCCGGGAAATCCGCTCCAACAGAGAAGTGGTCGAGGCTTACCTGGGAGAGGAATATGCTGCTTGAGCTGAAACAGGTCACGACCTATCAGGGGTTTACACCGGCGATTCAGAATATTTCGCTGAGTGTCGCTGAAAATGAAATCGTCAGCTTGTTGGGAGCCAACGGAGCCGGCAAGACAACGCTGCTATTGACCGTTTCAGGGGTTCTGAAGCCGCGCAGTGGTAAAATCGTGTTTCAGGAACGGGAAATTCAGGGACTGCCCCCCCATCGGATCGTGAAACTCGGAATTTCCCAGAGCCCTGAGGATCGGAAACTGTTCGGCAAGATGACCGTATTGAAAAACCTCAGACTCGGAAGCTATGTGCACCGCCTGCCCAAAAAGGATCTCGATCGTACCCTCGGATGGATCTGGGAAATTTTTCCGATTCTCAAAGAACGTGTCCGCCAAACGGCTGCCACCCTCAGCGGCGGCGAGCAAAAAATGCTGTCCATCGCGCGGGCGCTCATGGCCAGGCCCCGGATTCTGGCGCTCGACGAGCCGTCGCTGGGTCTGGCGCCCAAGATTATCAATGTGATCATGGACACGGTAAATTCTATCAATCAAGCCGGCACAACCGTTTTGATGGTTGAACAGAATGCTTCCGCCGCATTGAGAATATCGCATCGCGGCTATGTACTGGAAGCCGGCAGAATCGTCATCGAAGGTGCCCGCGAGATGCTTCTTGAAAATGAAGACGTCAAACGGGCCTATTTGGGGGCGTGATGTCAACTGCCTGCGGCTAAAGCCGAAGGATTAGGTTCGTGGGACAATAATGCCACCGAAACGGAAACTGAGAGGAGGTAAAATGAAAACAAGACACCTTATCATTACAGCGGTTATCATTGGTTTTGTCTGCGCATTTGCCTCGATCGTCGGCGCGGAAGATGTGCTCACGATTGGATACACCGGACCCATCACATTTGCGCGTTATGGCAAAAATTGTCTGGAAGGTCTGCAGATGTACGCCGAGGACGTCAATGCAGCCGGCGGCTTGAAAGTGGCGGACAAGGTGTATAAGATCGAGATCGTGGCCCTGGATGACAAATACAATCCTGAATTGTCGGCCAAAAATGGATTGCGTATGGCAACCAAAGAAAAAGCGCCTGTCATTTTCGCACCGCACAGCGGCGGTATTTTTGCGCTGATGAAGTTCAACCAGCGCAATAATTTTATCCTCGCTGCGTACTCATCCGACCCCCACATTATTCCCCTGGTTGAAAAGAGCCACAATCCATGGGTGGTCAGAATTCCACCCAATGATCGAGCCTATGTAATCGGATTTGCAGAAAAGGCCTGGGCCCTGGGTAAACGAAAAATGGCGATGATTCCCGGAACCCACCAATACGCCAAAGACTGGGCGGACGATCTTGAAGCCTACTGGGGGTACAAGGGTGGCGAAGTCGTCGCCAGGGAACCCGCCAATTATTACGGCCAAACCGACTTCTACCCTTACCTGACCAAGTCCATTGCGGCCAAACCGGATGTGATGTTTCTCTGCGGGCCATCGGATGTCTGCGCCAACATCGTCAAGCAAGGCCAGCAACTCGGGTATAAGGGCAGTTTTGTGATGTGTGATCAGGCCAAATTGAGTGAAATGGAGTATACCGTGGGACTCGATGCCATCGAGGGTTCCATCGGCGTCATTCCCTTGGAGCAGTATAAGCAACTGGCCTGGGACCGCCAGCAGAAGTGGCGTGAATCCTATCGCCAACGGTATGATTATGTTCCGACCTGGGAGGCCAATCTTCACTATGGTGCCTTGGACATGTTCTGCCGGGCGATGCAGCTGGCTGGAACCGTCAGCGATCTCAAGGCCATCATGGCGGCCCTGCCGAATGTATTCCCGGCGGCGCCTCCGGATGACGCTGACATCTTCGGCGTTTATCGGCAGGCGATGGTCGTGAACGGCTGGGGAATCACAGTCGAAGGTGGCAAATACACGAAGCCGTTTTGGTGCGGCCCGAGCATTCTTCCTTACGGCTATTACGAGATACCGGGTGAGAAAAAAGAGTAGCATAATATAGGTCGAGCGGTTCAGCGTTCAGCGTTCAGGGTTGGAAATACTGTAAACCGGTTAATTCAAGGATTGCGTTAATCAAAGTTTTTGCGGCCCTTTTTCATCCAATGGGTGAAGTTGAGAAATACCCGATCTCGAAATATAAATTTATGCAGTTTTAAACAGGTGTAACCTTTGAACGCTGAACCCTGAACCCGGAACCGAAGAGTTTAGACTTGTGATCGAGCTTGCACCCCATATCTTTTATATCAACGGAAAGAACAACTCCCGTTTTCCTTACTGCGCCTGCCTTTATTTAAAAGGCAGGCGGATGCGGGTATTGATCGACGCCGGCATGGGAGCCGACCGATTGGCCGCGGCCAAAAGCCTGGGAATCGACCTGTTGATTCTCACCCACTGCCACATCGATCACCGCTTGACCCGCAGCCGGATTGTGGATGTTCCGGTCTGGTGCCATGAAAAAGAGGCAATTTTTCTCGCTGATCGCGAACATTTTTTTTCGTCCGCAGGGTTGCAGCGCAGCGGCCTGGATCTGACCAGACATTTCGATTTCGGCGAAAATATGTTCGGCCTGGATATAGACCACACGCTGGTTGACGGTGAACGGATCGATCTGGGAGGCATGACCCTTGAAACGATCCATACCCCGGGCCACACACCGGGCCACTTGGCCTTTTTCGTTCCTGAAGCCGGATTTCTTTTTACCGGGGATGTGGATCTGTCGTCTTTCGGTCCCTTTTACGGGCATGATTTTGCCGATATCGATGATTTCCTGAAATCGATCCGGAGGTTGAAAAAAATTGGCGCCGGCGCGGCGGCCAGCGGCCATGCCGGCCCTTTCCAAGGCAATCTGACCCCAAGATTCGATGCCTACGAAGATATGATTTACCAGCGGGATCGGCTGCTGCTGGAGAAATTGACCGTACCGAAATCGGTGCAGGATTTCAGAGCAAAAAATCTCTTTTACAGAAGTTATCCGGATTTCCCGCAGTTGATCCAGTGGTTCGAGTGGGTCCATATCGAAAAACACCTGCTTCGCCTGGCCGGGATGGGACAGGTGTGCCAGGAAGGTGATTGTTGGACCAGATGCTGATCAGGTTTTAAAGGGATGCAAGTCAACTACCTTCGGCTGAAGCCGAAGGCTTGGGTTCAAGGATTCAAGGGTTCCAGGCCTGCCCTGGCGCGACGGGTCGATCTGGTTCAGGGAAAAAGAAGCAATCACTGCATGTTATCGAATTCATCGGGGTCTGATCCAGGTCTGGGCCAGGGGGTCCAGTGAAGACACCGGTCAGGTTTTTCCTTGAACCCTTGGCCCTCGGCCCCTTGAATCCTTGCCCATTATCAAACGTCAAACGAAAGTCTTCGCCTGAAGGCGAGGGTTTTTCTCCCATTCCCCGAGAGGGATAATAATTGGGATATGAACCAGGCATGTTGTACCAAATTACCGGGAGCAACCCATGAGCATTGCAAACAATCATACCGTCGATACCCGCACAAAGATCGTCCGCACCACATCCACTTTTGACTGCGGCGGCAGATGCCCGCTACGAATACATGTTAAAGACAACCGCATACTCAGAATCGAGGGGGACGATGCCGAAGCGTCTGAACAGCTCAGAACCTGTCTGCGCTGCCGGGCGTTTCGACAGTATGTCCACCACCCCCAGAGACTGATGTATCCGCAAAAGCGCATCGGAAAGCGCGGCGAAGGCCGATTCGAACGAATTTCATGGGATGAGGCTCTGGAGATATTGGCTGATCAGCTGACACGGGTCAAGCAAACATACGGCAACGAGGGTATTTTCCTGGCCACCGGCGGAGGCTATCTGGCAGGCCTTCACAACGGCGGCTTCGCGGCACAGCGTCTTTTAAACCGGTTCGGCGGTTGCGTAACCCATTACGGCAACATTTCTTCGGAAGGCGCGGTCTGGGCTTCTCTGACACAATACGGATCCGTCATGGTCGGCAACAGCCGCGAAGATCTGCTGAACTCCAAGCTGCTCATTCTATGGGGTTGGGATCCGGCACGCATGATCTCCGGCACCAATACGATGTATCATGTCATCAAAGCCCGCGAAAACGGGGCCAGGGTAATCGCTGTCGACCCGCGCTATCATGATACCGCCGCCACCGTGGCCGATGAATGGATTCCGATCCTTCCGGGGACGGACACCGCCATGATGGTGGCCATGGCAAACGTCATGATTCGGGAAAACCTGCAGGATCAGCCTTTCCTGGACAAGTATACCGTCGGCTTTGACCGATTTAAAGACTATGTCCTCGGACAGGAAGACGGCGTCGACAAGACGCCGCGGTGGGCGGCTGAAATCTGCGGTGTGGAAGCCGACACCATTACACGCCTGGCCCGCGAATATGCGGGCGCCAAACCGGCGGCGCTGATGGATTGCCAGGGGCCCGCCCGCAGCGCTATGGGCGAGCAGTACAACCGATGTGCCGCCACCCTGTGCGCCATGACCGGAAATGTCGGGCGGCCGGGCGGCAGTGCCGGCGGCGGTTTGATGGGCATCCCGGTCGGGCACATGTTTCGCATGTCCGCCATCCCTCCGGGGAAAAATCCATGGGAGCTGGAGGGCCCCAATGTCAAGGGGACCCTGGACATCCGTATGCGGATTGTCAAACGGGTACACGTCAACAAAATTTTCGATGCCATCCTGCAGGGCAAAAAGGGCGGCTACCCGGCCGACATCAAACTGATGTGGTCGATGTGCAATAACTATTTGAACCAGACCGGCAACAGCAACAAAGCCGCCCGGGCCCTGCAGGAACTGGAATTCTTCTGCTCACATGAATTGTTCATGACCGCCCAGGCGCGCTACGCGGATCTGCTGCTGCCCGTGACATCCGCCGCGGAGCGCAGCGACCTGACTCGACCGTGGCCCTCGGGGCCTTATTTCACCTTCATGAATCGCGCCCTGGAACCGCTGGGAGAGTGCAAATCCGATTTCGATATCGTCAGCGAACTGGCGCAGCGGCTCGGCATCGAGAACTTCAATCCGCACCCGGAAGATGAATGGCTGAAAATGTTCGTGGCGCACAATCCGGAATATCAACAGCACATCGAGGACTTCGATAAATTCAAGAAGGACGGCATCCATCGGGTGAAATTGGCAGCGCCCATCATCGCCTTTAAGGACCAGATCGAAGATATCGAAAAGAACCCCTTTCCCACACCGTCCGGGAAAATCGAAATTTATTCCCAGCGGGTGGCGGATCTAAACAAACCGGACACGCCGCCGATTCCCCAGTACCTGGCGACGCCCGAAGACCGCAATGATCCGCTGCTTGCTAAATATCCGCTTCAACTGCTCACGCCCCATCCGCGAAACCGGGTTCACTCGGAACTCTAC
Source organism: uncultured delta proteobacterium (assembly GCA_963774425.1). Taxonomy (GTDB): domain Bacteria; phylum Desulfobacterota; class Desulfobacteria; order Desulfobacterales; family JAFDCJ01; genus JAFDCJ01. Next base: position 12,213 of record CAVZEZ010000022.1, on the reverse strand, counting down.
CTGGTGCCGTGGCTGCGCGAAGTTGAAGAGCATCGGGCCTGGATCAACCCGGTGGATGCCAAACCCCGGAATATTTTGGACGGCGACGAAATCTTCGTCTTCAACGACCGCGGCAGGTTGGCGATCAAGGCCTGGGTGACGGAACGAATCATCCCCGGAGTGCTATGCATTTTCGAAGGCGCCTGGTATAGCCCGGATAAGGACGGCGTCGATCGGGGAGCCTGTGCCAACACGCTGACCAACGATGCCTATTCCGGGGGCGGCGCGGCCGTGCTGAATACGTGCCTTGTGGAAGTTGAAAAATCGCTGTTGAGTTCATGAGTTGGTGAGTTCGTGAACTCGTATGAAACTACAATTTCAGGTTCAGAGGTTCAGGGTTCAGAGGTTGTAATTGACTCAAAATAAATTCCTGTTGTGTGGGAGCGGCTTCCAGCCGCGAAGTTGGAATGATCCAAATCGAAATCGGGATCGCTATCGGAATCGAAAAGAGCTGAGCCTCAGACACGAAAACCTGAATTGGATCGTATCGGCGATAGGTTCAGCTGATTGGGAGGACGGGGCGATGGCGCCAAAGGGAGTTGAGCCGTTCGATTTCGATTTATGCGATTTCGATTTCGATGACGTCACATCCCACTAGATGGATGCACCGGGCGCTCATTTTTGGCACGAGCGGGCACTGCGGGCTAAAAAGCAGCCAAATAGATTCCACCCCCCAGCCATTACGGCCGGTTTTTAGCCGCAATCCAGGAGGTTCGCCGTGTTTCCGGACTCCGGCTAAAAGCATGCCGGAGTGACGCATCGCCCATGCCGGAGTCGATTGAATGTGATTCTTCATCTGGGCAATTTCGATCGGCTGCAAACCCTCAACCTCTGAACCTTGAACCCGGAACCTCTGAACCCTTGAACCCGGAACCGTTGAACCCGGAACCTAAAAAATGAAGTTTCATACGAGCCGGGGCCGCTGGCTAAAGGGCAGCCAGTTTGATCAAATCGAGAAACTCATGGTGGGCCTTCGATAGTCGGAAAAATCGAGTGGGAGCGGCTTCCAGCCGCGATGTTAAAATCGGATCATTGCCAATTTTATTCGCGGCTGGAAGCCGCTCCCACAAACTGGTAAAAACCTTTAGCCCCAGAACCTGAAGATGTAGTTTCATACGAGGTATCGGGCCGATTCCTTTGCTGACACCTGATCCTGACACCTGAAAACTTTTACCTTTTACCTTTTACCTTTTACCTTTTACCTTTTACCTTTTATCTTTTACCTTTTACCTTTTACCTTTTACCTTTTACCTTTTACCTTTTACCTTTTACCTTTTACCTTTCAACCGAAACCGATAACTGGAGAATCGAGGATGCAAGTTGGATTTTACTTCGACCAGACACGATGCACCGGATGCAGCGCCTGCCGGGTGGCCTGCAAGGATTGGAATGACATCCCGGCCGGGCCGGAAAACTGGATGCGGGTGTTATATACCGAAAGGGGTAAGTTTCCGCAGCCATTCGTCAGCTATAGGGTCGCGCCCTGCTGGCATTGCGCCGCACCCGTGTGTGCCGAGGCCTGCCCGGTCGATGCCATAACCAAACGCACGGAAGACGGAATCGTGGTGGTGGACAGTGATGCCTGTCTGGGCAATATCGAATGCGATGTCAAATGCCTGAAGGCCTGCCCGTACGATGCGCCCCAGTTCGGCCCGCAAGCCGGCGCGAAAATGCGCAAATGCAATTACTGCCTGAATCGCCACCTGGAAGGCAAGCTGCCGGACTGCATCGAGGCCTGCCCGGTCCGTGCGCTCGACGCCGGTCCTTTGTCCGAATTGGAAGAAAAATACGGCCGAAACAGAAAATCCGCTGATTTCAAATATTCGTTGCGGACGAAACCGGCTGTGGTTATCAAGGCGAAACCGATTCCCAATAATATCAAGTAAACAGAGTTTTTGGAAAAAATGGGTTTCAGGTGTCAGGTGTCAGGTGTCAGTCCGGCTGTTGGACTTTACGGCGGCAATTTAATAATAAGAGATTCATCATTACAAAAGGGTACCACATGGGTAAAATAGATCTCAGCGTCATCGGAAGAAAAACAGGGCCGCATGGTTTTGAATACAGTTGGCGGGATGTCGTGCTTTACGCGTTGGGTGTCGGCGCAACGGCTGCAGACTTGTCGCTGGTTTATGAAAATGCACACGGTGGACTTAAAGTATTGCCGAGTTTTTGTGTGGTGCCGGCCATCAGGGCTTTTCCCCATTGCGGCGACGATATTGAATGGTCACGGATGCTGCACGGCGAACAGAAGATACGGCTCAGCCGTCCCCTTCCCCCCGAGGGCAAGATTATCCAGACCGGAGAGATCACGAATATTTTCGACAAGGGCAAGGGGGCTGTTTTTCACATCAAAATCACCGGAGAAACCGGTGACGGCAGCCATCTCTATGATGCCCGTTGGGCCATATTTTATTTGGGTGCCGGCGGTTTCGGCGGCGACCCCGGTCCGCCGGTCGAACGGATCCAGCCGCCGGAAGGTGTCGAACCTGATTTCAGTACTTCCGAAAAGATTGCCGAAAACCAGGCGGCCCTGTATCGCCTGAGCGGTGACCTCAACCCCCTGCACCTCGATCCGGCGGCCGCCAGACGGGGCGGCTTCGACCGCCCCATTTTACACGGCCTGTGCACGTATGGCTTTGCAACGCGGGCGATCGTCAACGGACTTTTGGGCGGCAATACAGACCGCCTGAAGGAATTCAGCGCCCGCTTTTCGAATGTCGTCTATCCGGGGGATACGTTGACAACCCGAGGCTGGAAGACCGACAACGGCTACATCATCCAGGCGGAAACAGGAAATCATGTCGTTTTAAGCAATGCATTGGCGGTGATTGATTGAGAAGGGCTTTGAGGTTTCGGAACGTTAAGGGTTCTATTCGAAACACTGTTATAATTAAAGGAGGTTTCAGCCTAACGCTGCCCCAAAAAAACTCCTACAGTCATTGCGGCCGATTTTTAGCCGCAATCCAGGAAGTTCGCCGTTGGGCTGGACTCCGGCTAAAACCCTGCCGGAGTGACGATGAAGGTTATCGCGCGCTCCGGAATCGGTTTGTGCGAAGGTGATAATGGTATTTTCATATAAGCGCCGCCGCCGGCTAAAGGGTAGCCGGACTGATCGAACAAGAAACATCTTAAAAAGGAATTGGACCCATTTTACCCCCTCCCTCAGTCCCTCCCACCAGGGGAGGGAAGCTGTCTCCTCTCCCTTGATGGGAGAGGCCGGGTGAGGTTGATAAAATGGCAAAATGCCTTTTTAACCCAGAACCCAGAACCCCTGGCCCAGACCTGGATCAGATACCAATGGATTAATTTTAAGGACAGATTACTTGATGTTTCTTAAGCCGCTTTAACCAGTCGCGCCAGGGCAGGCTTGAACCTTGAACCTGGAATTTGTAGTTTCATACGAGCGGCGGCCTCGGGCTGTTTTGTTGTTTTGTGTTTTGGTGTTTCGGGTTTCAGGAAAAGGCAGCCAGTCTGATCAAAGACAGAAACTTATTATGTTCTTGAAAATCGCCTGATAAATTTTGTGGGAGCGGCTTCCAGCCGCGATGTTAAATCGGATCATTGCCAATTTTACTCGCGGCTGGAAGCCGCTCCCACCAGATGGTAGTAACCCTTGAACCATTGAACCCTTGAACCCTGAACCCTTGAACCCTGACACCTTTTATATCCTTTTAACCCTCATACCCAAAGGAAAGGAACCCACACATGAACATCGACGCTGTAAAAAAAATTGCCGTCATCGGCGCCGGCAATATGGGCCATCAAATTTCTATGTTGTGCGCACTGCACGGCTATCGGACGACCTGTACCGATATCAAAGAAGACATCCTTAAAAAAGCGGAGGCATTTGCCGATGCTTATCTCAAGGGCCGGGTCGAAAAAGGACGTCTGACGGAGCAAGAGGCCCGGACTGCCCGGGACCGGATTTCATTCAGCGCCGATATGGCGGCGGCCGTCAAGGATGCCGATTATGTGATCGAAGCGGTCCTCGAAGTTCTGGATCTGAAACGCCGGATCTTTGCCGATCTCGATCGGATGGCTCCCCCGCATGCAATCCTGGCCACCAACAGCTCTGCCATTATCAGTTCCAAAATCGCCGACGCCACCCGACGTCCGGACAAGGTCCTCAATGTGCACTTTTTCAATCCGGCGCTCGTCATGAAGCTCGTGGAGGTGGTTCAGGGTCCCCATGTATCCGATGAAACCCGGGAAGTCTCCATGGCTCTTTGCGAAAAGCTCGAAAAAGTCCCGGTCCACCTTAAGAAAGAAGTCAACGGCTTCCTGTTGAACCGCATTTTCGGAGCCATCACCCGCGAGGCCCTGTGGCTGCTCGAAATGGGCGTTGCCAGCATGGAAGACATTGACAAGGCCCAGGTTCACGGGGCCGGACATCCCATGGGGACCTTTCGTCTGATGGATCTCACCGGAATCGATTTGACCTATATCATGGGAATGGAAGCCTTCCGCGAAACCGGCGACGTGCGTCATTTCCCCAGCCCGAGTGTGGTGGAAAAATATGTGAAGGGAGAATACGGACGAAAGACCGGCAAGGGGTGGTACGACTATAGTAAATAAAGGATTCAAGGGTTCGAGGATTCGTGGGTTCAAGGGGTGATGGGACAAGGATTCGAGTGAAGTGCTCAAAAATTACAAAGAGCTGAAAGTTTGGCAAAAATCCTATAAACTCTGTTTAGGAATTTATAGAATAACAAAAAGTTTTCCAAACGATGAAAAATATGGTCTGTCATCTCAGATCAGAAGAGCCGCAGTGTCGATTCCTTCAAATATCGCAGAAGGATATGGAAGGAAGACAACTGCAGACTACCTGCGGCCCTTATATATCGCCTATGGTTCCATTTGTGAATTGGAAACCCAATTGTTTCTTGCAGGTGATTTACATTATATAGATAAAGGCAGCTTAAAGGCGTTCGGAGAAGATACCGCGGAAACGGAACGGATGCTCAAAGCGCTGATAAAATCATTGGAGAACAAACGCTTGAATCCTTGAACCCTCGAATCCTCGACCTTGAGTCCTTGAACACTTGAACCCCTGAACCCTTGACCCCTTGAATCCTGGCATCCTAATATTCACTAGTCAGGGAATGAAACCATAAACGTTAAAATTGTGAAGTCTAATAGGAGGTATTCGTGACCACCAAATTCGTCAGCGAACGCAATCTGAAATTTCTGCTATACGAAGTATTCGATGTTGTATCTTTAACGAATTACGAATATTACCGCGAACACAACCGCAAGACATTCGACATGGTTCTGCAGGCGGCCCTTAAAATGGGAAAGGATCTTCTGTTTCCCCTTTTTGAAGAGATGGACCGCAACCCGCCGGAATTGGTCGACGGTGAGGTCAGGGTTCATCCGGCCGTCAAAACCATCCTGCGGGAATTTGGCGAAGGCGGGTGGATTTCCAGCCGGGTGTCGTTCGATCGGGACGGCGAGCAGCTTCCGAGTCTGGTGGCTGACCTTTGTGAGTTTGTTTTCGCAGCCGCCAACTATTCGGCCAACGCCTATCCCGGCCTCACCTATGGCGCATCCCATCTGATTGAATCCTTCGGCAGCAAAGCGTTATACGATACGTATGTTCCCAGGATGCGCTCCGGTCAATGGCAGGGCACCATGGCCCTGACGGAGCCGGAAGCCGGTTCTTCCCTGGCAGATATCACCACGGTGGCCGAACCCGCCGATGAAGGTTTCTATCGATTGAAAGGCCAGAAGATATTCATATCCGCCGGCGATCACGACGGCGCGGAAAATGTGATCCATCTGATGCTCGCCAAAATCGAGGGAGCCCCGCCCGGAGTTAAAGGCATCTCCCTTTTCGTCGTGCCCAAAAAACGAATTACGGATAACGGCATCCTGGTGCCCAACGATGTCGCCGCTTCCGGCGTGTATCACAAACTCGGCTACCGCGGCTGTCCCATCGTGCAGTTGAGTATCGGCGATAAAAACGATTGCCGCGGATGGCTGGTCGGGGAACCCCACAGCGGTCTGAAGTATATGTTTCAGATGATGAACGAGGCCCGCATCGGTGTCGGCATGGGGGCGGCGGCCATGGCCACGGCGGCCTATTACGCGTCGTTGGAATATGCCAGAACCCGCCGGCAGGGCCGTCGGATCTCGCAAAAGGATCCCCAACTGCCGCCGATCCCGATTATCGAACATGCCGATGTCAAACGCATGCTGCTGTTCCAACGCGCCGTGATCGAAGGTTCCCAGAGTCTTCTGATGCAGTGCAGCAAATATGTCGATCTTCAAAAAGTGGCCCGGAACGATGACCGCCTGAAATATCACCTTCTGCTGGAAATTCTGACTCCGGTGGCCAAAAGCTATCCCTCGGAGATGGGAATCCAGAGCATCAGTCAGGGTTTGCAATGTCTGGGAGGTTCGGGCTACTGCGATGACTATCCCCTGGAGCAATACTACCGGGACTGCCGGATACATCCCATCCATGAAGGCACGACGGGAATCCAGGGCATGGACCTGCTGAGCAGAAAAGTGACCATGCAAAACGGCCGGGCATTCTCGTTGTACATCGATGAAGCCCGCGATGCCATCGCCGCCGCCCGGGAATGTACGGATCTCGCAAAACAGGCGGTCGAGCTCGATACGGCCTTTACCAGATTGCAGGAAGTTACCGGCCACCTGATCGGCCTTGCCGAACGGCAGGGACCCGAAGCTTTTCTGGCGGATGCCACGCTTTACCTCGAATTTTTCGGCCACATAACCATCGCCTGGCAGTGGCTGCTCCAGGGAATTGCCGCGCAAGATGCACTTGGCAAAAACACCGCCAAAAAAGATATCAACTTCTACCAGGGCAAAATGTACACCCTGCGATATTTCTTTGCCTATGAGCTTCCGAAAACGCTCGGACTGGCCAAACGCTTAATGGATCAGGATCGGTTGACAGTGGAGATGCAGCCGGACTATTTTAACGATTAGGCTGCGCCAAAAAAGAGTGCGCCATTTTGGGACAATATATTTAATTTACTTTAATTATTCTATATTCATTGCTCAACTGGTCAAAAATGGCATATATGATAATATTCGGCAGTTATGTATATTTACGCTTAAGATTCTGTTTCTATTGTATTATTTTACACTTAACGCAACAATGAATCAATGGCATAAAAATTGCTCTAAACATATTTTCATAAAAGAAAGTTTTTCTCGGCAATCATGTAATTAATTACACAATTTTAAGCAATCATTTTCCCAAAAATGGGACGCCATTTTGCCTCCCGATTGATATGCTATTGTTTTTGTTAAACTTTTTAGAAACAATGGTTACGCATGATTTTTGCAAGTGACTATTTAACAGGATCCCCCAAAGCCTTTGGGGCAAATTATTTAAATTAAAAAAGGTGTGATGATAAATTTGCAATAAAAATGGTCTTGCAGAAATATGGCCATTTTAAAAACCGAATGATCACACATGACACCCATATGATGCTGCCGTTATACTGATCTTAAATGTTGATGAAGTTAATCTTGATAAATACGCAAATGGGATAATACATCGTGAGTATTCAGCGTGGCGGTCAGAACTCTGACTCGCGTGAGTTTGATAAGCGGAAGAATGCTGATCGAGAATATGAACCGGCTGCATATATCAAGGTGAATGCAGCAGATGGACGAATATTAGATTGCAACAAGGCAGCCCAAAACTTATTGGAATGCCCCAAAAACGCCATCTTGCGAATGAAGGTATTCGAACTGTTCGCAGACACCCCCCTTGAAAGACCTAAAGTCCGGAAAATATTTGAAGACCTTCAAGTTGGCAAAACCATCCCAAGCACTGATTTCCACATCAAGAAAAACGATGGACATCTCGTCCCCGTCAGAATGTCGGCCAAGCCGGAAGTGATTTCAACGGGAACATCCATCAAGTGCCTTTCCGTGATGCTGGATGTTTTCCACCGGGATCAAACCGACACGGTTTGGCATGACTCTTACGGAAGCATCCTGCTTCCACCAGAGAATCCAATTTCGAAATCGGAGCAAAAACCAAAATTTAGGCAGGAAGACAGAGTAAGCAAAGAGGTGGAAGAAGATTTGCGGGGGCACACCAGAATTTCGGATGTCCTGCTGAACAATACCAACGATCTGATCTTGCTGCTTGATCCAAACGGCTACGTGGTGACCGCCAACACCCAGGCCTGCGAAAGGTACGGTAAAACCCTCAGGGACTTGATCGGGTCAAATATTTACACCCTCATGAATTCCGAATTAGCGGATTCCTGCAAAAAAATGGCGGCAACTGCCATCCAGGATAATCAACCTGTCTCCTGTTTTGAAAAAATCGGAGACAAACTCTCCAATTGTATTATCTACCCAATCCTGGAAGAAGACAAAGTCAGCAATTATATAATATGTATACGAGACCTCACGCCGCTTATTTTTTCCGAACACGAGGTTCAGATTGAAGTAAGTTTCAAAATATTGGCCGATAATTTAGACCATGGAATCCTCCTTATCAAAAGAAATGGAAATTTTATCTACTCCAATAAATGCTTTGAACGGATATCCGGTTACAGTTTTGATGAACTTCTCGGTGCTGACGTCAGCCAACTAATGGATCCGGCTGAATGGGAGATCGTGCAGAAAAAATCTTGGAAGGCATCTGAACGGCAATATGCTCCCTACCGCTTCGATTCAAAACTGAAGACTAAAAGCGACCGGCTTGTTGACATAAGCGTCGCGGCAATAAGGACCATGTGGTGTGGAAATTACGTCTGTCTTATGATCATTATTAATATGGCCCCACCAACAGGATCTGAAACGCATATTATTCAAAAACAAATTGACTTGGAGAAGCGTATCCAGGAACGTACCCAACAACTGGCGGAAACCAATAAGGCGATGTCGGTTTTGGCCCAAAGCATTGATCAAAAGTGGGAAGAAGCGCGAAAAGAGACAGACCGCAAAATCAACTCGAAAATACTGCCAATCGTCGACACACTTCTGAAGAACACCACCTTGACCGATTTCAGAACGGAGCTTGATATGCTGAAAGCGTATCTGACGGACATCTCGACTCATGCAGCAGGCGGGGAAGGATCGATTTTCATGCTGAGCAACGCCGAGCTGCGGATCGCAAGCATGATAAAAAATGGGTATAAAATTCCGGAAATAGGCCGTAAATTATTCATCTCCGAGAATACGGTCAAAACCCATAGAAGGAAAATCCGCATAAAATTAGGTCTACGTAATTCAACAATAAATCTCGCGGCCTATTTACGCTCCAAAATGCATTGAGAAATTCCATGGGTGGTAGCATTCTTTAGCGAAACCTAAGGGTTTTTGAAGATGAAAATAAGTTTCACTGATTGCCCATTCAAAAGGTTAATACGAATTGTCCGGATGAAAATTATAAGCCAAAAATTGATTGCGAGAATGTTTTTCCGTTATTCGGAGTCTTTTATTCGCACTAGTGGACTTGCTGGTATGTAATAAGAAATAGTAGTTGTTTGAATGCAGAGTAGGTAGATGATGTAATCACTTTTTCACCCCAAAAAATCACTCTTGACTCCTTGTATAAAAAAAGGTAGAAGCCAACGTAGAGAGATCTTTAATGAAGGTTTCGTGATGAATTAAGTCAGTCACTCATCATATTCATAGCCATAATCCGGCAAACTCTGGCCGAAACGCTTTCTGAAAGAGTTCTTAAAGCAACCTCTCCTCTCAACTTTTATCGCAATTTAAGTGCATAAATATCCGATTAGCATTCGGTTTGCATCATCCACCTGCTCTGGGCTCGACCCGGCTCCTGTCTTCATATTAAATCCAGGGCTGTAATATAAAACAACCCTAAATGGAACTTTTGTGTATTATTGTGTTAATTTGATCAAAATTAGGCTGCCTCGAGAGGTGAACTCTGGAAATGCTGTATTAGCGGTAACAAAAAAAAGCCCCCGCGAAGTGCGATAGCCGCACCCCACGAGGGCGGGAACAATGATTAAGTAATCATCGGCTTAAATTGCCCGCCGATGGCATCATCGGCTTGCGTCTATTTAATAGCGTTATTGGAGGTGCAAATTCCACTTTTTGGGCGGTTCAAATTTCGGCGGATATGTTCTTCCATGAGAAATGCTAATTACGGTTGAGTGGAGAGGGGAAAAAATTGGTTCATGAACGGCGCAAATTTACGCGTTACCTGGTCCAATCAGACGCATACGCGGCTTTGGGGTCGAGTTTCACAAAAGTTGGAAAAATCAAAGATGTCTCCGTCGGGGGGGTGGCCTTTGAATATATCGACAGCTCAAAAGATGCGGGGGGTCCGCCACCTTATAAAGTATCCCTCTTTATGACAGGTGATAAGTTCTTTCTGTGGCATCTCCCCTGTCGAATAATCCATGATGAGTTAACAGACGAACATATGAAGTCGAGCCTGTTTTATGTGCACAGACAATGCGGCATACAATTTACCGATCTCGATGAAAATCAAAGGCAAAACCTGGAATACTTTCTCACTCATCACACATGTGGGTTAGTCTCAAGCAGCATTACAAATAACAATCCTATGTAGTTTCCCGATCGCCAACACTCCTGGGAGTTGAGTGTACTTACGATAGTTTTTTGTATTAAATCAAATTGTTAAACCCTGTTAGCCCCTGTAAGTCAGCAGGCGGAGCTATATCGATCATCTATATGCGGTTGCCTAAGGCCGCGTAATCAAATTGAACCCGGCAGGAAAAAAATAAGAAAGATAAAAAATGGGAAAACTTTTAAGTGCACTGCAAAAGGCCGAGAGAGAGCATCAGAAAAACAAGATCGAGGCGCCGCTGCCGGATGAAAGTTTCCGTTTGACACAATCGGAGTCATCCTATGCAGAACTGATTCCCAAACGGATGAGCTTCCTGAAGTCCAAACTGCTTCAACGGTATCAGTCTGATAAAATCAACACAATCATGTTTACTGGCGCTTCAGATAAATGCGGTACCAGCACGACGGCGGTAAGTTTGGGGACCATGCTGGCAAAAGATGCTGGTTACAAGGTACTTCTATTGGATGCCAACATCAGAAACCCCAAGTTACATTCTGTATTCAACACCAAACCGCACGGGGGCATCTGCGATATTATTGCCGACAAAAATTGTAAAAATGTCTATGATTTCAAACGGGTTGGGCCTGCTGAATTGTATTTTGTGCCTTGTGGCAACATCTCATTGGCAAGCAAGAGACATTTCGACACACCCCGGTTCGTATCCTTTTTGAAATTGGCCCGGGAAAAATTTGACTTCGTGATTATGGACACGGCCCCCATCGGCGACTATCCGGATCCGCAAATCATCTGTCCGAAGGTGGACGGCGTGATCATGGTGATCAATTCAGGTAAAACGCGCCGACAGGTCGCCCAGCGTGTCAAAAAGGACATTGAAGATGCCGGTGGCAATATCCTCGGGGTCGTCATCAACAGGAGAAAGTACTATATTCCCGAGTGGATATACAAAAGACTGTAGTTTCAGGTACTACATAATCTCAGAAATTCAGTATTCGCGAGAGGCCAAATGGCAAGGTGTGCTCGCAAAAATGGAGCAGCACCAGCAGATTGTCGTGGAATTTAACCAGAAAAAAAGGTCTCGTGGCGGCAGATTTGACAAGAGCCGATATTTCCCAATGAGTTGCAGGCCGAGGTTAGAAAAATGACGAGAAAATATAGATTAGGCGGACCAGCGGGTTTTAATGAAATAAAGCGCATTCACGGGGATACATCCACAGAAATGTCCGTATCGCTGCGGGATGTTCTGAATCTAATTTTCAAGCGCAAAATTCTGATACTTGTTGTCTTCTGTGTGGTGGTTGCAGGTGTTGGTTTTGTCACATTACGAAAAACACCCACCTTCCGGGCAACTGCTAAAATTCTGGTTAAAATCGAGAGGGAAAATATAAATCAGCCGACCAGACCCACGAGACTTCCCGGTGAAATGCAGATAAACTCCGAAATCGAGATATTAAACAGTCGTTCGCTGGCCGAAAATACACTTATGGCCCTGGGACCCTCAATCATATACGCAAAGCCCGAAAACACGGACCCGGACACGCTGCAAGTATACATTAAAGAGCTGAAAGATGCTGTCAAGAGTCTTCTGGCGAAATTTTTTACCCCAAAACCCACTCCCATTGCTCCCGTCGATACTCTCGAATCCGAGGTCTTGGCTT
>CAVZEZ010000021.1:0-206861 GCA_963774425.1 uncultured delta proteobacterium | reverse complement strand
CGCCGAAATACGCCTCATGGGCACCCACATCATGTGCCAGATGCACATATTCGGGTATCTCCGCCACGTTTTCATTCATGACCACCATGCAAATCGTATAGCGCAGACCGGCTTTGGCGGCTGCCGCGGACAGCCGTTTCAGGTTGTCGATGATCTCGGCCAGTTCATAGCGTTTGCCGCCGCTGGTTAGTTTGTAAGTGTCCGGGGTGGCGGCGTTGAGGGAGACGGTCAAATCCACGCGGTGCTCCACCAGCATGCTCACCCGGGCATCGTCGAGCAGGGTCGCATTGGTGGTAATGTAGGACCGGACATCCGGGCGGTCGCGGCGCAGGCAGGCCAGCATATCGTTCAGTTCGCGGTTCATCAGCGGCTCGCCCAAACCGAACAGGCTGATGCCCCGTAAATAAGGAAACTGGTCGATCACCCGGCGGAAGCCCTCGAAGAAAATATCTCCGATTTGAGCCTTGAAGTCCAGATTGGTACGGTAGCACTCGATACAACCCAGATTGCAGCGGTTGGTAATCTCGAGCTGGAGCTTGGTGGGCAGGTAGCGGACCCGCGAGGGGCGCAACTTGACGGCCACCGCCTCCAGCAGATGATGTCGGCTGCGGTTTATTTTCATTGCGTTCACGTTTTAACCACTGGGCAACATTGTGCAAATTGCGCGCGTAATTGCTCCGGACGAACCCGATTCATGGACATCATAGCGGACTGCGCGGCCGGACTCAATGAATTAATGCGATGACGCGGTCGACGAAATGATGAAACGTGTGCTGCTGATGAACCAGATGATAGCCCGCCCGGGCGATTTTCCGTCTTTCCCGGGGCCGGCTCAGATATTCAGCGGCCAGCTCCAGGCATTCCTGTTCATCCTGATACCACACCAGGTGGGTTTTATTCTCGAAAAAATTCTCCATCCCACGCACATAGCGGGTCAGGAAAAAACCGCCGCAGCCCAGGGTGAGCCACAGCCGGTTGGACCAGTAACCCTCGACGTCGCTGGTGAAATCGGCGCCCAAAACGATTCCGGATCCCTGGCAGATCAGACCATAGCCCCGGGGAGTGACCGTCTTGAGGGTCGGTTTCAAGCCGAACTCGCGCCAGGCTTTCCCGTAGACTTTGACATGGTGGCGTTCAGCGAGCCGGCGGGTCAGGGTGACTCTGGATTCATTAGGCCGCGCCTGGCCGATAAAAGCGAGCTCCGATTTCCAGATCGGCAGAATGGGGCGGCGGATGCGATGATCGTGGCGATCGCAGGCGCCTGTGAAATAAATCGGATTGCGGATGCCGGCCGTTTTATATGCCGGCAGCTGGCCCTGATTGGTGGCCAGAAAGACATCCACCAGCCTGGCCCGCCGCACCAGCTCCGGAGAAAGCTCGTGGGACATATCCTCATAGTACATGACGGTTTGTATCTTACCGGCTGAAATGGATTTCAATACCTGCAGGGGGATATCCTTTGAGTAGACAAACACCAGATCCGGCTCAAATGCATCGATTCGGTTCAGAATCCACGGGTCGGCGTGTTTCTTTTGCCGCCGTCTGATTTTGGCGGGGTTCAACCACAGGAGCCTGTGGCCGCGTTCCCGGAAGGCCCGGGCGATATGATACGTCGTTCGGGTGCGCCGTTTGGATTTACCGAACAGAATTACCTTGAGCATGGCTGCCGCTTGATATTGAGTGAGCCAGGATTAGAAAGTCGGTTATAAAGGATTTTCTATATGTTTTTCGTACTTGCGGGTTTTGATGATGGCCTCTTTTTCAGGCGGCCGGGTTTTCGACCCGGGTTCGGCACAAATCAAACAGGTCAAGATCCAGCCCGTAAGACACCGTATTCCTGGTTTGGGTTATATTCCAGATTTTCTCATATTTTTCGCGTTTCCGGCGCCGGGACAGCCTGTCATCGGCGGCGTAATAGCCGAAAAACCGCAGGCGGTCCCTGAAAGTGACGGCCCCGCTCAAGGATGCGTTCAACTGAGCGAGATTGGTCATGCGGTGGCGATCGGTCAGCGGCCGGATTCTCACGCCGTCGAGATCCAGCATATAGTAACGGCCCCGGCGGCAGATGATGTTGTTGGACTTGAAATCCCGTTGCCAGACATCCGCATCATGAATCGCCCGGACCCAGCGGGCCAGGTGCTTCAATGCCCTCCGTTTCGCTTTTTGGGGCATCATCGAGGACAGATAATCGTTGAGGTGCAGACCGTCGTCCAGCATTTCGGAAAGAAAGTAGTTGCGGCTCCTATATACCAGATATGCCAGAGCCGGCGGTACGGAAATACCGCGGACTTCCAGCGCCCGGGACATTTTCCAGCTATCCAGACACCGGTTGCGGTGGCGATAGCTGACGGGACGGGTTTTGATGCATACGCCCTGGTAGCAGACCACCTCGTTGCCTTTAACAGAGCGGGCGCCCGCCAGGGCACGTTCGAGATCCGGGACATCCCAGTTGAAATCTCTTCTTTTAAACCCCCGCAGACCCTGTTTTCTGATCACGGTAAATTCCGTGCTGTTTTTGCAGCATCGCCGGGAGCGCGAGCGGTACTTGCGCTGTTGATGGCGCTGGGCGGCCTGAATCAGATCCGATAGTTCCAGCCGAGCGGGCAACCCGGCGTTATAGGCGTTCACAAATGCCGCCGACCATTTCCCGGGCCCGTCCAGCAATCCCAAATTGAAAAATATCCTACCCAGATTGCGAATCCGCAGCCGGCGCGGAATCCATGATAAGAAGAAAGCTTCCTGTACATCCACCAGGCAGGGCCGCCCCTGGGGATCTACAATGACATTATCCGGATGTAAATCGGTATGATAGATTCCGTGGGCATGCAATAAGGCCCCAAATCCGCCCATTTGGGCCGCAGCACCTGCCGCGTCGAGTTTCAACGGCTGTCCGTCGATCTTTTCGGTCAGCAAAAAAAAACGGGCCGGCCGTTTTTTTTTAGTTTCTCCCTTGAGCACCGGTCTGGCCGCCGGGATGCCGGCTGCGAGCAGCCGATGCAGATTGCGCCATTCCGTCCATTTGCGGAAGGGCAGCAGGAAATGGCGCCGACGGTCCTTGCGCCTGGCCAGGATGCTGAGTTTGAGATAATAGCCCTTGTCTGCGGTTTGCAAATAGAAAACCCGCCGTCTGACATTGTCCCTGACAATTCGACAGGCGGGGGACTGCGTCATCAGACTTTCAAAACTGAAGTCGGGAAAACCGGGACTGTTGGTGATCTGAAATTCGGCGAGTTCCTGCCAAAGCGTTTTTGCCGAACAATTCGTCATGTTTTCTCCTTTTACAGCCCGAAGCATAGCAATCCCTCCACGAACCCGTCAAGAATGGATTTCGCCGTGGGCTGCACAACGCCTGGCCGGCGGGTCCCACGCTGGATTCTACAGCAATTCGGCGGGCTCCGGTCCCGGAACGTTGCCATCATGCGGCGTCCGGCAAAATTCCGGTCCTGCATACTTGACTTTTACGACAAAGCCAAATAATTTCGACAGCTCGGCGGATATAATAGTTCAATATCAGCCTTATTTTTGGTATGGATCAGTCCTGATCGCCCCAAATGCCGGTTCGCATGAAAACCCGACCGGAATGCGACCTGGCTGCAATCCAGGGGAGGCCGCAGCGCCGGACGACAAGAAAGGGCATTTCAAAGGAAATCCCCGGCTGATGGATTGCCCTGGCGCAAAAACGGTATAGCCAATTGATCGTATACAAAAAACCATAAGCGTGGACTTGTTCCGCGACACCGAACCAAGGAGAACCGGCCATGAATGTTCCATTCGTCGATCTGGGTCGTCAATTCAAACCGCTGATGCCCGAAATTCAGGCAGCCGTCAATCACGTTATCGAACGTTGTGCTTTTATCAACGGTCCCGAGGTCAAAGATTTCGAGCAGCGTATGGGTCGATGGCAGAAGACATCTGGCGTGTGCGCCGTCTCCAACTGTACCCACGCCCTGTACCTCACCTTGAAGGCTCTGGGGATCGGCAGCGGCGATGAAGTCATCACGGCCCCCAATACCGCTTTTCCCACCAGCGAAGCCATCAATCTGACCGGCGCCGCTGTGGTTTTCGCCGATATTACACCCGGCTTCCATTCCCTCGATCCCCAGGCAGCGGCGGACGCCGTAACCGATAAAACCCGGGCGATCATTCCGGTCCACCTTTACGGAATTCCCGCCGATATGGACGCTTTCGTGCGACTGGCGGAAAAATACAACCTGGCCCTCGTCGAGGATGTCGCCCAGGCCCAGGGTGCCCTGTACAAAGGTCAACGGGTCGGCTCCATTGGGAACGCCGGCTGCTTCAGCTTTTTTCCTTCCAAAAATCTGGGCGCCTTCGGCGACGGTGGCGCGGTGGTTTCAGAAGATTCCGATCTGATCAAAAAGGTGCGGATGCTGGCCAACCACGGCCGGGAAGACAAATACACCCACCAACTGGCCGGCACCAACAGCCGGTTGGATACCGTCAAGGCCGCCCAACTCGCGATCTGCCTCGGGCACCTCGACGAATGGAACCGGGAAAGATGTGCCGCCGCCACCCGGTATCAAGAGCTGCTGAAACCCTATGAAGAAATCGTTCTGCCCGCGGTACCGACGGATTGCGAAGCGGTCTGGCATGTATATGCCATTCGGTACGAACACCGCGATGAACTGGCGGATTTTCTGAAACAGCAGGGAGTCGGAACCGGCCTCCATTATCCGGTGCCGCTGCATTTTCAGCCCGTGTACAAGGATCTGGAATTATCTCCGGGATCATTGCCCGAGGCGGAAGCGGCCTGTCGTGAAGTTCTCTCCCTGCCGATGTTTCCCAAAATTGAACCCCGGGAAATAGAAACCGTTGCCGGGGCCATCGGCCGCTTTTTCGAAACCCGCTCGTGAAACTTTTTCATCACAAAAAGGCCACAAAATATGTCTGAGGCAAGTTTGGAATTATCGATCGTCATTCCGGTGTATAACGAGGCAGAAAACCTGGAGCCGCTGCTCGATGAGCTTTTTCCGGTTCTCAATCAAATCGGCCGTGGCTTCGAGGTCGTCTGTGTGGACGACGCCAGCACGGATAACAGCTTCGCCATTCTGCAGGCATTGAAAAAAAAGTTTGCGGAGCTCAGAATCGTCCGGCATGTGGTCAACTGCGGTGAAAGTGCCGGGCAGGCCACCGGTTTTGCCAATGCCCGCGGGAACTGGATCGTCACCATGGACGCCGATCAGCAAAATGATCCCGCCGACATTCCCGCCCTGCTCGAAGCGGGCCGGCACGCGGATGCCGTCTGCGGGGTGCGCCAACAACGCGAGGACGACTGGATAAAACGCGTATCCTCCAGAATCGCCAACGGATTTCGCAACCGGATCACGGGGGATGAGATTACGGACGCCGGGTGCACGTTCCGGGCCGTCAGAAAAGACGCCCTGCGCGAAATCCCCCTGTTCAACGGCATGCACCGCTTCCTGCCGACCCTGCTGCGTCTGCAGGGATTTGAGGTCACCGAAATACCGGTCAATCACCGACCCAGAATCCGGGGGGAGTCCAAATACGGTATCGGAAACCGCCTGTTCCGCGGTCTGGTCGACTGTTTCGCCATATTATGGTTTCGCCGACGGTGTTTTCCTGCCAGAAGATTCGCTGCTGAACAGGAGGTATCCTCCGCGGATGCATTCGTCGGTTGAACCCACCCCGGCGGGAAGGTGGCAAAAGCCTTTTGAAATTCGAAAAATAAATTATTTAGCTCCGGTAAATTATTAAACCAGGAGCAGGAAGGGATCGCGTATGAAAATCATGCAGATTGGCGTCGGACGCTGGGGCGCCAATCATCTCAGGGTTTGGTCCAATCTGCCGGTGGATCTTTATGTTGCCGAGATCTCGGCATCGGGAAGGCAATACTGTCTGGATCAGGGGATCGCCCACGATCACATCAGCGAAGATTACCGGGAATTTGCGGATATCGTCACAGCGGTGGATGTGGTGACACCGGCTTCCACCCATTTTTCCATCTGCGCCGAACTGCTTGAAAAGGGAAAGGCCGTATTCGTTGAAAAACCGTTGGCACCCACCGGGGTGGAAGCCGACAGGCTGTCCGCCCTGGCTTTGCAGCACAATATCCTTTTGCAGGTTGGTCATATTTTCCGCTACGATCCGGCCGCGGATTTTATCAAGGACTACATCCGATCGGGGCACATGGGCGCCGTCCAATCTCTGAGCGGGGTTTTTTCCGGATTCAAGCGCCCCCGGACCGACGGGGGGGTTGCCATTTCTGACGGCCTGCATTTTATCGATCTGTTCAACTATCTGATGGAAGGCCTGCCCCGAAAAGTGACGGCTCGTTGTGAAGATCTGCTGCAAAGGGGCATGGATGACATGACCTGGATCTGGCTGGATTACAACGGCGTTCCGGCGGTGGTGGAAGCAAATTATTTTTCACCCGATAAAAAGCGTCTGTTCACCGTTACCGGTGAGCAGGCCACCCTGGTGTGTGATTTTTCATCCTCCCAGGATAAGGTGCGGATATACCGCAACCGGCACGTCCTGGACAACGACACCTGGAAATCGGTGAGCGGGGAAATCATCAATAAAGAAATTTTACCGGCCGAGCCCCTTTTTCTCGAATTGCAGGATTTTGTGGGCTGTGTAAAATCCGGGTCCAGACCAAAGGCCGGCGGCCGGGCCGGTGTGGATGCCGTCAGAATTGTCGAAGCCGCCCTGCAGTCCAGCGCTGAAGGAAGGGAAATTCTCATTGCATCGGCGCAGAACGAGACGACGGCGGTAAAAAAGTTGTCGTAAAATCGTCACACGGGTTTCGGGTGTCAGGTGTCAGGTAGTTCAGAAGTTAACTTCCTTGATGCCGAACTTTTTCCATGAATCTCGTTAACCCGACATTCATCTATCGATAGAATCCACCGCTAATGCAGCCGGAAGAAATGCTGGCACCTGCCACCTGGAATTGAGCACGGCCATACCGCTCGGAGACCATTCTTCGATCCAGGCTGGAAGAAACTTAGGTTGAAAGTTGCAGTGCGCAAACGGTTCCTGCGACTACCCTGCGCCGGGCGGTCCCGCCGGTGTCGGACGATTCGAAATCAGCAGCGCATACCGGTGGTCGATCCACTTCCGGAAAACGATATAGATCGGCTGTGGAAAGCTGTCCTTGATTTTGAGATACTCCTTTTCCTTGGTCACGACATAAACCGGCGCCTGGGATCGGAACCACTCCGCTAAAACGGCGGGGTCCTCGGTGTTGTCGATAAACCGCTGGGTATAAACCCCGAAAACCGGCTTGTTGAACCGATAAACCTTCAGCTTTTCGCCCTCGGGCACGTATTTTACCACCTCGAGACAAAACGGCTTGGCCGAATCGTTTTCATTTTTTTGGGCGACAACGGGTCCGACGGTGTAGGCGACCGCCGTTACCAGAACCAAAACCACGGCCAGCAGGGAAGCCATGGGCCTGCCGCGCCGAAACAAAACGAACGCTATCAGGGCTCCCGGCAGCAGCATCAAGGAAACCGGCAGGACGGTAACAAACCAATCCAGGGAGAGGCTCGCGCCATAAACGGCGAAAGCCAATCCGGCGCACAAGACAATGCCGAAAAGAAAATAGGTCGGCCAGGTGAACAGCCGGCGCCGCATCATTGATCCGGCCGGCTCCCGCAGGCCTCGGTCCACTGCGTAGCCCGCGAGCAAGGCCAGCGCGGGGAATATCGGCAGAAGATATTCGCTGCGCTTTGTGTGTGAAAAAGAGAAAAACACGAATAAACCGATCATCCACACGAAAGCAAACAACAATTGGCTGCGCTGCGCAACCATTTTACGGGAAAAGCACAGATAGCAGGCGGCGGGAAGGTACACCAGCCAGGGAAGAAAATAAGGCGGCGTCGTGGTCAGGTAATAATAGAACGGGCGCACATGCACCCATTTACCGAAATAGCGGGTGAAATTGCTGAGGATGAAAAGATCGCGAGCATGTTCGCCCTGCAGGGCGACGGTCAGGTTCCAGGGAGCGACAATCACCAGATAAATCAGAAGACCCCAGCTGATCTTGAGCTGCAGGATATGTTTGATATCTTTGACAGCGATCAGATACAGTCCGATGACGATCGCCGGCATGACAGCGTTTACCAGACCCATATTGAGGGTGCCGATCCCGGCGGGGATATACATGAGCAGGTAGGCGGGAGTTCGCCGATGCTCGTGGGTATAACCCCAATAAAAAAAAGTCAGGCTGGCCATCAACAGTACGGCGGAGATCATGTTTATCTGGATCCAGCGCCCGAATTCGATATAAAGCGGGGTGGTCGCCAGAATTAGCGCCGCCAGAAATGCGGCCCGGTAACCGAAGAGCATTTTTCCAAGGATGTAGATCAGCAGGATCCCGGCGGCGGCGGCGATCGCGGATGGCAGACGGCTCGTATATTCGGTGACGTCACCGTTGACCACGGCAAAGGCACTGCCCAGCCAGTTGAAAAGCGGCGGCTTGATGTAATACGGCTGGCCGTTGGCGGTCGGAAAGATCCAATGCCCGTCATAAACCATTTCACGGTTTACCTGGACATATTCATCCTCATCGGGCGACCAGATGTCGCGGTCGCCGAGTTTATAGAAAAAAAGTGGATAAGACAGCAGAATCAGCAGAAGAATGATCCACCGCTCGTTGCGCCGATAAACGTTGTCCGTCTCATTCATTTTTTTTGATTCCCCAACCAACAACGACCGGCAGATTCCACCGTATCACTCCCTGTTTCTGCGAAATTTCAACAGCAGGCGGCGCATGCGCTGAAACAGCACCACCAGCGGTATCGTCTGCTCCCTGGCCGTATTGATAAAAAGATACAAGCCGATGAAGCCTGTAATGACAGTCGGCAAATACATTCCGATGGCAGGGTGAATATCGCCTGCTTCCCCCAGGATGATTGCCGCCGACAACAGCATATAATATAAAAAAAAGAAAAAAAGTCCAAGCGTCAAGCCAAAGGATCTTTTCACCGACCGCGATTGAATCCCCAAAGGCATGGCCGACAGTCCGAGAGCGAAACAGGCGATCGGATAGGCGAAACTGCGATGCAGAATTATCTGGGCTTTCCAGTAATCCTTATCATGGACCGGCGCCTTTCGGATGTATTCGTGCAACTCCACCAGGCTCATTTCATCCGGATCTTTCTGCTTGTCTTCGAATTTGACAACCTTATGCTCCAGTTCAAAACTAAAATTGTAGGTGTCGAAGTTTATCGAATTCACCGAGCGGTTATTAAGATTCGTCTGGTTGATGGTGCCGTTGTAAAGCTGCAAATGAATCAGGGACTTATCGGGATCGCTGATCAGCCGACCTTCGGGAGCGACCACCGTGCTGACCATTCCGGCCTTTCTTTTGTCTTCGATGAAGATATCGATAATTTTTTTATTGCGAACGTCGATTTTATTCACATACAGCATGACATTCTCGAATGTGTCGATGAAAGTTCTCTCTTTCAGGCCGATATCTGCATTGGAGGCCATCACTT
Source organism: uncultured delta proteobacterium (assembly GCA_963774425.1). Taxonomy (GTDB): domain Bacteria; phylum Desulfobacterota; class Desulfobacteria; order Desulfobacterales; family JAFDCJ01; genus JAFDCJ01. The sequence continues at coordinate 197,379 of CAVZEZ010000021.1, read as the reverse complement.
TCAGAGCCAATTTTTCGAGAGAAACATTGCCCCACGGCACGCCGATAATCGTCATAAAAGCCGTCAGCAGAAAGCCGATGAAACTGAAAAGCAACACCGGCGGCAGCAAACGGTAAATGCTCACCCCTCCCGATTTGAGGGCGATCAATTCATTGTCGCTGGACAAGCGCAGAAAGGTCAGCAGGATTCCCATCATCGTGGACATCGGCAGAACGAACACCATCAAATAGGGGCAGGCATAGGCAATCATCAGGACCACGATCCCGATGCCGATGTTATAGTTCACCACCCAATTGGCGATTTTCAACATCTCCATCATGATGAAAACGATGGCAAAGAACAAGACGCTGATGCTGAACGGCCCCAGAATTTCCGTAAAGATGGATCGATTTATGATGGAATTGACTTTCATGTATCAAATCAGCTTTAACGGGTTGCCATATTAGCACAACCTAAACCTAAAAGGCAGCCGGTCTACTCAGAAAAGAAGCTTAAGCCATATTCACCGCGGAGAGCGCCGAGAACGCGGAGAAAAAATTTTTTAAATAATCGCTGCGCGCTCCGCGGGCACTGCGGCGAGATAAGATAAAAAAGGCCCAATCATTCAAGCATGTGTAGGTTCAACTGAGCCGGGGCTCCAAAGGCGGATCTACTATCCCTGCGGTGATTTCAAGATGATGACGAATTCATGCCCGACGGGGATCTCTCTGTATTGCCCATCGACCCATGGCCGCGGTTTCAGTGCACCGAGCGCCTCGTCGGTGGAAATGATCCCGCGGATGTCGGGATCTGCGGCGATCTTTTTAAAATCGGTCGAACAGGGGATCAGACGGTTGTAATAGAAGCTGAGCGCATGGCTCGCCCTGTTGCCCGTGTCGCAGCGGTAAAAAGTGATCTCCTCGGGTGCCAACCCTTCTTTTTTCAGAATGTCGCTTATTTGCAAGTAAACCGCTGTCTTTTTGTCCACGACGTTGTCCGCAATTTCTATGGACAGCAGGATTAAAATGAAGCTGAGGAAAAGCCCCGCGACTTTAAGCGGCAATAGCTTGCGGGCGACAATGAGCGCCAGGGCCAGTACGACAATGTACGGAAGCGCAGCCAGCATGGGGGCCTTATGATAATAGGCGAACCCCAGGGGCAAAAAAAGGCCGGCGGCTGCGCCCACCAGGAAAATACGGTCACCCCAGCGCATGATTCTGCCGAATGCCGCGGGGTATTTATGGGTATAAAATAGAATCCCCCAGGCGGCCGCGATCGAAACGGGCATATGGATCGGCAGCAGATAGCGTGCATTCTTTCCGCTGGAAAGATGCAGGATGAACACATACACGCCGACCCAGAGCAGAATAAAAACCAGGCCCCGGTGTGCTTTGAGCGCCTTGCGATATCGGAAAAAGCCCCAGACTCCCAAAAAGAAAAAGGGCGATGCCGGAAAAAGCCGCATGGGGAAATCATAGAAATAAGTGAATAGAGAAAAGCCGCGGTGCATGATCACAGTCTGATTATAGGCTTGCACAAAGCCCGAAAACCGGGGGTGGTTCAACAGCGGCACCACCCAGGGTAAAATTGGCAAGGCCATCAGCGGGCTGGTCATGGCCAGCAACCCCGGAGCGATTTCGCAGCCTTCAACCTTGCGCACCACATATATGCCGTAGACGATGACAACCGCCAGATTGGTGAATGCTACCGGTCCCTTGCACATGAAAGCGAATCCGGTAGCCAGCCAGAAACCCGCATAGTACAGCGCTTTTCGAAGCCTCACGCCGCTTTCGATGCCATCGTAGAAAAGGACCATCGACAGGGCATAGAATACCGCCAATTCGATGTCAATCCGGGTTCTCCTGGCCCAGAAATAGTATCCATAGGTGGAAAGCAGGATAAGGGCGGCCAAAAAGGCGGCCTCCGAGCTTTTCAGAATTCTGGCCGCAAAAAAAAAGGCAATCAGAACTCCACAAAATCCGGCCACGGCTTCAGGCAGCCGGGCGATCAGGGGACTGATACCGAATATTTTATACAGCCCGGCAACCATCCAGAAGTGCAGCGCCGGTTTGTCCGGATATATCGCACCGCCGAAACGCAGCAGGATCCAGTCCTTGTGTTCAAGGATTTCCCGGGAAATTTCGGCGAACCGCACCGAATCCTTATTATCCAGTGATTGTCCTCCCAGGCCGAAAAACAGGGCAAAAATTCCCAGAATAACGAGAAAATACAGGTATCGCCGCCTGGCGGCAGGGATGACAGGCGTGTGGGAAGGATGGTTGGACTCGTGCATCACACCATGCAATTCAATCAAAATTAAAACCGGATTAAGGACCCAAAACAACCACTGTGCATTTCCAAATTAAATAACACAAAAAGCGATAATGTGAAGTTATTTTTGAGTGATCCCTTAGCACTTTGGTTACGCCCGATATTGGGCGTCATTAAAAATACGCCTATTGAAATCGATCGGTTAATCGTGGTAGGTTACTGTTTCCCACCAACAAACTCGCAAAAGGAGCCCTTTGAAAAATGTTCATTTTTCAAAGGGCTCAAAAGGAGGTTTCATGTACCTGCCCAAAGTATACGAGCACTTTTCCACGAAATTTCCCGAGGTGTTCAAAGATTTTAAAAAACTGGGCCAAACCTGCCGGGATACGGGCCCGCTAAACCAGAAAGCCCAGGACCTGATCAAACTCGGCATCGCCATCGGCGCCAACTCCAGAGGGGCCGTCATGTCCAACACGCGCAAGGCCATGGGTTCCGGCGCATCCGCTGAAGAGATTGCCCATGTGGTTCTGTTGTCATTGACGACGACGGGCTTTCCAAATATGATCGCCTCCCTTCAATGGGTAAACGAGGTTATCGAGGAAGCCTGAGGGATGAGGGATTTGGAAAAACAGGCAGTCCGCTCCGCAGCCCGGGAAAGCGGACTGCCGCAAAATGGTGGTTATTCGAGCAGTCGGGGAGATATCCGGTTCAATGCCATGTAGCGGATGAACAGAAAGACTCCCCGATCCGGTCTGGGGTTATTTAAAGCTTTATTTTGGAAACAATACCGGCGGCTTTGTCGCATTTCCGGTGGCTGCGGGGAAGTTTTCGAGCTTGTATGATTTCTTGTTATTCTCGATCAGGTCCTGGGCGAGCTCGAAGAAGTGCAAATGGCGTTTTTTGCATTCATAGAAACCATGCCACCAGGCGTAATCCGGCGCCATCATAGCGGCGCCGAAACGGGCGCGGCGGCCCTCGTGATGCCATAGCTCATAATATTCGAATTCCAGAGGTTCGTCGAAATAGCGCGTGTTATCCAGCAATTTCTTGACGTATAACTCATCCATCATCTTTTTGGCCGGTGTGAAGTAAATGTCATTGTACTCCTTGACCACTTCGTCCAGCCTGGTAAAATGACCATCCACCCAGGTGTCGCCGTGGCACTGCAGACATACCGCCTTCATTTTCTTACGTTCGACCTCATAGTTGGTCTTGGCTGGAAAGGGTTTGAAATCACTGGGTCTCACGGTGATGGGGGCCTGGGTTTCCCATGCCAGACGTTCGGTCACATCGTGGGATGTCAACACCGTTCCGGAACCCGACATGTGGCAGACGGCGCAGGTGGGCGCCCTGTAATCGACCCCCGGACTCCAGGTACCCGGCGCCGCATTCCAGTTATAGGAATCCCCATGAGCCGTGTAAATATCGCCATGCTTGGATTCCATATATATTTCGATTTGGGGATGGTCCGGCCCCAGATGGCACTGTCCGCACGCTTCGGGTTTGCGGGCTTCCATAACCGAAAAGCGGTGCCGGGTATGACAGGATGTACAGCTGCCCTTGCTGCCGTCGAAATTCACCCGTCCCACACCCGCATTCGGCCAGGTCATGGGATCCAGTTCATTGTCTTTCATAGCCAGGATCGTCCCATGACAGACATAACATCCGGTGGTACGCTCCAAATCACTGTTCATACCCTCGTTCAGCCACGGGTCGATTTTCCAGATGACCTCGAGGGTATTGGCATGTTTGCTGCGGTTGTATTGCATGACTTCATCCGGGTGGCAACGGGAGCAATCCTTAGGACTGACCGCAGCGGTCACCGGCACCCGGTATTCCCTCGTGCCGTATTTTGCATCGGAGCGTTCGTATTGTTTGTAATGCTCCTGGCTTACATCGGGATCAAATTCTTCCGCCCGGTGGCAGTCATAGCAGGTTATGTTGGCACTGGCGTGCCGGCTCTGCGCCCAGTCATCGAAGATGCCGGGATGTTCCCTTTTATGGCATTCCAGGCAGGCTACGGCCTCAGGCGGCATGCTGCGAACGATTTGCAGTTCCTTTTCCTTCGGGAAATTCCCCGTGGTCTGGGCGTCGGCAAAATAGGCGTCGGATGCCAGGAAGCCTGTGATCGCGACGATCAGTGCGATGATACCGAAATGAGTTTTCATGGTCGTTCCTTTCCTTGCGGTTTGCCGATTGATAAATATAAACCCCCGATGGGGACCTCCGATACGATCCCGAGTGAGCCCGGGCGGGTCGGTCGCCACAGCTACTCAAGCGATTCAGCACGCTGATCTCGACATCGGTTGTATGGAATTGAAGATGGTCTTAACCTCGGCAGGGATGCCGAGACATGAATTTCAGGCAAACAAAGATTCTATCCGAATTGTTTGTAATCGTAATACGGTTTGGGAACATGCACCAGCGGACGATGGCAGTCCACACATTTTTTCTCATAGCCCGGTCGCGGGTAAAGAACGGTTCTGTGTGCCAGCATTGCGCCTCGTTTCTCCGGGATGTACAGCAAATTCCGGTGGCACTTCAGGCATTGCTCGTTTTTAAATGACGCGTAAGCCGCCTGGCGGTTTGCATCCCGGTCATATTCACCGTAAACGAAATGAACAAAGACATCTTTGATTCCATGGAATGTTTTCTGGTAGAAAAAATTGAACGTGTCGTGGGGAGCCGGTAAATGACAGTCCATACAATCGGCTACAAACCCCTGGGCGTTGTTGACATGGGTGGAGGTTTTCCAGCTGTTGTAGGCGGCCTGAATCTCGTGGCAGCTCGCGCAGAACCCCGGGGTTGAGGTTCTTACCATGGTGTAGTAGCCGATACTAAAGAGCGGAAAAGCGATGAGAATGCCGACAGAAATGAGAACAGCGGGTATTAACACTTTTCTCCAGGTCGGCAAATTTTTCTTCGCTGCATCTTCGGGTTTTTTCATGTTTCCTCCTGATGAGCATTGTCAAACCATGATCGGAGAACGTGTACCTCTATTTCCTACATCGTAAAATATTCAATACAAGATTTGTCTGAAATGGTAAAGAAAAAAAACAGCCGGTCATAAAAAACCACATCTCCCATATCACCGATATTTTTCCAGCGCTTTTCAGCTTCATTTTTCGCGTTACACAACCGCAAAATTATGCTATCAATTCCTGTGTTATGTTTTTATTAACATAAGGAGGGTCTTCATGGATTATATTTCCTGCCCGTATCGGCGGCGGGCGGCCGGGACGGAATGCGGAGATTTTCCATGGCTGCAGTTTCAAGCGATGGATGCGACATTCGCGTCCAGGGAAAAATTATCCGGTTTTCAGCAGCGCGCGACGCCTTCCCGCGGACTTCCGTCTGCCACCTGATCCGCCGCTGGGCGCTGATTTGCCGAAAACCGTAGCGGATTTCCCGGCGCCGCCAAGCGGGCACCGATATAATTATGCAAGATTTCGCGACCCTTTTAAGTAAATCCTCCAAGACGCATGGGCATCTTTGTCCGGGACAGGCTGTAGGCGTGCGGATGGCCATGCTGGGCTGTCGGCTCATCGGGTTGAACGAGCCGGCCCATCATGACCAACTTAAAAAACTCATCGTCTATGTGGAGATGGACCGCTGTGCGGCCGATGCGATTGCCCACGTTACCGGGGTCAAATTGGGCCGCCGTTCGCTCAAATTCGCGGACTACGGCATTATGGCGGCTACTTTCCTGAATATAGAAACCAGCCTGTCTTTCCGGGTCATATCCACCGAGGAAGCGCGCAGTCTGGCGCGGGTATATGCACCGGAAATCGCCGATGCGCATGCCCGTCAATTGGAAGCATACAAACGGATGCCGGACAGTGTGTTATTCCGGGTGCAGCAGGTCGAAGTGCCTATCGGTGAATTCGACCTCCCGGGTCCCACCCGTCGCAAGGTCGCCTGCTGCCGTTGCGGCCAGATAGTGCGCGACGGCCGTGAAGTAATCAGGGCTGGACGTAATTTTTGCGTGCCGTGTACCGGAGATGGTTATTTTGCCAATTTCCGCGAGATCACCTGGCCCGACATGAACTGGACCCCCGGTAGATGCCATGCGCCGGACAACTCCGGGGAGACACTGGATTGACGGGGTGGCTGAAGACCGCGGAGGCATCCGCGACGATTGCAAATGATTGGAACTTCCATTGCACAGGTCGCCGCCAGAAGGGTGACCCGTTATATTTTCTTAACCCAGGAGATTTGAATATGTTAAAAAAAATTGAACTGAAAGACGCGGTGGGCACCAAACTCGCCCATGATATCACCGAGGTCCGGCCCGGCGCTTTCAAGGGGCCCGCTTTTCGAAGGGGTCATACGGTGTGCAATGATGATTTGTGCCATCTGCAAAAACTCGGTAAAAACCACCTTTACCTCCTCGATCCAGCCGAAGATGAAATCCACGAAGACGAGGCGGCTGCTATCCTGGCCAGGGCGCTGGCCGGGGAAGGTATTTTATGGGAGGACGAACCGCGGGAGGGAAAAATAAAGCTGCAGGCCGGGACCGACGGGCTGTTTATCGTCAATACCTCGGCGCTGGCGGCGTTTAACATGGTCGAGGAGGTGATGTGCGCCACCCTTCATAGTCATACCCTGGTGCATAGGGGAGAGTTGGTTGCGGCGACCCGGGCCATACCGCTGGTCATGAAGCGTGCGTCCGTGGAGCGGGCGGCTGCGATTGCACAACAAGCCGGCGCGGTTCTGGCCGTCAAAAAATTGCGGCCGGCCCGGGTGGGAATCGTCGTCACCGGCAATGAAGTATACAGTGGACTGATTGAAGATCGTTTCGCGCCGATTCTCTCCGAGAAGGCGAGCGCGCTGGGCTGTACGGTCAATGAACCGTTGTTCGTTCCCGATGATGCCGAATTGATCAACCGGGCCATAAAAACACACCTGGAGCGGGGGTGCAGTTTAATCCTGTTGAGCGGAGGCTTGAGCGTCGACCCCGATGATGTCACCCGTCAGGGGATTCAGATCGCCGGAGCCCAAGAGATGCATTACGGAGCGGCGGTATTGCCGGGTGCCATGTTTGTGGTAGCCTACCTTGGGGATATCCCATTGCTGGGAGTGCCCGCCTGCGGCATGTACCACCGCATCACGGTTCTGGATCTGATTTTGCCCCGAATACTGGCCGGCGAGAAAATCGGCAAGGCGGAGCTTGCGTTCCTGGGGCATGGAGGCCTCTGCAGGGATTGCCCGACGTGTACTTACCCCCACTGTCCTTTCGGTAAATGTTCGTAACGTTTCACTCCGATGAATCAGGGATCGCACGAAAATGACGAAACTTAAATTGAAGTCAAGTCAGTGGATCGTCGACGAGCACGACAATATCATTATCGGCAACGGCCGGGCGGAAATTCTGAAAAACATCGAAAAAACCGGATCCATCAACCAAACCGCCAAGATAATGAAAATGTCTTATAAAGCCGTCTGGAGTAAAATCAAAACGACTGAAAAGCATCTGGATACGATCATTGTGCATACCGATAGAAAACTGGGCAGCCGATTGTCCACCGAGGGCAAGGATCTGCTGGAGAATTACAGACGATTGAAAACGGAATGCATGACGGTCGACGATAAAATATTCAACCGCTTTTTCAAGAATATAAATGATTGACCTTCCTGGCACATAGCGGTACGCAGGGCTTCAAACTGTATCAAGGGTGGCCGTTATCGGGCGCGCAGTGCAATCGAAAAGGGAACGGTTCGGTAAATTACCGGGCAATTTGAATTGACACATAAAAGAAATTGTGCCAAATATCCTTATTTCCAAGATCTGCTGAGCGGTGCCACCTTGACGCAGATTCTTTCAACTCTCTTGCGAAGTTTCCTGATTCTTCTTGTCGTCACCGATTCCGATGCATGGCCGCTTAAACGGTTTTAACGATGCGCCATCCCGGCACCGGCAACAACAGGAAACCATTTTTCAGGCCAAAAAAATATTTCAGCGGGTCTCTATTTTATATGAAACTGGAGAGTCTCAGAAGCAAGCTGGTGGTTTCGATTTTTGTAACGGTTATCGGAAGCGGGGCAATCATCTCCCTGCTGGAGACAAACCGTTTGAGCAAAGGCCTTCGGGAGGCCGCGGTCGCACAGGGAGAATATCTATCCCGGGCAGTGGCGCTTGAAGCGGCAAATAAAATCCTCGCCGATGATGTCACCTCACTTCAGAATTTACTTAAATACCAACTGGAAAGCAATCCCGCCATCAAATATCTTTTTGTCGTTAAAGACAGCAAGATCCTGGCCCATTCTTTTTCGGACGGTATCCCGAAAACACTTTTAGATGCCGGTCAAAAGGAAAGTGATCGGGTCGGCAATTTTAAGCAGATATCAACTGAAGAGGACCAAACCTTCCTGGATATCACCTGGCCGATTCTCTCCGGAAAAGCGGGAATACTGCGTATCGGCCTTTCCGAGAAAGCATACCGCGCCGAAGTAATGAAAATAAGGCTGCAAATGACAGGCCTCACCCTGGCTATTCTCATCGTCGCACTGTCAATTTGCTACTTCTTCATTCGGCGGATCACAAAACCACTGTCAAACCTTGCGGAGGCTGCTGAAGAATTAACGAAGGATATTGAAAACGGTACCAGCGAGCTTAGCTTGGAGCCGGCACGCGACGGCCGGGATGAAGTGGGGCGTCTGACAGACGCCATCAACCGAATGCTCAAACGGATGTACGAATACACGCGTTGTCTCGAAAGAAATGCGCAAGACGTCCAACGCGCTCATCAGCAAACCACAAATTCTTTCCAAATCATCAAGAAAATACGGGAACTGGACAGCCTCAAGAATGTCTGTCTCTATCTCATTAACAAATTTCAAGAGTCGGTGTCCTGCAGGGAACTCGCATTTTTTGTTTTCAGCAGCAACAAGGAAACGCTGTTCGTTATTTCCGAAAGGGAGTTCAAGACGGCCAAAAGGAAGGATTTCGGTGAGTTGCTGCCCTTGTTGTCGGACATGGTCGACATCACTTTTATTAGAAAGCAGGCTTTCGGCACCAGCCTGGTTTCCGATGCATTTCTGTCAGCCGCCCATATAGCCACATTTCCCATCCGCCATGAGAATCAGATTCTTGGCGCCTTGTTGATACCCTGTCCCGGATCCTGCGAATGCGACCAGCAACAGGTGGGGATTGTAAACCTGGTGTTGAACCATTCTGCCAGGGCGATCAAATATGCTGTATCCCAGGAAGAGCAGATGCTCGGCCTCCGAAACAAAATAGAATCCAGCACCGAATATTGCGGCATCGTCGGCAAAGATCCAAAGATGCAAACAATCTTTAAGCTGATTGAAGACATCGCACCCACCGATACGTCCGTCCTGATTCAGGGCGAAAGCGGCACCGGCAAAGAGCTGGTTGCCAGAGCATTGCACCAGAAGAGCCTTCGTCGACAAAAGCCCTTCGTCGTCATCAACTGTTCCGCCTATCCATCCACTCTGCTTGAAAGCGAGCTGTTCGGGCATGAAAAAGGCGCTTTCACCGGAGCCGTTCGACAAAAAACAGGACGCTTTGAGCAGGCAACAGGCGGCACTGTTTTTTTAGACGAGATCGGTGAAATACCTTCTTCGGCTCAAATTAAGCTCCTGCGGGTTCTTCAGACTCAAAAATTTGAACGGGTCGGGGGGGAAAAAACATTATTTGTGGATGTACGCATTATTGCCGCAACCAACAAAGACCTCTTAAAAGAAGTCCGGAAGGGAACTTTTCGGGAGGACCTGTATTACCGTTTGAATGTCATTCCGCTGCATCTGCCGCCTTTGAGACACAGGCCCAATGACATTCCACTTCAGGCGCGCTTCTTTTTGCAGCGATTCGCTTCCGAACAGGGAAAAGACCTGATCGGTTTTGGTTCGGAAACCATGCGGCGACTCCTGCTTTATTCGTGGCCGGGAAACGTTCGCGAGCTCGAAAACTGCATCGAGCACGCGGTGGTATTGACCAAAGGCCCCCGCATCGAGTTGTACGACCTTCCGACCGCCTTGCAGCAAAGCGATGATTCCGACGGCTCCGAAACCAACGCCCAGGGTTCGATAGTGGAAAACGAGATGAGGTTGCTCGAAGGGACCCTGGATGAATGCAGTTGGAACAAGAAAGAAGCCGCCAAAAGGCTCGGCATCAGCCGAAATACGTTGTATCGAAAACTTGCCAAATACGGAATCAGCCCCCCGACCGTACACTAGAAGCTGTCTCAAAATATTTATTCTGAGACAGCTTCTAAACAGCGGGCTCTATGGTAACCCAATAGGTGGATGAAACCCGGTTTGCCACCCGGCCGGCTGTTCATTTTAAAGGACGTGTCCCAAATTGACACAGACTTAACATTCTTAAATAATTAAATTTTTAGAAGTTAACCAGTTATCTGTCCCATAAAGGTGCGAACCATCGCAACGGCGGCGGGTGGCGCTTCGAACCTTTTGCAATCGTGATCTTGCTTGAAATTCATTTGATCTTTTTATGAATACCTTAACATTTCAATAAATTAGGCAATAAATCTCTTTTGAAACCTATTTTTTCGACTCATTTTTTCACTTAAACCTCTCTGTGGCATGCCATTTGCGTTATATAGGCTGAACCTGAATTCCGATTCAAACACCGCATTCAACGTGTCTGGATTAAAACTCTTATTTATAAATGGTGCGATTCCAGGTGAAAAAAGAGGTCGCCGTTCTGGAAACAGATCAAAAGCAATCCGGTGACATTTGCGCCCTTTTATCCGATCGTCAGTTTCAGGTGATTTCTCTCAGCTCTTTTTCGGAAATGGACAGCTATTTGGAAAAACACGACTGCCGGGTCATCATTCTAGACTTGGACACCATGACGATCGACAATCGGGCTGTCAGGGATTTCAGAAGAAAAAATCCCGGGATCCATATCATCGCATTTTCGGAGCGCCAATATCACCCCGAACTGGAGGAGGCGCTGAGGGATTATATTTCGGCTTGTTTGTCTAAACCGATCGATCCGGATGAACTTTTTTTCTGGCTGCGGGTTATTCTCGAAAACGACGAAGAATCCCAGGTTTGAACAAGCGGAAGACCTCACCGGCCGGGCCAAAAGCTAGAATTTAAACCGGCAAAATTAAAGTCATCAAATGCATTCGCCAACGGACGCGATCACTACCGAATTCGGGGTTGCCTTGATAAGGCTCTTAAAAACTGGAGCAATCGCAGGAGGCGTGCGGGCTCGAACTTATAACTCTCAGCATGTAAGGCAAACAAGGAGAAGCGCATGAGGGGGAAAGAAACGGCGACAATTTCATTTGTAGGCCTCGTGTTGTTGATGTTCGGCTGCAGCAACAATCAGGCTATCGATGTCGACGCCATTATGGCAAAACCGAAGGTATATGTCGGCTCGGATACCTGTAAAATGTGTCATCTCGAGCACTACGACTCCTGGCAGATGACCCTTCACAGCCGCATGCTCCAGGATGCCGACAAGAACCAGGATGCCATTATTGTCCCGATCGATGAAAAAAAAATCCGTGAAGATCTGGCTGCAGAGGGTGACGCGCTCAAGGTGCCTGCGGATCAAATTTACATACCCAAAGAGGATGAGATCGAATATACGATCGGCAGCCAATGGACCCAGAGGTACCTCGTGAAAAGAAACGGAGAGTATTACATCGCCCCCATCCAGTATAATTCAGAGGCGCACAACTGGACCGCTTATCACGAAGAGGATTGGGAAAAACGTCCCTGGCTGCTTGACTGCGGCGGATGTCACGCCACAGGCGTGGATCTTGAAAAAAAGTCCTTTCTCGAGCCGGGTGTCGGGTGTGAAGCCTGTCATGGCAAGGGATCCTGGCATGCCGCGCTACCCAAAGCTGCGGTATTTGAAAAACGGCAGACGATTATCAACCCGGCCAAGCTCACCATGGGAGTCGCCGTGCAGATCTGCGGTGCCTGCCACGCCAGGGGAGAAGCCACCCTGGTTGAAAATGCCCAATGGCCGGTAGGCTATCAACCCGGAAAATCACTGGAAGCATTTTTCAGATCGCCGAATTACGAGCCTGGAGACGTCCTGGAAGTTTATGCCGAGGACTTTTCCAAGGGGCACCATCAGCAATATACCGATTGGGAGCAATCCATGCACTACCGGGAGGGCGTGACCTGCACCTCCTGTCATTTCGTTCACCGGCTCGGCGTCGCCCCGACCAGTTCCCAGACAGTGGGCGCCGGCTCGCAGCAATGCTTTGAATGTCATACAATTCTGAACAAAACGGCGGCTCACGCCATCCACTCCTTTGCCAACTGTGTAGGATGCCACATGCCGCGGGTTGCCAAAAGCACGGTTTCCGGTGACAATCACAGCCATGTTTTCAAGGCCCTGTTGCCAATTGATACCATCCACAATCCGGCAGTCCCCAACTCCTGTCAGGCCTGTCATGCCCACAAAAACGCGGATTTGAAGGAACTCCAGGAGAAAGCCTTTCCAGGGTCGTTAGATGACTGGTAATCGTGCCGCCGGAGGTAGGCCATGCTGAAGATAACCTGCAGAGAGATGCTTATTTTCTGGACGACAGCCACGCTCCTGTCCCAGGTGCTGTTTGTTTCGCCGGGGGTTTACGCGCAGGAGGAAGTCGCCTCGGCCATTCGCCGCTACCAGGACCAGGAGGCCAGTACCGGGATCTATGAGCAATATGAAGTGCTGCCTCGCAACCAGCAAGCTCTGGTTGAGGTTCCAGGGGTTCGCCGAGGCATTTTCTCCTACTCCCCGGGCGGAGCCAGGGTGAGGATCCGCACCCGATTGGCGGACGCCCATCAGGGTATCAAGTTTTACCAGAACCTGCGCTGTCAATTTTGCCATATCGAACAGACGCATTCCCTCCATACGGTGCGGGGCAATCTCACCTGCCGGCAGTGCCACGGCGGTGAGCCCATCGCCAGCATCAATTTTTTCTACTCGCCGCTGAATCCCATACGCCGGCACGCCTACGTGTGTGCCAAGTGCCATGAAGGCGCCAGCGCTTCCTTTGCCAGCTACGTCGTCCATGAACCGAACCCCGCGCTTGTCAGCACTTTCAAAAGCTTCCCCTATCTGGCGGTTGTCTTCTGGTTTATGGTCGTCCTGGCGGTGGGAACCTTTCTTGTCTTTTTGCCGCACACGGCCATCTGGGGAATTCGGGAGCTGTTCATCAAAAAGGAGAAATCTGAAGTTGAATCAGAAGATTAGAGTCCGGCGGTTCAGCTGGCCGCAGCAGGTGTTCCATATTCTTCTCATACTCACCTTTCTCACCCAAGGGGCCACCGGCCTGGCCCGCATGTTTATTGAAACAAGGTGGGGACAATCACTGGCCTGGGTTTTCGGGGGCTACACATTCAGCCGCACCGTTCATATCTATGTCGGCATCATTATGCTGTCAGGTTTCGCCGTGCATTTCATTTATCTGCTTTTTAAAATTAACTGGCGCAATTTCCCCGGAAGTTTGTTCGGACCGGATTCGTTGGTGCCGGGGCCCAAGGATATCAAAGATTTCATTCAGCATATCGGGTGGTTTTTCGGTATCGCCAATCCGCCACAGTTCGATCGCTGGGGATATTGGGAAAAATTCGACTATTGGGCCGTGTTCTGGGGAATCCCGGTGCTGGGGGTCACCGGATTGCTGCTGGCCAATACCGTGGCGGCCAGCAACATCATTCCCGGCTGGGGGCTCAATCTGGCCCTCTGGATTCATCGGATCGAGGCCATTCTGGCAATGTGCCATGTGTTTATCATTCATTTTTTCATCGCCCACCTGCGCCGGCACAATTTTCCCATGGATCGGGTCATGTTCGAGGGCAGCGTCGATCTGGAGACAGCGCGGCACGAACGGCCGGTCTGGGTGAAACGGTTGGAGACGGAAGGAAAAATAAACGAGGCCGTTGTCCCCGAAGCCGGTGTCGGACGCCGCATCATATACTATGTATTCGGCTACCTGGCGTTGGCCTGCGGCGTGTTCCTGCTTATCGGCGGCCTTGTCAACAGCCCCTACATCACGTGGTAGGCAGGCTGTGGACTTGAGCAACCATGACGCCGGACAACGAGTGTCACTGGGCAGGCTGACACCATTTGATGTTGTCGTGATCACGATCATCATCCTGCTGGCTGTGACCATAATTTGGCACAACAGCTTGAGTCAGGGGCGACGGTCAGCGGACGTAGAGGCCGGGATATATCAAGACGGCAAACTTCTTCAACAGGTTACCCTGACGAAAGATCAGGAAATCAGATTGTACGACGGAAAAATGCTGATCGAAATCAAGGATAAGAAATTGAGGGTGAAACAATCGCAATGTCCGCGGCAAGTGTGTGTCCATGTGGGTTGGATCCGGTCCAAGGGCGAGACCATCATCTGTGTTCCTTACCACACAGTGATCGAACTTAAATCGGCGGGCGCAGGCGTTGTCGATGCCGTTGTTTTTTAATTAGTTTCCATCCACAAATGGCCTTTTGGCCCAATTTCGGCGTCAATCTGCGCCCTTGCTTGTGCGGCGCAGTAAACTACGCCCCCGCGCAAGGACTTGATTTCCTTGAACTTGGTCAAAAATTCTCATTTCTGGATTGGAAACACCATCAGGCGCCCATCATTGTAAAAGACCCTTTGATGGATGGGCACTAATTAATTAAGGTAAAAAATGTCCGACCTTTCAACGGATCATAAAATTTACAAAATTGCCCTGCTGGTGGCTTTCGCTTGTGTGCTGCAAATTGCGGAGTCTTTGATTCCGCATCCAATCCCGGGATTGCGTCTGGGGCTGGCCAATATGCTTACCCTGACAGCCATGGTGGTTCTGGGCTTCGGTTATGCCCTCGAAATAGCCGTGTTGCGCACCGTGTTGAGTGCCTTCATTATGGGGACGTTCATGTCACCGACCTTCATCCTGAGTTTCGCGGGTGCGGTTTTGAGTACGCTGATTATGGGTTTTTTCTACTGGCTGTCAGGTGTTCACCGGCACCTGCGCCTGAGTATCATTGGAATCAGCATTATCGGAGCTTTCTGCCACAATCTGGTGCAACTGTATTTAGCTTACCTGCTTTTGGTCAAACACGCGGGGATTTTTGTGTTTTTCCCATGGCTGAGCCTTGGCGCCGTAGCGACCGGCTGGGTGGTCGGTGTTGTCGCCGGCGGGGTTTGCCGCAGACTGATTGAAAATCCTCAAATAGGTTCTCCGTCACAGATTCCGGCCACCAACAGTCCCGCGCTGGTACAGCACTACGCGCCGGGTACCTCCCTGCTTCACCGGCTGCCGGCACAGTTCAAAATCGGTGTTATTTTTGCACTGGCCCTGGCGGTTCTTTTTTTCAGCCCTGCCTGGTTTTACCTCGGCCTGCTCTCAATCCTCATTGTCCTGACAGTTATTTCACGAATGCCTTTTTCCGTATTTTTCACCAAAATAAAAAGATATTCATCATTGCTGGCGGCGGCATTTTTGCTGCCTGTTTTTTTCAATTCAGGCACGCATGCGGTGCTGGCGATATTTTCTCTTAAAATCACGATGGAGGGATTGCACACCGGTGCGATTTTTTCTTCTCGAATTCTCTTTTTGATCTGGGCCAGCACCCTGCTGATGCGGACAACTTCTCCATCCGAGTTGACCCAGGGATTGGCCGGTATTCTATCGCCCCTGAAGTATTTGGGGATCTCGCAGCAGCGAACCGCCAGGATCCTTTCCGTTGCCTGGCAGGCGGTTCCCCACGTCTGGGGAATCACCCGCAGAGCAATATTTTCTGCCGATTTCAAAAAGGCGGACACCCTGCGCAACCTGCTGCCGCGTCTCAGCAATCTGATTGCCGAACTTTATTTGAACACCGAATCGGAGTTCGCCGGCAGCATTCTTCAGAGCGAAACCGGCCAGGAAAAGACACTCAAGGCCGCCGTGACCCAGTGACGGTTTTAAATGGGCATTGCGGCTTGTGGCTGCACCGGACTCGGCAGAACCATCCCCGCCGCGCGCATCCGAGTTTGTGGATTTCGTTGCAGGCGGGTGTGTGAAACCTCTGGAATTGCTCATCCGGCTGAAACCGTCAAATGCAGCTTTATAGATAGAAGGAGACTAAAATCATTGAAAGGGGGAAAGAGATGAAAATTACCGTTGTTCTGATATTTGCTTGTGCGTTCCTGGTATTCAGCACAGGAATTGCAAAGTCGCAAGACGTTTCAGACCTCAAACGACAGCTCGAGGAACTTCAGCAAAAAATCGAAAAGCTGGAGCAAAAACAGCAAGAACAGGCCAAGGAAACCGAAGAAATCAAACAGCAGCCATCGGCGTATGAGGTGGTTTCCCAAGAGCTTGGGAAACACACGGTCGTCGGCGGGCACTTCAAATTTTTTCTGGCGGATCAAAGCCGGGGTGAAGTCACCACCAGTTCCGTTAGCAATGACAATCAGCACAATTCATTTTCGGCCGGCATCAGCGATCTTTGGCTTTATTTCAACAAAAACCTGAATGACTGGCTGCAGATTGAAGTGGCACCCCAACTGAGGGTCGACGCCGGGGCAACCCCGACTCTGGGATCCGACATTTCGCGTTCCGGTTCCGCGAACGTAGATGTCGGAATCGATTGGGCCTACCTGACCGCCCGGCTGCCTTGGGATCTTGAGCTGAAGGCCGGTGCACTGTACCCGTATTTCAGCGAAGAGTACGCGTCCAAAATCTGGTGGGATGAGCAGTACAACGCCAACAATGGACTGATTACACTGGAGGCGATGAAATCGCTCGGTCTGGAGCTTTACCGCAATTTCGATTTTGAAAACTTCTCTCTGCCTGTCTGGTTGTATGCGCTTAATGGCGAGGACCGCGGTATCAACCAAGACAAACGGTATACGGACAACAATTCCGCCAAAAACGGCCTGATCCATGTCGCACCTGAATTCTTCGCCTTCGGTTCCCGCATCCGGCTTTTGGGATCTTTCGGTTACGGAAGATGGGACAATGACGGTGACAAGGACTCGTATCAGTGGGACGCGGGTACCGATGTGACGTTTGCAAGCTTCAGCCTCAGGGGTGAGTACATGTACCGGTGGCGGGAGGATATTCCCCTGAGCGGAGGTGGATCAGAAAACGGAGAGGATAAAGGGTGGTATGTCAGGGGCATGTACACCTTCAATCCCCAGTGGCGGGTTCTGCTCAAATACAGTGATGTAGATCTCTGGGCGACGGGTACCAACAGTTTGGCAACCGACAACTACCAGGTCGTCAGTGGGGTGCTGGACTACTTCGTTACCAACAGCTCGATTCTGATGTTGCAGGTCAACTACACGAATGCCGATCGTGACGGCGGGCCGGATGAGCTTGATTACTGGCGTTATACCCTCGGCTGGCGAACCACCTTTTAGGAATCTTGAACAAGGCCGGAATTGGGATTTGGGACAGAATTTATGGTGCAAACGGGTTTGAGAACGGATATTCGTATAAACGAAGAGGACGGTCAAGTGAAAAGGGGGCGTCTTCTTAAGCTTAACAAGTGGAAGTTGTTGTCCCTGGTCGTTGTCCTGCTTATTGGGATATTCTGGGGAATCAAGATATACAACGGCTACCGGTTTCACGTTGAGGAACAGACCCGTTTCATGATGGACACCTATGTGACCGTCTATGCCATTGGTCCGCAAAAAGTCACCGCTCCGGCAATCAATGCAGCCCTGGAGCGAATGCAGGCGGTCGACAGCAAGTTCAACTCCCAAAATCCTGAGAGTTCCATCTATGCCTTCAATCATCAGGGAATGCCGATTTCAGACCCGGAAATTGTCGCCATGGTTCGCCTGGCATTGCAGATAGCGACCGATACCGATGGTGCTTTCGATATTACGGTGGCTCCCTTGATCGAACTTTGGGGATTCTACGGCGACACTCCGCGACTTCCCACGGAGGAAAAAATAAAAGATCGCCTGAGCAGAATCGGTTATCAACATCTCATTTTGAAGGACGGGACCCTTCGCAAGGACGATCCGCAGGTGCAAATCGATCTGGGGGGAATCGCCAAGGGATACAGTGTGTCGCAGGCCGTGGATACCCTCAAAAAAAATGGCGTCTCCGCCGCGCTTATCAACGCCGGCGGAGATGTGTATGCCTTGGGTAAAAAGGGCCGCGATCTCTGGAAGGTCGGCATCAGAAGCCCGCGCGATGACGGCATTCTGGGCTACCTGGAAGTGGAGGACCTGGCCGTGATGGGTTCCGGCGACTATGAAAGGTTTTTTATCGAAAACGGCAAGCGCTATCACCACATATTTGATCCCAGGACCGGGTATCCGGCGGAAGGTCTGATATCAACGACCCTCATTCATCCCGATCCCATGGTGGCCGATGCCTGGAACACGGCCATTTTTGTACTCGGCCCGGAGAAGGGCCTGGCATGGGTTGAAAAGATTTCTGCAATGGAGGCCGTCATGGTGACGACTACCGGCGAAATCCTATATTCCACCGGACTGAAAAATGCGTTTCATCCGATGGAATCAAAAAAATAATTTTCGTTTAAGGAGGATTCGGATGTCTAAAAAAGTTCTAATTACAAGTATGACGATTTTTATCGTGACGTTGGTAACCACGATGGTTGGCTTCGCTTTTACCCTGCTAACCAAAGAACAGGCCCTCAAGGAGGTATTCTGGTCGGGTGCCGAGATTCAGCCCGAGACCAAAGAACTGTCGGGTGATACTTTGGAAGCCGTGAAGAAGCGTTTGGGCGGCAGTTTGATATACGAACAGCAGGGCTCGGAATCGGCGAAGGTGGCGGAAAAACACACCGTCACATTCTACTTCGGTGTGAAGGACGGGGAGAAAAAAGGCGTGGCAATTATCGACACGGAACCCGGGAAATGGGGGCCGGTTGAGTTTGTTACCGCCATGGACATCAAGGGTACCGTCAAAGGAGTCAAGGTGATGAGCTACCAGGAGCAAAGGGGTCGGCCGATTGCGCGCAGCTCCTTCCTGGGTCAATATCGCGGCAAATCCAGCAGCTCTCCCATGACGGTGGGTAAAGATATCATGGGGGTCAGCGGCGCCACCATTTCGTCACGGGCCGCCACTTTCGCTGTTAAAAAAGCGATCGTGTTGTACGAGGAGGTTTACCTTAAATAGATTGTCAGAACGAATGACTATTTCATAAACGAAGGAGGTTATCATGACAAGCAGGCTATTAGGTTTTTTTGCCGCGGGGCTTGCACTGTTTTTTGCGTTCGCCCTGGTTGGCTGCTCTGGAGGCAACTCCAGCAACCAGCCGGATGAAGAGGCGCAGGTTAATGCCGTCACAGTTACCGATAACGGTTCGGTGGCGACAATGGAGGTCAATTTCAGCCTGTCCGACGACGGAGAGCCCGTTGTCGGTGCTCCCGCCAATAGCATCAGGTTTACCGTTGCCAAACTTCTGCCCGCGGCGAGTCCCCGCTCGTGGCAAAGTTATATCAACGGGGTTGAAACGGTAGAGCCGGGCGACCCCGGCAATGCTCCCGACGGCACCCCCACGCCGGTCGGTACCATGGCAACTCAGGCTACGGCTGAATTGGCGAATACCACCGGCGGCGTCTTTACCGACAATGGGGACGGCACGTACTCCTATAAATTTTCATTTAATTTCAGAGCCGTGACCGATCCGAACACCGGTGCACCCATCGCCTGGGAACCGTCCTTGACCCATCGCATCGCCATGCAGGTCAGCGACAACGTCACCAATGCCATCTATGATTTTATTCCCAACGACCAGAACGCGACACCGGACAGCTACGAGGTTGTCGCCAATGTTGTATGCAGCCAATGCCACGAAAAATTCGCCTTTCACGGCGGAGATCGGGTTTCGGTGGATTACTGTGTGACCTGCCACAACCCGGGCAGCACGGATGCCAACAGCGGCAATACTGTGGACTTCAAGGTGATGGTCCACAAAATCCACTCCGGTCCGAACAATCCGGAAGTCGAAGCCGGCGGCGAGTATGCCATTTGGGGGTTTAACAACAGCAAAAACAACTACTCCGATGTCTTATACCCCCAGGACACCGTCAATTGCACCAAGTGCCATGATGGAACCGACCCCGAGACGCCCCAGGGCGACAACTGGAAGAACGAGCCCTCGGAAGCGGCCTGTACCTCTTGTCACGACGCTCCGGATCCCGTCCAATATCCAGATTTTCCCAATCTGACGGCGGCGGAGATCGAAGCGGCACATTTGACCCCCAATTCCACCGCGAACAATCCCGATGTGCCTCCAGGGGTGCCCGTTATGGAATATGTGTTAAATTCGGCCACGGTTGGCGGGGCTAATCAGGCAGTCATCAACTTCCAGATCCTGAGGGACGGTGTGTCGCTGGATCTGTTGAATCTGCCGGCAGATCTGACAACAGCCAGCAATCGGCCATCATTTGTTCTGGCCTATGCATTGCCGCAGGGCCCTATTGCCGATCCGGCCGAGTACAATAACCTCGGTCTGAGTTCCGGCCAACCCGAAACGGTGTCCATCAGCGATGTCGACAGCATGGTCGACAACGGGGACGGCACCTTTACCGCCACCATCACCGACGCCTTTCCGGCCGGAGCCACTCTGCGGGCCGTGGGCCTGCAAGGCTACTTTCAGGTGACTATAAGCGGCCAAGATACCCCGTTGCATACACCTTCAGCGGTGGTGGCCGTCAGCGGCGATGCTCAGCGGCGTGAAGTGGTTGACAACGAAAACTGCGCCAGTTGCCACGAGTGGCTTGAGGCTCATGGCGGAAACCGGGTCTACAACACCGATATCTGCGTCATGTGCCACGTCCCCAATCTGAGCAGCAGCGGCCGTACCATTACTGCGCCCAGCGCCACTCTGGTTGCTGATCTCACAGCGGCGGGTATTAATGGGGTAGATCCGAATGATCCGCTGACTTATCCTGAAGCCACCAATAACTTCAAGGATATGATCCACGGGATCCATGGTGCGGCAACGCGGAGCAGCGATTACCAATTCATTCGCAATCGGCAGGGCGGATTTTACTACAACTGGAGCGACGTGGTCTTTCCGGCCAGCGCCGGCGACTGTCTGAGATGTCATAAATCCGAAACCTTTGAGGTCCCGCTGAATGCCAACACGCTGTTGACCACCAACCGGACCACCGGGGTGGCCGATGGTCAGGACGCAACGGAAGCCGATGTCAGCGCGGCCCGGGATACGGTGCCCAATGGTACCGATTTCGTCATAACGCCCACGACTGCGGCTTGCTACGCCTGTCACGACAGCCAGCTGGCACAAGCTCACATGGAAGCCAACGGCGGCATGATCAATGATAACCGCAGCGATGTCTTGGCTGCCGGCAGTGTCGAGACCTGTGCACTCTGCCACGGCCCCGGAAAGCCTCAAGACCTTACGGTGGTTCACGCGGCCGAGCAGTTTACCCTGATCGGTAACATCACGGCTCCGGAATCGGGTGGTGGTGGAGGCGGCGGGGGGCAATCGCAGGTCGAACTGTGCGGTCCGGGCCCGATATCGGCCCAGCCTGCGGGTCACACCACCAGTCTCGATTGTTGCAGCTGCCACCCCTTCAACTAACAAGAATAACAAGATGAACATAAGCGGCGCCGTTTCGGCGCCGCTTATGTCCCGTGCCGTTGGGCCTTCTGGAACGGCAATTCCGAAAATCTTACAGTGGGCGGCGCGTGTCATCAATCGCCGGAGGGCGTAACGAGCTGAATTCTCTTAAACTCGATTGTTCCAGACCAGTTTCCGGATTTGGACGTCGCAGTACCAGTGATGACATTGCCGTCGTCCGATAAAATAAGATTCATGATACCTTCCGACTCCCAGCCGGGGGCAAGCGCATCCTGACTGTGGCGATAAGTTAGCTGCAGGCGCTTCCCCTCGATTTTACCCTCAGCGTACCATACCATCTTTTGGCCCTGTACTTGGCTGTATCCAATGGCTCTCAGGTCATTTTGTTGAGCATAAAAAATGGTAATATTGTCAGGATCCGCGCTGGTTGTTTTGGTCCAGAGTCCGATAATATCTGCCTCTCCGGCAGCAGCCGATACACTGAAACAGCCAAAAACGGCTGTCAAGATTATAATGTAGAAAGTTTTCATTATGGATCACGCCCATATATAGCGCCGGAAGCCGCCATGTTGCGCCCATTTTTTCTATCCGGATGCAAATGCATTCTCCGGCGGATTTGTTTCACTTAAAAAGGGGATGGTGCTTTTAACGGCAAACGCTTTTTCCGATTGCATTTCTAAAACCAATCTTATAATAAATTAAGTCCGTAAATTACGAATTCAACTGAGGTGCTGTCTTAGAATGTGTTTTACAGGTTCCGAGGGAGGTGGCCATGAAATCATATTTGGCAGTGATGGCGGCAATTATTTTAATGGGATGTGCGGCCAAAATTCCTGAAAAGCCCATTTATAAAACATCCCTTGGAGATGCATGCGCCGCGGACTGTCAACGGATATATAACGACTGCATGGCATCCGAGATCCGTCCGGATTATCTGATTTTGTCTCCCCGCAAAAAAGCCTGCGAAAACTTGATTCGTGACTGTTATCAGCGGTGTGCTAAGATGGAAAAAGAGCCGACGTCCCCTTCCAACCAGTAAAAGTCAATGAAATTAACTGAGAATCCTTCTCCATAATTCGGCGTGCCATTTCAAATCTGCACCCAGGTAAACGCTGTTGCCTGCTGCCGGCCTTTTTCCTCTCGGTACAGACTCACGATATCCTCCCGTAGCTTACCCATAGACCCTCCGATCGCCTTCACTGACGTTTAACTTATATCCCGATCGATTCCGGATTCCAGGCGGTCTGGTTAAACCCTTTAGTTGCATAAACAACATGGCAAAGATTAGATATTGGTCCGCAATTATTGCCAATATCATAGCAAAATGACAAATTCTTGGATACCTCCATTGGTGAATTCGAAGGATGGGGTCGCCCAAGATATATTAAATGCCGCCATGTTGTTTCCCCTCCGGCTTTTGCAACGTTGGGGTAAATTCGGGTCATCTGTCTGGAGTCGGATCGGAAACGGCGACATTTTTGACTAAATTTTTACACAATTGTGACAACTTCCCTGGGCATGGTGCTTATATTGGGGTGCAGGAAACAGGAAGGCACGAATTACGGTAGCCGGGTTAAAGATAGGCTACCGTGAAATAATGGGAGGCATTGACATGAAAACAATCGTTCTTATAGCAGTGATGATAATAGTGGGAACGCTTTTAATAGGATTTCAAAAGGCAAACCAGGCTGAGAAAATGGATACTGAAATAGACAAAGCAAGCAAAAATTTGAGTGAAGCCACCTTTGCCGGTGGATGTTTCTGGTGTGTGGAAACCGATTTCGAAAAAGCTGAAGGGGTGGTGCAAGTCATATCCGGTTATACCGGCGGACGTACCCAGAATCCGAGCTATCATGAAGTGTCGGCCGGCGGTACAGGGCATGCGGAAGCGGTGCGCGTTTTCTATGATCCCCAGAAAATCAGCTATGGGGAACTGCTCGATATTTTCTGGAGGCATATTGATCCCACCGATGCCGGCGGCCAATTTGTCGACAGGGGCACACAGTATAGATCGGCCATTTTTTATCACAATGACGATCAGAAACGCCAAGCCGAGGCGTCCAAACGCCAACTCGAAGCGTCCGGCCGGTTCAACAAACCGATTGTCACCGAAATCATACCGGTGTCCTCATTTTATGAGGCGGAGGACTACCACCAGGACTATTACAAGAAAAATCCGCTGCGGTATAAATATTACCGCTACAACTCGGGCCGGGATCAATTCCTGGAAAACGCCTGGGCCGCTGGGGCGCCGATAGTTGCCTCAGGGAAAACCGGCGACGCCTACGCCAAACCGGATGACAGCGTGCTTAGGGATAAACTGACGCCGCTGCAGTACAAAGTCACCCAGAAAGAGGGTACCGAACCGCCATTCAAAAACGAGTATTGGGACAATCATGAGAAAGGTATTTACGTCGATATCGTTTCCGGCGAGCCGCTTTTCAGCTCACTTGACAAGTTCGAATCCGGAACGGGCTGGCCCAGCTTCATCAGGCCCCTGGAACCGGAAAATATTGTGGAAAAAGTGGATCGCAGCTTCTTCATGACCCGCACCGAAGTGCGCAGCAAACACGGCAACTCTCATCTGGGCCACGTTTTCCCGGACGGGCCGCCGCCCACCGGCCTGAGATATTGCCTCAACTCGGCCTCCCTGAAGTTCATCCCCAAAGATGATCTGGAGAAAGAGGGCTATAGTCAGTATGTCCATCTGTTCGATACCGAGGCTGCGGCGGATTAATTCCCTTTTGCCGGGAATAACCGGTCTGAATCGGCGGGAAACCTTTGATGCGTCTTGGATTCGGGTCCCAGGGGCTTAAAAAAAATCAGCAGTTCGGGCAACAGCGTAAGGGAGCCGAGCAAGGCCATCAGCATGGCCAGTCCGGTAAGCAATCCGAAATAGATACTGGGTATGAAATTGGACAGCGCTAGGATGGAAAAACCGACAATAATCGTTACCGATGTATAAAACAGGGCCTGACCGATGCTTCCATGACTGCGAAATACCGACTCGACATAGCCCCGGTCGGGGCTGAATTCCTGTTTGAACCGGTAAATGTAATGGATGGTGTTATCGACGGCAATGCCCATGCTGATGGCCGCGATGGTGATGGTCATCATATCCAGAGGGATGTTCAGCCAGCCCATCACCCCCAGCACGGCCGCAATGGCCAGAAGATTTGGCGCGAGTGCAATCAGGGCGATTTTTAAAGATCTGAACAGGATCAAAAACATTCCCAGCAGAACCAGCACCACAACCCCCAGGGTCAGGATCTGAGAATCGAAAAGGCTCTGCAGCATATTGTTGTAAAGCACCAGCAGGCCGGTTAAATGGACCTGGTTATCCCTGAGGCCCAACTGGTTGACCAGATCGTTCCGTATTTTTTTCAGCAATTCGTTGCGTCTCAAAGACTTCTCGGAATCCTTGACCCGCACGGCAAAACGAAGCTGATTATGCGCCACCGATACATAGGGTTTTACCATCATGGCCTTTAAACTGTCGGGCAGTTCCCCGTACAGGAGAGCCAGTTGAAAATTATCCAATGGACGGCCGCCATTCAGATTTTCGGCGATGTTCAGCAGCGTTGCCAGGGACATGACTTTGCCGGTCTCCGGCAGGCTGTCGAGATAATTGTGGATTTTAACGATCTGCGCCATTTTGTCGGCTGTAAACCAGTATTTCCCGTCATCCGGTGCATGGTCGAACTCTTTGAACTCATCGAACTCACCACCGCTGTTGGCATCGCTTTTATTTTTCGGATCATGCCGAGACAGCTCGGGCGCATCGACGTCGATAATAATATCCAGCGGCGTCGTACCGCCCAACTTCTGATCAATGGCTTTTAATCCCCTATGAATTTCAGTTGACTCTTTAAAATAGTCGATAAAGCTGTTTTCCACAACCAGCTTTGATATCCCGACGATGCCGAAGACAAGGATGATGCCGCTGGCAACCAGAATGGCAGTGCCGTGGTTTGCAGTTACTTCGGCCAGAAAATATGTGAAGGCGTCGCCGAGTTTTCTTTCAACCCTTTTCAGGGTGTTAGGTTTTTTTTGAGTGGTCATCAATCCGGCCGGAAAGAGCAAAAAGGTAACCGCCATGGAAACGCAAATACCGGCAATCATCATCCAGCCGAACGTTTTGACGGGCAGGATGTCGCAAAGCAGCAATGATCCAAAACCGGCGATGGTCGTCAGGGCGGCATACAGGCAGGGAATCGCCATCAGGCGCACGGTGTTGAAAATGAGGAAGCGTTGCCCGGCATCGGGATATGTGAGCGCGAGGTCGCGGTAGCGCACAATCAGGTGAATCGTGATCGCCATGGTGAAGATCAGTTGCAGGGATATGAAATTAGAGGAAATTACCGTAACCTGCCAACCAAAAAGCCCCAGGATTCCCATCATGGAAATTGCCGAAAAAGCACAGCAGAGTACCGGCAATATGACCCATCGAGAATTCCTGAAAACAAGGCTCAACGTGAGGATGAGGAATATCAGAACTCCGATTCCGAATATTTTCAGATCCTTTTTGATAAAGCTGATCATATCGTCGGCAATCATGTCGACCCCGCCCAAAAAAAGCTGGGCGTGCGCGCGGTGGGAGTTCATTATCGAGCGGATTTCAGCGATGATCCGGTGCCGGGCCCGCTTGTTTTCTTCGCGGAGATTCTCGACCTCTCCAGCGATGTGGTTTAATTCGCCGGCTTCAGTGGCTGTAAGGGACCCATTCGCTTTTTTCGTCAGCAAAATATCGCGACGGTTCAAAAAGGACTGGAGTTGTTCATCCGTCTGAAGTTGAATCTGCAGGGCGGTGGTCTTCAGATCCGGACTGACCAGCAGGTTCTGATACAGCGGGCTTTTGCCGAATTCGATTCTGGCCAGACGGCGGTCGACCGTCGGCGATTCCAGGGTCCGGAATTCGCTTAAATTTTCACGTACGTCTCCGGGCGCACTTTCCAGCAACGGTACATCCAGGATGGAGACAACCGATGAAATCCCCTTTAGCCGCCTTAATTCGTCGCGAAGACGGGATAAATCAGCCAGGCTTTCAGCAGAGAATAAATCGTATTCAGGCATGTAGACCAGCAGCAAATAATCAGGGCTGCCGTAGCGGGATGCAATGATCTTGGAATATACAAAGTCTTGATCGGTTTCGAGGATCAGCGTTTGCGTCGAGGCATCCAGCTTGAAATCTCTGGCTTTGTACCCCAGCACGGCGATTGCCACCAGCAGACCCAACAGGATCAGTCGCGGCCGCCCCAGGACAACCTTATCGTAAATTACCGCAAGCAGTGAAGTCCGTTTTTCCATGTGGATTTTTGAAGTCGCTATTTTACGTCCCCGGCTTCCAGTTTCAGCAGGAGGTCGTCAATCGTTCCCTTTTCAAGAATCCAATCGAACTGAGATCGATAGCTTTGAATGAGACTGACCCCCTGGATTTCCAGATCGTAAATTTTCCAGTCACTCATGTCTTTGAAAAATTTGTACAGCATGGAAATTTTTTTGTCTTTAGATATCAGATACGTTGGAATATAAATTTTTTCCCGGATCTGGCGGGCTGGTTCATAAATGACACTTTCGTTGGTATAGAGGGTCATATTGTCCAGATAGGACGATTTGAGACGCTTAACAAAGAGTACTGTAAATTTTTCCTTTTTATCCCGGGACATTTCGGGCCAGTATTTTCTGCCCAGCGCCAGCTTAGACATCAAATCGAAATCAAACATCGGTTCCACAATTGCCGTGATGCGTTCGTTTTTCGACGGTTGGTCCAGGTTCTTTTCCTGTAAAATCGAGAATATCGCATCCAGATTTCGCTTTAATAATTCTTCAACGGTGGTTTCCTCGCCGGCGATAGCCCCCCGGCAAAATACAAGTAACCCCAACACGATAAACATCCAGCGTTTCATAGCTATTTCCCTATCAATATTATATGGTTACGACCTTATGTGTCAGACAATCTAAACTGGCTGCGAAGAGTACGGCCGAGGTCACCTTGGATTCCGTCGGGCGGTAGTGTTATATAGAAAGCAGCGGATAGACGAAATTCGTATACTCTAAATACAAGCAAACACCGTTAAATGTCAACTCCGATCTCCCCGGCGGTGTCTGGAAACAGGGGTTTGCCTTATCGGAATTTTCATTCAAGTTTCGACCTGCCGTGCCGATAAAAATGGTAATCAATCAGGTTGGACAACAGGCATATCGCAAATCAGCCATGGTCTAATTCCGGCTGAAATTTAAATATCATCATTTGGATAAAAATCTAACGTGTCAGGTTTGACAAAGAACATATTCAGGGACTGACTACATGGATATTGCTACAATTATAGGTTTGGTCGGCGGAACGATCCTTGTGGTTCTCTCTATCCTGGTCGGCGGTTCCATCATGGTTTTCATTAACGTTCCGGGACTGCTCATTGTCGTCGGGGGAACCATCGCCACCACATTTATCAAATTTACCATGGAAGACACCATCAACTCCCTCAGGGTGGCCATGAAGGCTTTCACGGTTAAAATCGACCCGCCTGAACTAATCATGGAAAAAATGGTTTCGGTCGCGAAAGTCGCGAAGGAAAGGGGGTTGATGGCGCTTGAAAATGAAAAACCCGAAGACGAATTTTCGTCCAAGGCGTTTCAGTTTCTGGCGGATGGGTTCGACGAACAGCAGATCAAGGAATTGCTGCAAAAAGACATTAACCTGACCATCCAGCGTCACATAACCGGGCGCAATGTTTTTAAAGGCATGGGTGGTTCGGCTCCGGCTTTCGGGATGATCGGAACCCTCATCGGGCTCGTTCAAATGCTGTCCAACATGGGAAATCCCCAGGATATCGGCCCCGCCATGGCCGTGGCCCTGTTGACTACCCTTTACGGGGCATTAATCTCCAATTTGGTTTGCCTGCCGCTGGCGGACAAACTGGCCCTGAGAAGCCAGCAGGAACAGATAACGAAGAATTTGATCCTCGATGCCGTCCTGGGCATTGCCCGCGGCCTGTCCGGCATGGTATTTCAGGAGACACTTAAGATTCATCTGTCGCCGAAAGACCGCCTGAAGATCGTACCGAAAACCCAAAAAGAGGCCAAAGCATCATAATGAGTGAAGAAGGCGTACCTCAAGAAGAAGTCGAGGAGGGTGCCCCCGCCTGGGTGGTAACCTTCGGCGACTTGATGAGCCTGCTGCTGTGCTTTTTTGTGCTGTTGCTGTCCTTTTCGGAAATGGACCGCAGAAAGTATAAAATGGTGTCAGGATCGATGGCCCAGGCGTTTGGAATCCAGCGCGAGAAACCGGTCTTCGAATCGCCCAGAGGACAAAGGATGATAGGTAAAGAATTCGACCAGGCGGTCATCATCACCAAAATAGAAGAGACCCTGAAGCCTATCATTGAAGAACTCAAAAATGAGTATAAGGAACTCAAGGACCTCGTAGAAATAGAGGTCGGTGAGGATCAGGTAACGATCCGGATGATGGGTGAGACCACCTTTGATACCGGTAAGGCCGAGTTGCCGGCGGTGTTCAGACCTTTGTTGAAAAAAATCGGAGAAGTGCTCAGCGAGACCAAGGGTGAGGTCATCATCGCCGGCCATACGGACAATGTGCCCCTGAAGGGCGGCTTATATGGCTCAAACCTGGGTCTTTCAATGGCACGCGCCGGTGCGGTGGCCGAATTCCTGCTCAAGTCGACCTCCATTGATCCCAAGAGATTGTCCACTATGGGTTTCGGCGAATATCGGCCGCTGGTTTCCAACGATACGGCCGAGGGGCGTCGAAAAAACAGACGAGTGGAAATAATCGTAAGCAATTAAACATGAAATTCGCTGCTAACCTGTCAGGGATTGTGGTGGCCCTTAGTTTATTTTTTGCGCCCGTATCCATTGCCGACGTGATTGTCTTTAAAACCGGCAAAGAACTGAAAGCGGAAAAAATCTGGGAGCAGGGCGACCAGATCTTTTTCTATTACCATGGCCTCAAGGCCGGCATCCCCAAGAGAAGAATTCTGCGCGTCAAAAGCGGTTCCGATGAGTCAGCCCCCACGATTGAACCGGAAGCCGATACAAACCCGGAGTTGACAAGCGCCGATTCGGATCGATCAAAGGGCGCCGCTCAGCCCACCGATCATTCCGTCGCAGCAGTTGCCTCCAACGAGGGATGCGACAACCTGCGAGTGGATGGATTCTGTGATTTGCAATGGGGACGCAGGGCTGCCAGTGTCGCCGGGTTGGAGAAAAGACAGGTCATATCGGAATTGGATGGCGTTGTCGAATACGTACGATCGGCGGATATACTGAAATTAGGCGATATCTGCCTGGAGTCCATCACGTATGCTTTCTGGCGGGACCAGCTTTATACGGTCACCATCTGGGCCCGGGGTTATTCCGATTTCACCGCTTTGCGGGACAAGGCGTTCGAGGCATTCGGTCCCGGTCGCCGCATCGATAGTGCCCGCGAGCGGTACCTGTGGTCTGATACCGTCAGCGACGCCCTGCTGGAATACATTGAAGACGGCAGCTACGGCATGCTGTGGCTGAGGTCCAAAGAACTCGATCGTCAGTGCCAGCAAGCCCGCCTTAAAACTCCCATATCTTATCTGAGATGGCTGAAGGCGGGAAAATAAGACCCAAGCCGATAATCCCCCTCTCCGGAAATTCTTGCCGCATTCGCATAGTGGGGTTCTATCTCGCTATAAGCTTCACGCACCCATTCCTTGTCTGAATCCGAAAAGAAGCCGCCATTCAATCATTTTGCCGAAGTCCGGCATCCGAAAGTCTTTCAAGTATTACATTAGTTATTCTGCCCCTCCAAATAAGCGGCTAATTCCTTTCAGGGCTCATTGACAAACATGGATTTTGGACTAGCTTCTTATAGACCATAAGGATAAAGCGAGTAGCAGACAAGCAGCCGGGTCTTGTCTCATATAAACGGCGGCCGCTGGCTAAAGGGCAGCCAGTCTGATCGAATAAGAAACATCTTAAAGGATCGGCTCCATTTTAGCCCTTCCTCAATCCCTCCTCTCCGAGGCGTAGGCTCGCCTGCTCTGCGAGCCGGAGGCCGCCAGGGAGGGAAGTGGACTCCTCTCCTTCGACGGGAGAGGCCGGGTGAGGGTGGACATAAGCCGAGCCAAGCTGTCCGCAATCTGCAATGAACGTCCTGGCCGGACGGCAGCCGAACATCGGGGACTTTGAAAACCCGCTGGACACGAAGCGGGGACAAAAATTTTCACTGCAAAGGAGAATCGACAATGAAAGTACGGGTCGTCTTTTACTCGGTCTACGGTCATATATACAAAATGGCCACAGCGGTTGCCGAGGGCGCAAAGGAAGTCGGCGGCGCTGAGGTAATCATGCAACGGGTTCCGGAAACCCTTTCCCCTGCAGTGCTTGAGAAAATTGGAGCCGTCGAAGCCCAAAAAGCTTTCGCGCATATCCCGGTGTGTACCGTCGATGACCTGGTGCAAGCCGATGCGATCATTTTCGGAACGCCGACGAGATTCGGCAATATGTGCGGGCAAATGCGTCAATTTCTGGATGCTACCGGCCAGCAATGGGCCAATGGTTCTCTTATCGGTAAGGTTGGAAGTGTTTTTGCAAGCAGCGCCACGCAACATGGCGGTCAGGAATCCACCATTCTCACATTTCATGTCACGTTGCTTCATCATGGCTTTATTGTGGTAGGCCTGCCTTATTCTTTTCAGGGCCAGATGCGAATCGATGAAATAACCGGCGGCTCTCCCTACGGGGCCACGACCATCGCCGGCGGAGACGGCTCCCGCATGCCCAGCGAGAATGAACTGCAAGCAGCGCGGTTTCAGGGTAAGCATGTGGCGGCGATTGCCGCCAAACTGGTAAACTGAAATTTCAATCGAAAATAAGTCGGAAAGGGGGGAAATCATGAATTCAGGGTTCAGATTCTATCTGGCAATTGGATTGACGGCCGTTCTGTTCGCATGCGCCGGTCACCATGAAACGCAGGACACCAGCTTGAGGCAGCATATCGCTGAATCATATGGCCTTCAGTCTTTCGACCGGATAGATCAGCTACAATATACTTTTAACGTTAAAAACGGTGAACAGCAGGTCAGCCGTTTCTGGATCTGGGAGCCCCGCTCCAACACGGTGACATTTAAAGGTATGGACTACCAGGATGCCGTGACTTACAACCGCAGTGAGATTGACACGGCCGCCGCATCGGACCGGCTTAGAAAAATAGATGCCTGGTTTATCAATGACAACTACTGGCTTCTGTTTCCGTTTCATGTAGCCTGGGATGATAGCGTGCGCCTCGAGGATGTCGGCCGACGAAGCCTGCCCATGGGAGACGGCAGTGCAAAGTGTGTGGTGGTTTCCTATCCGGATTCCGGCGGCTACACACCCGGCGATGTTTACGATCTCTATCTGGACGATCAATACAGACTGACGCAGTGGGTCTACCATCGTGGCGGATCCCCCAAACCAACCCGGACCACCACCTGGGATAACAATCGCAAGGTCGGTCCGCTGGTGATTTCCCTGAATCATCAGGGGGACAATGAAAATTTCAGGATCTGGTTTACGAATGTGGGCGTCAAACTGGCAGGTGCCGACGATTGGGTGTATGCAAATTAGAATAATACTTGAAAAAATGGTTCATGATGAATTTGATGGTCGCCTTGTTGACGTGGTAATTCTCGCGGCCCGGGGCGAAATAAGTTGACCCGGCGAGCGGCTGGTAGATGGTCGCCATTTCAAAGGCCGGGAAATAAAAGACATTGTCGTGCCGCAGGGTAAATTCATCGGCAACGGCACGCAGGGTGGATTTGGAGTTGCAGCTGGCGCTGATGACATCCAGGTCCTTGCGGAACGTGGCCCACAGATTCACCGGCGAGACGGTTACCAGCAACTTGCAGTCGGGATTGCGCCGGGCCATGATGCCATGAATTCTCTCCAGGTTTTCGAGATTTTCCCCATAACGGCTTACTTTGAACTCATAACGGCTCATATCTCCGCCTTCGTTTACATAGGGCCCCGACGGCAGGCTGATCACCGATCCGTCCACACGATCCTGCCAGATTTCGGTGAGCCCGAGGGTTACCACCAGTACCGCCGCCTGCTGCAGTACTCGCCGGGAGCTCCGGCGATGATGGGCAAAATCAGCATCCGCCGCTTCAAGGGTGTCATATAAAACAATTCGGCGATACGGGTCCTGAACTTTTCGGGATCGGGGTGAAACCCACCAGCGCAGGTCAGGCCGCCAGTCATCAAATGTGTATTCGAAAATCTGCCGCAGACAAAATGTATTGTAAACACGCTCCCAGGCAGCGCTGGCATGAACCGCTGCCGGGTGCTGTGATTCCGAAGTTAAATAGTTGTATTCCCTTTGGAGAAGCCGACGCTTGATCTCCCGGGCAAAACAGGACCCGATGGAAGCGATCGGCGTCGATCGGTCAATCTTCAGGGCGGTTTCGGGAGGAAGCGGAAAGTTACCGTCCACCGGCGGGTTGTCGAATGATCCCGGCCAAACCTGCCAAGGTTCGAACTGATGGATTGGATGTACGTCGGAATTTGCCATGGTAAACCTCATCTTTCGAATTTTAAGAAATCTATACCAAATCCGCCCCCCCATTGTCGATGAAATACTAACATGCGATGATGAGCAAGGATTCAAGGAGCCTGAGGCGCCAAGGATTATAGCGAGTTTCCATCCACAAATGGCCTTTTGGCCCAATTTCGGCGTCAAGCTGCGCCCTTGCTTGTGCGGCGTCGTAAACTACGCCTCCGCGCAAGGACTTGATTTCCTTGAACTTGGGCAAAAATTCTCATTTCTGGATTGGAAACACCATCCGGTGCCCATCATTTTAAAGACCCTTGATGGATGGGCACTAGCTAATGCCCGGCCGGTCTTTTCAATCGGCCCCTGGAACCCTTGAATCCTTGGACCCCGATCCTTCGGCTTTAGCCGAAGGGAGTTGACTCTCTGCCGTCCGTTCCGGTTTTGGTCCTCATGTGCCCCCAGGGTTCTGTTGACAGGCGGATGGCAAATTCCTATATTGCGCTCACTGATGGGCTGCAGGTGTGGATCTGTTGCGGGATTGTCGCTTCGAGGGAGAGGGATAGATGAGGATTTTAGCTGTGTATTTCGGTCATGACGCCAACTGCACGCTGTTGGAGAATGGCCGGCCGCTGGCGGTACTAGAAAAAGAACGCCTTTCGCGCGTCAAACACGATCAGGGAATGATGGACCTGACCGGTATACTGGAAAAATATGGATGGCAACCCGAAACCATCGATGCTGTCGCCATCAATCCGTGGGTGCGCCCCGCCCTGGATGGAACGCTTTTCCAGTGGGAGGTCGAGGGCGACACGTATCGCGAATATCCCGATTACAAGCAGGACGGCTGGCGTGGGGCGGCGGAAGGACGCTACAGCCGAAACCGAATCCGGTTGTTCGAAAGGTGGTACGACGGTTACGTGATCGACCATCACCTGGCGCATGTAGCCGGAGCGCTGTTTACGTCCGGGTTCGAAGATGCGGGGATATTGACGGCCGACGGCGGTGGAGACTACCGGATGTGCGGTCTGGCTCATGGCAGCGGTGGTAAAATCCAGGAGATCGAATACGGGTGGGGATACGAGCATAAGCGAATGCAGCTCAACATTGGATCCGTCTGGGCTTCCATAGGTGAATACAACTTCGGTATGAACCGCCTTGAAGGCGCCGGGAAGCTCATGGGGCTTGCCAGTTA
Organism: uncultured delta proteobacterium; assembly: GCA_963774425.1. Taxonomy (GTDB): domain Bacteria; phylum Desulfobacterota; class Desulfobacteria; order Desulfobacterales; family JAFDCJ01; genus JAFDCJ01. Next base: position 162,909 of record CAVZEZ010000021.1, on the reverse strand, counting down.
CGGCACCGTGCGGGGGGAAATCGTGCAAACGCTCAGACAACAGATGCTTTATCATCCGTTTGCCGCATTTCCATGCCACAAATTCGGACGCGGGGACGAATTTGTGCTCGACCCGCAGGACGGCTTCGCCCAGGATCTATGTGCTTCCCTGCAAAAATTGACAACCGATTTTTATCTCGAAGCCGCTGCCCGGATAAAGTCCTGGAAGCCGATCCGCCACTTGGTGATGACGGGGGGCTGCTCCATGAACTGCATTGCCAATACCGCCATTCATCAGAGCGGGATGTTCGCCGACACTTGGGTCCCGGCCCAGCCCCATGACGGCGGGTTGAGTCTCGGACAGGCGCTGTTTGTCTGGCACCACGTATTAGACAACCCCCGCAGCCCGGAAGCGTTGAGCCCTTACCTGGGGACAGACGCCGGTGATATCAGCGAAGCCTTGATTCCCGAAATTGTCATGCTCCTCGAACAGGGCAAAAGCGTTGGATTGTGCTACGGCCGCTCGGAATCGGGGCCGCGCGCGCTGGGACATCGCAGCATACTCATGGATCCCAGGCTTGAAGACGGCAAGGATCGGCTGAACCAACGGGTGAAGCACCGTGAATGGTATCGCCCTTTCGCTCCCATGGTTCTCGGAGACGATTGGGGCGTACCCAGCAAATATATGTCTTACATTGTTGCCACCAATGCTCAGGAGGTTCCGGCAGTCACCCATGTGGACGGCACCAGCCGGCCGCAAATCATCGGTCCGCAAGATGATCCCTTCATATGGCACCTGTTGACGGCCTGGCATAAACGGACCGGCTGCAATTTGCTGTTGAACACCTCCTTCAACTGTCAGGAGCCCCTGGTGGATACGGTGGAACAGGCCCGTGCAACCTGGCAACGGACCGCCCTGGATGCCCTGGTCACTCCCGACGGGATAGAAATAAAGGTTTAAACCCCGCAATAAGTCCTGTCGACGCCGTTACCTGCGCATTCAGTTTGAGGGCCCTGAATAAAGGGATGGTTGATTATTGTCCCACTTAGGGAATGGGAGAAAAAGCTTCGCCCTTAGATTGACATTTTGATGACGGGCAAGAATTCAAGCGGTCGAAGGTCCAAGGATTCAAGGAAGGGTTTGGCCGGTTTTGACCTTGAACCCCAAGCCTGCGGCTTTTGCCGAAGGCAGTTGATTTGTGCGGTCGGAATTTAATAAAGTGGAGGAGGAAGTGTGAACGAGCAAGAAGATAAAATGAAAGTGACCATTTTAACTGGCCATTACCGGGTTACCGGAGTGATCGAACTCTTCCGGGGCGCTCGTCTGACGGACTATCTCGCCGAGGCCGGTAATTTTATCGCAGTGACGAATGCCGAAGTGACAGGTTCCGACGGCCAACGGATATTTGCAACCTCATTCTTGAATGTTCACCGGGATAACATCGAAATTATCCTGCCGGCCGAACTATCCGATACGGGCAATCCCTGAGGCGGGATGAAGCCCAAACGGCCTCTCCCCCTGTGCCCGTCATTATTAAAACACCGAAGAATTCTTATGGCCACATTAGACAAAGTCTTCAAAGCGGCAATTACCTTCAACGCTTCCGACGTTCACGTCGTTCCCGGAGAGCCGTTCATGATACGGCGGCTGGGGAAGATGGTGAAAATGAAAAGCGAAAAGCTGGCGCCGGAGCAGACCCGCCGGATTATATTCGAAATCCTTACCGCCGATCAGCAGAAAAAACTGGTGGAAGAAAAACAGCTTGATTTTGCTTATGAGATATCAGAACTCGGCCGATTCCGCGGCAGCGCGATGATCCACAACAATGGATTGAGCGCTGTTTTCAGAATCATTCCACCGAAAATCAATACATTGGAAGAACTGGGCCTGCCGGATGTCGTAACCAAAGTGCTCGATAATCACCAGGGGCTCATTCTGGTCACCGGTGCCACCGGCCAGGGAAAGTCGACAACCCTTGCAGCCATGATAGACTATATCAATGCCAACCGGGCCCATCACATCCTGACCATTGAGGATCCGATCGAGTTCGTTCACCCCAAAAAAAAGGGGGTCGTTTCTCAACGGCAATTGGGCAGGGATACGCGCTCTTACGAGAATGCCTTGCGCGCCGCATTGAGAGAGGATCCGGACGTCATCGTCATCGGTGAACTCAGAAGTCTTGAAACCATATCAATGGCCATGTCGGCCGCCGAAACCGGTCATCTGGTCATCGGAACCATGGCGACCTTCAGCGCCCCCAAAACGATTGATCGCATTATCGACGCCTATCCTCCCGACGAGCGCAACCAGATCCGGGCCATGCTGGGAGAGTCTTTTCGGGCCGTCATTACCCAGCGTCTAGTTCCCCGTGCCGACGAAAAAAGCATGTTGCTCGCTACGGAGATGTTGATTGGAACGGTTCCCATGGCCAAGCTGATCCGGGACGGCAAGACTTTTCAGATCCCTTCCATGATGCAAACCGGAAAGGGTGTGGGCATGCAGATAATGGACGAATGTATCTCCTCGTTGCTGAGGGAAGGCAAAATCACGGCTCAATCGGCCCGCACACATGCCAACGATCCCAAACTTTTCGATAAAATTTCGCAGGAAGATTCGAAAGCATGAGGTATCCGCAACATTGCGGATTTTAAGAATTATGGCCATTATCGACACTTATTTTAAAGAGATGCAGGCAAAGGGCGCCAGCGATCTTCATATGGCGGTCGGTTTCCCCCCTCTGGTGCGCCTCCGGGGGGCGCTTGTCGCGCTGGAACATCCGGTTCTTTCCGCCAACTCAAATCACAAAATTCTGACTGAAATCCTTTCTCCGGAGCAACAGGCATTTCTGAAAAAAAATCGTGATTTTGACATGGCCTATGAATTAAAGGGCGTCGGCCGCTTTCGCTGCAATTTTTTCTATCAGCATCACGGGATAGGTGCGGTATTTCGCATTATTCCGACCCGAATATTGACTCTCGAAGAATTAAATCTTCCAGAAGCTGTCAAAACCATTGCCGAATTCAACAAAGGGCTGGTCCTGGTGACCGGGCCCACCGGAAGCGGAAAATCCACCACACTGGCCGCCATAATCGATTACATCAATGAAAGGCGCGACGCCCATATTATCACCATCGAAGATCCACTCGAGTTTGTTCACCCGAACAAGAAATGCATTTTTACCCAGCGGGAAATCGGCAGCCATGCAAACAGCTTCGCTAAAGCGCTGGAAGTCGCCGGCCGGGAGGATCCGGATATTATCCTCGTCGGTGAAATGCGCGATTTGGAAACTATTTCATTGGCCCTGACCTGTGCCGAACTCGGTATTCTGGTATTCGGCACCCTGCACACCAACAGCGCTCCCAAAACGATCGACCGGATCATCAACGCATTCCCTGCCGATCAGCAGGGCCAAACCCGGACGATGCTCTCCGAATCGTTGCGCGCGGTCATTGCCCAGCAGCTTGTAAAAACCAAAGACGGTAAAGGCCGGCGAGCTGCGGTGGAGATCCTGATTGGCTCCCGCGCCCTGGCCAACATAATCCGGGAAGGAAAGTACTCGCAGATCGACTCCCTGATCCAAACCGGCTCCACCGTAGGCATGCAAAGCATGGACCAGCACCTGATGCAGCTCATAAAGAAAGGCGAAATCACCCGGGAAGCGGCCCATGAAAAAGCGATCGATAAAAACCTGTTTGCCTGACTCCATTCATCAGCCGTCGACTCTGCTGGTGGTCGCTGATTTCGCGGCGCTCGTATGTGAAACTTCACTTATTAAAAGGCATATATTCGATTAATTCACCCTCACCCGGCCTCTCCCATCAAGGGAGAGGAGATTTCTTTCTTCCCCCGGCGGGAGGGACTGAGGGAGGGGGTAAGATGGAGCCGATTCTTTTTAAGATGTTTCTTGTTCGATCGGACCGGCTGCCCTTCAGCCGGCGGTGCTTATCAGCGCTCTGCTCGTAACCTTTTATCTTCATTCGGTTCCATATCGATTCGGACGCGATATTCATCCGGATCAACGGATCTGATCCGTCGGCCGCAAGCGAGCTGAAGCAAAGAGGAACGGCTGCTTAATGGTATTAGAAAACACAAAAATCCGTCATCAGACCGGAAATCCGGCCAAATCCAACAGCTACGTGGAAAAGTTCATCAACCGGTTGTATTCATGGTTATATTGTCAGCCGCAGGATGTCCGGCTTTCAAGCGACCGGGAGCACCAGCGTCTGCGTAAAGTCGTATTGCTCCTTCTGGCCGTTATCTATACGGTCCTGGGCATATTGTGGGGCGGTGCCTATCTTATTCTGGGATTTCCTCTGGCCGGAAGCATTCCCCTGGCATATTCGGCATTATCCGCTGCCGGCCTCCTTTACTTTTACCGTTCAAAGCATTATGGGGCTCTGTGTTACAGCCAACTCATTTTGATCCTGTTTTTACCCGCCATTCTTCAATGGAGCCTGGGTGGATTTACCATATCCGGCGCCGTAATTCTGTGGGCGATTCTGTCCCCCATCGGCGCTCTGATGTTCGCCGGGACGATGCGTTCGGTACCATGGTTCATCGCATTTGTATTGTTGGTGGTTGTTTCCGGTTTCACCGGTGGCAGGGATGTTTCAGATGCCGTCTTGCCGCCCCATTTAACCGCGATCTCATTCGTGATGAATATCGGCGGCGTATCGGCCATTGTTTTTTTCCTGCTGCGATATTTCGTAAGGGAACGGGAAAAAGCGATGGCGGCCCTGGATAAGGTCTACCGGCGGGTGCGCCATTCGCTTTCTCTGGCAATGGAGGTTCAGCAGAATTTGCTGCCCAAGGCCAATCCAATCGTCAAGGATATGGATATTGCCGGAAAAAGCGTTTATTGCGAGGGAACCGGCGGCGACTATTATGATTTTTTAAACGGCGATATTTACAGCGAGGGAAAAATCAAAGTGGTGGTCGGCGATGTTTCGGACCACGGAATCCCGTCGGCATTGCTGATGGCCACGGCCCGTGCCATTATCCGCGAGCATGCCTCCCGGCAGGGCCGTATTTCTGAAATCGCCTCCAACGTCAATCGACAGCTTTTGAGGGATGTTCAGGATTCAGGTCGGTTTATGACCATGTTTTATGCCGAAATCGACAGCAGCAACCGTCGCATGAACTGGTTGAACGCCGGCCATGAACCTGCATTGGTGTACGATCCCGAAAACGACCGGTTCGAGCAGCTCGCCGGAGGGGGCAGTTTGCCCCTGGGGGTATTGGGAGAGGCCGAGTACGTGGAAAAACACCATGATCTGACCTCCGGCCGCATTGTCCTCATCCTCACCGATGGTATCCGGGAAGCCCGTAATCGTTACGGTGATATGTTCGGCAAGGATGCTTTGCAAAACATTGTCCGGCGCCATGGGTCTGAAAGCGCGGCCGAGATTCTACAGGCTGTTTTTGCGGAGCTGGAGCTGTTCCGGCAAGGCGCCAAAGCCGAAGATGATATGACCCTGGTGGTCATCAAGGCTCTGCTTGAGAAAAAAAAATAGAAGCTATCTCAAAATCCTTATTTTGAGATAGCTTCCAATAGGCTCAAGCACCTTTTAAAGCGTTGATATCGGCTGCCCGGCTTTGAAGGGAGAAAAGGAACCGGATCAGGGTGCAACGCGCACAACCGGTGGTCTTCTCCGGCTGGGGGAACTTTTTCGCTAATCGGCTTCATCGGTGTCGGAAACCACACACAGGGCCGACGATGACTGATAAGGCAGGGTTCCGTCAACTGTAATCTCACTTTCGGCGCCCCCGGGTGACGCCCCCGGTACCCGAAAGGCGGTTACGTCAATGGGCGCAATGGGAGTTTCCCGCGGTGGGTCCAGCCGGGGAACCCATTCATAGGGGACCCGGTAGGCCCGGTAGACCATGTTCATTTTAAAATGCCGGCCCCAGTGCGGGCTTATATACTCCCAGACAATCCGATGGTCGGCGGTGACTTCAACGATGCGACCGCCGCTGCCTTCGGTAATCAAGGTGTTGCCGTTGGGCAGACGCTGGGCGCTGCTGATAAACGGACTGTAAAATCGGTTGCTGTCCGTTGGATGGACCAGACTCGCCTCCGCCGGGGTGTACTGCCACATGATTTTGAGGGTGACCGGATCGAATTCCAGTACCCGGGAATAATCCCTCAAGGCGTTTTTGGCACCGGTCGGACTGCCGGGATTGGGCGCTCCGTATCCAGCCCAGCCGCCGTTGTCAAATACCAGAATGTGACCCTCGCCCGGCAGTCCTTTGGGGATCATGTGGGCATGGTGCTGTCCGATGATCCAGCCCAGCTCCTTTTGCTGCGGTGTTTCGTCGTAATTGGGTCCGATCTTCCAGACCACCCTGCCGGTTTGCTTATCGATGATGAACACAATATTGGTTTCACGGCCGCCGGTGATAATGTTCTCCGGACGAAAACGCTCGTCTCCGGCATCATGCCATTTGTTCGGGCCCAGGGTGGACATGCAGTTCAGATGCATCCAATCGCCCAGCCCATCGCCCACCGGCCTCAGGTTGGGGTCGCGGCTCAGAATATTTTTAGCGTCTTCGCGAAAACCGAATTCCGCGAAATGTTCGCTGCATATCCACTCCCACACCGGCACTCCATCCCAGGTTACCTCATAAATGATGTCGTCCAGAAGGGGTTTTTCGGAAATTTCTTTGCAAATGAGGTTTTTGTGGCCCAGCAGAAGGGTATTGCCACCCTCGATCATGGGATCCATACCGGGTACGAAGTAGCCGACCGGATTGCCCTCTCGCTGGTAGTCATGATGGATGCGGGCCATCCATTGGGGCTCCTCGCCCGGATCTTCGATAAACTCGTACTCGTTGAATTTCCAGACGATATTGCCGTCCCAGTCCACCTGTAACAGGTCTCGATAGTCCTGAACGCCGTACATGGTGTTGCGTTCTCCGGTATGACCCAGGATGTGGCCGTTCGGCAATATTTTATTGGGAAATCCATGCAGGCCCCTCCAGAGGCGAACCTCGCGGCCGTTCATGTCGACCAGAAGCGCACCGAGTTCTTTGGCCTGAAAAATTGTATAGCCGTTCCAGCACTGGTCCGGCAGGTAAATCGTAGCTCCGGTCGGATAAACGCTGGGGTAAGTCATGGCTGTTTCCTTTCGTAAGGGTCAAAAAAAATTTGGAGTTCAGAATCTCAAAAAAGTCAATGATCTTTTTACGGCAGCAGCGCTCGCGCTTAGGGATGTATCGGCTTTGATTATAAACCGGGAGCGGGCAGGAGATCACGACTGGATGACTGCGTGCGCGTATCGACGGTTTTCGCTGGTCGGATCTGGTGCCCCGCCGGACCAGCCGGGAGATAGATTTTCAGGACTTCGTCCCTTGTGGGCAGATGGGCTCTGGCGAACCGGGCGGGCTGATATGCCCGCCCCATTCACCCTGCCGCTTTTGTTATTCCGCCGGGGTGGATGCTCCCATTACAAAGCCCTTTGAAAAGCCGCCCGTACTCGCAGGGGTACCGGCGATCTGGGCCAGATAGGCCGCGCCGAGATTCTGGATATGACTGTTTATATTATCGAAATAGTTCAGGTGCTCCTGCTCTTCATCGACGATTTGCTCGAAAATCTTCATGGTCGTGCTGTCGCCGTTTTCCCGGCACGTCAGGATGAACTGGTTGTAGCGTTCGATTGTGTTGTCTTCGAGGTTGGAATCATGGGGAAAAATCTGATCCGCTTTCTGACCCTTCTGCACTGTCTGGCTGTACCCCGAAACCGGCTCGCCCCCGAGTTCCTTGATCCTTTCAGCAAACATCTCCGCATGCCGCATTTCATCGATGGCGATCAGCTTGATGTTTTTGGCCAGTTCGCCATAGTCCATATCATCGAGATTGTAATGCTGGTTCATGTATTGGTTGATCGCATGAAGTTCCATGCTTCTGGCTTCATTCAGGGCTTCGATCACCCTCTCTTTTTTTTGCTCACGAGACGTTTCCGCCATAATAACTCTCCTTTCGATTTAAGTGTTACATCAGTATCAAGGTCGTCCGAGATATGTTGAAGCACTATCCGGATTTTGGCCTTAAGTCAAGTTCAGAAATAATGCAATCGCTGCCTGGTTGATGGTTGTCTGACTCATCCACGGTTCGGGAGAGAGGGAAAGCGGGAAAACCTGGAACCTGTTTGATCTGTTCCGGCCATGCCAACGGCGAATCCACCCGTGGGTACGCCGCCGGGTTGTCATAACCGAAAGAGGAATTTTTCTGTGAATGTTGCTGAATTTCAGGGTAAATGCTATATATATAGTATAATTAAATTAGAAGGCATCTCAAAATAATCTATAGGTCCGATCTCGGTGTTGAATCCACAATTTAATTCCTCAACATTCTTCAGTATGCCTGCGGGTTAAATTGGGTCCCGCCTTGATCTTGAACCAAAATCTTCATTTTGGGACCGCTTATCACAATCAGGTGATCACGAGTCGATAAAATTACAGAATACTGGCTTTTAGCCCCTAAGACGAGCATGGTCGACTTGAACAATGTTAAAAAATTGCGGCGAACCGGTTTTTGAATGCTGTCCAGATACTTGAAAATAGTTTTTCCGACGATAACGTCTGTTTCGGCCACCAACAAGGGAATCCACTATTGGCGGGAGCGGATTCTGTCAGGACTTTTCGGAACCGGGGTAATCCTGGCTTTTTTCGCTTTTTCCCCTTTGGTTTTCCTGGCCTTCATAGAGAAACTCTGGGGTTTGCTGATTGTCGACGTAATTATGTTTGGCATTACGCTCGGCCTGATCATTGACCATCGTCTGAGGTATGCATACCGGGCGGCGGCGGCGTTGGCGATCACGTATATTTTGGGAGTCCATATCATTTTGAAGGTCGGTTTCGTCAGCGGCGGCCCGGCCTGGTTATTTGCATTCACCGTCATCGCCGGGCTTCTTCTCGGTCTGAAAGCGGCCGTCTTCGCGCTGTCGCTAAATGCGGCAACCATGCTGGCAATTGCCATGGCCGCCGCCGGCGCAAATGGAGAACTGCTTTCACAATTTACTTCAACCCTTCGGGTCTGGACCGCATTCGGAAGCTTTATTCTCCTGAGCGGAGCGACGGCGGTATCCGCGGCCTACCTGGTTCGGGGTCTCGAAGCCAGTGTGATGGAAAACAAAAAAACGGCTTCCAAATTGAAGCGTGAGCACCTGAAGCTCTTAGAGGCCCAATCAAGACTGCGGGAAGAGATCAACGAACGCTTCCGATTCGAGGAAGATCTTAAAACAAGCAAGGAAAATTATCGTCTGCTTGCCGAGAGAATCAGTGACGTTATCTGGACCACGGATCTGGAGCTCAATTTTCAATACATCAGCCCCGCCATCGAGAAGCTTCAAGGTTGGACCGCAGAGGAGGCTTTGGAGCTCGGCATTGAAAAGCTGTTACCCCCCGAATCCAGGGAAAAAGCCCTTAACGCGCTGGGTGAGCAGCTAATTCTGGGCGGCCAAAGCGGTGATTTCAAACGCAGCGTCATGCTTGAAATCCAAGTGAGCCGCAAAGACGGCGGTTTTACATGGGTGGAAACCACCGCCTCATTTCTGCTCGACGATAAAGGATTTCCAGTGGGTGTTCTGGGGGTTAACCGGGATATAACCGAACGCAAACGGGGCGTACTCGAGAAAGAGCAGCTCCAGAAACAGCTCGAGAGATCCAAGAAAATGGAGGCGCTTGGAACCCTGGCCGGTGGCGTCGCCCATGATCTCAACAATGTGCTTTCGGGGATCGTGGGGTATCCGGAGCTCTTGTTGATGAACCTTCCCGAAGACAGCCCGCTTCGAAAACCATTGGAAACGATACAGGAGTCCGGTAAAAAAGCCGCGGCGATTGTCGAGGATTTATTGACCCTGACCCGCAGGGGGGTAATGACTGCGGAGGTTGTGGATTTGAATGCCATTATCCGGGAGTATGTATCCAGTCCGGAATTTGCAAAATTAAAATCATTTCATAAAGCAATGGATGTCAACCTGCAACTGGCAGTCGATGCCTTATATATCACCGGTTCGGCGCTTCATTTAAACAAAACCCTCATGAACCTCGTTTCCAATGCCGCGGAAGCGATGCCCGACGGCGGCACGATCCGTATCAGCACTCAAAAATGCAGGCTGGACGGCCCCGTTTCTGGCTATCATCAGGTTCAAAAAGGCGACTATGCCGTCATAAAGGTAAGCGATTCGGGGATTGGCATTGCCCCGGGTGAGATCTATCGAATATTCGAGCCCTTTTATACCAAGAAAAAAATGGGGCGAAGCGGCACAGGTCTGGGAATGGCCGTTGTTTGGGGAACGGTTCAGGATCATAAAGGGTACATCCAGGTCGACAGCACGCAAGGCCGGGGAAGCGTCTTTACGCTTTACTTTCCGGTCAGCCTCAAGGATAAAGCCGCACCTGGTATGTCTCTTCGTCTCGAAGATTATTCAGGATGCGACCAGTCCATTCTGCTGGTTGACGATGTGGAGGAGCAAAGAAAAATCGGCTATGAGATGCTGTCGCGGCTCGGCTATAAAGTGAAGGTTGCCGGCAGTGGCGAAGAAGCGGTTGAATACCTGAAATCAAATAGCGTGGATCTGTTGATTCTGGATATGATTATGGCGCCCGGTATGGACGGACTGGAGACTTACCAGAAAGTAAAGGAGATCCACCCCGGGCAGAAAGCCATCATATCCAGCGGCTATTCGGAAACCGCCAGAGTAAAGAAGGCCCAGGAGTTAGGCGTTGGACAATATATCAAAAAGCCGTATACCCTGGAACAAATCGGCATGGCTGCAAAAACAGAACTCGCCGGATCGCCTCCCTGCCTGAGAAAAACCCAGCCCTAAAATTCAGGATTCAGGCTCGGCAGCGGGTATTGGACATGGCCTGGAAAATGAGCCTGTGGATAATTTCAACTTGCGCATCGCAGCAGTGCAGCAGCCGATAAATTGGGCACTTATTTTTGGGTGAACCCTAAACCAGGTTTGCCAACAACGCGGCAAATGATTGATATATCCCCGTGGGGTCCATTCGATGCCGCATGGAAGCTTTCGACAGACGATGGCGCTGCGCAACAAACCCGTGTCTGCCATCCGGTCCGAGTCGGCTGAGCAATTCCAGGTTGTCTTCCCGGTAAATCGGCCCGGAATTGTCCAGTTCGAAAAAGATTTCCATTAGATGCTTTCTGGCCTCTTGCGAGGTCATGGTCCGGTGTCGCCACTGATCCAGATAGCCTGACAAATCGTAGCGGTTGCGCAGGGCCGGTTCATAGACCGGGCTCAACGGACTCAGGAAAAATGGGAAGACAGACCATGATAGAATTCCGGCATGCGGTTGGGATTCGTGACGCATCAGGAACTCACGCGTCCTGCGAACGGTAGCGGCGGTTTCCCCCGGAAAGCCGATTATAAAATAGCAGCTGCAGTTGATGCCGGACCCAAGGATTTTCGGAATCACCTCATCATAAAGCTCGGGGGTCGCTTTTTTGTTCATGTTCTTTAAAATCTGCGGATCGGCTGATTCAATCCCGAGTTGGACTTCGATGCAGCCCGCCCGCTGCATCAGATTGAGATCAGCGGTTTTTAACGTGCTGGCGCGGATGAAGGTCATCCATTTCAGATCGATGCGTTCGTCGATCAGGCGTTGACAGACCTGATTGATATCGCCCTTGCCCAGTCGGAAATTATCATCGACAAACCAAACATAGCGTGCCCCCCTGCGGGCGACTGTTTTCATCTCCGAAATCAGGTCGTCCAGAGGCTTGATGCCGGTTAAACGACGATCTTTCGTGAAATTGCAGAATGCACAATCATGCGGACAACCGACACTGGCCTGGAGGGGAAGCACGCCGCCTGCGAAGACCCTACCTGGCAGCTGCTGCCAGTCTATGGAAAAGTCCGGTTCATCCCCCAGGTCGTTCACCCGCCGCGAAAACTCATAGCGCTTGCCGTTGAACCGGGCTGAATTGGGAAATTCGAAGCTGTCGGATCCAAGACCGATCCGAATCAGGAGTTCGCCCAAAATCCGCTCCCCGCGGAGACTGATCACATAACGGTCCACGGACGGCTCGTCGTCGACCTGCAAAAATAAAAAATCCCGCACGGCGGATGCGGTATCGTATTGTGCGTCTGTGGCTCGCTGTAACATGAGGTAAGATAAATAGACGAACGGTCCTCCGGCGATAATGTATATATCGGGAGCCAGTTCCCGAATGTCATCGACCAATTTTTTAAGCGCTTGTTTTCCAAAAAGAAAGGTGGTGGAGATAATCACCGCGCGCGGTGAATCTTCCAGCAAACGGCAAAATTCATCCCGCTGGCGGCAGAAACTGTCGATCAGTTCCACTTTCAATTCCAGCCGGGAGAGATAGCTGCACAGGAAAAGGCCATTGAGCTTGGGCGCCGACGCCCAGCTCATGCGGTCGTCGCCTTCAACCGGGGGGTTGAGCCGTCCCCCGTGGGCGACAAAGTTCAGGACGGTCTGGATATCGGCAATTCTGCCGTCGATGCTCAGCCGCAGCGGATTTGTACCCGAGAAACTGCTGGTGCCGTAGTCTGAAATAATGATTGCGTCAATCGCCAACGTGTCCTCCTCAGCTAAATTCAAAAATCGCTTGTATTCGTGTCTCCCAACCCCCAAAAGACAACCGTATCCCGTATCGTCATATTTTACGTTACCTGCCATCGAAAACAAAGACAAAATTTTTCTCGCGCTTTTGCCACGAGACGAGTCCGTTGGCTAAAAAGCCGCCAGTCTGATCAAAGAAATAAACGCTAAAATTATGTTTAAGAATTTGGGGCAAAATCCACCCGCAGTCATTCCGGCAGGTTTTTAGCCGGAATCCAGGAAGTTTACGCGAGCCTGGATGTTCAGATGCCGGAAAATAATCTTGACAATGCCCGTCCGTTTGGCTATCCAAATCGCTGTTGCCGGATGACCGAAATGCCAGCGACCTTTCCATTCATCATGCGGTAATTTAGCTGTAAATTCAAGGAGAAAACAAATGCTTGACCACCTGCTGTCACCGGAGATACGCCGGTTCAGAAATGAAATCCAGGATCTGGTCAAATGGGTTCCCCGGGAACTGATTCTGGCCATGGATCGGGATGAAGTCCGGTTTCCGAGGGAATTTTTGCAGGAAGCCGGCCGGCGCAACCTGATGGGATGCCGTTACCCGAAACGCCATGGCGGACGGGAGATGGATTGGGTGGCCACCTGCATGGCCATGGAAGAGATCGGTACCCTGGGCTATATATTTGCCTGTGTATTCGGAGTCGGCGCCGAATTGGTCTGTGATGCCATCATTCGCCACGGCACCGAGGTCCAGAAGCAGAAATACGTCGAGCCGCTGCTCAAAGGTCACTTGTTTGCCGCCGAGTGTCTGACTGAACCGCGGGGCGGGTCGGATTTTTTCGGCACCTCGACAACGGCTGAAAGGAAGGACGATTATTTTATTCTCAATGGGCAAAAACGCTTTATCGTCGGCGCGGAGGGCGCCGACTATTTCCTGGTTTATGCCCGTACCGATCCGCAGGCCGAGCCCCACAGGTCCCTGACCTGCTTCATCGTCGACCGCGGTCCGGGGGTTGAAACCAAATATCTCTACGGCCTGATGGGCTGCCGCGGCGGCGGCGCCGGAAGACTGGTGTTTAAAGATGTCAGAGTTCCGTCTGAAAATGTCGTCGGGAAAATCAACGGCGCCTATGCGGTGTTCAACACCATGATGATCCCGGAGCGGCTCGGTACGGCGGCCATGACCATCGGCGCCGCGCGTCCGGCCCTGGACATCGCGACGGGGTACAGCTCACGGCGCAAGGCCTTCGGACGGACGATCAACGAGTTCCAGGGGGTGAGTTTCCAGATGGCTGAAGCCGCTACCCTGCTGGATGCCAGTCGGGCCATGGTATTTGCCACGGCGCGGGCGGTGGACGAAAATATCGATTCCCGCCGCATTCGCCGCCTGGTTTCGGAAACCAAAAAATTCGTCACCGAATCCTGCCAGCAAGTCGCCCACAACGCCATGCAGGTCATGGGGGGTATCGGCTACACCAACGTTTATCCGATGGAACGTATCGTGCGGGACCTGCGCCTGGCTTCGATCTGGACGGGCACCAATGAAGTCATGTCCATGATTATCGCCAATGAATGGTACCGGGAGTGCCTTCAGGATAAGAACGGCCAACCCCGGGATTTTGAAGCCGATGCCCCGGCCGCCGACGCATCCGAGGAAAAGATTTTCGAATAGACATCTTGATCTTATTTTTTACTTTTCGCAATTTTTCATCAATGCGGAAGGGTATGCCGCCAGTCCGGTTTACGTTGATGTGGATGCCAATGGCGGCGACGCCGGAATCATCGTACTGACCAAAGCCTCGGTACTGCAGGGGACGGTCAAACGGCCGGCTGCCATCACCACCTCGACTCACATCGACGTTCAGGCCATCAATACCGAAGATACCGATGACCGTTACTGGGGCTGGGGCGATATCGACCCCAGCCAGAACGGCGGTTTGGCTGATACGGGAACCATTCAGATCGACGGCATTCCGGCCGGCATCTACAACCTGGATGTGCGCGTGATGGGCTATAAGATAAGACCTATACCACCGCCAAGCTGGAAATTGTTCAGGGCCAGGACAAAACCATTGGTCCGCTGGCCATCGAAGAGGGCAGCAAGATTTCCGGCACTCTGACCATTCAGGGCGACACAACCGATCTGCAGCGCTGGGTGGGAGACGAGCAGGACCCGATGGATATCTGGATCGATGCCTGGTCACCTTCCGCGGCGTGGAGTGGTATCAATGTTCAGGTGAACCGCGGTGTGGATCAGACCGTCCAATTCAGTCTGGCCGGTTTGAGCGACGCGGCCTATGAAATCAATTCCTTTATCGGCGAGGGTTACGAGCGGGTGAATGAGGACGGAAAACGGCCCGTGCTGGCGACGGTTAACGGTACAGCCGCCAAAAACCTCATCCTCAAACCCTACGAAGGCATTGTCACCGGAACGATAACCGAATCCGGCGCAGTGATGGATCTCGCCAAGGTTGATCCGAAAGCGATCAACAAACCCATCACTGGACCACCTCGCCTCAGATGGTGGTCATCGGTGATGACGACGTACCGGGTAAGAATTTCGTGCTGGCCACCGGTCGCACCGTTACCGGTGCGCTGACCCTGCCCGAGGCCCAGACGGCTTCCAACCCCCAGGATGGACCGCTCAATGGTGAATGGGTCGGCCACCTCGAACTGGGAGCCGCCGGCCAGGAGTTCATGAGCCATGGCAGGGCGGTATTTATCAACGATTTCAACGGCGGCACCCGCTGCGAGTTCACTTTCAACCCTGTGGCCAACGGCAATTGCCTGGTGCGTCTCTGGACGGATTGTTATGTTCCCGGCACCGCAAAATTCATGATGAAAGACGCCAATACATCGGTAAATGTGACCGTCCATCCGGGCGTCCTATACCAAAGGGGCGGATGACAGTGATGTTTTCAGCTACAGTGCGGCCAACACGGGCGCAACCATCTCGCAGGTAGGCACTATCACGGTCCAGCTTCAAATGATCCGCAGCGCGTCGACAACATGGACAACCTTCAGGTCATGCATCTGACCGGCGGTAACTGGGTCCAGGAAGAAACCAACCGGACGGTGGATACGGAAAACCACACCATTTCGGTGGATGTCGCCAGTCTGTCGCCGTTTGTGTCTGCCGTGGTCGAAGCGGCAGCCGTCGATGGCGGCACCGATGGGGGTGCGGTATCCAACGGCGGCGGCAACAGCAGCAGCGGCTATTTTATCGGAACCGCCCGGACCGGAGATTCCGGATCCGCTGCGGCCCTGGCTGCTGCTCCTGCCCGCGGCGGTTTGGGGATGTCTGTCAAAAAGAAGGTGTCAATTAAAAATAACAACTGATTGTAGACGTTAATCAGTTCAACCTGAAAGGCGGGGCGCGATGTGCCCCGCTTTTTTTTATTGAGGTGGTCGGGCAGTTTTTCCATGGATAAGCGCCTGCAAAACTCGCACGAACTCATTGTAAGTGCAGGCCGCATAAGAACAATAGAAAGATATTGTCACAATGGGATCGATAGAAATGGATGTAATCGCTTACATCATTTTTCTCTGGGAAAGCGTCCATTTCTAATTTTTGCAGCATTCCCATCGATGACCTCGTAAAAAGTCGGAGAATTCCTCTTCTCTCAATGTAAGTTGCCATAAAATTAATTAATATCAATATCTTGAAGTCTCAGGCCGTCCTTGGCTGTGCGAAAAGAAAACATTTTACGGGATTGTCAACATTTAATCTTGACAATTATCCTTTTAACTCATAAATGAAAACGATTACATTTTTTATTAATGCGATAAATAAAAGGCCAGAGGTGTGGTTGGAGCTTTCCTGCTTGATTCGTCACCCGTGCTTTTTAGAACCCTTCGACCTTAACTCATCCGGTAAGTCACCGGGCAAAATTGAAAGGAGGCCATCCATGGCAAAATTAACTCGGAGGGAATTTTTGGATAAGAGCATAAAGGTGGGCGGACTCGCGCTTGCATCTGGAGTTGCGCCGGCTTTTATCAAACATGCTTTTTCAGAAGATAAGCATGCCGCCTACCTGAATGCCAAAATCAATTGGCGGCAGGTTGAGGGAACGAACATTAAAGTGTTGGTCACGCCGGCGCATTATTTTAACAAATTTCGTGCCATTACTCCTCAATTCGAAGAGTTGTCCGGCGTAAAGGTCGATTTTGACATCATCCCGCCACGTGAAATGCGGGAAAAAGCGGTTCTGGATTTCGGTGCCAAATCCGGCACTTATGCCAGCCACACCGCTGACCCCATGTTTCTCTCTCTTTACGAAGCCAATAAATGGGTTGAACCTTTGGATAATTTTCTCGAAAATCCCGAGGTTACCGATAAAGGCTGGTTCGATCTGGATGACATTATTCCGCTATGGCGCGCCGCCGACTCGGTAAACGGCAAACTATATGGAATGCCGGCAGAAGGGGAGGCGACTATCCATGTCTACAATCGCGAGCTCTATGAGCAAAAGGGTCTGAAACCGCCCGAAACCCTGGCCGATTTTATGGAGACCGCCAAAGCGCTTAACAAAGTGGACGGCAAAATCGCCGGTGCGGCGCTGCGCGGGTTTCGCGGCGCCGGTCAGAACATGTACATTTGGCCATCTCTATTCCTGGCGTGGGGAGGCAAGTGGTTTGATGACAACGGCAATCCCATGGTCAACAGCGAGCCCGGTGTAAAATCCCTGGAATATTACTGCGAGCTGCTTCAGAACTATGGGCCGGCCGGAGTCGAAAACTGGAATTGGCCCGAAATTATGGAGGCCTTCGCAGGGCGCAACGTCGCTCAATTCATAGACTCGAATTCCACCGCATCGATTATCGAAAATCCAAAAAAATCCATGCAGGCTGGCAAGACCGGCTACCAACGGTGGCCCAAGGGTCCGTCGGGGCGCCGGGTTTCCAGCATCTGGAACTGGACCATGCCTATTAATGCTGTTTTGCCCGAGGAAAAGAAAATTGCCACCTGGCTTTACATTCAATGGCTGGCATCGAGGCCTACCCAGTTTTCATCTGCGATCTACAAGGAAACCCCCGACGCGGTCGTTCGTACCGGCGTCAACCGGGTATCCATCTGGAGAGATCCGGAGTATCGCAAAGTCATCGATTTTACGCCCGATTACGCGGATGTCGTTCTGACTGCCATGAGAGAAGACACAGATTCCGACTGGCGGCCCCGCGTTCCCCAATGGCCCAAGATCGGTGAAGCCATGGCAGTTGCCATTCAATCGGCACTGGTGAAGCAGAAAACCCCGAAGCAGGCCCTCGATGAAGCCAATGACATTATTGCCAAGGTGATGAAGCGCTCCTGATCCAGTCCATTGATGTCATCAACCCGGGGCGGCGGACGGCCGGCCGCCCCTCCAACCCGTTCGGCAAGCAACCGTATGGCAAGTATATCAGTCCCTAAGAAAGTCAAATACCAGAAACAATGGGAACGCTTCGGCTATGCAATGATTTCACCGGGCATGATTTTTTTACTTCTCGTCACAACCGTGCCCCTAATTTCACTGCTGGTGATGAGCTGCTTTCGGATCGATTTAACCTATCCGCCCGATAACGGCTGGATCGGTCTGGAAAATTATATCGAGATGTTCAGGGATGCCCGGTTCTGGTTCTCGATGCGCCTGACCGTTATATATACTGTCATTACCGTCGGTCTCCAGGTTGTCGTCGGTCTAGGACTGGCCATGGCATTTTTCCGTGGATTCCGGGGACAGGGCCTGATGCGCGTCAGTGTACTGCTTCCCATGATACTAGCGCCTGTGGTTGTCGGTCTTGCCTGGCGGACATTGATCCTGACACCGGAATATGGAATTCTGGACTATATTTCAATTTTGCTGGGCTTTGGATCCCAGCCATGGCTGGTTGAGCCAACCTGGGCGCTGATATCGGTTATCATCATACACACCTGGCAATGGACACCCTTTGCTTTTCTCGTGTTTCTGGCCAGCCTGAACGCAATGCCCCAGGAGCCTCTGGAAGCGGCGCTCCTCGACACGCGTTCTTCCTGGCAGCGGTTTCGTTACATCATCCTGCCGATGCTTCGGCCGGCAATCGTGATCGTGCTGATATTCAGGACCATGATCGCCTTGCGGGCCTTTGCGGCCATCTTTTCGGCCACCGGCGGGGGGCCGGGGACGGCGACAGAAATCTTAAACCTCTATGCTTACCGGGTATCATTTAATTCCCTGGATCTTGGATACGGTGCGGCACTTGGCACCATATTGCTGTTTATTACGGTGGGCGTTTCCCTTGTTTTTTTCAGGATGCGCCGTTCAAGTGTCGGTTGACCGGGCAACCGAAGATGAATAAATTAATGCAAAACCGCAGCACGGTAAAAATGTTAGGTAATGTGGTCAGGTTTGTCCTGTTTTCGGCCATGATCTTAATCTGGGCCTTTCCGGTTCTGTGGGTCATTCTGACCTCTTTCAAACAACGCACTGATATATTCGCCCTGCCGCCCAAAATTTTTTTCGATCCCACGGTGGAGCATTACATCGAGGCGTTTATCCGAAGCGGTGATATCGCATTGGGTACCTTCAACAGCATCATCGTTGCCACTGCGACGACTCTTTTTACATTGCTGCTCGCGGTGCCGGCAGGTTATGCCTTTTCCAGGGTAACCTTCAAGTTTCGTAGCCAGCTGTCGTTCTTTGCCCTGATTTCTCAGATGGCTCCGCCCATTGGTTTGATCATCCCCTATTTTTTTATTCTCAGCCGGACCCAGATGCTGGACAGCTACACCGGTCTGATTGCGATTCATATGTCCCTGACGGTGCCCTTCAGTATCTGGCTGATGATTACCTATTTTCAAGACCTTCCGGTATCGCTTGAAGAATCCGCCGCCATCGACGGCGCTTCGCCGTTTGCCACATTTTTCAGAGTCGTTTTGCCCACCGCCTGGGGCGGTGTCGGCGTGACGGCCATATTTGCATTTATCGAATCCTGGAATGAATTCCTGTATGCGGTTGTTTTAACCGGCAGCCGGACCAAGACCGTACCAGTGGCGATCTTCAGCTTTTTAACGACCGAAGAGAGTCTATGGGGGCCATTTACGGCTACGGGTGTAACCATTATGGCACCGGTCATTTTCGTTGCCCTGTTTGCCCAGCGCCAGATGATCAAGGGAATGACCATGGGCGCATCCAAAGGGTAACGATGCATTCGCTATATAAAATTGGCATCAAAAATAACACGAGGTGAAAATAATGACGCAAAATAAGTCTAACCAAAAACTTCTGATGCTCGGGCTGGATGCCGCCATGCCCGACCTGATTACCAGATTTGTCGAAGAGGGCAGTATGCCGGTAACCAAAAAGCTGATTGAAAGGGGCTGGTTTTCCAGAATGGTGACCACATTTCCGCCCCTGACGGCGGCCGCCTGGGGGGCCATCACGACAGGGGCCGGCCCGGGAACCGCTGGGATCCCCAGCCTCATGGTGCACAAACCCGGCGAACCACTCGATAAATGGCATACATCCTTCTGCCGGCATATCCTCGAAGCCGAAACGCTCTGGGAGGCTGGCGGCAAAGCCGGTAAAAAAACACTGCTGGTCAACTGGCCGGTCACATGGCCCCTGGAAGTCGACAACGGCATTCAACTCGCGGCCTCCTTGAACCCGCCGTTTCGTTATTTTTATATGCCGCTGTGGGATGTGGCGTCATCCGCTGTTTTTTCCACCACAAAGGAGCGTTGCAACCAAGTTCCAGGCCGAGCCATCCAAATTCATCCCCGGCCGGCGACTGATTGGCAAAACATCCCACCGCACCGCCAAATGGCGCTGGAGATCGATATCGAGGTGCCGCCGGTCTATGCTAAAGGTGCGACCTACCATGTTTTGCTGCTCGATTCAAAGGGCGCGGGGTTCGACCAGGTACTCATTTCACGCTCCAAAGATGCCGCTCAGGCAGTTGCCACTTTAAAGGCCGGAGAAAAAAGTGGCTGGATCAGTGAAACCTTTACCAATGCCAAAGGCCAGTTGCATGCCGGACGCTTTTATTTTTATCTGGTAAAGCTCGAGGGGCCGGATTCGTTCAAGCTCTATCAAAGCGCGATCAATACAGCCGAGGAGATCACTTTGCCAGCCGAATTGACGGCAGAGCTCGAAGAGGCGGCCGGTCCTTATATCGAAGTCGACGACCCATGGGCTTACATGGATGGATGGGTCGACATTGATTTTTACCTCGACCAGCTCACTGCCCAAAACGACTGGTGGGCCAAGGCAACCGTCTATGGGCTCAATAAAATCGACTGGGATATGGCCTTCAGCTGGGTGGGAACTATCGACCATATTCAACATGTCTTATACGGTGGCATCGATCCCAACAGCATTCATTACAATCCGGACGAAGCTCCCGTGATCCTGGATCACGTCCGGCGGATCTATGCCGAAGTCGACGCGCGTATCGGTCGTATCCTCGAACAGGTCGATCTGGACAACACCCTGGTGTGCCTGGTCTCAGACCATGGATTTTCAAGTCTCGAGCGCAATCCCTACATCAAACACCATCTGGCCAAGGCAGGGCTGCTGTCCTTTGACCTCGATACCGAGACCGGGACGATGAACATCGATTGGTCAAAAACGAAGTGCTTTCCTCTGGAACCCGGCCATGCCCATATCTTCGTCAATCTCAAAGGCCGCGACCCCCACGGGATCGTCGAACCTGAAGACTATGAAAAAGTACAGGAAGAAATAATCGATGTACTGCTGTCTTTGCGGGATCCGATCACCGGCCGGCACGTCGTTGCAACCGCCGTCCGCAAAAACGAGTCCGGCATGCTGGGCGTTGCCGAGAATCAGGGCTATGAGCGGGTCGGCGATGTGCTGTTCGCCCTTAAGCCCCAATATATGGCCAACCCGTTTGTCTACCCGGTGGCTGTAAATTACCGGGACGGCACCCAGCGGTTTATTCCCAATCCCGAAGATTTTGAGCCGGCCGAGCTGCACCGAAATTTCACCGGGGTTCATTTATCCTTGCCGTCTCTTAAGGAGATGCACGCGGCTGTCGTTCTGAACGGCAATGGCGTCCCCGATTTGAAACGTAAGAATCCGATCAACATCGTCGATCTGGCCCCCACCCTGGCTTATCTGCTGGGGACACCGACGCCCAAGGACGCCGAGGGCAATGTTTTGAAAGAAATGATCAAAAAGGACTGACCGGACCTGTCGACTACCTGTATTCGGCCCTATTGCCGAAATGCGCCCAAGCGTCATGTTATGTGTTCACAGTATTAATCTGAAAGGAATGGTCATGCAAAAAATATCACTTGACTATGGAGATACCCGTATTCCGGTAGAACTCCCCGATTCGGCTTGTGTCGTGCGTTACGGTCAAACCTATTCGGATCCGCCTGCCCCAGATCCACGCGAGGCGACCCGCAAAGCCCTTGAGAAACCCCTGGGGTTTGACCCCCTGCGGGAACTCGGCGGACCAGATAAGAAGGTCGTCATTGGATTCCCCGACCGCGTCAAGGGGGGGGCGCGTTCGGACTGCCATCGGCGGGTTGCCATACCGCTGATTGTAAAAGAACTTTTAAAGGGCGGGACCAAGCTCGAGAACATCACTCTGCTGTGCTGCATGGGTCTGCATCGAAAAAATACCTTAGAAGAATGGTATTGGTATTTGGGCAGGGAAATCGTCGATCAGTTCTGGCCGGATCGCCTGCTCAACCATGATGTGGAAGCACCGGATCTGTGCGATTTCGGCACCGATGAGATGGGCAATGCTGTCCAATGCAACCGGCTGATGGCTGAGGCGGATTTGCCCATCGTCCTCGGTCATGTAACCGGGAATCCCTATGGCGGATACAGCGGGGGGTACAAGATGATTGTCACCGGTCTCTCCGGCTGGCAGTCCATTGCCTCGCACCATGTTCCCAAGACTATGCATCGCATGGACTGGATGGGCGCCTCGACAGACTCCCACATGCGCAAGCAGTTCACATCCATCGGCAAGGCCATGGAAAAGGCGATCGGCAAGAAGTTTTTTGCGGTCGATGCCGTGCTGGGGCAGCATTCCCAGATACTGGATGTCCAGGCCGGGGAACTGGGGGCCGTCGAAGAGGCAACCTGGCCGCTGGCCGATCAACGAACCAATATCGAGTTGGATCTCAAGGAGCCTGCCGACATCCTGATTTTCGGGGTTCCCAGAAATTTCCACTACGGGCCGGGGATGGGAACGAACCCAATTTTAATGAGCCTGGCCATCGGCGGTCAGCTGTCCCGTTGCTGGCATGCCTTTCGCGAGGGTGGCGTTATCATCGCCACCTCTTTATGCGACGGCTGGTTTAACCCATACTGGTTTCCTTCTTACGAAGAAACCTACCATGCCATGCAAAAATATTGCACGGCAACGGAGTTTATCGACTCGGAAGACGCGATGCGGATCGTTCACAACTACGACTACCGCTACCAGTACTCGAATCACTATACCTATCACCCGTTTCATGCGCTTTCGATGATCAGCGGTGGCAGTGCCCCCCTGCTTTGGACCTCAGCGGTATATATCGCCGGAGCCAAAGCACCGGGATATGTGCGGGGGATGGGTTTTATTCCTACGTCCACGTTTGAGGACGCATTTGAACGAGCCCAAAAAATTGTTGGGCCCAATCCAAGGATCCTGTGTACGCCCGAATGCTTTACCGGTGGGGTGGCGGTCCACGTGCATGCCAAAACCTGATTCACTGCTGAAATCATTGAGGAGCGACAGAGGCTGCCATGGCAGAGGTGAGATTAAAAAATATCTATAAAATCTTTGACAAAACCGCTGCGGTAAACGATTTTTGTCTGGATATCGAAGATGGTGAATTCATTGTCCTCGTGGGACCTTCCGGTTGCGGGAAAAGCACCACACTGCGGTTAATTGCCGGCCTGGAGGTCATCTCCTCCGGTGAGATGTATATCGGAGATCGCCTGGTGAATGAAGTCCACCCCCGGGATCGTGATATTGCCATGGTTTTCCAGAATTATGCACTTTACCCTCAGATGACGGTTTATGAGAATATGAGTTTCAGCCTGAAAATGCGCAAGGTCGCCAAGGCGGAGATCGAACGGACCATCAAACGGGCGGCCGATCTTTTGTGCATCGGCCCGTTGCTGGACCGTAAACCCGCTCAGTTGTCCGGCGGACAGCGTCAGCGGGTGGCCCTGGGGCGCGCCATTGTCCGGGATCCAAAGGTTTTTCTATTTGATGAGCCCCTGTCGAATCTGGACGCCAAGCTCAGGATCGCCATGCGAGCCGAACTTCTTGAACTGCACCAGCGGCTCAAAACCACGATTATTTACGTTACCCATGATCAGTTGGAGGCCATGACCATGGGAAATCGCATTGTGGTCATGAAAGACGGGCTCATTCAACAGGTCGATAGACCGGAAATAGTGTACGATCACCCCGTTAATATGTTCGTTGGAGGGTTTATCGGATCCCCCACAATGAATTTTATCGATTGCACAATGGTCCGGCGCGACGGTGGCCTGGTTGCCGCAACCGCTGGGCTGGAGCTTAAGATCCCGGACCAGTTTGCTGAAAAGGCTGAAAAATATATGGATGATCGGGTAACCCTTGGCATTCGGCCGGAGCATTTGACCGATTCCGCCAGCTTGCAGGATCCGGATCCGAACAGCAGCTTTCGCGCCAGGATCAGAGTCATTGAGAGCGCAGGTTCGGAAAAGCTGGTTCACATTCGCAATGAGGATGATACGCTGGTCGCCAGGCTCGATCCACATGTCCGCTTGGGGATTGGAGATGTTGTCGATTTTACCGCCCGAATGGATTTGGCCCATATTTTTGATATAAATACCGGACAAACCATTTTTTAGCCTTGATGAACTCGAAAAAAAAGTCGGAAATTCCCTCTTCTGTCATTGTGTCCTGGATCGGGGTCCAGGATGGCGGCCACGCCGCAATCCTTTAATATCGATGCTTCCAGACTCGGGGCTCCGCCGGTGAGACGAAAAGGGAGACTTTTTACGTTATTGTCAACCTTGGCGATTCAGCGAATTGGCAGCAACAGCGCTGCGATTGAATTCCTGGATGCAATCCTGCCGCAGTATCAATCGGGATTGGAGAGATTAAAATGGCGAATATAACGATGGCGGAAATTTCAAAGATTGCCAGTGTTTCTCTGGCGACCGTCTCGCGAACCATCCATTCGCCGCATCTGGTGCGCAAGAAAACCCGTGAACGCATCAACCAGGTGATGGAAGAAGCCAATTATGTTTATCATGCCACGGCCGGTGACCTGTCCCGCAAGCGTTCCTCGATCATCGGCGTCATCATTCCCACCGCCAAAAGCCTGGTTTTCTCGTCAACCCTGCAGGCGATTCAGGAAGCCGCCCAGCAAAATAATTTCTCACTGATCGCGGGAAGCAGTAAATACGATATCAAAACCGAGCTTACCCTGCTTCAGCAATTCAAGGAAAGACGGCTGGCCGGCATCATTCTGACCGGATTTGTGTTCGGCCAGAAAGACCTGGTAAAAGAGCTTATCAAAGGCGGCATGCCCTGCGTGGTCATATGGGACAAACTGGACGATCCTGATTTAAGCTATGTCGGCTTTGACAATCATGAAGCGACATATAGAATCACAAAATATCTGATCGATCTTAAACACAGAAAAATCGGTCTCATCATTGGGCCCTACACAAAAGTCGAGCGGGTCAAAAAGCGCTTGGAGGGATTCAAGGCAGCCCTTAAAGATCACGGCATCCGATTTGACCCGAGGCTGGTTATCGAAAAGGAACCGACTTTGATCGACGGCAAAGAAGCCATGAGCAGGCTGCTTGCCTTGCCGGACCGGCCGACGGCTGTACTGGCCGCCAGCGACACCCTTGCCGTGGGAGCGCTGGCCGCTGCACGGGATATGAAGCTACGGGTTCCCGAAGATATATCCATTGCCGGCTTTGATGATATCGAGGTGGCCGCTTATTGCAATCCGCCGCTGACCACAGTGAATGTGCCGGCGTATGAAATCGGCCGGATTGCGTTTAAAATTCTTCTGGAGATGATTAACAACAACACCAATCAGGTACAACATTATTGCCTGGATACAAGTGTCATTGTCAGGGATTCCTGTCGTGAAATGGATAACGATGAGATCGCCGGATAATTGGTCGGCCGTCACGCGAGCAAAACCGGCACGGAAACTCCTCGACGACACGATCAAACTCAATAAACAGCTTGCCCGGAGGTAGGAGATGGAAAATATTGGCATTATCGGCACAGGCACCATGGGGTTGACCGTGGCAGGGAAAATCGCTGCCGGCGGCCATCACCTGATGGTTTACGATGTATCCGCAAAAGCTGCCGCTGCGGCCGGAAAGATCGGCGCCCAGGTGGCGCAGTCACCGTCTGAAGTCGGGCAGAAATCTGATATCGTTCTGTTGTTTCTGCCCGGTCCGGTCGAGGTGACCGAATGTGTCGCATCCGCAAACGGGTTGCTGAGCACTCTTCAGCCCGGCAAAATGATCGTTGACATGAGCACATCCGATCCTGATGTTTCTGCAAGGATGGCTGATCTGGCCCAAAGCAAGGGAATTGATTTTCTGGATGCCCCGGTTCTAGGGCGCCCGGTCACTGTCGGCCAATGGGCCCTGCCGGTTGGCGGCAGTCAGAAAGCCGTCGAACGCTGCAAGCCGCTTTTTAAACTCTTTGCCGCCCATGTTTTTCACGCCGGCCCCGCCGGTGCGGGACACAAGATCAAGCTGTTGAATCAACTGATGTTCGGTGCCATAAACGCCATGACGGCGGAAATGATGGCAATTGCCCAGAAAATAGGGATTGAGCCACGCCGGCTTTTTGAAATAATTACCGCCAGCCAGGCCGGAACGGTCAGCAATCTGTTCAAGGAGTTGGGCCGTCGGGTGGCAGAAGAAAATTACGATGATCCGACGTTTACGGTTGACCTCCTGGTAAAAGACATAAAGCTTGCGGTTCAAATGGCCAAAGCAAATAATGCCCCGCCGGTGCTGGCCCGCGCAGTTGAGTTAATCAACGAGATGTCGCAGTGTCAGGGTATGGGGAAAAAGGACACCTCTGTAATGTGGACAAGTTATAGAGGATTGTGGAACGGCTGAGACGTAAAACCCGTATGGAGCCTTGCAGCCTCTTATGCAGCCTAATGATGTAGTCTCCCGTCCTGTAATTATCGGCGGGGTGGGTGGCAGCGGAACCCGGGTGGTGGCTGATATTGTCAAGCACTTGGGTTTTTATATCGGTGACGATCTCAATTCTGCCGGAGACAATCTCTGGTTCACGCTGTTGTTCAAACGTCCACGCTGGTATCTCCGGGCCCGGCACGACCACCGCAAAATTTTCACCGGCTTGAGCCTTTTGTCAAAAGCGATGCTTGCCCGATCCGGTCTCCGCTGGCCGGAGCTGGGATTTCTGATTCGGGCCGCATTCGGAATCTCATTTTACGGGCACAACCACCAGGGCGATGGGCGGGGGCTTTGGCCCTGGATACGCGCCTGGAAGATGGTTGTACGGCAATCCAGACAAATTCCGGAGAAAGAACGCTGGGGATGGAAAGAGCCCAATTCTCATATTTATCTGGATTATCTGGCTGATTACTACAGCAGTCTCAAATATATCCACACCATACGCCACGGTCTTGACATGGCCTTCAGCCACAACCAGCAGCAGCTTTATAACTGGGGTCCTATTTTCGGGATTTCATCGCCTGGATCAAAGTCTGAAGAACCGGTGGCATCCTTTAAATATTGGATAAAGTCAAACAATCGTGTTATGGAGATCGGTGGTAAGCTTGGTGGTCAGAAATTTCTGGTTGTCAATTTTGATCGTCTTTGCTTGTCACCGGAATCAGAAATTCGTAAAATCCTTTCGTTTTTAAATATCGAGCCGGTCGCTGACAATCTGGATACCCTGATTCGTATTCCACGGATACCAAAGTCCCTCGGACGTTATCGCTCGCATGATCTCAGCCGGTTCGATCGCGCGGATTTAAATGAACTGGCCAATCAGGGCTTCTCAATAACTCCAAATGACTCGTGACATCGACCACCGGCAGCGGTTTTGGATAGTTTCCCCTGATGCGCGAGTAGCGCCTTTGCCGGTTGTCGATCAGGGGCATCGGAGCAGCGGCTGCGGGCATTACCGGTAAAACAGTGGTACTCTTATTTTGTCTGACCATTATTCTGGCAGTGGTTTTTGGCTTGGGATTTCCACAAATCGGCTATTGCGTAGATTATATTCCGTATATGATCGGCATAATGCTGTTTTTTAATTTTTTGGATGTAAAATTTCAGTTCCGTCGATCCTACCCATGGGTGCTTTTGATCACTCTTTTTTTGTCCGCTGTCACGATTCCCATGTTCGTATATTATTTTCTCTCTGTTGCTTTGCCGGGACCGTATCGAACCGGTTTGCTCCTGGTGGCCTGCGCCCCCACCGGTATTACCACGCTGGTTTTGGGTCGATACATCAAAGGCAGCAATTACCATCTGGTTTTGAATAATTTTTTTTTTATAACCTTCGGCTCCGTGTTTTACATCCCGATTCTTTTGCAAACCGTTCTGGATCAGACCGTGAAGCTGAAGACCTCCCCTACTGCAATGCTGGGCCAAATGGCACTCCTTGTATTGTTGCCGTATATCCTGAGCAAGACCGTCATCCATGTTTTCCATCCGCAGTGGTTGATCAGGCAAAAAAATATCTCTAATGGATTCACGCTGTTTCTATTATTTATCATTGTCGGCGTCTCCATCGGAAGAGTTTCTGATCAGCTCACGTGGCAAGCCGATTCGATATGGCTTGCCGTTATAGTGATGGTTATTTATATGATCCACGGAGCCATAGGATACGCCATTGGATGGATCTGCAACAATTCAGAATTAAAAAGGACCCTGCCGTTTATTTATTCATCACGTAATATCCAGCTGGTATTCGCAATAGCGGTCCTGAATTTCGACCCCTTAACCTATGTGCCGATCATCATGGGCATTTTATTTCACCATCTCGCAAACGCCTTCTGGCTCTGGATTCTGAACAGGAATAATCCGTCCGGTCTCCCTGCCTGATTTTTGTCCGAATTCAAAATTCGATGTTGAGCGTTCGATGTTCAATGTTGACTAAACGACATTTCCAGAATTTCTTATCTTGATTAGACTGGCTGGATTTCAACGTTCCGGCCAACTCAAACAATCCGAATATTTCCAATATCAAATTCTCTGTATATCGCATTATCGATGCAGTGCAATTCAAGCTTGTGCAGTCAATTCGTGGGCGATCTTTGTTACTGGATCAAGTTACACTTTGAAAATCATTCAAATAGATGTTAAACAAGGCGATATTGAGCAAATTTTGGTTCTTTTTTCTTCCATGCCCCCTGTATTTGAACAGGAAATTTGTTAAGGTGATATAAATGAACTTAGATCTTGATTTCATCCGCGCCCAGTACCCGGTCTTCACCAACCCCGACACGGCCCGCTGGGCCATGTTCGAAAACGCCGGCGGCTCCTATGTTCCCCGCCAGGTCAGCGACCGCCTCCACGACTTTTTCCAATATACCAAAGTTCAACCCTACGGCCCCTTCGAAGCTTCCATCAAGGCCGGCGAGGCCATGGAGGCAGGCTATCGGGCCATGGCCGGCCTGCTCAATTGCAACCCGGACGAGCTGACGCTCGGACCGTCCACCACCATGAATTTCTACGTCCTGGCCCAGGCGATCCGGCCCCTGCTGGAACCCGGCGACGAGATTATCGTCACCAACCAGGATCACGAGGCCAACATCGGGTGCTGGCGGCGTCTGTCGGATTTCGGCGCCGTGATCAAGGAATGGCGGATCGATCCGCAGACCGGCGAGTTGGCAATCGAAGACCTCAATTCCCTGGTGGGCAATCGAACCCGGCTGGTCTGTTTCACCCTGTGCTCCAACATTGTGGGCACGATGAACGACTTCAAGGCCGTCTGCGATATCGCTCACGACACCGGAGCGCTGGCCATCGGTGATGGCGTCTCCTTCGCGCCCCACCGGGTGCTGGACGTCAACGCCAGTGGGCTGGATTTCTACCTGTTCAGCACCTATAAAACTTTCGGGACCCATGTGGGGGTCATGTGGGGCAAGCAATCCGTTCTCGACACTCTCGAACCCCAGGGCCACTATTTCAACCGGGATCTACCTCACTACAAATTCAACCCGGCCGGGCCGCTGCACGCAGAGATTGCGGCGTTGGCCGGCATCGAAGCATATATCGATACACTCTCCGATCACCATTTCAAAGCAGCGGCGTCTGGTTTTCACGCCAGAGCCGCCAGGGTTTTCGACCTATTTGCCAAACACGAGACAGCCCAGGCCAATCGGATTCTAAAAGCGATTTGTACCATTCCCGACGCCCGGATTGTGGGGCAGGTGCGGGCCGGAGAAGGTTCGCGGGCCGCGACCATCGCCTTTACCCTGGACGGGATGAGTTGCAGCGATGCCGTCAAACGACTGGTGGGCAAGGATATCGCTGTGCGCAACGGACACTTTTATGCGCTGCGCTGCCTTGAGGCGTTGGGCATCGAAGATACGGCCGACGGCATTATCCGGATCAGTCTGGTGCATTACAATACGTCCCGGGAAGTGGACCGCTTGGTGGAGGGGTTGAAGGAATTGCAGCGTTAGACTCATCAGTAAAAATGATAGAAGAGACGACCTTGGTATCTCCCTTTACTGGACTCACACTAGCTCGCCTTGAGAATCTCCTGCTCGATTTTTAAATTTTTTGTAGTTCTTTTTTTTAAAAGGCTGCAGAAAGAGGCACTATTCGAAGCTGACGCTCAACGCTGAATTTTCTATTGACATATTCAAATCTGTATATTATTTTGTCGACATGGGCAAAAAGGATCTTACCGCGCAGGTATATCAAGAACTCTGGTCCCGAATTCTCAACTTCCGGTATCATCCCGGCTATAAATTTTCAGATGAAGAAATTGCGGCCGAGATGGGCATCAGCCGGACACCGGTGAGAGAAGCACTCAACCGGCTGACAGAGCAAGGTCTTGTCGATGCCCGTCCGAATAAGGGCTTTTGGGTCAAAACCTTTTCCAAAAAAGAAGTGGAAGATCTGTACGTACTGCGCGATGCACTCGAAGCCCTCGCCGTTTCACTCACCATTAAAAACTTAGATGCAAAAAAGGCTGAAGCACTCAAGAAACTTCTGGAAACCTACCCCAAGCTGATGGAAGCCAGTGATCTCACTCGACTTAACGATGCTGACGAAAATTTCCATGACCTGATCGCGCTTTACAGCGGTAACAGCGCGCTCTACGAAACGCTCAAGAACCTTTCCGGGAAAATCAGAATCACACGCAGGTACGATCACTTGCGGCCGACCAGTTTTCAAGAAACTTATAAAGAACACTGGCAGGTATTGAACCATATGCTAAACGGCGAATTGTCGAGGGCGAAAAAGGCAATGTCAAAACATATCATTGGTTCAATGAAAATGGTGCTGAAGATACTTCCACAATAAATTGATGGAGTGGCAGTAATCCGCAATCTAAAACGCCTCAGGAATAAATAGAGGTGGACATCTATAAGCATTCATCTCAGTTCAAGTGTCTGGTGACAAGTTCTCAGCAATCGGAGATAGGAACGCCTAACAGCTTATGATTTCACCCCTTGCAGGGATGTTTTTAGCTACCGCAGTGAACCTTGGCACCACAACATACAACCCATGAAAACTCGCGAAAGGAGGCAAGCGCATGCAAAGGAGTCTATTTTTCAGCAAGGTAACCCTGGCGGCGATTCTCGCACTGTCCTTGTGCTTGGGATCTTCGGTTCAAGCTAAGGATATAACCCTCAAACTTGGCACTTCGGGTCCGACAAACAAGATAACACTCTCCACCATAGAAGGCGCTGGGCTTTCAAGCGAGCACACGGTCTCGGTGGTGTTCAAGCGTATCGTCGAGGAAAAGACAAACGGTCAAATCAAGGTCAAAATCTATCCGGACTCCCAGATGGGAGACGAGAGGGAACAATGGCAAAGCATGCAGGAGGGAATCCTGCAGATGTCCACCTCCAGCTGTGAGCCCCTTGCCGGATTTGTTCCCGAGTGGATGGCCTTTTCCATTCCGTATCTGACCGATTCCGAAGAGGTGTTATACCATGTCCTCACAGGCCCGTTGGGACAGGAACTCAAGCAGATGGTTATCGACCGTATCGGAGTGCGCATTCTGGGATGGTCTTTCCTCGGTTTTCGCAACTTCACCGCCAACAAGCCCATCCATTCGCCTGCGGACATGAAAGGGATGAAGATCCGGGTCACCCAGTCGCCTGAAAAGGTCAAACTCGTGGAGGGTCTGGGGGCACAGGCTGTCCCCATCAGCTGGTCTGAGCTTTACACGGCGCTTCAGCAAGGTGTGGTGGACGGGCAGGAAAATCCTTTTTCTATGATTGAACAAGCTAAGCTCTATGAGGTTCAAAAATACCTGGTGACCGACGGACACACCCTGGGGGTCCTGCCCATCAGCATCAGTGAGAAGGTTTTTCAGTCGCTTGATCCAACGCAGCGGCGCATCGTCAAGGATGCCGCTCTTAAGGCGATCACCACTTTCAGGGCACAGCTGTACCTCGGCAATACTCTATGGATAGAAGATCTGAAAAGCAAGGGCATGACGATTTACACTCCTACGCCGACGGAGATGCTCGAGTTCAGGGAATCCGCGCAGAAGGCCGTGATTCCCTATATTCGCTCCCAAATCGGAGATAAATGGGTCGATGCGGTGTTGAAAGCAGTGGCGGAGGCCGAGAAAGGACTATTCAAATAGGCTTTTCCGAAGTCGATGAATGGGGCTCCGGCCCCATTCATCCCTTTTCTGGATTCCGCCTGTATCACAAAACGCATGCCAAACTCTTTAAGCATTGGTGGACACCACATGCGTATATTTGACTGGATCGACCGTGTAAGCCTTATCGCTGACAAGGGCTGTCGGCTTCTGTTAGCTGTCATGATGATGGTGATGGTAAGCGATGTACTCCTCGGGGTGATAAACCGTTTCATTTTCAGATTTTCGCTTTCCGGAACGGAAGAGCTGGCTCGTTTTCTCATGGTATGGATATCCATGCTCGGCGGGGCCATCGCGCTTCGACTCGGCGCTCATGTTTCCGTAACTTTCGTGCTTGTCCGTCTCCATGCGATGCGGAAGTGGGTTGTTATGTTCAACGCCATGGCAATCCTCGCCTTCCTGCTGCTTGTCACGGTTTATGGACTCAAGCTCTGTCTTTCACAATCACGCCAGTTGAGTCCTGTTATGCGTTTGTCCATATTTTGGTTTTACCTGGCATTGCCCGTGGGCTCGTCTATCATGATACTGCACATTGCGGCGTCCTTTGCTTCATTAGCACGGCTTACCCATCTGACGGGATTGGACGGCCACGAAAGCGAAGAGGCACGCTAAATGCTGACTATCGTTCTTATGCTGTGCACGGTATTTGCGTTGTTGCTGGGGATACCCGTGGTGTTCGGTCTGGGTATAAGCGCAACGGTTTCCATTCTGCTCATGGGTGACATTCCCCTTCAGGTAATCCCACAGAAGATATATGCGGGCATGGACAGCTTTCCTTTGCTGTGTATCCCGTTTTTTATCCTTGCCGGCGAGCTCATGTCTTACGGCAAAATTACGGAAGCCTTATTACGTTTCGCCGTTCTCATCGTGGGCCGGATTCCCGGAGGGTTGGCTCTTGCAAACGTGATGGCCAGCATGTTTTTCGGCGGTATGACGGGATCAGCGATTGCGGACGTGAGCGCCTTGGGGTCTGTGGAGATCCCCATGATGATTAAGGCAGGGTACAGTCCACGGTTTTCCGCCGCCATTACCTGTGCATCGGCCATGGTCGGTCCGGTGATTCCGCCGAGCATCCCCGTGGTGGTTTATGCTCTGGCTGCAGGCGCTTCCATAGGAGGACTCTTTCTTGCCGGGGTTATTCCCGGAATCATGGTCGGGTTGGCCTTGATGGCGGCCAGTTATATCATTTCAGTGAAAAGGCACTATCCGGTCAGGCAAGAGAGGGTCGGCTGGCAGGAACTTTGGGCGGGTTTTAAAAGCGTCGTGCTGGCCCTGATTCTTCCCCTTATCATTGTAGGGGGCATTATCAGCGGCGTGTTTACGCCCACAGAGGCGTCTGCCGTGGCCGTGGGGTATGCGTTCTTGGTGACCGTGATTATCACTCGGAAAATTGAGCTATCCCAGCTTCCCGGGATGTTCGTGCGCTCCGGCATCGTGACCGCGATTGTGATGGTGGTGGTGGGCACGGCCACCGCATGGGGATGGGTGGTGGCCATCGAGCAGGTGGCAGGACGCCTCGCAGAACTTTTATCCGGAACCACCCCATTGGTCTTTCTTCTGCTTACCAATGTTTTTTTGTTGGTTCTCGGAACCTTCATGGATAATATCCCAGTCATCATTATTTTCGGCCCCACACTTGCGCCAGTGGCTCAGAGTCTGGGTATCGATCCTCTCCATTTCGGTATGATAGTTTGTCTGAACACCACCCTGGGACTCATCACCCCGCCCTTGGGTGAAGTGCTCTTTATCGCCTGCCCCATTGCCCATATCAGGCTCGAGGAACTGAGTCGGGAAATACTGGTGCTGTTTTTGGTGGAGGTTGCGGTCCTGCTTGCGGTGACCTACCTGCCTTTTACCACGCTTTGGATCCCTCGGCTTTTCGGTTTCTGACGTCTCGATGTAAAACCTTATAAAGAAGGAAAATTTTTGCTATGGACAAACAACAACTTAAGACCGCATACAAGGAATATTTTGCCCCTTGCCTTCAAAAGGCCACGGATCTGGTGATTGAGTGCGGAAATGGCCCGTACCTATACACGGTGGACGGAGAACAATATCTTGATTTTGTGCAAGGAATCGCGGTAAACCCTCTGGGCCACTGTCACCCGGCAGTGGTTGAGGCGGCCTGTGCTCAGGTGGGCCGGCTGTGCCACGGCTCTTTCAATCTGGTGAGCTATCCGAGCACACTGGAAATGGCGGCGGCACTGCGTGCTGTCACCCCCTCAGGGCTCGATGTTTTCTTTTTCACCAACAGTGGGGCTGAAGCCGTTGAATCCGCACTCAAGTTGGCCCGCTATGTCTCAAGGAAGAATACGGTGATTGCCTTTCGAGGATCCTTTCACGGCAGAACCATGGGGGCCGCCTCCGTTACCTCTTCCAAGTCCTCTTTTCGTAAACATTATTCGCCCTTTCTCCCTCAGGTATATTTTGCACCCTATCCTTACTGCTATCGCTGCCCTTTTGGCCGCGTCGTGGAAACTTGCAATCTGGAGTGCCTGGCGTACCTTCAACAGGACTTGGACTATATAATTCCTGCGCAGGATGTCGGGGCCGTACTCTTCGAAATGGTTCAGGGAGAAGGGGGCTATATCGTGCCCCCCCGGAAATATGTGGATGCCCTGGTGGCACTGTGCCAAGAAATAGGGACCCTCCTCATCGTAGATGAAGTACAAACGGGTATGGGACGCACGGGAAAGATGTTTGCAAGTGAACATTTCGGGGTCACGCCCGATATCCTCTGCCTCGGAAAAGCCGTGGGAGGAGGTTTCCCCATGGCGATCGCGGCCTCCACCCGGGAGCTCATGGACCGATGGGAGTCTGGATCCCACGGTACAACGTTTGGTGGGCATCCTGTGGCTGCGGCAGCCGGGCTCGCTCAACTTGAGGTGTTGAGGGAGAAGGGATTCCTCGACGCGGTGATCGCTAAAGGTGAACGTTTCAGGTCCGCACTTTACAGCCTGCAAGAAAGTTTTCCCGCGATCGGCGACATACGCGGGCTGGGCCTTATGAATGCGGTGGAGTTTGTAAAAGAGAACGGAGAGCCAGATCCGGAAAAGGCCGGCAAAGTGCGGGAGTATTTTTTCTCCCGTAAAACCCTCGTTCTCACCTGTGGTGTAAATGGACAGGCGGTTCGTTTCATTCCACCCCTGAATATTGAGGAAGCCTTGCTGGATTCGGTATTGGATCAGCTCGCCGAAGCATTGGGGCAGGGGTTTTGAGGACGTTGTTGGATTTTTCTTATAGCGTAAAAGGTAAATGACCAGGAAAACAATCCCGATCGCCAATGCGATATGGCAGCCGAAGGCGTCGATCACATACTTGATCCGATCCTCAAAATAGTTCGGGTAGCTGGGAAAACAGCGGCTTCGCATCTTAATTATCCATCATTTTTTTCATTATCATTCTCTTTACGTTTTCCAGCCTCGTCGAACAACCACTTCAGGCATTGGATAAGCTTCGTGTTCAATGTGTATATCATCCCCTTGTTTTGGATCGATTTCTACGGTCTCGGCTGCGGATTCATCGCGCTGCCGGCTTTCAAAGGTAGGGGCCAGAACATCGAAGCCTAGCTCAGCCTCAATTTTTTCAACATAGACAAAACTAGAACAGGTGCACCATCATGAAATAGATCAAAGGAAGGAAAATGGCGGGAAGCAGATTGGCCACCTTTATTTTAGCGATGTCAAGCATGTTGAAAGCCATTGCCACGATGAGCAAGCCGCCGGCAGCAGACATCTGGGATATTACCGAATCGGTCAGGAACTGCTTCAAGAAAGAGGCACTCATGGTGATGCACCCCTGGTAGAGAAACACCGACACCGCGGAAAAGAGGACCCCGATACCCAGCGATGCCGCAAAAATGATGGATCCCAGCCCATCCAACACTGACTTGGCGAAGAGGGTATCATGGTTTGCGGTCAGACCGCTTTCCAATGAGCCCACGACGGCCATGGAGCCCACACAGTAAAGCAGCGTGGTGGTGACAAAACCCTTCGATATGCTCTTCCCGGGCCTTGAGAACCTCTCCTCGAGCCACTTCCCCAAACCGTTAATCCGATCCTCGATTCCGATGAGTTCCCCTATGACACCTCCAAAGACCAGACTGCAAAGGAGGATAATGAAATCATTATTTTTCCAGGCCATTTTGAGGCCAATCATCATGACCGCCAAGGCAGCGCCATGAATTAGCGTGTTCGTAATTTTCGAGGGGATGAATCGGCCGAATGCAAGGCCGATGAGACTCCCCACGACGATGGCAATCGTATTGACGAAAGTTCCCAGCATAATTAGTCCCAGAAATTGTGAAATCCATGTTGAGTCGACATGAAACAGCGGATACCGGTCTGAGTCTGAAACTCAGAATGTAATATGAGCGAAGTCGATAACGATGTCAAGCAGAGGCCATGCCAGCGCATCCGTGAATATGCTCAATTCTAACTCCTTAAAATAATTCGTGTTGATATCTAAACAAGCTCATTTGGAAGGGCTGGGTTCAATTTTTTTCAAGAATTCGCTTCTCATGCCGATATTTATTTAGTGTCTTTTTGCCCGGTTTTTAATACTTAGGTTTCGGGTTGCTAAATATATTAAGTCAGTTGAGGTAGCGCAATGATTAAACTATTTATTCAGATCGGTGGTAAATATCTCAGATTGTCGTATGTTTTTGTTGTCGCTGCCCTGATAATCACCGGCTGCTCCCATACGCAAAAAGTGTTGGTCCCACCCAGAGTCGAATTGAAAACATACAGCCTGATCGGTGTTATTGAATTCTCAACGAATGCCGAAAATACACTCAAGCCTTATCTAACGCAAAATTTTATCGAAAATATCCAGCACGCGCAATCGGGAACCCGTGTCCTCGAGCTTGGTGACAAAGATCAGATACTGCGCTCTCTTGGTTACCGGGAGTTCAATCCGGAAAGCATTCGATCCATCGGCCGAAAGTACAAAGTCGATGCGCTCGTGGTAGGGCATTTTGAAGTTTCTGAAATAAAGCCAAAGCTCAATGTGCACACCGCTTCAAAGGCTTTGACCGCGAAGGCATATATCGCGGCATCGCTTAGAACCCGGATATTGGAAACCGGCAATGGTGCCACTTTTTGGACCCGGATCACAACCGGTCAATCTCAAGTAGCTAAAATCAGCATTGCTGACGGGGATATTTTTGGGCTTGGGGTGAGTGATCCAAGAGATAAATACGACAAATTGATTCCGGAGCTGGTATATACAAATACTTCTGACTTCAGGCCGTATTATGAATATCGAACCGTAAAATAGCCATTTCCAGGTCCAAGGTTCAGCGTTCACAAGGTTATGACCAATCGATATCGCCCGGCAGAAGAAATCCCTCTCAATTCCCCTTGAAAAAGGGGGAAACCCTGCCAGATGTAAAAGGATTTGAGCCCATTTTACCCCCTCAATCCTTCCCTCCGAGGGAGGGAAGCTTGAAACTGTGTGATCAAAGGATGGTAAGGCAGGGTGATGTGAAGCCGGTTGGCAAAAATTTCGTGATTTTCTGATGAGAAATGACGAAGGCAGGCCTTTTTGGCACGAGCTCCGAAACGACCTACAAAAATTTCCCCAAGGCGGAAAAGACCTGAAGAAAGTTTGTGGATAAATGGTAAGTATCTGATATTATAGGTCAGGGTGAGAGGATTTGAACCTCCGACTTACTACTCCCAAAGCAGTTGAATCTATTGTAAGAAACCCATATACCGACTGAAAAAATAACGTATTCCGATTGGCATTTTCAGGTAGATCCATCCAGAGGGCAAATAAATGAAAAAATATAATTTGCCTATTGACATGGGCGAAACGGGTAGTGTAAATAACAACCATTCCTTTGTCCTGTTGCAGCCGAAAGTCAAGGGGGAGGGCTCAAACTCGAGTCAGAAGATGTTCTGGTTTTGTTACGCTTTCAGCAAAAAAACTCACTCGTTTGACAGCTCAGACTTTTGCCTCTGCCACTGTACCGCCATTTTCCAGCATCCTGTTGAATTGACGTCATTATATCAGTCCCCCCTTTCCCCACCGGTTGAACCCTCAGCTTCGTATGCATTAAAAGCGAATCATGATTTCTCATGCATTGAGCATTATTGTCAACGAACTCAACAACTTTCTGGCTGAAAGCTTCAACGCGTCGACGCCCCAGGTGAAACTAGGCAATATTGCGGAAGGCTTTGCCTCCGGCGCCGGAGGCACCGGCCTCTCCAGGGACATGGTCTACCTCTCCATCGTCAATATCAAGGAGGAAAAGACCCTTAAAAACATCCCGAACTACGTCAGAAATGACGTTACCCTCAAGGCGACGTATGAAAATCCCCCCGTTTTCCTCAACTTCATGACTCTATTTACCTGCGCTTATGCCGACTACACCAACGCACTGTTGATGTTGTCCAGGGTCCTCAGGTTTTTCCAGTTCAGAAACTCCTTCAATCAAGACAATGTCGCGCCGACTTCCATTACAAATTCAAGTCCCGTAAACGACGCTGACAAGCTCGAGACCTTCAAGCTGGTCTTCGATATTTATTCCCCGACGATGGAGGAGGTGAACTACCTCTGGGCCACCTTGGGAGGAAAGCAGTACCCGTTCGTTCTCTACGTGATGCGGATGCTGGATCTGAAGTTCAGGGCTATCCAGCGCGAAAGCGGCCTCATTACCGAGGTTGTCAGCGGCTTTTTAAACAAACAGCAGGTGTGATGGATGGAAAGACTGATCAATGGATATCAGCGGCTGTTCGAAGTGCGTCTCCTCCACCACTACTGGCTGGACGACGGTGAAACGATTTTCGACCTTATCGCGGCCTCGGGCGTAAGGGAACGCCATCTGTTGAACTATGACATGAGGAACTTTCTATCGGTCGCCCCGACGGCCTCCACCGCCGGCATCATTGCCGGATTTGGCGGGGTTTTCAAGGAGATGGGACTTGGCTTTGTGGTGGGCGTTCCGGCTGACGCGGTGGTCCCGCCGGAGACCACGCTCGATTTCGTTGTGACTGTGACCGAGCGCGCCTTTTTCAATTACACTATCCTTACCCTGGTCCCGCATAAGATCGCGGACATCTTTTATCAGCCGGAGAAAAGAGTCTATCGATACAAGGAGAACGTCCCGTTGCTCTCCAATCTGACCGGTGGCGCCAGAACGCTGGGCGGCGCAAAGGTTCTCTTTCTTTCACAGGAATATCCCCCCCTGGCGGCAACCGATCTGATCGAATCACTCATCGTGTCTGGACCCAGCCTGCTGCAACTGACCAGCGATCAACCAGGGGCCACTAGCCGTCAGCTTGCAGCTGATGCCACGACCGTCCCGGTATTCGTAAATCAAGCCGATGTCCCGGCAGTTGTGCCGCCTCCGGGCATGACCGGAGCGCCGGCACACGGAGTTCGCCTGGATGAAAAGGATTTGCCGGACGATATCTTTGCCCTGATTCGCCTGACAGCAGAGCGGCCATCTGACCGGGACTTCAGCTATATCGACATTACAGGGCACCCCAAGGCGGTGCATCCGGTCTATCAGGTCCGGCTCAAAAACAGGTCCACCACCTGGAAATACATCCACAAAGCCACAGGGGTTCTCGACTCGCAGACCCCGGCGCCGTTACCGCTAACGTTTTTCGGCAATGGGGGTATGCGGCAAAAGCCTTCGGAAGGATTTGTGAAGCCCCAGATAACTGTCAACAAAGTCGTGGATCTCGTTTCCGAGATCTTCGTATAAGGAAGCGGATCCAACCAAAAGGAGGTACTTACAATGGCATTACTACCAAAAACACCTGGGGTCTATATCGAAGAGGTTCCGAAATTTCCGCCTTCTATCGCTCCGGTGGAAACGGCCATACCTGCCTTCATCGGCTATACCCAGAAAGCCGACGACGTGACGGCCGGGGACCTGATACTGAAGGCCAAAAGAATTTTCTCGCTGGTCGAGTATGAAAAATACTTCGGCCTGCCGCAGAGCGAGACAAATATCAAAGTGGCGGTGCAGCAGACTACCTCCGGCGGGAGTGTCAGCATTGACAAAATTGCCGCAACGGTAGCAGAATCGGCGCGCTCGAAACATCTGATGTACCCCGCCTTGCAGATGTTCTTCGCCAACGGCGGCGGTCCCTGCTACATCATCTCGGCCGGGCTTTACAAGGCCAATCTCGGTGACCCACTGGTGGAAACAGAGCTGGAGGCCGCGCTGGAGGTTCTGGCCAAGCAGGATGAGCCGACGCTGATCGTTTTTCCCGAGGCCCAGACCCTTTCCATCGGCGACTTCAAAACCCTTCACGACGCCGCGCTGGCGCAATGCGGGCTTCTCAAAGACCGTTTCGTGATCATGGACGTACACGGTGACACCATTTCGCTGGCCGATCCCGATGCGGACCTTGTCACCGCAGTCGACAACTTCAGGTCAAACGGCATTGGCACCAACAATCTGAAGTACGGCGCTGCTTATGCCCCCAACATCGAAACAGTGCTCGACTTTGCCTTCGACGAGACCCAAACGGAGGTGACGATCACCACCGACGGTGTCGCTGACGCGCCGGTCGAACTCGACACCCTCAAAAGCGGTGTCGGTGCCAATAACCGGGTTTATGAGCTAAGCAAGGCGGCGATCCGGGGCATCGCCTGCAAGATGCCTCCTTCCTCAGCCATGGCCGGGATCTTTGCGGCGGTCGACAGCAGTCGCGGCGTCTGGAAGGCGCCGGCCAACGTCAGCGTGAGCTCGGTGACCGCACCCGCGATCCAGTTCTCAAACGTTCAGCAGGATTCGATGAACGTGGATGTCACCGCCGGCAAATCGGTCAATGCCATTCGCGCCTTCACCGGAAAGGGGACTCTGGTTTGGGGCGCGCGCACCCTTGCCGGTAACGATAACGAATGGCGCTACATTAACGTCCGGCGATTCTTCATCTTTGTCGAGGAGTCATGCAAAAAGGCCACGGAGCAGTTCGTCTTCGAGCCGAACGACGCCCATACCTGGGTCCGTGTGCAAGGGATGATCGAGAACTTCCTGACAGTCCTCTGGCGGCAGGGAGCCCTGCAGGGGATCAAACCGGAGCATGCCTTCTACGTCGCTGTCGGCCTCGGCAAGACCATGACCGCCATCGATATCCTGGAAGGACGGATGATCGTGGAAATCGGCATGGCCGTGGTCCGCCCGGCCGAGTTCATAATTCTGCGCTTCATTCAGAAATTGCCGGAATCCTAAGAGATA
Source organism: uncultured delta proteobacterium (assembly GCA_963774425.1). Taxonomy (GTDB): domain Bacteria; phylum Desulfobacterota; class Desulfobacteria; order Desulfobacterales; family JAFDCJ01; genus JAFDCJ01. The sequence goes on along the minus strand of CAVZEZ010000021.1, from coordinate 121,384 downwards.
ATTTCATACTTAAAAGGAGAACGTCATGGCATCAGATTATCCGTTGCCCCGATTTCACTTTCAGGTGGTGTGGGGCGGCGCCAAGATCAGCTTTACGGAAGTGACAGGGCTCGTAATGGAACGGGAGAAGATAGAATACCGGCACAGCGACAGCAAGGACTTCAACAAGCTCGCCATGCCCGGCCTGGTTAAGAACAGCAACATCACCATGAAGCGCGGCAAGTTCGAGCGTGATTTCGATTACAATATCTGGTTCAACGAGGTGGCGAACGACCGGTCCGGCCAGCGGCGGGACGTCACTATCACCCTGATGAATGAAAAGCACGAACCGGTGGCGGCCTGGACGGCGACCCGGTGCTTCCCCATCAAGGTCACCGCACCCGATCTAAAGTCAGACGCCAATGAAGCCGCCATCGAGAGCATCGAGATCGCCCACGAAGGGCTGTCGCTGATGAGAGTCTAGGACCTGAGCCATGACCGACTACTATCCGCCGTGGAGCTTCTATTTTCGGGTGAAGTTCGGCATCAGCGAAACCAAGGACGATGTCCGGTTCCAATCGGTAAGCGGCTTAGCGGTGGAGTACGACGTGGAGGAGTTCAAGGAAGGGGGCGAAAACCGCTTCACCCACAAACTCCCTGTACGCACGAAATATTCGGATCTAGTGCTCAAGCGCGGCATGCTGACCGATTCGGAGGTAATCAAGTGGTGTTTAAGGGCCTTTCGAGACCGTGACTTCGCGCCATCCGACATCACCATTACCCTTATGAATGAGAAGAGCGAACCCCTCAAGGTCTGGAAGGTAGTCCATGCCTTCCCCAGAAAATGGCAGGCGAGCGATTTTAATGCCATCGAGAATGCGGTGGCCATTGAGACACTGGAGCTCTCCTACCGGTACTTTACCATGGAATAGAAAGCTATGCCGGTTGAGATAAAGGAATTACATATACGAGTGGCGCTGATTTCGACCGCCGCCGCAGCCGCAACCGGGGCGGCGGCCAAGTCGGCAGCCGAGGACAAGGAATGCATCATCGCTGAGTGTATCGAGCAGGTGCTGCAGATCCTTCAGAATAAGGCGGAGCGCTGATGGGCAAGGGCAACCTGGAAAAGATGCTGATTCTCGCCTTCGAGGATTCGAAAAGCGCGGAAACCGGCGGCACCAACGATGCCAAGGACATGTTCGAAGCGCTCATCAACCCCGAGAGCTACACCCTGGAGTACAAGGTCAAGACCTCGGACGGCCAGGGGCAGGGGACGAGCGGCGCCCAGATCAAGTTCGAGTATACCCTGCCGGAAGAGCTGACATTCGAATTTCTCTTCGATAACACCGGCATCATCGACGGCAAGCCAAAGCCCAACGGCGTGGCCGACGAGGTGCAGCATTTCCGGGAGATGCTCACCGGATACCAGGGGAGCTCCCACGAGCCGTATCACCTCAAGCTGGTCTGGGGGGATCTCGTCTTCAAAGGGCGGGCGATCGAGCTCAGCATCACGCACAAGCTCTTCAACCCGGACGGCCGGCCGATCCGTACCGTCGCCAAGGTCAAGTTCAAAAAGAGCGTTGAGGATAAGAAGCGCGCCCAGAAGGACAAGGCCCAATCAGCGGATCTCACCCATGTCCGGAAGGTGAAGATGGGGGATAACCTGCCGCTGTTGTGCTTTCGCATCTACGGCGATGCGCAGCACTACCTGGAGGTTGCACGGGCCAACGGGCTGGATAATTTCAGATCGTTAAAACCGGGGATGGATCTCGCGTTCCCGTCCTTTGAGAAAGCAAGAACCACAGATTGAGCAACGATTCGACCATACCGACTCCGGCGACTCCGGATGTCTGCACGATAGTCATCCTGATCGAAGGAAACCAGATCCCGGGCGGGTTGCACCTTCTTTCGGTCTCGGTGACCAACGAGCTGAACCGGATCCCGAGAGCGATGGTCCAGTTACGGGACGGAGAGGCGTCCAAATCGACCTTCGAAGTGAGCAACGGTGATCTGTTTGTACCCGGCAAGAAGATCGATATTAAGCTCGGCTACCGGTCTTCGAACGACACGGTCTTCACCGGCATCATCGTCAAGCACAGCATCAAGCTCCGCAAGAACGGCAGCATCCTGATCGTGGAATGCCGGGACCCGGCGGTGAAGATGACCTGCGGCGCCAAGAGTCGGTATTTCAGCGGCAAGAAAGACAGCGATATCATCGAGGAGCTCCTTCGGTCGTATTCCCTGAAAATGGACGTGACCACGACGAAGCCGGCCCTGAAGGAGGTGACCCAATTCAACGCCACCGACTGGGACTTCATGCTGTGCCGGGCGGAAGCCAACGGCCATGTGGTGATCGTCAAGGACGGTAAAATCACTGTGGCGCCGCCGGCAATCGGGACGACATCGGTGGTCACCGTCCATTACGGCAGCACGCTGTTGGAGCTCGATGCCGAGATCGATGCCAGGGTGCAGAGCAAAGGAATCAAGGCGTTTACCTGGGATTCGGCCGGCCAGGCAATCGTCGACGTGGATGCCAAAGAGCCGAAGACCCCGCGCGCCGGCAATATTCCCCCGGGTACACTTGCCGATGTGATCGGACAATCCCATCAGATCAGCCATGGCGGGCACCTGACCCCGCCGGAGCTGCAGGCCTGGGCGGATGGCCGGCTCCTCAAGGAGCGCCTGGCGAAGGTGCGCGGCAGAGCGAAGTTCCAGGGGTTTGCCAAGGTTGATCCGGGGACGATCATTGAGATCACCGGAATCGGCGATCGTTTCGAAGGGGAGCTCTATGTGTCGGGTGTGCGGCAGACGGTCTCGAGCGGCAATTGGGAGACGGATGTGCAGTTCGGGCTAGATCCCGAAATATTCGCGCAGACCTATCGCCTCAGGCCGATGCCTGCTGCCGGGCTGATTCCGGCGGTGAGCGGGCTGCATGCCGGGGTGGTGACGGCGCTTAAGGGGGACCCTGAAGGTGAGGACCGGATCAAGGTCAGGGTGCCGCTGGTCGAAAAGGCCGCCGACGGGATATGGGCGCGGCTGGCAACCCTCGATGCCGGAAAAAACCGGGGGACCTTCTTTCGGCCGGAGTTACGCGACGAGGTCATCGTGGGTTTCATCAACGACGACCCGCGGCACCCGGTGGTGTTGGGGATGTGCAACAGCAGCGCGAAACCGGCGCCGGAGCCGGCCGACGACGACAACCACCGAAAAGGCTATGTCAGCCGGTCTAAGATGAAGTTCACCTTCGACGATCAGAAGAAGATTATCCTCATAGAAACCCCTGGCGGCAATAGGATGACCTTGTCGGAGCAGGAAAAGGGAATTCTGATTCAGGACCAAAACCACAATAAGATCACCATGGACAATGATGGGATCAAGATTGAGAGCTCGAAGGACATCACGCTGAAGGCGGCCAAGGACGTGAAGGTAGAGGGGATGAACCTGGACCTGAAGGCGCAGACGGGGTTTAAGGCGACCGGCACTGCCAGTGCGGAGGTTTCCGGGGCCAGCACAACAGTTAAAGGGAGCGCCACCACGGTGATTCGGGGGGGAGTGGTGCAGATAAATTGATGTACCGAAATGGTGGACAAAAGCCTTTTTGGGAGGGAAACCATGCTCCCTGCAGCACGGGTAACTGATATGATCGTGAGCACGGCAACCTTGGGGGTGCCCACGCCGATCATTCCGCCCGGGGCACCGACCGTCTTGATCGCCGGCCTGCCTGCGGCCCGGATGGGCGACACCTGCGGCGCTGATTTGATTATCAAGGGCTCGGCGACGGTGCTGATCGGAGGACTTCCCGCGGCAAGGATCGCCGACCCGACTGCCGGTGGCGGTGTGGTCATGCCGCCGGGTGCGCTTACCGTGCTGATCGGAGGATGATGCCATGAATATCGATTTCCTTGGGAGGGGCTGGTCTTTTCCGCCGACTTTTGATCAGGCAATCGCTGGTGTAGAGATGCTCGAGCAGGAGGTGGATGTCGCCTCAAGCCTGCATGTCCTGCTCACCACCGTGCAAGGCGAGCGGATTATGGCGCCGGATTATGGCTGCAACCTCGATGAGCTTCTCTTCGAGAGTCTCGATACCCGGACCAAGACCCTGATGGCCGACAAGATCGAGGCCGCGATCGTTTATTTCGAGCCGCGCATTGAACTGGAAAGCGTCCGTTTGGATGACTCCGGAGAGCTGGAAGGGGTGGTGCTGATCAAGGTCATCTACCGCATCATATCGACCAATACCCGCTATAACTTCGTCTTCCCTTATTACAACCTGGAAGGGACTGATCTCAATCTTCCGGTGACTGTGAAGGTATTAGCGGAGGACTAAGGGTTCACGAAAGAATTAATTCACAGATTTAGGTGTTAAGGCGCCTGTCTGGCAAGGCGCGAACACGCAGGAATATCTGGATATTCCGAGCATTTTTTACGGGTTGAGATCGCGCGAGCATCGTGCAGCCCTTCCTGAGGCTTTAATCGGGAATTCATAAAGGTGATCGAAGGAATGGATCCCCGATAGCGGCACTTGGGGATGACTGGGTGAAATGAGCGCTTTCGGCGACTGAGAAGATTCCGGATGAGAAGGGAATTCCGAAGACATGCCACCTGCTAATGACTGTAATCAGAATAAGGATCGGCTCATCCTTGTGCGAGAGGGAACCAGCCAGGACCAGCGACTCCTTTCCGCTCTCGACCCCGCTTTCGCGCCGGTCGATGAGCACGGTGTCGCCCACAGAATCGTGTTTGCCCAGGCGTACTCGGATCTCTTGAATTTCTTCAACCTGGATGATGTCGCTTCTGGGAGCTGGAAGCCATTCTTCGGCACGGACCTCTCGGTACAGCTTGCCGTCGCAGCCATTCAGGATGTAGATCTCTACCGGTCGACGGTGAAAGGGTACTTCGACTCCCTCAGGGATCTTGAGCCTCTGGCGGACCTCAACAAGGCCAAGGAGACCCTTGGTTTCCTCTTCAGCATCGCGGCGACTGTCGCCAAACAGTTCGATGTCCTGAAAGAATCCCTGCCGACGGACAACGCTTTCCGCGCGTCGCTGCAGAACATCATTCACTCCCAGCTTGCCCCAGGCTTTGCAGGGTTGATCGCCTATTACAAGGCGGACCTGGCCATGGCCCCAAACAGTCTTATTGCTGACGTGCAGCCGGGTCTGACCATTCTCGGGGTCACCACTATTCCTTTCAGCAAGCTCTTCGCTGATGGATTGACAAAGGACTGGATTACCGACGCTTCCGGCGACTGGAACAGCTATACCGCCGCTATACCCCCAGATGCGTCAGTCTTTGGCTCCGGCGCGACCAAGCTCGAGCGGATTAATCACATCGCCACCCATAACCTCCTTTCGTCGGTATTCGACCAATTCCTCAAGACCTACGCCCGGCTGGTCACCGATGCCGACGCTGCCCTGCAGGTCACCTTCACCAAATACGACGGCCACCAGCCTCACTTTGCCCTCTTCCTTGCTTTCCTGCGCCTTCTGGAACAGGCGAGGAAGGAAGAGAACACACTGACCGCGAGACATCTCGAACTCTACTACCGGGAGATTTTGAGGCTCAAGGAAAAGCCGGCCCAGCCCGGGAAGGCGCATCTCCTGGTGGAACTGGGCAAGCAGGCGGCATCGCACGAGTTTCCGCCGGGAGAGCTATTCAGCGCAGGCAAGGACGACCTCGGCAACGATGCGTTCTTCGCCAATGACGGCGACTTCGTCGCAAACCAGGCAAAAGTCGCGGCTCTGAAAGCGATTTATCACCACACCGACGAAAAGGTCACGTCTTTGTTCCCCTCCGACCTTGACCGGGGAAGGGTCTTCGCCTCTGCGTTGGCCAACTCAGACGACGGCTTGGGCGCTGACCTCGTTTCACCGGACAAGTCTTGGCACCCGTTCCACAACAAGCATTACCTGAACGGGGTGCTCGTCAACATCAAGATGCCTCAGGCCGATATCGGCTTTGCCATCGCCTCGCATTATTTCCTTATGGCACAGGGGGCGCGCACGGCAACCGTCTCCTTCCCCGGCGCCGCCGCCGCAGGATTCGGCGATGATCACAGTCAGGATCTTGTCTGCTCCTTCACGGGGCCGGAAGGCTGGATCGAGCTCGATCCCAGTGTCGTCACCTTTACCGCCGAGAACGGCGGCCTGCAACTGGAACTGACATTGAGCGGGGCGGACCCTGCAGTCGTGCCGTACTCCCCCCAGGTGCACGGCTACACCTTCGCGACGGAGCTCCCGATCCTGCTGGTAAGCATACGGCATCGCGCGGCGAAATATCTCTACCCGTTGCTTGAGGATGTTCAGCTTACCGGGTTGGAAGTAACGGTGGATGTGCAGGGGCTTAAGACCCTGACGGTGTCGAACGATTTCGGCCCGGTCGACACCGCAAAGCCTTTCCAACCCTTCGGCCCCTCACCGGTGAAGGGCAGCACCCTGGTGGTCGGCTCGAAGGAGCTTTTCCAGAAGGTATTTTCCACGGCAACGCTCAATGTTGAATGGCAGGCCACACCTGCTCCCTACAACAACAAGAGCGTTACGGTGACCCACGAATACCTCCAGGCGGGACAGTGGCAGCCATACAACGGCGTAACTCCGTCGGTCTCCAAAGTATCTTTCCTGGGCGATCCGCAGCCGTCCGGAACCGCGCCTTACGTAGACACACCCGATTTTACGGCTCCGGAACCGTTCAATACCGCCTCCCGTTTCGGCTTTGTGAGGTTAAGGCTCAACTCCGACTTCGGTCAGGCTGATTTCGAGGACGCGCTGATTGCCTATATCAAGAGTGTTACCGACACCAACACCTCGAACGATCTCTCCAAACCGTCGCCGCCGGTAGCGCCTGTTGCCACGCAGCTGACGATTGACTATACCGCGAGCCAGACGATATCTCTCGATAGCGCTGCCAAGAAGAATTTCGACAGCCGCCGGGGATACTTCTTCCATGTAATTCCTTTTGGATTTTCCGAGCAGCACCCGTATCTCAAAACCGCCATCGTCGCCCTCACCGCCGTTACAACTGCTCTTGACTCAAAAATCTATCTTGTGCCGCAATTCCAACACCTGAACGAGCTGGACGAGAATCTGCCGAAGGGGGAGAAAGTCCGGCACGAAGGAGAATGCCTTATTGGTGTCACCAATCTAGTCCCGCCGCAGAATCTCGCTCTCCTTTTCGAGGTGTCGGACGGCACGGCGGACCCGCTGTCGGTCAAGCCGAATCCGCATATCCAATGGAGCTATCTGTGCGCCAACGAGTGGATCGGGTTTGCAATCAACGAGGTGCGCGACGGGACCGGGGAGCTGCTCGAATCGGGCATTATCACCTTCTCCATGTCTCGCGGGGCCTCAAATGCCAACACCTTGCTCCCGGCCGGCATGCACTGGATAAGGGGTGCGGTGGCGGAAAAAAGCGATGCGGTCTGCCGGCTGATCACGGTGGCGGCCCAGGCGCTGCAGGCGACTTTTGTGGACAAGGGAAACGACCCCGCCTTCCAGGCCACGGTGTTACCGCCGGAGACTATCACCAAACTCGACCTGCCCGATGCCGAGGTGAAGCAGATCTCGCAGCCTTTTCCTACCTTCGCCGGACGTGGGAAAGAGCTGCCGTCGGCTTTCTACACCAGGATCAGCGAACGGCTGCGCCACAAGGATCGCACCATCACGCTGTGGGACTGCGAGCACCTCGTGTTGGAAGCGTTTCCCCAGATCTATAAGGTCAAATGCCTGAACCACACCCAGTACGACCCGGACCATACCGGCAGCGGCATCTACCGTGAGCTCGCTCCGGGCCACGTCACTATCGTCACCCTACCGAAGCTGTATTTCCCCAGCCTGCGCGACCCGTTGAAGCCGTACACGAGCCTGGGGCTTTTGGACGAGATCAGCACTTATCTCTCCCGGCGGGTCCCCTGCTTCGCCGCGCTGCACGTCCGCAACCCGCAGTTCGAAGAGGTGAAGGTGAGCTGCAGGGCCCGCTTCTATCCAGGGTATGACGAAAGCCTGTTCACCAGAAAGATGCAGGAGTCAATCACCCGATTCCTTTCCCCGTGGGCCTTCACTGAGGGCGGCAGCCCGACTTTCGGCGGCAAGGTGTATAAAGCCGTGCTGATCAACTTTGTCGAGGATCTTCCGTATGTCGATTATGTGACCGACTTCCTTTTGTTCCACAGCTTCAAGGACATAAACGGCAACGACCAGGTGGAGGAGGCGGACGAAGTGACTGTCTCCAAGGCGATATCCATCCTGATCTCCGCCGGCAGCCATGACCATGACATCACCGTACTCAAACCCGTCGAGGAAAATGCCTCCGGCGAGATCTGCCTGAGCCTGCCATGAGCGATCTGTCTCCGACCATACCGAAGCAGCCGGCACGAAAGCCCGCCGAGGATTTTTACCGCCTCCGCCTGGGGGGGATCGGCTTTATCGAAGAGATGGGGAGCCGGTTGTGGACCGACTACAACGAACACGACCCCGGCATTACCATCCTCGAAGCGCTCTGCTACGCCATCACGGACCTCGCCTACCGCATCGGCTGGGACATCAAAGATCTTCTGGCGCCCCGGATTCCCGCGAGCGACCGGGCGCACCCGTACCCGAACCAGGCGTTCTTTACGGCCAGGGAAATCCTGACGGTTAACCCGACGATCCCCGATGACTTCCGCCGCTTGCTGATTGACCTGGAACACGTGCGCAACGCCTGGATCTTATGCAAGAAATGCCCATGCGACGTCTTCTATTACGCCTGGTGCGCGCTGGACCAATTGCGGCTCGCATACCAGCCGCCGGCGCAGAACCAAAATACCACCGCGAAGCTCGTCTGGCCGCAGGGACTGTATGAGGCGCTCCTGGAACTCGAGGAAAATCCGCAGCTGGGTGATCTGAACGACAGAAAGATCGTCTCGACGTCGGTGCTGCGAGACTCGGCAGGGACCCACACCACCATCCTGGAACTCCGCTTCCAGGACAGTGCCCAGATGGAGCGCACACTGTGGCAGCTTTTTCTCGCGAGCGACGACGCCTTCGACAACAAGAACGGCCAGTCTTTCGACCTGAGCGTCACTTGCTTCAGCACGGTGAAGGGGTACGACATCTTCACCGATCCCGACCTCGACGACAAGGCCAGAAATCTTTTCCTGCGAAAACATTGGCGCAACGTTTTCTTCCTGAGCTTTGAGGTGCAATTGCAGCCGGGCGGTGAAAAGATACCGATAGAGGATGCCGCTTTACGCCTTTTTGGCGACTCGGCCGCCCGGAGCGCGGCGAGCGCAGCCGGAATAAAGGCGCTGTTTGAGGATAGGGGGCCGGACGGATTCATTCAACGCTGCCGGAAGAAAGAAAAGGAGAAAATTGCCGCGGTCGACAGCGCCAAGGCATCCCTTCACGCCCACCGGAACCTCGACGAGGATTACTGCCGCGTGCGGATCGTCGGTATTGAGGAGGTTGCAGTCTGCGCGGATGTGGAGCTGAAGCCTGATGCCGACATCGATCTCGTACAGGCGCGGATCTGGTTCGAAATCGGACAGTACTTCAATCCACCGGTCCCGTTCTACTCAATGCAGGAACTGCTGGATGCCGGCCAGGCGGCGGAGGATGTCTTTAACGGTCCGGAGCTTACCAACGGCTTCATTCGGCAAGAGGATCTGGAAGCGGCCTCGCTGAGGATGATGCTGCGGGCGTCCGACATCATCAACAAGCTGATGGACATCGATGGAGTTATCGCGGTCAACCAACTTCAGATGACCAAACACGACTCCGAGGGGAATCCGGTGAAAGGCGCCGCCGATCCGACCTGGGTCGCCGGCAAGCCGGTGTTCGACCCGAGCAAAGTGAGCGCCTCGTGGCTTCTCTTTATCAGTCCGCAGCATCAGCCGAGGCTCTACCTCAACGCTTCCAGCTTTCTCTTCTCGAAAGGCGGCCTTCCGTTTCTCCCGCGGATGGACGAGGCCCTCGATACCCTGACCCAACTGCGGGGAGTGGCGGAACGGCCCAAGGTGAATAACGCCCCCAATGATATTCCTGCGCCACTCGGAACCTTCCGGGACGTGGAAAATTATTTCCCGGTCCAGTACAGCTTGCCGCTGACTTACGGCATCGGCTTCGACCAACTGCCGACCGACGCGACGTCGAAGCGGCGGGCACAGGCGAAACAGTTGAAGGCATATCTTCTGGTGTTCGAGCAGATCCTCGCAGACGCCTTCTCCCAAGTCGCCCATGCCGCCGATCTTTTTTCCCTCGACACCAAGGTGGCGGCGACCTATTTTGTGAAGGAGTTTACGGAGGAACTGATCCAGGGGTACCACCAGATCAACAAGGGCCTTACTCCAGCGAAGCTCGAGGCGCTGGCCGAGACGCCGACTGAATTCGAAGCGCGGCGAAACCGTTTGCTTGACCATATTCTCGCCCGCTTCGGCGAGCAGTTCAACGATTATGCGCTGCTATTGACCGATATCGAGGGACGGCGAGTCGCCCTCGACCGTCTCATTGACGACAAAATCTCCTTCATCAGCGCCTATCCCATTATCAGCCACGATCGCTACAAGGCTTTCGACTATCAGCAGGTCTTCTCCGATCCGCAGCTCAACACCCCCGGCATAAAGAAGAGGATCAGCCTGCTCTTGGGATATCCCGAGCTGCTCTTTTCCTGGGCCGTCACAAGCCTTGGCGGCAACAGCTTCGACGTAAGTTTCCAGCTCAAGGACCGAAACGGGACCTTGTGGCTCGTGGGGAACCTGCCGGTCACCTCGGATAATCCCGACGCCGTCATTATCACTGCCTATCACCAGGTCCTGATGCAGCTGGTCCGTCCTGACGCCTACCAGGTCGACCAGATCGGCGCGATCTTCAAGCTGTCGGTGAAGGACATCGGCGGAAACCCGCTGGCCGCATCCCCGGATCAGTTCGCCACCGGTGCTGATGCTCAGGCGATCGTGGGCGAGCTTCTCGGCTGGAGCGCCAACGAGCGGCTGATCGTGGTCGAACACCTTTTGCTGCGTCCGAAGTTCTTGGGCGACACTCTCTATCCCGCCTGTGTCGAGGGAAGCTGTGCAGCCTGCGGTGCCGAGGACCCCTATTCCTTCCGGCTCACCTTTGTCATGCCCGGCTGGTCTGCGCCCTTCAGCCAAAACATGGAGGCGCGAGGCTTCGCGGATCGCACCATCCGGCAGGAGACGCCGTCGCACCTGGCGCCCAAGATCTGCTGGGTTGGCAACGACGGCTTCATCGAGGACCCGTGTGATCCGGTGATCCTGGAACTCGCCAAGCTGCTGGAAGATAAGGGGGAAACCGCCGGTGGCCAGCCCCCCACCGAACAGGATGCCTGCAGCTGCGCCGAGGCCGTCTACAAGGTCTTCAGCGAGGTCTTCACCGCCTGGTTTGCCGACAAGACGCTGCACTACATCGATCCGGCTTCTCTGAATGCCCAACTGACAGCCCTTTTCGCCGCCAACCCGGATCCTGCTACAATCACCTGCACCCCGATGCTGCAACAGCCCTGGGGGGATATCCAGACGGTTATGGTCGAATACTTCTACGACATTGCCCTGCACGGTTGGCAGTTCGAGCGTTTCGAGGACGCCTGGTACAAGTGGCTCGAGGCCAATGCTGCGATCGACTGGACGGAAGAGCATCTCCTCGAAGAGGTGGAGGGAATCCTCTCCCGCAACCTGAAGTCGGCGGCCAACCCGGCCAAGGCCCCCCAGAAGCTGGCGCAGTACGCCGATGCCATTATGGCCGATTGCGGTATCCAGTTTTACAATGCCCTGCAGACCGCCGCCGCGGCCGGCAATGCCCCGCCGGTGCCGAATTTTGCGGTCATCCTGCCGGGGGCAGCCGACGGCATCGCCTTTATCAATGACACCGACAAGGCGATCAAATCTCTTTTGCAACAGCGCTGCAAACTCTACCCGGAAGTGGCCTATCGCCTCTGGGTGGTGGTCAACCTGCTCAACAACCTGGGCAACAGCTATCCGCCCGCAACACTGCACGATTGCGACGAAAGCAACGACAAAAACCCGGTGCGCCTTGGGACTTCGGTCCTTGGACGCTGACAGAGGTGCCTAAGCGATGAAACCATCTCAAGATATATACCCGATTTTCGAGGATAATCAGGTTCTAACGCGCTCCCATTTGAATGAGGTCTTCGGCTATCTGGACGAACAGGAACGGCTCACCCGCGTCAACCTGATCGGTATCGGCATAGTGTGTGGACTGGAGATAACGCTGGATCCGACTGCCGGCGAGATCCGGCTGACCAGGGGCGGCGGCATCACCTCGGAAGGTTATCTCATCGTGGCGCCGGAGGACGTTAAGCTCGTCTCGTTCATGCCCTATACATTGCCGGCGGAGCTGCTGTACCCGCCTTTTATGAACGGCACCGCCCAGTTCGACCTGTGGGAGCTCTTCCCGACCGCCGAGCAGGGGGCCACCCTGCTCAAGGACTTACCTGATTTTCTCAAGGGGAAGGTGGTTCTGCTCTTCCTTGAGCTGAAGAAAGAGTTGTTGCGCAACTGCAGCCTCAACGATTGCGACGACCGGGGCTCGGAGGTGACCGCGACCCTGCGGCGGCTCCTGATCGACCGGGCCGCGCTCGATAAAATCATCGCAAAGGCGAACCAGCTTCCCAACCTGGGCGGGGCTGATCTCGCCGATGCGCTATTGGCTGAGCTGAACCTTCCCGATTTGCGCCTGCCGCGCTTCGATGTCCCCAACACCGCTCCGGTCACCGCCCAGCAGGTGCTGGCGGCGTTTCTCGCGGTCTTCAAGTCCGAGCAAATCGTTCACCAGGTGGGCGCGGCGCTGTCGGCGGCCTACAACGCCTTCAGGCCGCTTATTAAGAACAAGTACCCCTCCGACCCCTTCGGCGCTTTCATCAGCCGGTTCGGTTTCCTGGATGCGGTGCCGGCCACGACCGCCCAGGTGCGCTTTCTGCAGTACTACCACGACTTCTTCGATGATCTTCTCAGCGCTTACGATGAGTTTCGCTGCCAGGGGCTGGAGCTTCTCTGCGCCTGCTGCCCGGCGGAAGGGCTCTTCCCGCGCCATCTGATGCTCGGGCTTCTCTTCCCCCACGAGGTGACCAATCCCGGGATCTACCGAAATTTCTTCATTCCGTCTCCCGCCGGCAGCGGGTGCGAGGCTCGTACGCGCGACCTGCTGCAGCTTTTCGAGCGGCTGGTGGAGATGATAGGCACGTTTAGCGATCAGCCTCCTCTGCCGCTCCTTACCGTCTCGACCCGCGACGGCGTGCCGGTCCGCATCACGCCGAGCAGATTGGGTGACAGTCCGCTGTCGGAGAAGGCCATTCCCTATTACTACCTCGAGGACGGCGCCCCGCCCCTCTACCAGCTCTGGAGCCCGAAGAAGACCCGGATGAACCGGGCGAACCAGAATTTGAGCTTCCGCTCCGACGAATACATCCCAGCCGCGCCTACGTTCGTTACCGACCCGTTGCGCTACAGTCTCGAGCCGTACAACTTCCTGCGCATCGAGGGGCATATCGGGAAGAGCTACCCGAGGGTGCTGAGTTTCCTGCTGTCGCTCAAGACGCGCTTCCGGCTGCCGATCGACATCATCGCGCTGCGGGCCGGCGCTTTCGACGATAGCCAGTCGGCGGATATCAGCAAGGACGATTGCCACTTTCAGGATCTGGCGACCGTCTACGACACGCTGAGGGTGGAGTTGATCTGCTTTCTCTGCAAGGAGGTCCTGTTTTTCTACGGATTGCCGTTCGATCTTCAGGAGACGATCACCTTGCCGACCAAACCGCGCCTGCCGCTGCTGGTCAAATGCGCGCCCAATTTTCTCGTTCAACCACGGACTTTCGGCCGCTTCTTCGAGGAATGGCTGGCGAGCGAGAACGGGATGATTCCGGACATCGATCCCAAGGTCATCGTCAGCTTCCTCAATGTCCAGGATTTCAGCCTCACCGACACCGGTGTCCAAAAACCGGGCGACACGATTCTGGCCTATATCGTCATATTCCTTCAGAAGCTGGCGGACCAACTCCCGGACGATCTTCAGCAGTTCGACTTGGCGTCGTTCCAAAAGCGTTACCAGGACTTGATCACTGTTACGGAGGCAATAGAAAAGTCCCGGGACAAGGCCTCCGCTGCAGCGAGTGGGACCGGCACTATTCTCAAGCTGGAAGAAATAGATGACCGGCTTGAGGACATCCTCTTCCGCTGCCGCATGGAGGCGTTCGGCGCCTTGGCCGGGGAATACAATCGCCGCATCCGGCAGCTGAAAGAGCAGCAGTTTTTGAGCCCATTTTTTAAGCATCACCCCGGGGTTCAGCACAAAGGTGGGGTGCCGATGGGCGGCACTTTCATTCTGGTCTATCACACAGCGGCGCCCCAAGTGACTGGCGATATCGGGGCCGCCGGCGGGCGCGACATCGGGCTGAATCAGTTCATAAAGGGCACTGTCGATAAAGAGGTGCTGTTCGAAACCATTGACCGGATCAGCTCCCGGGAAGACCTGATCGTCGATTCCGATCTCCGTTTTCTGATCTCAAATCTCACGGGGAGAGGTCTCTCCTTCGGGGACCGTCCAAGGCCGCTTGGCTCCGCCGACCGCATTATCGCCCAGGCAACCAAGGAAATCGACGACGGCACCATCATCGCCGACTTCTACCTGCCGTACCTCTGCTGCTCGGACTGCCCGCCCATCCAGTTCGTGCTGCCGCAGCAGCCGCCGAGTTTCACTTTGAAAGTCGGCTGTACCAGCGCCAATAACCAGGCGGAAGTCACCATCACCCCGGAAGGAGGGGTATATCCTTACAGTGTGAAGATCGATAACCAGGATTATCAGCCGTTTGATGGGGCGCTGGTGGTAAATGTCGGATCGCACACGATTTCGTTGCAGGATTCCGAGTCCGTCGAGGCAGTCCCGCAGACCCTCTCGATACCGGCGCCTCTGACGCTCACGGAGCCGGGTTTTGACTGCAGGGGGGAAGACAACGAATATGTCGTCACCTTCGATATCGCCGGGGGGACCGCGCCCTACACCGCAAGCCGAGGCACGGTGAGCGGGAATTCCTACTCAAGCGATGTGTTGCCGGGTGATACCGATATCGAGATCGCTATCACCGACAGTGTCGGCTGCGAGGTCGACGCCAAATTCAGGCATTCGTGCCAGGTTCCCATCTTTTTTACCATGGAGATCGGCTGCCCGGTCGAGAATGAGGCTCAGGTGATAATCACCACCGCCGGCGGGACACCTCCCTACCAGGTGCAGATCGATAACGCCGAACCGATGCCGTTACCCGATACCATCACGCTTGCGGTCGGCAGCCACAGCGTCGTGCTGCGGGACTCGGCCGGGAACGTGACGCAGCCGCAGACGGCCGTGATCCCAACGGATCTTCGTCTTAAAGAGACCGGCTTTACCTGCGAGGGAACCGCCACCTACCGCTCCACCATCACCATCACCGGCGGAACTCAGCCCTATTCAGTGAACGGCAACCTTATCGGCGGCAATACCTTCACCATGGATCCGGTCCAAAGCGGCACCGCGACCTCAGTGAAGGTGATCGACAGCCGCAAATGCAGCGCGACCATGGAGCTCCGACATATCTGCGAACAGCCCTGCAACCTCCCCTGCGGCGGCGACTCGATCCGGTGTGCTTTCCGGTTATGGCTGCAGCGGCCGGCGGGAGAGGCAAACTACAAGTCATATACTCAGGATTCGGCGATCAAATTGATCTTCAACGACCACGACATTCCCCTGCCCGACACCACCAGACTCCTGCAGATGACGGTGAATGCCCTCAACAGCAATTTCGACAAGGCCATAACCACCGCCATCAAGAAGCTCAACGACGTCATCAATACCGCCATGGCGGCCGCTTTGGGTGACGCCGGCAAGGATCGTCTGGTGTTTTCACCGGCTGCGCCCGGTGCCGCGCCTTTCCCGTTCGACGTCATGCTGATCGAGCACTTGGTTTGCGAGACCTTTACCCTTGAATTCAATTATTCCTACGCGAAGCCCGATCCCGGCTACACGCTTACCGTGCGCTACACGAGCGACCCGAATTTCAGCGGCATGGTCATAGTGAACAGGCGGCTCGACAACAAACAGAGCCGCGTCCCGGCCTTCGCATGCAGCCAACGCAATCTGTGCACCCTCACGGATTTCCAGGACCTGTGCCAGGGACTTGACCCAAAAACGGTTGCCAAATTCGATAGGGACGGGAACGATTTCCGGTGCGACGGGAGCGTCGATAATCCCAATGATGTGACGGTAATCGCCTGGGTTTGGGACATGGGGGAGGCCCATCCCTCTGAGCCGTTCTATGAAGGGCAGCAGGTCGCGGCGAAGTTGCAGCAGCCGGCCGGCTCGATTCGTCTTGCCGCGATTACCAAGGATGGCTGCTTCGGTCGTGCCGAAAGGCAGATCGCATGACGCTCCACGTCATCCGGCAGCAGTACCTTCATGTCGAAATGGACGGCACGGAGGCCGCCGGGCTGGCCCTGCAGCGGCGCATGACAGGCTTGTGCAAAGACTGGCTGACCCCTGCCATTGAGGAGGTATTGGATCGGCACGCGCCACCGCATGATCATCTGTGTATCGAGCGGTTGGAGATAGACATAGGAAGCATGACGACCGAACGATTGGAGCACGATTTGACGCATGCAGTTGCACAGGCGCTTGAAAAATGGCTGCGTGAGCATGCTCCGCCAAGAGATTCAACAACCAATCTTTCAGCCAACATTCAGCATAAGACAAGGCAGTACTCCATCAGCGAAGCTTTTGTCTATTTCCTGGAAACCGGCAGACTGCCCTGGTCATTAAAGTTGCCGGAAAGAAGCACATTGGAGAAAGTGATCCTCCACGCCTGGCAAGAGGCGAAGAAATCAGATCTTCAACCTGAAAAAGATATATTGCTTCAGGTGCTCACGGACGCCCAGGCCCGGAAGCGTTTAGTTCGGCAATTCTCACCGTTTTTTCTGAAAACCCTGCTGAACAGGCTTGCGCCCACCGAAGCCAAAGAAATGGCAGATGAGATAGGCGGGATGTTGGAAGGACGACGACTTTGGGAAGCGGAGTTTGCGCGTTTAGCATCGTTCCCGCCTGCTGCCCAAGAGCAAAACAGATCCATGATGGAAACAGCGTCGGGATCATGGCACGTCGAACATCCTGCAGCTGAAGGGGGTACTTATATCGAGAATGCAGGTTTGGCTCTACTTTACCCTTTCCTGCCCGAATTCTTCGTGGTGTTAGGTATTGCCGACCAAGATAAACTCCTGCAGCCCGAACGTGCTCTTTGCCTGCTGCATTATCTGACCACCGGGCAGACTGTTGCGCCCGAATATGAATTAATCTTGCCGAAAATCCTCTGCAACATGCCTCTGGAAGCGCCAGTAGAAGCGAATGTGGAATTGACAACCGTTGAACAGCAAGAAGCGTTGACACTGCTTGAAGCCGTCATCGGACACTGGGAGGCCTTGCGAAACACTTCCCCTGATGGGTTGCGCGGGACATTTCTGGTGCGTTCAGGAAAGGTGGATTTGCAAGCCAGCGGCTGGCTCCTGCAGGTTGAATCGAAATCCTGGGATATTCTTCTGGATCAATTGCCTTGGGGTATCGGCATGATAAAGCTGCCTTGGATGGAAAAGATGTTATGGGTGGAGTGGAGGTAATGGTGTATTTGAGAATTCAGGCATTCACAGTATGAAAGCCAGCGCAGAAAAGTCATCTACCACTACTTTGAAGCCTGCAACGCAGGTAGCGGGCCGGCCTTTTTTTGCGAAGGCTGGTGGAGGAAATTTTTTTGCTGCTTCCAAGCAAACCAGGCTGCTGATCGGAAAATCAGGCAACGCATTTGAAAAAGAAGCCGATGCGGTAGCAGATCAGGTGGTGAACCGGGCGGAGGCTGCGCCTATTCTGGATAACAAGGGTGCCGGGGGTGAGGAAGAAGACCAATTGCGCCGCCAGCCGTTGGTTGAGAGCATCACACCGTTTGTCCAGCGGCAGGAGGAAGAGCCTGCCGGGGAAGCCGGGGACGAAGAGCAAGATCAAACGATGGCCTTACAACGCCAAGTGAAAGAGCAAGAGCCCGTTCAGGCGAAATTTATTAGAAATGAAAAGAAAAAAGAGCCTCCCATACAGGCAAGAACTGTGGAGCAAGCTGTGCCGATGCTCAACCCAGCGACAAAAAGCCGTTTGTCGGAAACCAGAGGGCAGGGCAGCCCCATGTCCGACTCGGCGAGGGCTTTTATGGAAGCGGGTTTCGGTATTGATTTCGGGCATGTACGAATTAACACCGGCAGCAGCGCAGGGCAGTTGAGCCGAGACCTGAACGCGCAGGCGTTCACACTCGGCTCTGACATTTATTTCAACGAAGGAAAATACAAGCCTGCCACTATGGACGGTCGCCAGTTGCTGGCGCATGAATTAACGCATGTCGTGCAACAGAACAAAAGTCAGGGTGTGCCGCCCAAACCAGCCAATCGAAAGTTAGTCGGCAACAAGGTGCTCGAACCGGTCGAGTCGGTCGCTGTGTCAGTTCCGCCCTTCTCTGAGCCGACTGCTTCACCGGTGCCAGGTGAGTTGGCGGCGGCTTCGGCAGTAGCGCCGACCGTTCCTCCCGTAAAAACGTCGCCGGCGTCGGCTGAGCAAAAGGAAACAGCCCCAGCTGCGCCGGGTGAGACAGAAGCTGCGCCGGGTGAGACAGAAGCTGCGCCGGGTGAGACAGAAGCTGCGCCGGGTGAGACAGAAGCTGCACTGGGTGAGACGGAAGCAGCCCCGGGCATGGAACATGCAGCCGTTGAACCAGCGAAAGCGCCTGTCAGGTCCGAAGATGACCCCGATTTTCAAAAAGCAAAAAGACGCATCCGCAGCGATGCTCGAAAGCAGAAAAGCCACGAGCCTGCCGCCAAAAAACAAGCAGAAATGCGGGCGGCTGCCGCCTTGCAAGAGAATGAGCAAAGGGAGCAATCGAGTCAGGAACAACAAGCTGCCGCGCTGGAAGTAGCCGCCAAACCCAAAAAAAGATTTAACAGGGTTTCATTTAAAGACAAACTCAAAGCCAAAATCGAGGAGAAGCTTCCGGAAACCGAGGATGCAGCGAAAGAATTTCCCAGCAGCGGCAAGCTGGATGAAGCCCAATCGGAGTTCGGGCAGACCATTAGCGAAGAAAAAAAGCAGGTGACGGGCCCACTAGAAAAAACCGCCAACAGAACGTCGCTTCCCCCAGGGCAGGTCACGAAGAAGGAGATACCACTGCCCGCTGCCAGACCTGCTGCCAGACCTTCGGAAATACCCTCGCAACTTGCCGCACCCAAGCCCAGGACAGACCGGGAAATTTCCCTGCAACATGAAAGCGATGCTCTGGACGAACGCCTGGCGCAGGAAAATATCACGGAGCAGCAGTTGGCGGAATCTGAAGAGCCGCAGTTCGAGCTGGCGCTGAAGAAAAAGCAGGACGCCCAGCGGGAAATCGCCGTCGCCCCCTCCCGCTATCGTGAACGGGAAGCACAAATATTGCACCAAGCCCAGCAACAAGCAAGCTTAAACACCGGTCTGCACCTCCAGCGCATGGCCAAGGTTAAAAATGGATCGCTCGGCAGCGTTGGCGTTTACGGCAGCCAAAAGAATAAAGAAAACCAGACGGAGATCAGGCAAAGGCAAATTAAAAACACGATTAATGACATCTATTCGAGAACGGCGATAGACGTCAAAATCCTTCTGGAAAATCTTTCCAATGCCGTTCAAATCAGATTCAACACAGCAGCGCAAATGGCTAACATGTTATTTAATATGGCTGTCAGGGGCCGGCTGGACGATTACTACGGCTGGTTTACCTTCGACGATAAAATTGCCGAAGCGATAGGCTTGTCCGATGGCGTGGCGCACATCTTCCTAGAAGAAAAACAGAATTTCCTCGACAGGATGGATAAGATCCTGGATGACATCGCCACGACTGTGGAAACTGAACTGAACCGGGCGCT
Organism: uncultured delta proteobacterium; assembly: GCA_963774425.1. Lineage (GTDB taxonomy): Bacteria > Desulfobacterota > Desulfobacteria > Desulfobacterales > JAFDCJ01 > JAFDCJ01. Next base: position 101,460 of record CAVZEZ010000021.1, on the reverse strand, counting down.
TGATCGGATACAGAAAGGGCGAAAAGAGCTGGAAAATTTCAAAAAGACGCTCAGCATGGAGGAACAGCAATTTGCCGATGATTTGTTAAAGGACGTTGAAGATAAGTTTACAGACCTGGAAGCCGCGGTGGATGAGCAACAGGAAGACTTGCTGGAAACGCTCTCCGACCAGTACGTGGAAAACGTCGGCAAGCTGCAGGAGGAGTTCGACAAGATCGATGAAGAATTGGGCAGTTCCTGGATTGCCGACGCCATCAGTTTCATTGGGGACGTAGCAACCGCCATTCGCAGGCTCGGAGCGTTGCTGAGGTCCATCGTTGAAAGGATAGCCGACCAGGTCGCTGCCATCCTGGCAGCGCCCAAGAGGTTTTTTGCACATTTAGTGGCGGGCATCAACCAAGGCATAGACAAATTTACTTCCAATATCGGCACGTACTTAGAAAAAGGTTTTTGGATGTGGTTGACCGGCGCTTCCAGCGCCAGGAACATTCAAGTGCCTGAAAAGATGGACGCGCAGGGGATGTTCAGCCTCGCCCTCCAGATGGTGGGGATCGACCGGCTGTTTTTTTTAGAACGGATAAGAGTAAAATTAGGCAAAGGGGTCGAGAAGTTCATTACCGGCGCGCAGGCCGCCGGGGAAAAGTTGCTGGAGCCGGTTCGCATCCTGCTCGACGGAGGCGTGGGCACTTTGTGGGTATGGGTGAAGGAGGAAGTCAGCTCACACCTGCAGGAGATTTTTACCAAAATAAAAGAGGAAATCTTCGAAGCCATTATTAAAAAAGCCATGCAGTGGGTGGCCAGTCTTTTTATCCCGGGCCTAGGCTTCATCCGCTTGATACAGGCTGTTTATAAGGCGCTGCGGTGGCTGGTGGACAACATCAGCCGCATCGAGGACCTGGTCAATTCCTTCCTGGATTCCGTCACGCTGGCGGTGCAAGGCAACGTGGGCGCCATCGTGGATAAAGTCATCAAAGGGCTGACTCTCGGCGTGGTCATTGCCATTGATTTCCTTGCCAAGCTGGTGGGCCTGGGCAACTTTGCGGACAAACTGCAACGCGTCATCCAATCTTTGAAAAAGCCGATTCAGAGAGTCGTTGACTGGTTATTAACCAGGGCCAAACCGGTGGTCAGGAAACTCCAACGGGCAATGCTGAAAGTGGCGAAAGGGGCGAAGAAGGCGGTTGGGACGGTTAGGTCCAAGGCGGCGGCGGTGTTGCAGTGGTGGAGGGCGAAAAAGCCTTTCAAATCGGCAAATGATGCAGATCATACCCTTTTATTCCAAGGTGAAGCAAGGGATGCGACCTTACATATTAGAAGCGTTGATACTCCCCTTTCCAATTATATCGGAAAAATAAGACAGAATGGTGTTCAGATTCCCCAGAGAGTTACTGATATTCAGGAAGAAATTTATAGTCTTCGAGTTCGGTTCGTAAAGCATTCAACAGGAGACGAACTCAAGGAGAGACGCGCGCACCCGGGCGATGAGACGGGTAGACGCATTTCGCAACTACTGAACGAATTGGGAAATGAACTGGAAAAGATTCCTGATCCTGACAGGCCCGGCCAAAACCTTGTCATGCCAGAGTCAAAAATCGTGAAAAATGAATCATGGACAACCCCGGCAAATGCCGCCGGCCTAAATGCGGATAGCTATGACGGCAAGCTGGTTGAAGTTAAGCCACTGTCTATCAAGCCGGGGGCACTGGCTGGCAGCGACGCGAGATACCGATCAGAATTGTTCAAATCTGTTGAAATGCGAGGTGGTTACGCACGAGGCCATTTGCTAGGCGCTCACATATTTGGCCCGGGCGATTCGAACGGTGGCAGATGGAATTTAGCGCCGATTACGGAAGCCGCAAATAGGAATATGACCAATGTCGAGAACAGAATACACAGCCAGATTTTTAATCGCAACAAAGTGCTTTGGCTTAAAGTCACTGCAGATTATCCGCGAAACCCGACAATAGATCCTCATCGTCCAATACGAGCTGAGCATTACCTTCCGACGAAGTTTACATACAAATTACAGACCATGAGACCAAAGACGTTTACGAATCAAGATCCAGCAGAGGTTAATCGCGCTAGAGAAAGGCGAAAATTGGGAGGCTGATGCTGAAATTCCGATTCAACCCGTGGTTTCCAATCCACCCCTGGATGATCCTCTTGGTGTCGAAAAGTTAATTACAGCGACGAGGCAAAAGATTATGGATAAGACTGGCGTCGCTAAAAACTTTGCAGAGGCAATAGTAAATTACATGGGAAGGCAAATAATTCAGAATAAGGATGATTTCCGGTCAAAGATGGGAGACGCGGCCAAGACGAAAATCTTAGTATTAGGTACTGCACTTCGCGTCCGCTACGACCCAAGTCAGAGCAGCATTAACGGGCATGTTGAGAAAATACTCGCAAAAATCAACGATGACCTAACCTGGATAACATGAGAAAGGGTACCCGACATTTCGGAATGCTTGCAGTATAAAAACAATCGTTAATATTGCAGATTGTTTCTGCAATCGAATAGGATCAACGGGGATTCAGCTGTGGTGCCTGAGAACGCAATTAATATAGAACAGACATTAGGCTGGCTGAAAAGCATCGTCAGCGGCTGCCTGCGGCTACATTTTGGGCAATCCGAAGATTTTACATTGTGTCCGCTGAATTTATATAACGATAATTCCTGGGTAGCTGAGTTTATTGCCAGCAGAGACCCCAGTGTAGAAGAATTTGCTATATTAATATTGGCCGTCACTCCGCATTTGGACCCTCGTTTTTTTAACAAACTCATCGCTGAATACCTGCCCGGAGGTGGAGATTTTCCTGAATTCGGCGGCGTCAAAGGCACCAATCACCGCGGTTTGTTGCCAACTGGCGAAACTGCCCAGTTTATCCTCGCGGGTGACAATATAGCAAAACGTATCGAAATTCAGCGCATCCTGAGCAGTGAACACTGGTTCGCGCAAAAGCATATCCTCTGGCTCGAACCCGTGCAGGAAGGCGAACCCGTGATGAGCGGTCGACTGGTTCTTGATCCCGAAATAGTAGAGCAGTTCACCACCGGAAAGGTCAGCAAACCGCGATTCAGCATGGACTTTCCCGCCGAGTACATCGAAACCGAGATGGAATGGGACGACCTGGTTCTGCACCCGGAAACCTTCGGTAAAATCCGCGAGATAGAGAATTGGATCACCCACAGCAACAAAGTTTTTACCGAATGGGGGATGAGACGGAAGTTCAAGCCCGGCTATCGCTCCCTCTTCTTCGGCCCACCGGGCACCGGCAAGACCCTGACCGCCACCTTGCTCGGCAAGTACACCCGAAGGGACGTCTTCCGGATCGACCTGTCACGGGTGATTTCCAAGTACATCGGGGAGACGGAAAAGAGTCTGGCCCGGCTCTTCGACAAGGCCCAGAACAAGAACTGGATCCTCTTTTTCGACGAAGCGGACGCCCTCTTTGGCAAAAGGACCGAAATCCGCGACGCCCACGACAAATACGCCAACCAGGAGGTCGCCTACCTTCTGCAGAGGATCGAGAACTACAGCGGGCTCGTCATCCTGGCCACCAATCAGCGCGGCAACGTCGACGATGCCTTCATCAGACGCTTTCAGAGTATGGTCCACTTCCCCGTGCCGCGCACTCAGGAGCGCCAGGCCATCTGGGAGAAGGCTTTCCCGCCACAGATCAGGATCGCCAAAGACATCGACTGGCAGGGGATCGCCACGCGCTTTGAGCTCACCGGCGCAGGGATCATAAATGTGACCCAATACTGCCTTATCGAGGCTCTGGCGGACGGCTCGAGCCTCGTGGACCTGAAGCGGCTGCAGGCCGCGATTCTCCGGGAATACGTCAAGGAGGGGAAGGTCGTCTAAAGCGTGGCGGGTGCGTCCTCCGGAAAATTACGAATAAAATTGGTCGGGGCGAGAGGATTTGAACCTCCGGCTTCCTGCTCCCAAAGCAGGCGCGCTACCAGGCTGCGCCACGCCCCGATTTCGGATAGGGTTATTAACACGCTTAAAGCGTCTATGCAAGCATAACCTGCAATCACTCACCGATCCAACGGTGCAAGAAATTCCCTGATCCCCCGGGTGATTTCCGCGGCGAGATGGATTAAGAAGCGGGTATCATTCAGCTTTTTTTCTTCGTCGGGATTGGTCAAATAACCGGCCTCGATTAGAACCGCCGGCATGGCGGCCGCCTGCAAAACGACAGCCGGCGCGCCCTGAACCCGGCATTGGGGGATGGAATTCATGCTGCCCAGGCGGGTGTTGATGATCCGAGCCAACGTCCGGCTTTTTTCAAGATAGGCGCTTTGGATACGATCCCATTCAATCGGCCGGTCCGGGTCGCCTTCGTTAGGACGTGCATTTTCCTTTGAAATCGATTTCTCTGTGACAACGGGATTATAATGATAGACGATGGCGCCTGTGGTACTGTAAATGAAACTGCCACCGGTGTGCAGACTGATGAAAATGTCCGCTTTGAAATGGTTCGCCAGGGCTGGTCGCTTTTCCAGGGGGACATGGTAGTCGTCATCCCGTGTCAGGGCGACGTTAAAATCCTTTCCGAGTTCGGCCGCAATCAAGCGGGACAGTGACAAGGTGACGCTTTTTTCCGCTACGCCGTTCGGACCCCGGGTCCCGAAGTCATGCCCTCCGTGACCGGGATCCAGTACAATGATCCTTTTGTATGCATCCGGAAACGGTTTGGCGTCGGATGCAAAACCCCTTGTGCCACAGGCCGCAAAGACAAATAATCCAATTAACGCTACCGGCAGAAACCAAAAAAAAACCGGGGCTTTTCGCATCGATTCAACCTTTTTTCTTGACAGCTATTCGCATTGACATTATCACTATTGTTCTTTATACTTGTATCTAATGAAATTGGGTATAAAGTCAAGTGGGTAGGTTAACGGAACAGCCCGATACAGGAATTGAATGGTCATCGAAAAGTCCGATTCAGGCTGTTACGATCCGAAGCCATGGCGAATTCTCCAAAGCGATGTGACCGCATACATCAGCCGAATATGGATGGATTGGAAAATCTGAGTCGATGAACGCGAAGTTGGGAAAGTGCTCATCAACATGTCTTTTGGTCCGCTCTGATGCCGGGTCAAATGCAAATGGTAAGATATTCATTGTCATTCCCGGAATATTTATGAGACACCATTCTATCTTTTCCCGATTAATTTGATCCTCATTTCTCAGCAAAATCAGGAATCCTTTTAAATTCATCGAATTCGCGAAGATTCGAGGGTATATGTGATTTTTTTTATTCAGGTTTGATTTCAATTGAGCACGTCGCCCAAATTGACACCTCCCGGGATCGGCGGTGTGCTCCAAACCACCGGCGATCGCTGGGCGTTTAGTTCAAGTCGTTTAATTTTATGGGCAGTTGCACGTAATTTTGCGAGAGTGGCGGAATTGGTAGACGCACTGGACTTAGGATCCAGCTCTGGTGACAGAGTGGGAGTTCAAGTCTCCCCTCTCGCACCATCTTAATTTCAGAGAGGATGATGATGCAAGTTTCAGTTGAAAACATCACCAGTGTCAAAAAGACACTCCACATCGAAATTCCCGAGGAAACGGTGGCCGCGGAACTGGACAAGGCTTACAACGAGCTGAGAAAAAAGGCAAAAGTCAAAGGATTTCGGCAGGGAAAAGTACCGCGGTCAGTGGTCGTCCGGCTATTTAAAAAGGATGTTCACGCCGATGTGACATCCTCGTTGATCCAGAGTTCTTTTATGGATGCACTTAAGGAAACCGATCTCAAAGTTGTGGGAAAGCCGGATGTGGATCCTCCTGAACTTAATGCCACGGGACCGTATCGTTACGACGCCACGGTGGAGATTTCTCCGGAGCTCGATGATATAGATTATAAGGAGCTGGCGCTGAAGAGGATCAATTACCGGGTTTCTGATGAAGAAATCGAGGCCCAGATCAAAATGTTACAGAAAAATCTGGCCCAACATGTGAAAATATCAGAAGAACGACCGGCCCACACCGACGATTTTGTGGTCGTTGATTTCGAAGGGTTCAAGCAGGGACGACCGGTCGCAGGGATGGAAAAATCGGAAAATTTTACCCTCAAACTCGGTGAGGGCCGCATAATCAAGGCGTTCGACGATCAGTTGATCGGCATGACTCCCGGTGCTGAAAAAGAATTTAATGTGCGCTTTCCCGAGGATTATCCTGATAGTAAGCTGTCGGGCCTGGATATTACCTTTCGGGTCACCTTGAAGGAAATCCAAAAAGAGGAACTACCCGCAATAGATGATGTGCTCGCGAAAAAAGCAGGTCCGTATGAGAGCCTGGATGAACTTAAAAAGGTTATAGCGGATAATTTACAACAGGGTTATGCTAAGCGGACGGATCAGGAATTGCAAGAGCAAATTTTCCAGGAGCTGATTTCCAGGTCCGACTTTGAGGTGCCGGATGCCATGGTTGACATGGAACTCGATGGGATTATCGAAGAGGCCGAGCGTTCTTTCGCCTATCGGAACATTTCCATGGAGGATGTCGGGCTGACCAGAGAGTCCATTGCCGAAAAGTACCATGATACCGCGATGCATCAAGTCAAACGCCATTTGCTGCTCGGCAAGTTGATTGAGCAGGAAAATCTGGCTATTTCCGATGATGAACTCGAAGCCGGCATGAAAGAGATGGCCGACAATTTCAATCAGCCGCTGGAACAGATTAAAAGCTACTACGATCAGAACAAAGACAAGATAGAGATGTTCAGGCACACACTACTTGAAAAAAAGGCGATGAAGCTTATCATTGATAATGGCAAGATCGATGACGTGGAACCTCAAAAAGAGGCAGCCGTTTCCGCAGAGAAAGAACCGGCGGCTAACGAAGGGTAGGCGGTCCAGGAAGGCCACTCCGATAGGGGCCATAGACCCGTTTGACATTCAATACATTTAATAATAAGGAGAAAAGCGTGCCACTTATTCCAATGGTCATCGAACAAAGCAGCCGGGGCGAGCGTGCCTACGACATTTTTTCGAGACTGCTCAAAGACAGAATCATATTCCTTGGAACGGCAATGAACGATGAAGTCGCCAATCTTTTGATTGCGCAGCTTCTGTTTCTGGAATCCGAAGATCCCGATAAGGATATAAACTTTTACATCAACTCGCCCGGCGGTCTGGTCACCGCGGGTTTGGCGGTGTATGATACCATGCAATATATCAAGCCGGACATTACTACCGTCTGCATCGGCCAGGCCGCCAGCATGGGCGCCGTTTTGCTGACAGCGGGAACGAGCGGTAAACGCTATTCTCTGCCCAACTCGCGGATTCTTATCCATCAACCTATGGGCGGGTTCCAAGGGCAGGCCTCCGATATCGAAATTCAAGCCAGAGAAATCCTGCGTATGAAAGAAACGCTGAATCAGATTCTGGTCAGACATACGGGAAAGAACGTTGAACAAATCAGGTCAGATACGGACCGGGATTATTTTATGACCGGTGAGGAGGCCAAAAAATACGGAATTATCGATCACGTGATAACGGATCGGGCCGACCTAGATAAAATTGAAGCGGCGGAGGCTTAATATGCCAAAGAAAAAAGACGAAAATGACAATTTGTTTTGTTCATTTTGCGGCAAAAACCAGTCAGAAGTCAGGAAGCTCATAGCGGGCCCGGCGGTTTACATCTGCGACGAATGCATTCAGCTATGCAGCGAAATCATTGAAGAAGAAAGTGAAAAGGACGCCAAGGATTCCGAGCGGGTGATGGTCCCCAAGGAAATCAAAGGAATGCTGGACGGGTATGTCATCGAGCAGGAATCCGCCAAAAAAATACTTTCCGTTGCGGTTTACAATCATTACAAGCGGCTGGATGCGACATTCAGCGGAAGTGACGTGGAGATTCAAAAGAGCAATATTCTTCTGATCGGCCCCACCGGTTGCGGCAAAACCTTGCTGGCTCAGACCCTGGCCCGATTTTTGAATGTTCCTTTTACAATTGCGGACGCAACCAGTCTGACCGAAGCCGGGTATGTCGGCGAGGATGTGGAAAATATCATTCTTTCCCTGCTCCAAAATGCCGATTATGATGTGGAAAAGGCCAAACGCGGCATCGTCTATATTGATGAAATCGATAAAATCGCCAGCAAAACGGACAATCCCTCCATTACGCGCGACGTATCCGGAGAAGGTGTTCAGCAGGCTCTGTTGAAAATTATCGAGGGAACCACTGCGAGCGTGCCGCCTAAGGGAGGCAGAAAGCATCCTCAACAGGATTTCGTCAAAGTGGACACCTCCAATATACTTTTTATTTGCGGCGGCACCTTCAACGGACTGGAAAAGATCATTCAGCGACGTAAGGGATCGAAAATGATGGGCTTCGGCGCCAAGATCGTCAAGGAGGCCGAGCGGAGCATTGGTGAGACCCTGAAGATGGTGCAACCCGAAGATCTGATCAAATTCGGTCTGATTCCCGAATTTTTAGGCCGATTGCCGGTCATCGCCACCCTCGATGAATTGAACGAAGATGCCCTGATACGGATCCTGAAGGAGCCGAAAAATGCGCTGCTGAAACAATTTAAGATGCTGTTTGAAATGGAAGGTGTCAATCTGCGCCTGACCGACAGCGCCCTTGCGGCGATCGCAAAAGAGGCCACCAAACGCAAATCCGGTGCACGGGGTTTGCGGGCGATTATGGAAAGTTGCATGCTCGATATCATGTATGACCTGCCATCTGTCGAAAATGTGAAGGAATGCGTCATCGGGGAAGAGGTCGTCCTGCACAACGAAGCACCGATTTTGCTGTATGAACAAACAAAAAAGCAGGCATGATAAATTTTCATGCATTTGTTGGGGCGAACGAACCGGATGCTTCGAAATGGGCGTCCGGCCGATACGAGCAAATAAGGTGTAGATACTAACCTATATTCATAACAACCGAGATTTCGTAATTATGGTAAATATCCCAAAATTTTTTAAAGACGAAGCATCTGGCTCTTCCAAATTGTTGCTGCCACTGTTGCCTCTAAGAGACATCGTGGTTTTTCCGCATATGGTTGCCCCCTTGTTTGTCGGGCGTGAACGGTCCGTAAGTGCGCTTTCCGATGCCATGAACAAAGACAAAAATGTATTCCTGGCAACCCAGATAAAAGCCGGCATCGACAATCCCGGTGAAAAAGATATCAGTCATGTGGGTACCATCGGAAAGGTTCTGCAGCTTTTGCGGTTGCCGGACGGCACGGTCAAGGCCCTGGTGGAGGGCAAAAGCCGGGCCAGAATATCCCGTTTTATCGACAACCGGGATTTTTTCCAGGTGGAGCTGGAGAAAATCGTTACCCCCCCATTGCCCCATGCCGAGGGAGAAGCACTGATCCGATCTATTGTGGAAGCTTTTGAGGAGTATGCCAAGTTGAACAAAAGCATTTCCAAGGAGCTGATATCCAATGTATCTTCTCTCACCGATCCCTGCCAGGTAGCCGATACGGTGGCTGCCCATTTTTCATTCAAAATCGAGGACAAACAACGGCTGCTGGAGACGGCCAGCCTGTCTGAAAGAATGGCGCTGCTTTTGAGTCTGATAAAAATGGAGATTGAAGTTTTCAGAATGGATCAGCGCATTAAAAGCCGCGTCAAAGAGCAAATGGAGAAAACCCAGAAAAATTATTATTTAAACGAACAGATGCGCGCCATTAAAAAAGAGATGGGCGCCGAAGATGACGCGGCTGATGAAATCAGAGAACTCGAAGAAAAAATAAAACAGAAGAAAATGTCGAAGGAGGCCACCGAAAAGGTCGAGCAGGAACTCAAAAAGCTAAAGATGATGACGCCCATGTCGGCCGAAGCCACCGTGGTGCGCAATTACATCGACTGGATCATCAGCCTGCCCTGGTTCAATAAGACCAAGGTGCGTGACGACATAGACGAGGCGGAGATAATTCTGGACGAGGACCACTACGGGCTTGAGAAACCCAAGGAGCGTATCTTGGAATACCTGGCCGTTCAGGCCCTGGTAAAAAAGATTCGTGGACCGATTCTGTGCCTTGTTGGTCCGCCGGGTGTCGGCAAGACATCCCTGGCCAAATCCATTTCAAGGGCGACCGGACGGGAATATGTCCGTCTTTCCTTAGGTGGTGTTCGGGACGAAGCCGAAATCAGAGGGCACCGCAGAACATACATCGGCGCCATGCCGGGTAAAATCATCCAGTCCCTGAAAAAGGCTGGATTCAACAATCCTGTCTTTTGTCTGGATGAAGTCGATAAGATGAGCATGGATTTCCGCGGCGATCCCTCTTCAGCCCTGCTGGAAGTGCTGGATCCGGAACAAAACTTCAGCTTCAACGACCATTATCTGGATATGGACTATGACCTATCGGATATTTTCTTTATTACCACCGCCAATACATTGCCGGATATACCGCTGCCCCTGCAGGACCGGATGGAAATTATCCGTTTACCCGGCTACACCGAATACGAAAAGTACCACATCGCTGAAGGCTTTCTGGTTCCCAAACAAATCAAGAACAACGGCCTCGAAGGCAAAAACGTGACTTTTACGAGAAATGCTGTTCTGGCACTCATCCGGCGGTACACCCGCGAGGCCGGGGTGAGAAATCTGGAACGCGAAATATCTTCGGTATGCCGCAAACTCGCTCGGGAAGCGCTGAAGGCGAAGGACCGCAGCGAATACAAGGTTACGGAAAAATCGATTTCGAAATTCCTGGGACCTTACCGGTTCCGCCAGGAGCAGGTCGAGGAAAAAGATCAGATTGGAATGGTGACCGGCCTGGCCTGGACCCCGGTCGGTGGAGAACTATTGTTTATCGAAACGCTGATCATGCCGGGCAAGGGAAAACTGACTGTCACGGGTAAACTCGGCGAGGTCATGCAGGAATCCGCCCAGGCTGCGCTGAGCTATGTTCGATCCCGGGCTGCAACGCTGATGATCGACGAAAAGTTCTATAAGGATTACGATATTCATATTCATATCCCTGAAGGCGCCATCCCCAAAGACGGGCCTTCCGCCGGAATTTCGATGTGCACTTCGCTGGTATCCGCTTTAACAAGGCGGGCGGTTCACCGGGATATGGCCATGACCGGGGAAATTACGCTGCGCGGCCGAGTACTGCCTATCGGGGGGCTGAAGGAGAAAATCATCGCAGCCCACAGGGGCGGAATCAAAAAAGTGCTCATTCCCAAAGAAAATGAAAAGGATCTGCGGGACGTGCCCCGGAGTATTTCCAAGCAGCTTAAAATAGTTCCGGTGGAACATATGGATCAGGTCCTCGGCTATGCCATGGTTCACGATGAGGGAGAGGAACTTTTCAAACAAGTGGATATCCCTTTTGAAATAGCGGCCGAAAACTCAAAAGAATCCAGACCGTTGGTTTAAAGGCCCATATAAATTGATATTCAATGTAATTTACACTTGACAAGTCCTTATGAAAACTGGTAGCTAAGCTGATCTTGTGCCTAAGCTTACACAGATTCTCTGGGGGCGGGTAGCTCAGTTGGGAGAGCATCGGCCTTACAAGCCGAGGGTCACAGGTTCAAGCCCTGTTCCGCCTACCATTTTTCTTGTTGGTGGATGACAATAAGAGTCTGCAAGCTGGGGCGAGAATCCACTCGGTTTGAATTTACCCGCTTCTCCAGATGGGGGAAGATCTGCAAATAGTGATAATTATTGGGGGCGTAGTTCAGTTTGGTTAGAACGCCGGCCTGTCACGCCGGAGGTCGCGAGTTCGAGTCTCGTCGCTCCCGCCAGAAAATGTCAGGCCTGTTGCATGCAATCATGCGACAGGCCTTTTTTTTTGTGCACTTCAATCCCAGAATCTCATTGAAATGGTATGCTTTTCTGATTATTATAAAACCATGACCAGATCAATCATCACACGGACCGGCTGCTATATTCCGACTGTAAAGATTCCAAACCGGCACTTCCTCAGCAATGATTTTTATGATGCTGATGGGACCAAAGTTGCTAAACCGACCGCAGAAATTGTCAACAAACTCCAGGAAATTACCTCCATCCGGGAAAGAAGATATATCGAAAGCAATCTGAATGTTTCCGATATTTCCTTTATGGCTGCAGAAAATGCACTGGACGGTTTCGATCGAGAAAGTCTCGATTACATTATCGTCGCGCAGAATTTCGGCGAGGTCAGGGCGGATAATATAAAATCGGACATGGTTCCGACCATCGCCGCCCGGGTCAAGCATAAACTGAGAATAAAAAACCCATACACCGTTGCCTATGACATCCCTTTTGGCTGTCCCGGATGGCTGCATGGGATGACCATCGCAGATTATTACATAAAGTCCGGGGATGCAAGCAAGGTCCTGGTCATAGGGGCGGAGACGTTATCCCGGGTTTCAGACCCGCATGACGTGGACGGCATGATCTATTCCGACGGTGCCGGCGCCACCCTGGTTGAAGGCACGCAGGAAACGGACTGCGGTATTCTTTCACACGTCACACGGTCGGACACCTACGACAAAGTCTTTCTCTTGGGGGTCGGCAAATCGTATAATCCCAGCCACTCAGGCGATGAATTATTCATTAAAATGCAGGGTCACGAGATATATAAATATGCTGTCCGCACCGTCCCGGAAGTCGTAAAACAAAGCCTGGAAAAGGCCGGCGTGAATTTGGCCGATGTTAAAAAAGTCCTGATACATCAGGCCAATCAGAAGATGGATGAGGCGATTCTGGCCAGGTTGTTCAAACTATACAATTCCGAAAAAATTCCGGAGCACATCATGCCGATGACAATTTCCTGGCTCGGCAACAGTTCGGTGGCGACATTGCCGACAATGCTCGACCTTTTGCGCCGGGAAAAACTCGATAATCATCGGTTGCATGCCGGAGACATCGTGGTGTTTGCCTCGGTGGGGGCCGGTATGAACATCAATTCAATGGTTTACAAGCTTCAGTGATGTTCCTCGGTAGCTCCGATCCGGACACAACTCCTGAGATTTACAAGTCAAAGCGAAATATATTGAACGTCGCAGTGTTTTCATAGCACCATCGGGAAATCACCATTGCGTTAGCTGCGATAATAATCCTGCAGACATTTATAATGGACCGGCTCGTTGTTGTGGGCTTTGAGGCCCCGTACGACGGCTTCGGCGGCCGAAAGGGTGGTGATAAACGGCACGCGGTTCACGATCGCTGTCCAACCGATGGAATATTCATCCGTGCGGGATCGCTGACCCAAGGGGGTATTGATGATCAGATCGATGTGCCCGTTTTTGATGTCATCCACCACGTTGGGACGTCCCTCTCTGATCTTCAGAACAGTTTTTACCTCAATTCCCCGGCTCGACAGATATTCCGCCGTTCCCTGGGTGGCCACAATCTTGTAACCGAATTTTTTCAGCCCTTCGGCAATGGGAAGCACCCGGGCCTTGTCATTGTCGTTGACGCTCAAAAACACGGTCCCCGATTGCGGGATGGTAATACCGGCAGCCTGAAATGCTTTGAACACGGCTTCACCGAATTTAGGGGCAATGCCCATCACCTCGCCGGTAGACCGCATTTCCGGCCGCAGGAAAATATCCGTCTGCCCGAAACGTTCGAAGGGAAAGACGGATTCCTTGACCGCTACATAGGTCAGCTGGTCCCTGAATCTGAAATCGAGTTGATCGAGCTTCTTGCCGGCCATCACCTCCACGGCCATTTTGGCAATGGGAATTCCGGTGGCCTTGCTGACGAAAGGCACGGTGCGCGATGCGCGGGGGTTGACTTCAAGCACATAAATTGTGTCGAACATGATGGCAAACTGAATATTGATCAAGCCGACCACATTCAGGGCGCCAGCCAGCACGTGGGTATATTCCGCGATATCCTCGTGCTGATCGCGGCTCAGCAAAAAAGGCGGCAGTACCGCCATGCTGTCGCCTGAATGAACCCCCGCCTCCTCGATATGCTGCATGACCCCGCAGATCTGCGTTTGCCGGCCGTCCGAAATGGCATCAACGTCAAACTCATAGGCATCTTCCAGGAACCGGTCAAGAAGCACGGGATGCTCTTCGGAGGCTGTGACGGCGTGTTGCATATAGCGCTTGAGGGAGTCGACGTCGTAGACGATCTCCATGGCTCTGCCGCCCAGAACATACGACGGTCTCACGACCAATGGGAATCCGATGCGCCGACCGACTTCCATGGCCCCTTCGATGGATGTGGCGGTTCCATATTGGGGATGAGGAATGTCCAGCGAATCCAGCAGGGCGCCGAAGCGATCCCGATCTTCCGCCAGATCGATGGAATCCGGAGAAGTTCCCCAGATTGGTACGCCGGCTTTTTCAAGCGGCAGGGCGAGTTTCAAGGGAGTCTGACCGCCGAACTGAATAATGACGCCGTCTGGCTTTTCCAGCTCAACGACGCTCAGCACATCTTCATAGGTCAAAGGCTCGAAATACAGCTTGTCCGCGACGTCATAGTCGGTACTGACCGTTTCGGGATTGCAGTTGATCATGATGGCTTCAATCCCCAATGATTTCAAAGCCAGAATGCCGTGAACACAGCAATAGTCAAATTCGATTCCCTGACCGATTCTGTTGGGACCGCCGCCGAGTATAATTACCTTCTTTTTATCCGAGGCCACGGATTCATTTTCTTCGTCATAGGTGGAGTAATAATACGGCGTGAACGATTCGAATTCAGCCGCACAGGTATCCACGATTTTAAATGAGGGACGGACGCCGTTTACTTTCCTGAAGCTTCTGATTTCCGCTTCGTCCTTGCCGGTCAGCAATGCCAGATGTTTATCCGAAAAGCCCAGGCGCTTGGACCGGGCCAGGGTCTGGGGGGAGATGGTATTGCGTTTCTTGTATTCCGCTTCGATGGTGGCCTCGAAGTCGGTCAGTTGACGCAGGTTTTCGAGAAACCAGATGTCGATGCGCGAGATTTCTGCGATTTCCTCGCGGGTGATGCCATTTTTCAATGCCTGCCATATTTTTAGAATCCGATCCGGCGTTCCTGACCGCAAATCATCCAGCAAGACCTCCCGCGGCATCTTCTCATAGATATCCGTATCGTTGGCATGAAAGCCCGACCAACCGTTTTCCAGGGATCGCAGTGTTTTGTTGAGGGCTTCTTTGAATGTCCGCCCGATGCCCATGGCCTCTCCGATGGATTTCATCTGGGATGTCAGACGCCGATCCTCGTCCGGGAATTTTTCGAAATCCCAGCGTGGAATTTTTACCACTACATAATCGATGGCCGGTTCGAAACTGGCCGGTGTCTTGCGGGTGATATCGTTGGGAATCTCATGCAGGCGATAGCCTACAGCCAGTTTGGCGGCGATCTTGGCGATGGGAAAACCGGTGGCCTTTGAGGCCAGGGCCGAGCTGCGGGAAACGCGCGGGTTCATTTCCACCACCACCATCTCGCCGGTTGCCGGATTCAGGGCGAACTGGATGTTGGCGCCGCCGGTTTCAACCCCGATCCGGCCAACGATTTTTTTGGCGGCATCCCGCATATTCTGGTACTCCACATCGGTCAGGGTCTGCGCGGGCGCCACCGTGATGCTGTCTCCGGTGTGAATCCCCATGGGGTCGAAATTTTCGATGGAACAAACAATCACAAAATTATCGGCCCCGTCGCGCATGACTTCCAACTCGTATTCCTTCCAGCCGAGCACCGACTGCTCGATTAAAATTTCGCTGACCGGACTGGCGCTCAGGCCCCACTGAACAGCTTTATCAAATTCTTCCTTGTTGTAGACGACACTGCCGCCGATCCCGCCCAGGGTGAAGGCGGGCCGAATGATAAGCGGAAAACCGATATCACGGCAGAGTTCCCGGGCTTCTTCCAGGGCATGAACACAGCCGCCGGGGGGAACATTCAACCCGATTTCCCGCATGGCGTTGCGGAATAGCTCCCGGTCCTCTGCAAGCTGGATCGTTTCGAGTTTTGCGCCGATCAACTCGACCCCAT
This sequence comes from uncultured delta proteobacterium, assembly GCA_963774425.1. Lineage (GTDB taxonomy): Bacteria > Desulfobacterota > Desulfobacteria > Desulfobacterales > JAFDCJ01 > JAFDCJ01. The sequence goes on along the minus strand of CAVZEZ010000021.1, from coordinate 85,555 downwards.
ATTCATCCAGGGTGCCGTTTTCGGCCAGCGCAACCGCCAGATTGAGGCTGGTCTGTCCACCGAGGGTGGGCAGCAGGGCATCGGGACGCTCCTGATCGATGATACGGGTAACCGCCTCCACATTCAGCGGTTCGATATAGGTTCTGTCCGAAAATTCGGGGTCCGTCATAATCGTGGCCGGATTGCTGTTTATCAAAATGACGATAAAGCCCTCTTCTTTTAAGGCCTTGCAGGCCTGGGTGCCGGAATAGTCGAACTCGCAGGCCTGGCCGATGACAATCGGCCCGGAACCAATCACAAGAATTCTTTTGATGTCTTTTCGTTTAGGCATTGAATCGTTTCATTTCCCTGATAAAGTTTTCAAATAGATAGCGGCTGTCGCGCGGTCCGGGGGCGGATTCGGGGTGATACTGCACCGAGAATGCCGAAAGCTTTTTGTGCCTGAATCCTTCGAGCGTTCCGTCATTCAGGTTGATATGGGTAATCTCGACTTCATTGCGGGGAAGACTGTCCGTGTCGACAATAAAACCATGGTTCTGGGAGGTGATCTCCACGGCTGCCGTGGGTAGGTATTTGACCGGATGGTTGGCACCATGATGGCCGAACTTCAACTTGGCGGTTTTTCCGCCCAGAGCCAGCCCCAATATCTGATGCCCGAGGCAGATGCCGAATATGGGTTTTTTCCCGAGAAGCGCACGTACATTGCCGACGGCGTACTCAATGGGTTCGGGGTCGCCGGGACCATTGGACAGAAAGATGCCGTCCGGATTCCACGCGAGGATTTCGTCGGCAGGCGTTTGAGCCGGAAACACCCGCAGCCGGCAGCCGTGTTGATGCAGTGCCCGTAGAATGGAAAATTTAACGCCGAAATCGTAAACGGCAACCCGAAACCCGGGCTTTTCACCGGATCCGGGCGCATCGGTCAGCGGCCACGCATAATTATCATCGGTGGTCACTTCCCGGGCAATATCCCGTCCGACCAGTTTTTTGCCGTTTCTAAGCCGATCCAACAGCACTTCGAGAGGCTCATCGGAAGTGGTAATCATCCCCATCTGGGCCCCGCGATCCCGCAGGTGGCGGGTTAGCTTGCGGGTATCGATATCGCTGATGCCCACCACGGCATAATACTTTAAATATTCGTCCAGCGACTTGGTGGCTTGCCAGTGACTGACCACGGGGCTGTATTCGCGGATGATGAACCCGGCCGCATATATCCGTCGGGATTCAAAATCGCTGGCGTTTACACCGTAATTGCCGATTTGCGGATACGTCATGGTTACCAGTTGAAAATGATAGGAGGGGTCCGTTAAAATTTCCTGATAGCCCATCATGGCGGTGTTAAACACCGCCTCGCCGATGCTGGTGCCCATGGCACCCAGGGAAAGCCCCTCAAAACAGGTCGCGTCGGTTAATATCAATCGTGCTTTCATGGTACTCTCGTTTGGTTCGTTATGTTCGTTTGGATCGTCAAAGCCTGTGGCCCGGTTCAAAGCACAAAGCTGAAAGCTAAAAGTTTTAAAGGTCGATGGCCTTTTCATTGGCGCTCAACCCTCTATCCTTCAATTCCTCCATTCCCCAATTCCTGAATCCCTAAATTCCTCAATTGGCCGAATGTAATCTTCTGTCCACTGTCTTGCGCCCTCCGTCCGCTGCCCTTGCTTTGAGCTTTCAGCTTTGAGCTTGCAGTTTTCAGTCTCTCTTGAATTTGCTGTAGTCGGGTTTCCGATAACGGCTTTCGCCGCCGCCCTCGATGGCCAGCAGGGATTCAACTTTCGACGGCAGTCCGAAAAGCTGAATGAAACCATGGGCATCTTGCTGATTATATACATCTTCTTCACCAAAGGAGGCGTAGTCCTCGCGATACAGGCTGAAAGGGCTTTTTCGGCCGGCAATGATAATGTTGCCCTTGTACAACTTTAAGCGCACGGTACCGGTTACCTTTTGCTGGGTTACCCTGACGAACGCATCCAGAGCTTCGCGCAATTGCATGAACCACATCCCGTTGTACGCCAGTTCCGCGTATTTGACCGCAACGAAGTCTTTATAATGCATGGTGTACTTGTCCAGGCACATACTTTCAAGCGCCTGATGGGCGCGAAAAATAACCGTGCCGGCCGGGGTTTCATAAACACCGCGGCTTTTCATTCCCACCAGTCGGTTTTCCACAATATCCACGCGGCCGATTCCATGAGCGCCGGCGGTCTTGTTGAGGCGGGTGAACAGATCCACCGCCGAAAGAGTTTCGCCGTTCAGGCTGACCGGATTGCCCTTGTCAAAGCCGATTTCGATATACTCGGGATCGGCCGGCGCTTCTTCCGGGCTGACCGTCAGTTGAAACATAGCTGGTTCCGGTTCGTTCCAGGGGTCTTCCAGCAACCCGCCTTCATGAGAAAGGTGCATGATGTTGCGGTCCCGGCTGTAAATGTCCTTTTCGGTCTGGGTCAGAGGAATATTATATTTCATGGCATATTTGATGGCGTCTTCCCGCCCGCGGATTTCCCACTCGCGCCAGGGGGCGATAACTTTTAGCTTCGGATTGAGAGCCATCACCGCAAGCTCGAATCTGACCTGGTCATTGCCTTTCCCGGTACAACCGTGGGCGACGGCATCCGCGCCCTCGTCTTCAGCGATGTCCACCATTTTTTTGGCTATCAAAGGCCGGGCGATGGAGGTACCCAGCAGATAGTCACGTTCATAAACCGCCCCGGCCTGCATGGTGGGAAAGACGAAGTCAGTCAGGAATTCTTCCCGCAGATCGCTGACAATCAACTTGCTGGCGCCGGATGCGATGGCTTTTTGCTCAAGACCCTCCAACTCTTCCTGCTGACCGACATCAGCTGTAAAGCAGATTACTTCACAGTTCTCGTAATTGTTCTTCAGCCACGGCACAATCACGGAGGTATCCAGCCCGCCGCTGTAGGCGAGGACCACCTTTCGAACCTTACCCTCAACCATCTTTATGCTCCTTTCTTAAAAAAAAAACCCCGGCGTTGCCGGGGTTTGATTGACTTCCATTCAGGTATAACTATTTTCATATCCAAGAAAAAAAACCCCCGGCGATTAGTCGCTTGGAGCGACGACGGTAGCGGGTACGGCGGTTTTGGAGGGGGGTGGGTATCATTATATTATTTCCACTGATTTTAGTTGAAACAATATGACAAATTACCGACTGGATGTCAAGCCCGAAAATAAAGACTTGTCCCCAATCCATCGAGATGATAATAGCCCGATCCGAACGACGGTAAAAGCAGGGCATGGGTGCCCGGTGGTCTGGGCTGTTGCAGGCCACAAAATTCCTGACACTCAGAGGGACGTCAGCGTGTACGGAGTCACAACCGCAGAGGGAAAGCTACGTGAAATCAACTCGAATCTCCCAGTTGGAGATCCCGCCCGACATGATTGATTTGGGATTGGGGCAACCCGGTTTGGACCTGTTGCCGTTATCGATTGTCAAACAATCCGCCGAAGATCAGTTGGCGCGCGAAGACCCGTCTTTTCTGGCGTACGGCATCGAGCAGGGTAACGGATATTTTCGGAAGGCACTGGCGGATTTTCTCGGACAGCAGTACGGGTGTGCGGTGGCTCCCGCAGAGCTCTTTGTTACAGCCGGTGCCTCTCAGGGGCTGGATTTGATTTGCACGCTTTTCAGCCGGCCGGGGGATACCATTCTGGTTGAAGAGCCAAGCTATTTTCTGGCGCTGCGCATTTTTGCGGACCACGGACTCAAGGTGGTCGGCCTGCCGATGGATGAAAACGGTCTGGTGATTAAGGCCCTGGAAGATGAGTTGAAGCGGCACAAACCCGTTTTTCTTTACACCGTGCCCGCATTTCACAACCCGTCGGGCGTCACCCTCGCAGCCGATCGTCGGGAGCGGTTGCTGCAACTCAGCCGCAAACACCATTGCTTGATCGTGGCCGACGAGGTATACCATATGCTTTCATACGGCCCGCAACCGCCTCCGCCGCCAATAGCCGCTCATATTAAATCCGGATCGGTTCTTTCTCTGGGTTCCTTTTCAAAAATTATGGCACCGGGTTTACGCTTGGGGTGGATTCAGGCCGACGCTCAAATAATGAAAGGGTTGACCGGGTGTGGATTGTTGGACAGTGGCGGTGGGTTGAATCCGTTTGCCTCGGCGGTGATTTGCAGTGCCATCGATCTGGGGCTGCAGCAAACTCAGCTTTCCAGATTAAAAAACACATATACCAAGCGGAAAGATGTCCTCAGCAGGGCATTTCGGGAGCACCTGCCCACCTCGGTCCGTTTTGCCGAACCGGGCGGTGGCTTTTTCTTCTGGCTGGAGTTTCCCGAAGGCATCGACACGGAGAAAATGCTTGTCGAAGCGCGAAAAAAAAATGTTGGCTTCCTGCCGGGAGTGAAGTTTTCCAGCTCGGGAGGTTTGCGGAATTACGCCCGGTTGAGTTTTTCCTTCTATGGGATCCCGCAACTGGAAGAGGGTGTAAGGCGTTTGGCGCCGGTAATTCGGAATTGGCTGGAATAGAGAACGGTTTCAGGTTTCAGGTGTCAGTAATTCCACTATCTTCCGAATCCGATTCACACCGGAAAAGAGGGAGATGAAAGTCGCTATCTATTTTCAGTTGAACCGGATGTTGTTTGGGTCTGTCCGTCGACTGGTTTGAAAGCGGCGTTTTGGGCTTTCAGCCGGTCGGATTTAAGAACTAAAAATCCATTATCAGCCGCTTCAAAATTTCATAAACCCTCACCAGACTTTTCAGGCTCACCCATTCATCCACGGCATGGGCGCCACGGCCGACGGGACCGAATAGAATGGAAGGTATTCCCGCTTGTCCGGCCAGGGCGGTATCCGCCCAGTATGGAAAGCCCACCGTACCCGATTGTCCTGTAGCCTTCTGCAGGCGATCAACAATTTCAGAGCCGCCCGGGACCCGGTAGGGAGGCCTCGAAAACAGTTCCCGTCCCTTGACCGTATGATTGCCGGGGTGGTTTTCCACCGCCCGGACAATGCGCTGCAGTTCCCTGTCCAGTTCATCCTGGGATTCAGCCGGAAGGGTGCGCCGCTCCCATTGAAGATATGCCCGGCTGGGAATGACACTTAACTCGGTTCCACCGGCAATAATGCTGCTGTGCAGCGTCGCATGGCCCAGCAACTGATCCGGTTCGCGGCGGAGCAACCCGTCCTGGATACGGTGGAGTGCATCCAGGGCAGCTCGTAACGGCAAAATGGCGTCGATACCCTCCTCGGGCTTGCTTCCGTGGGCGGCCCGGCCCTCAACATCCAATTGATACCATTTGAATCCCTTGTGACAGACGCCGATGAGCTCATCGGTGGGCTCAAGAAATATTCCGCCGACCGGTGGTGGAGAAATGTCGGGAAGCCAATTGTCGGCCAGATATTGCATGCCGACACTTTTATCTTCTTCGTCGGCAACGAAGGTCAAAAAAATATCGATTGGCGGCGGATGCCGACTGAAGTTTTCAGCCAGCAAAAGCATGATGGCCAGGCTGCCTTTCATGTCAAAGGCGCCACGGCCGTAAAGCCGGTCACCTTCTCTTACCAGCAGGAATGGGTCGCTCATGGCTTGGATCCCCACCGTGTCGAGATGACCATTTAACAACAGTGATTGGCCGCGATTCATACCGGGGATTAATGCCACCAGATTGTATCTGCCGGGCGCTGCCGTATGGATCTGAGGATCCAGCTTCAGCTCGGCGAGGCGATCCGCCATAAATTTAACAATTTCTTTTTCTCCAGGTCCGTGCAATAGTGACGGATTAACGGAATTTATTTGAACAAGCTCACTCAGCGTGTCAATTAGAAAATTTTCAATACCCAATGCTTTCATTTAACCGGTTTTTGGAATTCAGCTTACAAAGTTTGTATTCAGCATAATAGAAAGAAATGCCAGAATTGTCAAATACATCCGAGGAATTAAAATTTTAGGAGGAATGCGGTGAAAACGAGGAATGGTAGTGGTGAAAAATTTAAAGGTGCAATGTTTGACATTGACGGAGTGCTTGAATTCCAGGGGAAGGTTTACCCCGGCGCTGTTGAATTACTGGACACGCTACGGAAAAAGGGCATCGTTATGCGGATATTATCCAACAGCACCCTGAAGAGCAGAAAGGTTTGTGCCGAGAAACTGCGACGTTCCGGGTTTCATGTGATGGAAGAAGAGGTCATCACAGCCGCCTGGGCTACGGGGAGGTATCTGGAATCGGTGAAACCGGAATCCTGCTGGATAATGCTGGAAGGAAGCGGTCTTGAGGAATTCAGCAACATTAATCAGGACAAGGTAAATCCGGAATATATCGTCTTGGGGGATTACCGCGAGGGATTCAATTTTAAAAATATGAACAGAGCTTTGAGGCTTTTGCTGAGGGGAGCCCGGCTCATCGTCATGATTCCCGAAAAAGTCGATCACAGCCTGGGCGGCGTCGAATTGACGGTCGGCGCTTACGGTCAGATGCTGGAGGATGCTGCCGGTGTTCAGGCCACTTATATTGGAAAGCCAGCCGCCTACATGTTTGATATGGCCGTCGATAGCATGCAGGTGAATCGCAGCAAGGTTTTGATGGTCGGCGATCGGATGGTCACGGATATCCTGGGCGCCAAGAGGGCGGGAATAAAATCTGTATTGGTGAAGACCGGCGAGTTTAGGAATAGCGACCTGGCGGGTGAGTTGCAACCGGATTTTACTGTCGAATCGGTTAACGACGTTAGTGCTTTCTTCTGATTATGCCGGTTTGCCTTGAGTTGTACCCTTAACCGCATTATATTATAAAAATGTTTAAGACAAAAAAGCAGCTTCTTATGCAAATCGAAGAATTGCGGCGGCGGGTAGCGGAATTGGAGGCCGAAGCCGAACATCCCAGGGCTGTTGAAGAGGCATTGCGTGACAGCGAGGCGAAATACAGACAGCTTGTCGACGTCGCTCCCGCCGGTATTTATGAGGTGGATCTGACTACCGGCAATTTTATCAGTGTCAATGACGTCATGTGCGAGTATACCGGCTACAACAAAGAAGAATTTGATAAGCTCAGGATGTGGGACATACTCACGGAGGAAAGCAGGCAAAAGGTTGTCGAGCGTAGTACCAAAATGTTGAAAGGCGAGGCGGTTCCCGAGATAGCCGAGTACAATATCAACGCTAAAGACGGCCGTGAGCTATGTATTCTGGTCAATACAAAAATCGAATATATAAACGGGTTGCCGCTCAAAACCACCACCATCGCCCATGATATCACCGAGAAAAAGAAGCTGGAACAGGAACTGCTCAAAGCGCAAAAGCTGGATTCACTGGGTGTCCTGGCGGGAGGGATCGCTCATGACTTTAACAATTTCTTATCCGGCATCATGGGAAATATATCTCTGGCAAAACTCGGCGCCGATCAGGGGGAAGATATCGGCGAAGCACTGGACGAAGCCCTGCGCGTCACAAGCCGGGCCAGCGCCTTGACCCGTCAGTTGCTGGTCTTTTCAAAAGGGGGGGCGCCGGTCAAAAAAACGGCTTCCATATCGGAAGTCTTGCGGGAATCGACCCTGTTTGCCCTGAGGGGGTCGAAAGTAAAATGTGAATTTGATATAGCCGAGAATCTGCAACCTGTGAGAGTAGACCTGGGACAGTTCAGCCAGGTGATTCACAACCTCGTTCTCAATGCGATCCAGGCCATGCCCGACGGGGGGACTATTTGGTTGAACGCATCGAACACCACCATCGAAACGCGACCCGGTTTCCCCCTGGAAGCGGGAATGTATGTCCAGATAACTCTCAGGGACCAGGGCTGCGGCATACCGCAAGAACATCTTCTCAAAATCTTCGATCCCTATTTTACCACCAAAGAAAGGGGAAGCGGGCTGGGCCTGACGATGACCTACAGCACCATCAAAGCGCATGGCGGGCATATCGAAGTTGACTCTCAAGTGGGAGAGGGGACCCATATTCGAATCTACATACCGGCAAGTTACGAGAAAACAGCTGAAACCGCCAGCAGCGAAATTTGCTTCATAAGAGGTGAGGGTAAAATCCTCGTGATGGACGACGAGGAGGTCATCAGAAGTGTAACCGAAAGAATTCTAATTGAATTGGGGTATAAAGTGCAATGTGCTGCCGATGGTGTTGAAGCGATTGCTCTTTACCGGGAGGCCATGCACTCCGGAAAACCGTTTGACGCGGTCATTATCGACCTGACAATTCCCGGCGGCATGGGCGGCAGGGAGGCCATACACCAGCTTTTAATCCTCGATCCAGAAGTGACCGCCATCGTATCCAGCGGATATTCCAATGATCCGATCATGTCCGATTTTAAAAAATATGGATTTCGCGGCGTCGCTACCAAACCTTATCGAATCGAACAGCTCAGTTTGCTTCTGCACGACATTCTAAGGGATGCCAAAAAAAACGACTAGGCAGCATATGCAAATTCCCGCTTCTCCATGCCGCAGCCTTTCAGCCGTTGGATCATTTGGTCGAGCCTTTTAAAACCGGCAACCGTTCTCGGATGATGGTAATGAAAATAGAAAAAATTGACTTTGAATTTCTGAGGATCGAAGTTCTGAATCATCTTGACGCCGTTTGTCTTGAGATCAGATTCCAGAAGGTGTCTGATCCGAGCCGCAAGGGCGGGGTAGGACCTTTCAATGTCTTCAATCGTTGACATCAGATCCTCACTGCTATTGAAGGATCCCAGAACCTGGCGTTGAATAAAATACATGCTCATGCCATGAACTTTGCTTTCATCTTCAAGCATACTCGGATTGACAGTTGAATTTGAAATTTCCATGGGGAAAAAGCGTTTCAAACTTGAAATGAAGGAGCCGTATGTGTCGCCGCAAATATAAGAATCGGGGTGGGGAAGCAGCCCATTTTGCAGGGCAAAATTTTTTGCAACGATAAATGCGGCTGCCATCGCCATGGTGTTCGCCAGATCGCTTCCGCGGCTGTCTTCCGTGTCGTCGCTGCAGGAAGCTTTTGCCAGTCTTCCCACCTCCAGGGCCGGTACATCGGGCAGTTTGTCGAATGCGCTATCCATCTTGAGATAGGCCAAACTCGGTATATCCTGCTTATTCGTAAAGGGGAACAGGGTCATGGTACCGATCACGCGGCCGGAGCGCATTACCAGAACCACAATATCCTCCGGGTTTCTGCAGGAGATAAAATCCAGTGCCTTCTTTTGCTGCAGATCGATGCAGCTATCCGAGTACAATTGCCTCGACCGTTTACACAATGAATCAAAACCCGGCAGGTACCCGCTGGACATGAGCAGCAATGCGGCTTCAAACAGAGGGACCCGGAAGAGTTTTTTACGGTATTCTTCGAGAATTAGCTGATCGACCTCATGCTGCAGGTAAAGCGGTAGATTCCGGTAACGCGCGACGACTGCAACGGAGTCCCCCGCATGATAGACCTGCTCGGCCCAACTGAATTCTCTCGTCGTATGAGTAAACGGTAAGCGGACAAATCCCTCTTCTGGAGTGATACCTGAAATCTCCCGGTCATTCTCGAAGTAATCCCGCAGCATTTGCTGATTCTGGTCGACTGCACCTGGTGTAGTTAACATCTTCCGTCCCTCCTGAGTTTTAATGTGTTGCTGATTGGTGTAACTGCTCATTCGTATCAGCAACATTTATGCCACCGCGCGTTCGCAGGGCCTTTGAGGCAGGACCTTGTTCTACAGGTTTTTGGGCTCGCTGCGGTCTGTTTCAAATATAGGAATTAATTCGGTGTATTGTCACTTATTTGACTGCTCAAGATGCGGAACCCGGGTTTTTCGTCAAAAATTTGACCGGCGGTGGATGGCAATAAGGGAAGGCAGGAGTTTCAGATTAGTATTACGAGGTACAGGGGCGTAATTGAGAATGGATAATAGCAGCTATCTCAAAATAATCTTTGGGCCCACTCTCTGTGTGGGGGCCACAATTTCAGCTTTCAACATACTTCAGTATGCCTGCGGGTTAAATTGTGGCTCCGCCTTGATCTTGAACCAAAATCTTTATTTTGAGATAGCATCTAGTGAGAGATTTGGCCGGGGTGGCCTGACTTAATTGAGGGGTCGGGAAGTTTTTTTTGAGCAAACGCTCCATGAATAATCGCCCGTAAAGACCGCGCAAACTCATGGATAAGGGCTCGTAGCAAAAGAACAGCTAAGAGATATTATTGCAATCGGTTAGACTCAAATTGAATCATTTGTGCGATTTGCAATCGATGCCAATCCCTCCAAATGCTCAAGAGGTCTTGATAATCGTCCCGCTTTCGGGGTTCCCCCGGACGATATTATACAGCGATTCGGGCCCGCGCCACTGGATGATATGCACCCGAGGCACATCTTGACGCAAGGCATCAAAGGCGGATTCCATTTTGGCAACCATGCCGCCCTTTATGATGCCGTCGGCAATCAGTGCTTCGGCCTGTCGAATGGAAAGAGACGGCCGGATTACCTTATCGACGAGCACACCGGGTACGTCGGTGATAAAGACAAGATCCGTGCAGCGAACGGCGGCGGCCAGTGCCGCCGCAGCGCTGTCGGCGTTGACATTGTAGCTCTCCCCTTTTTCATCGGACGATATCGGAGAGACCACGGGCAGTTTTCCTGCGCTTAAACTTTCCAGAACGACGGCGGCGTTCACTCGTTTGATTCTGCCGACATAGCCCAGGTCCTGCCCTTTGCGAATCATGGGTTCTGCAACGAACAGCCACCGGGTTTTTCCGGACATGGAACTGCAGGGCACTCCGTTTGCGGTCAGCCACGCGGCAATCCGGCGGTTGATGGTGTTTGAAAGCACCGATTCAACGATTCTGATATCCTCGGCGAGCGTCACCCGAATTCCGTCGATGAAACGGGTCGGTCGGCCGGCGTCTTTTAATGCCTGGCTTATTTCGGCGCCTCCGCCATGGACGATGATGATTTCCACATCGCCGATGGATTGAATTGCTGCTGCCAGATCCCTGAAACCCGATTCGCCTTCAAAAGCCCGGCCGCCGATTTTAATGAGAATGCGTGCATTCATCAATTTACCTTTCTACATATTTTCCAGCACATCCACGCCCAAAAGATGCAGGCCGTTTTTAAGGACTACCGCCGTGGCCCTGATCAGCGCCAGCCTGGCATCGACAAGCGGCTCCTTTTCAGCCTTCAACACCGGGTGTTTATTGTAAAACTGATTGAAGGCCTTGGCGGTGTTGAACACGTGCACGGTGATGCGTGCGGGGTTGAGGTCTTCCACCGCGCTTTTCAGCTCCTGAGGATATTCGATCAGATGCCGGAGCAGCTGCACTTCCTCCGCGTTACCGAGAAGAGAATAATCCGGATGGTGGAATGTCCTCTGGCTGAGTTCCGCTTTTTCCAGAATTCCGCAGATTCTGGCATAGGCGTATTGACAGTAGGGGCCCGTGAAACCGTCGAACGAGATGGATTCCGCCGGATCGAAATTAATGCTCTGGGTCGGTCGCACCCGCAGCAGGTAGAATTTGATGGCGCCGACGCCGATTTTTTCGGCTCTGTTCTTGACTTCCGCTTCTGAAAGCCTGCCCTCGGGGTCCCGTCGTCGAATTTCAGCATCCGCCAGCTCAATCATGGCCTCGATTAAATCATCGGCATCGACGATTTTTCCTTCCCTGGACTTCATCTTACCCTCCGGCAAATACACCATGCCATAGGAAAGATGATAACAATTATCGGCCCAATCGTAGCCCAGCGCCTTCAAAATCGCAAACAGACATTTGAAATGGTATTCCTGTTCACTTCCCACGACATAGATGGAATAATCCAGGTTGTGGTCGGTAATTTTCAGGATGGCGGTGCCGATATCCTGGCTGATATATAAACTGGTCTCATCGGATCGCAGAACCGTCACCCGTTTCAGTTCTCCGTTTTTGTCCCGGCTGAACTCTTCTTCAGGCAGGAAAAAAACCGTGTTTCCCCTGGAATCCAATGAAAACACCTTCCGTTTCAACCCTTGTTGAATAATGTCCTTGCCGAGTTTATAGGTGTCGGATTCATAATAAAATACATCAAACTGCAACCCGAAACGTCGGTAAGTCTCCTCAAAACCTTTGTACACCCAGCCGTTCATCATCTTCCAGAGGGCCACCGTGTCCGAATCGCCGGCTTCCCATTTTTGAAGCATTTGCTGAATCTGGCTCTCGAGGCCCGGGTCGTTCTCCGCTTCGCGGGCATAGCGTACATAATACTTTCCCACAAAGTGATCGCCCTTTTCTTTTTCTGAATCCGGCGCAGTTCCGTTTCCCCAGCGCTGCCAGGCCAGCATGCTTTTGCAAATGTGTACCCCCCGGTCATTGACCAGGTTGGCTTTGACTACCCAGTACCCGCTGGCCTGGTACATATTGGCAACTGCCATCCCCAGGGCACCATTGCGCAGATGGCCCAGATGCAAAGGCTTATTCGTGTTGGGCGCCAGATACTCCACCATCGCCCGGCGCCTCTCGCCCATTTCGGATGTTCCATAGGCGTCGGCCCGGTTGATGATATGATAGCATACCTTGCCGAATAATATAATGGCCGTGATCTCGAAGTTGATGTAGGGACCGGCGGCGCTGACCGATTTTACGACCTCATCAACCGAGATATGGTCCGCTATCCGGGAAGCTATTTCAGCCGGGCTCTTGCGAAATTGTTTGGCCAGAGGAAAACAACCAACGGCGAAATGGCCCATTTCGGTGTTGGGCGGAAATCCAATTTCCAATCGTACCGGCTTCTGTCCGAATACTTTTTCCCCGGCGGTATAAATTTTTTCAAGAATGCTGTCCTTGATTTTTTCGACCGGCATTGCAGTACCTTTCCCCCTTTTTTGCTGAAAGCTTCGTTCAATCCGTAAATAACTTTGACAGAAAAAGGCCGTGGCATCAAGGGGCAATTCAAGATTAGCAGCGATTCCGGGCGCGATCTCAAGTTGTGCAAGGTTCGATCAGGTTTGCCAGTTCGATGAAACGGAATGCAGACCTGTGCGGGCTTGCGGATAGAATTGAAGATGGTCTCGCCGGTTCGAACCGATGCTCGCTGCCGGTTTAGTAACCGGGGTCCTTTGGAGTCACTATACGGATCGGCCGAAATCCGATATCGAGTATCCCTCATCTAATAATCGACGCCAAACATGAAACCGGCAAGCGCTTTCCCGCATGCCGGTTGACAGGATCTGCTGCCATGTCGGGAGCAAGCGCATTTAAGGGATTTTGCATCCGCTCCGTCTTTCGGTTACCCACTATATCATGTGGTCAATCTGCGCTTGACACCCCATTATTATTTTGTCATAGTCAACAACTGATATTCAGCCATCTTATGTCCCTTTCCCCTGCGTCCGGCTCTTATACGAGACGACAGTCGCTAAAATACACTTCCGATCGATTAACTATAAGGAGAGAAAAATGGAGAAGTACGCCGAACAAACCCTTCAGGAATTCGAAGGATGGGATGAATTTTTCAACAAGCCTGTCGATGAAAAAGTTGATAGTTTCATAAGAAATGGTCGCATATATGACGTCATCTATGCCCAGCAGTTCGACCGGCCGTTCTTGGACTATCTCTGCAATCTGGCCGATTCGATCCGCTTGCTGGCCAAGACCAAAGTCGGCCAGAGCAAGCTCAGGCACCTCTTGCCCCACAAACGCGCCATGCTGTACTTCGTTCAGCCCTCGACCAGAACCTTTCTGTCGTTTCAAAATGCTTGTCACATCCTGGGGCTGACCATCTCCGAAATCCGTGGAACCTCCACCAGTTCCGAAGTGAAGGGTGAATCGCCCGAAGATACCATTCGCACCTTCGCCAGCTATGTGGATTTGATCATTTCAAGGCACCCGGAAGCCGGGTTCGCTGAAAAAACCGCCTGGGTGCTGAATCAGACCGATCGTCCGGTGCCGGTACTAAACGGCGGTTCGGGGCCCGACCAGCACCCCACCCAGGCATTGCTCGACATTTACACGCTGGAAAGAGAGTTCAGAACGATCGGCGGTCTGGACGGGAAGACAATTGCCATGGTGGGCGATTTGAAAAGGGGCCGTACCGTGCGTTCCCTGAGCTATCTCATGAAAAATTACCGGGACATGAAACTGATCTATGTTTCGCCCGAAGTGTTCAGGATGAAAGACGACATCACAGACTTTTTGACCAAACACGAGATCGATTTTCAGGAGACCGATGATTTCGAGAGCATCCTGCCTCAAGTGGATGCGATCTACATGACCAGGATTCAAAACGAGTACGCCGCAGACCCGACCAGCGATGCCGAAACCTACCCGCAATTCCATCTTAAAATGAACCATCTAACCAGAATTCAGACCCACTGCGCCATCCTGCATCCGCTTCCCCGGCGCTATGAGATCGATGTCAGAATCGACAAAGACCCCCGGGCGGCCTACTGGCGGCAGGAGCGCTGCGGCATGTGGGTCCGGGCGGCTTTGATCGCTTATATTTTCCGGGTGGATAAGGAAATCCTGGAAGAGTTGTCTTGATATCAATAATTTTAAAGGAGGCTTTCGTTATGTTGGAAGAGGCAAAACAATTGTCAAATCGTGGAACGAATGGGATCCCCTCAAGCATGTCATCGTCGGGGCCGCCGATGGGTGCATGATACCGCCATCGGAACCGGCGGTGGAGTGTAAAGTCCCGATTGACAGCGACATGAAGGGAAAATGGGGTCCCCGGCCGCAGGAGACGGTGGATAAGGCCAACGTACAACTGGACAATTTCGCGGACATCCTCAAAAAACGAGGCATCCGGGTGGACCGGCCCACGCCCCTCGATTTCAGCCAACCGGTCAAGACACCGGATTTTGAGACCCAGTCAATGTCGGCTGCATGCCTCCCCGGGAAGTCATCGCCACGGTCGGCAAGGAAATGATTGAAGCGACCATGTCGTATCGCTGCCGCTGGTTTGAATATCTGTGTTATCGTCCCCTGCTGGAGCGGTATTTCAGGGAGGATCCCGACATGCGGTGGGAGTCCGCGCCGAAACCGCGACTGACCGATGCGTCGTATAAGCCGGAATATCTCAGCCGGGTCATGACGATCGAAAACCGCTTGAAACTGGCTGCCGCGAAGGATTTCGTGACCACGGAAGTCGAGCCGCTTTTCGATGCCGCTGAACTGGCGCGCATGGGGAAAGATATCATTGTCCGGCATGGGTTTACCGCCAACCTGGCGGGTATTGACTGGCTGCGGCGGCACTTTCCGGACCTGCGGATTCATGCCATGAATTTCCCTGGGGATCCTTACCCGATCCACACCCGGCGGTTCATTCCAACGGGTGGAAATTAAATCATGGCTTAACGAAAAAAGTAACTGAACCGGTTCAAGATTTTTTTTGAGGTCGCAGCTTTTAAAATATTCATTATCACCAAAAGGAAGACTGCTAATGAAAAAACTGACAGCGATAGGTACATTGTTGGTAGCGTGGTTTGGAGGCATGGCACTTGCGGAAGAGCCACCCAAAGCACAATCGGAAGAGCCGCCCAAAAAACAAATAGTCTGGAACGCTCCCGAAAACATAAGCGGTTCGGTCTGGCTTACCACCGATTATGTATTTCGGGGTATTTCCAACACAGATGAAAATCCGGCGGTTCAAGGAAGTCTGGACTATACATTCAAAGGTTTTTATATAGGCATTTGGGGATCCAACACCAGTTTTACCGATGCAGCTATCGAAATCGATTACTATGGCGGGTACGCCGGAGCGTTTGGCAATCTCGGTTATGACGTCATGGTGATCTATTACACCTATCCGGACGGCGGCGACGATCCGGAACCCAACTACTTCGAAGCGCATCTGGGACTGACTTACACGTTTGCCGGGATCCCGCTGACGCCTACTATAGGAGCCGGCTATGACTATTCACCCGATTTCTTCGGTGAGGATGGGGATGCCCACCACGTCAACGGAATATTAGAGCTTTCATTGCCGTATCTTTTTACGCTGAGCGGCGAGGTCGGATACCAGGAAGTGGAAGGTGATGAATCGACCGGCGATGGTCAGGGCATGGACGGCGGTGATGGTTTTGACTATGTGTACTGGAAAATCGGTCTTGCAAAAGAAATCCCTAAATGGTTCACCCTGGATCTGAGTTACTATAAAACTGATAATGACGCCGAGAACTTTTTCGGCGATATTGCCGATTCGCGCTTTGTGTTTACGGTAACACGCACCTTTTAATCCACATATTACTCGTCTCCGAGCTTGATCATCTTCGTGTTTTGAACTGCTATGAACCCATATGATACGAAAGCCGTCTTTAGTCCTATCGGCTTCATATGTTTTAAAGATATTGCCTTTGCCTTTTTTACGCGAGCTTTCAACTTGATAAGCGTCTTTGAACTGGAGATCATCGGTTTTTAACTGTTTGAGAAACGCTTTGACTTGCTTTCGATCCTTGGGCACGATGGTGATAAAATAGCCGCCGTTTTGGGCGATATGGATCAGGCTTTTATGGCTGCATAGTTTGCAGTCGGCTACGTAAATAAAATCTTCTTTTTCCAGTAGCGTGCGTGGCCCGTTCCAATTGGGGATATGGGTGGCCAGCTTATATAGCTCAGCGGGACATGCCCATAAGATGTAATGTTTAAGCCGAAGACCACCTGTCTACAATCCAGCCGAAAGTTCTTGTTGTGACCATGCTTAAGCTTAACCGCCTCGGCATCCGGCGTTTGGTAGTTTCCGATGAAGGTGACCGAGGTACTGTCATTATGAATTTCATCGGTCATTAATTTGTGAACGCCTATGGCATTGCTCGATACTTCTGTCATTAAGGAGTGCCGGTCTGCATGAAAAAGAGCAGACAGGGATCTGGCGAGGCGATCGTCATTGACGATTTTGGTATCATCTTTGGTTGTCGGCCATGTCGCTGCGACGGACAAACCTATTCTGAAAATCGGTTATAGCGATTGGCCGGGCTGGGTTGCCTGGGAAATCGGGATACAAAAAGGCTGGTTCCAGGAAGCTGGTGTCGATGCCCGGTTTTTCTGGTACGATTATATCGGTTCCATCGACGTCTTCGCAGAAGGTAAAATGGATGCCGTGTGTATCACCAACATCGATGCCCTGGTCACCGGGGCTTCGGGGCGCTCCGGCAAGGCCATACTGGCCAATGACTACAGCAACGGTTCCGACATGCTCGTTGCGCGTGCGGGGATCAATAGCGTTGCGGACCTCAAAGGCAAGACAGTGGCTCTGGAAGTCGGATTGCTGGAGCAGCTTCTGCTTCGTAAAGCCCTGGAGAAAAATGGCATGTCGGAGGGCGATATAACCTTGGTCAACCTTCCGACGGACAAGCTTCCCCTGGCTCTGAAAGTCAAAAAGGCGGATGCCGTTGTTGCCTGGCAGCCCAGTTCCGGTGAGGCCCTCAACGCCTCTTCGGGAGCCAAGGCTATTTTTACCAGCGCCGATGTACCCGGTCTGATTTATGATACTCTTTTTGTGGCCGACGAGAGCCTTCAGGCCCATCAGAAAGAGTGGGAGAAAGTGACAAAGGTATGGTTTCGTATTGTTGACTTCATAAAAGATCCCGCCAATAAAGCCGAAGTACTCAAGATAATGGGCAAGCGCGTCGGTGTTTCCCCCGGCGAGTACGAACCCATGCTGCAAGGCGCTTTTTTACTAGATCTGGCCGGCAACCGGAAAGCGTTTACCCGAGGCGAAGGGCTGGATTCAATATATGGTTCGACAAAGGTTGCCGATCTGTTCAACGTGGACACCGACAATTACGCGTCCGCTCAGAATGTGGACAGCTACCTGAATCCGATGTTTTAGGACTACGAGTGTGTTTCTCCCTTCCGGGGAGCGTCGGGCATTTATCATTTTAAATCAATGTTTCTCCGAGGTGCAAGTATGAAGTTTAAGAGCATTCAAATGAAGATCGCGGTCTGGTCGGGCTTATGTCTTCTGGTTACGTCGGCTGCAATCGTTGCCTTTTCGGCACACAATATGAAAGCCGCCGCAAACGCCCAGCGACTGGAGGCAATCGATGACGCCAACCGCCTTGCCGCTGTTAACGCGGGCCAAAAAGCCAGTTATTTGCGAGCCCAGTTGGAAAGCGCCATGAATTCAGCCCGCACGCTGGCCGAGACTTTTTCTGGTATTCAGGACGGCCGCGCCAAGCTAAAGCTCGATCGCGATGCCTTGAACAATATTTTAAAAATCATCCTGGAACGCAACCCGAATTTTGTCGGCACGTATACGGCCTGGGAGCCCAATCAGCTGGACGGCTTAGACGAACTTTATAAGTCGACCGAAGGTCATGATGGCACGGGACGCTTTATCCCTTACTGGACACGTGATGAAAACGGTGAACCGGTTTTGGAGCCGCTGGTGGATTATGAAAAGCCGGGGATTGGTGACTATTATTTACTGCCAAGAAAGACCAAAACCGAATGCATTATCGACCCGTATGTGTATCCGGTGCAGGGCAAAGCCACTTTGATCACCTCATTGGTCGCTCCGATCATGGTCGGCGATACCTTTTACGGTATTGCCGGCATCGATTTGAGACTGGACTTCCTGCAGGAAATGGCCGGCGATGTTGCAGACCTTTATGACGGCTCGGCCAGAATCGCTGTGATCAGCTACAACGGCACCTTGGCGGCAGTCACCAACAAACCGGAGCTGCAGGGCAAGCCGATGAAAGAAATGGGTGAGGATTTTGAGAGTGCACTGACGGTCATCCGGGAAGGCAGGACTCAGGTTTCAACCAACGGACGCGGTGAACTCGAAGTCTTTAAGCCCCTGAGAATCGGTAAGAGCGAAAGTCCCTGGAGCGTTAGCATTGTTATTCCCGAGGAGAAGGTCACTTTCCAGGCTGACATGCAGATGCGTGCGACGGTTAAAAACATGTGGAAGATGACGGCTATCAGTGTCGGTTGTGCCTTGACTGCGCTGGCCCTATTGTGGTTTATGGCACGCGGCATAACCCGCCCCATCAATTACGCCATCAATGGACTTAGCGAAAATGCCGAGCAGGTCACTTCCGCATCCGGGCAAATTTCTTCCGCCAGTCAGTCCATCGCCGAAGGTGCATCCGAGCAGGCGGCCTCCATTGAAGAATCCTCCGCCTCTCTGGAAGAGATTTCAGCGATGACCAAGCAAAATGCCGAAAGCGCCGGCCACGCGAATGGGCTGATGAGTGAGGCCAAGCGTATCGCCGGCGATGCCAATGAGGCGATGGCCCAGCTTGCTGAGTCGATGGCACAGATCTCGTCGGTCAGCAAAGAGACCCAAAAGATCGTCAAGACGATTGATGAAATTGCATTTCAAACGAATCTGCTGGCCCTCAACGCCGCTGTGGAAGCCGCCAGAGCCGGAGAGGCGGGTTCTGGGTTCGCCGTGGTGGCTGATGAAGTGAGAAACCTGGCGATGCGGGCTGCCGATGCCGCAAAGAACACGGCCGATATGATTGAAAATACCATCAAAGCGGTGCATGCTGGCAATGAACTCACCACTTCCACCCAGAAGGCGTTTAATGAAAATAGGGATATCATCGCCAAGGCCGGTGATCTCGTAGCGGAAATCGCCACGGCATCTGATGATCAAACCCGGGGAATTGAGCAGGTAAACATCGCCGTTTCTGAAATGGACAAGGTCGTTCAACACAATGCTTCCAGTGCCGAGGAGTCGGCATCCGCCTCGGAGGAGATGAACGCACAGGCCGAGAAGATGATGGTCATGGTAAAAGAACTGGCAGTCCTAGTCGGAGTTCGGGCAAATGCTTCCAGAAAAGGAAAGCGTGATTTTCATACAACCTTCAATGCCGTTCAAAGCCGGGAGAAGGCCGAGTCAGATCATCGGAGTGAAAAGCAGCCTGACGAAGAATCGCATGAGTCACTATACAATTCGGAATCAGAAAGTGCCAACGGTTGACATTGGTGCGGTGACTTATTGCGATCTTTACGGTTCATGGCGGCCATAACCTGCAGAATAAAGGGATCTGAGTATATCCATATCCATAAGCTCGAGAGGAGGACTTTACCCCTGGAGGCCTCAAGGATACAGCCATCCTCTTTTTACCAGGCGATTCAATGGGTCCATTCCATGATTCAGCCGTGCCAATATGCGCTGAAAGATCATGGCCGTTGCCATGGCATCACCCACCGCCGTGTGTCGATCCTGAATGACGATGCCGAAATGATCGGCGATGGCCTCCAGCGAGCAGCGGCTTTGCAATCTATCCGACCGGGAAGGAATCCGGAGGGCAAGCGCAAACAACTCGCGGTAAAGTTTTTCGGTGTCGAGTGCTAAATTCTGCAGGCGGAAGCCGTACTTGCACTTCATCCTGCGGTTAAGAAAATGTAAATCGAATCCTGTACATTGGGCGACCAGAATATCGTCTCCTATAAATTTCAAAAAATCCGTGAAAACTTCGTCTGCCGTTCTGGCTTCAGTTACCCGGCTGGGAAAAATGCCGTGCAGCTTGATAGAGGCGCTCGGAATTTCCCGATCAGGTTTGATCATTTCACTGAAGATTTCGTTTAGCTGGATTTTGCCGTCGCCAATTCTTACGCCTGCGATGCTTACCATGCGGTCGTGACGCCGATTGACGCCCGTGGTTTCCAAATCAATTACCACATATCTGTAAGCTTTTGCGGGCCGGGAAGTATCTATCTGATCCAGTGCTTTCAGATTTATCCGGGCTTCGGGTTCCAGCCGCCGGTTGCGAAGGCGGTGCCTTATCCAGCGATTGCGCAGTCTGGCCAGGAAAAGCTTCACGGCTAGGTTCCCGAGATGAGATGGGTTTGATAGTGAAATTCCAGCATTTCCTGAAGTTTGTGGATTACCAGAAAGCTTTCCTTGAGCATTTTACGCTGCAGGGTATTGAGTGCATCCGGGGCGATAAAATTGTCCGGCTCCCGGCCACTGGATTTTGCATCCAGATGATGAGATATCCTCAGGTAACTGATGAATCCATATGCTTCGCTCAAGTCCGCATAAAGATCATCGCCCAGAAACTTCCGTTCATGAATTTCCTGCAGGCGATCCAGTGTGTTGGTGGCTCGGATATTGAGCTCCAGGGAAAGGATGCGGGCGGCATCGACAACCGGAGTGAGTCCTCTGAGTTTGAGGTCCAGCTTGTTTTTGTGTTCACCTGATTTTTCAACAACAAATCGCCGCAACAGACCCAAGGGAGGACGGTTGTAAAGACTGTTTTTGGTTAGAAATCGCAGGAAGAGGGGTTTCTTTCGAATCGCTCTGTGCAGCAGCGTTCGCAGTTCCGCCAGAAAAGGGGTAGCAGAATGCAGTTCCCGAAAATCGAAAAAAATGCTGGCCATTCGCAGGGTTTCGGGAGTCGGGTTGTTTACCCAGTTCAGAAAAGTCCTCTGCCATTCCTGTTCGGTCAGGCACCAGTTTGGATTGGACGCCATGATCTCCCCCGGGCATAATGGAAACCCATAACGAGCGAGGCCGTTTACAACACGTTGTGAAAATGACAGAAACCATTGTTGAACCATCTCCCTGTTTTCCACCGGCACCGTCTCGAAAACCAGCGCATTGTCCTGATCGGTCCGCAAGGTCTGTTCCCGACGTCCCTCGCTGCCCAGGGCCATCCAGGAATACCTTACCGGAGGTCTTCCGTGTCCTTCGTCCTGCATTTCCTGTTCGATCAGCTCAAGGTATTTTAAGGTAACCCGGTCGTTCAACTCGGTAATCAATTCGACTGCTTTTCTGATCGAGCTACTTTGACGCAGAACCATCTGACGCACGTTGTCGATTTTCTTGCGGGTCCCGAGCAACTCCTCGAGCGACTGGGACTTTTGGATGTCCTCGACCACACCGACCGGTGAACTGCCGGTTTCCATTTTAATGTCGTGATCGCTAATGATACCTTTTAGGGGTCCGCCCTCGGTGACCGGCAGATATCGTATTCCGTATCTACTCATTTCAACCAGGGCATCGAAGGTGTAGGCCTCGGGCGAAATCGTCCTGACAGGCCGGCTCATGGCCACGCTAATCTGCTTGTCGAGGCTGATTTCTTCGGCAAGCACCTTCGAGCGCAGGTCCCGGTCGGTAAGAATGCCGATGGGAACATCCTGGTCATCCTGAATGACAATCGCGCCCACCTGGCGGTGAGTCATTTGTTTAACGGCCTCTCGCAAGGTGGTGTCGGCCGGGCAGGTCAGAACCCGAGTGGTCATGATATCGGCCACTATTTTATCTGTAAAACACGGTTCTGCGGCCACGGGGCCGTATTCCATGAGCTGTGAATGCTGGGTATCACCGGTCTGGCTGATGCCTTTCAACGCGTGCGCCAGAGAATCGCTGAAATAGCGTTTGAATGTTAGGTTATTTTTGACTAGATCCAGAAACACGGCCGCAGGCAGAAGCAAGGCGATCAGATCCTCATTGGCAATGATATCGAACATGGCTTCGGTTCCCTGCTGCAAACTCACGAAGCTCAGTACGTCAGCCTCACCCCAGACATCCACCAGAATCTCTTTTCCGGAAGCATCTTTGAAAGAGGTGCGGGCCGAACCCGCCTGAATGATATACAGGTAGGCGGGTGCCGGATCTCCCTTGTGGACGATGAAATCGTCGCGGGGATAATAGGCGATCTCCATCTGGCGGGCGAGGGCAACCAGATCCTCCCGAGACAAGGTGTCAAACGGAGGGACCGTACTCAAAAATTCGAGTATGCGATGTAAAGGGAATTCATTCATGTTCGTATTGGTGTTACAGCCACTGGTTTCCTAACGGAACTATGAACAATAAAAAGGCTGTTAGGCGCAGGCAAATTCTGCAGCCGGGACTCGGGATATCGCCGACCGCTGTCCTTAGCATCTGTCTTCCGACCGCATGAGTTAATAAAGACTGAAGCATGTCAATTACCGGCAGAGCGACCATAACCGTCTTTTGTCCATTACGTTTTGTTACAATCTTTTTTGGTACGCGATGATCCCATCGGAAGCCAATTTCATTCAGATAACGTGGCAGATGCTTTCGACTCATAAAACGAAATATGCCTTGCTTGGCTCGTTCCAGCAGTGAATTAAACGATTCGGCCGTATTATTGTGCAGATCGCTGCGTGCAAACTCTTTCGCGCTGTGGTTACCCAAGGGTGGCCTGCATAGTTTTTCCCGATCTGCTGGTAAGCCCTATTTTCATCAGTCATCAGATGCGCCTATTGATCGACAAAATTTCAACTAAAAACCGAAGTTCAGCGGCCTGATCGCTATCAATCAATGCCGTTCGGACCGGTTCCTGGCGTTGGTAGCTACCAGAATAGCTTGTTTTTCAGTGCCTTTGTATGTATGACACCTTCTTTAAAACGAGCTTTACCGCCGAAGTATTTTTAATCCAGTTCTACGATACTGTTCAACGGCGGCAGGCCCTCGGAGGTTGGTTCCATCAGCTGGCAAATCGCATGGCCCATTTTCCAAGCGGTGCGTTGAGCGACTCCAATCCACTTGCCTATGAACACCGGGGAAACGCCCTTGCTGCTATTAACCATAAAATACATGCACAGCAGCCATTTCCACAAAGGCAACTTGGTGCTGTGCATCGGCGTTTTGGTGGTCACGGTAAATTGGCGTTTGCACCCGCCACATTCGTATAATCCCGGCCGGCAGCGTCGACCGGTGAGAAAATATAGGAGTATTGGCAACCACAATGTGGACAACGCCTGCCATTTTGCCAAATGACGGATTGAAAAAATTCTCGGCACGCATTCTCGTCCGGAAATTGTGCCCTCACTGGGTCTATGTCCATAATATCTCCTCCTTTCCATTTTAGAGGAGATATTATCATGGCTGATTGGCAGATCCGGACACAACTCAGCCTTTTTTTGAACAAAGAACCGTTACTTAAACACACGATCGGCTTGCTTGATGAACTCTTCCGCAACCTGGACCCCTTGATTTTTTGCATTTTTCAAGTTGATATAAAAGATCAGGTGCTCAGAAATGCCGGAGGGGATCTCCCCGGGTGTTTTACCTTCCTTGAGAATCTGCACCGCTTTGTGTCCCGCGGAATACCCCACCTGAAAAAAATCGGCCCCCAACGTGGCTACGGCACCTAAGCCGATATGGTTGGGGTTGCCGGAAAAAAGCGGAATTTTATTTTTTTTGCAAACCCGACTGATGGGGCCGAAATTTTTTGCCACCATGGGATCTGCGGTGATGAAAAAAGCATCCGCCCGGTCGATCAGAGATTTGGCGGCGGGCGAGATTTCATCGAAATTCGATACCGGCGCTTCGATCAGCTCAAGACCCCGCTGCTGCATGGCCGCGCGGGCTTCTTCAATCGCTTTCTTGGTAATCGGATCGTCGCCGTTATAAATGGTGCCCCATTTTTTTGCCGCCGGCAATATTCGATGAAAGAGGTCCACCTGCTGGTCGATGGGCCAGGCATTGGACACCCCGGTGACATTGCCGTCCCCCTTAGGCAGGGTGCTAACACCTCCGGCGCCTACCGGATCCCGTACGGCCGAATACACGACCGGGATTTGGCTGATAGCTTTGGCGGCCGCTTGAGCTGCCTCCAAGCCCACGGCGTGAACCAGGTCGACTTTATCGTCGACAAATTTTTTTGCAATGGATTCGGCATTGGAACTATCTTTCTCGGCATTCTCAGTATTGATTTCAGCCTGAATTCCGGCCTCTGCCAGTGCTTTTTCAAATCCCCTCTGGTCTGATCGAAGGCCTGGGCTCTCGTGCGACAGGATGACGCCGATCTTATACGTTTCGGCCGCCACCGGAGCGCAAAAAGTAAAGCCGGCTGCCACAAACAAGATCACTATACATGCGAGTTGCTTGCTCATAATCCACATTTTCCTTTTTTATAAAAACCACAAAGATATAATGAGTGGCATGGATCCGTTATGAATCTCCACTCGATTCCTACAATCGCGGCCTGCGGCTAAAAGAACAGCCGGTTCAATCGGAAATACAGATCAAATTTCACACTATACGAAATGCGCTCGGTTCATCAACTTATTTGCTGATTCAGGTGTCCCCCGCCCCCGGCAGTCCTTTCAACAATAATTGGTGCTTACCGGCCGGCCGACGGGCTCGCCACGGCGAGGGGGTTTGCTAATATTTGGTCGAAAGCACCTCTTCTTCCGAGGGGACGTAATCAACGACCTCGTGTTTGGGAGGATGAGACTTCTGGGTCATCAGGCTGACGAGTACCATAACGATCAGCGAGACGACGGGTGGTATCATGGTGTCAATACCGGCCAGATGTTCGGGTATATTGTAATACAGATACAATCGCAGCAGAGAGCCGACGATAAATGCCGCCAGAGCACCGGGCGAGTTGGCTTTTTTCCAGTACAGGCCCAAGGTCAGTGGAACGAGACACCCCGCAAACACGACGTCAAACGCGAGTACCAGCAGAATCCCGGGTTCCGGCTTGATGATCGCCACCCAAATCGATCCGGCCATGATGGGGATGGCCATCAGCCGTGTGAAAAACAGAAGTCTGCGGTCGAGCGCCATCCGATCGCTCTCGGAATAATCTTTTTTCCAGATTTGCAGGATGTTGCGCTGCATGATGTTTCTGCCGAAAACAGAAGACACTCCCAGCAACCCCCCGTCGGCGGTCGATAATCCGGCGCCCACGATGCCTCCCATCACCAGCAGACCGAAAATGAACGGCATGTGTTCGGTGGCCAGCGTCGACATCACCATGCGGGTATCCTCAACTTCCGGGACGAGCTTCAGGGCCATCAGGCCCATGAATGAAGCGGCAAAGCCGGTGATCAGCGTAAAGCCGGCGCCGTAGTAACATGCCCTGCGGGCGGTTTCCGGAGATCTGGACGAAAAGACCCGCTCCATAAAATCAAGAGCCACGACGTCACCGAGGCCCAGCGCCAGGATCCCGGCCCAATTTAAATAGGCGCCGTTGGCGGGGTCTGTCAGTCCGCTGAGATTGAGGTATCCGGACGGAATCGCATCCCTGAAAAAATCCCAGCCGTAGGTGCCCAGTAACCAGATAAAAGCTCCGATAAACCCCAATATCGCCGGATATGACTGGGTGATATCGGTGGCCACCACCGACCACATGCCTCCGGCGATCGTATAAAAAAAGACAATCACGGATATGACGATCAGGGCGGTCATATAGTCCCAGCCGAAGACGCTGGCCAAAATCCAGGCGCCGCCGGAGATGTTGCCCGCCAGCAGGATGACGAAACTGAACGACATCGCCAGCCCGACCAGGACTTCCACCAACCCGTTGTAGCGCCGATAATAAAAATCGGGCAGCGTGATCAGTTGCATCCGATTCAGGGGCTTGGCGTAAAAGGTTCCGGTAACCAACAGACACAGAGCCAAACCGAGCGGAAACTGAAAACCGGCCCAGAACCCCGCGGAATAGGTCATGGCCGCATTGCCCATGGTGGCGTTCGCATCCAGCGATTGGGCCAGCATCGTCGTGCCCACTAGAAAAAAGGGCAGGCTTTTGCCGGCGATAATGTATTGTTTACCGCTGCCCTTGACGAACCAAAACATGGCCATACCGAGCAGGAAAAATATGGCCAGATAAATGATCATTCCAACTTGCCAATTGAGACCTAAAGCCATAATGGAACCTCCTTATTCGCTGGGAAGAATTTTCGTCTGGGCTGATCGGGTACTTCGCGTAGCGCGAATCCGCCGCTGTATCCAAATCTGAAATCCGGCTCGAGATGTCGTAACGTGCTGCTTGGGGAAGGGGGGGTGATCGAATGATATCGAATAAAGAAGATTAAGCCCGTTATATATCCTATGCTGATGGAGGAAAGAGGAAGGAGAACCGCTGAAGGAGCATAACCGACCTTGGGGCCGGGAACAGGTATTGTATCTAAAGCAGACTGTTCCGGTACTGAATAGTAACGTATCCACATGATAGTCGCCACCTGATTATTACTCCCGGGATGTGCATTCCGGAAAGAGGTCCGGTAATACGCTTTAAAATTACCCTTTTTTTTTGGGCGATGAGCGTGTCATTTCAGATCCTTGTTAAAAAATATCCATAAAGAACAGCTTTCCGGCCAATGGATCTCCTCTATTCTTTGGTATGTTGGCAGGATCGTTTTCTGCCGCCCGCGTACCAGAGAAGAGATCCATTGGGCCGGGAATTTGTTTCACAGTCGATACCTCAAGAAAGCGGTATCGGTCCGGAAGGATTGCGATTAATAACCCTTAACCTGTTTCGGGAAGTAATCTTCGTATTCCCCTCTCTCGCCCTTCTCGCCGGTGTCTCGCTCGATATCGAGCGTGGTGCAGTGCAGGGCGCCGCCGAAGGGGATCACCTTTTCGTACGGAATCGGAACCACTTCCACGCCCAGCTTGTCGAGCTGGTCCATGAAAGCTGTTTCGCCGGCTTCCACACACATCACGTTCTCGTCAATACTGAATGTGTTAAGGGAGATCCAGGATTTACCCTCGTACAACCCGGTCAGGAAAATGTCGTTCTTGTGAACACGGGTTGGCCGGGCGCCCATCACGACTTCCCAGTCGTTCTGTTTGAAGAGCTGGGTGAACCCTTCATCGACCGGGGGCCAATCCGGGTTGAGGATGACCAGACCAGGCCGCGGCGTACACATGTTCACGTCGATGTGCCACGGGTGGAAGTTGGTCGGCCGGTCACTGTTGATCGGCGTATCAAACGTTACGGCATGGAAACGGAATCCGTGCTCTCTGCAGAACCGCCGCAGCCAATCTTCGCCCGCCTTGTTGCCGACTGCTGAGCGCTGGTAGAACATATCTTTGCCGACGCTCCAGATGTCAGCGCCGTCCCAGAGGGATTCCCAGGGGAATTCCCCGTTTTTGTTCTGGAACTGGCCCGCCAGCAACATCTCCCGCTGTTCTTCATCAGTTCGTTTTGTCCGGTCGTGATAGTAGTCCATGTCGTAGTCTTCATCTGTCAGCATCGGGAAGGGGCATGACGTGTGAAAACAGCTGGAGTCTTCCTTGGCGAGTAGGTTGAAGTACGGCCGCAGGTTGAACCGCTCAAAAACGCGGGTCCGTCGAACCGTTGGTGCGTCGACAATGACGTGGCCGTGAACCAAAGTTACGTCACGCACATTGTTGACCCCGTGCATGTTCAGCTGTCCCCAGCCGATGGGACTCATGAACGGTCGGTTCATCATCATCGGCAGAATCGGGATTCTGTCAACGAGAATTCCCCGGTTTTCGAGCGTGCCCACGAAATAGTTCATCTGCTCGTTGGCTGCATCCACCATGTCTTGGGGAAAAGGCATATGACTGGGTAGCTTGCAACCAGGAACATCGTACCGCCAAGCCCATTCGGCGGCCGGCATGTTGGTTCCCTCCGGTCTGCCGATGAGGACCCGCTTCAACCGGGAGAACTCATCCGGAGACCATACCCTGAATGGTTCCCCATCCCGCTGTGATACAACCATCGGCTTAACCGCTGGTTGTCCTTGGAGTACCACATCGTACACTTCCTTCTTGACTTTCCGTTCCGATTTTTGCGTCATTACGGTACCTCCTTCGTTACATCTTGTTGTTGTTGCACCCTATTGTGCATTGTTACATTAGATTAAAAGCCATGGTGATTATCTTCACGAATAATTGCTTTGGAAAAATCATCACTGGGAGCAGGCCCGCAAGCGGGCCGCTCCCATATAAGAAAGGGTTATGACTTAAAACAGATTGTGTTTTTTGCCGAAATCGTCCAAGATTGAGTCGAAATTCGGTCTCCCGATTTCCTGCAGGTTATAGTAAACCCGGGTATTCGGCTTTTTGATTTTGATGATACGGTTCAAATCGATGGGCGTTGCGATAACCACGGCATCACACTCGGTGTTGTTGATGGTGGTCTCCATGTCTTTTAGCTGCTGCTCGCCGTAGCCCATCGCCGGCAGAAGGGTTCCAATTTTGGGATAGATCTCGAATGTCTCCGACAGTCGCCCTACGGTATAAGGCCGCGGGTCTACCAGCTCGGCCGCACCGAACTTGCGGGCGGCAACCACGCCGGCACCGATTTTCATCTCGCCGTGGGTCAGGGTCGGCCCGTCTTCGACCACCAGCACCCGTTTGCCTTTGATGACGGACGGATCATCCACATCCAACGTCGAGGCGCCGTCGATCACAATCGCATTCGGAGCTTCGGAGGCGATATTGCGACGTACTTCATCTACGCCGGCGGCATCCGCGCTGTCCATTTTATTGATAACCACGACATCGGATAATCGCAGGGTGACGTTTCCGGGGTAATACGTCAGTTCGTGCCCAGCCCGATGAGGATCGACGACCGTCACATGCAGATCGGATTTGTAGAACGGAAAGTCGTTGTTGCCGCCATCCCAGAGGATGACATCGCAGCCCTTGGGATCTTTTTCCGCGGCGCGCACAATGGCTTCGTAGTCAACGCCGGCATAAATCACGTTGCCGCGCACCACGTGAGGTTCGTACTCTTCCATTTCTTCGACGGTACAGTTGTGCTTTTCTAAATCGGACAACTCTGCAAACCGCTGTACTTTCTGGGCCGCAATATCACCGTAAGGCATGGGGTGCCTGATGGCAACGACCTTGAGGCCCTTTTCCATCATGATCTCGATGATCCGACGCGATGTCTGGCTTTTGCCGCATCCGGTTCGCACAGCTCCCACCGAAATGACCGGTTTGGTGCTTTCGATCTGGGTATACTTGGGACCAAGCATGACAAAATTCGCCCCGGCTGCATTGACGATGGCGCCTACAGACATCACATGCTGGTAGGACACATCACTGTATGAAAAAACACAGTAATCGGCATCCAATTCCTTGATCAGCCTCGGCAGGTCTTTTTCGGCATAGATCGGTATGCCATCCGGGTAAAGCTCACCGGACAGTTCCGCCGGGTATTTGCGGCCTTCGATGTCCGGAATCTGCGCCGCCGTGAAAGCCACGACGTTGTAAGAATCGTTGTTGCGGTAATAGGTATTGAAGTTGTGGAAATCCCTTCCCGCAGCTCCGATAATGATTACATTCTTCTTTGACATAACATCCTCCTTGATTTTGTTGGTATATTGCCAAATTCAGTGTTACCTTTAAAAAATTCACTTTATAATTTCGGTTCCGGCTTTGCCGTCTATGGCAGTTTCGATATCCTCGAGGTGGCAGATGACACCGCGGTTGCCGGTGGCTTTAAAAAATTGCAATATGGCCTCGACCTTGGGGCCCATGGAGCCGGCAGGAAACTGACCTTCCTGAATGTATTTTTCCATTTCCGCCAGCGGCACCCGGTGCAGCATCTTCTGATCGGTCCGGCCCCAGTTGATACCGGCGCCTTCGACATCGGATGCGATCACAAAAATATCGGCATTGATTTCCTGTGCCAGAACGGAGCTGGCCAAATCCTTGTCAATCACGGCTTCGACACCGCGAAACCTCCGCTCTTTTTTAACGACCGGGATCCCGCCGCCACCGCAGCAGATCACGATAAAATCCATCTCGATCAGCTTTTTAATCTCGCGGCCCTCCACAATTGTCTGTGGTTTGGGAGATGCCACCACCCGGCGCATCCCTTTATCGGTTTTGGTGAGGGTGTAGCTCAGTCCTTTGGCCTCCTCTTCGGTGTAAAACGGACCGATGGGTTTGGTGGGATTCTGGAACCCGGGGTCGTTTTCGTCGACGACAACATAGGTGATCAGCGTTACGAAATGCTGCTGATCGTCTTCCCCAATTTCCATGAAAGCCGTGTCCAGCGAGGACTCGATCATATAGCCGATCTGACCCTGGGTCATCGCTCCGATGATCTCCAGGGGCATTTTGGGAACGGCCTGGCAGCTTTCCTGCTGCAAGAGCAGATTTCCTACCTGGGGTCCGTTGCCGTGCGTGATGACGACCTTATATTTTCGGGAGAGCTTCGCAATTTGAGGCATGGTCAATTTGAGATTTTCAAACTGCTCTTCCGCTGTTCCCTTCTGACCACTTCGAACCAGGGCATTCCCGCCAAAGGCCACCAGAAGAATCGGTTTTTCTGACATGTTTTAATCTCCTCGGATTCAGTGAATTAGGTCAATCGTTGCCCGATGTGTTCAGGAGCCCAGGGTAGCCACCATCACAGCTTTAATGGTGTGAATTCGGTTTTCTGCCTCGTCAAAAACGATGGAGGCTTCGGACTCAAACACCTCTTCGGTTACTTCCATGGACTCCAGGCCAAACTTCTGGAAAACGTCCTCACCGATAGTGGTCTCACGATTATGGAAGGCCGGCAGGCAGTGCAAAAATTTAACTTCCGGATTTCCGGTTTTTTCCATAGCCGCCGCATTGATCTGATAGGGTTTGAGCAGTTCGATACGTTCTTTCCAGACATCCTGCGATTCACCCATGGAAACCCAGACATCCGTGTACAGAAAGTCGCAACCTTTAACGCCACTATCCAGGTCTTCGGTAATATTGATCTTGGCACCCGTGTCTTTGGCGATATCCTTTGCCAGGCTGACAAGTTTTTTATCCGGGTGGACACTTTTGGGCGCCACGGATCGAAAATCCATGCCCATTTTGGCTGCTCCAATCAGCAGGGAGTTACCCATGTTGTTTCTGGCATCGCCCAAATAGGCAAACGAGACCTGGCGCAACGGTTTGTCGCAGTGTTCCATCATGGTTAAAAAGTCTGCCAGCACCTGAGTGGGATGATATTCGTTGGTAAGACCGTTCCAGACCGGTACACCGGCATATTTTGCCAGTTCTTCCACGATATCCTGGCCAAAACCGCGATATTCGATGCCGTCATACATCCGACCCAGCACGCGGGCGGTGTCTTTCATGGATTCCTTGGCTCCCATTTGAGAACCGGAGGGCCCCAGATAGGTCACATGGGCTCCCTGGTCGTAGGCTGCAGTTTCAAATGCACATCGGGTGCGCGTCGATGCTTTTTCAAAAATCAGGGCGATATTCTTCCCCGTCAGCCGAGGCTGCTCAAGACCGGCGTACCTGGCTTTTTTAAGATCCAGGGAGAGATCCAGCAGAAACTTTATTTCCTGGGGAGTGAAATCCAGGAGTTTTAAAAAGTGTCTGTTTCTCAAATTAAATGCCATTTTAACCTCCTCAATAATGTTTGTCGGACTTGTTTTTTGGTTTCTTGGGGGAATTCTGGCTCAGCAATAATGCTTCACCGATATTATCAAGCAATAAGGCATCGACAGTATCTTTAATTGGCAGGATATGGACATACTCATAGAAAAAACCGATGTGGTTTCTGCTTAACCACGTGTTGCACCTGAAATATGCAAATAGAATGCCAAAAACAATTTATTGTTGCGATTGGATAAAATAAATTTAAAATATCAATAAGATATATGGATTGTCCAGGAGAGCGGATTTTGATAGTACAGAACATAAATGTAGCAGAGCAACACGAATGTAGTGCAACA
The DNA here is from genome assembly GCA_963774425.1 of uncultured delta proteobacterium. Lineage (GTDB taxonomy): Bacteria > Desulfobacterota > Desulfobacteria > Desulfobacterales > JAFDCJ01 > JAFDCJ01. Next base: position 53,278 of record CAVZEZ010000021.1, on the reverse strand, counting down.
GTTGCGTGCGGTGCTACATCCTGTCGGCAGGTCTGCTGATATTGTATTTTTGGAACCGGCGGTACATCGTCCAACGGCTGATGCCCAGAAGGCGGGACGCCTTGGAGATATTCCAGTCGGTTTTTTCCAAAGCAGACTTAATGGCCTTTGGGTCATCACCGGTTCGATTATCGACAGCGCGTTTGCCCACGTGGGTATAGTCTCTGATTTCAGCAGGGATGTGATCGAGTTGAATGGTCTGATCTCGACACAACACAAAGGCTCTCTCGATGGCGTGTTCCAACTCGCGGACATTGCCGGGCCAGGTGTAGTTCATAAAGGCCTGCAAAACTTCATCCGATACGCCGCTGATTTTTTTCTCATAACTTTTCTGGAAAACCTCACAGAAATGGCTGATCAACAGGGGAATGTCGTCATATCTCTCGCATAACAGCGGAATGTGAACTTCGATGACATTGAGACGGTAATAAAGATCCTCGCGAAATTTTCCCTGCCGGATGGCTTCTTTCAGATGGCGGTTGGTGGATGCCAGGACCCTGACATCCACTTTTCTCGGATTCGATTCCCCCACCCGATCGTATTCTTTTTCCTGGAGAACCCTCAGCAGCTTTAGCTGAATCATATGCGAGATGTCGCCGATTTCATCAAGCAAAATCGTACCGCCGTGCGCAGCCTCAAAGCGGCCGATTTTGTCTCTTTCGGCTCCGGTAAACGCCCCTTTGACATGTCCGAACAGCTCGCTTTCCAACAAGCTTTCTGCAAGGGCCGAGCAGTTAACAGTGACAAAGGGTCCATTCGCCCGTGACCCTCCGTAGTGAAGTGCTCTGGCCACCATTTCTTTTCCGGTTCCGCTGTCGCCTGTAATTAATACAGTTGTTGTCTGGTTTGCCAGGATTTTGATAAGGTTGTAGACTTGTTGCATTTTTTCGCTTTTGCCGATTATATTATGAAAATGATGGCGCTCTTTTAACTCTTCTTCAAGGCGTGTCAAACGGGTAATGTCCCGTATAACCAGTACGGCTCCCATAAAATATCCGCCGCTGTCCAACAGGGGTGAGCTGTTAACCATGGCAATCAGCTTGCTCCGATCGCGGTGCCCGCATTCGATCCGATAGTCCTGAATGGTTTTTCTATTGGCCAATGTTTCCTGTAAAATCTCGAGACACGATCGGTCACACTCCGTAGCACAATCGGAAAAAGGCTGACCGGTGATAATTTGGAAACCACAGATATTTTCAGCAGCTTTGTTTGCCTCGATAACATTCATGTCGGTATCGATGGTAATGATGGCGTCTTGCACGCTGCTGAAAATTGACTCCAGTCGGCTGCGATGTCTCTCCAGCTCTTCTTCAAACTGCTTGTTTTCGATGGCCCGCGTAACAATTTGAGCTGCGGTGGTCAGGATGTAAACATCCTCATCGACCCATTTACGGTGATGACGGCATTCATCGAATCCCATAAATCCATACAAATCACCCTTGATGAACATGGGCACATTCAAGGTGGATTTCGCATCGGCGGCCAACAACCTTTCCCTATACTTGGAGCCGAGAATATTTTGGTTTCCCTGGAAATTAATAATTTGGCCTTTTTTAAAATGTTTGGTTGCCCAGGGAATAGTAATCTTGAGTTCATCCAATTCCGCAAGCGTGGTGATGCCCTCAGCAACCCACTCACAGATACAGGTAAAGATTTCAGACAACGGCTGGTAGGAAAAGATGAAGATACGGCTTACGTCCAGAATGCTGCCCATGCTCTTGAGCGATGCGTTTAAAAAATCCTTCAGGTTGTCAACCGTTACGGCCTGCTCCGAGATCCCAGCAAGCATTTTTTCATATTCAATGCGCTTTTTCAGCTTTTCATCAGTCAGCATAGCTAAGTTAATCCGGGAAATGTCAAGTGCTTTTCTTGTCGATTGTCTTTATAGTATAAAGATAGCGTGAAATAGAGAAAATTTACTATTTCTGCCCTTCAGTGGAGCGGGAGAGATGCTCCCGGACTTTGTGATGTTATCTATTTTCGATGACAAAGACGGCCAGGCAAACACCTACTCGTACTTTTTTATGAAAAGCATTAAAAATGCCACCAGCATCAACATCAGCCACACGTCCATGTCTTTGGTCCATCTGTGCAGCTCATCCTGCAGCAATGTCATGTCTGTCACTGAGCCCGGCCTGTCTAAGCGGGTTTTGAGTTCTTGTGCAACCCCAAGATTTTTTGGGCAAAAGCGGTGTCGGCAAGAGTGGTGACTGCTAGCAAGGAATGAAAACATGCGGCAAACACGCTTACCGGCATCCGGATATTTCGCCATCTCATCGAAAAACCTCCATTCGACAACGGGTTAAAGTCACCCACCAGGCCTTACTTTGATTTATCTTTGCGGTTGGCAGCCAATACATAAAGGAACTCCAGTCCCAGAGTTGCCGCAGCCAAGGAAGTGATTTCGGCATGATCATAGGGCGGAGAGACTTCGACAATATCCATGCCGATCAGGTTGAGGCCCTTCAAACCGCGAATTATTTGCAGAACCTGAACGGTGGAAAGGCCACCGACCACCGGGGTTCCGGTTCCCGGTGCAACCGAAGGATCCAGGCAATCGATATCAAAGGTCACGTACACGGGTCGATCTCCGATAACCTGCTTGACAGTGCTTAAAACTTCACCCGCACTTTTATTCACTACCCATTCCGCGTCAAGCACCGTAAAGTTGTGGTCGTCGCGCACGTATTCGGTTCGAATGCCGATTTGTACCGAGTGCCCGGTATCAATCAGATTTTCATTCTGGGCGTGAAAAAACATGGTGCCGTGATTGTACTGGCCCGGTTCCCTTTCGGTGTCCGTATGGGCGTCAAAGTGAATTATTGCGACCGGTCCGAATTTTTTAGCATGTTCCCGCAGCAACGGAAAGCTGATATAGTGGTCGCCACCAAGTGTCAACATGATTTTTCCGGCCTGCAGGATTCGGGATGCATGCTGCTGAATCTGCGAAATAATCTGACTTCCATCAGAGGGATTGAAATACAAATCACCACAATCGACTACTTTGAGAACATCGAACACACTAAAATTCCAAGGCCAACGCCGCAGTTCCCACGCCAGATTGTCCGAGGCGCTGCGAATGCTTGCCGGACCGAAACGTGTTCCCGGTCTTCCGGTGGTGGTTTGGTCCCATGGAATCCCGCTGATGACTACGTCGCTACCTTCAGCCAGGCAATCCCGGGTCATTTTGCAGTTCACGAAGGTGGGTAAACTCAGCACTGAGGAGGTACAGGAATCAGGGGGGGATTCAGACATGTTTATTTCCCTTGGTTACCCATGTTAAATTGAGGTCGTAATCATGTTAAGTTGAAATGGTAATCGGATTTTTGAAAATTAAAACTCAGAACCGTTAATTTTACTATTTCGTAAGAATTAGAGTTCCAGAACCATTCCTACTTCATCACATTGGAAATACTTCGGACAGCGACTGCATTCACCCCACAACTTTGGTGGGAGAGTGGCCCTTTTTATTTTTTTGAATCCCAGCGTTTCAAAAAAATCTTCGGTTAAAGTGAAGGTAAACAAGTGCTTGATTCCAAGGTGCAGGGCCTCCTGCTTCATGTGTTGAATCAGCTTGCTTCCAAGCCCCAGATGCTGATAATCCGGATGAATCGCCAACGCCCTTACTTCTGCAATATCTTTCCAGAGGACATGGAGGCTCCCGCAAGCCACAAGCAGGTGCAAGACTTCCCTGGTCTCCGTCATGCTGTAAATTGGAACATTGTGATCACTGGCGATTACAAAATCCCTTATATTCTCAAATAGGTACTGAGGGCCTCTCGGCAACATTAAGTTTGATTTCGCGAAAATGTTCACCAGTTCAAGGATTTCTTCTACATCCCGAATCTGAGCTTTCTCAATAACTATTCGGCTTTTTGGTCCCGGTTTAACCGGGGCTTTGCGCCATTCCTTTTTAAGTTTTTTTTCACCCGGCTTAGAAGCGGGAGGCGGCTCATCAATGTGCATCATTTGTTATGAATTCGATTTTTTCAGTTTTCAACCCGGAAACGTTAACCATTATTTTTCAACACTGCCTTTATGCGGTTCATTCAAGAATATGATTCTCGGCCAACTTTATGTCAAGGTTTTTAATCATTCTTTTCCCCTCGATAAGAAGATAAAAGGCTCTTTCGGCCAGCAGGTGCATGGAAAAAATATCCAGCAGTTGTCTCAGTAGAGGTTATTGTCGGGATCTGTATCGTGGTTAAATTCAAGTGCTCGGATGTTTCCAGCGGGATTGTAATAATGATATCCCGCCGCAAACATTTCGATTGACTTGAACGGCATCATTTGGATTGACAAAGCCACCACCCAAGTGTACTACCACCTGAAGGAAATCGGAAGGCCAAGCTTCGACATGGTGCTGGATTCGTAGCAAAAACAACTTGGGCTGATTTTAGATCTTCTGACATACTATCAGAATGACGCTGCAGATTGAGGATTGAAGAAAAATTAGATGAAGCCAGGATTGACAGAATTCCTAAGGTCCTAAATTCCCGAATTCCTCAATTCCTTATTAATTCAGACCCCTATTAACATGGAAAAGGAGCGAAGATGACGGCGTGGCAAAATTTTCTCGATGAAAACAAGGAACGATATGTGCAGGAACTCGTCGAATTTTTGCGTATCCCAAGTATATCCAGTCTGTCCGAGCATGCCGGCGATGTACAGCGCGCCGCACAGTGGGTGGCTGATCGTCTGCGGAAAGCCGGCATGGATGCCGTGGAAGTCATGCCCACCGGAGGACACCCGGTGGTTCGTGGTCAGTGGCTCCATGCCCCCGACCGGCCGACAGTTCTGATCTACGGGCACTTCGATGTCCAGCCGGCTGATCCGTTCGACCTCTGGACCACGCCCCCGTTCGAACCGGAAATCCGAAATGGGCGGATCTATGCCCGCGGTGCCTCCGACAATAAGGGAAATATGCTCATTCCGATTATTGCCGTCGAGGCCTTGCTGCAGACCGACGGGGCCCTGCCGCTCAATGTCAAGTTTCTGTTTGAAGGCCAGGAGGAAATCGGCAGTCCGCAGCTTTCCGGATTTCTAAAAGATAACCGGGACAAATTTGCATGTGATTTAATCCTGAACGCCGACAGCGGACAGTGGAGTGAAGACCAGCCAAGCCTGCTGACCTCTCTGCGCGGGCTGTGCGGCCTGCAGGTGGACGTGACCGGCCCCGATACCGATCTGCACTCGGGCATGTACGGCGGTGCCGTTCAGAATCCGGTTCACGCCTTGATCCAGATATTGAGCTCCATGCGGGGCTCGGACGGAAGAATCCGCGTCGAAGGTTTTTACGATGACGTCCAGGTTCTGTCGCAGGCGGAAAAAGCTCAAATCGACAGTGTCCCGTTCAATGATTCCGAATTCATGAAAGGGGTGGGGGTTGATGAGCTGTTCGGAGAGGCGGGGTATTCGAATCCGGAACGGATCTGGACCCGACCGACGCTCGAGCTGAATGGCATCTGGGGGGGATTTCAGGGAGAAGGCCTCAAAACGGTCTTGCCGAGCCAGGCCCATGCCAAGATCACCTGCCGGTTAGTGGCCGATCAGAATCCGGAGCATATCAACCGCCTGATCCAATCCCACATCAGAAAACATACACCACCGGGCGTTAAGGTGGCCTTCGAGCCGGTCGAAAGCTCGGCCAATCCTTATTTGATGCCGGCGGATCTTCCAGGCAGTGTTGCGGCGATCGAGGTTCTCACTGAACTTTATGGAAAAAAACCGCTGTTTGTCCGCGAAGGCGGCAGTGTGCCGATCCTATCTATTTTTCGGGAACATCTCGGCACCTATGCGACCTGCTTTGGTTTTTCCATGAATGATGAAAAATTTCATGCTCCCGACGAATTTTTTCGGCTCAAAAGCTTCGAACTCGGGCAGCGGGCTTATTGTAAACTCCTGAACCGGTTGGGCAGCCGGTAGGCGGGTGAAACGTCAAATGATTACAAACAACGAATGAGGGTCGATGAATGTGAATATCGCTTTCAGCTGTCGCAGCTTGCTGTCAATATGGCGAATGCGGATCGTTCTGCGATTTTTCTGTAGATCCTCAATTGGTCAGTCGTCAACCGATGTTATCACCGGCTGACTTTATTTTTCCTCGGGCCGCATGGCACCCAGAAGCTTCGGCAAATCACCGAATCGTCCGATCAGACCGAATATAATGCCCGCCAGCAGCACGAAAACAACCGCCACGGCGGCCATCACCGGTGTATAGCCGTAGCGCAGGGAATTAAATATTTTAATCGGGAGAGTTTCGACGGTAAAACCGGATACCATATAGGCCACGATATACTCGTTGAGGCTCAAAACAAAAGCGAAGGCAAAGCCGGATATCATGTAGGGTCGAATCAGCGGAAAGATCACACTTGAAAAAACGGTGCGTTCGTCCGCACCCATCGTTCCCGCTGCCTCGACGATTTCATGGTCAATGGATTCAAATCCCAGCGAAATGGTCACTAAAGGCAGCGTCACAAAAAAAATGGCATGAGATATCATGGTGGCCAACATTTTACCGTAAAACCCGATCGTGACCCAAAAGGAAAGAAACCCCAAAGCGGTGATCACCGGCGGCAGGATGAAGGGCGAAATACCGAGGGCAAAAAGCGCCCGGGCATAAAACACACGGTAGCGCCAGAGAAACCAGGCGAGGGGCAATGCAATCGAAAGGGCAATGAAGCTCGCGGAAAAGGCGATCACCAGGCTGTTTTTTACGGGTATCAGCCAGCTGCTTTCGGTTAACAGTTCTGCATACCAGTGCAGGGATAATCCCTCCGGTGGAAAAAACAGGCGTTTTTTAGCATTCAGGGAGACACCTAAAACGACGATCAGCGGGCCGCTCAGCAGAAACAGGATCCCGCACATGAAAATATTGCGCACGAGTTTACTCATGTTGCCTTAATCTTCTTTTCCTTGCCGATTATCATGGTCAGCACCACCAACAACAGGCTGACCACCATAAAAAAGATGGCCATGGATGCAGCCAGCGGCAGATTGGTCTGATATATGGCCTGGTCTGTAATCAGCACCGACAACGTCCAGTGCTGCGGTCGACCCAGAATCTGGGGCAGCAGATAGACACCCAGCGAAAAGACAAACACCATTACAAAGGCCGCCACAATGGCGTTGCGCATCGAGCCGACAATGACGGTGAAAAATGTTCGCAACGGTGAAGCACCCAGCGTTTGAGAAGCTTCCGGAAGGGCGGGATCGAGCCGCGACAGCGGTGGATACAGAACGAGGACGGTATAGGGAAAGGCGAGATAACATATCCCGAACAGCAGGGCTGCAAAACCCGGATACCAGGCCTTGGGATGAGCCATGAGGCCCAGCCAGACAAACAGATTGGACAGTCCGGCGGTTCGGGACAGCAGCAGCGACCAGGCAAAACCGATGATAACCTCCGACAGCGACAGAACCGACATCAGAAAGACCAGCCACATCACCTGGGTCCGACGCCGCATGCGGGTGATGAAGTAGGTAAACGGAAATCCGATCGTTACGCAAATGGCGGCCGCGAGCCCTGCCACAAAAAGTGAAAACAGCAGAGTCCGTCCGAAAAGCGCGGTGTAGAGGTTGAGATAGTTTGTCAGTTCGAAACCCGGAATGTAAAAGCCGCCGGGTTGGCGATGAAAGAAGCTGACGGCAACCATCGTGCCGAAAGGAATGATGAAAAAAATTCCCAGCATCAAGGCCGGGTAAACCAGCGGCAGGTGTGTACGGAGGCCTTTGGGTTTGTCCCCGGTCATGATTTCAGCACGATGCAGGCGGCTGCCGGTAAAATAGCGGTGGCTGCATCTCCCGGCTTGACATCCGGCCGTCCCTTGGGTGTCGATTGACTGATAATCCGCATACCGCTGCAATCCAGGTAAATTTCGACATTGGAACCGATATCCCGGATAAACGAAACGGTGCCCTGCAACCGGTTGTCTCCGTTTTCGGCACCCGGCTTGATGTGGACGTCTTCCGGCCGCACCGAGACGGTCACCGATGTCCCCGCCGACACGTCTTCGGGCACTTGGGACACCATCAGGTTCCGTTCGCCGATTTTGACCTCACGGGATCCGAGGCAGGATCCCTGAAGCAGATTGCTGCTGCCGATGAAATCAGCGACGAAGGTATCCGCCGGATGGCGGTAGATTTCAAGAGGGGCACCCACCTGCCGCACGCGATTGTCAGGTCCCATCACCACCACGGTGTCGGCCATCGTCATGGCCTCACGCTGATCATGGGTGACCAGGATGGTGGTCACGCCCAAACGCTGCTGCAGCATGCGAAGCTCCAGCTGCATGCTTTCCCTCAATTTGGCATCCAGGGCGGATAACGGTTCGTCCAGCAGGAAAAGCCTGGGCTCGAAAGCCAGTGCCCGCGCGATGGCGACCCGCTGGCGCTGGCCGCCGGAAAGCTGTGAAATATGGCGATCCGCAAAGCCCGATAATTGGACCAGATCCAGCAGCTCAGCGGCCCGCTTTTTGCGGGAATCTTTTTCGATGTGCCGGATTGTGAGGCTGTAGGTCACATTTTCGCCAACGGACAGGTGGGGAAACAGGGCCAGGGACTGAAAAACCATGCCGAAATTGCGTTTATGGGCCGGCGTGACGGTGATATCGTTTTCATCCAGGAAAATTGAGCCGCTGGTCGGATTTTCCAGGCCTGCGATCAGTCGCAGCAAGGTTGTTTTGCCGCAACCGGACGGTCCGAGGAAACATACGAAGCGGCCGTGAGGAAGATTGAGATTTACCTCGCGCGCGGCCACTACCGCACCAAAATGCTTGTGGATATTCTCAAGTGTCAATCCAGCCATAGAATTGATCGTTCGACCCGCGATGTAAAACCTGTTCTGACGATGCGGTAAAGACAGGGGTTTAGGTGTCAGGTGTCAGGTTTCAAGTATCAGGATTTAATCCTTCCAAGACTCATGCGAAACAAAAAATAAAACAGCGAATCGCAGAATTTCGAATAACGTTCTTCAGGCAGCCGCCGGCTGACACCTGACACCTGACACCTGACACCTTTATTGCTGATCCGCGTCGCTTCCTCCGCAGGATCATTTCAGCCAGGCTTCATTGAAGATATCTGTTCGCTATTCGGTTACCATTTCAGTCCATTTCTGATTGACCCAGTCACTGAGGTCACCCGTATACAGATCGTAGCGCGGGATGATCGGCGGGATATCGCTTGAAACGGCGGCAAATTCCGCATCCGTGAGATCCATGGCATCCCGTCTGACGGTGGGCGCCGTGCCGACCTTGCGCGAAAGTTTGGCCTGAACCTGTGGCAGGCACATGTAGTTGATGAAGATATGGGCTTCTTTACTCATCTTGGTGGCTTTGGTAAGGGCCCATGTGCCGGAATCGAGAACCCCACCTTCCTTGGGGAAAGTGGAGCGAACCGGATGACCATCGGCCGCAGCCAGCCCGGCAACATCGTGGTAGTATTGTCCCATTGGAATTTCACCGGATTGCAATGCCTGCTGAAACTGGCCCTCATCCCTGTACCACAATTTCACATTCGGTTTGATCTCGGCCAGCTTGCTGAGCACCTTGAGAATTCCGTCTTTTGAATCGAGGATGTCATAGCCGCCGAAAAAAGTCTTGGCGGTAATTTCCAGGAGAAAAGAATTCGAGGCCAGGGCCAGAAGTCCCAGTTTATTTTTTTTGTCCGGCTGCCACATATCCCCCCAGCTGGTCGGTGCTTCTTTGAAAACGTCGGTATTGGACACCAGGGTGATGTACCATGAAACCGCACCGATTCCATCGACGCGACCGTCCGAATATTTGTGAATATGCTGTGGCAGCAGAAATCTGTGGTTGGGAATCTGGCCGAGATCCAGCGGCATCCAGAGTTCATTATGCTGGCCCCGCAGCATCGGGCCCTGGGCGATCATGGACACATCCGCCGGCGCCACCCCGGCCCGCGCCGCCTGTTCGAGCTGAACCAGCCAGGCTTCGCCGGTAGGCTCGGCGACCGACTCCACCTCGATGCCGGTTTCCTTGGTGAAATCAGGGAATATATGTTTGTCGAAAGAATCCTTGAAGTAACCGCCGTAAACTCCGATCTTTAGTGCATTTTCGGCATGAACCGTTACGGAACTAAAACAAAGAACCATCATCCAGACCACCATCGCAACCAGGCTTGCCGCCCATCTTCTGCTTTTCATGTCATCCTCCTTTGTGTAAAGCGCCCGAACTGCATGATTATAGGATAAAATTGTTTGTGAAAGGAAACGAAATAAGATTAATAGGGAAAAAGAGACAGTGTGTCAAGGTAATAAGGTCGGCGAATTTCGTATTGACAAATAGGGGGCATGCAAATAGGGTTCAATCATTTCGGTATTCTGCGGTTCACTGTTTTACATATTCAGCTCGTGTTACCGTAACCGACAATTCACCAACCGAGAGGAAAAAATGGGCACAACCCCTCATATTCTGGATGAAAATTCCCGCTTGATCCTGCATCGAACCCCGCGCGAGGACATCAAAAACGGCATCACCGTTATGGACAAAGGACAGGGCGTTCGGCTGGTGGACAAGGAGGGCAAAAGTTACCTCGACATGGAAGCCGGCATCACGCGACCGGTCCATGTCGGTTACGGCCGGGAGGAGATCGCCCGGGCAGCCTATGATCAAATGTGTGCGTTGCATTACTTTACGCCCGGCGGTTTCGGCACTGTGCCGGCCATGCAATTGGCCGACCTGCTGGCCGAAATCACCCCGCCCGGTATCGAACGGTTCACTTTTGAGTGTTCCGGGTCGGAGGCGGTCGAATCCGCGATGAAACTGGCCAGACATCACCATTACTTCAACGGCAACAAATCCTGTTTTAAAGTCATCTCCAGAAAGGGCGCCTATCACGGCGTCAACGGCTATGGGGTTCGGGCCTTGGGGACCGTTATGCCCATGCGCCAGATCATGGAGCCGGTGGCCCCCGGCGCCGTATTCGTGGAGCCGCCTTACTGCTATCGCTGCCCCTACGGACTGTCCTATCCGGCCTGTGACCTGAGGTGTGCCCGGGATATCGAACGGGCCATCGAGTTCGAGAATCCCGAAATGATTTCCGCGTTTATCGGCGAGCCCATCATGCAGGGCTTCGGCGCCTATGCGCCCCCGCCGGAGTACTGGCCGATCGTGCAGGAGATTTGCAGCAAATACGGCATCCTGCTCATCATCGACGAGGTCATTTGCGGGTTCGGCCGTACGGGGAAAATGTTCGGCATCGAGCATTTCGGTATTCAGCCGGACCTGCTGACAATGGCCAAAGGTCTGACCAGCGGCTACATACCATTGTCGGCGGTCGGCTGCAGCGATGCGGTGATGAAACCCATTGAGAACTTTTTACATCTGCATACTTATGGCAATCATCCGGTTGCATGTGCCGCGGGTTTAAAAAATATCGAAATCATCCGGCGGGAAGATCTGGTTCGAAATTCCCGCGACATGGGAATCTATTTTCTGGAAGGCCTGAAGGCTCTGGAGCGTCACCCGGTCGTGGGAGAGGTCCGTGGAACGGGGCTCTGGCTGGGTCTCGATTTCACTGCCGACAAGAAAACCCGGGCGCCGTTTCCGATCCGCAGCACCAACAACATCATTGCCCGTGCCAAGCAACGGGGTGTTTTGTTCAAGACCATGGGAGCAGCGCTCGAATTCGCACCACCGTTGATCGTTACCAAGGCCGAAATCGACGAAGCACTGGAAATTTTGGACACGTGCATCACCGAAGAGGAGAAGGAGATGGGGCTGTAAGGACGGCGGCACCTTTGGATTGCAATGGGGTGGAAGCAACATTATCATCAGAAATCAGCAGGCTTCAGCCGGAAAAATGCTCAAAGCTGAAAACTTAAGGATTTGAGCGGTCGAAAAAAGGATGCAGGTGCCGAAGAATTTCGGATGAGGAGAAAAATGGACGTCATCGATTTGACCCACACCATTCAAGACGATATGCAAATCTTTCCCGGTGATCCGTCACCCTCTATCCGCCCGGGGCTGACCCATGAGAAAGATCACTGTCACGTCGATCTTCTCAAATTGGGATCCCACACCGGTACCCACATCGATGCCCCGTATCATTTTATAAAAAACGGCCGGAGAATCGATGAAATCCCGGCCCGGAGGTTCGTCGGCAGCGGCATCCTGATTGACGTTTCGGGCAAATCGGAAAGCGCGCCGATTGAAGCGTTCGATCTTCAAAAGGATGCATCCGGTATCAGCAACGGGGATTTTGTGATACTTAAAACCGGCTGGGACCGCTATTTCGGAACACCACGATATTTCGATCACCCTTATCTGAGCGCCGGTGGCGCTGAGCTGCTGCTGCAGGCGGGTGCCGCGCTGGTCGGTATCGATGCCCTCAACATAGATGCCACCTGCCTGTCCGGGACCGATTCCGTTGACGCCGATGCGGAGAAGGAGGCCGATGACCATGATGGCTATCCGGCTCATCACATTCTGATGGGTAACGACATTCTGATCGTGGAAAATCTCTGCAACCTGGATAAAATTAAAAAACTCAGGGGCATTTATTCCTTTTTGCCGCTTAAGCTCCAAGGCTCGGACGGCTCCCCGATCCGGGCGGTTTTCTACGATGCATGATATTCCGGTCGTTAAAATGGTCGGGATCACAAAGCGCTTTGCCGGCGTGGCTGCCAATGAAAATGTGGACTTTGACCTGAATGGTTCTGAAATTCACAGTCTGTTGGGAGAAAACGGTGCGGGCAAGACTACCCTGATGAACATTCTTTCCGGGATGTACCAGCCGGACAGCGGGACAATTTTGATTCGGGGCAAAGCCGTTGGTTTGTGCTCACCTCAGGATTCTCTCAAGCGGGGGATCGGCATGGTTTATCAGCATCCTGCGCTGATTCCGCAGTTAACGGTTCTGGAAAACCTTGTGCTGGGATTTGAAGGCGGATTTTTCCCGAACCTGAGCGGGGCGCGGCGCACGCTGCGGAAAATCGAACAAACCCATGGCCTTTACATCGATTCTCGAAAAAAGATTCGGGACTTATCCGTCGGTGAACGTCAACGAACCGAAATACTGAAGATTCTGTTCCATGAATCCGACGTTCTTATCCTGGATGAGCCCACCTCCATGCTTTCGCCGGCTGAAACCGAAACCCTGTTTCACACCTTACAATCGCTGAGGGATGCGGGCAAATCTATCGTCCTGATCACTCACAAGCTCAATGACGCCCTGGCGGTTTCCGACCGTATCACCATCATGAAGTCGGGCCGAAAGGCATCCGTTTTGCCGGGTGATATGCTGCGGGGCCTGGGGGCCAAACAGGGATCGAGCATGATCCTTGATTTGATGTTCGGGACTTCCCACGTGTCCGGATCGCCCCCGGTGGCCGGGACGTCCGACCGGGAGCCGGTCTTTGAATTAAAGCAGGTCGATATTTTGAACAGCCAGGGTCAGGCCGGTTTGAAAGACATCTCTCTGAGTATCGCCAAAGGCGAGATCCTCGGCATTACCGGCGTCGACGATGGGCACCGGCGTCTGCTGGCCGAGGTGGGGGGGGGGCAGCGACGGGCGGTTTCCGGCGGGGTGTATTACCGGGGTCGGGACATTACCCGCACCGGAATCGCCGAACGCTTCGAGCTGGGCATCACTTACATCAGTGAGGACCGCCTCGAAGAGGGCTGCGTCCCCGACATGAATCTGGCCGAAAACGGCATCCTGCAAGGTTATGGCCGACCTCCTTTCTCTTGTTTCGGTGTCGTAAACGACCATGCTGCAAAATCATTTGCGGCCGGTTTGATCCGGCGTTTCGGGATTCAGGCGGCCCATCCCGAAACCCGCATCGGCACCTTGAGCGGCGGAAACATTCAGAAATTCATTCTCGGCCGGGGTCTGGCCGCGAAACCGGGCCTGATTGTTTGCAGCAACCCGACAGCGGGTCTCGACACCGCAACCGTAAAATATATTCATGAATTGCTCAAAAAGGAAAGCGAAGCGGGCGCCGCCGTTCTGCTGATCACCACCGATCTGGATGAACTATTGAGTTGCAGCCGCCGTATCGGGGTTATGTTTGACGGCAGGATAATAGGCTTTTTGAATCGTGAGGCGGCAACCGTCGAAACGGTGGGGCGGCTCATGGTGGGGGTGGTGGATTAGCGGATGCTTTAAGACCGATCCAAATATACACGGATAGGCGAATATGTTGACAAAAGGCAGACAAAATCATATATGTTGACATATGAAATATTTGAACTGGGGTTCCGAAAAAAATGATTTTCTAAAGCAGGAGCGCGGAATTTCCTTCGAGGAAATAGCGTTTCTGATCGAGGCAGGGCGAATAATCGGAATTGAGGAAAATCCAACACGGCCGGGACAAAAGATGTATATTTTGGAAATTGATGATTACGCTGTTACCGTACCCTATGTGGAAGATGAAAATGAAATATTTCTAAAAACCGCCTTTCCGAGCCGCATATACACCAAAAGATACGGTTTAAAGGGGAAGTGATGAAAAAATTCAGCGAGAAAGCATTCGAGCCGAGGGATCAGGAAGAAAAGGATCTGATGGAATCAATCGATCGCGACGAATGGCAACCGGTCCAGGATATCGATCAGGAAACGAAAAAAGCGATCGCCGCTGCTCGGAACACTGTAAGAAAAGAAAAGCGGATCAATCTCCGTCTTACGCAAAAAGACTACCACCAAATCCAGATTAAAGCCATTGAAGAGGGCATACCCTACCAAACGCTTATTTCCAGTATCGTGCACAAGTATCTGAACGGCACCTTAAGGCCCAGACCATAGATTCGTGCCCGGTGACTACCCATGAAAATGTGGCATTCGCTGCTTCCCTCCTGGTGGACAGCTATCCCCTGAAGGTTCCGCTTCTTCCTTTCTCCAATTTTTTCTTTTCGATTTTAGCTGCTTGTCATCCAATCCGCTCCCGGGTCAGGTCCGGAATGACAGGATAGGAATTGCCTCTATTAAAATGTCCAAATGCGGCGGCCTCCGGGTGGTTAGAGCCCCACAAACCCATTGTCGCTTATGCATTCACAGATGATTTTGAAAATTATAGCTTAAATAGCTTTCCTTCATCCTATAACGTCAACAGCGCATGGTCTTGGTCTGCTCCCTATTATATTTTTTTAGACTCAAAGTCTTGGTGGTAAAATGCGAGGGTATGGACACCTGTCAAGAGCGAGTCTAAATCATGTTGCCGGCAGACAATCGGTAGGGAACAGCTCAAAGATCTATCAAATTTCGATATTTTCTCCGGCCAGCGCTTTGTGTCCGAATTCTCGCGAAATCGAATTGTATTGATGATGGAAAAAGCTTGATTTGAAATTGATAACAATGTTACCAATCCGACCAAATACCTGCTGATTCGCTCCAGTAACATTTTGCCTTGCACAAAAGAATGCGATGGCTTTCCAAGCTGCAAAGTACAGGGGATATCTTGAAAACCGTCAACCTTCACCCGGTCAAACCTGCGCTACTGTCGATTGCCTCCATCTGTTTTTCCCTGATCGCAGGCGGCGTCATTCTGTTGGCCATCGGCAAGAATCCGATCCTGTACTTCGGTCTGCTTTTTGCGCGCGGCTTGGGCTCCTCGCTGGGAGTCATCGAGTCCGTAATCAGAATGGCACCCTTGCTGATCATATCCGCCGGTCTGCTGGCCTGCTTTTCGGCCGGCCTCTGGAATATCGGCACCGACGGGCAATTTCTGATCGGCGCCATACTGGCGGGGTGGGCCGCACCATGGCTGTGCACCCTTTTGCCATATTCCGCGTACCTCGCAGTGGTCGCCGCGTTGGGAATCGTGGGGGGGATGATCTGGATTCTGCTGCCGGCCGTTCTCAAGGCGCGCTATGACATCAACGAGATTATCACCACGCTGATGATGAGCTGGGTGGCGGTCTATCTGACGACCTGGCTGGTCAAGGGACCGCTGAACGATTTGTCGGTGGTGCCGGCCCAGACAGCCCTGATCCCCCCCATTTGCCGGATGCCCCTGATTCCCGCCACCCGGTTGCACGCCGGCTTGATGGTAGGTTTTATGGTTTTGCTGGGAATTCAGGCAGTGATCAGAAAAACCACATTAGGCTACCGGTTCCGTGTGATGGCACTGAATAAAAAGGCTGCGGTCCATGCCGGCATGCAGGTGTCGAACCTCACGGTTTACAGCCTGCTGATCAGTGGTGGGCTGGCCGGTCTGGCGGGCGCCGGCGACGTGCTGGCCATCAAGGGATTATTCCAGGGAAACTGGAATCCTCACTACGGAATGACCGCCATTCCGCTGGTTTTTCTCGCCCGGCTAAACGGCTGGGCGGTCATCCCGCTGGCTTTTTTCTTTGCATTTTTAGCGGTGGGCGGAGAATTCGTGGCGCGGGATCTCGCCGTTCCCGTTTTTTTCGTACATGTCCTGGAGGGGCTGACCTTACTGTTTTTCGCTGCTTCGCAGTATGTTGAAGCAAAATGGAACAACTAATGTATGCTTCAGGGTGGGATTATCGATGAATGCCTATTTCGACCCGGCCTTGCTCACTGCCATCCTGGCTTCGACCCTCACCGGCACGACCCCGATCCTGTTGGCCGCCCTGGGCGAGGCCTTTACGGAACGGTCCGGACTGCTTAATTTGGGAATAGAGGGGATGATGGTTGCGGGTGCTTTTTCAGGTTTTGTTGCGGCCCTGAAACTGGACAGCCTGGTTTTCGGCTTTATATGGGCGGCGGCGGCCGGTTTGACCCTGGGACTCGTGTTTGGTATCTTAACCGTTGCCTTGCGGGTCAATCAAATTGTTGTGGGCCTGGGGCTGACGCTGTTTGCCCACAGCATGTGCAGCTTTCTGCACCGGGTGATCTTCGGCAATCAATTTCCACTATTGGTCGATGCCGGTGGGACAAATGAAATCCCTTATTTTTCGCGAATTCCAATCATCGGACAAGCACTGTTCAACCAGCACTGGCTGGTATATGTAACTTTTTTGACCGTTCCGCTCATGTACATCCTGATGTATAAGAGCACCTTCGGTCTTCGCATACGGGCGGTGGGCGACGCCCCGCGGGCAGCCGATGCCTGCGGCGTCAACGTCGGTCGCATCCGCATGGTTGCAATCCTGCTGGGCGGCCTGACCGCCGGTCTCGGCGGCGCCTTTCTGGCTCTGGGCGATCTGGCGTTTTTCGTGCCGGACATGATCATGGGACGGGGCTACATAGCCATCGTGGTGGTCATGCTGGGGAAATGGAACCCTGTCAGGGTCTGCCTGGGAGGGCTTTTGTTTGGCTTCGCGTTGGCCCTGACCAGCGCCCTGCAGGTGGCGGGACTCAACATCAGTCCTGATATAATTTTGATGACACCCTATCTGGTGGTAATTGCCACCCTGATTATTTTCGCCCGATCCACCAGTCTGCCCGCATCACTGTGCATCCCCTATGAGAGGGGGCAGCGGTGAGGCCGGATAGGTGTTTGCCCAAATCAGGCCCTTATCGATCTCGATCTGTCAACATGTTTGAAGAACACTGGTTTCAGGTTTCAGGTGTCAGGTGTCAGTGCGGCCCTGACTGAAAAAGCAGCCGATTTGAGTGGGATATAATCTGTTGTTCATGTGAATCTATATTGATCTCAACTCAATGCTTGACAAGCAAATGGAGAAATTCCCGATGAAAAAAATGCACCTCATGTTTTTCATGTTGATTTGTTTGATTTTACTTTCGATTACTCCGGTTGCTGCGGGTGACCCTCCAAAACTGGTGGGGCTGGCAATTCCCGAGGCGGGAACCGACAAGGGGTGGAACGAACAGGGCAAAATGGGACTCGAAGCCGTCGCCCGGAAATATGGTTTTAAAATCGAGCTTGCCGAAGCTCTCGGCTATGGCGATATCAAACCCACTTTGCGCGACATGGTGAGAAAAGGCAGTGAATTGATTGTTTGCCATGCGTCCGGCTATCAAACCGTCGCCGTGGAAATTGCCCGGGAGACAGGCGTCAAGGTAACCACAGTCGAAAATCATCGCGACGTTACGCCGGGCCTTATCAGCGATATCGACACCCAGCCGCAGGGAGGAAGTTATCTGGCTGGATGGCTGGCGGGAAAAATGACCCGCTCCGATATGGTCGGTATCGTCTCCTCGGGTGAACCGCCCACCTGGAATCGAATGTCGGCGGGTTTCGCCCAGGGATTGAAGGCCTCCAATCCGAATTGTATCCTTTTATATAGTGTGATCGGCGCCGCGGCCTATTCGGATGCCGCCGGGGCTAAGCGCCATACCCAGGATCAGATCGCCGTGGGCGCCGATGTGATTTTCGGTTTAGGCGACGGCGCTTCGTTCGGTATGTTGCAGGCCTGTTCCTCGAAAAAAGCCCGGGACGGCGGTAAGGTCTGGTTCATCGACGTCATCGGCGACAAACGTGAAATCGATCGGGCCGATGTGTTGCTCACCTCGGTAATGATGGACATGTCGGTTGTCTACGAGGAAGTGATCAAAAGTTACATGGATGGAACTTTTGGAAAGCAACATTGGCTCAGCACGGAAAACGGTGCCATCTACCTGCTTGAATTCAACGATGCCGCCCCACAATCTCTAAGACAGGAATTATCGAAAATCGAAAAAAAGATTGTCAGCGGTGAAATTCAGGTGGTTGATTTGCCGTCGGCGGTGGATCTTCACCAATATATCGCAAAAACTTTTCCGAATTCCTGATCGGCGCTGCCCGGTATCGTGCCATATGGTGTGTTGAGCTATTTAATCAAATTCACCGCAGAGCTCGCGGAGAGTGCAGAGATATATCAAAATTATTTTTCGCTGTATTCTCTGCACGCTCTGCAGCAATAGCTCAGTTTCTTTTCCGATCAGACCAACTGCCCTTTAGCCGGGGGTCAGGCTAATCCGTGTTCCGGATTCACTTGTCCGGCATCTGGTAAGGTCTGACAAAGGTTTTCATATTCTCGTTTTCAGCAAATATCCGCGCCTGTTTCTCGGCGACTTCCAGGGTCGGATAGTTGCCGATGCGCACCGTGTACCAGAGATGCGCGCGGCTGTCCTTGATCGCAACAATCCGGGCGCCATATCCTTTGGCTTCCAGGCGGGAAACCAGATTTTCCGCGTGGGTTCTATCGGAAAAGGCCCCTACCTGCACAGCGTACTGCGGATGCTGCATTGTTTCTTGCTGCCCGCTGGAATCATTAACGGAAGGATGCAAGGGTCGAGACTGGGGTGGTAAATCCTCGGAAGGCAACGATTCCACCATTGAATCTTCTTCGGGTGAGGGTGGTTTCATTGCATCCGCCGGAGGTGACGCCGGCAAAGCTTCTTCAGGGAGAGCGCGCACCGAATCCGGTGCCGCTGTGCCCTCATCGAAGGTGCCTCCTGAAAGATGCCGCTGGTCGTCGTGGATAAAAAACCAGGCAGCCGCGGCAATCCCCACCAACAGGCAACCCACCACCAAAATAGATGCCATCGCTCGGCCCCAGCGGGCTCTGGGCTTTATCCGGACGGCGTGATCGTTCAGATACCTGACGGCCGCTTTGGCGATGCCACCGTCAATGTACCTGCTTTGCCGTTGCTGCGCGAATTCAAGGGCCCGGCTGCAGACTGTATTGACTTTTCGAGGGACGCCCTCGGAATACTTGAAGATTCGACGAACCGCTGTGGGATCGAACTTAATGGGCGGTCCCTGGGAGGCAATCGAAAGTCGGTGTTGGATATATCCGACGGTTTCGTCGTAAGTGAGCGGACCGATATGGTAGGCGACTGAAACCCGCTGCCCGATTTGCCGCAGTTCATTGGAATTGAGCATTTCGGAAAGCCTTGGTTCTCCGATCAACACCAGCTGAAGCAGTTTCTCCCGGGTCGTTTCAAGATTTGAAATCAGCCGCACCTGTTCGAGCACGTCCGCTTCGAGGGTATGCGCATTATCGATGAACACGACCACTTTCCGACCTTCTACCTTTTTTTGAATAAGAAATCCGTTGAGCGAATCGGCCAGATCCTTGATGCTGTCGGTGTGGGACCGGATCCCGAAGGCGGTATTTATATCCAGAAGCAACCCCAGGGGATTGGTCGAAGAACATCGATCGATATAGGCAATTGCCACCTCCGAATCCAAACCTTCGAGAAAGCCGCGACAGACGGTGGTCTTTCCGATTCCGCGGTTTCCGGTGATGACAATAAAGCCTTCCCCTTCCGAAACGGCGTAGGTCAGGTGGGCGATGGCCTCTTCGTGTTGGTGGCCAAGATAAAGGTAAGCCAGGTTGATCGTCAGGCTGAAGGGATTTTCCCGGAAGTTAAAATAGCGCAAAAACATGATGCTCTCATTGTATCTCTATTCTGGTAATTTTATCGTGATCCCTAACCGACAAGTCCGACTGAAAATGCCAGGAGAAACTGACCGGTATAGTAAAGGGGAAGTCCGAAAAGTCGGTTTTTGAATTCCGGCTTCAGGAAACGGTCCCGGGCCACGAACACATCGGAGATATAAAAACTAAGGGCACCGAAAAATATCGCCAACCGACCACCGGATGCGATGTCGGAATCCCCGAGCACCGTCCAGGCAGCCGGTGAGCATGAGCGTGATAACCGCGATGTAGGCGACCACCGGCACCAACCAGAAGCCCAGGCCTGACCGCAGCCATAAGAAGACACCACTGCCGGCGATCAGACCCAGGATTCCGCCGATCCAGGTATTCCGATTCAAATCCGCGATATAGAAAAAACTGCCGATGAAAAGCAGATGTCCCAGCAGAAAAGCCACCAGACCGAAAAGGAACATTCTTTCCATCGGCAGGGCCAGAAAAACATCTCCGGCCAGGCAAAACAGCAACCCAAGCGCTAAGATGGGAAAATACCCCGGCAGCGGACGTGGCTGAACCACGGCGGCGATGATAAACAGGCAGGAAAGCATCGCTTTGACGGTCAGTTTTCCATTCCGGCTGGCCGATTTCTCAAGATGTAGAAGCCCGGCGAGCAGGGCGACTGCCAGGAAAATGATCAGGATGTTTGTCATGGCGCAGGTTGCTTCGAATTTCGATAATCAGATTTCGAAATATGCAATGTCTCTTGCGCCGGATCCGGTTCCTTGTGCGAAATTACACCAATCCCTGATCCAGCATGGCATCCACCACTTTCACGAAGCCGGCAATGTTTGCCCCAGCTTCATAATCTCCCGCTGTTCCGTACTGCCCGGCCGCTTCCAAACAGGTGTGGTGGATGGTCTTCATGATCAGCTTCAAGCGGGCGTCCACTTCCTCCCGGGTCCAGACCAACCGCATGCTGTTCTGGGTCATCTCCAGGCCGGAAACCGTCACACCGCCCGCGTTGGCGGCTTTGCCGGGACCGTATAGGATCCTATGATCCTTAAAAATGCCGATACCCTCGGGCATGGTCGGCATATTGGCGCCCTCACACACGAGTATCACCCCGTTTTCGACCAAATTGCGGGCATCCTTTTCATTAATTTCATTCTGGGTGGCGCTCGGGAAGGCACAATCGGCCTTATGAGCCCAAAGCGGATTATGGTCCAGGGCCGGATCCACGGCCGTGTAAACCGCCGAAGGATATTTGTCGACGTATTCGGAGATGCGTCCCCTGCGGATATTTTTAAGCATTTTTATAAAACCGAGTTTTTCGCGGTCAATGCCGGCTTCATCATAGAGATATCCCGAAGAATCAGACGATGTGACCACCTTGCCGCCCAATTCGATGAGTTTTTCGGAGGTGAATTGGGCCACGTTTCCGGATCCCGAAACGAGACAGACCTTGCCCTCCAGACTCTGATTGCGGGTAGCCAGCATTTCCGCCGCAAAATAAACGGAACCGTACCCGGTGGCTTCCGGACGAATGAGGCTGCCGCCCCAGTTCAACCCTTTACCGGTTAAGACGCCGGTGAATTCGTTGCGAAGTTTTTTATACATCCCGAAAAGGTAGCCGATCTCCCGGGCCCCGACCCCAATGTCGCCGGCAGGCACGTCGGTGTTCGGACCGATATGCCGGAACAGCTCACTCATAAAACTCTGACAAAAGCGCATCACTTCATTGTCCGATTTGCCTTTGGGATTGAAGTCGGAGCCGCCTTTGCCTCCGCCCATGGGCAAGGTAGTCAGCGCATTTTTAAAGACCTGTTCAAAGGCGAGGAACTTCAGGATGCCCAGGTTGACCGACGGATGAAACCGCAGACCGCCCTTGTAGGGTCCCAGCGCACTGTTCATTTCGATTCGAAAGCCGCGGTTGACCTGGACGTTTCCCTGGTCGTCCGCCCAAGGTACCCGGAACATGATCACCCGTTCCGGTTCAATGAGTCTTTCCGGAATTTTTGCCTGACGATAAATAGGATTCTGGTCCAACACCGGCTTGACGGAAATCATGACCTCGCTGACCGCCTGGTGAAATTCCCTTTCCTGTGGATCCCTATCTTTAATGATCTGTAATAAATCTGACATATTGCCTCCTGCCCCGGGATACCGGGGGAATAAGAAGTTGGAAAATGGAACGGTAAATCGCTCAATATCAACTCTGGATTACAGAAACAAGCATAAATTTTAACAGCAGGGGTCGCCGTGGAGATCTGATTATCTATAAACTGACGCGGCCATGACCACATTATTCTGCATTTAAAAGGTTGAAAACGGCAAAACAGGCAAAGATAAAATTTGATATCCAGGCGGCGATGACCGGAGACAATCTGCCGCCGTATCCCAGCGACAGGCAAAAACTTTGACTGATCCAGTAAAGGAAGACCACCCCGATGCCATAAATAATGGTCACTGAAAGCCCCTGAATATCGTTTTTTCTAAGGGTAATCCCGGTGCCGATGATGCAAAGAATCAGACAGGCAACCGGCAATGCAAATTTGTTGTGAAAGTCCACCTGATAGGGTGTTGCGTCATAGCCTTCGGCTTCGATCTCCCGCACGTATTTATATAAATCGGTGAAACTCATCTCTTCCGATTTTTTGGCGGCCCGTTGGAGATCTTCAGGAGAAAAATCCATATTTTCAACCATTTCATTTTTAAACCCAATCTCATAGGCGCCGGTCTGTTTATTCAGAACCTGTTCCAGAGCATCATAAAAAACCCAGGAGTCCGCCTTAAATTTTCCTTTGGCGGCATCGACCCGCCGGATCAGCTTAAATTGCTGATCGAAAAAATTGAGGGTGATACCGGAAATGGTATGGTCCTTGGGATTGAAGTAAGAAATATGGGAGATGGAACGGCGTCCCTTGAACCAGATGTTTTTACGGGCGGAGGTTACGGTATATTTTTTGACTTCCTGACGCCAGATTTCATTAGCCTTGCTGATGGTCACCGGCACCACGATCTCAGAGAGCAGAAACAAACCGATTGTAATCAGAAATCCGATGATCAGAATAGGCTTCAAAAAGTGGTACGCACTCATACCGCCTGATTTCAGGGCGATAATTTCGTTGTTTTTGTTCATCAGGCCGAAAGTTATAAGGACGGCCAGCAGAATTCCCACCGGGGTGATCTGAGCCAAAATCAGGGGCAATTTCAGGAGAAAAAACTGCACAACCCGGCTGGCCGGAAGACCCGCATTGATGAACTTGTCGATATTCTCAAAAAAATCGACAGACAGATAAATGCCGATAGCCGCAATCAATACAGCGGTAAAGTATTTGAGAATTTCTTTGATCAAATAGCGGTCGATGGTGGACATGAAGGCCGATATAGCATGTTTTCACTGGTTAATCAAAAAATGGACGACCGGCGGTACGCCTTAATTATATGGGATCGATGGCAAATTTAACTTGAAAAAATTCATACAGAGCTCTAATTTATGCTGATATCAATACCATAGGTTTTAGGTCGGATGGCAATCGTTTCAGCCGTCACAGAGGATACGCCCATGACGGCCCAACCTAAATTTGGGCACAAGTCGAGGCCTTGTCGCTATAATTGACGGTCGGATGAGTCCATCTCCGGATAGTGATACAGAAAAATTTGAAATCCGCCGCCCATATTAAATAATGAGGTGCAAAAAATGCCGTATGTCGAACCGCCTCCGGCGCCCCAACCGGATAAAGAAGCATCGGGGGACAAATTCACCAGAGTCATAATCACCACGGGAGGTAAACGCCGGATTACGATACAAAAAGCTCAAATCCGTGATGTAGAGGAAATTCTAGAGCTGGTGAACGGCTTTGCCGCCATGAATTTGATGCTGCCCAGGGGACCGCAATACATATATGAAAATATCCGGGACTTTGTGATCGCCATCGACCGGGACGTGCCGGTGCGCAGCATCACCGAAACCAGAGAAGTTCAGCATCTGATTGTGGCCTGCGGCAGTCTGCACGTCCTTTGGAATGACATCGGGGAAATCAGAGCCATGGCGATCCATCCGGACTATCAGCATCTGGGATTGGGCAGCAAACTGGCCCAATTCATGAAAGCAGAAGCCACGGAGCTGGGATTGAAGCATCTGTTTACGTTCACCCTGACGGAAAATTTTTTCAAAAACCTCGGATTCAAATGGAAAGCCCGCAATGATTTGCCGGCCAAAGTCTGGGGCGAGTGCAGCCGCTGCCCCAAATATTTCAAATGCGACGAAGTCGGGATGGTCCTGGATCTGTAACTCCAAGCTGGGTAAGTCATGCTCTTCGGGCTTATCTCGAAGCCGGGTCCTCCGGCCCCGAATCTTTACTCAGCGCGATCAGGGTGATGAATTCATAGATGATGCTGTTATGGAAAAAGAGGGCAAACAGGTCCTCAAGATTGAATCCATCAAGCCGGTTGAGTAAATCGGCGGGAGTCGATCAGTCACCCGGCGTGGAATGATCGGCTCCGATCCGTACGTGAAAATCAGTTCACCCATATGAGAAATCCGCCGGTATCCACCGGCGGTTGCCGCCAATGAGATTTGGCTGCCCGGCCCACCCCTTGTGTCGGCAATCCCTCCGTTGAAAAACTGAAAAAGGGGCGAGCCTCCGCCCCTTTTTCAGTTTCAAAATTCTGCAGGGATGCTGACATTTTCCGCCCAAGCGACGCCTCACAATGCTGCCGCCGGAGACCTGCCTTTTTGCAAGACACCACCGCCGTCCGTTAGAAGCTTCTAAATTTTCCAACATCGTCTATCTGCGATGGGTTGGGTCGACAAAATGCGGCTCCACGACACCGGCGAGGTGGACATTATTGCCGGCGGCGGAGAATTCGCCGTATCGGTTTTGCACAAGGAAAATCCGGCCCTGGATTGGGTGCTGCCGGATCAGTGCGGTGTGCGCTGGCAGCAGGCCATCGGCATTTTTGCAGCCTCGAAAAAGAAAGATCTGGCACTAAAATTCGTCCAGTACAGTACATCATGAGCCCTGAAGGCCAGGGCCGTCTGGCCACCTCCTCCTGCCACTGGGCCATGCCGGCCAACTCCAAGGCTGTTCTCACGCCGGAACAGAAGAAGATTCTGCGCTGGGACGAGCAACCCGCATTTCTTGCCAATTCCTATTTTTACCTCCAGCCGGATGAAGCCTTTGACAAGGCCATGCTGGACGTCTGGACCGAATTTATGCAGCATTAATCTCCATGACGATTGCGCGCGAAAAACTCAAAGGCTGGCTCTACATCGGCCCCGGCCTGCTCTGGACCCTTGCTTTTTTTGTGGTCCCGCTGCTGATCATGGCGGCCTATAGTCTTTTCCAGAGAGTCGGCGGCCGGATCGTTACGGATTTGTCCCTGGGCAACTATATTGCCTTTTTTTCCAAATTCCACCAGATAGAAGTTCTGCTGAATTCTCTCGAGGTGACCCTGATTACGACCGTCATCAGTATCATTCTGGCATATCCGCTGGCTTTGTATTCTTGCGTTTCGCATACCGCCCAGATGGCAGCGCCTCGCTCTGATGATGGCGATATTGCCTTTCTGGACATCCTATGTCGTCCGGTCCTACAGCTGGCTGCTGGTTTTTTCGAGCAACGATTTTATTAACTGCCGCTTTCATCTGCTTCCGAATCCAGTTGCCTCAACTCTTCTTCGAAAACCGCGTTGCGGCGGTCAAACTCTGCTGTGATTTGTTCCAGTTTGTCAAACAGTTCGTCGATTGCGGTCTGACAAATATGAATCGCCTGGGATAACTCGACAATTTTCGGACCGTCCTGGTTTTGCGAGGCGAGCTGCATCGCCGGGTTGAGACGGTTGAGTTCCGTTTCGCGGCTTTCGATGTCATTTTCCAGTTGGGCGATCCGGTTTTGATGTGGTTTTAAGGCCTTGGAGCGGCGGGCGATGATCTCCGATCTTTGTCGCCGCAATTCTTTTTTGGTCTGCTTTGGGACCATACCCGTGCGCTGTTTGGGGAAGTGGTCGTTTGGCGGCGGCTTGACCTCATCCTGCCAGCCCCATTTTTCCAGAAACTCCTGGTATCCGCCTGCGAAGTTCGCAATGGTGTCGCCTTGGAAGACGATCAGCCTTTCGGCCAGAGAGTGCAAAAACATTTCATTATGGGTGACCATGATGACCGTACCATCAAAAGCATCGATTGCGCTCAGCAACGCATCGCTGGATTCCATATCCAGATGGTTGGTGGGTTCGTCGAGCAGCAGCAGGTTTGCGGGGGTTACCAGCAGTTTGCCCAGCATCACCCGGCTTTTTTCACCGCCCGACAGGACACTTATTTTCTTCAAGGCGTCATCACCGGAAAACAGCATGGCCCCGCAAATATCACGGGCATGCTGCCGATCGATATCCGGTTGGGAATAGAGAATTTCTTCTTCCACGGTCCGGGCATCCACCAGACTTTTGACATTGGTTTGCTCAAAAAAGCCTTTTTTCACGGCCGGATGGTAGGCAATCTGTCCGGACTTCGGCGTCAAATGCCCGGCCAGCAACTTGAGCAGGGTGCTTTTGCCTTTACCGTTCCTTCCGACGACGCAGATTTTTTCGCCCGCCGCAATCGTAATGCTAAAATCGTTGATTAACGGGTTGTGCCCGTCATAGGAAAAGGAAATATCGGTGGCTGTTAACGCCACCTTTCCGGAAAAGGGACTGCTGCGGAAGGAAAATTCAAGAAATTTCAACTGCTCGAGCTTGTCCTTTTTCTCCATTTTTTTCAGGGTTTTGATACGTGACTGCACCAGGTTCGCCAGCCTGGCCTTGGCCCGGAATCGGCTGATAAATTGTTCGATTTCCCGGCGGCGGCGGTCATCATTGACGCGGGTCTTTTCATATACTTCCTCATCCTGGGCGACCTGATCGTAATATTTGGCGGTGTTGCCGGCAATTTTGCGCAACCGGCGGCGATGGATGCCCATGGTGTGCGTGACCAGCTTGTCCATAAAGCTTCTGTCATGGGTAATCAGCATCAGTTCGTGGGGCCAAGTGCTTAAAAAATGTTCGATCCATCGAATGGAAGTGATATCCAGGAAGTTGGTGGGCTCATCCAGAAGGAGCAGATCCGGTTCGGACACCAGTGCCTTGACCAGGTTCAGCCGCACCTGGAGACCGCCGGAGAATTCTTTCGGATGTCTATCAAAATCTTTCGCACCAAAGCCCAAGCCGGCCAGGATTTTTTCCACTTTCCAGGATTGATCCCGCTCGTGGTCGGGAAGGGCGCGCATTCCTTCCCGCAAGGCGGTATCCGCCGTAAACTCCGGGTGCTGCTGCACATATACGATACGATAGTTTTTCGGAATCACGATGGAACCGGAATCCGGCCGCTCATCGCCGGTTATCAGCCGGAAGAGGGTGGTTTTGCCATGACCGTTCTGCCCGACCAGGCCTACCCGTTCCTTCGAATGCAGAGAAAAGCCGACCTGGTCGAAGACGAGGCGGTCACCGAAGCTTTTGGATAAATTTTCTATTCTAAGCATGACGGACCTTTGGTTCATCATCCGGCTTTCTTGACACGTCGACCGGATTCGAATATACTCCGTTGCTTCAAGCAATCAGCAGATCAGCAGGGTCAGGATACCACCGATGGACCGTCTTGTCATCTTGAAAAACCCTCTTATGGCGCTGGGCAGTCGGAAGCTTGACCTGGTTTTGGAACTGGGGCGGGTGGCCCTGTTTTTCTCTCATCTTCCGGGCTCTCGTGAAATTTTCTAAAACCGTCCCAGGTCATGGGCAAAGACCGGCTCGAGCAGGAGATGAACCGCTGGGCGTGGGATACCTTACGGTCCGCCTGGGGGATATACAGTTTCTGCAAGCCGGTCATTATTTTTTGAACGCCCGGTTTCTTTCGGAAACCGGCCTTAAACCCGGCCAAGATAAAAAAAGAAGTGTCGCTGTCCGATGATGTTATTGCCTCCGTTAAGACGGCAGACCTGATCGGAGATTAGTATATAAAACTTTTACCAGGCGCCTCCGATGAGATGTTCGAACCGGGTGACACAATCATCGATACCGAATCGGCGGTGGATGTCGAGGAAATAATCAGCAAATATGCCTTCGGCGATGTTTGAGTTGAGCAATCCGTCAGAGGTCGGATCGCCTGAAACAACCCAAAACTCTTTTCCAATCCGGGGGAAATTCCTTTGCCCTTGACAAAACAGGGTAACTTAATATTTTATGAGCGCTGATCGTCCACCTTTAGGACGTATCCGACATTCCATTGTAGCGGACGATACCAACACTGCAGCCCGGGGACCGGTGAAAACCAACGGCCCCCTGAGGCCGCTCACTTCAGGAGGTCATGCATGTCAGAGGAAGAAAAGGATTTTGTGGTAAAAGATCGCCGAATCTTTTCCGAGGAAAACAGGGAGGCCGATGCCTCAGATGAGAAAGTCCACTCGAGCGACACCGCGACCGGGAAACACCGGACGTCTGCTTCAGAGGCGAAAAGCCAATATTCTGAAGCTGCAAAAGCTTCACACATCGATGAAACCGAGGAGCAGCCTCAATTTCCGGAAATAAATTTCCCGACATTTGTTGTATCGCTCAACGCTTCGGCTCTGCTGCACCTCGGCGCCATTGAGGACCCGACCACCGGCCAAAAATCAAAAAACCTGCCAATGGCAAAGCAGACCATCGATATTCTGTGCATGCTCGAGGAAAAGACAGCCGGCAACTTGACCAGTGAAGAAAAAAATTTATTAAAAAACATTTTATATGATTTGCGGCTGATGTATGTAAAAGAGAAAGGGTGATTGCCTTGCCGGCATTCCACATCGGGTCAGCAGCGTGGCCGATAGTCGAGTCCGGCACGTTGCTTTCACTTCCAGGCCAAAATTTCAATTGACCTTGACCGGACAATCGGCATTGCCGCAATAGGTCCTTTACGTCAGCCGCCGGCGCCGCATTTGCCTTGCCAAAGGCCCTCCCGCCGCAAGACGCAACGCGAGCCTTGCGGAAAATTTTCCATTCCGCCATTTCTATATCACTCATTTTTCGAACGTAAAGCCGGTCGGACGCAGATGAAAATCTTAACCCCCGCTAAAATAAATCTATTCCTCCAAGTTATCGGGAAACGACCGGATGGTTATCACGAACTGTATTCTTTGATGTGTTGCGTGGATCTTTTCGACACCATAAGGATGGAGTTCGGCGACTGCGAAATCATAATCGAATCATCCCACCCCAACATACCTCTCGATGATACCAACCTTGCTTACAGAGCCGCCGCTGTCTTCTTCCAAAGCTTAAAAGTTGACGACGGTGTGAGAATTCTCATTGAAAAGAACATCCCGGTGGGGGCGGGTCTTGGCGGCGGCAGCAGCAATGCCGCCGGTGTCCTCAGGGGACTCGATTGCCAGTATGGCCACCCATTTTCGCAGGAACGGCTGATGACAATGGCGCAAAATCTTGGCGCCGACGTGCCTTTTTTTCTTTTCGGCAAGCCGGCGCTCGCTTCCGGAATTGGAGAAAAGCTGGAATCCTATCCGATGGGCTTGCCATTTCGGGTCGTCTTGGTCAATCCTGGTTTCGAAGTGTCAACCCGGGAAGTTTTTCAAAATCTGAATTTAGGATTGACAAATTGCAAAAAAAAAATTACTAAACCTTTTTTTAAGCAAAGCGGTTTTGATGCAAGGTTGCATTTGTGCAACGACCTTGAAAAAGTGACTGCATCGAAGTATCCGGTGATCGGTTCCATCAAGGACCGGCTTTTGTCCTGTGGCGCATTGGGAGCACTGATGTCGGGAAGCGGGCCGACGGTTTTCGGGCTGTTTCTGGATCCTGACAAGGCAGAAGCGGCAAAACAGGAGATTGGTGCAACGATCGGCTGGGATGCGTATACCTGCAGTCTTGTCGATGGAATCAGACTGTCGGAGGCGATTGGCTGAGTGCCGTCATCGCCTAGTGATGGGGCGTCGTCAAGTGGTAAGACACAGGATTTTGGTTCCTGCATTCGGAGGTTCGAATCCTCCCGCCCCAGCCACAAGCTGATCAGACATTAGGGAAATTCTCCGAAATCGAAAAGGAAACCATGCCCGGCAGATACATCCAGTGCGAATGCCCTTGATGGGATCGTGCATTTTCGGCAGGCGGATCGGAGGTTGGAAACACGTATCGCACCAATGGCGCAGCAAGGCAGTTTAATTAAAAAATTTTGAGCGAAATGAAATGGTGGCATTATGGAAGGCATGGCCATTTTTGCGGGCAATTCCAATCCCTTGCTTGCAGAGAAGATATGTGATTATCTCAGTATGCCGCTGGGAGGCGCAGAAGTAAAAACTTTCAGTGATGGGGAAATTCAGATCGAAATCATTGAAAATGTCCGGCTGAAAGATGTTTTCGTCTTGCAATCCACCTGTTTACCGGTCAATGACAATATTGTTGAGTTGTTGTTGATGATCGACGCCTTCAAGCGTTCGTCGGCGAAAAAAATAACCGCCGTCATTCCGTATTTCGGGTATGCCCGGCAGGATAAAAAGGTGGCCCCCAGAGTGCCGATCAGTGCCAAGCTGGTCGCCGATATGATAACGCTGGCCGGCGCCAATCGTGTAATCACCATGGACTTGCATGCCGGCCAGATTCAGGGGTTTTTCAACATCCCGGTGGACAATCTTTTTGCGGCTCCCGTGCTTATCGACTACATTCGAAACAATATCAGAGATGATCTGATCATTGTGTCACCGGATGCCGGAGGCGTGGAGCGGGCCCGGGCTTTTGCCAAGCGTCTGAACGTCGAATTGGCCATCATCGACAAACGACGGCCGGCACCCAACCAGGCCAAAGCCATGGCCGTTATCGGTGATGTTTCCGGGAAAGTGGCGGTAATCCTCGACGACATGACGGATACGGCCGGTACCTTGACCGAGGCCGCCGATGCCGTCATGAAGGCCGGTGCCAAGGAGGTACACGCTTGCTGTGTCCATCCCGTTTTGTCAGGGCCGGCCGTCGATCGGATTTGTGCGTCGGCGCTAAAAAGTCTGGTGGTCACCGATACTATACCGCTGAAAGAAAAAGCATCTGCCTGCGATAAAATAAAGGTGCTCAGCATATCGCAACTGGTCGGCGAAGCGATTGTCCGCAGCTATCGGGGAGATTCGGTTACATCGCTGTTCGTATAAAAAATAACAGGAGGTTACACCTTTGGAAAAATTAGAGCTTCAGGCCAATGTGAGAACATCCGTGGGGAACAGTCCGGCGCGGAGTTTGAGAAGGGCAGGCCAAATTCCGGCTGTACTATATGGTCCGAAAACGGATCCTGTTTTGCTGTCGGTCGGCATCAAAAGCCTCGAAAAGGTACTTAAACAGGGCAACGTTTTCCAAATTATTATCAGTCTCATTATTCAAAACGGAAACAAGGTTACCAAACCGGTCATGATCAGGGAACTGCAGTCCCACCCTGTTTCGGGAAATTTCATTCATGTAGATTTTTATGAAATCGATATGAAACGCAAGATTCATGTGATGGTTCCGATTGTCACCACAGGCATATCCGTCGGTGTGGAAAATGGCGGAATGTTGAATATTGTGCGACGGGAAGTGGAACTTTTGTGTCTTCCCGGTGATATTCCCGAAACGGTCGAGATCGATATTTCCGCGCTGGATATCGGCGACTCCATTCACGTCGAGGACATTGCGCTGGGTGAAAACATTGAATTTCCGGCGGATGTCAATTTCACGGTCGTCACGGTAATGAGTCCGAAACTAGAAGAAGCTGTGGAAGGTGAAGAAGAGGAACTTGAAGCAGGCGAGGCTGAAGCGGGTGGAGCCGCCGGAGAATCCGCTGAATCGACTGAAGAATGATTTCCTGCTATCCTACACCTGTGAATGCGTTCGGTGAGGGGCTTACCGTTCGAGGGCTCCGCTGGCGGTGAAGGCCTTAACTAATCGACAAGTTATTGAATAATAAGTTGAAAATGGTCGCCGGCCTTGGAAATCCGGGAGCCCACTATGAGAAAACCCGGCATAATGCCGGGTTTATGGTAATCGACAAAATAGCCCGGGACTTCGACATTTCCTTGGACAAAAGCAAGTTTGACTGTGTCTACGGACGCGGGTTCGTCGAAGGTGGCGAGGTTTTGCTGGTCAAGCCGATGGCATTTATGAACATCAGCGGGCCGCCGATCCAAAAATTGGCCCATTTTTACCGCATAGAATGCAGGGAGATGGTGGTCATTCATGACGACATCGACCTTGTTTTTGGCAGATTAAAAATAAAAGAGAAAGGAGGGCATGGAGGACACAATGGCATAAGGTCGTTAATGGATGCCTTTGGCGGGGGCGATTTTGTTCGTCTGCGCATCGGTATCGGGCGTTCCGGGACCGGCAGTAGTGTGACGGATCATGTTCTGGGAAAATTTCCCGCCGAAAATGAAGATACGTTGAGCCGGATTATTTCAGGAGCCCGGAATGCCGTTGTCACGATTCTTTGCAAGGGGACCAAAACAGGTATGAACATATTTAACGGTAAAGATCTTCTCACAGCGTAAACGAAAATCTATCATTTGGAGGACATGATGAATTACTTATTACCGCTGATTTGCACACTGGTAGGAATCGCCGGTGTAATTTTTTCACTTATCATAGCGAGCTTGGTCAAAAGCGCTCCGACAGGCACCGAGAGAATGACCGAAATCGCCAATGCGATCAAGACAGGGGCCATCGCTTATCTGAACCGGCAGCTCAAGAGCATGGGTATTGCCGGAATCATCCTTTTTGTCATTATCGCCTTCGCCCTGGGATTCAAGACCGCGGTTGGCTTTCTGGTCGGGGCTGCTGCATCCTTTGCCGCCGGTTACATCGGGATGCGGGTTTCGGTAATCGCCAATGTGCGCACGGCCGAAGCCGCCAAGGGAGGATTGGCCAAAGGGTTGTCTATGGCATTTAAGGGCGGTTCCGTAACCGGCATGATCGTGGCGGGACTGGCGTTGACCGCCGTCGCCGGATGTTATACGGTCCTGATCGCCAGCGGAACCGAAATCAGGGAAGCAGTCATCGCCCTGGTCGCCCTGGGGTTCGGCGGTAGTTTGATATCTATCTTCGCCCGGCTGGGAGGCGGTATCTTTACCAAAGGCGCCGATGTCGGCGCGGACCTGGTGGGAAAAGTGGAAGCAGGCATCCCGGAAGACGATCCCCGTAATCCGGCAACCATTGCCGATAACGTCGGCGACAACGTGGGAGACTGTGCCGGTATGGCGGCCGACCTGTTCGAGACCTACGCGGTCACAGCGGTGGCGGCCATGCTGCTTGGCAACCTGCTCTATCCGCAACTCATCATTCCGACTGAATTTCCGTTGGTGCTTGGCGCCATTGCGATCGTCGCTTCCATGATTGCCATTTTCTTCGTCAAACTGGGGCCCAATGAGTATATCATGGGCGCCCTGTATAAAGGCATGTTCGGTGCAGCCATCCTGGCGGGTATCGCTTTCCTGGTGGCTTGCGTCACCTCTTTTTCGGGCATTGCGGAGATCTCGGGCATGCAAGTTTATGCAGCCACCCTGGTGGGCCTGATTCTAACCGTTGTGATTGTCATGATCACAGAGTATTACACCGGCATTCGCAAACCGGTTAAACTGATCGCCGAAGCTTCTACCACCGGACACGGTACCAATATCATCGCCGGTCTGGCCGTCAGCATGGAATCCACGGCACTGCCGGTGTTGGCCATCTGCATTGCCATCGGAGTCGCTCATGCCGCCGCCGGGCTTTACGGTATCGCCATGGCCGCCATGTCCATGCTTTCCATGACCGGTATGGTCATCGCCATCGACGCCTACGGCCCGATTACCGACAATGCCGGTGGAATTGCCGAAATGGCTAATATGGACGAAAGCGTCCGGGCAGTCACCGACCCGCTGGATGCGGTCGGCAACACCACCAAGGCCGTTACCAAGGGATATGCCATCGGTTCGGCCGCTCTGGCCGCTTTGGTTCTGTTTGCCGCGTACACCCAGGAATTCATGCTGCATGGCTCGGATGTCATGCTGAGGTTTGATTTGAGCGATGTCAATGTAATTATCGGTCTTTTCCTGGGCGGGCTGATGCCGTTTCTTTTTGCTTCGATTGCGATGCGTGCCGTGGGCAAGGCCGGCGGCGCGGTCGTTGATGAGGTCAGACGCCAGTTCCGTGAAATTCCCGGTATTATGGAAGGCACCGCCAAACCGGATTACGCCGCCTGTGTGGACATCGTCACCAAATTTGCCCTGCGGGAAATGATCGTGCCTGCCATCCTGCCGGTGATAGCGCCCGTGCTGGTCGGCTTTATTCTGGGGAAAATCGCCCTGGGCGGGCTGCTCATCGGTAGTATCATCACCGGGCTTTTCCTGGCGATTTCCATGACCACCGGTGGTGCTGCCTGGGACAATGCTAAAAAGTACATTGAAGATGGTCATCTCGGCGGTAAGGGCAGCGAGGCACACAAGGCTGCCGTCACCGGCGACACTGTAGGCGATCCCTACAAAGATACCGCAGGTCCTGCCATCAATCCGATGATCAAGATCCTCAATGTGGTGGCATTGCTGTTGGTGCCGTTCCTGCTGTAATCTTCAAACATACGGCAACATTGATAATCAGGATTGGCGTAATATTTACGCCAATCCTTTTTTATTGATTGTTTCCAGCAGGTATGATATTAAGAGATCTGTCTCGTAAAGCCAACAACACTGAAAACGGGTGGGAATATGACAGAAAAAAAAGCCAACGAAAACATCGAAAGTATGAAAGAAATTATAAACCGTGAATTCCAGGTAGGGGACCTCGCGGTGTATCCCGCCCATGGTGTTGGAATGATTCAGGCGATTGAAAGCCGTGTTATCAACGGTGAGAAGCATAACTTTTATATCATGAAAGTCCTCGAAAACGGTATGGTAATCATGATTCCCACTAGAAATGTCGAGTCCGTCGGCTTGCGGGAAATAATCAATAAAAAAGACATCCCTAAAGTCTATGAAGTCATGAAGATCCGTACCGATGGTGTTCCGGCCCAAACCTGGAACCGGCGCTATCGCGAGTATATGGATAAGATTAAGACGGGCTCATTGTATGATGTGGCTGAGGTTTTCAGAGATCTTTCGCTGCTGAAACTCAGCAAGGACCTTTCTTTTGGGGAGCGGAAGCTTTATGATACCGCCCAGGTGCTGTTGGTAAAGGAACTATCCACCGCAAAAGATACGGCCGAAGAAACGATTATCTCCGAACTGGAATCGTTTTTTGCTTCAGATAGTTTAGAAAATTAAACCTTCCCGGACATATGGCCACAAATGGTGCTTTTGCCATCCTTGCCAAGGAAGCCGACCATGGACGGCGCCTGGATGCTGTGGTCGCCGCAAACATTTTCGGCTGTTCCCGCTCGCAAGCGGTCTATTTAATATCCCATCAAGCCATTCTCGTTGACGATCAGCCCAAAAAGCCCGGTTACCGCGTAAAATTTGGAGACACCATTCGGGGTGAAATTCCGGCTCCCACCCAGACCGAGAATAAGCCGGAACCGATTCCGCTGCATATTTTATATGAAGACCGCCATCTCGTGGTGCTCAACAAACAGGCGGGCCTGGTTGTGCATCCCGCGCCCGGCCACGGCAGTGGTACCCTGGTGAATGCCCTGCTTCATCATTGCCCCGATCTGGAAGCGATCAATGGCGAAATTCGACCGGGAATTGTTCACAGGCTCGATAAAGATACCTCGGGAACCATGGTGGTCGCGAAAAATGCAACTACCCATGAAAGCCTGGCAAGGCAATTCAAGAACCGGACCGTACAAAAAAAATATTTGGCCCTCGTTTACGGTGAATTGCAATCAGATGAAGGTTCGGTCAAGCTGCCCATCGGGCGCCACCCGGTGCATCGCAAGCGAATGTCTACCATCGCCTCCAAAGGACGTAATGCCGAAACAATATGGAGGGTTCGCGAGCGATTTGCCGGCATTACCCTGCTCGAATTAGATTTAAAAACTGGCCGCACCCATCAAATTCGTGTCCATTGTTCGACAATGGGCCATCCGATTGTGGGTGACCCGGTGTATGGCCCCCGAAAATTATTTGCCAATTTAAAAAATCTACGGCCGAACCTTTCCCCGGAAATTCTTACCACGCTCAAACTGGTATCCCGTCAGATGCTGCATGCTTGGAAACTCGGCTTCACACACCCCGCTGAAAAAAAGTTTCTGATCTTTGAGTCATCTCTACCCGCGGACATGGCGCGTGTGATCGACTGCTTAAAGCATGCGAAATTATAGATTCCTTCCTCCAATCTTCGACGGGCTTTATTTAAAAAGAACTGATCTGCCGCAAATACCTGCCAATATTGGGTTGCGGTCGGTTTTTGACGAATTGCAAGGATTGAATTGACCATGTTGCAATGAAGCTTATATAGAATGATTGGGAGGGGTAACCATGCTGAAAGACGTATTTCGACTGATTGCAGATGAAACCCTTTTGCAAAATTTGGCGCATGGTTTACCGGCCATCGTTTTAGTTGGGATAATTGTTGCCTGTGTCCTGATGTTGTCCAAGGGAGCCGACTGGATGATTGACGGCGTTGTCCACCTGGCACGACGAACCGGTCTACCGCGAATTGTTATTGGAGCAACTATTGTCTCACTTGGAACCACCATGCCGGAGGCAGTGGTATCCGTGATGGCCGCCTGGTTGGGGAACCCTGGTTTGGCCCTTGGCAATGGGGTGGGATCTATTATCGCCGATACCGGTCTTATATTCGGGCTGATATCCATGCTAACAGCCGTGCCGGTTAACCGCTTTATTCTCAACCGAACGGGTTGGGTGCAGGTAGGGGCTGCAACGCTGCTTGTTTTAATCTCATTAATATCGCTGCTCCTGCTGCCTGAGGGACCGATCCTGCAACGGTGGGTCGGCTGCTTATTTCTCATATTGCTAGGTGTTTATATGTATATTACCTACTTTTGGGCCAAGCAAGGTTCGCAAGCAGCGTTGATGGAAGAAATGACAGATGCTTCTGAATTGCTGAGTTTGGGGATAAGCTGGCTAATGTTTTTGGGCGGTCTGATATTGGTTATTTTCGGTGCGCGCATTCTTGTTCCCGGTGCGGCTGAGATTGCGCACCGAATGGGCGTTCCTGAAGACGTCATCGCAGCCACTATGGTGGCTTTCGGTACCTCTTTACCCGAGTTCATGACAGCCGTTACGTCTGTTCGTAAGGGACACCCCGAAATTATGGTGGGCAACATTGTCGGTGCGGATGTATTAAACTGCTTGTTCGTAATCGGCGCCGCCGCTGTAGCCCGGCCCCTGCAAATTCCAGCCAACTTTTTCAGCTTCCACTTTCCGGCGATGATCCTGATTCTCTATCTCTTCCGTGCCTTTATCTATATGAACAGGGATGGTCAATTCCGTCGATGGCAGGGTGCTTGTCTTCTGGGTATTTATCTGATCTACCTGATCCTCCAGTATGCTTTTAATGTAGGAACCGTTTAAGACCTTAGTCATATCCTTTTTTGGGTATTATGGGAGTGAATGAGACGCAGGCCGGGATGCATCTTGAAGTTGGCACTGCCTTCGGATCTGCATCCATCGCATAACTGCCTGGGATGGGGGATCTGTGACTGTTATAGAAGTCTATTTGGAGAGGGGCTAAATCGATCAGCTAATTGGCAGCGTCTTGATCGATGTTCAGGTATTCCTGGGCATTAAGACTCTGCGGGAAGCCGAAGCAGCCATTCCAGGCGCCTAAAAAGGACATGAGGTAGTGCCATTACCTATTCGGTTTATAGGAAGGAATCGGATTCGAAAATTTTTTTTTGGGAACGACCGCTTAACTAAATTAGCGCCAAACGATCCAAACCATCAGACCATTCCCTTGAAAGCCAGGAAGGTCAGAGACAGGATGCCGGCCGTTACAAGTGCAATCGAAGTGTCTTGCAGAGGACGGGGAACCCGCCCGATCAGGATGCGTTCGCGGACACCGGCGAAGAGAATCAATGCCAGGCCGAATCCGACCGCATAACTGAAGGATGCCACCGTCGCCTGCATGAAATTATATTCCTCATTGACATTGATCAGGCACACGCCCATGACGGCACAATTGGTGGTGATCAGGGGCAAAAAGATACCCAGTCCGGCATACAGGGCCGGGATGCTCTTTTTTAGAAACATCTCCACAAACTGCACCAGGGAGGCGATTACGAGGATAAATGAGACGGTTCGCAGATATTCGAGATCGTATTTTACCAGGAAAAAGGTGTTGGTCAGCCAGGTGATGATGCCGGCCAGAACCAATACAAAAATGACGGCCATGGCCATGCCGACGGCCGTCTCCATTTTCTTGGAAGTGCCCAAAAAAGGGCAGTTGCCCAGATACTGGGCCAGCAGAATATTATTTATCAAAATACAGCTGATAGCAAGGACGAATAAATCACCCATGGATGTCTCCTATTTTTTTCCGGCGAGATTCATGAGGCACAGCATTAGTCCCAGCGCCATAAAAGCGCCGGGGGCCTGAACCATAAATGCAAACGGTTGGAACGAAGGC
This sequence comes from uncultured delta proteobacterium, assembly GCA_963774425.1. GTDB lineage: Bacteria > Desulfobacterota > Desulfobacteria > Desulfobacterales > JAFDCJ01 > JAFDCJ01. The sequence goes on along the minus strand of CAVZEZ010000021.1, from coordinate 14,453 downwards.
CCGAATATTTGTATGGGTGTAACCCAGAACGTCAGCGAGCCGGTTCCAAGCAACTCGCGGACGGCGGCCAGCGACATTAGCGCCAGTGTGTATCCCACACCGATGCCAAGTCCGTCCAACAATGAACGAAGCACGCCGTTTTTAGAGGCGAACGCTTCGGCTCGTCCCAGCACGATGCAGTTGACCACAATGAGCGGAATAAATATCCCCAGTTTGAGAAAAAGCGGATAGGCATAGGCCTGCATCAACAGTTCCACTATGGTGACGAAGGTGGCAATAATCACGATGTAACAGGCGATGCGGACTTTGGAAGGGATAGCCTTACGCAACAGGGCCACGAGCACATTGGAGCCCACCAGGACAAATGTGGTGGCAACCCCCATTCCGATGCCGTTTTCAATCGATTTGGTGACTGCCAGAGTCGGGCACAGACCGAGTACCAATCGAAACGGCGGCACTTCATCCCACAGTCCTTTAACGAATTCCTGAGTAAGAGATTTCGCCATGTAGTTCCCCTTATTTTTTAAAGCCCTTCAATTTTTCCTCGATCTGAGGTTTCAGATTTTGGTAGATTTTGCTTGCCGTCGTGGTCGCTGCAGATACGGCGCGGGAGGTAATCGTGGCCCCGCTCATGGCATTGATCGAGCCGCCATCCGCGGTCACCTTGTAGGAATTTTCTACTGGTAATCCCTTGAACTGGGAAACGAAACTCGGATCGGTTTTGGCTTTGGCACCCATGCCAGGTGTTTCAGAGTGGGTGGTGACGCCCACACCCAGCAGTTTGTTGTCTTCCACATTGATGCCGACCATCACACCGACATCTCCGCCAAATCCCTTGCCTGAAGTTTCATAAGCGATTCCTCGGGGGTCGCCGTTGAAGCTGCCGACGAAAAATGTCCGTTCGGTATCGCCGTCTTGGAGTGTAAACCGGTCTGCGATGGGGTTATTGTCGGCACCCTTAAGAATAGTACGCACGGCGGGACCCTTGACGAATTCCAACACCTGGTTATCGATTCGTTCTTGGGTGCTGCTGCGCAGATAGGCCAGCACCCCACCTGAAAAGAAGCTCAGAATTGTTAGAACGACCACCATTTTTATCATTTCACGCATTTTATCCAACCTTTCCCAGAGCCGGCGGTCTGATTTTATCCAGCAGCGGATTGATAAGATTGATGACCAGAATCGCCAGAATGACACCGTCGACATAGGCGCCGATGTCGCGTATCAAAACAGTCATTATGCCGCCGACGGCACCGTAGATGAGCATGGGTATCTCATTTACCGGTGAAGAAGAATCTTCGGTAGCCAGGAAAAAAGCACCCAGCAGGGTGTAGCCGGACAAAATGTGGATGCCGGGGCCGGCGAATCGGACCGGATCGATCTGGTTGAATATCAAAGCCGTCAGATAGACGCCCGCCAGAAAGGTCAGGGATATTTCCCAGCGGATGAACCCCCTCAGTATCAGGTAGATTCCCCCCAGAATCAGACCGATGCCGAAGGTGGCACCCAGGCCGCCAATCTGTTTGCCCATCAGCAGGTCGCCGATCCCGATGGATCCCAGGACGGCGGGTCCGAAATGCTTGGCTGCTCCCAGGGGATAAACAGCCGGAAAACTAAAATCATAGTTGAGCAGCATTCCATCGAAATTGAACAGATTCGGCCAGGAGATCATCATAATGGCCACCGCCAGTGCAATCGGATTGAAGGCGTTGCCGCCGATGCCGCCAAAAATCTGCTTGCCGACTAAAATGGCAACCAAGGTGCCGGTGATCACCGCCCACCAGGGAATCGTAGCGGGCAGCATCATGGCAAGCAGCAGGCCGATCAGAGCTGCATTGCCGTCGCCGACGGACACTGGACGTTTTGACATATAATTGAATCCCAATTCCCAGAAGATCGCCGTGGCCACCGACAGACAGACGACCCCCAATGCCGGGATCCCATAAAAATAAAAACCCGCGAAAACCGCCGGCAGGGTGGCGAGAATGGTATGATAACTGCGATTGGTGATTCGACTTCCATTGTGCCAGAAAGGAGCATGTGAAACGATCAATTTTGTTTGCCTAAGCATCCGTAGCCTCCGCGGTTCTATCCCGGTCGAGTTCGTATTTGGCTAATTTTATGTATTGAAATATCGGTATCTTGGATACGCATACAAAGCTGCACAAGCCGCATTCGATACAGGAGTAAAGATCGTAGCTGTCCGCGCCTTCCTCATACTGTCCGGCTTCCAGGAATCTGACCAGCATGTGCACCTGCATCCGGGCCGGGCAGACTCGCACGCATTCGCCGCAGTTTATGCAGGGATAATCAGATGCGTAGGCGGCATCGGATCGGTCGATGACCACAATACCGTTGGTATCGGGCAGCACCGGGTGATCCAGCGAATACAGGGCCGAACCCGCCATGGGGCCGCCGAATATGATGCGGTCTTCTTCGTTGACGGAAATATCAAAGGCATTCAGAATATCCCGAACAGGGGTGCCGATGACGGTTTCCACCAGACGCTGTTTGCCATCCTTGGTTACCACGGTCACGATTTTGTTGACCGGTATTTGTCCGTCGCCAAAAGCTTTGCCGATAGATGCCGCAGCCTCGGCGGTCATGAAACAGACGCCTAGATCTGCGCTGGTTTTTCCGGCGGGGATCTCTTGCCCCAGGACATTTTTCATGATCATGGATGGATGCGCCGCGGGATAGGTAGTATCAATATTTTTTACCTGAGCACCCATATGACCGAAACCTTGCATCGTTTCACCGGCGGTGATCAGGACAATGTCATCGATACCGGTGATATCCCTCAGGATGCCAATGCCCTTTTTAATACTGTCGAGCCGGTATTTAACCACAAATTGATTGGTTCCAAGCAGCAGATCGCTGTCCACTCCCATGATGACCAGGGTATGAATTTTAGGATCGGAATCAGACAGAAGAAAAAGCGGCGGACTGCCCGGTACAAATGAGAGATAGTCGATGGCACCGGCCAAATCGGGTTCCTGAATTCGATTCTTAAATTGATCGTCTAAACTTTCGTTTGGATCGATGTCGATGGTGACGGCACTGTACTTTTTACCGAAATCGCCGGCATACGGTGAAATGGCGGATATCGTTCCGGAGACACTCGAAATTACATATCCCGGATCGTCGGCGAACAAAGAGATCTTCTGACCCGTCTTGACCTTGTCGCCGACGTGATAGGATGGCTGCGATTTTTGCGTTCTGTGAAGTAGCTGAAGAAAAACGACTTTCTTGGACGGCACCACCTTATCAGGTGCCGGCTGCCGGGCGGGCAGCAGTTCATACTCGATTCTGGAACTGGATAAACCGATAAACGATTTTTTTAGCATAATTCAACCTTTTCATGTGCCGTAAGAAATGACTACCGCACGGGAATGTCCGCGGAATATCTTCTCTTCCGATTTACATGACATGGCAGGCGGAACATTCTTTTTCGAGCGGACCTGCGCCATATTCCTCATGACATCCGGTGCACTGCTGGTGAAAGGCATCCGATCGTTTGGGAACTTCTTCATTGCCCTCATCCGGCTCATGACACTCACTGCAGGATCCGGCCTCATCATACTCATCTTCGGACAGGGTATGATGACACTCGCCGCAGGATATCCCGTAGCCGCTTTCCGAGCTGTGGGTCTTGTGATCGAACAATACCTTGCCCGCCGTCACATCGAACATCAGCCGGATGGGTGGTTCGGGCTTCCTTTCAGGAAACGCGGCATAGCACAATGCTCCGACCAACAGCAAACAAACCGCCAAACCATACGCCAGCTTCAACTCAAATTTTGAAAACATAGCCTATCCGTACCTTATATTCAATCAATGAAAACCTGGTTTTTCGCTCCAGGTTGGCGACAACCGATCCTGCTGTAACGTGGAAGGACACTGCCAGCTGTTCGCACTGAAAAATCAAGGTTCGACTACCATAATGCAGCAAACCTTTCAAGCTATTTTTAGCCCGATAAAATCCGCGATGCGGATCAAACCACTTCGGCTTCCCGGCTGGTATCCCCGATCTCGCCAATGCCGACGCACGCATTGTCCGGGTTGTAGCAGGTAAGACAGCAGGAAAGACAGCGGCTGCTTTCCCTGAGAGCCGCATCTTCGCTGAGAACCTGATCGGCCTCGATGAATGATTGAATCCGCTCGGCCACCGGAAGTTCGGGCATGGGCGCCCTTTGAGCTTTGACGATTCCCAGGACATGATCGAACAGGGTTTCGGCGATCATGTCTTTTTGCAGCTCCAAGGTATCCGCTGCTACCGGTTGTCCCATGACAAACTGATGAATCGAGCGGGCAGCTCGCCGGCCTCCTCCGATGGCTTCCACCACCAGACTCGGACCCGTGGCGGCGTCGCCGGCGGCAAACAGATGTGGAATAGTGCTTTGCAGCGTGGTCGGATCGACTTCGATAGTGTTCCAACGGGTGGTTTTCAGCTCCGCCAACTGCTGCTGCATCGTTTCGGTAAAGGATATGTCCGGTGATTGCCCAATGGCAGTGACCACCATGCCGGTTTCAATCAGGGACTCGGAGCCTTCGATGGGCATGGGCCGTCGCCTGCCGCTGGCATCCGGCTCTCCCAGTTCCATTTTTAAATATTCCAGATGGGTGGTTACGCCCTGGTCGTTACCGATGACGCGAACGGGGGCTGCCAGAAAAGTAAATTTAACCCCTTCCGCTTCGGCTGCTTCAATTTCCACCGGATTTGCCGGCATTTCTTTGCGCGTGCGGCGATAGACCAGATTTACCTCTTTTACACCCAGCCGGATCAGGTTCCGGGTGCAGTCAATGGCGGTATTGCCGCCGCCGATGATCACAGCGGATCGACCGACCGGAATATCTTCGCCGCCGGCCAGTCTCGCCAGAAAATCGATGCCCGTGTAGCAGCCCTGCAATTGCTCGCCTTCCACGCGCAAGGACGAATCCTTCCAGGCGCCGATGCCCAGAAAGACGGCATCGTAGCCTTCGTTTTCCAGTGTGGTCAGATCGAAGTCCTTGCCGAACTTGACCTTCGTCCTGCATTCGATGCCCAGGTTGAGGATGCCTTCGATTTCCCAGTCCAGCACTTTTTTGGGGAGGCGGTATTCCGGGATACCGTAACGAAGCATTCCACCCAATTTCGGCATGGCTTCGAAAATAGTTACCTCATGGCCCAGCCGCCGCAGAAAAAAAGCACAGGTAAGTCCCGCGGGTCCGCCTCCGACAACCGCTATCCGCTTATTGGTAGGCGGAGCCACCGAAACCCGCAACCGCTTACCGGAATTGAGCTCGAAATCGGCGGCAAATCGCTTCAACTGATTGATGGAAACGGGATCGTCCTCGATGCCGCGCCGGCAATTGACCTCGCAGGGATGCGGACATACCCTCCCGCAGGCCAGCAACAGGGGATTGCGTTCCCGGATGGTGTCGACGGCTCCCTCATAGTCTCCCTCTCTGATCTGAGCAATATATTTGGGTATGTCGATTTCTGCGGGACAGGTTTGACGGCAGGGAGCCAGCCGATCATTGCGCTGGTTGAAATGCAGAATGCGTTGCGAGGGTGTTTTGACCTGCATTACCTCCTTGGGACAGACCTGTTCGCAAACCCCGCAACCGACGCACTTTTCCCGGTCGACCACCGGGTAGCCCAGCGGTCCCATCTTCAAGGCGTCGAACTGACAGGCCCGTACGCAGTCGCCGAAACCCAGACAACCGATACTGCAGTCCCTTTGGCCGCCGAACAGCGCGGCCTGAGCACGACAGGTTTTTACACCGGAGTAAAGATATTTGTTTTCAGCACGATTCCCGCCGCTACAGGTGTTATAGGATTTGATCGGTTCCGCCAGTCCCACTTCCATCCCCATAATCCCGGCAGCCGATTCCGCGGCTTCGGGACCTCCCACCACGCAAACAGTGGGCCCCGCCTTGCCGCCCACTACCGCGGTGGCCGCAGCGGAGCATCCGGCGAAACCGCAGCCGCCGCAATTGGCGCCTGCAAAACACGCCTCCACCTGTGCAATGCGCGGATCTTCCCAAACATAAAATATTCGTGACGCAGCTCCCAGCACGACACCGCACAGCGCACCCAGCCCTAGCATGAAAAGTGTTCCTTCAAACATGGCAACTCCCTGATTATTTAACCGATAACGCGGACAGCGGCAGCCTTTGGCTAAACGGAATTTCGGCCGCAAATCGCATAATTTGTCATGGTTTTTAAAAGGAGTTACTTTACCATTTTAATTTTTTCATTTCAAGTTTATTGAAACAAATTTTGTATATTTCTATGATAGCGGGAAGATGAGGGTTCGTTCGATTCGAAGAACTCCGAAATGTCGTCGCAAGGATTTAATCATTCCACGATTCCACACCAGCGGGACAAAAACAGGGCATAGGCTTTCGCCACCTGCATCACACTTGGGATATGAACTCGTTCATTGGCGCCGTGGATGTTTTCCGCAACCGGTCCATAACAGGTGGCCTGTTTCACGCCGGATATTTGAAAAGCCCGCAGATCAGTGGTGCAGGTCGAAACATAAGGTTCGATATCGGCTTCCGTCAGCATCCGATGGCAGGCGTTGAGCGTTTCCAGGGCCGGAAGATTTCGGTCGACCGCGTGGCCGTCCGAACGGAAGCCGTAAAATTCAACTTCAGGCGGATTTTGCGACAGCCAAGGATGATTTTCGGCGGCTTTTTCCACGGTCCGGGTGATCCTGCGACGGATGTCATCGAAGCGAACTCCGGGGAAATAGGAAAAACGACCGTGAAACACGGCTGCGTCGGGAACCGAAGACGGCCAGTTGCCGCCGTTGAAGAGCCCGATGTTGAGATTCAATGGATGATCAAGATGTTGATAAGCCTCCGGACGTGGACCCCCATTGAGTTCAGCCTCCAGCGAGCGCAAGGCCTTGATGAGCGGAAAGCAGACCTCAATCGCATTGACGCCGGCGCTTGCGGACAGGACATGACGGGAAACGCCGCGAACGGTGATTTTAAACCAGAGCACACCCACCTGATGGGTCAACATGGTCGGTCCGAAAGGCTCCGGAATCAACGCGGCTTCTGCGTCGTACCCGGCTTGCAGGCAGGCCAGGGCGCCGTTGCCGCTGCACTCTTCTTCGATCACCCCCTGGACGGTTACCGGAGCCTGAAGACCGAACCCGGCGGCTTCGACGGCGTGCACGGCGTAAATCATGGCGGCAATACCCGATTTCATGTCACCGGCACCGCGACCGTAAATCCAGTCTTCCCGGATAACGGGATGAAAAGGATCATCATCCCAGAAATCGAGGCACCCCGGATCGACGACATCCAGATGGCCGTTGAGCACCAGACTGCGGCCGCCCGGCCGGTCGGCCGGCCGGAATCCCACGACATTGAACCGGTCTTCATACCCCCAGGGAACGGGGGCGAAACCATGATGGTTCAACAGGGTCTGCGAATCGATCGCCACCTTTTCGGTTTCAAATCCCAAATTTTCGAGTTCGCTTTCCAACACGCCCGCGGCCGAAGCCTCATTGCCCAGCGTGCTGGGTTCGGCCACCAGTCGGCAGGTGAAATCCACTATGTCCGCTTCCAGTTTTTCCGCGGCCGAGACAATCTGCTGTTGCTGTTTGTTCAAATCCATCAACGGTTTCATCCTCCGGTTCCAGCCGGTATCCGGTGCCATCTCACCAACGGTTCCGCCAAGGTAAGTTGAACTGTGCAAAGATTCCACCAGGTGCCGGCTATTGGCTTTAGACTCATCAGCTTGCAACGTTTATGTTTGGGGTGGCTTCTGATTGATTCTCAGGCCCGGTCCAGGCAACCTGCGACCGTCAGCAGGGAAGGTGTCTGAGAAAGGTCCGTGGGCGGGGCCACGCTCTGCTGGTGATCACCTATTTATGCCCGTGCGCAGTACTCAGGTAGCCAACAGGCGGCAGTCTCGCGGGGCAGTTTTCAAGATGACCTTTTGTCCCGGCTGAAACATCTCTGGCTGCGCCATTACAATCACGTGGAAATCGGTGCCGTCTTCCAGTTGCACGAAATATCGGATTTCTCCGCCCATATAGCTTAAATCCTTGACCCTGCCGTAAAAGCAGTTGATCTCCGGGGCGCGAGTTTCATCTTTCCAGTTTTCGATTGACATTTGCTGGGCCCGAATTACGATTTCAACCGTTGTGCCCGGCTGCCAGTCGCTGTCGGCATCGGTCAAAAGCTCGCCGCCGGTTTTCAGGGTAACGACGGTCAAGGATTTGCGGCGGCCGGTCACTTTGCCCGTCAGAAAATTCGAGTGCCCCAGGAAGTCGGCCACAAAATGATTATCGGGCAGATTGTAGACCGCTTGCGGTGGACCCTCCTGCAGCTTGCGCCCGTTTTTCATCACCACGATTTTATCGGACATCGAAAGTGCTTCGCGTTGATCATGCGTGACAAAAATCGTGGTCACGCCAAGCATTTTTTGCAGATTGTCTATTTCTCTGCGCATTTCCTCCCGCAGGTTTTCGTCCAGAGCGGAAAGCGGCTCGTCCATCAGCAGAACATCCGGCTCGATGACAATCGCCCGGGCCAGGGCGATCCGCTGCTGCTGGCCGCCGGAAAGCTGGGACGGATAGCGCTTTTCGACTCCCGGCAGGCGGACCATTTCCAGAGAGCGGGCCACCTTTTTTTCGATCTCATTTCTGGGCACATTGTGATATTTGAGGCCGAAAGCGACATTTTCGAAAATCGTTTTATGGGGAAACAGGGCGTAGTTTTGAAAAATCATGCCGAGATTTCGTTTGTGAATGGGCACATCGTTTATCCTTTGGCCCTTGACCAAAATATCCCCCTCGGAGGGCGCTTCCAGGCCAGCAATCATGCGCAGCAGGGTCGTTTTGCCGCACCCGGAGGGGCCGAGAAGCGTCACCAACGACCCCTCGCTGATGTCCAGGTCCATTTTTTCAACGGCCACCACCTTACCAAAACGTTTGAGAACTCCTTTGAACCTTACGATGGGTCGATCCGTATCACTCACTTTCTATCCTTCCATCTCAAAAACCGGGGCAAGGGATTCGGCCGCCGGTCTGCCAACTTTCCATTGCCGGCGGCCGGGTATCAAAGGTGATCAGGCACCGGCTTTGATGCGGTCCCATTTTTCCGCCCACTAACCTGATGCCCGTTCCAGTAGGCCGGGTCGGCGAACAGGTATCCTTCCAATTTGCCGGTCGGATCGAAGGCCGGCAGCTTTTTGACTTCATCCGGCATGGGAACCTTGGTTGGATCAAGACTGGGAGGATATTTCTGCCCCACAGCAACGGCTATAGAACATTTGGGCTCCAGCATGAAATTGAGCAGCTTCTGGGCTACCGACAGATCGGTGCCCTTGATTACGAAGATGCACTCCTGCCAGGAATAGCAGTTATGCGGCGACAGAAATCCGATAGGATGCCCCTGGGCCTGCAAGGCCGCAACCCGCCCCGACCAGGCGACTGTGGCATAAATCTCCTCATTGGCCAGCAGGCTCATCAACTCGGCGCCGGAGGCCCAGTATTTCTTGATCATCTTTTGCTGTGCGCGCAGTGCGTCCCAAACGGCTTTCATGTCCTTGATGTCGTTCGGATTCTGATCAGTACGCAGGGCGCCGTACCAGATATTGGTGCGCCAGTCGCCCCAACTTCCCAATTTCCCGTCGAGATCTTTGTCCCAAAGCAGAGAAGCGCCGAGCTTTTCGGCCTTTTCCTTCGAAATGTGCTTGGTGTTGTAGGCGATGCCGGTCTGGCCGTAATCGTAAGGAACAGCCGATAATTTGCCGTTGGTGATGGCGCGATAGGGTTCCATCATTGCCGGCATGACCTTTTTAAGATTGGGAATTTCGCTTTCGTTCAGAACCACGTCGAAGCCGAGGCCGACGTAACGGGCATAATCGAATACACCGCTGAGATGCGCCAGATTGAATTCCCCCCCGGGTGGAAAGGAAGCCTTTACACGGGTCAGATAAGTGTCCATGTCGCCGAATTCACCGTCAATCACTCCGATGCCGGTTTTTTGGGTAAATGGGTTAAAGGCGTATTCGCGAAACGCCTCCGAGACCACGCCACCCCAACCATCGAAATGGATGGAATCGGCAGCCCGGGCGCGCCGGGTCAACGATCCGAATGGTCCTCCGACTATCCCGGCGGCAAGACCCGCCATGCCGAGGGTCCGGATGAAGTTGCGCCGGGTCATGTCTCCGCTCAGATAACGCTCATGGGCTTCGTCCAGTTGTCTTTGAAGATCGCTTGCCATTTTTTTCCTCCTTTCATTTTAACATGTGTGCTGATACCGACACCCCTGATTGGATCAAACATCCGGACCCGAAAAGGCGGTTGGGCGCGGTAGCGATTGCCATCGATTCACTTTCACAGTTACCCGGATGTTCGTGTAAAACTACATGGAAACTCCAGTAAATGTCATTGACTTGATCAAAAGTCGTGCCCGTCAATGGACGCCTCTTGTAAACTTACGGGCCAGATAGCCCGCCAGAAGCGGCGTTGAAATAGTCAACACAATCATGACCGTCCCCAGGGCATTGATCTCCGGACTGATGGAGTTGCGCAACATACCGAAAATTTTGACTGGAACCGTCTGCATGCCGGCGGTCGCCCAGAACAGGGTGGCGGTGACGTCATCGAAAGAAATAGTGAACGCGAAGAGCATGCCGGCTAATATGGCCGGCATTAACAATGGCAGGGTGATTTCCCTGAACGTCTGCAGCGCATTGGCCCCCAGCACCTGGGCGGCCTCTTCATATTCGCGTTTGATTCCCACCAGCCGGGCCTGAACCACCAGCAGGACATAGGGCAGGGTCAAGACCACATGTCCGATCAGCAGAAGAACGAAGCTTTTGGGCTGCTGCAGCCAGCGAATGAATAACAGCAGGGCCACACCCAAAACCACTTCCGGGATCATGATCGGTGTCAGCAGCAGGGTATTGAGGGTATTCTTGCCCGGAAATTCGTAGCGCACGAAAGCCATGGCAGCCGGAATACCAATTGCAGTCACCAAAATGGCCGTCAGCGATCCCAGAATCAGTGAATTTTTAAAGGCGCCCAGAATGGTTCGATTTTGAGCAAGCTTTACATACCATTGAAAACTGAAGCCTTCCATCGGAAACGAACCGAACTGTTGCGGATTGAATGACAGAATGATGACAGCTGCTATCGGCGCGAACATGAACACGTACACCAGGATGGTGTACAAGCGGATGAGTGACCAGCCCGAGATGAACCTCATCAGTTCCCCCCACCCAAACTCTTGAACAATTGATTGATGCCCAGATAGCGATTGTAGGTGTAGATAATGATCACCAGCAGACCCAGCAGGACGACACTGATGGCTGACCCGAACGGCCAGTCGAGGGTGCCGATCACCCGTTTGAAAATCAGATTGGCGATCATGTCATTGCGCGGCCCGCCGAGAATCATCGGCGGCAGATAAGTTCCGGCTGTCAGAACGAATACCAGCAGGCAGCCGGCGCTGATCCCGGGCATGCTCAAGGGCAGCGTCACCTCCTTGAACGCCTGCCACTCGGTGCAGCCCAGACTGCGCGCCGCTTCGGTCAGGCTTTTGTCGATGCCTTCCAGGCTTACATAGACGTTCAAAATCATAAATGGGAGCAGATATTGGATCAGCCCGAGCAGCACGGCCCCTTCGTTATACAGCATCCCCAGCGGCTCGGAGATCAGGCCGGTTTTTATGAGGACGTGGTTTATAAGCCCGGTATCACCCAGAATATTGATCCAACTCAGGGTTCTGATGATGAAGCTCACCCAGAAAGGCAACATAATCAACAGCAGCATAAAGGGCCGAAACCGGGAACGGGTGCGATAAAAAAAATAGGCCGGGATGTATCCCATGATCAGGCACAGCACCACTGTCTCCAGCGCCACCCGAATCGTGCGAATCAAAATGCCCGGGTAGAAAAAGTCTTCAAAAAACTTGGCGTAATTGCCCATCTGAAAAGCGGGGATATCGGCACCGGTCGGCGCCCGCAGCCAGAAGCTGTATACCACCACGAAAATTACCGGTACCACCAGCAGCAGGAACACCGCAGTCAACGATGGCGACAACAATGCCCAAGGCTTCCAGGATTTTTCTTGCATCGATCAAGCCTCGATAAAGCAGCGATTTACGTGCTTCGGCAGCGCCTAAAAAATTAGACGAGGCTTGGCAGGCAACTGCTCTCCGATCCGGCTGACTCACCGGCAGGTGTTAGAATGTTGCCATTTTTCCAGCTGGGGTCATCAATTCAGCACCCGTTCGCTCGCGCACCATCTCCAGGTCGGTTTCGGCGGCAATCTCTTTGCACACCAGCCCCCGGGAAGTGACCTCGATTACAGCCAGCTCTGTAATGATGGTATCCACACATCCTTTGGCCGTGAGCGGCAAGCCACAACGTTCCACTATTTTCGGTCTGCCGTCCCGGGTGCAGTGGGTGGTTGTGATGATGAGGCGCCGGGCTTTTTGGGCCAACTCCATGCCCCCTCCGATGCCCGGTACATGCTTGCCCGGAATAATCCAGTTGGCGAGATCGCCGCCGGCCGAGACCTCCAGCGCCCCGATGAAAGCGATGTCCAGGCGGCCGCCGCGAACCAGGGCAAAAGACTGCACACTGTCGCAAAAGCAGGCCCCGGGTTCGATGCCGACATAGGTGCCGCCGGCATCGATCAGGTTGCGGTCTTCATGGCCGCGCCGGCTGGGGCCGCCCATGCCGAGGATGCCGTTTTCGGAGTGCACCACCACCTGGTGCTCTCTGCCTAAATATTTGGGAATCAGCGTCGGTATGCCAATGCCCAGATTGATGATCTGACCGTCGCGAACCTCCTGCGCAGCCCTGCGGGCTATTTTTTCTTTAGAGGACATGGTGCTTTAAAATCCCGTATTCGTCGGAGAGACCGTCCAACACCACCACAACGTCGACAAAACCGCCCGGTGTGTGAACGCGATCCGGATCCAGTTCACCCAGATCCACCAGCCTTTCGGTTTCGACAATAACCGTGTCGGCTGCCGTGGCCATGGCGGGATTGAAATTGCGGGCGCTTTTTTCATACACCAGATTGCCGAACGGATCGGCCACCGCAGCATGAATCAAGGCCACATTTCCGCGCAAAGCCGGTTCGATGATAACCGGCCGGCCGTTGACGGTGATCACCTCCTTGGCTTGTGCCAGGATGGTGCCGATGCCGATATCTGTGAGCAAGCCGTAGAGTCCGGCGCCCCCCGCCCGTATTTTTTCGGCCAAAATACCCTGGGGGTAAAACTCCACTTCGATCTCTTTTCGATTCATCATGCCGATCACTGTGGCGTTCAATCCCAGATGCGAGGTTATCAATTTTCGGGCGCACCCGGCTTCGATCAATTTCGAAAGCCCCATTCCGTCCTCATTGGCCTCGTTTTTGACCAGCGTCAAATCCGAAAGGCCGCTTTCCAGGAGCGCATCGATCAGGGTAACGGGGTTCCCGGTACGCCGAAGCCGCCGACTAAACAAGGTCTCCGTTGCGGATTTTTTTGACAGCCTGTTCCAGCGATGTGGTTTTATCGATCATCGAATACATCCTCGCATGCTGCCGGAGCGCGCGCCACGCATTCGAGGTCGGATCACTCTTTTGTCAGCCGCACCAGGGCCCGATCCAGCCTGCAGCAGCCGGTCAACCTCTTCGGCGGTAATAATAAGGGGCGGCGCGATCAACAGATGGTCCCCGGCCAATCCGTTGATCGGGCGCCGCGGGTAAATAATCAATCCCTCTTGGAAAGCGATATCAGTCAACCGCTGACAGATATTCAGTTCAGCCTGAAATGGCTCGCAGGTTTGTGGATCCTTGACCAGTTCGATAGCCAGCAGCAGGCCCTTGCCCGGACATCGCCGATGATCGGATACCGTTGGCGGCATCGCTGCAAACCATTTTTAAGGGTGCTGCCGATTTCAGTCGCATTGCCCGGCAGGTCATTTTCAATAATGATATTCAATACCTCCAGGCCCACGGCGCAGGCGATCGGATTGCCCGCATAGGTGAAGCCGTGAGAAAAACCGCCGCGGCCACGACTTCTTCGACGATCCGGTCGCGGGTCATGACGGCGCCCAGGGGAAAATACCCGGCCGCCATGCCTTTGGAAAGTGCAATGATGTCGGCTTTGATATTCCAGTGTTGGTAGCCGAATAGTTTTCCCGTGCGGCCGAATCCGGTCATAACTTCGTCAAGAATCAGCATAATCCCCTAGTTGTACAGATACTTCCTGAATGATGCCGAAGTAAACTTCCGGCGGCACCAGGGCGCCGGTGCTGGCGCCGCCGATAGGTTCAGCGATAAAGGCCGCCACATTCTGCGGGCCCTGTTGCCGGATGACATTTTCCAGCTCCCGGGCGCACGCCAGGTCGCATTGCGGATAGGTATTCCGGTATGGGCAGCGATAGCAGTAGGGTGCCGGAATTTTGGGGTAGGATTTGATCAGCGGCCGAAAGGGCG
>CAVZEZ010000020.1:0-115298 GCA_963774425.1 uncultured delta proteobacterium | reverse complement strand
GCGGCCGAGACAATCTGCTGTTGCTGTTTGTTCAAATCCATCAACGGTTTCATCCTCCGGTTCCCGGCCGGGGCGCCGGGTGCAATTTTACCAGCCGAACGGGCGGCTGCATCCCTTGCTGGTGTCAACGATCCGCAAACGTCAAAACGTGGGTAGTTCGCCTTGGGGAACGATCAGGGGAGCCCCCGTTTGGGCCGACACCTGTTCGATCGTGCTCCCGGTTGCAATCTCCAGAAGCAGCAGGCCTTCGGCGGTCACCTCGATGACGGCCAACTCCGTGATGATGGTGTTCACACACCGTCTGGCCGTCAGGGGCAGCGTGCAATGTTCAATTATTTTCGGCGCTCCGCTGCGGGTCGTGTGGGTGGTGGTGACGACCACCCGCCGGGCTTTCTGGGCCAGTTCCATGCCGCCGCCGATCCCCGGAGCATATTTGCCGGGAATGATCCAATTGGCCAAGTCGCCGGTCCGTGAAATTTCAAGGGCGCCCAAAAATGCCACGTCCAGCCGTCCTCCCCGAACCAGCGCAAAAGACAGTCCGCTGTCAAAAAAAGCCGCCCCCGGCTGCAAGGTGACATAGCTGCCTCCGGCATCGATCAGATTGCGATCTTCTTCTCCGCGGCGGCAACGCAGGCCCATCCCCAGAATCCCGTTTTCGGAATGGATCCAGGCCGGTGTCTCGGTTTTCAGGTAATGCGGAATGAGGGTCGGGATGCCGATTCCCAGGTTGATGACTTGCCCGGGAAGCACTTCCCGGGCGGCCCGTTTCGCGATTTTTTCTTTATAAGACATGATGCGACAATATCCCGTATTCCGGTGTCAGTTCCCTAATTTCAACCACATGGTCAATAAAAGCGCCCGGGGTGTGGATTCCATCCGGATCGAGACCGCCGGTATCTACGACCCGTTCAGCCTCGGCAATGACCGTATCCGCGGCGGTGGCCATCAACGGGTTGAAATTACGTGCACCTTTTTCATAAATCAGATTTCCGCTGCGGTCGGCCACTGCGGCGTGGATTAAGGCCACATCGGCTCGCAGGGCCGGCTCGGCAATCGTTTTGCGGCCGTCGATGATTACTGTCTGCTTTTTCGTGCTCAGAATGGTGTCGATACCGATATCCGTCAGAAAGCCGAAAAGCCCGGCACCGCCGGCGCGGATTTTTTCCGCCAGAATTCCTTGGGGATAAAATTCGACTTGGATCTCTCCCCGGTTCATGATCCCGATCACGGTGGCATTGAGGCCCAGATGCGAGGTGATGATTTTTCTAGCACGGCCGGCCTCGATCAGTTTGGACAGTCCCATATGGTCTTCGTTGGCTTCGTTTTTGATCAGGGTCAGATTCGCTACGGCGGCTGCCAGCAGGGCATCGATGAGGATAAATGGGGTCCCGGGTACGCCGAACCCGCCGACCATGACGGTCATGCCGTTTTGAAATTGCGGACGAATGGATTCGATTGTACAGGTTTTATCGATCATTTGAAAACCTCTGCCAGGAAGCGGCGGGTGCGCTCTTCGGCCGGTGCGTGAAAGAGCCTGTCTGGCGGACCCTGCTCGACGATCACCCCGTCGGCCATGAAAATCACTTCATCGGCCACCTCCGCGGCAAACCGCATTTCATGGGTGACGATCAACATGGTCATGTGCTCCTCGGCCAACTTCTTCATGACTTTGTTGACCTCCCCGATCAACTCGGGATCCAGGGCGGACGTCACCTCGTCGAAAAGCATCACCTTCGGTTCCATGGCCAGCGCCCGGGCAATGGCTACCCGCTGTTTCTGGCCGCCGGAGAGTTGTGCCGGATAAAAATTGACCTTGTCGATGAGATCGACCTTTTGAAGCAAGCTCCGGGCCGCCGCTTCGGCCTCCTTTCGGGAGATTTTTTTCAGAAGCATGGGGGCCATGGTGATATTTTCCATGACCGTCATGTGGGGGAAAAGATTGAAGTGCTGAAAGACCATGCCCAGATTTTGGCGGATTTGATTGATATGTTTTTCGAATTTGCGGCCTTTCAAGGCCAGATTGACCTGGACGTCTTCGATCCAGATTTCACCGTCATTCACGGTTTCCAGATGGTTGATGGCCCGTAGCAGAGTGCTTTTGCCGGATCCGCTGGGGCCGATGATCACCAAAATTTTTCCTCGAAGTACTTCCAGACTGATGCCTTTCAATACCTCGTTATCACCGAATCGCTTGCGAACATTTATGACTCTGACCATTGGGCCTCCACCGCTAGCGGGCTAAAGCGGTTTTGATCTCGATGCGTCTTAACCCCATCTCGAGAAAATAATTGACGATATAATAGATGGCACCGGCGGCGATATAGAACTCAAAGGGGCGGAAGGTGTCCGAAATGGCACGTTGGGCCGCCAATGTCAGCTCGGGGACGGTGATGATCGACACCAGCGACGATTCCTTGAGCAGTGCAATCAGATTGTTGCCCAGGGGCGGCGCAACATTGCGAAGGGCCTGGGGAATGACAACCTTGCGCAGGGTCTGGGCACGGTTGAGCCCCAGGCTGCGGGAGGCTTCATGCTGGCCCCTTTCGACGGCCACAATGCCGGTTCGCATCACGTCGGCATTGTAGACGGCATAATGAATGCCGAGACCGAGGACTCCGGCGACAATCGGGCTGAAATAAATGCCGATCTGGGGCAAACCGAAATAAATCAAAAAAAGCTGCAGCAGCAGCGGCGTGCCGCGCAGGACCCACAGGCAAAATTCCGTAACGGTCCGCAGCCATCGGTTGCGACTGATGCTGGCCACCGCCAGGGGCACGCCGGCGACAAGACTGAGGGCGATCGAGCACATGCAAAGGATGCAGGTCCACATCAGGCCCCAAAGCAGCATTGGGTAATATTCCAGCAGAATGCTTAAGTCGAATCCGGTCATCAGTTAATTGTCACCTTCCTGCTGGAAAAATGTCCGGCAGCCGGTACGGAGTTTTCGGTGCAGATTGCATAGTCAAATACTTTCACCAGCGATATCGATTAAATTCCAAAATGAATCCGGATGATCAGGTATCTTCTTTGACCCTTATTGTCCCACTCGGGGAATGGGAGAAAAACCCTCGCCTTCAGGCGAGACTTTCGTTTGACGTTTGATGATAGGCAAGGCTTCAAGGGATCGAGGGGTCAAGGATTCAAGCAAAAGCCTGACCGGTCTTCTCACTTGACCCCTGGAACCCTTGAATCCTTGAACCCAAGCCCTCGACTTTAGCCGAAGGTAGCTGTCATATATGGGTTACCACGGGTCCTATGTCGCCAACACATACCGGTTGTCCACCTGCCGGATACCGTATGAGGCAATGGAAACGATTACCAGATAAAACATCGCCGCCAGGATGAACATCTCAAAGGGTCTGTAGGTGGAGCCGATATAGCGATGAGCCGTATAGGTCAACTCCACGACTGAAATCGCCGAAACCAGTGAGGAGCCTTTGATCAGGGCGATCGTGTTAACCCCCAGGGGGCGAATCATCAACCGGGCGGCCTGGGGCAGTATGACTTTCACCATGGTCTGGCTTTTGTTCAGGCCCAGGGAACGGGAGGCTTCGATTTGTCCGCGATCGACTGCGACAATCGCACCACGGATGGATTCGGTCATATAGGCCCCGATGTTGATTCCGAGACCGATTACCGCTGCCGGGAATGGTTCGAGCTGTAAACCGATCTGGGGTCCGCCGAAGTAAATCACGAACAACTGGATGAGGCAGGGCGTCCCCCGGAATACACTTACGTATACCCGCGCGGGCGTTTTCAGCCAGGGATTCGGCGATAGCTTGCAAAGGGCGGCCAACATCCCCAGGATGAGCCCCAGGCTCGCGGACAAAAGCGACAACTCCACCGTGATCCCGGCCGCCCGGGCAAAGTAAACGAACACGCGCGCTATCAGATCGTAATCCACGGACGTCTCCTCAATGATGGTCCCGGCGTGGACGAATTTCGATTTTCTGAATTTCCTTGATGAGCCCGACGGTTTCACGCACGGCGGCATCGAAAAAAATCCGGCCCTTGTCGGGCTCGGCCACGGTGGGGTCCCCCATGGTACCATCGGCGGTCTGGGTCGACCACCACTGCATGACCATGGCCCTGGCGCCGCCGGCCAGGTCCAGACAAAAGTAGCGACTGCTCTCATCGTGGACGATGTTCGCCCGGGCTTTGTCCAACTGCACATGCTGTGGGTCGAAGTACAGGTAGAGAGCGGTTTCCAGTTCTCCGGCATGAGCCATCCCGCCGGTGGGCGAACGCCGTTCACCCTTCAGCGTATCCGCCATCAGGTTCCAGTAGGATGCCGATACGCAAATACACCCGGTTTCAATAACGCTCTTGCGGGCCGCAAGATCCAGCACCGGATGGTTGGATCCGTGCCCGTTTAAGATCAAAATACGGTGAAACCCGTGATGCGCCAGAGAACGGGTGATATCGACAACGAAATGCATCAAGGTTTCGGGTTGGATGTAGATGACGCCTGGAAAGTCCTTGTGGTGTTCGTTGAACCCGAAAGGAATGGTCGGCAGCAAAAGGGTGTCTGCCGGAATTGCCGTCACCGCCGCTTCCGCCAGGCGAGTGACGATGAGATTGTCGGTATCCAGCGGCAGGTGCGGGCCGTGATCCTCCATCGCGCCGACCGGCAGTACGACCACCCGGTTTTTGTCGACGGCCTTGATTTCCGGCCAGGTTAATTTACCGTAAAGACTTTTCATAATTGCATCACTCCGGGTGGCGGGGCAGCGGCGCGCCAGGCCTCCGAAGCCCCAGGGAACACGGCCGGATCTGTCGGATCGATCGATTCGGCAGACCCGGACCGTCGACGTTTCGATTGTTTTTCAGACGATCAACGGATGTCGGAGCCGATCCACTCGTTGGAAATTTCGGTGTAGGTACCATCGGCCATCATGTCATCCAGTGCTTTTTGCATGGCGGCTTTGAGTTCGGGATTGTTTTTGCGGATGGCGATACCGATGTTGACATCCCCGCCTTCAATCTCACTTAACTCCATCTTTTTTATCGGTTTGCCGGTTTTCTTGATGGCCAGCAGGCCGGGAATGGAGTCGATAACAATGGCGTCGATACGTTTATTCTCAAGTTCCAGGAACAATTCGGGCAGGCCTTTATAGGTCTTGATTTCCCAGCCATTTTGAGTACGAGCCCATTTTTCGTGGGTTTCGCCCAGCGTCACGCCGATGCTTTTGCCCTCCAGGTCGGCCAGGGTCGTGTAATTGTCATCCGTGCGGATGAAAATGCCGCGGCCGCTGCGATAATAGGGGCCGACAAAATCCACCACTTCCTGCCGCTTGTCCGTGATGGTCATGCTGCCGCAGATCGTATCGTATTTTTTGGCCAGCAGACCCGCCAGGATGCCGTCCCAGGCCGTGGTGACGATAACCGGTTTGACGCCCAGCCGACGGGCGATTTCGCGGCCGATGGCAGCATCGAAACCGACGACTTCGTTTTGTTCGTTAATGAAATTAAACGGCGGATAGGCGCCGCTCATAGCGATTTTCATCTCTCCGGCTTCTTTGATTTTGCCGAGTTCATCAGCATGGGACATGGACGTGAAGCTGAAGACAGCCACAAACAATACACATAAAATTAAAGCGGATTTTTTCGACATGCTTCCTCCTTTCTGAAAGAAATGAATGTGATTGTCGGATTACCGAACCAGGTTTGTTTTCCGGTCACCTCCCTTCGCCTGCCGACTGGTCTCCCTTAAACACTTATCAGAGTACTTGAGGCGTTTTCACCAGAGCCCGCTCCAGGCGGCGCAAAATTTCATCGATCTGCGCGACGGTCACCGTGAGCGGCGGCGCTACCAAAACATGGTCGCCGGAAAGACCATGAATCGACCGGCGGGGATAAATTATCAATCCTTCCTCGAAGGCCGCATCGGTGAGTTTTTGGGCCATCTGCAATTCAGCGGCAAAGGGTTCACGTGACCTGCGGTCCTGAACCAGTTCGAGGGCGGTCAGCAGTCCTCGGCCGCGCACCTGGCCGATACTCGCGTGTCGCCCAGCCAGTGTTTCCAGACCGCTTTTCAAATACGCTCCCACTCGGGCGGAATTGTCCGGCAGATCGTTTTCGATAATGATATTCAACACCTCCAGGCCCACGGCGCAGGCCATCGGATTGCCCGCATAGGTGAAGCCGTGAGAGAAACCGCCGCGGCCGACGACTTCTTCGACGATCCGGTCGCGGGTCATGACGGCGCCCAGGGGAAAATACCCGGCCGCCATGCCTTTGGAAAGTGCAATGATGTCGGCTTCGATATTCCAGTGTTGGTAGCCGAATAATTTTCCGGTGCGGCCGAATCCGGTCATGACTTCGTCTAAAATCAGCATAATGCCGTACGTGCGACAGATTTGCTGAATGATGCCGAAGTAATCTTCCGGCGGAACCAGGGCTCCGGTGCTCGCGCCGCCGATGGGCTCCGCGATAAAGGCCGCCACATTCTGCGGGCCCTGCTGCCGGATGACATTTTCCAGCTCCCGGGCGCACGCCAGGTCGCATTGCGGATAGGTATTTCCGTATGGGCAGCGATAGCAGTAGGGTGCCGGAATTTTGGGGTAGGATTTGATCAGCGGCCGAAAGGGCGCCTCCAGCGGCGCATAGGAGGTCACGGCCAGGGCTCCCAATGTGCAGCCATGGTATGAAGGTGAGCGGCTGATGAACTGGTAGCGGGATCCTTCTCCCCGGTTGTAATAATACTGCCGGCAGAGCTTCATGGCGGTTTCAACCGCTTCGGAACCGCCGGATACGTAAAAAACCCGGTTTAGATGCGGCGCCGAATGAGATACGAGCTTTTCAGCCAGGTCCAGGGCGGGCTTATTTTCGAAATGCAGCCGATAGGCGAAAAAGGTGCTTTCGGATTGTCGGGAAACGGCCATGCGGATCCTCGGGTCTCCGTAGCCGATATTGCTGACGACGGCTCCGGAGCAGCCGTCGATGTACTGCTTTCCGCTTCGATCCCACATATAGATGCCTTCAGCCTTTTCGATCACCGGCATCTTTTTGTCGATCATATAAAAGAGGTAGTCATTTTGCATTTCATTCATCGCAACGCCTCAATGCGGATTGAGTTTTCAACTACGCCGACAGGGGCTCACTCAAAAATCGCTATCCTTTAAACCGGCCGATGCATCTTGCCTGGTAAAATTTCGCCATATGCAAAAATTCACACGCTTTCCCACTTTACCGGAGGGGCGGCCCAACGCCTGTTACTGTCAATTCGCTCTTTTGGTAAAGCCGAGCTTGAATGGCGCACCCTATCGAATCGCGGCGCCCGCCGCCGGGTGAACGGCCTTGAGCCGGTTAAACCCGTTTTCGGTTAGTTTTATGACCGCCTCTCGCAGATTATCCGCCTGAATGCGCAGCAGAATGATACCCGGATATTCGGAACGCAGTATTTCGTAACTGACGGGCCGGATATCCTGCTTTTGCAAAACCGACAGGATCCGATCCCGATTCACCCGGGGCGACCGTTCCTCCAGCAGAATTTTTGCATAGCGTTTTTCAGGTCTAATCGCATTTGCAATGGTATCGAATGTGGTGAGGCAGTTTTCTATCATCGATTACGGGTATATGGGTCGCATGGTTCATTTCGGGCGGATGGTTACGGACCTTCACGCCCGCCGCCATAAATAGAAGCAATTGTTGTGCCACCTTCAGCAGAGGCCGTACCGTGGGGGTTTAAGTGAATTTCCAGGGATAGGAATCGGTGCGATATCGCACCGGCTGACACTCATTGGCCGCAACCGGATGCCAACAGCCGAACGCCGTTTACGGTTTCCGGTCTGAAATTGCTATTTTTCAACATGGTGCAATACTGCACCATGTTGAATTTGGTGGTTTTTTATTTTGCGAGACAGGGTGGAATGGTCAATGCCGAGCAGCTTGGCCGCCTGACGTTGACTGCCGCAGGTTTTCAGCGCGCCGATGATCATGTGTTTTTCGATATCCTTCACACGTTTGCCGAGGTTCCATTCATTTTCAGAGGTCGGTCCGCAGAAGCAGGATTCACCCCGGCGTACTGCGGACGGGAGATCCTCCAGACCGATGGTATCCTCCGCTGAAAGTACAACCAGTTGCTCGATCAGGTTGGCCAGCTCCCTTATGTTACCTGGGAATGAATAATTGGACAGGCAATCGACCGCCGCCGGCATCAGTGTTCTGGCGGCATTGCATTTTTCGTTGAACTGTTTCAGGAAGTAATGGATCAGCGGGGGAATGTCCTCGACTCTTTCTCTCAGGGGCGGTATCTTTATGGGAACGACATTCAAGCGAAAAAATAAATCTTTGCGGAAGTCGCCGTTGTTCACCATACCGGCGAGATCGCGGTGGGTTGCGGCAATCACCCGGACATCGATCTTGCGGGGCAGGGTGGAACCCACCCGGACCACGTGATTGTCTTCCAGAAATCTCAACAGCTTCACCTGAGCGGTTAACGGCAATTCCCCGACTTCGTCCAACAGCAGCGTTCCCCCTTCCGCCATTTCCAGATAGCCGGGCTTGCCCTCGCTGCGGGCACCGGTGAAGGCGCCGCTTTCATATCCAAACAACTCGGCTTCGAGCAGGGTTTCGGGGATTGCGCCGCAATTCACCTTGATCAGCGATCCACTGCCGCGACCGGATGATCTGTGAATCAATTCTGCAAAGAGCCCCTTGCCGACACCGGATTCGCCGGTCAACAGGACGCTGGAGTTGACGCGTGCGACCCGCAGGGCCATTTCCAGCACACGACGCATGGAAGCAGTGCGAATAATTACTTCCGTGTGCAATTGCCGATCGTGCAAAATTTTTTTGAGCTCGGCGCTGTATTGGGAATTCAGGGCCCGGCTTTCCTCGAGTTCGGTGTGCAGCCGGTTCAGTTCGGTGATGTCGCGGGCATTGACCACCACCAGTCGAATGCTACCGTCGGCATCCCAGACAGGGCTTCCGGTTACCAGAACATGACTGCCCCCTTGAAGTTTCTGGATCAGGGTCACCGTCGTCCGGTTTTTCAGGACCTCGAGGGTTACTGATTTGTCGAAAATACCCGCGGCCACCAGATCTTCCATTCGCCTTCCGATGACCTCTTGTTCCTTGACCCCACTCATTTTCTCCGAGGTACGGTTGACCCTTACGACCCTGCCCTCCGCGTCACAGATCCAGAGTCCATCGTAGGATGAATCGATGATGACATCCAGTTCTTCATGCAGCTGTTTGTAGGTTGCAAGTTCAGAGACAATTTTTTCATAATCGGCGATTTCCTGAAAAATGCTTAAAATGCCGACGACCTCACCTTCCCGCAGGATCGGTGTGCGGTTTGCAATAATGGAATGGTGACCGATATCGAGACGTCTGGCGACCTGCTGCTGGCCGCTTCGGAAAATTTTCTGCATATCTTTCCACGCTGCCGGCAGGATTTCCTGGAAGGGCCTGCCGATGACCTGATTTTTCTTTCGGTCTGCAATTCTTCTTGCCTCCCGGTTAAAAACCCTGATCGTACCGGAACGATCGAGAACCACAATTCCGTTGCGGGCCTGCTCGACAATATCGCGAAAAGTGTCGATGCCTGCCGGAAAAAGGGAATCCCGCATTACCGGCGCATGTTCTGTTGTCGCAGTGTTCATTGGACCTGATGCTCCTGTATTTTTCATCCGATGTCACTATCGAATTATCCCGGCCGAATGATTAAGTCAATAGACACCTGGAAACAGGTGCGTTGGATCAAATCAGAATCAGGCTCGCGGCGGCTGACCGACGGGTGGGCGCTCACCGTTGCTCAGGGTTCCCATGGCCTTGGTCAGCTGCATTAACACGCCCAGCCCCTTTTTGGCTTCCGGGTCGGACAGTGCGCCCAGCATGCCGAAAAGACCGACGGGTCTGGCGCCTGCCAGATCGATGTTGGCAGGCACGTCGGCAGCTTTTTTCAGAAATGCTACGGCGTTCGGATCGCTGAGTTTTTGGACCAGCTTTAAAAGTGCCACCGCTGCGTCGCCGATTTGTGCGATGTCTTCGGCGGTATACTCCGCCGCAATCTTGGCAAGCAGATCCAAGGTGGAAGAAATCATCCGGAATACCCCTTTTTGTTCCAGTTCATCCAGGTAATCGATGGCCTGCGGTACCGCGGATTTCAGCAGGGGTTCAACCGTGCTGACGAAGTCCACGATGTTTCCGAGCTGCTCCAGCGCGAATATCAGGTGTTTGGTGCTGCGCAGGGATCGTTTGATCAACTTGAGCAGATCTTCAAGCTGAAAACCGGACTCGACATCCTCCAATTCCCGGATCAGCAGACGGATCGCCTGGCCGCTTAACGGGATCAGATCCTCCTGGAGTTCCCTGATTCCCCCGGCGGTTCTGGAAATGGGAGCCAACTGGGCTTCGATGCGGTCGAGTCGCTCAAGAATCAATTCCTCGGTTGTCATGACGGCCTCCTTATTCGGTTACCAGGCTGTGGCGCATCTTACCGGCCATTGTCAATTGATCTTCCAGGGGCAGATCGACACCCTTGAGCATCATGTTCCAATATACCCACTTGAAAAGCATCTTGCCCCAATAATTCAGGTAGCTGTCGCCGAGCAGGCTGAAAGGCCCAAGCCCCGGGAAGGGGAATTTCCCCGGCAGCGGTTCGTATTCGTAGTTAAAGTCGATGAGAAACGCTTTTTCATATCCCGAACAGATAAAGCAGGTGGCATGGCCGTCGAACGTCGAGCGGGGTTCCTGGCCGTCGATTTCCCGCACAATGTTTTCTGCAATGGTTTGCGACTCGTAATGGGCTACCGCCCCGGCCTTGGATGCCGGTACATTGGTGGCGTCTCCGACCACGTATATATGGTCCGCGTTTTTGGCCTTCAACGTAAAATGATCCGTTTCGACGAACCGCAGGGGATCTTCCAGGCCCGATCCCTCCAGGAATTCGGCGCCGAAATTGGGGGGAATGGCCACCAGCAGATCGTAGTCGACTTTTTCGCCCTTGTGAGACTCGATGGACTTCTCATCGACGTTGACCCGGGCGATGTCGAAGTTGGGGGTTACCCTGATATTTTTCCGAATGGCAATGTCGCCGAGGATTCTGGAAGCGATTGGTTTTGAAAATGCGCCGGCCATCGGCGTCACCAGTTCAATTTCAACACTATCTCTTACGCCGTGGATATCAAAAAACCAATCGGCCATGAAAACAAACTCCAGGGGAGCCACCGGACATTTGTAAGGCAACTCGGCGATATTCAAAACCATACGTCCCGAAGAAAAGTATTTCATTTTTTCCCGCAGGGCGACGGCTCCTTTCAGGGTGTAAAAGTCGTGAATGTTTTTGCCGTAGTCCTCCATCATGCCGTCGATTTCCTGGGGAACGATCGTGCAACCGGTGGCGATGACCAGCCAGTCATAGTCATATTTGCCCTTTTTACCCTCTACCGTGCGACCGTCCTTATCGATGCCGACTACCTCATCGAAGACGAAGTTGACCCCTTCGGGTATAAACTCCCGCTTAGGCTTTTGGCAGTCCTGCGACGAGTAGACATCAAAAGGTATGAACAACCAACCGGGTTGATAATGATGAATTTCATCATTGTCGACAATGGTAATATCCCATTGCCTGGAATTCAGTTTTCTGCGCAAATGATTGGCGACCATCGTTCCGCCGGCACCTGAACCTAAAATGAGAATTTTTTTCATGACATCCTCCTGTGTGGTAGGTTGATCATCTATGGAAGTACCCAGGGAATGCGAGCCATGCCCGAAAAAAGAATCATTACCTGAATCCTGTAAAATTCAGGCATTAACCTCGTTGATGATCGGAAGAAATGAACGGACCCCAATTAAAGACTTTTTATTCTATATCATTTTAGTATGAAACATCTTCATATCACAGGTCTGCCAGGAAAAAAACCTAAAATTGACATAATTCTTTTTACAGTTATGTTAAAGGTGTTCCCAGGGGAGAAAGTCTCGTGGATTCTAATTGAGATCGCTGCAAACGGTGCCGAAGAAATCAGTTATGCCGGCGATCCAACATGTCTCGAAACAAGGAGGCTGTCATGGAAGTGAAAGACTACTGTCGGTCCATTGAAATGGAGCTTTACGGCTGGAAGGCAAAAATGTACGATATGGTTCGTAAAGTAGACGGATTGAGGAGTTCCGAAAAAGAGAAGGTTGCCTCCCTGATCGACAATTTGCACAAGCATATTTCGGATATGGAGGTCATCATCGATCAACTTCAAACCGAGTGCCCGGTAGAATTCGGACCGCAGAAAAAACAGATCGAAAAATCAACGGAAAGCATGAGGAAGAAATACGAGGATGCAATGACCGCTGTTTTTAAATTCTAAAATCAAGGAGATCCTATCGAGATGCCCGACACAGGTATGGGAGACAAGTGCAAGATCGACGAACGAAGTCTATCCGAGCTCAGAAGCCAACTACCCGGAATTGCGGAAGAAATAATCGAAAGTTGCAACGACCGCGAATGCTATACCCATGTGGATTACGAGCCGATTCCATCCAGACAACGTGTCATTGAAATCATCGACTGGTTTAGGGAAATTCTATTTCCGGGCTATTTCACACGGGGCAGGCTGGATCCGGTCAATTTGCGCTACAGCATTGGAAAAACGGCCGCGACCCTTTTCGATATGCTCGCGGAACAGATCGGTCTCAGCATTCGCCATGACTGCCTCCGCTACCACCTGCCCTGCAGTGATTGTACGGAGCAGGGTCACAGACTTGCCCTCGATATCTTGAAAGCGGTGCCATCGGTGCGCAAGATACTGGCCACCGATGTGGCCGCCTCCTATGAAGGTGATCCAGCCGCCAGGAGCTATGACGAGATCATTTTCAGCTATCCCGGGATCTATGCAATCGCTGTCTACCGGATTGCCCATAAGCTTTTCGAGTATGGGGTACCGCTGCTTCCGCGGATCATGACCGAGCACGCCCACAGCGTTACCGGCATCGATATCCATCCAGGGGCCGAAATCGGAAATTGCTTCGTTATCGACCATGGCACCGGGGTGGTTATCGGTGAAACCACATCGATTGGCCAAAACGTTCGAATCTATCAGGGAGTTACACTGGGAGCCCTGTCCATTCCGAAGGATTCGGCGGATCAGTTTCGAGGCCAAAAACGGCATCCCACCATTGAGGATGAAGTGATTATTTACTCGGGAGCCACTATTCTCGGAGGCGATACGGTTATTGGAGCCCGCTCGGTAATCGGCGGAAATGTCTGGCTCACGAAATCGGTTCCTCCGGATACCGCGGTGGTTATGGAAACTCCGCGCCTTATTTACAAATCGAAGAAAGCATCGGGCTCCCTGGGCCGCTCCCTGGACCCGGCCGGCTGAAATCCCGGCTGGTTTGAAGACCCGAATCATTGACAGGTGGTTGTTTTATTTGATTCCAGCCCGGAGCGCTGAACCCTGAACCCTGAACCGCACAACCGCGTGCAAATCATTCCATTATCACCAGGTCTGTTTTCGTGATATGGCGCGTAAACGCTAAATGAAGGAGACCGGTTATGAAATTCCATCGCCTCATCAGCAGCACCATCGGCTCGACGCCTCTCGTTTGCCTTAATCGGCTCAATGCGGGACCGGATGCAAAAATTTTTGCAAAACTTGAATTTTTCAACCCCCTTGGCAGCGTCAAGGATCGGATCGCGGCCTCGATGATCGAAGCCGCTGAAGTTAAGGGATTGATAAAGCCGCAGACTTTAATTGTGGAACCCACCAGCGGCAACACCGGCATCGCGCTGGCTTTTATCTGCGCCGCGAAAAACTATCGGCTTTGTTTGACCATGCCCGAGACCATGAGTGTGGAACGGCGAAGTCTGCTGAAACATTTGGGGGCGGAATTAATATTGACACCGGGGGCCGAAGGTATGAACGGTGCGATCGGCAAAGCCCGCGAAATCGTTGAATCGGAAGCGAATGCCTACATGCCGGACCAGTTTTCGAATCCTGCAAATCCGCGAGTTCATCGCGAAACCACCGCGGAGGAAATCTGGCGGGATACCGAAGGCCAGGCCGACATCCTGGTGGCTGGTGTCGGCACCGGTGGCACCTTAACGGGTGTGGCCCAGGTCATCAAAGCCAGAAAGCCCTCCTTTAAAGCCATTGCGGTCGAGCCTTCCAATTCGCCGGTTCTGTCCGGCGGCGCGAAAGGTCCCCATAAAATTCAGGGCATCGGTGCCGGATTCATTCCAGAAGTTCTGGACCGTTCCATCATAGACGAAGTCATCACGGTCGCCGATGAAGATGCTTTCGAAACCGCCCGCAAGGCTGCCAGGCTGGAGGGAATCCTCTGCGGAATTTCCTCCGGAGCCGCTATCTGGGCGGCTATTGAAGTCGCCCGCCGTGCGGAATCTTCCGGAAAAACCATTGTGGCCATAGCGGCCAGCACTGGGGAGCGTTACATCAGCACTGATTTATTCAAGAAGGACCCTTTATGAAGATTGTTAAAAGGCTGAGTTCTTCCAAGACGCAGTGGAGAAACGGCCTGCCGGGCAGCATCGCTCAATTCAGGTTTCAGGTGTCAGGTGTCAGACTTTAGCCCCTGTTGATTCAGGATTTTTTTATGCACGTTGGTGCTCCCGGTCTTTGTATCGATTAAAATGACCATTCCGGCAGCCTGGTGTCAGCGCTGACGCCTGAAACCCTCAGGACCTATGGTAAGCGCCTGTCCGCCTATGCCGCGAGGCATACCGGGCATTGCATGCGAGCAATTGCCGGTGACTTCCCTGGTCCACGACCCGGCCCCTGTCCATCATGACAATATGGTCCATCCAGCACAAATCGGACAGGCGGTGTGTGATCAGCAGCAATGTTCTGTCTGTTGTTTTTTTCCTGACAGTGGCCATCACTTTTTTTTCCGTAGCCGGATCCAGACCTTCACCGGGTTCATCGAGCACCCACAGGGGGGCATCGTGCAGGATGGCGCGGGCGACGGCGACGCGCCGGGCCTGTCCCCCGGACAGGCGGTTGGCTGTTTCACCGACCCAGGTGGCCAAACCATGCGGCAGTGTCTTCACATAGTCCAGCAATTCCACTCCCTCGAGGGCTTTGAGCAGTTGATCGTCAGTGGCACCGGGGCGGGCCAGCAGCAGATTCTCGCGCAGCGTGGCATTGAACATATGGGGCTGCTGGGTGATGATCGACATGCTGCGGCGCAAATCGGGCTCCGCCAGATTTCGGATGTCCACGCCGCCCAGTCGGATGATTCCAGCGTCGGGATCCCTGAAACGCATGAGCAAATGAACGAGCGTCGATTTTCCCGATCCGGTTTCGCCGATTACGGCAATCCGCCGGCCGGGGTGAAGCTGGAGATCGATTTCGCAGACGGCCCAGCCGGCCTGCCGGTTGTAGCGGAAAGACACGTTTTCAAAACAGACGCCGGATTGCCGCGGCAGGGCGCCGGGTCGTTCGGGGAATGTCACTGGGGGTCTGGAATTTACGACTTCCAGCAACCGCCGACCGGCTTCACGGGTATGCCCCAGGTACTGATATGCGACCGGCAGGGCGGATACGGCCTCAAATGCTGCCAGCACGGTGAGAGCTACCAGTGTCAAACCG
The DNA here is from genome assembly GCA_963774425.1 of uncultured delta proteobacterium. Classification (GTDB taxonomy): domain Bacteria; phylum Desulfobacterota; class Desulfobacteria; order Desulfobacterales; family JAFDCJ01; genus JAFDCJ01. Next base: position 99,750 of record CAVZEZ010000020.1, on the reverse strand, counting down.
GGTCCATTGAGCGTGGAACCTCCCGCCCTGGCAACCGCCAGATAAAGTACCGATAAAACCGTGAGTCCGCTCAACAGGGTGGTCAATGCCAGCGAAAGTCCCCGAATATGGCTCATACGCAGTTGACGTTTCAGCAATGCCCGGCTGCTGTGCCGTGCAGTCTGCAGGTAACGCTGATCGGCGCCGAATACCAACAAATCCGGCAGACCCTGCAAAATGTCGACCAGGCGGATCCGCAAATCGGTGATGTTCCGGTTCAGCTGCCGGCCGCAGTCCCCGCCGAGCCGCAACGCCAGCAGCGGCACACCGACTCCCGCCAGCAGCAGAAACAGGCCCGTGACCATCGAAATACAGGGATTAAACAGCCAAAGAAATATGACAACCAGCAGTGAAACGATCGCAGCGGTCACTGTCGGAGAGATGACCCGCAAGTATAAATTATCCAGGGCATCGATATCGGAGACAATCCGGCTTAACATGTCACCGCTGCGAAACGTGATCGCCGTAAATGGCGCCAGCGGCTCCAGGCGGCGGTAAAACCAGGTTCTTAAAGTTTGTAATATCCTGAAGGTGGCATCATGGGTGATGATTCTTTCGGCATAGCGCGCCAGCGTGCGGCCGATGGCAAAAAAGCGAACGCCGATGGCGGGATAGAAAAAGTTAAACATCTGTGCAGTTGCCGCCGTCAAACCGGCGTATGCGGCGGCCGATATGAACCAGCCCGACAATGCCAGCAGCCCCACCGCTGAGGCCACCGCTAAAAGTCCGCAGAAGGTGCCCGGGATCATCCATTTCAAATGCCCGCCAAACAGCCGTATAAACGGCATCAACGGCTTCTCCCGCTTAAATTCCATTTAATTTCTCCACTCATATCGAATAGCGCATTATTATTTACTCGCGCAAAGGCGCAAAGATGATTTAAATAATCTTTCTCAGCGTTCAGGTTGATTCACCAGCCGATAGAATTCGCCCCTGGCGGCTATTAAATCCGAATAGGCGCCCTGCTCGACGATCGAGCCGTTTTCCAGAACCAGGATACGATCCACCTGTTTGATATTATCGAGGCGATGGGTCAGCAGCAGCACCGCCCGGCCTCTGGAAAATTCCGCCAAGGCCCTGACAATCACCGCCTCAGTGTCGACATCCAGGCCGGCGGTCGGTTCATCCAGCAGCAAAACAGGCGCCCCTTTGATGAACGCCCGAGCCAGTGCCACCCGCTGGGCCTGCCCGCGGGAAAGCCCCACACCTCCTTCTCCCACCATGGTGTTCAGTCCTTCCGCTAAATTCGGCGTGAAGTCCATCACCCCGGCACTGGCGGCGGCCTGTCGGATTTCATCGGAGGACGCCCCCGGCCGCCCGATCAGTATATTTTCTTTGATCGTTCCATGAAATAAAACGGGATTCTGTCCGATCCAGGCGATATGTTCACGCCAGCTCCCGAATGTCAATTCGGTCAAAGGCGTATGATTGACGAGAATCCGTCCCTTTTGTGGCTGCAGAAAAGCGAGCAGTAACTTAAGTATGGTCGTTTTACCGGCCCCGCTGGATCCCACCAGCGCAACCTGTTCACCGCTGCGAAGATCGAAGCTTACCCCCCTCAATGCGGGAATGTCGCCGTTGTTTTCATATGTCAGGCAGACGTCCCGGCACTGGATATGAATGGGCCCCTGATTTTCAAAAACCTTCAGAGCCCTGTGGTCATCAAGCCGGGGGACCGATATTATTTTTAAAATTTCCATGGCAGCTCCCAGGGCTTTGGCCCGCGCATGATAGTGGGTACCCAGCTCTCGAAGGGGAAAGTAGAAGTCCGGCGCCAGCAAGAGAATAAAAAGTCCTCCGGCCAGATCGAGCGGTCGGCCATAATGTCCGAAGGAGAAGTAGCCGAGATAGGTCATCCCCAGATAAATTGCCACCAGTGCGATCGAAATGGAGCTGAAAAATTCCAACACCGCTGATGACAGGAATGCCACGCGCAAGACAGCCATGGTCTTTATCCGGTAATTATTTGAGACTTCCGCGATGCGCGGTTCCATACCTTTGCTGCGGTCAAAGACCTTGAGGGTGGGCAGTCCCTGCAGCACGTCTAAAAAATGCACACTCATCCGCGCCAGGGCCTGAAAGTGGCGCTGGCTGATGCTTTCGGCGCCCATTCCCACGAGAAACATAAACAGAGGAATCAACGGCGCGGTGATCAATAGAATGGTTCCGGCAGCCCAGCTGTAGGGAAACACGAATGCCAGAATCGCAGCGGGAATCAACACCGCCAGGGTGAGCTGAGGCAAATAAAAGGCAAAAAAATCGTGCAGTTCCTCCACTTGCTCCAACGCTGCGCTGGCCAGCGCGGCCGTATTCTTCCCGCTGGTGTAGCCGGGACCCAGTGCAATGATGTGCTGGAGAAGGGCCATCCGCACATCCTGTCGAATATTCGCCCCGGCATGAAAACCGGACACCTCCCGGGCCCAGCCGACAACCGACCGCAGGATAACCACCCCTGTCAGCCCCAGGAAAAAAGGTAAAAGCGCATTGAATGAGAGCTTTTCCATAATCGTGCCATGGATGATGCGCGACAGGAAGCGGGCTTGAAAAATGAGCAAAACGCCGCCGCTCAGCCCCAGCGAAACGGAGAGCAGGATCCAGGCGCGGGCCGCACCGGCGCGTTTCACCAGCCAGCGTCCGGCGGCCTGGTCGGCGGGCATTTTTTCAGGCTTCATTTGAAATTTAATTGACAAGGTTGGACTGAATATAATATAAGAATTTCAGGCACTAAGAATCTGAATTGCATTCGTGCCTGTTTATGCCTGATGCGGATCGGCTGTTTTTTGCACCGGCAACCACCGAATGCATACATACTTTTATACCGAAATTCTCGCACCGTTCAAGTTTATTCCTTTTCTGATCCTTAACAGGAGGAGACTTCCATGCTGCCCACCGAGGGATTTGTCGAGCTTTCCCGCTGGCAATTTGCCGTTACCACCCTGTATCATTTTCTATTTGTCCCGCTGACTTTGGGACTGTCTTGGATACTATTCATTATGGAATCGGTCTATGTAATGACCGGTCGTGAAATTTACAAGGATATGACCCGCTTTTGGGGTAAGCTGTTCCTGATCAATTTTGCTCTGGGGGTGACCACCGGCATTACCCTGGAATTCCAGTTCGGCACCAATTGGGCTTATTATTCCCATTACGTCGGCGATATTTTCGGCGCCCCCCTTGCCATTGAAGGCCTGATGGCTTTTTTCCTGGAATCGACCTTTGTGGGGCTTTTTTTCTTTGGCTGGGATCGCCTCAGTAGACGTGGCCATTTACTGGTCACATTTCTGGTGGCACTGGGCGCCAACCTTTCAGCGCTGTGGATCCTGGTGGCCAATGCCTGGATGCAGCATCCGGTGGGAGCGGAGTTCAATTTTGAAACCATGCGTATGGAGCTGGCCAGCTTCAAGGAGTTGTTTTTCAACCCGGTGGCCCAGGTGAAATTCGTTCATACGGTCGGCGCCGGATATGTAACGGCATCGGTTTTCGTGCTGGCCGTGAGCTCCTGGTACTTGCTGAAGGGACGGGACACGGCCTTTGCCCGGCGGTCCTTTGCGGTGGCGGCCGGCTTCGGCCTGGCGTCTATTCTATCGGTTATCGTCCTGGGTGATCAAACCGGATATGTGGTCGGCCAGGTCCAGAAGGTGAAACTGGCCGCCATGGAAGCCGAATGGGAAACCGAGCAACCCCCCAGCGATTTCACCCTTTTCGGATTCCCGGATCAGAAGGCACTGGAAACCAAAGCTGAAATCAAGATTCCCTGGCTTGGCGGCATCATTGTTACCCGATCCATCGATACGCCGATTCCGGGCATCAAAAATCTGATGGATGAAAACCGGCAGCGTATTCGCAGCGGGATGACGGCCTATGGAGTGCTGCAAAAACTGCGCGGGGGTGACCTCTCGCAAGCCAACCGGCAGTTGTTCGATCAACATAAGGACAATCTGGGCTACGGTCTGCTGTTGAAGCGCTACACGCCCAGCGTGGTGGATGCCACTGAAGATCAGATTGACCGGGCCGCCCTGGACACCATTCCCAATGTGGCGGCGATGTTCTGGATGTTTCGCATCATGGTGGGCCTGGGCTTCTACCTGCTGGCCCTGATCGTTCTCAGTTTCTATTTCTGCGCCAAGCGGGTGTTTGAAAAGAAAACCTGGCTGTTGAAATTGCTGTTATTCAGCCTGCCGGTGCCCTGGATCGCGGCCGAGTTGGGATGGATCGTGGCCGAATACGGGCGACAGCCCTGGACCATCGGCGGCGTGTTGCCGACATACCTGTCGCCTTCTTCGCTGGACATGGGAGATATCGTCGGAAGCCTGATTGCCCTTTCCGGCTTTTACACGGTACTTTTGGTGGTGGAAATGTATCTGATGATTAAATTCGTCCGCCGGGGCCCCAGCAGTCTGCATACCGGACGATATTATTTCGAACAGGCACCGCAATAAGGAGAATTCATATGCTGTTTGATTATTTTACCTTGAAAATCATCTGGTGGGCATTTGTCGGTGTACTGTTGATCGGTTTTGCGTTGACGGACGGATTTGATCTGGGTGTCGGCATCCTGTTGCCGTTTGTGGCCCGTACCGACCCGCAGCGTCGGGTGTTGTTAAATGCGGTCGGACCGACCTGGGAAGGCAACCAGGTCTGGTTCATTACCGCCGGCGGTGCCTTGTTCGCGGCCTGGCCGCTGGCATATGCGGTTGCCTTTTCGGGGTTTTACTGGGCCTTGCTGTTGGTGTTGTTCGCGTTGTTTTTCAGACCGGTGGGATTTGAATACCGCAGCAAAATTCAGAATCCGCGCTGGCGTACCGCCTGGGACTGGGGGCTGTTTATCGGCGGCCTGGTCCCGGCCCTTGTTTTCGGCGTGGCATTCGGCAATCTGCTCCAGGGCGTGCCTTTTCACTACGATGAGTTCATGCGGTCGTTTTATACCGGTAGCTTTTGGGCGCTGCTGAACCCCTTCGCCCTGCTGGCCGGAATCGTAAGCCTGTCCATGCTCGTCATGCATGGTGCCGTTTATCTTCAAATGCGCACCGAGGGTGTCATCCGGACCCGCGCCCGAAAAGCGGTGCGGGTTTTCACGATAGTATTTCTGGTTGCGTTTGCCGTCGCCGGTGCATGGCAGGCGTTCGGCATCGAGGGATATAGGATCATATCCAGCCCGGATCCGGGGACGGCCTTCAGCCCGCTTATGAAAAAGGTGGAAAGGGTGCACGGCGCGTTGCTGCACAATTATGCCGGACATCCCTGGATGGTGCTGGCGCCTGTGCTGGTGTTTGCCGGTGGGCTGTTGACACTGGTATTGTCGAGCACCAAGCGTGGCGGGCTGGCCTTTGTCTGCAGCGGGGCAGCCCTGGCCGGAGCGATACTGACCGCCGGGTTTTGCATGTTTCCGTTTGTCATACCTTCCAGCACCCATCCCGACCACAGCCTGACCGCCTTCGACGCCACATCCAGTCATTTTACTCTGAATGTGATGTTTATGGCCGTGGTCGTTTTTTTGCCCATTGTCCTGGCTTACACCAGCTGGGTATACCGGGTGGTGCGGGGACGGGTCACGGAAGAAAGAATCAGCCGGGAAACCCATACGTCTTACTAATTTTTTCGCAGACATAAACGCTTGACCAAATATTACAGGAGGATCTTCTATGTGGTATTTTGCGTGGATTCTGGGAGTTTTGCTCGCCTGCTCCTTCGGCATCATTAACGTGATGTGGATGGAAAGCGAAGACATGCTGGGCTCGCAGAAAGATTTCTGACGGCTTAGACCGTACTAATGACTGCTATCAAACTTTACCTCGCACCCCTGCGGGGATTTACCGACTTTATCTACCGCAATACATTTGCCTGTCACTTCAAAGGATTCGACGGCGCTCTCGCGCCGTTTATCCCAACCATTAGCGTCAATCGTTTTAAGCCCTCTCATTTTACGGATGTCCTGCCGGAAAATAATTCAACTATACCTGTGGTGCCTCAGATTATCGGCAATCATCCGGATGATTTTATCAATCTTGCCGAGCGCCTTTTCGATCTGGGTTATCTGACGGTAAATTGGAACCTGGGCTGCCCTTTTCCAATGGTGGCCAAAAAGCGACGAGGATCCGGCTTGTTGCCCTACCCGGAATCTATCGACGCCTTTCTGGAAAAAACGCTTTCCGCCATCCCCAACCAGCTTTCAATCAAAACCCGATTGGGGCGTCACACCATCAGCGAAATCTTCGAATTGATGCCTATATTCAATCGATATCCCCTGAAGGAGATTATCATTCATCCGCGAACCGGAAAACAGATGTACGATGGTCAGACGGACCTGGATGCGTTTGAGAAGTGTCTCGAGCAATCCGTTCACAGAGTCGTGTACAATGGGGATATACACGATCTGCATAGCTTTCACAAGATTGCGAACCGTTTCAAAGGAATCGATGGCTGGATGATTGGGCGAGGCGCCTTAACCAACCCGTTTTTACCACAAATCATAAAAGCCGGTGCGGATGATATACCTCGTAAGGTTGAAATATTCAGACGGTTTTACGATGATCTCTTCGAACAATACCGCCGCAGGTACTCAGGCCCCGGCCATTTATTGAACCGGATGAAAGGCTTTTGGACCTATTTTTCAAAGTCCTTCGAGCACAGCCGCAAGATTGCCAAGAAGGTGCACAGGATCCATTGTATTCGAGCATATATGGAAATAGTAGACCGGTTCTTTACCGAAGAAGCCCGGTGGACGGGCTGATCGGGGCACATCGGCAACTCTTGTATTTTTTAATCCGGGTCTTATTTAATTAGTAGAACCTTTGAATCCTCTGCCAGATCCAGTTCAGTCATCCCTGTGCCGGACACCAGGGATAATGCGGGAGTCTCCGGAATGTCGCTTAAGACTATTTTCAATTTGCCGCTGCTTCGTCGAAATCTGTCCAGGATACCCATGAAGGTTTCCCTGCCGTTGCTCATCACGGCTCCCGTGGTCGCCGTGGTGGTCATGTTGGCCACGATCGCCTTTTTAGACGCCGAATCCGCAGCAAATGATTTTATGGAGCAGAACCTTGTCCAAATACATTATCGAATTAAAGAGCGACTCGACGACCTGCTGAATCTGCCCTATCAGATCCTGGAGGTAGACACAAATCTGATCAGCCATGGCTTGCTTGCCGTGCAAAACTTGCGTTCCTGGCGGATGACGCTTTTCGAGCAGGCTCGCTCATTCAGGGGACTCGGACTCAGCAGTCTCGACTGGGGCGGTGCAGATGGGCGCTATATGGGCATTGCACGGGTTTCCGGCGAATCCACCTATGTCTTCAGCATATCGGATGAGAAAACGAACGGTCGGCTCCATAAATTTTTCTGTAATTTCAATGGGGAAATAGAGCGCGAAAAAACCGCACCGGCTCTCTTCGACCCGCGGGACAAACCATGGTACCTAGCCGCGATCCGGACCGGCAGCGCCATATGGACGGAGTCCTATGCGGGAGAAGATCCGGAGCGTCCCGGCGGTAAGCTGACGCTGGGGTATGCCCAACCGGTTCGAAATGAAGAAAATAAAATCCTGGGCGTCATGAATGCCGAGATGACATTGGACAATATCGCCCTGTTTCTCGCCCGACTGAGTGTAGGTCGAACCGGAAAAGCTTTTTTAATCGACCGGAGAGGGCTTTTGATTGCCACCTCTACCGGTATTTCCTTAAAGGGTTCCGACAATCTTCCTGTACGCGCTTCTGCAGCCGCCGACAAGCAGATCGCGGCGGCCGCCAAGCAACTGGAATTAGAATTCGGGTCATATAACGCGATCGAAGGGCGATATCAACTGAAGCTGGCGATCAACCGAAAGCCCTACCTTCTGATGATCTCGCCATCCCAACATGAAACCGGTTTGAGTCTGATCATCGCCACGCTGATTCCTGAAAGTGATTTTTTAGCTGAAATCAAAGCCGGCCGGAATCGTCATATCCAAATCGGGGGTCTGGCGGTGCTCGTTACGTTGCTGTTTGGCGCCGGCGTGGCGGTAATTTCAATCTGGCCGATGATGGATCTTCTGGCCTTTGTGCAACGAATACATCAAGGCGATCTCGCACATGAATTGAAACTTGAATATTCCTCCGAATTCGTTTGGCTCTCCAAACAGCTGAACGCCATGGCCGCGGGTCTGCGAGATCGGGTACGGCTGAGAACCTCTCTGGAATTGGCCCAGGAGGTACAGCAAAACCTCCTGCCGTCGGAAAATCCGGTGATCAAAGGATTGGAGATAACCGGCTGCGCCACCTATTGCGACGAGACAGGTGGAGATTATTTTGATTTTCTTAAAATTGCGGGACTGCCGGAAACCACCGCCGCAATCGCGGTGGGAGATGTAGTCGGCCATGGCGTGGCTGCCGCGATGCTCATGGCGACCGCCCGCGGTATCCTCCGCAGCCGATGTCGTGAACCCGCTTCCCTGGCTGACCTGCTCACCCACTTGAATTCCCTGCTGGTGGAAGACACGGGAGGCGATCGATTCATGACCATGTTGCTGATGACGGCGGACGCCGAGCGCAAGGAATTATGCTGGGCAACCGCCGGTCATGATCTGCCGATTGTCTATGACCCCAGAACCGACCAATTCTGCGAATTAAACGGAAGCGGCATGTCGTTGGGCCTGATCAAAGGGATCCGTTACGAAGAGCAGTGCTTCACCCATGTCCATTCAGGCCAGGTGATTCTGGTCAGCACCGATGGATTGCGGGAAGCTTTCAACGAAGACGGTGAAATGTTTGGCAAGAAGCGCATGTGTGAACTGGTCCGGCGTCTGGCAAACCGATCAGCGATGGAGATCGTCGAACGAATCAATGAGGAACTCATGCGCTTTCTGGGATCGAAAAGTCCGATGGATGATTTGACCTTCGTGGTTGTAAAAGTCCTGTAAACCATGATGCAGGCGAGGCGGCTTAACCAGGAAAACATAAAGAGCGGGAACAGCGCGATTTTTCCACTGCTTTATTGTCCCACTCGGGGAAGGGGAGCAAAACCCTTGCCATTAGGCGAAGACGTTAGATTAACATTTGATGTTGGGCAAGGATTCAAGGGGGCGAGGGCCCAAGGATTCAAGCAGAGGCTTGACCGGTCTTTCTGCTTGACCCCTGGAACCCTTGAATCCTTTTTCCCCAGGCCTTCGGCGCCAGCCGAAGGGAGTTGACTAAATTTCCGCGTGGCTGTCTTTCGCAATGTTTACGATGAATGTACTGCCCTTGCCCGGTGTACTGGAAACGGTGATGTCCCCGTGGTGGGCGCGGGCGACGGCGCGGGCGAAACTCAGGCCCAAGCCGGTGCCGGCATTGGACCGGCTGGGATCGCAGCGGTAAAAGCGCTCAAAAATATGCGGAAGATGCTGTGCTGAAATGCCGATGCCCGTATCTTTCACGGAAATCAGCATGGTGTGATTCGCCGTGGCGTGCAAGTCGACATGGATCGTTCCATGGGGCGGCGTGTATTTGATGGCGTTGTCGAGAAGGTTGGCGATCATCCTTTGAATCAGACGCATGTCGCCGAAAATACCGACGGTTTCAGGTGGGTTGCAAACAAGTTCAAGCCCTTTGTCTTCGGCCGGTGATTGAAACAAATCGCAGGCGTCGCGAACCAGTCTGCAGATATCGAACCGATGGCAGTCCAGCTGGCCGACACCGGCTTCGGTTTTTGAAATGATCAGCATGGTATTGATCATTTCCAGCAGCCGGTCGCACTCTTCAATGGTACTGGCAGCCATTTTTTCGAAGTCGGTTATGGATGAACCGGCGGTTAACGAAACTTCGGCGAGGCCTCGGATCCGCGTAATCGGGCTTTTCAGATCATGGGCGATGTTGTCGCTCATTTCCTTGATGCCGGTGACCAGCTTCTGGATCCGGTCCAGCATCTGGTTGAAGGTAATTGCCAACTGATCGATTTCATCACCGACTCTTTTCACCGGAACCCGTTTTTCAAGACTGCCGTCCGATATTCTGCGCGCGGTTTGGGTGACCGTTTCCACACCCACCAGTGCACGTCTGGCCATAAACCAGCCGACGACAACCGCCAGAACAAAAAGGATGGCCATGGTTAAAATAAAAACCTTGCGAAAAATTTCGATAAAGCGGGTGTGGCTTTCCATGGACTGGCCCAGTTGCAATATCATGCCGGGTCCGATGACGGCATAAAGGACCCGCACCTTGTGGGTGCGATCGGGGATGTTGATGGTGTCGAAAAGCGGTTTCCCCTCTTTCAACAAGTGCTTGACGGCATTTTTGTTGATCCCGATATCCCGCCAGTAAGACATATTTGATGAAGAAAAAATCTGACCCGACAGGTAAAGCAGGCGAAAGAAAATCTTTCTCTCGCCTGCAGCCTGAGCCTCCAAAAATGCCTGTCGCTTCACCGCCTCGGTGCCTTGAGAAGACAGTATTGAAGAAAATGTCCGAACCTCACTCGAAAGACCCTGGTCGGTCTGCTGGCGTAGAACCGAATTGATCAGCAGATACAGAAAAAAAAATGCAACGCATGCGGAAAACATAAACATTCCCGCATACCAGAGGGTTAAGCGGAACGCCAGGGTATGCCGTATCTTAAGCAGATCAGTCTTTAAGGACATAGCCCACTCCGCGTACCGTGTGAATCAGTTTTTTTTCGAATCCTTTGTCGATTTTTTCCCGCAGTTTGTAAATTCTGGATTCCACCACGTTGGTTTGGGGATCGAAATAATAATCCCAGACGTGCTCCATAATCATGGTTTTGGAAACCACCCGGCCGGCATTGCGCATCAGATATTCGAGCAGTGAAAATTCCAGCGGCTGCAGATCGATGGGTTGACCGGCCCGGACAACTTCCCGTGTGATCAAATTGATGGAGATATCGGCAGCCGTGAGTTTGGTGGGCTCCGAGACATCGCCGCTGCGCCGGATGAGGGCCTGGACGCGGGCCAGCAGTTCGGAAAAAGCGAAGGGCTTCGTCAAGTAATCATCGCCACCGGTTTGCAGACCCTTGACCCGGTCGTCAACCGATCCTCTGGCACTCAGGATAATCACCGGTGTCTTGATCTTTCCGCGCCGGATTCGATCGATGATTGACAGGCCGTCAAGCTTGGGAAGCATGAGATCAATAATCGCGGCGTCGTAGGGTTCAGTTAAAGCCAGATGAAGGCCATCTTCGCCGTTCCCCGCATGGTCCACGGCAAAACCTTCGGCTTTGAGGCCCTTTATAATGAAAGAAGCAATTTTGTCGTCATCTTCCACCAGTAGTATTCTCATCACATTCTCCCCAAAACAGGGTGACAACTTTTCTACTCTACCCCTTAGTTGCATAAACAATATGGCAAATAATATCTAATGTTCCGTAAATATAAACGATATTTTAGAAAAACAAACCCTCGTTGGACATCCCATTTTGTGAAGTCGAAGGATGGGGTTTATTTTGCCATATTGTTTACCCTTCGGGAAAGCCGGAGAATTTCAGATACTGCGTTGTCAAGCAATTGCGGTAAGACGACCACAGCTTCATCCTTGACGCCTGGTCTCTGAAGCCCTCCGGCTTTTGTAACGTTGGGGTCTATTTGACAAAAGGGCGAACCGCATCATTACAGACGATCGGCCATTGCCTTCAGTCTTCCCGCAATAGCCACCCAGTCGTCTTTGGATTCGATTTCCAGAATGTTGAAGCCTTTCTCTTGCATGGACGTCACCACCTGTTCTTTGTTCCCCTCCGTTATCCCCGAACAAATGAAAATGCCGCCCGGCTTGAGCACCCGTTCGACGTCGGCGAGCAATTTCAGAATGACATGGCTGAGGATATTCGCTGTCACCAGATCATATTCTTCCCGAATATTTGTAGTCAGGTCTCCGCAAAGCACCTGAATGTGACGGCCCTGCAAACCATTTAATTTTAAATTTTGGGCGGCAATCTCAACCGCAAGGGGGTCATTGTCCACTCCGCAGGCCCTGCCGGCACCCAGCATGGCCGCGGCAATAATCAAGATTCCGGATCCGGTTCCGACATCCAAAAAAGTATCGCCCCACTTCAAGTATTTTTCAATCATGACCGCGCACAGGGTCGTGGTCGGATGCGTTCCCGTCCCAAACGCCATGCCGGGGTCCAGTTCAATAACCAGTTCACCGGTATCAGTCGGGTATTCGCGCCAGGTCGGCTTAACCACCAAGTTATTGCCGAGTTTTTGCGGCCAGAAAAATGCTTTCCAGGAATGGGCCCAATCTTCTTCATCAAGCTCCTTGTAGCTCATCTGGTAGATTAGGCCCAGCTTTTCTTTCAAACCCCGCAGTCTTTCTTCCAGCACCTGACAGCGCTCCTCAATGCGGTCGTCGGCCGGCAAATATCCGGTCACCGTATAATGGTCGGGACGTGCGAGCACATCTTCCGGCCATCCTCCCTCGGGTTCGATTCGCGGATCTTCCACCACAACTCCCTGCAGTCCGAAATCGTAAAACACGTCGGCGATCATATCGAAGGCCAGATCCTTATCCGGGTGATCAAAATTGATTTTTGCTTCAATCCATTTCATACCGATAACCTTAACCGATTGACATGTAATAATGATTATTATAACTACAAATTCTTCAAGCGCAAAAAAGATATCGAACAGCTTATTGGGTACCATAATTTAGCTCGGAAGCAAACTATGCCTTTAGCCCTGCCTGCCATACTGACTGGATTGAGCGTGCCGGTCTTTCTGACCATTGTTTATCTTTATTTCTTCCTACAGAATCGCGAACGGTATCTCGGATTTTGGGCGGCATCCTGGCTCGTCTATTTTCTATTCGCTCCGCTGACAATCTGGTGGTACTTCAGCGAAAAACCGGGCGGTTTTATCCCCATCGATTTTTGTGCCTCTTTTCTGAGCGTCTATTTGCTTTTGAGAGGTACGTTTATCTTTCTGGACAAAAAGATATCCGAATTATGGACGATCGCTTTTGTGGCGGTGGCCATCTGGATAATAGCCTCCTCGCTGTTGAGCCACTCATTTTTCGTACGCGTGTTTCCCTGCTTTACTTTTTTTGGAATCGTACATATCTGGGCCGGATCGGTGGTCCTGCGATCCGGCAAAGTGCAAGGGTTGGGAAAATATTTTACCGGCTGGGTATTCATCTTGTGGGGCATCCATAAAATCGATTATCCTTTCCTGCGAAACATCCCAGCCTTCGCTCCCTGGGGATATTTGATCGGGGGATACTGTGCCATGATGTTGGCCACCGGCCTTTTGCTGATTTATTTCCAGAGGACACAAGATGCGCTCGCCGAGAGCGAACGAAAATACCGATCCCTGATAACCAATATCCCCGATATCGCCTGGCGGTCGGACTGCCAAGGAAATATTTCATATATCAGCCCCAAAGTTTACGACATTACCGGATTCACAAGTGAAGAAATATGTCATAAGGGGGTGGAATTCCTGTCTGAAAAAGTACACCCCGATGATATCCGGTATGTTCGGGAATCCTGGCAATCTCTATTTAACGGCGTCGGCGCTTACAATATCGAATATCGCATTAAAAAAAAAGATGGCCGGTGGGTCTGGCTGCAGGACAAGGCCACTGTTGCCGCCCATAAAGACGGCGGAAGTTATGCCGACGGCCTTATCTCCGAAATTACAGTGCGCAAAAAAGCTGAAAAAGAACGTGAGACCCTGATTCGCAGGCTCAATCAGGTTCTCTCCCAGGTTAAGACGCTGCGGGGGTTACTGCCCATTTGTGCTTCCTGCAACCGGATAAAAAACGGCAAGGGATCCTGGGAACGCATTGAAGTCTATATTCACAACCGCACGGATGCCAAATTCAGCCACAGCATTTGTCCGGAATGCGCCAGAAAGCTGTATCCTGAAATCTATGGCGATCAATGACAGACCGGGTGTTACCACAGATCCGTTTTATAATATCCCAATGCCGGCCCCGAGCCCGCCGTCATCCTCATTAGTGGCACCCACGCCGGGTTACCTGTAACCCGGATTTTATTAATTTATTCCGCGCTTATGCGCAAAGATTAAACCTTATTGAAACTTGGGGCTCACTCAAAAATAACTTCACGTTTATAGAATCGACAAATATGCGGGCGGCGGAGCTGGCGCAATTCGGGGGACCAGCAGCCCAAAAAACGCCAGTACCTGGTATAATACCACCCGGTCGCAACCCGTTCAATACGCAGCTTTCCAATTGAATCGGTAATTATGAAATCTATCGTAAGCTTTTTTGGCATTTGCGGAGGACATGGCTCTATCGGCGGCTGTGGTGCCGCCGATATCGGACTTCGGGAGGGAGGGCTCGCACCCTGCCCCGTAAGCCCCAATTGCGTCAGCAGCCAGGCCCACGATGAGAAACATCGGATCGCGCCGCTGTCATACCAGGGTAGCCGGGATCAGGCCCGAGAAAAACTCAAGGCCGCCATCGCAAAGATTGAAAATGCCAGGATCCTCACCGACATGAAGGATTACCTGCATGTCGAAGTCAGATCCCGCTGGCTGAAATTTATCGATGACGTGGAGTTCTGGTTCCCGGAGAGGTCGTCGCAGATCCATGTCCGCTCGGCGTCGCGCGTGGGCTATTGGGATCTGGGGGTCAACCGTAAACGGACCGACCGGATCCGGGCCCTGTTTATGGAATCGGATTTTTCATCAGTCCACTAGAACGCGACTGACAGTTTCAGGTAGCCCCCATAGGTGGTGGTGTCGGCTGAGAACTGACCGATGGCGTTGGCACTGACCACCCAATCCCGGGTTGTGAGGATGTCCACACCCGCGGCAACATCGACATAAGTGCGATCCAGCTTGCTTTCGGATTTGAACGTTCCGATGCCGGCCGGTGAGTTGCAGAACGCGGCCTCCACCGAAGGATCGGTAGTGGTGAGAAACCGGGTCATCCCACGATCAGTTTGGGACGCAACAGCGTGCCGTTGGCAAAGCCGTGTTCGCCACCGAGTTCCACCGCTGGCTGGACGTAGAACTTTGTGATAACGAAGACATATATGGATGTCAAGTTTATTCCCTTTAAAAAAAATGTTCCTTCGGTGGATTGAAATATCCGAATTTCAGCTTTGGAAACTCGGCCTTCACCCGCTTCAGCACGGTTTCCATACCCATGGGTTTGCCGTTGCGGCTGACGGTGTTCATGTCTTTACAATAGCGCAGCGGGTCAAAATTCAAATTGCGCCACTGGATCATATGAATCGGGAATTTGTGCAAAAATTCGATCAAGGCGTCCACTTCCCGGGGGGTGTCGCTGAATCCCGGGCAGTTAAGATAGTTAATGGCAACAAATTTATTATGCGTCCGGGCAATCTCGATGCTATTAAGGACATCTCCAAACCGGTAGCCTCTGGGCCGAAAATAGGCATGGTAGCATTTTTCCCGGATACTGTTCATACTGATGCGAACGCTGTCCAGGCCACTACCGAACAGTCGTTTCAAGATGGCGGGCAGCCCCCCATTGGTGTTCATATTGATCGTGCCGTCGCCGGTTTGCAGCCGAATGCGGCGTATCGCCGGCTCGATCACGTCGGCCGCCAGCAGGGGATCGCCCTCGCAACCCTGGCCGAAGCTGACCACGCTGTTGGCCACCCGGCCGATGTGCACCAGGGCGATCTCCGCGATTTCCTGGTCAGAGGGCGTAAATGCGATCCGGTCCTGGCTGTGGGGGATTCCGGTGTTTCCCTGAAGCGACAGGCATCCCAGACAGCGGGCATTGCACTGCCCGGATGTGGGCAGCGGCGCCTCGTAGCGGCCCAGAAAAAAATTTTTTGCGGCCGGACAGCCGTAAGTCAAGGCGCACTTTTCCAGATGAGCTCGCAGGCGGTTGCCCGGCATCCGACGGCGCATCCGCTTCACCCCGGCCGCAACTTTTTCACGCGGCATGCGCCGCAGGTCCTGGCGCGGCTCGGAATCCACCCGCACGACGGCGGATCGAAAACCTTCATTGCACCATCCGACGGCACCGTAGGAAAACAGAGGCAAGGTCTGGACCGGTCCAGATTCGCGAAAGGCGCTGACGCGGGTAATGACATATCCCGGTGAATTAAAGGCGGCGACCGGAAAAATGGTTTCTTGCGGTGCATACGGATTTTTACTCAACGCGTCCAGTCTGCCGGTTTCGAGGTTGAACAGAACCGGCTTGCGGCCCGGCAGATACATCAATTCACTGCCATACGGTAATTTGCGGGTTTGTCCGTCGGTTAGCGGTTGCAACCAAGTGTCCGCCATTCCCACGGCTGCATATCCCTCCAATTCAAATATTTCACCGGCCTGATTGGCAACCAGTGCGGTGAGCAGGTCGTTTTTTTTACAATTTAGTTTCGGCATGTATCCCCCCGGCGATTAAATTTGTCATTCAGCATAAAAGCGTCGGGGACCTTTAGCGCTTCACACGATCTGTTTACTGTTTTAAATACCAAATCCGGTCAAACGGGAACCCAAATAAGATTAATCATGAAAGCAGGGATAGTTATCTTATAAAAACGCACCTCCATCGGAGCGGTCGAACCGGGAGCCGCTAGGTTGGCAGATCTTTTCATGGGAATCCCGGGGATGTCAATTTTTTTTTGTAATCATGAAAACAATGATTACCATCACGTTAAACAGGCGGAGGATTTGAATTGTTCTTGATTTACATCAAGGAAAACGTTCTAATACCAGGATAGACTGAATCCCTAAAGTCCTAAGTACACCTTATCAAAGGTCTTTTATCATGTGGACGGAACTACAAAGCTTAAAGGAATCCAACGAATTTCTCAACCTTTTGCTCGATAATATCAACTCTGCCGTGCTCATCGCCGACGAAGACCTGCACATCCACCAGTTCAACCATTCCTTTCACAATTTATTCGACAGCGCGACCGAATCCGTTTTGGAGACCACCTTCGGCGATGCCGTTGGGTGTGTCAATGCCATCCTTGAAAAAAAACCATGCGGTGAAACTTCGAAATGCTCGCAATGCATCCTGCGCAAATCCCTGCTGCAAAATCTCATCGAGAGCGCACCGGTGGACAACCAGCCGCTGAATCGGGTATTTTATATCAACGGAAAGCCCGTTGAGAAACATTTTCAGTTCAGCACCCGACCGATTACCTTTCAGGGGCGTCGCATGTTCCTGATCATCATCTATGACGTGACCGCGATCGAACTGCAGAAAATCGAGCTTCAGAAAAAGCAGGCACTTATCAATCGGGACCTGGCATCTGCGGCAGCCATCCAACAAAGTTTGTTGCCGGATCGGTCACCGAAAATCGACAACATTCAGATTGCATGGCGATTTGAACCATGCGAGCAGGTGGGCGGTGACATATTCAACATCCATAATTTGGACGAACGCAATGTCGGTCTGTACATGCTCGACGTATGCGGCCACGGGGTGCCGGCGGCCCTGATTTCGGTAGCAGTCTCGCAGTTTTTAAACAGTGGCGACGGCCTTTTGGGCAACAAGTGTGAACTCGTATCGCCGGAGATTGTTTTGAACCGGCTGGATGAAGCCTTCCCGTTCGAAAGATTCGACAGTTTCTTCAGCATTATCTGCATGACCATCGATGTCACCGAGGGATTGCTGACTTACAGCAGCGCCGGACATCCGCCGCCGCTGTTGGTGCATCCGACCGGATCCATAGAGATACTCGATCAGCGGGGCCCCACTATCGGTATCGGCAGCAAGCAGGTGCTCTCACACCAGGCAATCAAATTGAAGGCAGGCGACAAGATTATCCTATACACGGACGGCCTGATAGATAATCGAAGTCCGTCCGGAGAAATTTTCGGGAAGGCACGTTTTTATAACATCCTGCAGGAATGCCGGAGTGAGCCTGTGGGAAAGATGGTCGATGCAGCCTACTCATATGCCAAAAATTTCCGCAAGGGAGCAAAACCGGAAGATGACATCAGTCTGTTGGGGGTCGAATATCGCGGCGGCAAGGTTCACTGAAGCGGTTTTAGCCGACTGATTCCTCTGGAAATTGCCGATAATACCCTAAACCGGACGCACCGGAACCAAAACGAAAATTGGAACATGGAAAGAACTGGACTCGAGAGATAAAAAATTTAAATTTGATGAATTCGTAAAACTCGAATTCATCATGTGTTTAGTATTTGGTGTTTGATATAAAGAATGCCCCCATCCCCTGGGCAAACGGCCGTCGCTCATCATGGCAGATAAGCGATGGCGGTCCACCCCGCAGCGTTGCTCCTACCGCCGGTTAAAATTGAATTAATTCTATCCCAAAAAAAAGCGGGATGTTATAATTAAATCCTATCTGTTTTGTCAACAATCGCGACTTACATAACGGCAAAGAAGGCCGATAACGGCTTTCTTCAGTTAAATACCACAGCTCGGAGCCAATAACTCCGGACACCGTATTTAAAGGAAAATGCAAATGACCTTGCGTGCAAAGGCATCGATTCTATTAGGTATTTTAATTACTTGCACCATCGGGCTATTGGGCTATTTTTACCTTGATTTTTTCGAAATGTCCTTGCGCGATTCGATCCAGAAGGGTCTTTCAGGTGTCAGCGATGCCTCCTCGCAGGTCATATCGCGGTTTTTATCGGATACACTGATGGAGGCTCAGGCGGTTGCTCAGGCATTGCCTAAACACGCCCTCGAAAGCCGAGATGCGAAGGTGATCGAAGACCATCTTAAAGATTTTTCACAAATTTTTTCAAAATTTGAAAACGGCATGTTTGTACTCGACCGGGAGGGGACAATATGGAGCGACTACCCGGCCCATCCGCAAGTCAGAGGAAAGTCGTTTGCTTTTCGCCAGTACTTTCGGGAAACATTGGAGGGAAAAAAAGGTATCGTCGGCACCCCATACAGATCGGCGCGAACCGGAGAACCCGTGTTGACATTCACGGCCATTTTGAAAGGTACAGACAACCGGATTATCGGGTTGCTGGGATGCTCGGTACAATTAACCTCCCTCAAGGCGCTTGAAGGGATTCGGCTTACCAAAATCGGAAAAACGGGCTATATCTATGTTTATTCAAAGGACAGGCTCATGATCCTGCATCCGAAAGAGGAACGAATCCTTAAAAGCGATGTTCCCGTGGGATCCAATCCGCTTTTCGATGCCGCTATCAATGGGTTCGAAGGTGCCGGCGAAACTGTAAATTCACGCGGTGTTCCCATGCTGATCAGTCTAAAACATATTCCGGGCACCCATTGGATTGTGGCCGCCCAACAGACTAAACAGGAGGCATATGCACCAATTAGCGAGGCCCGTTTTAGAATATGTATGGCCATGGTTATTGCCGCCATCATTTCCGTATTTGCAGCCGCCCTTTTTATGAAAAAATTCACCGGTCCGCTTTTAAAATTGCAGGAGGCCAGCCAACTCCTCGGGCTTCGAACGGATAACCAGTATCGATTAACTGCCAACCAACGGGAATTCAACCAAAAACTGGATGAGATTAAAGAGGGCGGCGAGATCGGCGACCTTGTCGTTGCATTTAAAACGATGCATGAAAATCTGAACCAGGTCATGATTTCGCTGCACGAATCTCTTTCGGATTGGGAAAATACGTTCGATTCTGTGGATGACATCATTTTTTTGCTGGATAAACAAAACAGGATCATACGCTCAAACAGAGCAGCCCGGGATCTCATGGATACATCCGGTCAAAATGCCGCCGGCCGGCCAATTTTTGACTGCTTAATAAATCTTCCGCGGAATTTCGGATTCGGAAACCAACCGGCGGACCATTTAAAGGAAAACGTTGTCAAAATAAATATAGAAACGAAAGAGGGAACCAGGGTTTATGAAATTGCATATAATCCATTGATTAATGGGAAAAATGAGAATATCGGAACCGTCCTCTCCGGAAAGGATATCACCCTACGGCTGAATGCCGAAGAAGCCAAGCGGGAACTGGAAAAAAAGCTGCATAAAGCCAAAAAAATGGAGGCGATCGGAACGCTTGCGGGTGGCGTGGCCCATGATCTGAATAATATTTTGTCCGGGATCGTAAGCTATCCCGAACTGCTGCTGATGCAATTGCCTGAAGACAGTTCCCTGCATAAACCGCTGAAAACCATTTTACAGTCGGGCATAAAGGCATCTGCAATTGTCCTTGACCTGCTCACACTGGCCAGAAGAGGTGTCGCCACCATTGAAGTTGTTGATCTGAACAAGATCATTGAAGATTATTTGAGCAGTCCGGAATTCAAAAAACTCGAATTTCACCACCCGGATGTGAAATTGCAGACGAACCTTGCATCAGATCTTTTATGCATCGAGGGTTCGCCCATACACCTGTCGAAAACCATTATGAATCTGGTATCCAATGCCGCCGAAGCAATGCCCCAGGGGGGGAAGGTAGAAATCGTCACTTTAAACAAATATGTCGACAAAGCCCCGGTCGGCCTCAATGAAATCGAGCAGGGGGATTATGTCGTAGTGGAGATATCCGATGAAGGCCTGGGGATATCCGAAAACGATATCGAGCAGATCTTCGAGCCCTTTTACACCAAAAAGAAAATGGGCCGCAGCGGAACAGGACTCGGAATGTCGGTGGTGTGGGGAACGGTCAAAGATCATAACGGATTTATCGATATCGAGAGTACAATCGATTCCGGAACCCGGTTCATACTCTATTTTCCTGTGACCAGAAAAGAGCCCGCTAAAGGAGAAGACGCCTACGACCTGAGAGATCTGTCAGGAAACGGCCAATCTCTGCTGGTGGTGGACGATATTGAGGAACAGAGGATCATAGCGGCTTCCATCCTGTCTCAATTGGGATATTCAGTAGAAACCGTGTCAAACGGTTTGGAAGCCGTTGCGTATCTAAAGGCACAAGCAGTGGACCTGTTGGTGCTGGATATGATTATGGATCCGGGAATCGATGGCCTTGAAACGTACAAAAGGGTGCTTGAAATCAAACCCGGCCAGAAGGCAATTATAACCAGTGGTTTTTCCGAAACCGACAGTGTCAAAAATGCCCAGGAACTCGGCGCGGGAGAATATGTAAAAAAACCATACACCATAAAATACCTCGGGCTGGCAGTAAAGAACGAGCTTTCGAAGAGATAGGCCTGCATTGAAAAGCGAACCTTATGACTTATTATTAAAATACTAAGTCGAGAATGCGCTCTGTATGCACCCCAAGGTACTGGAAGCGGCCGTATTCGGCATCCCGGATGAAAAATGGGGCGAGGCGGTGCCGGCGGCCGTGGTTCTCAGGGAAAATGAAAGCGCGACCGCCGCTGAAATTATCCAATTTTGCAAGCAACACCAGGCCTCATACAAGGCGCCTAAAGAGCCCGTTTTTTTGAAGGAACTTCCCAAAACCGGTTCGGGCAAGATATACAAAAAAGCGCTGCGCGATTCTCGCCGGGACGCGTAATGCGGCCCGCGGTGAGAATAATTGTTCGCATATGCTGATTGTATTGCTTCAGTGAGTGGGCATGCGGCCGATCCCGAGCGGCAAGGAGAAACCCAAATGGCCATAAGGACCAAGGATCTGCATGGCAACGCACCTGATGAAGCATCCATTGCGCTTCTGCTGATCGATGTCATCAACGATCTTGAGTTTAAAGAAGGCAAGGAAGTATTGAAGCATGCCCTGCCCATGGCTAAAAAAATCGCCGCTTTGAAGAAACGGGCAAAAAGGGACGGCATTCCGGTAGTTTATGTAAACGACAACTTCGGAAAGTGGCGCTCCGACTTCAATACCATTGTCAACCGCTGCCTCGAGCAAAACGTGTGTGGAAAATCGATGGTGGAATTGTTGCGGCCCGACAAAGATGACTATTTTGTTTTAAAACCGAAAATTTCCGGTTTTTACTCCACGCCCCTCGGAATTTTGCTAAAGCATCTCGGCGTTCATACCTTGATTTTAGCCGGGATGAGCGGCAATATGTGTGTGCTCTCCACTGCCAGTGATGCGTATATGCGCGATTTCAAACTCCTTATTCCTTCGGATTGTATCGTATCCGTCGATCACCGGCAAAATAAACAGGCGCTGGCGGTGATGCAGACCGCCTTTAAAGCGGATATCAGACCGTCGGATGAGATCAGCTTTTCCCGGATCTGAGGACTCATACCGGATATTTTCCATTTTATTCACTCCTGTACTCCTCCCGGTTGGGCTGAAACCTCAGCGTATCCGATGATTCCGTTTTGAGTGAGCTTTTGGCCGGGAATATGCCACTTCGCCTGAGATCGTGAATTTGTCGTTGTGTGAACCTGAATTGAACAAATCAACAAGTAATCGTCTCGATTTTGAATAAAACATAGAAAAATTAAAAAATATTGACAAAATCACCAATGTGCCGTTTAATCGAGGTCACGGTACCCCTAAAGTGAAGGAGATTTTTAAATGGACTCAAAAGACTGGAGAACAGTTAATCCTTCCGGAAAAAGACGCGTTGTCGTCACCAAAGAATTGCCGGGCACCCGATGGCTGGATATACTGACCGGTGCTGGATGCCGGGTCGAAATCTGTACCGCCACCGATGTACTCAGCGTGGACGATATAAAGACCTCCGTGGGCAAGCGCTGCGATGCCGTTCTAGGTCAACTGACGGAAGACTGGGGCGAAGCGCTTTTCAGCACATTGAAGGCCGCCGGAACTACCGCCTACAGCAATGTCGCGGTGGGTTATGACAACGTCGATGTGGCGGCAGCCACCCGGCATGGAATTCCGATGGGCAATACACCGGGGGTGCTAACCGAAACCACAGCCCAGATGGCCGTTGCACTCACTTTTGCAGCGGCCCGGCGCACCGGCGAAGCCGAACGGTTTCTGCGGGCAGGCAAATATAAAGGATGGTTGATGACCCTTTTTCTGGGCGAGTTGTTGTGGCGCAAGACCGTGGGAGTCATCGGTGCCGGACGTATCGGATCAACCTATGCACGCATGATGGTGGAAGGCCACAAGATGAATCTGATCTACCATGATGTCTCCGCCAATAAGGACCTTGAGGATAGCATCACCGCTTACGGGGGTTATCTTGAATCCCGGGGTGAGGAACCGGTTTCCTGCCGGCGTGCGGAAAATCTCGAGGATTTGCTGCAGCATGCCGATTGTGTCAGCGTTCACACCGTGCTGAACGATTCCACGCACCATATGATAAATGCGCAACGGCTTTCCCGGATGAAGGAAAATGCCGTTTTGGTGAATACCAGCCGTGGGCCGGTGATCGACGAAGCGGCACTGGTCGCCCATTGCCGCACGCACCCTGATTTTCGCGCCGGTCTCGATGTGTTCGAAGATGAGCCGGAGCTGAAACCCGGCTTGAATCAACTGGACAATGTGGTCATTGTCCCCCATATTGCCTCGGCAACCCGTTGGACACGCGAAGGCATGGCCACCCTGGCGGCCCGCAATGTCTCCGCTATCCTGCTGGGGTACCCGGTCTGGGACAAGACGGATATTCTGCCTTTTTTGACCGACGATCCGCCCAAAGCCGCGCCGAGCATTGTCAACGCGGAGGCCCTGGCTCTGCCGCTGTTTGAAGGATAAGAAAAACTTTGAGGGAAATTGCCATGAGACTTGCCGAAAGAATCACGCGTCTGGGAACCGAAACCGCCTTTGCCGTGTCGGCCGAGGCCGCCGCCTTTGCCGCCCAGGGCAACAAGGTGTATCCTTTTCACCTAGGGGATTTGAACCTGAAAACACCGGCCAATGTACTGGCGGCCGGTATCCGGGCCATGCAGGAAGGGCGTACCAATTACTGCCCGAATGCCGGTGTCCCCCAATTACGGCAACTGCTGGCCGACGACGTCAGTGCCACCCGTCATGTTCGGTACGCGATGGAAAATGTAGCCATTCAGCCGGGAGGAAAGCCGACTATCAGTAAATTTTTGCTGACAATGATGAATCCGGGCGATGAGGTGCTGTATCCCAATCCGGGGTATCCGATCTATGAATCACAAATTGAATTCCACGGCGGCAGGGCGGTTCCCTACGGATACATCGAGGGCCGGGACAACTTTGAAATCGATACGAATATGCTCGAAAGACAGATCAGTCCCCGCACCAGACTGCTGGTCCTCAACGATCTGCAAAATCCAACCGGTGCCGAGTGCTCGCAGGCCGAACTTGAAAAGATTGCCGAATTGGTGCTAAAGTACGATCTCTATGTGCTGTGCGATGAAGCCTATTTCGACATTCGTTATGGGAGCCGCAGTAAATCCCTGGTTTCCTTGCCCGGTATGGCCGACCGCTGCGTGATACTGTATACGTTTTCTAAAAAATTCGTCATGACCGGCTGGCGTCTGGGCGCCAGCATCGGGCCCAAGGACATCATCGACGTCATTATCAAACTCAACGTGAACGAGGAGTCCTGTTCCAATCATTTTGTTCAGTATGCAGCGATCGAAGGATTGATCGGCGATCAGACCGAGACCCGACAGGTTCTTGAAATCCTGAAAGAACGCCGAGACCTGGCCGTGGACCTTCTGAACGATATCGAGGGCGTCCGCTGCATTCGCCCCAATGCCACTTTTTACCTGTGGCCGAATGTCACCGGAGCCATGAAAAAGACGGGACTGACCAATTACGATGATTTCCGCCGAATGCTGCTGCGCGAGACAGGGGTCTCCTTTTGCACGCGGCTGCATTTCGGGCGTCCCCTGGAAGGGGAAGACAACCGCTACATCCGCATCGCCTATTCGGGGATCGATGCGGAAGAGATAAGGGAAGGTCTCGGCAAATTCAAGGCGTTCATCGAAAATTGAGCCTGGCCTGTTCCGCTGCCATCACCGGAATGGAAGCTCTCTCAATTCTATTTTTTGGCTGTTGCACCCGCCGCAATGAAAAGTGCCCCTTATGTTCCGAATGAACCATTGACAGGTGGTTCGTCAATTGAATAAATATCAGCTTGAAGTGCCGGCTTGGCAAATCAAATATGAAAGGGGAAAATATGGCGCAGGATAACCATTTTCTGACAACAGCAGAATTTGCATCCCGGTCCGGTATTTCGAATTCCCGGCTTTCTAAACTGATCCGGGAGGGGAAAATCGAGGCCGTTAAAAAATCCGGCAAATGGCGGATTCCCTTCGGGCAGCTGCAGGCCAAAATTTTACAGAAACCGGTGCCGGACCGCATCAAACGCCCTCAAAAGGCTGCTTTTGACACCCCAAGCAAAAAGGCCGTGGCCCGGCCTCCGAAGTCAGCGGCAGCCGAGGAAAAAACAGGATCCGTTTCAGGACAGGCATATACAATTTCTGAATTCGCGGATGTGACCTACTTAACTGAATCCGGCGTCCGGCGATGGCTGAAGCAGGGCCGACGGGTCGGCAGACAAAACAAGCAGGGAGAATGGTTGATCGATTTTGCCAATCTGCAGGTGCCGGATGTCAAGCAGCTGGTCAGAGAGGATAAAATTCCCTGAGTATGCCTTAAAACTGCTTGAAAATGGCTTCGTTTGTTATTTTTATATTTGCTTCCCGAAATGCCGTTATTTTCACCCGGCCGGCTTCTCATTTATAAAGAAAAGGAAGTTCACCGCGAAAAGATGCACGCGCACCCGGGAAGCCAAGATTTGTATTGCGATTGATTGTCTTCTGCAGACCCGATTTAAAGTCAAATATGACAATAAATATATATGAACAAGGCACAATGGATTGCCGCTGCCGTGCCGTCAGTCTCGCCCCGCCGAATCAGGCGCAGACCCGATGAAACAGATCTCCATCTCAGGGCAGGCGGTTTACTGGCAGGTATTCACTGTTCACTGGTTTTTCACCGGGCAAGCATGATTTTTGATGTCGAGGGCTCAGAAAATACGATGCGCGGCAACGTTCGTTGAATATTGAATTGAATGGGTTTTGTCAATTTAAAATAGGGAAAGAGGCAAAAAAAAGGATTCAGCAAATAATTTTCCTCCCTTCAATCACAACGGGATGAAAATCGCGGCATGGCGTGGTCCTGCCCAGGCGATTATTCAACCTTTACCTTGGTCATTCTGGCGCTGCCTTTGCCAGCATCATTTTCACGGCGCTCCCAAATAATGGGTCATGCGCCGACGCCACAGATCGGGGTTCACGATACAGACATCTCCCCTGTCATCGCGAGTGGCCACAATCGTTCCGAAATCTTCCGGCGACAACACACCGCAGGCATCACCCGACCACTTTGCAAACTCCGGTTTTACTGAAATAAAAGCTTCCATGCGATCCGCATCCACCGCAACCCGGCACCCCAGTTTCGGCAGCACGATCAAATCGTTTTCCTTTTTTGGGTCATGCACATAATAGGCGATCATTGCTCCTCCTCATTTTTCTTTAAAGTTAATATAAAGCATATGCGAGGGAAATCGAAGGGTTGCTGATGAATTTGCCTTTTGAAGGTAACAATTTAGCTGTTTGAAATAAAGGGATACGGATTTTTTCTGATTTTGAGGGTTTTTTTCGGACCCTGAGATCCTATACAGACCTGCACGATCCATGTTCATCCGGCTCTGTCTGGAAAAGATTGAAATGTTTCGTTTCGGGTTGATTTCGGCGGTTGATTGTGCGAATAAACTCATTGAAACCACCTACAATTTGTATCGTGCAATGCACGCAATGATTATTAAAAATGTCGTTCTCTGCATTTGCCGCTACAATTATTCAGGGTAGCAATACCTGCGAGGAAAAAAAGATGCCGCTTGCTGAAAAACTGGTCAAAATGGTCGAAGTTTCAACCATGATCAAAAAGATGTTCGAAGAAGGTGCCAGATTAAAAGCCGTACATGGAATGGAAAAGGTTTTCGATTTTTCCATCGGAAATCCGGATGTCCCCCCGCCGCCGGAATTCAAAAAAGTGCTGCGGCAGCTGGTAAACAGCGATTCGTTGAGCCACGGTTATACCCCCGGTCCGGGCCACACCCATGTCCGCCAGGCCGTGGCCGATTTTCTCAGCGGTGAGCACGGGGTAAATCTCACATCGGATTTGATCGTTATGACCATCGGCGCCTCCGGGGCATTGAATGTCATTTTTAAAACCCTGATGAACCCCGGCGAGGAAATTCTGGTGCCGGCTCCCTATTTTGTCGGTTATACCCAGTACGCCTTCATGACGGACGTCGTCCTCAAAACGGTGCCGACGGGCGCCGGTTTTCATCTGAGCCCGGCGGCGATCGAGGCCGCCATAACCGAAAATACCCGGGTGATGCTCATCAATTCCCCGAACAATCCTACCGGCGCCGTCTATTCGGCTGCGGAATTGGAAGCGTTGGGCAATATTCTGGAGCGGGCTTCCCATAAATACGGTCGACGGATATATCTGGTGTCGGATGAACCCTACCGTAAAATTGTTTATGACATGGAAGTCCCCTCCGTATTTAAAGCCTATCCGCACACCATCATGATCAACTCCTATTCAAAATCGTTGTCGATTTCGGGCGAACGAATCGGCTATCTGGCGGTCCATCCGGCCGCCGAGGATGCCGTGATGGTTGCCGGCGCCGCAGGGTCCGTCAACACGATGCACAGCGTCAATGCCCCCAGCCTGGCGCAGTTGGCCGTGGCGCAGTTGCAGGGGGTCGCGGTGGATGCAATAGCCTACAGACGGCGCCGGGATATGCTTTGCCGGGGGCTGTCGGAAGCCGGCTATGAGTTTAACGTACCCCAGGGCGCCTTCTACCTGTTTCCCAAAAGCCCGATTTCCAACGACGTCGGATTCGTGAATTTGCTCCAGGAAGAGCTGATCCTGGCGATCCCGGGCATCGCCTTCGGCGCGCCGGGGTATTTCCGGCTGTCGTTTGCCGTCCCCGAGTCAACCCTCGAAAAATCGTTGGCGGGATTCAGGCGCGCTCTGGCGAATGCACGGCAGCTTGAATCCTGATCAATGGCAGCGGCGAACTCGAGATCGGCAATCCCGGCAATCAGATCGAGCCGGTGTACACCTGACGATATGGCGCTTTTGCCGCGCGCGTAAGGGGCTTGGGCTGCAGAACGTGAGTGATTCAGCCTCAAGGCCGACTACCGCCCTTGCGGAAACGTCAAGATCAATTTTCCCACCGTCTGACCGGATTCAAGTGCGCGGTGGGCGTCGGCGACATTTTCAAATGAAAACGCCTGCAACGGCGGCGCCAGGATTTTGCCTTCCTCCACCCATTTCAGCAGATCATGCATGGCCTCATCCAAAAGGTCCAATCTGTTGAAGAGATACGACAGATTAAATGCGATCAGGCTTTTGTTGTCAGCGGTCATCGTTAGCGGGTTCCAGCGCGGGATCCGCAAATACTCATAGACAAGTCTGAAATAATTGAAAAGCCCGCCCCGCATCGACAGCATGGAGTGAAAGCCGTAGCTCACCAGTTTGCCGCTGGGGGCCAGGTGGCGGTAGCTTTGCTTCAGGGTGGCCGGCCCGTTGGCATCGAAGATAGCGTCGAAACCATCCGGGCAGATTCGTGCGGCTTGGCGCCAGAGACTGCCGGTGCTTTTATCGATGACGTGATCGGCGCCGTATTTGAGGGCGGTATCGACTTTGTGGCCGGCGCCCACCACCCCCACCATGTAAAAGTCTGCGATCCTGCCCAATTGCAGTAAGGCACCCCCGACGCCGCCGGCGGCCGAATGAACCAGGATTTTCATTTTCGGCCGCAGCACGATGTTCTGAAAAAGCCCGTGATAGGCAGTCAGAAATACTGTCGGGAAAGACGCCCACTGATCGGCGCTGAATTTCGAGTCGTCGGAAATTGCATAAACCTGCCGCCGGGGAACGCACAGATGAGAAGCGTAGGCCCCAAAGCGGGTCAGCCCGAAAACCCGCGTTCCTTCGTCGAGATCGGCCACATCTCGGCCCGGCAGGATTACCTGGCCCGAGAATTCAAACCCCGGTGTGATCGGCCAGCCCACAAATTCCCGGGCGGATTTGTACAGGCCCAATCGAATGAACACATCCGCAAAATTGACCCCGGCCGCGTTTACCGCCACCAGAACCTCATCGTCGCCGGGCGTCGGGAGCGGGCATTCTTTTATTTGAAGCCGCCGGTGACCGCCGGGGCGTCCAATCTCTACTTTTTGCAATGGGAACCCCTGAGATTAAGCCTCCGGCCAAAAGGAAGCCGGTAGAGCCGGCCCTGATTAAAGCGGTCATCATGGCGGAATCCGGTTTTAATCCCAATGCCAAGTCCCATAGAGGCGCCCGGGGCCTTATGCAATTGGTGCCTAAAACGGCGTAATATCTCGGTGTCAAGGATGCTTTTAACCCGGCCCACAATATCGAAGGGGGTACGCGCTATTTCAAAAAACTGCTGGACCGGTTTGATCGCAACATCGAACTGGCACTGGCCGCGTATAATGCCGGCAGCCGCAACGTAAGAAAATACGGTGATGTTCCGCCGTTTAAGGCAACCAGAATGTATATCAAAAAAGTTTTAAAATATTATGCATTATTCAGGGTAAATGCAACCGGTCCGCAAGGCGGCGGCGCTTCGTATTTAGCGGATGCGTTTTAAGCCTTGCGGTGGTCATATCGATGTCCTTTGGCTTCTACCGCGATCCGAAACGAAGGGTCGTCGTTTCAACCCGGTGGGCAATGCCGGCAGCATGGGAGGCTCTCGGCCGCAGGAATTGTCCTGATTTATGCTCAACCGGGGCAACATACTTGAGTATGCCTGCACCTTGATCTTGAACCAAAATTTTTATTTTGAGATAGCTTAAAGTAAGCCGGATGGAACGGAGTTTTTGTGGGCTGCTGCCGCGCGATCCGTGATGACCCTTTCACAATCAGATATTCTCCAAGCAGGAGCAGTCCATGCCTCTACTGCCAATACTCCCAGGCAGATCCCGGATCGCCTCCCCAAACATCCCAGTCCATCATCACATTTTCATTTCTGGCGTTCAGGTCATCCGCTTCCAGTCTGTCTGCCGCCAGATCCCTAAATTTCATGTATGCCTTCTCAGTACCTACATAGAGACATTTGCAGTCGTCTGCATCCGCATAGATGTAGGCGACTTTCCCTTTTTCTTTGTGTTGAATCAACTTTTTCTGTGTCATCGATTTTACTTTGTCAAGTTTTTGAGGCGTATCAGCCATTCGCATCTGAAATCCGGAAGCCGACAACAGCCGTTCGGTATCCATTGAAGTATCCTTTGAAGTATCCTTTTCCATCGTTGCGCAGCCGACTAATGCAACTAAGAACACAAATATCACCGCAAATAGTGCAAAATTGAATCTCCTTCCCATCATCTTTTCCTCCTTTAAGTTTAAATTCCACACAGCTGAATAATGAATATTATGCTTTGGATAATAACATTCCAAGTAGTTGTCAATACTTGAGTCTGAAGAAAGTCGGAAAGTGGACCTTTTTCTTCCATGCGATACCTAATTCTGCTTTATTGATAATAATTCCGATGGTGAATAAAAAAGCTTAAAGTATCCCCTATACAGCGACCGATATATGAGTCGGGCCTGGTATATCAAACAAGATGTTACGCGGATTTGCTTTTATCATCGCGCTCCGAAGGGAGGGCTTCAGCTTTTGCGATTCTCGGTAAGCGGGGACACGGTTTTGATCCTATTCATCATCATATCCCCTTCAGATGGATACGAATTCTATTTGTTGCTTGCATCGTGAATTTTAAACTCGGGGAATTCATATGAACGATGGCTCTTTGAGGAAGTATAATGTTGCGATTGCCAAATTGTTTGACTTGATTCTTAAGATGAATGAAGGCCAACAGATGGAGCTTTTGAAAAAGGCGGAAAAGCTTTTTTTTGTTGAAAGACGTGGTTCGAAACGCATAGCCTGCAGAGTACCGGTAAGATATGCGATAGATGACCGAATATTTTCAAACTACATCAGCAATATCAGCAGAAATGGTATCTTCATAGAATCAGACAACTCAAAAATTGTAACAAAAGAAATTCTTTTGGATTTCAAGCTGGATGGGCTATCGAATCCGATGAAAATAATAGGCGAAATCGTTTTTGTGACTTCGACAGGATTTGGTGTCGCGTTTAAACATGTTGACGCCAAATTAGCCGATATGATTGAATCTGCGGTCGATAAAATGGAAACGTGAATAAAACGGCCCAAATTAACTTCAGGATTGTACAGACACGTCGTCAGCGTCAATACCGGCAGCGGTTTTTGTCTCGCTTTCTCTTCCCAACGCTTCCTATCAATTCAGGCCATGCTATTTTTTTGAATCCATATCCTATATACGATGCCTGAATTCAGGTTTTTCTATTGATATCTAATTCTATAGTAATATATAAAAACTGGATGGCATAAGCTCAGAAAGCACCACTGACGATAAGGAGATTGGTGTGTGATGCGAATTTATGGATCGAAGGAACTTGTCAACGATGTGGCCGGCCGCGATTTGTGCATCGGCTGCGGCATGTGCGAGAACATCTGCCCGTATTTTAAAATCTACAAGGGTAAAAGCGGCCTGCTGTTCCCCTGCACGCTGGAGCAGGGCCGCTGCAACGCCCACTGCCCGAAAACAGAGGTGGACCTCGATGCGCTCTCCCGGTTTTTCTGGGACGCGCCCTACGACGGATCGCCCCTGGGCCGTTTCGAGCGAATTGTCGCTTCAAAAGCCGGAAACAAGGTCAAAGGCGCTTTTCAGGGCGGCGGTACCGTATCGGCCCTCGTCGCATACGCCCTTGAGAACCAAATGGTTAACGGTGCAATTCTGACGGGGGCCGAAGGTATCGCGCCCGTTGCCCGCCTGGTGACGACGCCGGAGCAGGTAGCAGCCAGCGCCGGGTCCAAATTTATCGCCGCTCCGACCCTGTCTGTCTTGAATCAGGCAGCTGGGGAGGGTCAGCGCCGTCTGGCCGTGGTGGGCACATCCTGTCAGATGACCGCCGTGGCCCAAATGCGAATGAATCCCCTGGGCAGGGACGATTTTGAAGATCCGGTGGCCCTCGCTGTCGGGGTTTTTTGCAACTGGGCTCTGGATCATCGGCAACTGGTGGGCTATTTATCGGAGCGAATGGACATCGACCAGATCACGGGTATGGACATTCCGCCTCCGCCGGCTGAGGTGCTGGTGGTGAAGACCCCTACGAATGAGCAGCGATTTTCCTTGAGCGAGATCCGGCGTCTGATACCGCACACCTGCTTTATTTGCCCGGACATGACCGCTGAGTGGGCGGACTTGTCGGTAGGCATGTATGAGGGACGGCCGGGCTGGAATACCCTGATGCTCCGCAGCCGCGTCGGCGTCGAGCTGGTGGACGATGCCGTGGCGGATGGTTGGCTGATCACCGAAGCCTTTCCCGAAGACAACGTGAGGGTGCTGGCAAGTTCGGCCATGAGTAAAAAGGAGCGTTCGTTCAGAAATGCCGATCGCCATGGTTATCTTCGCCAGGACGACAAGGGCTGCCGGCCGGCCTTGAGGGTGCCGCCCGGGGTGTTGGCCAGGCTGCTGGGCTGAAGTCCCCGCCCAACGAATAGATATCGCTTTTATATTTTTATGTCTGAACATCAGGAGATCGTTATGAAAACGATATGTGACGGACGGCCCGGCGACACCCGGTTGATGCAGGGCAACGAGGCTTTCGCGCGCGGGGCTCTGGAGGCCGGAATTGCAGTGGCCGCCGGCTATCCGGGAACTCCGTCTTCCGAAATCGTGGAGAATCTGGCCCGGGCCTCCCGGGAAAGAAACATCTACGTCGAGTGGTCGATTAACGAGAAAGTGGCCATGGAAGTGGCGGCGGCGGCATCGTTTGCGGGGCTGCGCGCGGCGGCCATCATGAAGCAGGTCGGCGTGAACGTGGCCGCCGATTTTATGTTGCATTTGTCGGAAACCGGCACCCGGGGCGGCATGGTGCTGATTTCCTGCGAGGATCCGGGCGCGTTGTCTTCCGGCAACGAGGGGGAGAGCCGTCCTTTCGCCAAGCTCTTCGAGGTGCCGCTGGTCGAACCGGCTGACTTCCAGGAGGCCAAGGACATGACCAATTGGGCCTTCGGGCTCTCTGAGCAGATTCGCAATCTGGTAATGATCCGCTCGGTGACGCGCCTGTCGCACGCCAGCGGCAATGTCATCCTGGGGGAGCTGCCCGGGAATACCCCGAAAGCAAAGTTCGAACACAGAGGTGATTTTTTAGACCCGGATAAAGGATTTCTGGTGCCGCTGCCGGTAAACCTGCGACACAATCAAATGCAGGAAAAACTGCGTCAGGCAGTGTCGATTTTCGAGGATTGCCCGTTCAATCGTTACGAGGGGCCGGAAGCTCCCGAAGTGCTCATCGTAACCAGCAGCGTCTGCTATCTGTATTCAAAGGAGGCCATCCGTTTGCTCGGGGTACACGAGCGGGTGGGCCTGCTCAAGCTGGGGTCCACCTGGCCGCTGCCTCCCAGGTATATGGAAACTTATCTTTCCAGGAGTCCGGTGATCTACACCGTGGAAGAGGTCCTGCCGTTTCTGGAGGACAGCGTAAAGATCCTGGCGGCCGAAATGGCCGGGCGGATCGGAATCAAGAAGTTCCACGGCCGCAGCGACGGAACCCTGCCGTCGATCAATGAATTGACCCCGGACCTGGTGGCCGCCGGATTGGCCAAAATACTGTCGATAGACTATCAGCCGATGCCTGCCGCCTATAGTGAGCTGGCAACCACAGCCGGCGCTTCGGCCGCTCCAGCGCGGGACCTGGCATTCTGCGCAGGCTGCCCGCACCGGGCCAGCTTCTGGACCATTCACAATGCCCTCGAAATGGATGGGCGCGAGGGCTTTTTGTGCGGCGACATCGGCTGCTATTCTCTGGGACTTCTGCCTACCGGGTTTGGCACCATGAAAACCCTGCATGCCATGGGATCGGGAACCGGACTGGCCAGCGGGTTCGGCCAACTCAAGCGATTCGGCCTGAATCAGCCGGTATTGTCCGTCTGCGGCGATTCGACTTTTTTCCACGCGGTCATGCCCGCGCTGGTCAACGCCATCCACAACCAGGCGGATATGACCCTGGTAGTGCTGGACAATTCGGGGACAGCGATGACCGGCTTCCAGCCGCACCCGGGTTCCGGTGAGGATGCCGCGGGCAACGCAGTCCCGGCAATGGACATCGGCCGGATCGCAGAGGCGATGGGGGCGCATGTGGAACAGTCCGATCCCTTCGAGATAGAAGCAACCCGAAAGAAGCTGCTGGCGTTGCTGGACAAAGGCGGCGTGAGCGTTTTCATCCTCAAGCAGAGCTGTGCGCTGGGCCCGGATAAAAAGGGCCGTAAGCTGTTCGATGTGAGTGTGGATGAAACCGTATGCGCTGGCGAAAATTGCGGCTGCAACAAGCTTTGCACCCGGGTGTTCAAGTGCCCGGGGCTCAAATGGGATCCGAAAAACAAAACCGCCCGCATCGACGATGTTATCTGTTCGGGTTGCGGTGTGTGTGCATCCATATGTCCTTCCGGCGCTATCCGGAAAAAGGAGACCGCATAACATGACAGACCCGTCGCTTTCAGCAGACCCCTTCAACCTGATCATCACCGGAGTGGGCGGTCAGGGCAATGTACTGGCCTCCAAACTGATCGGCAACATGCTTGCCGACCAGGGCTACCATGTCACCATCGGCGAAACCTTCGGCGCCTCCCAGCGGGGCGGCTCGGTCATGAGCCATCTACGGATCAGTGCGGAGTCCGCCTTCTCTCCCCAGATTCCCAGGGGCAGGGCCCATGTCGTGGTGGCCCTGGAGCCGACGGAGGCATTGCGCGTGTTGCAGCATTACGGCAATCCGGAGGTAAAGGTAATCGCCAATACCCGACCCGTTTATTCGCTGGGCGTGATTTGCGGCGAAATAACCTACCCCGTCGAGGAGGACCTTCGGGGTTGGATGCAAAAGCTCACCAGGGCCTTCTGGTTTATCGATGCTACGAACGAAGCCGTGAAACTGGGAAATCCCATCTTGGGAAATGTCCTGCTGGTGGGCGCGCTGGCCGGTATCGGTGATCTCCCGCTGAACCGGGAATGCTTTCGTGAGGTGATTGCCCGCTCCATGCCCTCTGACAAGGTGAATATCAATCTGACAGCTTTCGACAAGGGGCTGGAAGCCGTCCGAAATTCACTTGCCGGAAAGGCATGAAAAAAAGTAACTCCATCTGATCGTCGAAGAACAATCGGAAGCGCCCCACTTCTTTTTGCAACGGATGACCAGCATGTCGACCGGATTTTGAGGCATCCGGCGCACCATGATCGGGTCGGACGATAGTCCGGCAGAAAATATCTTTTTACAAGATGATGACAGCGTCCGAAAAATCAGTGATGTGTACTGTCTGATATTGATCGGTTAATTGATGTCTATGGCCCGATGCAAGGGCGTTCGTTGTCCGGCAGCTTGCGCGTCGTTCGTTCCTGCGTGTGAATACCAGAAACGCACCCAACAATAATACTCCCATCCCGATTGTCGTCAGTTTCATAGGATCTATCCCTCATAGCGAGCTGTTGTGAGTTGCACATGCGGTTTCTTTTCAACTATAGACGGTCATTCAAAAAGCATGCCACTTTGTTTATTTGCGTTTGTTCCATATTTTCAAAAGCTTAATCGTCCATTCGGACCTGAAATTGATATAATTCATCCCGAGAATGACGAAGTTTTGACAGAGGACGAATCCAGGGATATTTTAAGGTTGTCCGTGGTTAGAATAGGCCGATAACCGAAGCCTCTTGAAGGATGCGTTTCATCCGGGGTTCCAGGCGGGGGACGGTAAACACGGATGACCAGTGCCGGGCATCTGAAATCCGACAGCAAAAAGCGACCGATGTTGAAAAGCCGATAGACATCCGGAGAGGATACCTGTTCATTTCGTAGACTGCGCCGGTATGTGCCGGGATGGCAACAGCTTGTACTCATGTGGTATGATGTGTTAAATTCAGATCGGTTCTTGAAATTGGAGCGATATTCAAAAAGGCGCCGCCGATGTCCATCACCACTTTCCAGGGATTTTTAGCGACCGCCGGCCTGCATCACGGTCTTTTGGTGGACCTGTGTGCCGAACAGGGCATGATCAGCCGCGCGAAGCTGCTGACCTACATGGAACGCCACGCGATCGCACCCGCGGATAAAGACCGGTTGATCGAGCGCTATTGCCGCGCTTCCATCCTGTATGAAGAAACCGACTTCGAATACTCGGTCAATCCGATTGTCGCCGGGTTGGTGAACTTTTATGAGCGGCGCGGCAAGTTGACCCATGCGGGGTTTCTAAGGGATCAGGTTATTGAAATCGGAAAACTGACCGATGCCCTGCAACAGCTCCTGTTTTCCGAAAACCCGGCAACGGAAATGATCACCGATACGGTGGACAATCTATATCTGGTGGTTCGGGAAGTGCGCGAAAGCGGCTTTCAGCATTACCAGGCCTGTATGCGCACCTTCGGCGATATGAAACGCAACAGCGGGGCCAAATCGATCGAGACCCGTATCCAGGAGCTCAAAACCGTTTATCGGCGATATATCGAACCGTTAAAGGAACTGATCGATCCCAATTCCGTGCCCGTGCAAAAGATGGCGTTGCTTCGCCGCCGCATGGCCGATCTGGGCGCCGCCTCCGGCCTGCTGGCAGAATCCGTGGAGCTCAATACCCGCCGGCAACGGTTGAATACCGATATCCGGTATATTGATTATACGCTGATCCGCCATTTTGAAACCCTGATTGATACCAGCCGGTCGCTGCTCAATTCGCTGATGGAAGAAAAAAACATCAAGGACGCCCTGGCCGGGTGCCTTGCAAATCTGGAGGAAGTATGGAGGCGGTTGTCGGCGGAAACCATCGTGCTCACCGGTTTGCAGACGAGCCAGACGACGTCTCTGGACAAACTGGGTAGTTTTTTCAATGATGTGATTCACGGAAAATTTATTATCTGTCCACGGCCGCTTTCCATCCTGCCGCCGAAAGAAGAAAAAGCGGACCACTTGCTGCTTTTCGATGATTTGCTGCTGGAGCGAATGGAAACCGGCCGGCATATCTCCGGCTGGCCGGGTTTTGTAATCCGTGAATTCCCGGATTATCCGCCCGGTGAGCTACTCAAAGCGATTGCGCTTCCGCTGATAATGCCCAACCCACCGTTTACCGTTCGGATGACCGACAGGACCTTTGCAGGAGATTTGACCGAGTTCACGGTGGAACTGAACGATTTCGATGTTATCTGGGAGGTTGGCCATGCGCACTGATCCTCCGGAAGAGACCGCCCGAATCGTTCAGATTCTGCTGCGTGGTTATCAATTCAGTGATAACGACCTCTTCAAGCAGGACTATGACCGCTGGTATAACATTCTGGACCGGCACTTCGACTGGTTCCGCGAGCATCTGAGACTGAGCGGATTTTCCCTGACCCGTGATCATCAGGTGATATTTCTGGAAAAAGAAAACAAACTGCTCAGCCAGGAAGAAAAGCAGGCTGTGGTGGTTCTTTTTCTTTTGACCGATCTGTGGCTTGAAAAGAGCAAGAGCTATGGCGATCTATTTCAGCTCAGCATTCCCTGGTCCGAGTTGGATTGGTTTCGCGACGGTTACGGCAAGGAGTATTTGAATCAGGTCGGCATCGACAGCGACAGTGACGGGGCGCTGGAACAACTGTTCAGACGCCTGGCCAACAAGGGATTTCTGGAATATAACGCCGAAGCGCGAACCCTGACGCTTCGCAGACCGTCGGAACGTTTGATCAACATGGCGCGGCGGCTGTACCAGCTGATCAATGCCGAAGGAGCGGCGGCTGCGGCGGAAGATGAGAGCGATGCCTGACTACACCAGCAGTATTCGTAGAATCGGACTGATCAACAGCGGCATGTTCGATACCCTCGTCCTGAATTTTGACGTCAAAGCCATTCATCTGGTGGGTGCCAATAATGTCGGCAAAACGAGCCTGATCGCGTTGATCCAGTTCCTGTTTTTTCCCACGCTCAATGAAATGACGTTTATCAAGTCGGCCGGGGAGTCCATGAGTTTTTACTTCCGACCGGAGGGCTCCTACGTTCTGTTCGAGGTGCGCACCATCACCGGCAGTATCCGAACCGTCGGCATATTCGGCACCGGGGATTCCGACAGCCGGGTCAATTTTGTATTCAACGGCTCCTTTGATCTGAAGGACTTTCTCGATGGAGACCATACTCCCATCCCGCTTCAGAAGCTGCAGGCCGAGTTTTTCAAGCGGGATTTCAGGCGGTTCGAAAAATTCGAACGCTATGAGGAAGCGCTGCTGGGGCTACATACCCATGGCGAATACAATGTGCCCATGTTCGATCTTTCCAAGACCAATTTTCGACTTCTGCGGAAATTGATGCAGGGCCTGCTCCGGCTAGACCGCATCGATGCGGCCGATGTGCAGCGGCTTCTGATCCAGATTGTGGAGAAAGGCGCCGTCAAGACCAGTTTCAACCTGCTGCAGGATTTTGAGCCCAAATACCGCCACATCAATCAGCTGAGGGTCGAATTGCGTGACCTGGAGGCGTTAAAACCGGTCTTGGCCCGTTACCAGAAGATCGTCACCCGTATCGCGGAAGCCGAAGCGAACCGGCAACGGCATGCCGAACGGCTTTTTCATGTTTCCTCGGTTTATCTGAACCGTCTGGCCACCGAAAAAGAAAGCCTGGCCCGGAAGTTCCAAACACAGGAGGCACAGCTCGAGGAGTTCGGCGATGAGGTCAAAGCCCGCATGAAGCGCATTGGCGATACCGAAACCGCCATGGTGGAGGTCCAACAGGCAAAAGCACGGTTTGAAACCTTGATGGAAATTTGCCGACACGATTCCGAGTCCCTCATCCGAAAAGAACGCGACGACCTCACTCATGCGAGGGTAGAACTTCAAAACGCGCTGGCCGCCGCCCAACCGCAGAACATCGGGGAACTGAAAAGACAACTCAATGCGCTCGGAAGGGAATTCGACGGGGTGATGCGCCGACTTCAGGTGAAAACCCTGCAGCAGGTATGGATTGAAGCCGGATTCGATGAAACGCACCGGTCGCTTCTGAACTTTCTGATATCCAACGGCCTCACCAGTCTGGCGACTTCCGACGCCCTGACGAATCGACCGGCGTTTATCGAGGCTTCGGCCCGGGTGGTGGACTACCTGGATGCCGGAGGGCAGTTTATAGGCTTTGGACTCACCATACCCCGGTCGGTGTGGTATATACCGGAAAAGGATCACGAACCGCCTGCTGCCCAGCGCGACCGGCTGGAAGACCACATGGCGAAAATCCGCGCCGAAATCGAAATCGCCGAAAATCTGGGAAAAAAACAGCAGGACCTGGGGTCTTTGACCGCGGCTATCCAAGAAAAGGAGCGTCTGCTCAATCATCTTGCCGAATTGCAGCAATTAACCGCCAGGTGGAAGACTTCGGGAAATATCGAAGCTGAACGGATCAGACTGGCCGCTGAATTAAAACGACTGAACGACGCGGTCGCCGGCAAGGAAGCGGACATCCGATCCTTGCGCCAGGCGCAGCATCGTACCCACAGCGCGTTGCAGACAGCGCAAACGCAGTGGCGGCAGCTCCACCAGGATCATGAAAAGATCGAGGCTTTTGAGTCCGCCCCGCCGGAGAACCTGAACCATTTCAGCCTGGAAGTCCTGCGAGGTGAATATGATCTGGTTTGCGGAGAACTTGCGGAGATTATCAAATCCCGGGCACGGCATGAAAATGAATTGAGCGAACCCAAAGCCGAGTTGGAGACTCTCTACGAAAAGTCAGGGGTGGATGTTCCCTTTGCGCAATGGCTGGCGCTCAAAGCGGATCTGGCCGGGGAAATCGTGGAACTGGCAGCGCAGCTGCAGCGTGAATACGACGGCATATTTACGGTGGTGCGGGCCAAGCTGTCCAAGATCACCCAGGCTTATGCTAGTGTGGAAGCTCAGGTGGCAGCCTTGAACAAGGCCATCCGAAATGTGCGGATCTCCAATATCGAACAGATCGGCATCGGCCTGGAAAAAACAACCCTGCTGGATGCCATCGATCGAAGCGTTCCCGGTCAACTCGATCTGTTTGCCGCGCGGACCGACACCGGATCCCTTGAAGAGGCCCATTTACAGGTCGAGGACTATTTCAACCACATCAAACAGTATGGCAATGATATCAATCTGAAAGATATGTTCAGGCTCAAGTTCGCCGTGAAGTTCAATTATCAAGCCAAAGCAGTCGAGAGATACGAAATTCATCGTTTCGAGTCCAACGGGACCGAGACCGGCGTCAAGATCGTGATTTATCTCGGGCTGATCGGTTTGCTGCAGGAGCGCAAAAACGTCGTTGGAACGCGAATCCCATTTTTTTTGGACGAGGTCGGCAGTATTGACTCGGACAATTTGAATCAGCTTATCGTCTACTGTGTGCGTAACAACTTCCTGCCGATTTTCGCGAGCCCGGAAATTCGAAAGGACATCTCCCATAATTATCTTTTCCGACGCAACGGCAGCCGCAGTTATCTGGCTTCCGTCGTGAGGATTTCTGAAAGAAAACCGCAGCCGGTGAAAAATGAATCCGCCGTCCTGGTTGACCGTTCTGGCAAATAAAGGGTCGGTGGGATACTCCGCCGCCAACCTTAAAATATTAAGCGAGTTGTTTACGTTGGGAATCGTGGATGTCAAAACTGCCGGCCTGCGTCGAACGGTGGTTGCAACCGACCCCGTTCAACTGCACAGATGGCTTCAGGCCAGGTATCCGCATCATGCCATCGATCCGGATCCGGCATATGTCCGGATGGTAAATATCGTACGCAGCGGCGGCAGCAAAATCGGCAAAAGCGCCCATGAGGTCCTTCCATTTCAATTCAAATGGTTCGACCGGGAAGATGTCCTCTGGACCCGATTGACCAGGGCATATGGCGTCGCGACGGTGCTGACCGACAGACTGTCGAACCTGGGATTGCCCCCCAAATGGCGCCTCCTTACGATCGAAAACTGGGAGCCGTTTATCCGGGCGGATTACACCGGGGTGTCGGTTCCGGTCATGGCGGCCTATTTGGGCGGAAATGCATCGGAGATCGTGATGAATGCGCTGAAAACCTTCAATTCTCCACCTGAATCGGTCCTGCATTTCGGAGATTACGACTGGGAGGGGCTTTATATTTTTCAGCGTCTGCAAAAGATGATGCCTTGGGCCCGACTTTATATCCCGGAAAATATCGAAGCCCTTTTCGAGCAGTTCGGCGACCGGAAATTGTTAGAAAGGCAAACCCGCAAGTCCCTGTTTGATGCCGGCAATCGGGAATGTCGTCCGGTCATCAAGCTGATCGAACAGTGCAATGCCGGTTTGGAGCAGGAAATAGTGGGATTGCCAGAGGATTCACTTTTTTTATAGCGGAATTCGCCTGCAGGTATCCGGCGATCGTCAGGGCGTTTTTTTCTGTTTTTCCACACCCGGATGCTCATGGTTTTCATACTTCTTTCAATCATATTCCAATCCCAATGACTTATCCTCCCTCGCCGCAGTTCTCTTAATTGACTCTTTTTTCGCTGGCATTTATTGTTTGACAGGTTTTATATATTAGATTAGGTAATTTATCGCATGGCCTCGAAAAAAACTGATATCACAGCCGTCTCGCTCACAAACCAGTTTGCCGGGAAGAATTGGAATCATATGGGAAGATAAAAATCACGTTCGGTTTTATATAGTTAGTGCCCATCCATCAAAGGGTCTTTTACCATGATGGGCACCGGATGGTGTTTCCAATCCAGAAATGCGAATTTTTGCCCAAGTTCAAGGAAATCAGGTCCTTGCGCGGAGGCGCAGTTTACTACGCCGCACAAGCGAGGGCGCAGATTGACGCTGAACTTGGGCAAAAGGGCCATTTGTGGATGGAAACTAGTTAGGGGGCGCTTCGTCCATTGGTGATTTGCTCCGGATGGAAGAGGCGGCCGGGCTCACGGGCATTGCTAATCGTCGAACATAAAGGAGAAAGATCATGGATCTTGGGGGATTGGTTGCACGAAACGCGCGGATGATACCGGACAAGGAGGCAATTATCTGCGAGCACAACCGCTACGATTGGGAAACGGT
Source organism: uncultured delta proteobacterium (assembly GCA_963774425.1). Taxonomy (GTDB): domain Bacteria; phylum Desulfobacterota; class Desulfobacteria; order Desulfobacterales; family JAFDCJ01; genus JAFDCJ01. Next base: position 57,875 of record CAVZEZ010000020.1, on the reverse strand, counting down.
GAATGAAAAGGTGAATGCCGTGGCAAACGCCCTGATCAGCTCCGGACTCAAAAAAGGCGACAAGGTGGCCATGTGGATGTTCAACACGGATATGTTCGTTTTTACCTTCTACGGAATTTTGAAGGCCGGTGGGGTGGCGGTGCCGGTAAACTTTCGCCTGGCGTCACGGGAGGCCGAATTTATTTTCGGCAACTGCGACGCGATGGCAGTCATCTTCGACGATGTCTTCGAGCCGGCGATGCGGGAAATGAAGCCGCGGTTAAAAAATATCCGGTATTATCTTTCCGCCGGCAGCGAACGATTCGAAACCTTCGATCCCTTGGCGGACGTTTTGAGCTCCGGCGATATCGGAGAACCGGGTGTGTATGTGGACCAATTTGATGAGAGTGAAATTCTTTACACTTCCGGCACAACCGGAAGGCCCAAAGGGGCGCTGTTCGTGCACCACAACCATATCACCGTGGTCAACACCATGGCGACGCTCATCGGGCTGCGACCGACGGACCGGCTGCTGCACGCCGCGCCCCTGTTTCACTCTGCGGAGCTGAATCTTTACATGAACCCGGGCACCTATCTGGGCTGCACCCAGACGGTGATCAAGGAATTTGCGCCGGCCAAAATCCTGAGTTTGATCGAAAAGGAGAAAATCACCCAGTTTTTCGGTGCCCCAGTCATGTTTTCTTTCCTGATGAGGACGCCCGGGTTTGACACATACGATCTTTCCTCCGTGCGCTATTACGGATATGGTGCTGCCCCCATGGCCGCCGAGTCCGTGAAACAGATGATTGAAAAATTTAAAACAGACCGGTTTTTCTGCCTGTGCGGATTCACCGAAGCCGGACCCGGGGGGATCGCATTGCAGCCCGAAGATCAGATTAGAAAAGCGGGAGCCGGGGGCAAGTACATCGTCAACATGGAATCGCGCCTGGTGGCCCCCGATGGCGCCACCGTAACCGAGCCCGGAGTGGTGGGGGAGCTGGCCATAAAAGGCGAAACCACCATGAAAGGATACTACAAGAATCCGGAAGCCACCCGGGACGTCATAAAGGATGGTTGGGTCTGCTCGGGAGATCTGGGCGTCATGGACGATGAAGGCTATATCACGCTGGTGGACCGCAAGAAGGATATGATCATCACCGGCGGTGAGAATGTTTACAGCAAAGAGGTTGAAGATGCCATTTTCGAAAATCCGAAAATCGCCGCGGCCGTTATTATCGGCGTTCCCCATTCGGAATGGGGAGAAACCGTCATGGCGGTGGTTACCCTCAATGAAGGGCAGCAACTCACCCTGGATGAATTGCGTGAATTTTTAAAACCGCGCATTGCCGACTACAAGATTCCCAGGCTCCTCGAGGTTGTGGAGGCGCTTCCCATGAATGTTTCCGGCAAGGTGCTTAAATATCAGCTTCGGGATCGTTTCAAAGGACGCCAGGCCGCCTGACCCGTTCGCTGGCAAGGGCGGAATCGCATTCCCGGTGCTTTCCGCCCGGAAAAACAGGGGCCGGCTGCGACAGGATGACATACTTTTCTGCTGTCGGCCGGCCGACACTTTTACTGAGGAAAGGAAATGATGCGAATCGACATCCATCAGTTTTTCGACCAAAATCCGTGCATCCTCGGCGAGGGCGCCGTTATCGAACGTTTGCGCCGCGACGGCTATGATCTCGATTCCCAGGTGGTCAATTCAGCGTTCATCTATGACGATGCCAACCGTGCAGCCATCGAAAATATCTATCGTCAATATTTGGATATCGGATACGAGTGCGATTTGCCGCTGGTGCTTTCCACCCCGACCTGGCGCGCCAGCAGAGAGCGCATCGAAGCCGCAGGTTACCGGGGTCGTGATTTGAACGCCGATAATTTCAGGTTTCTGGATGCGCTGCGCGCAAGCTACGGCTCGTACGCTTGTAAAGTTGCGATCTGCGGTCTGTTGAGCTGCTGCGGCAACGCCTATGACCCGGCCGAGGCCCTGGAAACAGAAGAAGCCGCTCGATTTCATACCTGGCAGGCTGAAAGACTGTCCGAAGCCGGGGTGGACTTTCTGCTGGCGGCCACCTTGCCGGCGCTCAGCGAGGCGCTTGGGCTGGCCGCCGCCCTGGCCGCCACGGGAACGCCTTATGTGGTTTCTTTTGTGATAAGGCCCGAGGGCACCCTGCTTGATGGAACTCCTCTCAATCAGGCCCTGGCCGCCATCGAGGACTCGGTGGACCCAGGACCCCGGGCCTTTATGGCCAACTGCACTCACGCTTCTTTTCTGAAAAGCGCGCTCGCGCACAGCAAGCATTCTTCCGACCATGTCAGGAAGCGAATCATCGGCCTGTTCGCCAACACGGCCGCACTGACGCCGGAAGAATTGGACGATAGCGACAGCCTGATCGAGGAGGATCCGCAGGTTTTCGGGCAAACGGTGGCCGGACTTCACGCGGACTTCGGTTTGAAGATCCTGGGAGGCTGCTGCGGAACCGACGACCGGCATATCCGCAGTCTGGCGATGCAACTCGCACGCTGGGACGTGAAACGTTGAGATTCAGGAGGGACCGGGCCAGCTGGGGCACACCGTCATGGGGGCGCACCCTTAAAGAACCTGAACCCGGCAAGCCTCTCAAAGATTTTAAAGGCCGGTGGCCGTTCAGTCAGTCGTCCAGCTTTTCAAAAAACTCTTTTTGAGCGCCGCATCTGGGACAACACCAATCTTCGGGCAAGTTTTCAAACGGGGTGCCCGGGGGAATGTTGTGCTCGTAATCTCCTGTTTCGGGATCATATATATATTTGGCACAGGGACTTTCGTAACGGGATTGTTCTTCGCTGGTCATCGGTTATCTCCCTAAGTATATTAGTGATGACTCGTATAGTTGTTGTCGGAAGCTAGTTTACTTCGATATTTATAGACATTCAGCCGCTGCGGCGGCTGAGTGACTTAACATGTCTCTTTTTTCCTCCACACGCCACATCGAAAACGGCCGGACCGCCAAGCGGGCATTGGTGTACTGCCAGGCATCATGTGTTATTTCTTTGCCAACCCAGGGGGGTTTGCCAAGATTCAGCATCTCGTGGTATGCGTTTTCGTGTTCGAATTCGACTTCCGCCACCACCAGACCCTGGCTTTCACCCCGATATTCGTCAACTTCCCATAAAAACTTTCCATGCGCGATGGTATGCCTTGTTTTTTCGATGGGATGTTCACAGAATTCCTCAATTACCCGCAGGGCTTTTTGCATATCCTCGATTTCAAATTCAAACTCCCTTCTGGATAGCCCTTCGGTTTTGCCCTTGATGGTGAGCACGGCGGAATTTTCGCTGATTCGAATCCGAAGAAACATATTCTTATCGGTTGCCAGATATCCCTGAAAGATTTCAACCGCCGGTCCTTTGCCCCGCCAGCCGTCGCCGCATGCCAAAAAGCGGGCTTCGATTTCCATGTCCTTTTGTTTAACATGCATAATATTCTAGGCAATCCGGCCGGAGTGCGCGTTAACGCCTGAATCCGTCAATTTGTTTTCGCAGACCCCTGGAGTCGAGGCCCGAAATCACTTATTCATTTTTTTCAGCGTAGTATTACACTGGGCCAGATCAGGTCGTTTATTTATGTCCGACACCTGAATATCCTGAATAACGCCATTTTTGTCGATAAAAAACAGCGCCCGTTCAGACACGCCGCTGGAACGTAGAACACCATATTTGTCTGCGACGACACCGTGCGGCCAAAAATCCGATAGCACTGGAAACCACAAATTTCCCATCTGTCTGGTCCACGCATACAGGGTGGGAAGGTTGTCCACCGTCACACCGAGCAAAACCGCGTCGTTTTTATCGAACATTTCTTTGGCGATATTGTATCCGGGCCATTGATCCGAACACACCGGCGTCCAGGCAGCCGGAACAAAGGAGATCACTACATTTTTTTTGCCCCGGTACTGGCTCAGGGTCACTTCCTCTCCGGCTACTGACGGCAATGTGAAATCGGGAGCCATATCACCTACCTTGACTTTCAAGGTGCTGTCGATTGGCTTTAACTGTCCGGGGTCATATATTTTATCCTGGAATGCCGCCGATCCGGCAAATGCCGGCAAGATCAGCAGGATTACCAGCAAACAGGCGGTCGGAGCGATGGCGTATGAAAATTTCATGGTCTGGGCTCCTGTCATCATGTCCGAGCCACGGTATCCCGTGGCGTTGAAATATAATGATTTTGGTGCAAGGAAATGCATCACAATAAAGTTAATCACGAAAGCACCCTGGTAAAACAAAAAAAATAGTTTGACGAGGCAGGCGAAAATACAAAAAAGAAATGATCATTTGCCCCGACACAGCACCTGCGGCTCTACATCAATCCTGAATTTTTCAGCAACTTTTTCAGAAATTTGTGGGCGTCCTGCACACCACCGAGCTGGGAATAAAACACCTGGGGAGTGCCGTCCGGCTTCAGGCGGACACCGATATAATAAGGCGTTCTGACTTCGCCGATTTGTTGATGAATTGAAAAATCACCATCCGGGAACAAGGGAAACACGATATCATATTTTTCTTTAAAAAATGCAACTTCAAATTCCGAGTTGCCGACGCCGATGCCGATTAATTTAACTTTACCCTGCAGAGTCCGGTCGTTTGCAATGATGCGATACATCTGGTTGACGGAAGGAGCCTCCTTCTGACAAAACGGTCAGTACATGCTGAAAATTTCTATGATCACCACTTCGGCTTGGATGTCCGGGATTTTAAAGGCGCCATCTGCAACGGCCAGCCCCAGATATTGCCGCTGTGCGGGATTTTCGGGCACGGGCAGCTCGATATCCGGCAAGACACCGCCTTCTGTCGGCGGCTGATTTCCGGCGACGGCGAAAGCACTGCCGACCAACAGGACAACCGCGAAGATCAACGAAAGACCGATCATGTTTTTCATGGCAGCATCCTCCTCCGGGATTTAGAAAATCAAAGCGGGGGCTTTATCGGGCTCGGGAACCGGGTGCAAAGTAAATTCTCTGCACCCGGTCAATCCAGGATTTGCTGAATCTTTTTATCCAGAAATTGCTGGTTTCGGCGTCCAGGTATGCGCTCCCATATTTTCCCCTGCTTGATGATCAGCAGCAGGGGTATGGCACTGAGGTTAAATTTTTGGATTGCCGCCTCGCCGTACCAGTACACGGGAAATTCTACCTTGTGGGCGGAAACGGCCGGCTGTATGGCAGCCGCCCCTTCAAGATCAATGCTGATTCCCACCAACTGCAGCCCTCGATCCTTATATTTTCGATACAGATTGTTTAAAACCGGCAATTCGTCGATACAGGGCCCGCACCATGCGGCCATAAATCCAATGATCAGCTTATTGTTTTTATTTTTGATCAGGTTGTCGAGGCTTTCTTCCTCTATCGTCGTCACGACCACCCCGGTTTCCGCCGGCATTATACCTGCGGAAAATAACAACAGTCCCAAAGTGGTTACGGATGCCAGCATCCATTTGCCGAGTTTTAGTCGTATCATCATCTCGCCAATCAGCGTCCATTCGGTTTGAATTCAAAGCAGCGCGGAAAGCGCGATGCCCGGTTCAAAGCCTTCTTCACGGGCTTTATAATCCAGATGCAGCGTCAATACCTGCTCCAGCGGCGGATAAATCATCCGATCCGCCTGCCGTGCGTCGATGGTCTTGAGATATTTGTTGCAATTGCCACACAGGTAAACTCGGAATTCTTTCTCCTTCTCATCGAAAAAATAATGCCGTTCAGTTTGCCCCGGGTGTTCGCAATAAGGACACATTTCTCTTCTCACCGTCCAGATATGCCAACAGAAGCCGCAGACCAAACTGCGCGCCCCATCAGCGTCCAGAATCGCAAGCGTTGGGGCACTGCCGCATACCGGGCAATCCCCTTTCAGCCATGGATCGCTGTCGGACAAAAAGCCTGAAAGTTGAGCGGCCCCCGTGCAAAGGGAAGGCTTCAAGCTGTTATAGGTAATGAACCCCAAAATTTGCTTCTCTATTTTATGCGCCTCTGCCAGGGTCTCGAAAAAGGCTTCATCACCATTTAAAAAAGCACTGAACAGTGCTTCGGATTTCAATTTTACAATCCCGGCCTCCAATAATACAGCCGCAGACCGTGCCAGGTGCGGGTTTGCGGTTCCGGCAAGCTCGGCAATGGCGACGAAAAGATCGGCGGATTCCACCCGGTCATAGGTGAATTCCTCGATTTCAATCAAAGGACGCTTTTTCTCCGCTTTGGCGATGCGCACATCGTCCGGGATAGGGTAAGGGTCGAGCCGGACGCGATTTTTGCTTTCTTCCTGGGCCACGAATAGCCGGCCGTAAAATCCCAGGATGTCCGCATAATGCGGTTTGGTTTTTGTGACACTTTCCACCACGCTTCTGACCTGATCGGATGTAAGGTCAAATTTTGTTGCAACACGTCTTCCTTTACCTTTTCTATGATCTATTAGCATATGGTTTTCATTTAAAAAAGAGGAAAGGTTTTTTTGCCTCTCCCCTTCTTCCAGTTTAAATGTTAATTCGGTACTCCTTCTCAGCTGAAAGACGACAACGCCCGGTGGAAAGGACGATACATCTTTCTGAGGGCGGCCTGCCGGGTCATCCCTTTGCCGGTAATGGATGCTACCGCCGCATCATGGTAGTGTTGAGGGTCGAATCCAACTAAAAAAATGACTCGGACATCCTCAGGGTCCAGCAGCCGGGCCTGGGGGAACTTCTTTTTGGCCAGGGCCAGGCGCTGCGCGGCCAGTTCGATAATTTCTTCCCTTTCACCGAAGTTCATGGCGCCGGTCGGGCATACCTTGACGCAAGCCGGCTCCAGTCCGTTTTCCACCCGGTCGTTGCACATATCGCATTTGGCCAGGACCCCGCCCTCATTGGCACGGGGAATGTCATACGGACAGGATTCCCGGATTTCGACGGGGTCAAGGCGTCTGGTGTTGGCCGTGTAAATGACGGCGCCGGTTTCCTCGATGAATATGGCGGCCGGATCTCCGGCGGTGGCTTCGCAGGGAGGCTCCAGACAATGGCGGCATTGATCCGGGAAAAACAACCATCTCAGCTTGTCGTCGATGACCTCTTCGCGCATGCGCACCAGTTTATAAGTGTCGAAGGACAGATCGGCTGGGTTCTGGTAAGATCCATGATTGACGGTTTTTTCGGCCGGCAGATCATGCCATTGCTTGCAGGCTACCTGGCAGCCCTTGCAGGCCGTGCATACGGTAGTATCAATTAAAAAAGATTTGCTCATCGCCATCACCTCCTTCTATATTTTGCTTACATTCACCATAAAGGCCTTGGTTTCGGGAATACGCGTGTTGGGATCGCCCGCGGCCGGAGTCAACAGGTTGGCGCTTTCCTCCCGACCGTTGGCGGGCATGCGCCAACCGTAATGCCACGGCAATCCGACCTGGTGCACGATGGCTCCGCCAATGTTAAACGGCTGCAGACGCTTGGTGACAATCGCCGTCGCTTCGAGCGCCCCCCGCGGCGATGAGACTTTAACGCGTTGCCCGTTTTTAAATCCCTTCAATTTGGCCAGTTCTTCGCTCATCTCCACAAATACCTGGGGCTGCAACTCCAGAAGCCAGGGCTGCCAGCGGGTCATCACCCCTGTTTGCCAGTGTTCTACGACCCGATAGGTCGACGCCACGTATGGATAGCGCGGGTCACAGGAGGCCCATTCGTCCGCCTGGCTTCCATAGACCGGTGCGGTCGGGTTCATGCGCTGGCTGCTGAGCAGATTTTTTTCGATGGGACATTCCAGCGGTTCGTAATGCTCGGGAAAAGGGCCGTCCGCCCGGCCCGGGCCGAAAATCTGGGCGTGGCCGTGTTTGCGCATGATAAAAGGATATTTGGCATCGGTGCGCGGGGAGCCGTCGGGATTCTGCAAGGGATACCATCCGCCGTCCGGCACATCCCCCAGCCACTTGTTCGAAACATACTTGCCGTCCTTGACCTCGCCGGCGAATTGAATGACGGGCTGTTCCTTGTTCCAGGGTCGGCCTTGGAGATCCACCGAAGCGCGATTGTAAAGGATGCGTCGATTCACCGGCCAGCACCAGGCAAATTCCGGATACAGCCCGATGTTGTTGGGAGCATCCTTCTGGCTGCGGCGGGCCGCCATGTTGCCCTTTTCGGTGTAACTGTTGCAATAGAGCCAGTTGCCCGATGAGGTCGAACCATCCGCCTGCAAATAGGCGAAGCTGGGAACCAGGGTGCCTTTCTTGTAGGTCTGATCCTTGATGGTGACATCCTCTTGAAAGTAGCCGTTGATTTCCCTGGCAACTTTGTGAGGATCATACTCCCCGCCGGTCACGTAGTCCCACTTCAGATTGACAATCGGTTCCGGAAACGTGCCGTCCTTTTCATATTCGGCCTTGATCCGGTCGCCCAGTTCCACGATCATCTGACCGTCAGGCAAACTATTGCCCATCGGTGCGGGGCCCGGGTAGCGCCACTGCATCCAGCGCCCGCTATTGGTAATGCTGCCCTCCTTTTCCACCGAAACCGCCGCCGGCAAAAAGAACACTTCGGTTTTAACTGCGGAGGGATCCATCCCCGGGCCTTCCCAGAAGGACCCGGTCTCATTATCGAAGATGTTGACGTTGACCATCCAGTCGAGCTTGGCCAGGGCCTGGCGGTTTTTACCGGCATTGGCGCCGCTGCAAGCCGGATTCTGACCCCAGGCAAAAAATCCCTTAAAGGTTCCGTTGTACATCTCATCAAACAGCGACAACCAGGAATAGTCTTTCCCGTCGTCCACTTTGGGCAGCCATTGGTAGCCGAATTCGTTGGCAGCGGTTGCCTTGTCGCCGAAAAACGATTTCAGTAAACTGACCGAATACTTCGGATAGTTCTGCCACCAGTTGGCGCTGAGCGGATCGTTGCTTTTGGGAGTGGATGATTCGTTGTAAGTTGCCAGCGAAGTTTTGGATGCCCGGGGAGTTTGCAGATAGCCGGGCCAGATGTGCCACAGCAGGCAGTGGTCGGTGGATCCCTGCACATTGGATTCTCCGCGCAGGGCATTGACGCCACCGCCGGCCACTCCCATGTTCCCCAGAAGCATCTGGATGATGGCCATGGTCCGGATGTTCTGAACCCCGACGGTATGCTGGGTCCAGCCCATGGCATACATGATCGTGCCTGCCTTGCCCGACACACCGGTGGCCGCATAGGTGCGGTAGATTTCAAGCAGATCTTTTTCCGGCGTTCCGGTGATTTCACTCACCACCTTGGTGTTATAACGCGAAAAGTGGTTTTTAAGCAGCTGGAACACGCTGCGTTTGTGTTGCAGGGTGGGGTCCATTTTGGGCACGCCCGCGGCATTCGTTTCAAAGGCCCAGCGGCTCTTATCGTAGCTGCGGGTCTTGGGATCATAACCGGCAAACAATCCGTCGCTGAAGCCAAACGAGTCATTAACGATAAAGCCGGCATTGGTATAATTGGCCACATAGTCCCGGTGATAGAGATTGTCTTCCAGAATATATTTGATCATACCGCCTAAAAACGCGATATCCGCACCGGAGCGGATGGGCGCATAGATATCGGCTTTGGACGAGGTCCGGGTGAAACGCGGGTCTACGCTGATCAGTTTGGCGCCCCTGCGCTGGGCCTCGGTAACGTAAATGAAGGAAATCGGGTGGTTTTCGGCAGCATTGCTGCCCATAATCAATATGCAGTCACTGTTTTTGATATCGATCCAGTGATTGGTCATCGCGCCGCGTCCGAACGACTCTGCCAGAGCCGCAACTGTGGCGCTGTGTCAAATACGAGCCTGGTGCTCGATATAGGTTAATCCCACGGTTCTCATCAATGCCTGGTATATCCAGCACTCCTCATTGTCCAGGGCGGCGCTGCCGACCGAGGCGATGCCACCGGTGCGGTTGACGACCTGCCCCTTGGCATTGGTGGTCTCGAACGTGGCATCCCGAGTGGTTTTGACGCGCTTGGCGATTTCTCCCAGCGCCCAGTCCCAGGACACTTTCCGCCATTGTTTTGAATAGGGTGCCCGATACATCGGTTCGGTGACCCGCTGGTCATTTTCCACCAGCTGAGCCAACCCCGCACCCTTGGAACACAGCGCCCCCCGGTTGATCACGTGGTCCGGATCGCCTTCGATATTGATGACCCGTCCGTCGCCTTTTTTGCTGGTATGGACGATGGCACCGCAGCCCACCGCACAATAGCAGCAGATGGTGTTGGTTTCTTTGGCATAAGCGGTTTTGAGCATTTGGGCATGGGCTTTGACCGGACCCAGGTCAAAACCCAGGCTACCGGCTGAAAAGCCGGCCGCCGCCGCACCGCTGATCTGGATAAACTGCCGTCGATTAACCTTCATAAGGTCTCCTCCTTCGTTAATTTGGTTCCTTACCGAAATGAATGAGATTGAATGACAAGGCACATTGACGGCTGCAGGGCTCGAGAGGCTGCTGGCAAGTGATTCCGGCGACGCGGAAGAGATTAAAGATACTTATTATGAGACCATAGAACCGCTAATGGTGTTGTAAACTGTCAAACTAAGTAATTTTTATTCCTAAACCGAAAATATGTCAAGGCTGAATCATAGCTGAAAATTGCGGCACCACCAGCGATCGCTCAATCTGGCTCGTATGAAAATAATACGCGTACTGGAAGGAAAGGAGACGCGTTCGAATGGGGATTTGCATCACTTCAAACTTTTTCGATTTGCGCCGGTTGGGTGAGTGACTGCAGCCATAGGGGAACAGATGTACTCCCTGACCCCTCTGAAACTTTTGCGGTGAATAGGACAGCAGCCGTATTTGCGGATTGCCTCCCGGTGGGCCGGGGTCGGATACCCTTTGTGACGGGCAAAATCAAACTGAGGATAATAGTGGTGATAGCTCTGCATCAGGCGATCGCGGGTGACCTTGGCGACGATGGACGCCGCGGCTATTGAGATGCTCAGGTTGTCTCCTTTAATGATCGCTCGCTGGGGAAAGTCGGCCGGAATTGTAAAATTACCGTCGATCAGGAGAAAATCAGGGCGGGGGGATAGGTTCGCAGCTGCGATGGCCATGGCCAGCAGTGACGCCTGCAGAATGTTGATCCGATCAATTTCAAAAGGGTCGACAATGGCGATGCCGACCGAGACGGCATGCGTATAGATAACATCATATAGCTGCTGCCTTTTTCCGTCAGTGAGCTTCTTCGAATCGATAATGTCGCAATGGCGGAATCCGGCCGGCAGTATGACCGCCGCCGAAACAACAGGACCGGCCAGGGGGCCGCGACCGGCCTCATCGACTCCGGCGATATCATTGCAACCATTTCGAAGGGCTTTTTTCTCGAAAATCCGTAAGTCCATGCTGGAATTCGGAATGCGTAAATCTGAAAGCATAAAAAGATCCGGCGTGATTGTCCCACTCGGGGAATCGGAGAAAAACCCTGGCCTCCAGGCGAAGACTTTATTTTGATGTTTGATGATGGGCAAGGATTCAAGGGTTCGAGGGGTCAAGATTTCAAGCAAAAGCCTGGCCGGTCTTTTCACTTGACCCCTGGAACCCTTGAATCCCTGAACCCAAGCCTTTGCTGTCCGCCTTCCAAATTCCGCCCTGTATCAGTTAAACCGTCGCTCTTTGAGTCTGGCGGCTTTTCCCCTGAGTTTACGCAGATAATAAATCTTGGCACGCCGCACGCGACCCCGGGTTACAATTTCAATTCTATCGATAACGGGTGAGTGCGTCGGGAAAATACGCTCCACGCCGATTCCGTAAGAAACCTTGCGTACGGTGAATGTCGCATTGGTGACACCATTGCGTTTGCTGATGACAACTCCTTGAAACGCCTGAATCCGCTCTTTCTCGCCCTCTTTTATTTTCACATGGACCTTGACGGTGTCACCCGGCCCGAAAGCGGGCAAATCCATGCGAAGATGTTCTTTTTCCAATAGCGCTATTTTATTCATATCTCCTCCAATTAAAATTTTCGCGCACCCTTATCGACGCGATTGCTTATTTTCGCAGCCCCAGCAGCCTGTCCAGTATGATGGCCGCCGCCGAGCGCACCGACAGATGATTGTATCCCGTCGTGCCGGAAATCGGCTCCAGTACGTAATCCGCTTCGGCGATAAACGATTCCGCCAACCCCCATGCGGTGCCGAAAATCAGAAGATACGGTCTGCCGTTTTGTAGAGTTCCTCTGAATTCGGGGTATCCGATGCTTTGCGGATGCCTTCGAGCACAGGTAATGACCGTTTTGGGGGACCTGTTTTCAACCAACCGGATGTCTTCGACGACCTCTGAAATCGAATCCTTGATCCTTATCAGGTCGAGGGCCTGGCGTCTTGCCGGATTATATGCCGCTCCGACCCCTTGCGTCCAATGCGAAACAATCTTATGTGCAAGCAATTTCTGATCGGAAAGCGGGGTTACCACATAAAACGATTTTGCTCCGTATGTTTTCGCCGCACGCGCAATATCGTGCAGATCCAGATTGGTCAGGGCCGAAGCGATAATTTCGCCACGCTTGTTGACGACCGGATAATGGGTCAATGCCACGTAAAGATTGGGCATGAATTCTCTCTCAGCGCGGGGACTCCAGAATGTTGTCAATCTGTGAGCGCCACTTAGCCAAAATCTCGATTTCCTCCCGGTTCAGATCTTTTTTCTGAAGCAAGTCCGATCGCTTCAACAAGGTCCGCATCAGCGAAGATTCGAGGCGCCATCTTTCTATTTCGCGATGATGGCCGGACAGCAAAACCTCTGGGACCTCCTGTCCTTCAAATATCCTTGGCCGCGTGTAATGAGCGTGCTCCAACAGGCCGTCTGAAAACGAGTCGTTTTCGGCCGCTCCCTCCCCGCCGAGGGTACCGGGAATCAGTCTCGTGACCGCATCGACAATAATCATCGCCGCCAGTTCGCCGCCGGTGAGGACATAGTCGCCGATTGAGATTTCATAATCGATGAGGTCGTGACAGATCCGCTCATCAACCCCTTCATAGCGACCGCAAATCAGAACCAGTTCCTCAAACGCCGCCAGCTCCCCGGCCATTTCCTGATTGAAAATCCGTCCCTGGGGAGTCAACAAGACGGCCACAGCCGAAGGTTTTTTTTTTTGACCGCCCGAATCGCCGCTGCCAGGGGTTCGGGCTTCATGACCATTCCGCTGCCGCCGCCGTAAGGCTTGTCATCGGTAGCCTGATGCCGGTCCCGGGTAAAATCTCGAACGTTAACAGCAGCGATGCCGATTTTTTCGTTTTCGATTGCTCTGCGAATGATCCCGTGTTTTGAGAATGGATCGAACATTTCCGGGAAAATCGTCAGTACAACAAAGTTCATTCCAACCCTTCGGGCAAGTTGACCTGCATCCGTCCCCGATCCAGGTCGATTTCCAAAACCACCGATTCGAGTGCCGGGATCAGCAATTCCTTTTTTTTGTTTTTGACGACGTAAACGTCGTTGCTTCCGGTATCGATAATCGACTCGATAACTCCCAGTAATCGATCCGTAGGGGTGTACACTTCGATTCCAAGCAAGTCGTGCCAGTAATAGGTGTCCTCCTCCAATTCCGGCAATTCCGATTTTGGTATGAACAACTCACCGCCCACGAGGGCCAGCGCCTGCTCGCGATTTACAATGCCGTTAAGCGAAAGCAGCGGGGTGCCGGTGTGCGGCTTGACCCAGTCTATTTTATAGAAATCTTCCCGGCTGCGATGATCGCGAATGAGTATCGACTTGCCCGGGACGAATACCTCTAAAGACTCGGCATAGGAACACAGTTTATGGGCTCCCTTGAAACCATGGACGCCGACAATCTTTCCGATAAGCACGTGGCCCGGCTTTTGAGCGCTCTTATTCAGACCGTTTCCCCGGATTGCAGGGGAGTTGAAAAAAATCCTTCTTTTTTCAACAAATTATTAACAGTAATGGTGGGCAGTGCGCCCTGGTCCATCCAGTAGCGAATTCGCTCGGAATCCAGTGTCACCTTGGCCGGGTCGTACAAAGGATCATAGGTGCCTACCCGCTCCAGAAACCGGCCGTCCCGCGGGCTTTCGCTGTCAGTCACCACTATCCGGTAAAAAGGTTTTTTCTTTGCGCCGTGTCTGGCCAATCTGATTTTAACTGCCATGGTTTTCATTCTCCTTCAAAACGGCAGCATTCCCTGCTGTAATCCCTGCATGCCGCCTTTATTCAACTTTTTAAGCATTTTCAGCAGTTGGGTGTAATTTTTTAAAAGCCGGTTGACATCCTGTACCCGGGTACCGCTGCCTTTGGCAATCCGCTTGCGTCGACTTCCGTTTATGATACCGTGACGTCGACGTTCCAGGGGTGTCATCGAATTGATAATGGCTTCCATCCGGACGAGTTCTTTTTCGTCCATATCCAAATTTTTCATTTGTTTGAGTTTTCCCATCCCCGGTATCATCTTGATGATATCGGAAAGGGATCCCATTTTACGGATCTGGAGCATTTGGTCGCGAAAATCCTCCAGACTAAACTCACTTTTCCTCAGCTTTTTTTCCAGTTCCGCGGCCTTTTTTTCATCGACAACATTCTGGGCTTTTTCGATCAGCGTGAGGACATCCCCCATCCCCAGTATGCTGGAAGCCAGTCTGTCGGGATGAAACGGCTCGAGATCGCTCAGTTTTTCGCCCACCCCGATGAACTTGATCGGTTTGCCGGTAATTTCCTTGATGGACAGGGCGGCTCCGCCGCGGGCGTCACCGTCCATTTTGGTGAGAATGACACCGCCGATATCCAGTGCCTTGTCGAACGATTTAGCAATGTTTACCGCATCTTGGCCGGTCATGGCATCCGCCACCAGCAGAATGTCCGCCGGTTGCACAGCCTGCCTGATGTGCACCAGTTCATCCATGAGCGCTTCATCGATATGCAGGCGGCCGGCGGTATCCAACAGCAGCGTGTCGCAGCCCTGCCGATGGGCATCCGTTCTGGCATCACGGACGATCTGAACGGGATCCATTTCCACGCTGGCGGGAAACACCGGAATATTGAGCTGTTCGCCCAATTTCTTGAGCTGATCAATGGCTGCCGGACGATAGACATCCACGGGGACCAGATACGGATTTCGACCCTTTTTCCTGAGAAAGAGCGCCAGTTTTCCAGCGGTCGTCGTTTTACCCGATCCCTGCAGGCCGACCAGCATCAACGCGATTGGAGCGGCGCCCGACAGATTCAACTCTTCCTGGTGGGACCCCATCAATTCCGTCAACTCCTCATTGACGATCTTGACTACCTGTTGGCCGGGTGTTAGACTTCCCAGGACTTCCTGACCCTGAGCTCGCTCCTTGACTTCGGAAATAAACCGTTTGGCCACGCTGTAATGGACATCGGCTTCCAAAAGGGCCATCCGGATTTCTTTCAAGCCCTCGTCGATGTGCTTTTCCGATAATTTTCCCCGCCCTTTGAGTTTCTTGAATGCGGCGTCCAATTTATCGCTTAATCGTTCAAACATGATTATTCTACCCTGGTTTCATAAATTCTTGAAAATATAATCTTAAAAATGTTATGTCAAGAGTATTGTTTTCTGAATTCGGATTTATCGCGGGATGACGCCTTTTCTTATCAGCATAACGCCCGACGGATTTTCCGGCTTTCCTAACCATTGACAAATTATGGCCCCATGACCGCGAAAATCAACCAGACCAATTTACTCGAAGTTTCACGCCCAAAGCTCGTCGCTTGGTTGGACCAACGGGAGATCGCTGCTTATCGTGCCGATCAGATTCTTAAGTGGATCTATCTGAGGCAGGCCGACAGCTTTGCGCTCATGACCGATATAGCAAAAAATATCAGGATCTTGTTGGCAGAAAATTTTACAATCGATCGTCTTGAAACCGAACGGGTGGAAACTTCCCGGGATGGTTCCCGCAAATATCTTTTCAGGCTGAGCGACGGTCAACGGATTGAAAGTGTGCTTATTCCGGAAAGAGACCATTATACGCTTTGTGTTTCCAGCCAGGCAGGCTGTGCCCAGGGCTGCAGGTTTTGCCTGACGGCCGTGGGGGGCTTTCAGCGAAATCTGACGCGTGGGGAGATCGTGGCCCAGGTGCGTGATATCAAAAACGAACTGTCGGGCGGGGAAAGACTGACCAATATCGTTTTTATGGGGATGGGTGAGCCCCTGGCCAATTATAAAAACCTCATCGATGCACTCGGCATCATCACGGATAACGATATCGGGCTGCGATTTGCAAGCCGCCGGGTGACGGTCTCCACCGCCGGCCTGGTGCCGAAAATTGCGGCACTCGGCCGGGACAGCCGGGTGAATCTGGCGGTTTCGTTGAACGCCACCGATAATATAACCCGCGACAACCTGATGCCGATCAACCGCAAATATCCCCTGGAACAACTCTTGGAGGCCTGTCGTCGATATCCTCCCGCGCCCGGGCGCAGAATCACCTTTGAATATATCCTTATCAAGGGGATCAACGATTCGGAAGATGACGCCGGGCGTCTGGCCCAAATACTGCGACCCATACGCTGTAAAATCAATCTCATCCCATTCAACCAGCACGGCGGATGCGATTACGAACGTCCGGACGAAGCGGCGACAAAAAGATTTCAGGATATTCTGATCGCCAAAAATTATACGGTCATGATCCGGATGAGTAAAGGCCGGGACATCTCGGCGGCTTGCGGGCAGCTCAGAGCAACTTGCCGGCCACATCCTCAGGAAGAATCGCGATCACCTGGATGATTTTTTTGTCGGTGGGCGTCTTGATTCTGACATCCACCGGCGTCATCGTGGGCGCCTTGCTGTATCCCGTGCAAATGGCGGCCGCCAGATAGAGGGCATCTTCGTCGGCGCCGCGGGGCGCCAACCCAATCGGGCTCGGATAGTTTTTGACATCAATGATGGTATCGCGCGCCGGATCGCGGTATTTCAAAATCTCCTGGTTGTCCCGTTCGGTTCGACCGACAATCAATTTGACGTCCGTATTCAGCCGAAAATGGCGGCCGTACTTGAGCAGGTGCAGTTCTTCTTCGGTGCAATTATCCTGGTGTTCAAACAGGTCCCTCAAACGCCTGGAAAAACCTTTATCGGTCAACAGACATCCGCCGGCCGGGGCCGGATAGTCCGTTATTCCGTATTCGCGGGCGAGCTGAATCTGGCGGCTGCGGCCTCTGCCGGCGATATCCAAAAGCTGCTGCCTGTCTATAAGCCCTTCTTTTTCCGGAATCGTTTCCGGCAGATTCCTGGCGCTCAACGGACGCACAATATAGCCTTTGAATCCGGAATGCTTTTCCACATAGCCCAAGGAAGACTTGTTCTGAGACATGGGCCGCTGCCCGAGGACTTCACCACTGAAAAGAAAATCGAAATCTTGTTCTTGCATCATTTCACCGGCGAGTTTAAACATCAGCGCGTGACAGTCCATGCAGGGGTTCATGCACTTTCCGTACCCGGCAGGAGGAGTTTTCAGCATGTTCAGATAAACGTCGAATATAGGCTTGACGGTCAGCGGGATGCCGGTCAGGCTGGAAGCCTTGCGAGCTTTGGCGGCATTGAAAAAAGGGGTTTCAAAGGTCACCCATTCAACCTCGATGCCTTGCCTGCGAAGTACGAGCCCCGACAAGATGCTGTCGAGCCCGCCGGAACACAATCCTAAGGCGCGTGTATTTCTTAATTTCGAATTCATAAAACGGTAGCTGTGTGGTGTCGGTTTAATTTGCCGCTTGCGCGTTCGCGAAATCGGCTGCAATAAATTAGATCTTGACTGGAGATAATATGGACCGGCAGAGCCGGCAGTGCGGAATCGGGACGAAGCAAACAAGATGTTTGACAATGATGCCAAACTCAAATAATCATCGGTCCAGACCGATCAGATCCATGAGGGATCAAATAATGTTGCCAAAATCAGTAACTATAGATCAGTTGCCTTATTTTTTCAATTGTAAATCAGCGGGCACCCGCAGAGCTTGGTCACCTCCAGGGAACATGCCTCATTCCATCGGCTCTGCGGGTGGTCGCTGATTGGGAATTGAATACCGCGGGCAGGCTGTCTTGTGTTTAGAACAACAAACAACTCCCAGCGGGCAGCATACAACAAACGCCATTCATCGTACAATCTGTGGATCGCAACGACCCACCCATAACAGGCAAAGGGCATGCGGCTGAAAACACGAACGGATAGAATTCGCAAAATCCTAAAAAAATGCTATCCCGATGCAAAAACCCAGCTTTTTTATGAGACACCTTTTCAGCTTCTGATAGCCACGATTCTCTCGGCCCAGTGTACCGACAAACAAGTCAACCGGGTGACGAGTGTTTTGTTCGATCGCCTCAAGACACCGGCTGACTTCAATGCGGCGCCTTTGGATACCATTGAGCGCTATATTCGGTCCACCGGCTTTTTCCGCAACAAAGCCCGAAACATTAAAAATTGCAGCCAGGCAATTTTGCAGACCCATGACGGCGAGGTCCCACAGACTCTCGAGGAACTGGTCAAAATGCCCGGGGTCGGACGTAAAACCGCCAACGTCGTTCTGGGGGCCGCCTTCGGTATTCCGGGGATCGTGGTGGACACTCATGTGGCCAGAATTTCCGGAAGGTTAGCGCTGACCGAACACCGGGATCCAGTCAAAATCGAATCCGACCTGATGAAAATCGTCCCGAAAAGAGACTGGCAGGATTTCTGCTTGCGCCTTATCTTCTTCGGCCGGGAAACATGCACGGCCAGAAAGCCCAAATGCCCTGTCTGCCCCCTATGCGATCTGTGTCCATGGCCGAATAAGACCCAGGACCCGGCTGCCGGTTAGAATGTGGAATTGACATTCAGGCACGCATTTTGTATTAATGCTCAACCGCTGTTGTGCGGCTCGGACCACCCCCGGGTACTGGGCGCGGCTCCCGGGCGATGCCCGCCTGGGTTTCGTGTCGGTCCGATTGCGCTGAACTCTATTGAGGAGAAATGTTAAATGAAACGGATTGCGGTAATTTTGTTTTTGATAACAGCTTTGATCTTGTCGGGCGGGTTTAAATCTGTTGTTTTCGCCGGGCAGGAAAACGCGACGGGGCTGGATGCGGATAAGGCTCGCATGATTGTCGAAAAATCCCGTATCGTGGTGGAAGAAATGATGATCAACGTGGAGAAAGAGAAGGCCATACCCATCGATCTGATCAAAAACTGCGCCGGGGTGGCAATTGTGCCTGGCATGTTCAAAGGTGCCTTTCTTGTCGGCGGATCCTACGGCAAAGGGGTCGTTTTGAAACATGAAAGAGGGGTATGGACGGGGCCGGCATTTTTCAGTATCGGGGCCGGCAGCTTCGGTCTTCAGCTCGGCGGGCAGTCTGTGGATTTGATTCTGGTTATCCTTGGCAACGGCACCATGAACTCCTTTTTGAAAACCAAGTTTAAACTCGGTGCCGATATTGCGGTTGCGGCAGGTCCCGTAGGCGCTCAGGCGTCGGCAGCTACCGAGATTTTTCTAAAAGGAGGCATATACTCTTATTCCAAAACCAAGGGCGCGTTTATCGGTTTATCCATAGAAGGGGCCGGCATTGCAACCCAGGAGGATTTAAACAGAGCCTATTACAATGCATCTTATACGCCGGAAGAGATCCTGTCAGGCAAAGCCGCCGCCCCCGAATCCGGCATTCAGTTGATCGACACGCTTAAAAAGATCCGCTCGGCATCCGAGTGAGGACGGAAAATCGGGTGGAAGCGGTTTCATTCCTTTCATCACGATCGCAAGAAAGTTCTGGGACACGAAAAATGAGAATCGCTGCACTTTCTGGGTTCGGCCGGTTTTGGTCATTAATTATTGTGATTTGAGATTTATTTGTTATTGGGTGCTTGAAATTTGGAATTTACACATTGTGGACAATTCAGCAAGCGTAAATCGGTCCACCGCAGTTAATCCGGTGATCATGTATTTTCCCGCTCTGCGGGCCATTATTCCGGCAAAGCGCAATTTCCTATGTATTTCAGAGGCTCCGGCTCCGGCTTACTTTCGAGACGCTAACAGGATGTTGAAACCGTCTGGGGGGCTAGGATGCGGATGCCGCTTTTTTCAATGACGGCGTCGTAATTCGTTTGGCATCGGACCACAACCCCTCCAGATCGTAAAATTCACGCACCGGTTCATAAAATACATGGATGATCACATGCCCATAATCCAGCAACACCCAATGACCGTCCTGGGTGCCTTCCACACTGAGCGGTTTTATATCATGTTTTTTTAAATCGGATTTAATGAAATCCGCAATGGCGCTGACCTGACGGTTTGATCGGCCGCTGCATATGATGAAAACGTCCGCATATGAAGTAAGGTCCCCCACGCCCAGTGCCACGACATTGATAGCCTTTCTTCCTAAAATCGCCTTGATATAAAGATCCAAAGACGGATCTGGTTTTTGGGTCATAAATAAAGTCCTCTGGAGTTTATAAATTCCGCTGCCCGGCGGGGCACTAAATACCCGATCGACCGGCCTTTTTTTAAAAGGCCGCGAATCATGGTCGAAGAAATGTCCAACGCGGTTATCCCAAAGGTGTAAATCGGCTGTCTGTCTCGTGCAAGATAACAGGACCGTTGCTGGGAGAACCTGTAGCCACTCGAAAGAGTGGATTTTAAATACGCATCCAGAACCTTCCATCCGTGGCGGTCCGAATTGCCGCCCGCCCCCGGGCGGCCGATCACGATAACCGGTATCTGTATCAGCAACTGCTCATAGGATT
Source organism: uncultured delta proteobacterium (assembly GCA_963774425.1). GTDB lineage: Bacteria > Desulfobacterota > Desulfobacteria > Desulfobacterales > JAFDCJ01 > JAFDCJ01. The sequence continues at coordinate 37,236 of CAVZEZ010000020.1, read as the reverse complement.
TCCAGGAATCGATCTCGAGAAAGGCATCCAGACCCATAATCAGGTATAGCTCCGATTTGTCCGGTAATGCGCTTCTGAAATGCCGCACGGTATCGATGGTGTAAGATGGGCCGGATCGTTTCAACTCGACATCGGAGACGCTGAGGCCGGGGGTATCCTCCAATGCCAGAGTGAGTATCCGCAGGCGGTCATCAGCGTCCATCACTTCAGCAGATGTTTTATGTGGCGGCAGGGCGGCCGGTATCAAAAAAACCTTCTGCAGATCGAATCCCTCCCTGACTTCCAGCGCGGACCGCAAATGCCCTATGTGAACCGGATTGAAAGTACCGCCGAAAAGACCGAAACGCATGACATTAAACCCGTTTATTGAAGGTAAGGACAAACTATCGACAATTTTTTGTCGATGCGGTGCCGTTAAGTGTCTGGCTATTCGAGAATTTGTCCATGCCCCATTACTACGAATTTGGTGGTCGTCAGCTCTTCCACCCCCATGGGACCGAAAGCGTGCAACTTGGAGGTGCTGATGCCGATTTCAGCGCCCAGTCCCAGTTGACCGCCATCATTGAACCGTGTAGAGGCATTGACCAGCACCACCGATGAATCGACGTCACGGACAAAGCGGCCGGCCCGATCATAATCGCTGGTCACAATCGCATCGGTGTGTTGAGACGAATACCTGGTAATATGCCCTATAGCTTCATCCATATCGGCAACGACTCGGATGGAAAGAATCAGGTCAAGGTATTCCGTCGACCAGTCCGCTTCTTGCGCCATTTTGGCATTGGACAGTATGCGGCATGTTTCGGGACATCCCCTGATCTCCACATCCGCCTGTGCGAAGCGTGCGGCAATGGACGGCAGGAAGACCTCGGCGGCCGACCGATGCACCAGCAGAGTTTCCATGGCATTACAGACGCCGGGCCGTTGAACCTTGGCATTGAAGCAAATATTCTCTGCCATTTGAAGGTCGGCGTCGGCGTCTACATATATATGACAAACCCCTTTGTAATGTTTCAATACCGGAATTTTCGAATTTTCCACCACAAAACGGATGAGCCCTTCACCACCGCGGGGGATGATCAGATCGACAAACGCTTCCTGATTTAAAAGCATCAAGACAGCTTCCCGGTTCCGGACCGGCACCACCTGCACGGCATCAGTCGGCATATCCACCTGCTCCAGCGCCTGATGAATGATTGCGGCCAGGGCCTGGTTTGAATGAAATGCATCGGAGCCGCCTCGCAGGATAACGGCATTGCCGGCTTTCAGGCACAATCCGGCGGCGTCAACGGTCACATTGGGCCGCGATTCGTAAATGATGCCGATGACTCCCAACGGAATCCGCATGCGGGCCACCTGCAGACCGTTGGGCCGAATCCAGCTCGGACCCATGGTCGCCACCGGGTCGTGCAGACTCACGACCTCCCTGAGTCCGGAAACCATCGCAATGATAGTTTCGTCCCTGATGGTCAATCGATCCACCATGGCATCGGATAGCCCCATTTCTTCAGCTCTGGTGAGATCTTTTCGATTTTCCGTTTTAATGAAGGCGGAGCCTTTTTCGAGTCCGGCCGCAATGGACATCAGGGCTGCATTTTTTTGAGCGGTGGAAACCCGGGCCAGATCGTTGGCTGCATGTCTGGCCGCAACTGCCATTTCTTTGATGGTTGATTCCAGGGTCATGGTTCAAATTTCCAATCGATATCTATCCTTATTTAAATTTCACAGGCGGCCGTAACCGCCAGGTTGTCCCGATGAATAACCTCATCGTAGGACTTGTGGCCCAGCACCTGCTTTATGTGGCTGCTTTTTAAACCCTGGATCTTTCTGATTTCAGCCGAACTGTAGTTAACCAGTCCGATTCCCAGGGGTTCGTTGTTGCGGTTCCGGAATTCTACCGGGGCACCGACGCCGAAATCCTTTTCCACCGACGTAATGCCGCTGGGCAGCAAGCTTTTTCCGTTTTTTAAAAGCGCCCGGACGGCCCCGTCATCGATTCTGATAATGCCTTTGGGCTTAAGCGAAAAGGCGATCCAGCATTTGCGGCTGGCCAATTTATGGACGCCGGGAACAAAATATGTCCCCAGTTTCTGGCCTGCAAACAATTTCAGCAATACATTGGGGAGGCTGCCGCCAGCAATCACCATGGGCACTCCGGCGGAATTGACTTTTCTAGCGGCCTTGATCTTGCTGATCATGCCCCCGGTTCCCAAGGCGCCCGGAATATCGCCGGCCAGTTTCTCGGTTTCTCTATTAATAGCGGAAACCGATTCGATCAGTTCGGCACCGGGATGCACCCTTGGATCCTTGTTGTACAGACCATCTATATCCGTCAGGTTGATCAGGACGTCGGCATCCATTAATAGCGTGATCATGGCTGCCAGGTTGTCGTTGTCACCCAGTTTGATCTCTTCGACCCATACGGTGTCATTTTCATTGATTATGGGGACCACCTTCCAGGACAGCAGGGTATAAAGGGTGTTACGGGCGTTCAGGTATCGTTTGCGACTGGAGAGGTCTTCGCTGGTCAGAAGAATCTGGGCGACCTGACGATGATAGCGGCCAAATGCTTTTTCGTATTCCATCATCAGACCGGCCTGGCCGATGGCGGCCACCGCCTGACGTTTGGGAAGTTCATCCGGCCGGCGGGCAAGTCCGATTTTCTTGATACCTGAAGCCATGGCCCCGGAGGATACCAGAATCACCTCCAATCCACTTTCAATCAACCGGCATATCTGACGGGCCAGAGAGCGTATGGCTTTCAAATTCAAGCCGTTATCTTCGGTCAGCACGTTGCTGCCCACTTTGACGACGATTCGTTTGGCGTGCATGAAATTCAGGGTGTCATTTTTCCTCATGGAACCGATCCAACAGTTCAGCAATCCTGGACACGAGTGGCTGAATCCCTTTGCGGGCAGCGGCCGAAATCAGAGAGACCTCCCGGTTCTTGACTGCGGACTTAAATATTTGGGCTGTCTGTTCGGTCCCGGGTATATCCAGTTTGTTCAAAACAATAATCTGGGGCTTTTTCAGAAGCAGCGGACTGTAACCGGCCAGTTCCCTGTTGATGGTTTCATATCCCTTCAACGGATTTTGGGGATCGATGGCCGTTACATCGATGAGATGAATCAATATACGCGTGCGTTCGATGTGGCGCAAGAACCGAATTCCGAGGCCGATTCCCCGATGGGCGCCTTCGATCAATCCGGGAATATCAGCTACCACGAAAGGCTTGTCTGTTTGAACCACGCCAAGGGTCGGGACCAGGGTGGTGAAGGGATATTCGGCAATTTTGGGAGTTGCGGAAGAGATGACGCTGATCAGCGTGGATTTGCCCGCATTGGGCAAACCGATAAGGCCCACATCGGCGATGAGCTTAAGTTCAAGTTTCAGTTTGAGAAATTGGCCGGGCTCCCCGGGTTGGGCGAATCGCGGTGTACGATGCGTGGAAGTTTTGAAGCGGGAGTTGCCCCGTCCGCCCCGTCCGCCCTTGGCAATGATAAATACCTCGCCGGGCTGACTGAAATCTTTCAGGATTTCATCGGTTTCGGCATCTTTGATCAGCGTACCCGGCGGAATTTCAATGATAAGGTCATTCGCATCCTTGCCCGTCTTTTGCTTTCCCTGGCCGTGGCCCCCGTTTTTCGCCTTAAACTCGCGTTTAAATCGGAACTGATACAAGGTGCGCCGTTGCGATGTGCTTTTTAAAATGACATCGCCGCCTTTACCGCCATCGCCGCCGTCCGGTCCGCCCCGGGGGACGAATCTTTCACGTCTGAAACTTACACAGCCGCGGCCGCCGTTTCCAGATTGGACGGCAATTGACGCTTCATCAAAAAATTTCACTCGGCATAAACGCTGACTTTTTTATTTGCGCGCCCTTTTCTTTCAAAGGAAACGGTACCGTCGATTTTGGCGAAGAGGGTGTAATCCCTGCCCATGCCAACATTTTCCCCCGGATGGATTCTGGTTCCCAACTGCCGCACCAGGATGTTGCCGGCTTTTACGGTTTCACCGCCAAAACGCTTGACGCCGCGTCGCTGTGCGTTGCTGTCGCGGCCGTTTTTCGAGCTGCCGCCTGCCTTTTTATGAGCCATGATAAAACTCCTTATACATTGCAATACCATCCCGAGCTCACGCCTGCCGGATATAAGTCAATAAACCCGGGTGCATTGCCGCCGTTCGGAACGGATTTCGGTTTTCTTTATTCCTCTGTCGCAGTCGCGCCCGTTTCCGGCTTTTGGGGAGCGCTTTCCCCTGCTTCGCTCACTGTTGCCGCCGCCGCGGATTCGTCCTGCGATTCGGCTTCCTGCCGCGTTGCGGCGTCCCCGGCTTGAATGCTGTCGATTTGCACGGCCGTGAATGCCTGGCGATGGCCCTGCTTGCGCCGGTAGCGCTTTCGACGTTTGTACTTAAAGACAATTACCTTTTTGGCCTTGCCCTGTTCAACGATGTGTCCTTCGACTTCGATATTTTCCAGCAACGGCTGACCGATGCTGACATTTTCACCGTCTGAAAACATCAGGACCCGGTCAAAGGTCATGGGGGTACCCACATCTCCCGGAATCTTTTCGACTCTCAAGATTTGACCTTGCTGGACTTTGTATTGTTTTCCACCTGAATTTACAACCACATACATGGGGTCGGCCTCCTGTAACTTATTTTGAGTCTCTTTTTATTAAAATCAGTAAATATTAATTTTTTCACGCTATTTGTCAAGCAAAATTTTCCTGATTAAGATGCTTGAATTTTACATCAAATTGGACATATCATCAACCGGCCATATAATTAATATGGGTTTCTTCCAAGACAGCCTGGAAGGAATGGCCCCTGAGGGGCAGCAAAGGCATGGCGAAATTAAAATAAGGTTATAGGTGTCAGGTGTCAGGTGTCAGAATTTGGCGCCATCCCTGTCTGATACCTCGGATGAATCTCTATAGCCGGGAGTCCTTTTTCCGATTAAAGAAACCGCTATAGCGGTTTACCGCGTCGCTGACGCCGGACACCTGAAACCTCAAACAGTCTAAAGGCTTAATAACCTTTTTGACAAGTATTAGTTCGTAATCGTTTGGCTAAGCACTCAGATCGACCACTTCGGAGGCACAATTGAAAAAGACCATCGTCCATCCTCTGATCCACTGGGACACGGCAGCCGGAAAGGCCCATGAAAAGGCGCTTTTAAGAGAAGAACCGCTTTCAATTCGAGTGGAAGGAAATCCATACTCCGTCATGATGCGCACGCCAGGAGATGAAATCCCCCTGGCAGCCGGATTCTGTCTGACCGAAGGCATCATCGATTCACCGGAGGATTATGTCTCGATCGCCTTCTGCGATGCGGAGGATACCAATGTGATCGCGGTGACGCTGAAACCAAACCGCCGCGGTAAGATTGCTGAAATCCTGGATCGCAGGGGGTTTATCAGTCAATCCAGCTGCGGACTTTGTGGGAAAGAGATCGTACAAGATCTTTTTCAACTCCTGAAGCCTCTCAGCGATGATATCCGGATCGATGCCGGGCAAGCCTTGTCCTGCCTGGAAACGATTTCCCGGCACCAGCCGCTGCGGGCGCAGACACGGGCAGCGCATGCCGCCGTCCTCTACGATTCGAAGTTGGACTTTTTGTCCTCCGCCGAGGATGTCGGTCGGCACAATGCCCTTGACAAGGCCATCGGCAAGGTGTTTCTGGACCACAAACTGCAACGGGCTAAAGTCCTGATCCTGTCTTCGCGCATCAGCTACGAGCTGGTACAAAAGGCGGCCCGGGCGCGCATTCCGATCATCCTGGCCCTGTCGCTGCCGACGGCTCTGGCGGTCTATCTGGCCTCGGAATTGAATATTACCCTGGCGTCTTTGGCGGACGGCCCCGGATTATATCTGTTTTGCGGTGCGCAGCGGCTCGGCCAATAACTGTAGCCCGGCTGGTACTCGGTTTTCCCATATGGCGAATGGGACAAATGCCAGGCGGTGGCTATATTTGAACCCGACCGGTTCTCAGGAACATCCTCATGTCGAACCGCAGCTTGGCGTATCCGCAATGGGTTCGGCGGCGGTTTGCGGCGGGGTGGCGGTCCTGAAAAATGCGGCGAGCCGGGTATACAGAGTTCTGAACGAAAAAAGCAACACCAGCAAAGAAGCTCCCCAGTGCAACCACACCGGCAACACTTCGGAAGCCTGGCCTGCCATCGCCCGGGCCGAAATCCCCCACTGCAAATAAACTTGATCCACCAGCAAACCGAAAAGGACACTGCATATCGCGATGGAAGTCAGATAGATGGCCGTCGCGCGCTTGCCCAAATGACCGGTCAGTACCGTCAGGGATGCCATATTCGTGGCCGGACCCGCCAACAAGAACACCAGAGCCGTCCCCGGGCTGACGCCTTTCAATATCAGTGCCGCAGCGATGGGAGTCGAGGCGGTGGCACATATATACCATGGGATCCCGATGATCAACATCAGCATCATAGACGGCAAACCCCCTGCAAGATATCGGCTGAAGATATCGTCCGGGATCAATACCGTAATCAAGCCGGCCAGCAACAGCCCGAAAAGAAACCATTTTGCGATATCTTCCCATAACTCGCCAAATGCATAGCCGAATCCGGCTTTGAGTTTTTCGGGCAACGTGTGGTGGCGGCTGTGTTGGGCCGGATCGCAATCAACGCCGCTGCAGCAGCCGTCTACCGGACAGCTTAAATCCGGTGCGATTTGCGAAATCTTTTCGTCGCGGTTGAAGATATTTTCGGCGACCCCCGCCGCCGCGGCTGTGAAAAAGGCCGCAACCGGCCGTGCCACCGTCATGACAGGATCCAACAGGGCATAAGTGATGGAAATGGAATCGACGCCGGACTCCGGCGTTGAAATCAAAAAAGCGGTGGTTGCGCCTTTGGTGGCGCCTTGTTTGCGCAGCGACACGGCTGCGGGCAGAACGCCGCACGATCACAATGGTATTGGAATGCCCAGAAAGGCGGCCTTGAACACCGAGGAAAACCGGCCGCGGCCCAGATGGCGCACAACCGCACCCGGATTGAGAAAAACCCTCAGCAGGCCGCTGACCGCCAGGCCGAAGATAATATATGGGGCTGCCTCGAGCAGCAGGCGCCAGGATTCCATACAAACGTTTATCGCAAAATTCAAGATATGTCCTCCCGAAAAAAAAATAGAATCTGCCTGAACCGGAATCCGGCCGACAGGGCCTCGCATTCACGAGCAAAAAAAACTCGCAATCATTCCCTCACATGTTCCAAACCCATCTCCAGCAATGCCGTGACGTGCTCATCATCCAGGGAATAATAAACGATTTGACCGTCACGACGGCTTTTGACCAACGCCAGATCTTTAAGCCGCCGCAATTGGTGGGACACGGCCGATTCGCTCAAACCGATAAATACTCCCAGATCGCACACACACATTTCGACGTTTTTTAGCGCCATTACTATTTTGAGTCGGGTCGGATCTCCCAGCCCCCGGAAAATAGAGGACAGCCGTTCCGTATCCCCGTCTGAGGCCACTTCCTTCCGGGCGCGTTCAACACGGTCAAGATGTATCACCCGCTTGCGGCATCCATCTGCATCAATCTGTCTGGCTTTGGCTTCCGACATATTTTAATCCCCTATATATGCACATATGTTCATATATTATATTGTTAATGCATCGTCAATACTTTTTTCTGACATCATTCATAAGTCACCGGCTTTGCCGGTTGGAATTGAAAAGCATCTACCGTTAGAAAGCTGGAACCGGTTGCAAACCGTTTCCCGCCAAATGGGTTCACATCTCGAGGAGCGAACACTATTTTAACATTGTCCTAACGCTATTTTAGTATAAGATTAATACATTGCACACCTTGCAAATCTTTATTAAAAACAGGTTAGATATAACCGGGATGAAAACAAGTCACAGACGCCGTCAACCGGAAAATATCGGATATTATTAGGATGCAACGGAAATGATTATTAACCTATTGATAGATAGGATATATTTAGGATGGCAAAACAACGAATTCTTGTGGTTGATGATGAAGAAGATATTCTGGAGCTTGTCTCCTACAATCTAACTAAAGAAGGCTATCAAGCCACCGGTGCTTCCACCGGTGAACAGGCCCTCAAAAAAGCCCAATCTGAAGCTTTCGATCTGATTGTGCTGGATCTCATGCTGCCGGGGATCGACGGTCTTGAAGTGGCGAAGAGATTGAAAGCCGGTTCGAAAACCGCTCAAATTCCAATTGTGATGCTGTCTGCCAAAGGCGAAGAAGCTGATATTGTCACCGGACTGGAACTGGGGGCCGACGACTACATTACCAAGCCGTTCAGCCCCAGGGTGATGATCGCCCGCGTGCGGGCCGCCCTGCGGCGCAAAACTGGCAAGCCACAGGATGAATCGGCGACTATCCATGTTTTTGAGCTGGAAATTCATCCCGGAAGGCGCAGTGTGCTGGTGGCCGGCGAGCCCGTCGATTTGACGTTCACCGAGTTTCAGGTCCTGCACCTTCTTGCCCGTAAACCCGGCTGGGTGTTTACGCGGGGCATGATCGTGGATGCCGTGCGCGGTGACGATTATCCGGTCACTGATCGCAGTGTGGATGTGCAGATTGTCGGGCTGCGTAAAAAACTGGGCGATTGTGGGAAATGCATCGAAACCGTCCGGGGCGTCGGCTATCGAATGAAAGAGCGTCTATGAAACCTAAAAAAAAGCTGATCTGGCAGATATTTCCTTCGTTCCTGTTGATTACGGTGTTGTCTGTTTTGGCGGTCAGCTGGTATGCGTATAATTCCCTGCAGCATTTTTTCCTGGACCAGACGGCGAACGATCTCAAAGTCCGGGCACAGTTGGCGGAAAAGCAGGTCACTCGCCTTTTACAGCCACTGGATGCCGAAACTGTTGATGCCCTCTGCAAGGAAATCGGAAGGCAATCCGCCACCCGTATAACCGTGATACTGCCTTCCGGGCAAGTGGTGGGCGATTCCCGGGAACAGCCCCGGTTGATGGACAATCATGCCGGCAGACCCGAAATCACCCAGGCGCTGAAGGGCGATATGGGCCGCTCCACCCGGTTCAGCAACACGCTGAGGCAGAAGATGATGTATGTGGCCATACCCCTGCAAAAAGGACCCACCATCCTGGGGGCGATCCGGACCTCGGTGCCGATTACCTCGATCGAACATGAGCTCAGATCGATCCAGATAAAAATCGCTCTGGGCGGACTTCTGATCGCCGCGCTCGCCGCCGGAATCAGTCTACTGATTTCCCGGCGTATCAGTCGTCCGCTGGAAGAAATGAAAAGGGGTGCCGATCATTTCGCCGCGGGCGATTTGAACCACCGGCTCAACCTGCCCAGGTCGGAAGAGCTGGCGAGCCTGGCTGCCGCGTTAAACCAGATGGCGATCCAGCTCGATCATCGCATAAAAACCATCATCAGACAGCGAAATGAACTGGAAACCGTACTTTCCAGCATGCTCGAGGGAGTCATTGCGGTAAACAATGAAGAGCGCATCATCAGTATGAACGAAGCAGCCGCGAGGTTTTTCGGCTGCGATTCGGCCAAATCCCAGGGACGCGATCTGCAGGAAGTCATTCGCAACTCAGCCCTGCAGGAGCTCGTTCGCAGCGTTCTGACCAGCGGAGAACCGCAAGAAGATGACATTGTCCTGTATCAGAACGGCGAGAGGACCTTGAATTTGAAAAGTTCGCCGCTGCTGGGGGGCAATAGGGAACCGATCGGATCCCTGGTTGTATTCAACGATGTGACCCAGCTGCGCCGTCTGGAAAACATGCGGCGCGACTTCGTAGCCAACGTTTCCCATGAAATCAAAACCCCGCTGACCGCCATAAAGGGATTTGTGGAAACCCTTCACCTGGGATGTGTGGACAACGCCGAGGAAGTTGATCGGTTTTTGGGCATCATTCAGAAGCATGTCGATCGTTTGAGCGCCATCGTGGACGACCTGCTGGTGCTGTCCAGAATCGAGCAGGAAGACGAGCGCAAAACCATCCAACGCAAAGAGGGGCATCTTCTGGAAGTATTCAAGTCAGCCATTCAGATCTGCCGGTCAAAGGCCGATGAGAAAAAAATAGCCATCGATCTCACTTGCGACGTAAATCTGGCATCCCATTTCGACCCCTCCCTTATCGAGCAGGCGGTGGTGAACCTGTTGGACAATGCCATCAAATACAGCAAACCCGAGAGCACCATCCATCTGAAAGCGGAAATGAGCACCGCACAAATCGGAATAATTGTCGAGGACCAGGGTATCGGCATCGCCAAAAAGCATCAGCCGAGGCTGTTCGAACGCTTCTACCGGGTGGACAAATCCCGCAGCCGCAACATGGGCGGTACCGGGCTGGGACTTGCCATCGTTAAACACATCGCCCACGCACACGGCGGGCACGTGACGGTAGAAAGCACGCTCGGGGTCGGCAGCGTGTTTACCATCCATCTGCCCAAGAATTAGGTGCCACAACGAGATCAAGCGTGAGGCCATCGGCGTGCTGGAGCGCCGTGCGCTGCTCGAACCGGGCGATATGGCCATCATCACCAAGGGGGATCAGGACAGCTTAGATGGCGTTACCAATGCCATGAAGATTGTGCAGGTGGGCCAGGTTGTCTGAGTGTCTGAGGGCGGTTGGTGGCTTTTTGAAGCGTGGGGTTGAGGTTGCGTTATCAGGTTAAAGGAACTTTCCCATCGATATAGGTTTTTGCCGTGCTCGATTTCATCAATGACCATGACGACCTCCGCCAGACAGTCGTCGCGGTTCAAAAGCGCCTGGGTGGCTTTGATGATCTGGTCGAGGGCTTCTCTGCCCATTTCAACCAGCCGGGATCTGAACAATTCCAAGGCGTCGTCATAGGATTTTACGATGTGCTTATGGGCCATTGATACTCTAACCGAATCGTCCGGTGATATAGTCTTCGGTCAATTGATGCCGCGGGTTGGTGAATATCCTTTCCGTCGGACCGACTTCGATCAAATCACCCAAATGGAAATATGCGGTCCGCTGGGAAACCCGCGAAGCCTGCTGCATCGAGTGGGTGACGATTGCAATCGAATACTGTTCGCGCAGCTCGTCGATAAGATCTTCGATGACCGCGGTGGCGATAGGGTCCAGCGCCGAGCAGGGTTCGTCCATTAAGATGAGCTCCGGACTGACGGCAATGGTGCGTGCAATGCACAGGCGCTGTTGCTGTCCACCGGACAGGCTGGTACCGGGATGATCCAGCAGGTCGCTGACCTCATTCCACAAGCCCGCTTTTTTCAGGGAGTTTTCCACGATATGATCCAGCTCGGCCTTGTTCTGGGCCAATCCGTGAATTTTGGGGCCGTAGGCAATATTGTCATAAATGGATTTCGGAAAGGGGTTCGGCTTTTGAAATACCATGCCGACCTGGGCGCGCAAGGGGACGACGTCGATTCTTTTATCGTAGATATTTTGATCATCGAGGGTTATTTCACCGGTGACCCGGCAGCCCTCGATGGTGTCGTTCATGCGGTTCAGGCAACGGATGAAGGTGGATTTGCCGCACCCGGACGGCCCGATCATGGCAATCACTTCGTTACGCCCGATGTCCAGCGAAACGTTTTTAATGGCCTGCTTCGTACCATAATAGACATTGACGTTGCGGCATGACATCCGCGGGTTTTCGACCGCGATCTTCCCCGCCGTTTCCCGGTTCTCGCGGGGTATCAGGACACGGCCGCCCTTTTCTCCGCTCCTGGCGGCTTGCGAGGCGCCTCCGGCCGTTCCTTTATTCGTGTGAGTTTTCACTTTATCCTGTATGAGGGTGCTCATGGCTGCTATGACCTTAACATGATGGGGCAGGTCGGATTTTCCGACCTGCCGTGCCCATTCCCCTGGAGCTATTTCATCTTTAAAGTTTCGAGGTTCTCAACCGTGCTTTTATACTTTTCCCGCTCGGCATCCGGCATCGGAATCATTCCCTTTTCAGCCAGGTATCCCTCCGGCCCCCAGGCCTTTTCGCTGGTGAATTCATTCAGGTATTCCTTGATGCCCGGAATGACCTCGACGTGGGCCTTTTTAATATAAAAAAAGAGCGGACGGGAGACCGGATAGGAGCCGTCGGCGATCGCTTCGAATTCCGGTTTCATCCCCTCGATGTAGGAGCCCTGGATTTTATCCATGTTCTGATCCAGGAAGCTGAACCCGAAGATACCGACGGCATCCGGGTTGGCTTCGAGTTTCTGCACGATGAGATTGTCATTTTCACCGGCTTCGATGTAGGCGCCGTCCTCGCGAATGGTTTGGCAAGCGGCCTTTTTGGCTTTTTTATCCAAAGCCTCGATTGACGCGAACTTCTCACATCCGACATCCATGACCAGCTCCACAAAAGCGTCCCGGGTGCCGGAAGTCGGCGGAGGTCCAAGGACTTCGATTTTTTTGGCCGGCAAATCGGAATTGACGTCTTTCCAGGTTTTGAAGGGATTGGGGATCAGCTTCTTGCCGTCTTTCGGGTCTGGAACATCCTTGGCCAGGGCCAGGAAAATGTCCTTGCGGGTCAGCTTGAGCGGAGCAGCCTCTTTGGAGTTGGCTAGCACAATACCGTCGTAGCCAATTTTCACCTCGACGATTTCCTTGACGCCATTGGCCATGCAGGTATCATATTCCGATTTCTTGATGGCCCGCGACGCATTGGTAATATCCGGTGTATCAACCCCGACACCGGCGCAAAACAGCTTGAGCCCCCCGCCGGATCCGGTGGATTCGATTTTGGGTGTTTTGTAATCAGTGGTTCGGCCGAACTTTTCGGCCACCACCGTGGCAAAGGGATAAACGGTGGAAGAGCCCACGATGCTGATATAGTTCCTGGCTGCCAGGGCGGTTCCGAACGATAATGCCACAAATAAAGTTGCTGCGATAGCGACAAATACCTTTTTCATTAATAATTTCTCCATTTTTTTGTTTACGCTGATGATTAGTCCTTAACATGAAACAGATTTTCAAATGTGGATGGTTGACCTCCTTAATTTTTAGATGTTGTAAATGCCGGTGCCCCGTCAGGCGCTCGATCCGGGTCGTTGGTGAGAACTGATGTTCAAGAGCCCCGCGACCACGATCCGGAAATATCCAACCCGTAAAGTTTTCAAGTTTTTATTTGAACGATCGAATGACTGCCTCCGCTAAACTCACCAGCGGCGCTCGAAGCGCCTTCGCAACAAAACCGCCACTGCGTTCATGGCAATCAAAAAGGCCAACAGGATCATGATGGCCGCCGAGGTTTTTTCGACAAACGCGCGCTCGGGGCTGTCGGCCCACAGGAATATCTGAACCGGTAAGACCGTGGCCGGGTCGGTGAAACCATGGGGAATATCGACGATAAAGGCTACCATCCCGATCATCAGCAACGGTGCGGTTTCCCCCAGGGCCTGGGCCATGCCGATGATGGCGCCCGTCAGCATTCCCGGCAGGGCCAGGGGCAAAACGTGATGTAGAACCATCTGCATTTTCGAGGCACCGACCCCCAGGGCCGCTTCGCGGACGGATGGCGGAACCGACTTCAAAGATGCCCGGCTGGCAATGATAATGGTGGGCAGGGTCATCAGGGTCAACACGAGCCCCCCGACCAGCGGTGCCGATCGGGGCAGTCCGAAAAAGTTAAGAAAAAGCGCCAAACCCAGCAGCCCGAAGACAATGGAGGGAACGGCAGCCAGATTGTTGATGTTGACCTCGATGAGATCCGTCCATCTGTTTTTCGGCGCAAATTCCTCCAGATACACAGCGGCAGCGACGCCGATCGGAAACGATAATACCAGCGTGATCAGCAGGGTGAAAAAGGAACCTGCCGCCGCTCCCAGAATACCCGCCATTTCCGGTTCGCGGGAGTCGCCGGCGGTGAAAAAGGTCTTGTTAAATTTTTTTTCAATTCTGTCCTCGGCCGCCAGTCTATCGATCCACGCTATCTGCATATCGGATATCCGGCGATCGCTTTGGGGCACGTTTCTTTCGATGTGACCCTTGACGAACATGTCGATATCGTCATCGGCCTTGACCCACACCGGTACTGTTTGGCCAATGACGTCAGGGTCTCTGAGAACCAGATCCCGTAGCTGATAGCCGGCTCCGGAACTTACCATGCCATCCAGGGTGCGCTTCTCCCGCCGGCCATGGACTTGGGGAAACATATCCTGCAAACTTTCTTTAATCAGAGCCGAATAATTAGCGGTTGCCAGGGCCTCTTTTTCAAGTGCCGCCGGATCGAAATAAATATCCAGTTTAATGTATGTCTGCCAAAACGCCGTGTAGCCGTTGCCGATAATGCTGATAAAAAGAATGGAGAGGAAAGCCAAACTGGCGATGATCGCCCCCAGGCCATAGAGCCGGAAGCGTTTCTCGGCCCGGTAGCGTCCAGCCAGCCCGCGATTCACAATGTCGATCGTCCGTATCTCACCACGGGATTCATCGGATGAATTACCGAAATTACTCATATTGCTCCCTGTATTTTCGAACGACGTGCAGGGCGATCACATTCAAACACAACGTGACAACGAACAGCAGCAGGCCTAGCGCGAAGGCCGCCAGAGTTTTGGGGCTGTCAAATTCCTGATCTCCGATCAGCAGCGTTACAATCTGAACGGTAACCGTCGTTACGGTTTTAAATGGGTTCAGGGTCAAATTGGCTGACAGACCGGCTGCCATGACCACGATCATGGTTTCCCCGATCGCCCTGGAAACCGCCAGCAAAACACCTCCCACGATACCCGGCAAGGCTGCGGGAAGAACGACGCTCTTTATCGTTTCCGAGTGGGTGGCGCCCAGTCCGTAGGCACCGTCACGCAGGGATTGGGGAACCGCGTTGATGACATCGTCCGACAGCGACGATACGAAGGGGATAATCATGATTCCCATTACCAGACCGGCTGCCAGGGCGCTTTCCGAAGAAACATCCAGCCCCAAAAGGCCACCGGTGTCGCGAATTACCGGCGCCACCATCAGTGCGGCGAAAAATCCGTAGACGACCGTGGGAATACCGGCCAGAATTTCCATCAGGGGTTTGGTGATCGTCCGCATGGTTTTGTTTGCATACTCGGACAGGTAGATCGCCGCCATCAGACCGATCGGCACCGCCACCGTCATGGCGATGCCTGAAATCAGCAGGGTTCCCATAAACACCGGTACGGCCCCGAAGGCACCGGATGATCCTACCTGGTCGGCGCGCAGCGCCATCTGGGGACTCCACTTCAAACCAAACAGAAATTCGGTTATGGGGACGGCCTTGAAAAACCGGATGGATTCGTACAACACGGACAGGACGATACCGATCGTCGTAAATATGGCAATGGTGGAGCAGGCGATGAGGATGTATTTCACCACCTGCTCCACCATGTTGCGGGCGCGCAGCGTCGGTTTGATCCGAGCGCGCACAACCAGCAGGCCGAGAATGGCCGCTGCGAGGGCCACCACAGCCAGAGCGCCATTGCTGATGGATTGGAGACTGCGGTAATGGTCGGCGGCGGCCTCCATGGCGGGATCCGGTTTGCCGGAGACGATATTGCCGGTGACCATGTTTTTAATATCATTGACGACCAGATTCAAGCGGGCCTCGGGCAAATTCCGGATCTGCTCCGGAAGATCCGCCACCACGAGCTGGGTGATAATGGTGGATTGAAAAGACAGCCAGAATCCGAATAATATCAGGGCCGGAATACCGCACCAGATAGCCGTCAACGCACCATAGTATGTCGGACGGGAATGCAGGTGCCGGCCCTCATCCCTACGGCCGGCGACCGCAAAGGCTCTGCGCCGCCCCAGATAATAACCGATGCTGGAAAGACCCAATATGAGTATCAACAAGGTTGAAGGTGACATAATACCGTTTTTATTTTAATTTCTACAGTGCCATCACCGAATCAGGGGATATGCCTTGACGAAGCGACAATCAAAGCTAATGAAGGTTTGTTAATGGCGTGTAACAATCGTGTTAGGTTTTTGTTAGATTTATAGTGACCCATGCGCTTTGCGGTCAGTTTCTGTCCAGAGACGATCCCCTTGCCGGAAAAGACCTGGGGATCAGCACCGCTGTCGCACCGCCGTGATCGTAGCAAAAAGTAAAATTCAGCTCCGTTTCGAGATGGTTTACATATGCCCCTGGTGAATATGGATTATGACCTGGCCTTCAGCGGCGACATGCGCCCTGACGAAGTTGATATAATCAAAAGAAACGCCTACGCGCATTAGGGTTGCCATGGACGACCATCCCGACAAACTTGGCGAGCTGATCAACTTATTGCTCATTTCCCGTCATCTGGAACGGCTGGCCGATCATGCCACTAATATCGCTGAGGAAGTGATCTATCTTATCGAAGGTGAAATCCTCGACATGCCGCCGATCATCGCAAACGGACAAAGTAAAAAAAAACAGGAATTGGTTGACAACTCCTATATTAATGTGTACATACAATCATTATGGAAAAAGAGGAACAACAACGGCTACGCGGAATTTGCCGAAAGGTTGAAAGCAGCTGCATGGGGGCGCGGGTGCGTCGGGCGGCCCGTGTGGTCGGAAACTACTACGATGTACATTTGAAACCTTCAGGATTAAAAGGCACCCAGTTCACCTTGTTAACTGCAATTTTCCTGAATCCCTCCATTACCATCACTCTGCTGGCCGATCAGTTGCTGCTCAATCGCACCACCTTAAACCGTAACCTGAAGCCTTTGGAACGTCAGGGTCTCATCCGCACAGGTTCCGGTAAAGACCAAAGAACTCGTGTTCTCGAATTGACCCCTGCCGGCCGGAGCATTTTACAGCAGGCGCTGCCGCTGTGGCTCGAAGCACAGTCCGGTATTGTGGAAGCTATGGGCGCGCGTGTTCAGCGCCTGAGCGAGGACCTCACCCAACTGGAAGCGCTGGACGCCTAGCAGGGGCGTGAAGCTAGCCTCCTCCGAAAAATTGTTTCAGCCTCTTTTTCCCTAATGGATTTCATGATCGTCACTCCGTCCCCTTCTACCTGCATCAACCTGTTTACGTACTCTCCAAACAACCGCTTCGCCCCCGCATCCGTGATGCCTTTGCTCTATCAGCGCTTTCAAATTGATCCGGTCGGCCATCCCGGTATTGGCGCCACCATTTAAGTTCCCAAAATAATTTTAATGCTTTCAGGTTTAATCTGCTCCCGCCCTGATCCCGAAGCAAGATTCCAGTTCAGCGAAAGATCCGGGAAACCCATCGTCGTAGCCTTCAATATCATCCGCACCAGCGAAAACCCGCCAAACAAATCGAGCCCATATAATTCTAAAGGATCATTGCGGCCTGCCGATAATAATCATGACATATCGTTGAAGTTCGGAAGGTGGAAGTGCTAAGAGCGATTGAAATTATTTACCATTTATTCAGAAACCATCCCATCGGCTCCGCCGGCCGGGTTTACATTGGTCGAGCTGATGATCGTTATCGCCATTGCCGGGATACTTGCGTCCCTGGGTATTCCCAATTTTGTCGAATACCGGGAAAAGGCGCGGGTGCAAGTGGCCGTAAGCGAGATCAAATTGATCGCCACGGAAATTTTAAACTACCAGATAGATCATGATGGCTTGCCGAATGGTCTGGATGAGGTCCATATGGACGACATCGAGGATCCGTGGGGAAGACCCTATGTTTATTTGAAACTCGCGGGGAGTGAGGACGAACAGGACAAAAAGGGCAAGCAAGATAAAATTAAGCCCAGAAAAGATCACTCGCTGCACCCATTGAATACGGGTTTTGATTTATACAGCATGGGCAAGGACGGCAAAAGCCAGGCGCCACTCACCGCGAAATCCAGCCGGGATGATGTTATATGGGCCAATGACGGTGGTTATGTAGGGCTGGGGACCAATTATTGAAATAAGGCGGCATGAAATTTAGCGCAAACATATTCGCCAGCAAGTTCGCACGAAGAATATTTTTCGTTTTTACTCTCTGTGCCTTGATACCGGTATGCGGCCTGGCTGTCATTACCTATCGGCATATCAACCAGCAGTTCGAAAATCAGCTGCAAGCACGCTTGAAACAGTCGATGAAAACCTACAGCCTCTTTTTATATGAACGTTTCCTGATGCTCGAAACAGAATTGACCCTTGCCGCGCAGCAATTGAGTGGTTTAGACAAAAACCGGGCCTCAGCCATGCAAAACAGCTATCTGGAACGCTTGCAAAAGCGGTTTGCGGCCATGGCTATCATTCGGGAGCAGGGTCGATCGATCGGGCTCTACGGTCGGATCGAAGGATTGAGTTTGAATCAGAAAGAAAGCGACCATTTGGAAAAGGGCCATACGCTCATGAAAACCTCCGATTCCACCGGGCAACCGGAGCTGTTGATGATGGTGCTGGTGGACGCCCGCAAGCCGGCAGCGGGATTGCTGGCCGCCCAAATCAATCCGGTTTATCTCTTGGCGTTGAACAGTGAATTTCCGCTTCCGGAAGAAACCGATTTAGTTTTACGCGATGAATCGCACCGGGTGTTATTCAGCTCACTTCAAAACGGCAATCTGCTGAATAAACTTTCCCAAACCAATGTCGGCAAGAATTCAGGAAATTTCGAATTCGAATCCGAACACGAAGTCTACCTCGCCTGTTTTCGTTGGATATTCATGCAGCCGAAATTTTTGTATCCGGGCTTGAACACCACCTTTATTCAATCCGAAACCCATGCATTCATGCAAATGGTGGAATTTAGAAAGATTTTTCCCCAAGTCATCCTGCTTTCAATCCTGGTGTCTTCGATTTTAAGTATTTATTTCATTCGCAGAAGTCTCGAACCTTTAAAAAAGCTGAAGAAGGGGACCCTTCAGATCGCCAAAAACAATTTCAGCCATCAGGTCGTCATCGACAGCCGGGATGAATTCGAAGAACTCGCCCGGGCATTCAACCAGATGGCGGTTCGTCTGAATGATCAGTTTAAGACCCTGGAATCGAATGCCCAAATCACGCACGCCGTTCTGTCTTCCCTGGATACCCGAACGATTCTGAATACGGTGATATTCCGCATGACAGAATGTTTCGGCTGCGAGGCGGTCAGTATTGGACTGGTGAACAAGAAGATCCCGGACAGCATCCAATGTTACATCGCCGGTAGACAGGGTAAAAAAGAGGTCCGCAAGATCGATCGCAAGCTGTTTTCCCCTGATTTGATGCGACTGCACGACAATCCGGAATTCATGATCATCGATCAACAACAGGACGTTCCCGCCTGGTTGTCCGTTTTCGATGGCGTTGGCATTGCTGCCTACCTTGTGTTGCCCATATTTTTGGATTCCAAGCTCACTGCCCTGATATCCCTGGCTTATAGCCGCACCGATGTTCTGAACGATAATCGTCGCGGAGCTCGACAGATGTCCGATCAGGTGGCGGTGGCATTATCAAATTCGCGTCTGATGGAGCAGTTGAATGACCTGAACTGGGGCACCATCAAGGCACTGGCCAGGGCGGTTGATGCCAAGTCCTCCTGGACGGCCGGACATTCGGAACGTGTCACCGGGCTAGCACTGCAACTGGCCGAAATTCTGATTGCAGATCCCGCGGAACGCGACAATCTGCACCGCGCCGCCCTGCTGCATGACATCGGAAAATTGGGTGTTCCAACCGCCATTCTGGATAAGCCCGGCAAATTGGATGACCAGGAGTATGAGAAAATCAAGACCCATCCGCAAATAGGCGCGCGTATCCTGGAACCCATCGGGGCCTATGCGGCCATAATCCCAATGGTTTTGCAGCATCATGAGCGGTTTGACGGCAAGGGGTACCCGAACGGTCTGACAGGCGAAAGCATCCACCCGGGCGCGCGCATTCTGGCCGTCGCGGATGTTTTCGATGCGATGAAGTCCGACCGGCCCTACCGGGAGGGCATGCCGCTTGAGCGGGTGCTGAAAATAATTCAAGAGGAGAGCGGACGTCAATTCGATCCCGGGGTGGTCGACGTCCTGCTGTACGTCATGGATCGGAAAGAGAAAAAAGCTGCTTGAAAAAGCGAGCAGATTACACAGAGGGCGGATGAAAATCGCAATGATTCCAACGGATGGAATCGAGGAGGGTCGATGACCGACGGCACCATGAAATCCCACTGACAGCTTGGCGTTATCCTGGTAAATAATGAAGGCTGAACCCAAAATCGATTCGGCGAAATTCCAGCCGGAACAAGGAATTTTTAAAATGGGGTCAATTAAGACCAACCGCAGGAAGCTCAGAAACTTCTTTATCTCAAATAGTACCCAGCGGCCGTTGCTCGTTGCCCATATGGCCTATTTGTTGTTGGTTGTGACAGCGGTTATCGCAACCGTGCTCTCTCCCTTTTATCTCGATATGTATAATGCGCACGACCTGGCTCTGAGATATTTTTCAGCCAAAATGTTCATTGTTCTGATAGAACGAATCGGGCTGACGAGTCTGTTGATTTTGATGCTGTCCTCTTTTCATTTTGTAATACTAACGCATAAACTTTGCGGCCCTTTGATCAACATCGGCAATACCATCCGCAGAATTTCAAGTAAGGACTTCACTCGGCTGGTTTATCTAAGAAAAGGCGATTTTCTGAAAACTGAGGCGCATCAAATAAATACGATGATGGAAGCACTTTCCACATCAATCGAATCGATCAGGCGGGAAAACCGTCTGCTTTGCGATGATCTTGAGGCAAGTATAACCCATTATGGAAAACTCGAAAATATCGATTCCAGATTGAGAGAATTAAAGAAACGGGCCGACCGATGCCGGCTTCAATTGGACTCATTTCGTTTAATCAATGACGGACAGACCCATTCGAGGCAATTCCAATACCCCATGGCGGCCAAAGATGTTCCGTTTCTCGCTGATTAAATCCTTTAAGATGCCATCCCCATAGGCAAACGGCACTGGCAGCGGATTCCGCTTTGAATTGCGGTTTTCTTATGAATGGACAGGTGAAATAGTGGACGATAAAACCCCGAATATTTTAGTAGTGGAAGACGACGCGGCGATACGTGAATTAATTTATATATTTTTAGAAAAATCGGGATTTCAGTCCTTTACGGCTGCCAGTGCCGAGGAAGGACTCGATATCCTCGCTAATCATGAAATCGGTATCGTTCTTACCGATGTTCAGCTGCCGGGCATGAACGGTTTGGAGTTGGCTAAACGCATAAAGGAAAATTATACCTCAGATATTATTATTATGACGGGGTATTGCATGGAGTACTCGTTCAAAGATGCCATTTCATACGGTGCAAGTGATCTGGTCATGAAGCCCATACGGCTGGAAGACCTTTTGCTGAGAATCAACGTGGTAGTAAAAAATCGTTGTGAAAAAAATGAAAATAAGCGGAAGTTGGAAGAATTAAAAAACCTGACAATCATAGACGACTTGACGGGTCTTTTCAATTCAAGGGAGTTCTATTGCCATATAAACCAGGAAGTCGAGCGATCCAACCGCTATTTCCGCCCGCTTTCCCTTATCATGATGGATATCGACAAGTTTAAATCACTAAACGATAATTACGGGCATCTTTGCGGAGATAAGATTTTGGCCGGAATGGGGAAAGTGATTAAATCCGCAATTAGAAGACAGGACACCGCCTATCGGTATGCAGGAGATGAATTCACGATTATCCTGCCGGAGACAGAGATAGAGAAAGCCATCGCAGTGGCCGAAAGAGTGCGGCAAGCAGTTGAAAATGAAAACCATATATTTCCAAATAACTGCCGGCTGAATGTAACCGTAAGTATCGGCGTAGTTGATTATCTGACTGATGAAGAAATAAAAAATTTCGTTCACCGTGCGGACAGCGCAATGTATCAGGCCAAGAAAAAGGGACGTAATAAAATCTCTTTAGCACCCGTTCTCTCACAAGACCTTAATTTGGATTACAAAATACGGCAACCAACCTGACATTTTCCGGCAGGGTTAAAACCCGCGGCATTTGAAGAGCCAGGTAACCGGCTGTGATTTCAGAGCAAATGCGATTTAGCAACTAACAGGTATGGTTTTTGCTTCAGTCGGTTGAATATATTAGGCCGGGACACCCTGCCGGGATCTGAAAACAAACCCATTGCAGGCCACCGGTTAACCTTCGATCGCCAAATCATTGGCGTCGGCTGGATCGGGAAAAAATTTCAGATGTCTGGTATCGTCGCATTGGGACGTAATCCGGGATAAGTTATGAATTCTATGGAAAATTCATCGACCGCAGAAGAACCATCGAACGGTTACATCAGCGGGTTCACGCTTGCCAATTTTCTGCAATTGATCAATTTGGAGCAAAAAACCTGCACGCTCAAGGTGAAGTCAAATCATAAAATCGGCTATCTGCATCTCATCGATGGAGAGTTGGTAAACGCAGAAGCAGACGCCATGGATGGTGAACAAGCCGCGACCCGCATTATATCGTGGAAAAATGTTCAGACCGAGGTGCAGGAGATCTGCCGGACGGAAAGAAAAATTCATACGCCGCTGATGCATATTCTGCTCAACTCTACCTGTCACGCGGACGAAAACGGTGATGACCTTGATGCCGCGGATCTTTTTGAGGAAGCGGTGCGGCTGGCCGAAGGACGTCATTTTAAAGAGGCGAAGCTGGTTCTAACCAGCATCTTGAAACATGACAAACGTAACTATAAAGCCTGGCAGTGGTTTTCAAGAGTATCCTCGAGTTTAAAGGCGATTGAGGGATCCCTAAGAAATGCCGTCACCCTGGCGCCTCAGGATCCGGAAGTTTTAGAAGAAGTCAAAAGATTCGAACAGGCACGAAGCCGGTTGACGGATGGATCATTCCCCCGGTGTCCTTTTTGCTGGGTGCCATTGGAGGCTGCGGACGTTGAATGCCCGATCTGCCGATGTCATTTGTTGATTCACCCCGGCTTTTTCGATTCAGATCGTTTATGCAGCGAAAAAGTCACGGATAACGCCAGCGAGCGTTATAACCGGGTTACCGCGAAAGAAAAAAATCCTCAGGCACACTTCTGGTTGGGTATGTTGTATCTCAATATAGGCAACTATGACAGTGCCTTGAATCAACTGGATATGGCTTCCAAGCTCGCCTCGCAAGACCATTTTTATTCACTCCAGTTGAATATATTGTTGAAGCAAATGGCTTCCAGTGGGTCGATTCTTTCCGGCCAGAAGCGGACAACCCAAAATGACGCCGATGCAAACGCACTCGGGTCGAACGAAGTGATCCGAAAAAAAGTACTTGTCGTTGAAGACAGCTCGACGATTCGCAAGGTCATATCGATCACCTTGAGACAAAAGGGTTTTGAGATCATAGAAGCCGGTGACGGACTCGAGGCGTTGAGTCGCCTAAATGATACCAAACCGGATCTGATTCTGCTCGACATCATCCTGCCCAAAATGGACGGCTACAAAATTCTTGCCATCATCAGAGAGAATACGGAATTTAGAGATATTCCAGTCATCATGCTGACAAGCAAGGATGGGATTTTCAATAAGATGAAAGGCAGAGTTGCCGGTTCGTCGGCATATCTTACCAAGCCGTTTGATCCGGCCCAACTGGTGGAAACCATTGAGAGGTATATTCATTAAATGAACATCGTCGACATGGTGAAAAAAAGCAGCAAATCAGCAGCGCAAACCGGACCTCAACCGATGGTTCTTTCCTTAAGTGAATTAGTCGCAGAAATCGACAGCGCAGCCGAAGGCTCTTTTGCTCGAGACCCCTATCTAATGGAAGAAGTGGAGCAGAAATCGAGAGCTCCGTATGAACAATATATTCAGTTTGTTCTCGAAAATACCCGCTTCGCACTGCCCTTGTCGAACGCTCTGGAAATCGGGCGTCGCCCGGAAATCACGCCGTTGCCGAATTTGCCGAAATGGGTTTTGGGCATCAGCAATGTGCGTGGAGAAATTGTTTCGTTTTTAAGCCTAAAGGCCTTTTTCGGAATCCCAGCAAGCACAACCGGCGGTGAACGTCGTTTTCTCATTGTAAAAAACGATGCCATCAAGGTGGGTATGCTTGTCGATCGGATATTAGGTATTCTTTCCCTGGATCATATCGAACGGGATCTACGTAAAAGCCCCTATCACAAAGGAGAAATAGCAAAGTTTATTTCAGGGGTGGCTGTGTCCGAAGAAAACTTGACAAATATACTGGCCGTCGATGCGATTTTATCCTCTTCTCGCATGGTCGGTTTCAGGGAATCTTGAATATGTCGCAAGAAGCTTATTCACGCTCACATCGAAACCAAAGACTTTTTAGTGGATCAAATGCACCTGATGCTCTCAACTGTCAAGGAGATTGGTTATGTCCTCTCCGGCAAACTTTGAAATTATAAAAGACTTTATCGCAGAAGTGGATGGTTATATTCCCACTTTGCTCAATGGATTGCAATCCCTGAAAAATGGAGCAGAACCCGGCCAAGTGTTGGAAGAGAGTCACCGATTGGCGCATACCATCAAAGGGGCTTCTTCGCTGGTCGGATTAAAGGGGTTGGGCCAGATAGCATTTCAGATGGAAGGATATCTGGAAGATCTGATTGCGGGCAAATGCGAGTACACCGAAGATACATCCGGCGCCTTGCAGCAAACCGTTGAAATGTTCCGGGAATATTGCACCGGATACCTGAAGGGTGGGGTAGCATCGCGGGCGATGCTCAGAACTGCGGCCGAAGCGTTTTGCAGCGTTCGGGGTTTGTCAAATGAAGCGCATCACCAAGCCCTAAACGATCTGTTGGCTTCGGTTCCCGAAACCGAGGGCCATCAAGCCCCGGCAGATAGCGAAACCGAACAAAACCCTGCAACCGTGAACGATCCCCACGACCCGTATCCAGCGGAATTCAGGACAGGAGGGGAATCCGGAATGGTTGGCGGCATTTTACCGCCGGAGGAGCATTTCTTCGGCGCTAACGAGGATGAGGTCATCACCACCGCTTCACCGGTGAAAGCAGCAATTGACCTTCCGCCCGAGCTGTTGGAAGGCTTCTATGAAGAAGCAGAAGAGCATCTGGAAGATCTGCGGCGTTCATTGAGAACGCTTGAAAGCCAGGTAAAAGAGGCGGTTTCCCTTTCACCTGCCATGCGGGAGGAAATCAGACGGGTTCGGCGTTCGGTTCATACATTAAAAGGAGCCGCGGCAGTTATCGGTTTATCAGATTTCGCAACCTACGCCCACAGTCTGGAAGATCTTCTGGATTGGCTGTATGAGGAAGCTGGCGAAATAACTCCGGCGGTAGTGGCATTATTGACGGAGTCATCGGATTTGCTGGAACGGATCATTGCAGACCCGCAGACGGCCCATTGCACCAAGGCCGAATCCCTCAAAGCGCAGTACCAAAAGCTTTTGACTCAAAAGCGTATGGACGGGGCAGGTGTATCGAAGGTCGACCCGGACGACGGTGAGCAGACATCTATTTTGGAACTGAATGAAATCCTGCAGGCGGAAAAAGCGTCTTCGACCGATCGAAAACCAAGCGAGGCGGAGTATCGGCCCCCGGCGGATGAGGCGGAGAATAAGGCGCCGGCGGGGACACGCTTTGCTAAGACACTCAGGGTGAACATGGAACGATTCGATAATCTGGTCAACCTGGCCGGCGAGCTGATTATCACGCTGAGTGCCTTTGACCAGAAGATGGAAACCTTCAATGGCGCCGTCACCGATCTCGAATTGTACCGCGAACGGATCAGACAGATCGCACGTGATCTGGAAGTCAGCTATGAGGTAAAGGCGCTCGAAAGGCTGCAAACCCTGCCGGATGAAATTCAAAAAGCCGACTTCGCCGACTTCGATACCCTTGAGCTGGATCGATATTCCGAATTGAACCTTATTATACGCAAGCTGAATGAATCCGCTGTAGATGTGGGAGCGCTTCATACCCAGCTATCCCATTTATACAGTGATTTTGACGGCCGTTTGACCCGGCAGCGGGTAGTACTCAGTGAACTCCAGGACAAAATGATGCGGGCTCGCATGACACCGATTTCGATCATCACAGATAAATTGCGGCGAACCGTGCGCGAGGTCGCCGCAAATTTGGATAAAAAGGTCGAATTGGTCATTACGGGGGAAGACATCGAACTGGATAAACACGTTTGGGAAAAAATTGCAGACCCCCTGATGCATTTGCTCAGAAATGCGGCGGATCACGGCATCGAGTCCCAAACTGCGAGAAAATCCGCCGGGAAACCGCCGGTGGCCACCATCCGTCTGGAAGCTTTCCGGTCAGGAAACCAGGTTGTCCTGCGCATTGCGGACGATGGCGCCGGACTTGACTTCCCGGCCATCCGGGCAACAGTTCGTAAACTGAAGCTCTCGGACAGGGCTGACGAAATGTCCGAGCAAGAGCTGTCGCAATACATCTTTTATCCCGGTTTCAGTACACGTGACGCCATCAGCGAAATATCCGGCCGCGGGGTTGGTATGGATGTCGTCAAGGAATCCATCCAGAATCTCAAAGGCGTCATTCACGTGACTTCCCGCAAGGCACAGGGGACCCAATTTACGATTCGCATTCCTCTGACTCTGGCAGCCGTCAGGGCGCTGATCTTTACCGCATGCGGGCGGACATATGCGGTCGCACTAAACGAAATCAGCGAGATTATCCGCATGAATCCCGCTGACATTATGGGACCTGACCGGGATGCCCTGCGGCTCAAAGATGAAGTACTGCCGCTTTTCTACATGGCGGATCTGCTGAATCCCGGCAAAAAGGATGCACAGGACGGAGCGAAAGCGGGCAATCCCGTCACCCTGGTGGTTGACACCGGCGGCCGGCGGGGAGCCCTGGTCATCGACAGCCTGGCGGGCCAAAAAGAAATCGTTATCAAAAACCTGGGCTCCCATCTTCGCTATGTAAAAGGTATCTCCGGAGCTACCATTATGGGCGACGGGAGCGTGATTCCGATATTGAACCTGGATGAACTGCTGTGGTCCCGGGATACTATAATGGAGACCGGTCGGACGGACGGAGACCTCAGGCCGCAAAAAGAGCTGTCAATGATGGTCGTTGACGATTCCGTAAGCATCCGCCAAGTGGTTTCCCGGCTTCTGGAAAGCCAGGGTTGGAAGGTAATGAGCGCCAAGGACGGGCTGGAGGCTTTTGACAGACTCAGAGACAGCCGTCCGGATCTGATCGTGCTCGACATTGAGATGCCGCGTATGAATGGTTTCGAATTTTTAAGTGCCTTTCGAGCCCAGGCCGTTTATCAGGATATCCCCGTCATTATGTTGACCTCCCGGGCCGCGGCCAAACACCGGGACAAAGCCAGGGCGCTGGGAGCAGATGGTTTTATGATCAAACCCTACAATGATGAGAAATTTATCAATCTGATCCTGAAATTGACGAGCCGAGGATCGGCATAATGCAAAAAATACTGCTTTTTCAGGTCGGGACCATGCAATATGGGATCTTGCTGACCCGTATCATGGGTGTGCGGAGTGCGACAGCGCTGATTTCCTCAATCCCGGAGGATGGTGTCGGCGGCATCTGCCGGATGGATGGCCGGCAGGCCCATCTATTCGACCTTGCCGCCATATTTGAAGAGACAACTGCTTCCCGGCGGGATCGGAAAGCAAAAGTGATCATGGCGGCGACCCGGGGACTTCCTGCGGGACTGGTGGTCAGCAACGTGAACCAGGTTGTTAGCATACCTGAAAACCGGATCAAACCACTCTCCCCGGTTTTTAGAGGCCCTTCGCTGGCATGTTTCCCCGCGGTCATGAAGCATTCAGATTCGTTGATTTTAATGTTGAACCCCGACGGCCTGAAAAGCGTCGCCGGCCCAGCAAGCGGTGATTGCCTGAAAGGTGTGGATCATGGAAAATGCCGCTAAAATAGCCACCTCCGAACCGAGGGTATTGATCTGCCCTGCCCAGAGTCCCATGGTGGAAAACAGGCAGATTTACTTTTTATTCAGCCAGCGTCAGATGAAAGATATTCTCATGGAGACGGTGGTATGGCCGGTTCCCCTGTCACCGGCCTATGCCGAAGGGGTGGCCGAATGGCGGGATCGGATGCTGCCGGTGGTTTCCCTGGAAGCATGTCTGGGAATAAAGCCCATGAATTCCTCGAAAGTCCAGCGGGTTATGGTGGTCGGGATTCCGCAAATCGAGGGGCGGGCAACGAAGATCTACAACATCATGCTCAGGGTGGTGCCCCCCATTCGTCTGTTGACGCTTCCGATTGCCTGCACGCAGGTATCGGATGATTGGATTCCGCATAAACACTATGTCCGGGCTGTTTATGAATGGGAAGATGGATGGCTGGTGGTTCCGAACATGGCAAACCTCCTGAGTGGAGAATCCGAAAACCGTTGGCTTCGCAGCGGCTCGGGTAACCAGAGTAATTAAACATTGTTAAAGGATGTGTCGATGGGTGTGTATCGGAAATCAACCTTGGAAAACGGAATCAGAGTTGTCACGGATCACATGTCCGGGCATCGCTCCATTTCCATGGGCATTATCATAGATGCAGGCCTTTTTGACGAAGCCCCGGATCAGAGTGGACTGGCGCATCTGACGGAACATGCCGTTTTCTGTGGGACCAGCAGCCGTAATGCTTCTCAAATCTCACGGTTGATGGATGAGGCCGGCGGCCGGATGGGTGCCTTCACCTCCCGGGATTTTACCTGTTACACCGCCACGGTTTTGGATGACTATTTTACATATGCCTTGGACCTTCTTGGAGACATCCTTTTGAATTCGATCTTTCCTCCCGAAGGGATCGAAAATGAGAAAAATGCCATATTAAGGGAAATTGAATCCGCCGGGGATATGCCTTCCGAAAGGGCGCACGACCTTTTAAAGAACTTTGCCTGGCCGAATCACCCTCTGGGTCGGCCCATAGCAGGACAACCCGATGCCGTAAAACAATTGACGCGCGAAGATGTTATTTACTACGTGCACAAAAATTATACCCCGGATCGCATTATTGTGGCAGCCGCGGGAAATCTCGACCATGATGATTTTGTCGCCCAGGTCCGGGATGCTTTCTGGCGGATGATCGGTAAAAGTCTCTCACCGGCCGGAAATTTGCCCGCTTTCCAATCGGGTGCTGTTATGGAAGTTGTGCCGGTTTCCCAGTCCTATTTTTCTTTGGGGCTCCGAGCCTGTCCGTATGCAGCCCCGAACCGCTATGAGGCCCATGTCCTCAACAATATTCTGGGCGTCGGCATAAGCTCGCGCCTGTTTCGCCGCATCCGTGAAAACAAGGGGCTGGCTTATCACATCGACTCCGAATATCATGCCTATCGCGATGACGGCATGCTGGTCATTGAAGGCTGTGCAGCCCCTGAAAATCTTTCCGAGGTGCTCGAACTGGTCCACGATGAAGTATGGAAGCTGATGGTCGGCAAAGAACCGGTCGATGAAGAGGAACTCTGGAAAGCCAAAATGTCGATCCGGGCTCAGCACCTGATTTCAGGAGAAATCACCGATACTCGCATGAGTCGTCTGGCTTCACAAGAGTTGTATTTCGGCAAGCATATACCGGATGACGATATCCTGGCTCAGATAGATGAAATTCAAATTCAGAAGCTGCAGTCCCTTGCCGAAAGGATGCTCCAAGATGGTTCTGACCATACGGCCATTGCCATAGTTGGACCTGAATCCTCAGATCCGTGTCGGCTCCCGGCGGTACAATCTTTGATCGGGGACAAAGGACTGCCGGACGATCACAAATACATTCGCCCCAAAGGAGGTGATTAAATGGGCCTTGATTCCGCCATAAAAAAGAATTGGATCGAAATTCAGAAACAACATGATGTTCCGATGAACGCCATTGGAGTAAAAATTAGCCCCAAGGATAAGAAGACCCTGAATGTGTGGAAAGAAGAAGGTATAGACAAGTTCATAAAAAGATAAGCCGTATCCGCCTCAAAATAATCTTTGGGCTCAATCTCGGTGTGGGGGCCACAATTTAAGTCCTGACATACGTCAGTATGCCTGCGGGTTAAATTGTGTCCCCGCTTTGAACTTGAACCAAAATCTCTATTTTGAGACAGCTTCAAAAAGTTGTCCGGCTATTTTCCGATCGGAAGCCTCTTCTCTCTTTTGAAGAGGAAGAATTTTCCGAGCGGAAAATAGCAAAATAATAAGGAGAAAAGAAATGGCCGACACAAAAATACTGATTGTTGAAGACAGTCCGACATATCTGCGTAAAATTGCAGATTCTCTGCAGGGCACCGGATATAAAATTATTACCGCTGTCGATGGTGAGGAAGCTCTTGAAAAAGCCGTCCGGGAAAATCCGAACTTAATCGTTCTGGATGTCGTTTTACCTAAAAAAAACGGCTTTCAGGTATGTCGTCAGTTGAAGACTTCGCCCGCCACGCAGGATATTAAAATCCTCATGATGACCAGCAAGTCGCAAGACAGCGATCGCTTTTGGGGATTGAAGCAGGGTGCGGATGACTATATGACAAAGCCTTATGAAGACAAAGAATTGCTGACCAGTATTGCTAATCTGCTCCACACAACCTAGCAATACTGAGTCAGAAAGCTTGCGGTTCAATCAGGAGGTAAACATGTTTAAAATGCGAAAGCATCGAAAAATCTCGAAAAAGCTCCGTAATGCCAATAAATCGGAGGCTTTAAAAAATTTGTTGAGTTCCTTCAAACTGGATGTGGGGGCCAAGCTCCAGGGAACCATTATTCTGACGGTGGCCCTAGTTCTGGGAATCATTACCGTGGTGGTCACTACTTCTTACAAAACCTCGATCATCGGGGATAGAAAAGCCATCATGCAATCCCGGCTCGATACGATCGCCAAAGAAATTGAGAAGGAAAACGAACAGGTGGGATCAATCGTGATGACGCTCGCCCTGTCGGTGTCTCAAGCAGAGGCGGGAGAGCGTATCGGGATATTGGAATATTCAAAAGCATTGTTGCAGAAATTTCCCAACCTGATGGGAACTTATATCAACTATGAGCCGAATGCGGACGGCCTGGACGAAAAATTTGCAGATCGCGCCCTGTACACCGACAGCGGCCGCTTCATCCCATACTGGTACTGGCAGGATCCGTTGGTCAAGGACGTGCTTCTGCTGATGCCCACGGAAGAATTGGATAGCAGTGAGAAATACGCGGGAGCAAAGGAAAAATGGCAGCGGCTCGGTACTATGGAAGCCGGTGAAAAAGATTTCCTCTATTTCAGCGAACCCTTTATCAATCAGGGAATCCAGATGATTTCGGTTTCGTATCCGATTGTAAAAGACGGGGCATTCATGGGCATCGCCGGGGCCGACCGTTCCCTGACAATGTTGACCGAATCACTGAAAAAATTCAAACCATTTTCCAGCGCTAACGTTTTTCTGATGAGCCGCAGGGGCGATTTCGTGGCGGCCACCGGTGAATATATCGAAAAAGGGTTGGTCGGAAGGAATTTAAAAGATGTTGCCGAATTAGGGAGCATATTTAAAAAGAACTTTAATTCGAGGCATAGGGGAGTTGTTGAAGTTGGAGGATCAGACGGCAAAGAGGCCCGCTATTTTGTTTTTTCTCCCGTATCCTTCGGCGGGTGGATGCTGGCGATGGCAGTGGACAAAAGCGAGATCGTAGCCCCCGTCGACAAAGTCGTTACCTTTATGTCGATTTTTGCAGCTATTTCATTCGTGGTGCTTGCCGGCGTTATCTGGGGCATCTCAAGGTTGTTTATCGTTAGACCGATTCGGGGGATCATGGACCTTTTTGGTGAAATCGGCATGGGCAACTTCGATGCCCGTGCTGAGGTTATCTATGAAGACGAGATCGGGGAGATGGCCAAGAGTCTCAACGCCATGCTGGACAACACGCTGGTCCTCATTCAAAGCCGGGAAGAACGCGATGCCATCCAGGCATCCATCATGCGGCTTCTGGATGAAATCAGCGGATTGGCCGAAGGCGACCTGAGCCGACGGGCGGTGGTGACGGCGGAAGTAACCGGTGCCATCGCCGACTCTTTCAATGCCATGGCAGAGCAGCTCAGCGGGGTTGTCAAAAACGTTAAGCAGGCCACCAGCCAGGTAGCGACCACAACCCGTAAGGTCAACACCTCAAGCATGCAGCTGGCCAAAGCAAGCGAGCTGCAGGCCCGTCAGATATCCCAATCCAAAGGGGCGATCGCCGAAATGGCTGCTTCCATCAAACAGGTGGCCCAAAACGCCATCCAGTCGGCGGCGGTTTCTAAAAAATCCACCCTGAACGCTAAAGAAGGTGCCCGGGCCGTCGAGGATACCAACCGGGCCATGGAAGAAATTCGTAAAAACGTTCAAGAAACTTCGCGTTCGATCAAGCGCCTCGGCGAGAGTTCCCAGGAGATCGGAAATATCGTTCAGCTCATCAACGACATTGCTGATCGGACATCGATTCTGGCCTTGAACGCTTCCATCCAGGCCGCAATGGCAGGCGATGCCGGCCGGGGATTTGCGGTCGTCGCCGAGGAGGTACAGCGTCTGGCCGAGCGATCGACGAATGCCACCAAACAGATCGATACGCTGATAAAGAACATCCAGGGAGAAATCAACGAGGCCGGATCCAGTATGGAAGAGAGCATTCAGCGCGTGGTTGAAGGATCTACCCTGGCGGACAATGCTCACCAAAAGCTCCACGAAATCGAAGCGGTTTCCAATCAACTGGCTGAGTTGATTCAGTCGATCTCCATTGCGGCTACCGTGCAGGCCAAATCTTCGCAGAATATTACGAAAACCATGGAAGAAATGGGTATGGTCAGTTCCAAGAACCTGGCAGCCAGTCGACAGACCTCTAAGGTGATCAATCAGTTGGCTGTAACTTCCGATAAACTTGCCGCATCCGTATCCGCCTTCAGATTGGAAGAAGAGATCCATTCTCCGGCTCAGGTCGATACTCCGTCCAAGGAAATTACGGCCGTGGCCCTGAAGGAAACATCAAGAATTCAACAAAGCCCGGAAACCACTTTGCTGGAACTGGTATAGATGGTCAGGGGAAGGAGAAGCCGATATGAAAAAAATTGCATTAATTACGATAAGCTTTCTATTGTGTCTGCTGTGTTCTAATACGTCGTTTTCACGAACCTATGAAGGCAAGAAAGTGCTCTTTATTGACTCCTATCACGAAGGATATGCCTGGAGTGATGGAATCACCAAAGGTGTCGAAATGAAATTGAAAGACACCGGCGTTGTATTAAAAATTCACAGAATGGACACAAAAAGACACAGCGACGACGCATTCAAAAAGCAGGCGGCCCAACAGGCAGTGGAGCTAATCAAGGAATTCAAACCGGATGTCGTCATCGCCGCCGATGACAATGCATCGAAATTCTTAATTAAACCGTATTATAAAGATGCCGATCTGCCATTTGTTTTCTGCGGCGTCAACTGGGACGCCAAGGTGTATGATTACCCCTATAAGAATGCCACCGGAATGATTGAGGTCGCACCGATTCCGATCCTACTCGAGCAAATGGAGCTGTACGCCCAAGGGAAACGGATCGGGTTTATCGGTCCTGATATCATCACAGCGCATAAGGAAGCCGAAAATTATCGCAAGGTGTTCGGTTTGAAGATGGTTGAATATTATGCCAAGAGTTTTCAGGATTGGAAAAACGGCTTCAAGCAACTCCAGGATAAAGTGGACATGCTGATTGTCGACAGTGATGGCGGCCTGTATGATGAGCACGGCAAGGAATATGAAGAATTCGCCATGAAGAATTCCAAGATACCCTCCGGAACAGTCTATGACTTTATGGCGCGCGTGGCACTCATCGGGGTTATTAAAATCGCCGAAGAACAGGGAATTTGGGCAGCCGATACGGCGCTATCCATTTTGGACGGCACACCACCCTCCGAAATTGAGATTGTCGAGAATAAAAGAGCCAAGTTGTTTATCAACAAAAAGATGGCGGATTCGATGGGGGTCGATCTTTCCAAATTCCCCAGGTTGCGCTAATTCCCATATTAAGCCACCCCTTATAGGGGTGGAACTTTAAAGGTTCCACCGATCCGGCGAGAATTGATCGGCGATAAGACAAATTCGAAAATGAAAAGGGCCTGCCCCTACGGGGCAGGCCCTTTGGAATTGATAGTTTGTTCAACTCGTCAGCCTTCGACCTCCTCTTTTACTCCCACCGCGATTTTAAACAGCGCTGTCAGCACCAGAAATCCCATCGCCCACACGCCCAGCGCGATCGCAATTTCGCGCAGCGTTGGGATATACTCGCTGACATGATGCAACGGAGAAGGGGTGAAGCCGCCGGCGATCATTCCCAATCCCTTATCGATCCACGTTCCCGAAAAAATGACCACGCAGGCCACCGCCAGCACGCCTTCATTTCTACGGGTAAAGGGGTTGACCGTCAAAACAATACCAATGGCCATCAGGATAAAAGACGACCACATCCAGGGTACATAGGCATCTTTACCTTGAAGACCGATAAATAAGTATTTAATGTGGTCCATATGTTCCGGGATATTGCTGTAAAAGGCCACGAATATTTCGCAGAGGAAGAAGAACACGTTGATGCAGATGGCATAAGCCACAATTTTGGCCAGGGACTGAATCTGCTCGCGTCCGGGATCGAAGCGGGTTACCCTTCGAATCACCAGGCACAGCAGGATGAGCAGGGCCGGCCCGGCCGCGAAGGCTGAAGATAAAAATCGCGGTGCCAGAATAGCCGTCAACCAGAATCCTCTACCCGGAAGTCCGCTGAAAAGAAATGCCGTTACCGTATGAATGCTGACGGCCCAGGGAATCGAGATATAAATCAGGGGCTTCAGCCATGGCTGATAGTGAAGGTTGTTGCGTTCGGCTTCCAGTACATTCCAGCCGATTACGAGGTTGAGCAGCAGATATCCGTTCAATACGATGGTATCCCAGAATAGCACCGAATGGGGGGTCGGGTACAGTAAAACATTAAAAATACGCATCGGCTGCCCCAGATCCACCAGAATGAACGTAATACACATGACAACCGCGGCGATCGCCAGGAATTCTCCGAGGATGGTTACCCGGCCGAAGGCTTTGTAATCATGGAGGTAATATGGAAGCACCACCATCACCCCCCCGGCGGCCACCCCGACCAGGAAAGTGAAGTTGGCGATATAGAATCCCCAGGATGTATCCCGGCTCAAACCGGTGATACCCAGGCCGAATTCAAGCTGTTGCAAATAGGTGAGAAAACCGATACCGATGATGGCCAGCAAGAATGCCATCCATCCATAATATTTTTTGCTGCCTTTAAGGGCTAATTCAAGCATAATGACCTCACACGATATAGTAAACAGACGGTTCTGTTCCCAGCGTCGGTTTGCGCCGAATGGTGTAATTGGTTTTGATGAGTTTCCGGACTTCGGAGGCCGGATCGTATAAATCACCGAAAGTCAATTTGCCTTCGGAAACCTCCACACAGGCCGGCAAATTACCTTTGGCCAAACGTTCGGCGCAGAAATTGCATTTTTCTACCACGCCCTTCGTACGAGTGGGAAAATTGTCGTCGCGCTCTGCGATAAATGGCCGCGGATCCCGATAGTTAAAGCTGCGCGCACCATATGGGCAGGCCGCCATGCAAAAGCGGCACCCGATACAGCGATGAAAATCCATCATTACGATGCCGTCGGATTCGTTTTTGAAAGTGGCCTGAGTCGGGCAGGCCCGGACACAGGGTGGGTTCTCACAATGATTGCACAGCACCACAAACGGTTTGTGCTCCACTTCCTCACTCTCAAATCTGGCTGCCTTGCCCGGAAAGGCATTATGATATTCTTCTCCCCAGATCCATTTGATTTCATGGCGCTTATTCGCCATGTGGGGAACATTATGAATCAGGTGGCAAGCCGCTGCCAAAGGTGCCAGGTCCGCTTCGGATTCGAATTGCCGGGTGTCTATGACCATGGCCCACTGCTTTGCCTTTAAAGCGTTTTCATTTTTTTTGAGGATTGCTTTGGGCATTTCAGCGTGCTCTTCCGCAGCCAACGCGTTGAAAACGGGTCTGGTGCTCAGAGCCAGAGACGAAAGCCCAAGTAACTTTAAAATGCGTCGTCTGCTGCTATCCATTACGAATTCTCCTTCGGGTCGCCGATGTGGCAATCCCAGCAGTAAGGCCGCACCGAGGCGTAGTTGTGGCATCTGTCACAAAATTCAGCTTTGTTGGAATGGCAATCCAAACAGGTGCCGGTCAGACTCATGTAATATTCTTTGCCTTCGGGGTTGACATATATCCTGTCTCCCATGCGAACCACCGCTTCTCTCCAGACATCCAGAAGCTGCATGTGTTCGGCTTTCATGTATTCGGTAGACCGCACGCACTGTTTTGCCGCTTTC
Organism: uncultured delta proteobacterium; assembly: GCA_963774425.1. Classification (GTDB taxonomy): domain Bacteria; phylum Desulfobacterota; class Desulfobacteria; order Desulfobacterales; family JAFDCJ01; genus JAFDCJ01. The sequence goes on along the minus strand of CAVZEZ010000020.1, from coordinate 1,057 downwards.
GCCTTGGCTGTCAAAACGAATTCGGGCTCAGGGGCGGCCTTGCCGCGGTTGTACCAGAAGGGAAAGGTTACTATCACTAAAAAAATGATTATACCGGTAATGATTAACTTCTTATCCTTCATCAGTTTCTTCCTCCGAAACTCCCGCAATTCCCGGAATATCTTCACCTCGCAGGTCGGTGGTTCTTTCATTTTGCCCGGGCAGATTCAGGGCATTGCCCACCAGTCCATGAACGCCGGCAACATCCACTTCAGGTACCCAATATTCCATCAGGGCGGGTAATGTGGCCCTGTCGATGGCGCAAATGGTGGCAAGCAGATTCACTCCGTGCTTTTCGTGGACATATTTGACGGTGCCGGCCCTGGGCAGACAGCACCCGCCGGTCAATCGCAGCTCCATGTCCTCGCCGGCATTCAGACCCGCCCCGCTGCCGCAGCAAAAGGTCTGCTCCCGAATGGTGTCGGCCGGCATTTCGTAAAAATGGTTGCATACGTTTTTAATCACATACCGCGGCTCCTCGAAGAGTCCCATCCCCCGGGCCGGATTGCAGGAATCGTGGAAGGTAACCTTGAGATGGGCGTTGCGGGTTGGATCCAGATCCAGTTTGCCGTGTTTGATCAAATCCGATGTGAACTGGTAATGTGTACCATTTTGGTGGACCTGGCATTTTCGAGTTTCGTCCCGGTGATGGGATTAACCCGGCTCTTCCAGAAAATCGGCCGGACCGTTCATGGTATCCATATACTGATTGATTACCCGCCACATGTGGCCGCATTCGCCGCCCAGTATCCATTTGACTCCCAGCGCTTGGCCTCGGCGTACATTTTGGAGTTCAGCCGTTTCATGGTTTCGTGAGAGGTAAAAAAACCGAAATTTCCGCCTTCGGAGGCATAGGTGCTCCAGGTAATGTCGAAGCCGTATTTTTCCTGCAGAAAATGAAAAAGCATCAAATATCCCATGCAGGTGTAGGTACCAGGATCGGCAAATACATCCCCCGAAGGGGTGATGAACAAAATATCGGCGCCCTTTTTATTAAATTGCGGCGTCACCCGCACAT
>CAVZEZ010000019.1:0-20816 GCA_963774425.1 uncultured delta proteobacterium | reverse complement strand
GCACAAATGAGGACCGATCGGTTGTGGACCGAAATCTCGGTGCTGCCCCGACTGCGTGGCGAATGCCCTTTGACCTGATCAACCCGGCCATGATATGGTAAAATTTTCTAAAATTCCGGTGCGGTTTACCGGAATTCGAGGCTTGTTAACGTTCAGGTGTAACGATTATTTAAATGAACAACAAATATGACCATCAGATAAAATTTTCGAAAAGTACCGGGAAATACCGCTGTCTGTCCTGCGGTACTTCCGAAAATATGCGACAGCGCAAATATTGTTCCATCGAGTGTCGCCAGCGGTTGCGCTACAATCTGAACCTTAGGACCGGCTTGTTGAGAGCTTTGAACACGAGGTACGCGACATTTTATTTTACCGAATCCATAATCATTCTGGACATTCTTCCGTATGGATCGGAGGAATTGTTCAGTTATATTTTCCCGAGAACCCTGGGCCGGAAGCCGGTTGAAGATTTCCGCACCATGGCCAACATTTTAGGAAACGCGTGGTGGGCGGAGAGAAGACGTACAAATAAACGCTACCTGGCCACGCAGCTCATACTTGAAAAAGCGGAATTAAGAAATTCCGGCTCCGCATCCGTCCGGCCGTTGGAAATATTGGAGCCGGCCAGCGTGGCAAAATCCTTAACATTTCTGAGACTTAAAAAGACAGATTTGCATTCCCCCGAGCTTCAAAAGAAAATAAAATCGGCCTACCGCAAACAGGCCATGAAGCACCATCCCGACCTGGGAGGCGATGCTGCCGGTTTCAGAAAACTCCACGAGGCCTACGAGCAAATCATCAAATGGTCGGAAAATCCGGTTTTTGTGAGACGCCGCGGTTTTCCGGACAAATGGTTTTACGAGGGCAGTACAGTCCGTTGGCTGCAGCCGGCCCCCCGGGTGGTTAAAGCTTGATTCGTTCCACCCGGTCCACCGTCAACGTAATTGCGCCCCAATCTTCTTCGACCTTGCCGGTCAGAAGATAGGGCCGCCGCGGGGCGATCATGTGACAGAAACGGCGGTAGGTTTCGGGGAAAAAAGTGGTTTCCACGATACCGGTTTCGTCCTCGAAGGTCAAAAATTCCATGGGGTCGCCATGTTTGGTGGCGACCACCTTGCCGGTGATCAACCAGCCGGCCAGGCGGATCCGTTTCCCGAGATGACGCGGCAGTTCGACCGCCTTGACGACTCCCAATTTCTGCAGCATGGGGCGATACAATTCCATCGGGTGGCGGCCGCACAAAAAATCGAGCACGGCGAATTCGCGACGCAGGCGCTTGCGTTCGCCATCGGTGGGCAGGAACGGGCGTTGGCAGTCATGGACTTTATCCACGCTGCCAAAGAGTGATTGCGTTTGCGGCTTTGCTTTGGCCGCTGCGGTTTTGAGGCTGCAGGCCAATTCCCACATCAATACCGCCCGGTTGTCGCCGGGATTTAATGCGTCCAGGGCACCGCAATGAATCAACGCCCGGGCTTCATCTTCGGCCGGCCGGACCCGTTCGAGCACATCGTCCAGATCGCAATAGGATTTGTGCCGGCGTTGCTCGACAAGACGCGCCTGGATTTCAGCCGAAAGCCCCTTGATCGAAAGCAGCCCGACCCGGACGGCATCGCCCCGGCCCGTCCAGTGAACTTCACTGCGGTTGATGTCCGGCGGCAAAATCGTGAGTCCCATCCGCCGGGCTTCGGATACATAGGCAAAGGTATTGTAGAAGCCTCCCTGATTGCTGATCACCGCGGCGATGAATTCAGCCGGGTGGTGGATCTTGAGATAGGCGGCCTGAAAGGAAACCCGGGCATAGGATGCGCTGTGGGGCTTACAGAAGGAATACCCGCTGAAGCTCATCATCATCTCCCAGATCGCGCAAATCCGGTCTCTGGACACCCCTTTGGCTTGCGCACCGGCGAAAAAGCGTTTTTTGAAATCGTTTAACTGATGTTCCCGATCTTTTTTGGACATGACCTTGCGCAATGCGTCCGCTTCGGCATGGGAGAAACCGGCCAGAACAACCGCTGCCCGGGATACGTCTTCCTGATAAACCATGATGCCGAAGGTTTCGTCCAGTACTTCGGCCAGCAGCGGATGAATCGGATCCCAGGCGCCGCCGTGCAGGCGGCGGATGTATTCGCGGATAAACTCATTGGCGGCCGGACGAATGATGCTGCTGTGAATGACCAGGTGATCGAAATCCCCCACCCTCGATTTTTGCTGCAAAAGCCGCATGGCGGGACTTTCGATGTAAAAACAGCCCATGGTGCGGCCCTGGGCCAGGGCCTGCTGGGTGGCCAGATCGTCCTCGGGTTCCCAGCGGGACTCGTCAAAGGCCACGCCGTTGGCGCGCAGGTTGCCCACCGCATCCCGGATCACGCCCAGGCTGCGGTTTCCCAGCAGGTCGATTTTAACCAGGCCGGCATCCTCGGTGGCGTCTTTTTCCCATTGGATAACCGGCACGCCCTTCGGGGTACGTTCCAGCGGCACATATTCGTCAATGGGGCGAGGGGTAATGACCACCCCACCGGGGTGGACAGACAGATAGCGCGGCGTTCCGATGATGCGCTGGGCCAGGGACAGGATTTCAGGCCAGGGCTGCGGAAATTCCAGGGTCTTGGACTCGGGGCGCCGCCGGAGTCCCGCCAGCAGTTCGGGCACGGATTCTTCGGCGCGCCAGAACCGGGGCAGCCGTTTGGATACCTGTCCGGTCTCGGTGTCCGTCAGCCCATATACCTTGGCGACTTCCCGGATGGCCATGCGCGGCTGGAACAGCACATGGTTGGATACCATGGCCGCATGGCCCCGGTGCCGGTGCAGCACGGTCTCCAGCACGTCATCGCGTTCGTCCCAGGCAAAATCGACATCGATATCGGGCGGATCCGTCCGTCCGGGATTTAAAAAGCGTTCGAAATACAGATTGTGTTTAAGAGGGCATACATGGGTGATTTCGAGGCAATAAGCCACCAGGGACGCGGCCGCCGAACCGCGGCCGCAGGTGCGTGGGCTGTGTCGGACAATGTCCCGGACGATTAAAAAATAGGCCGCAAACCCCATGTCCGTAATGCTGCGCAGTTCGTGTTCAAGCCGTTCGATCACCGCTTCGCCGAGTTCCTGCCCGTAACGCCGCCGGGCCCCGGCATAGGCGGCCCGGCGCAGGCGCCGGACCGGATCGGTACCGTTTCCGCCCTGCAAAGGCGGCATGACGATACCGAATTGCGGACCCGAAAACGTCAGGCGTTCGGCAATTTCATGGGTCGCCCGGATGGCCTCCGGACAGATGACAAACCGGCGGTGATATTCATGGGGTGAAGCCAGCCAGGCATCCCGGGGGGCGACCTGGTCGGCGGCCAGACGCGAAAAGGAGGTGTTGCCGGCGATGGCCCGCAGCAGGTGGTGCGCCTGCACGTCTTGCGGGCAGAGAAAAAAACTGCCGGGGGTTGCCGCCACGGGCACTTCCAGATTCTTTGCGGTGATGCGCAGCGGATGCGAGGGCGGCAGAGGCCTGCGTGGCATGGCACCGGCCACCGTCACCCCGGCCGAGTGCCAGGTGCGTAATAAATCCGGATGTCGGGTCAGCACCACCAGGCCGGCTGCATAGTTCGGCAGGGTGGTCTTCAGATCGAAATCCACATCCATGTGACGGCGGGTGAGCAGGCGGCACAGGTTGCGGTAGCCGGCGTTGTCTTCCACCAGACACACGGCGCGCCGGTTGCGAGAGGGATCGGTAACTTCCGCGCCGACAATGGGGGATAGCCCCACGTGCTTGCAGATTCTTAGAAAAGGCCACAATCCGTAGAGATTGTCGGTGTCGGTCAGTGCCAGGCGATCATACCCCAGTCGCCGGGCTGTGAGGCAGACCTGTTTGACGTTGGATGTGCCCCACATGAGCGAATAGCTGGATCGAACGGTTAAGGGGATCATGGGAGGCAACCTCGACATCGCTCAACTTTAATGACCTTGACTCTGCTTTCCATGAAGTTTCATATGAACGATTCGAAAATATCAAATTTTTTTAGCCGGCAGCTAGGCTGCTAAAGATCGCCCAAAGCGTACCGCTTCATTGCCGAAGCGCCGGCGGATGCAATCGACAGCGACGATAAGATGCTCACGATCATTTTTTTGCTTGCGTTCGGCGGCAAATAAATCGAGTTGGGCCGGCGGAAACATCAGTCGATCGCAGATCAACCGCATATGACGGATGCGCACCCGTCGGGACCAGGCCAGAAACAGAACCCGCCGTGCCAGTGCGAAAAGGGTGAGGTCGTTGGCGGTGGCCGGCTTGGCCGCCAGCCGGCGGGCGCTGCGCATACCGTCCGAATAGTCGAGCATGACGACGATCCGCCCCGCAGCCCGTCGACGCCGGCGCAGGCTGCCGCCGATCTGCTCGACCAGGCCGTACAGTGCACCTTCCACCACAGTGGCATCGTTGGTGTCGTCGCCGAATTCGTGATCTGCGACCACGGCGGGCGGCTTTTGCCCCACCAGCAGAACGGGAGATGGATCGATGCCGCGGACGGCTTCGTAGAGAAACCGGGCGCGGGTCCCGAAAGGGATCCGGAGCTGTTCCAGGCTCAGGGCGGTGAGCTGGGATACCCGGATCAGGTTGAATTCCCGCAGCCGTTGCAAATCGTCGCCGTCGATGCCCGGCACCAGGTTGATCGGCAGCGGCGCCAGAAACGATTCTTCTTCGCCCGGGCCGACAATGTAATCCCCGTCGGGCTTCACCAGACGGGTGGCTACCTTGGCCACCAGTTTGTTGGGTCCCACCGACCAGATCGGAACCATGCCGAGATCCCTTTGAACCTGCCGGCGCAATCGCCAGGCGATGTCCACGGGGGGGCCGAAGAGGCGGGCGGTGCCGGAAACATCCATGAACAGGTGTCCGTCGGTCTCACCGGTTTCGATAAGCGGCGAGTACGGCAGGGTCTGTTTGAGCAGGGCACGCATGGCGCGTTCGTAGCGGTCGGGGTGGGGCGGCAGGACGTTGACATGTTTGCACAGACGCAGGGCCCGGCGCAACGGCATGCCTTTGCGGATGCCGCTCAGATACGCTTCTTCGCTCATATCGTACACGGTCGCCCGTACCGCGCCCTCGGGAGCGATGATGACGGGCCGGTCTTTCAACCGGTAGTCCACGGCCCGTTCCACCGCCACCGCGAAATCGGCGATGTTCAGATGAATGATGGAGCGATCATCAGTGTTTGCGGGTTCAGTGTTCAACGTTCCGGACTTTCTTATTTTGAATTCGTTTCCGTTCATCTTTTTCGATTAGGACCGATCGCTTTTCAGGCCGGCGTTATCGCTGAACGCCGAACCCTGAACCTTCACTCATTTCCATCAATCCACGTTCGATCAAAAAGTCGACGAGTCCGGCCGCGTTGCGGGGCGCCTGGCCGCGGACATGGTTGTTGAAAAAAATGACGCCGCTGCGTGCTTGCCGAACCATTTTGGCAATGCGGGTATCCGTCCACTGACGCAATTCATCATCTCCATAGTCATAGTCGAATTGCTGCTGCATGTTGCCCGAACGCCAGCCTTTCGTATTGCGGCCGTGAAAGCGGATATAAAAAAGATCGGGATTGGTGACGATATCGAGGCTGGGAAACAGCCCCGGCAAATCCGGCTCATCCACCGTCACCAAGGTGATGCGTCGGCGGGCAAGTTCGGCAAAAACCCGTTCCGCGGCCCAGGAGGCATGGCGAAATTCCACTGCCAGGGGCAGACCGTCAAGTTCGTCTAAAAGGGCGGCCAGATAGCGGCGGTTTTGGAGGGTGCGCCCAAATGACGGCGGAAATTGCAGCAAAACGGCCGTCAGCTTTCGGGCCTGGATCAGCGGAGCCACACCGTCCCGGTACTGCGCCGCTTGTCCCCGCCACTGGCCGGGGTCGATTTCATGGGTCAGCGTACGGGTGAGTTTGGCGGTAAAACGGAAGGCGGCCGGTGCCTGGTGCTGCATTCTTTCGAGTGCGCGCGCTTTGGGCATCTGATACCAGGTGAAATTCAGCTCGGTGATCGGAAAGTTCCGGGCGTAGAAAGGCAGCATATCGCCCGATTTCGTCCCCGGCGGATAAAATCCGGCATCGGTCCATTCCGCATATGAATAGCCGCTGGTGCCGACCCACAGCCGGCAATCGGTATTTTTTGATGCGTTGCCGTCCATATCACCCTCTTATTTTATCCCTTCCGGGCCGCGCTGAATGCCGACAACCTTGCCCTGGATCAGGACCTCGCCGAAACTGTAATGCATGGGCGGGTAATCGGCATTTTCCGGGCGCAGTTCGATATGGTTTTTACGCAGGAAAAAACGCTTGACGGTGGCCTCCTCGTTGTTGATAAGTGCTACGACGATCTCACCGTTCTGGGCGTACTGGCGGGGTTCACAAATTGCCAGATCGCCGTCTATGATTCCGACATCCTTCATCGACTGGCCGTTGACCCGCAGCGCAAAGAGATTCTGGCCGTGAAAGACGGCGGCGTCCAGCACCGTGCTGCCGTCCCATTCCGTCTGGGCATACATCGGCAGACCGGCCGTGACCCGGCCGATCACCGGGATCTCCCGCCAGCGTTGGGATGCCGATGTTTCACGGGCCCGATTTAAAAGGTGGATCGTCCGACTGTAGCGTCCCTCCCGTTTCAGGTAGCCTTTTTCCTCCAGCGCTTTGAGTATTTGAGCGACGGCGGCGTGGCTGACACCCAGATCCGCCGCCGCCTGGCGCAGGCTGGGGGACTGTCCGCCGCTTGTGATTTCATGCCGCAAATAATCCAAAACATGCTGCTGCTTCGCCGTCAATATAGGTTGCATGGAAACCTCCGGGATTATGGTTCAGGGTTCAGAGGTTCAAGGTTCAGAAGTCGGTTTTATCCATTGGGTGAAGTGGCTTTTTAAATATATGAATACAGTTCCATCAAAAAGAGCCGATTCGGCGTCTTTTTCGCAACCTCGGAACGCTGAACCCCTGGCTCAGACCGGATCAGATACGAAAGCATTCATATAAACCATCACAGCCATTTAACGCCACTCATATGATCAAAGCAGTCGCGCCAGGGCGGGCCTGAACTGCTCAACCTGGAGCCCAATATAACCAATTATAATGTAAACGTCAATGTAAAATTTAATGTAATGTTTGGTGGGAGGAGTGTAAAGATGGGTGTTGTTTTTTTAAAGTGGATAAACCAAAAGGGCTTATTTTGTGAGCCAATCTATTGACTTGTCTGATGTAATTAAAGGTCAGCGTGCTCACTTGGCAAAAGGTATCCAGTATTTAATCCTTTCTTTTATCGTTTTCTGGTTGGCGGGGTCCTGGAGGAAGTCGTTGGCGGATTTCAGCAGGTCGGTGTTGTCTTTGCGGACACCCCAGGCCAGATCTTCTCTGGTCAGAAGCGCGAACAGCACCGTCAAGCCCCTGATCTCATTTTCAGAGGCCAGGTAGAGAATGATGGGGTAGTCATAAATGAACATATCGATCTTTTTGTCGATCACGGCCTTTGCGGCCGCCTGGGGGGTGGAAAACAGAATCTTCCTGACGCTGCTGTAGCGATCGTCAACGAAATATTCACCAAAGGTGTTTTTTATCACACCGATAGCCGAACTGGTCGTCAAGGAAAAGATGCCGGTGCTGAAACGGGCCGCATCCTCCCTGCGGATCAGGGCCATCTGTCCGCTTTCCAGATATCTGGCAGTAAAGGCGATCCTGACCTCTCTGAGCGGGGTGCGCGTCATGCCGGACATAATGATATCGATTCTGTTTTCCAGCAGGGCCGGTATCAGATCATCCCACTCAAGTTCGACAAATCGCAGGGATTTTCCTGTGTATTCAGCCAATTGTTTTGCAAAATCAGCCTCCAGACCGACGATTTCCCCCCCCTGTTTAAAAATAAGCGGCGCTGCATCCGGATTGACGCCGACGCGCAAAATATGGGCGTCAGGTCCAATTTCAGCGGATTTGTCAACATTGCGGACGGCCGAGGGACAGGCCGTGAGGGTGCATACGGCTGCGATAGAGAAAACCAGCAACCAGAAAAGTTTGATGTTCCGTTTCAGCATTTGTCAACCTCTAGTACCCTTGCGGTTTCCCAAATCACCTACTTCATGGGATTTCCTAAGTTAATTTAAGGATTTATTTTTCCAGCAATTCACGGGCATGATCCAGGGTCGTTTGGGTGATTTTTTCCCCGCCCAGCATCCTGGCGATTTCCCGCTGGCGATCTTCCCCGCCCAGCTGGGTGATGACGGTTTGGGTTCGGCCGCCGCTGACCTGCTTGGAGATGCTGAGATGACGATCGCCGAATTTTGCAATTTGAGGCAGGTGGGTGATACAGATGACCTGGTGATGGCGCGACAACTGGTAGAGTTTACGGCCCACCACTTCGGCGGTAGCACCTCCGATGCCGGCATCCACCTCATCGAATACGATGGTTTCCACCGCCGTGTTGCCGGCTAAAATGGCCTTCAGTGCCAGAACCACTCTTGAGAGCTCGCCGCCGGAAGCGATGGCGGCCAACGGCTTCAACGCCTCGCCGGGATTTGGCGCGATCATGAACATGGCACGGTCGGGACCGCTGTCGGTGAGGGCGCGGGCACCGGATTTCAGATAAAAACTGCTTTTTTCACCCGCCGGGACGGGGCGCAGAACGACCTGAAAATCGGTTTGAGACATTTTGAGCGAATCCAGCTCCTCGATCACCTTTTGGGCGAGACGGGCGGCTGCCCCGTTTCTTTTGTTCGAGAGCCGATCGGACATTTCCTTCAGCCGGGTGTGCAAATCCGACAAATTGGATTCCGCCTCTTCGATTTGCCGGCTTATGTTTCCGGTCCGGGACAATTCCTGTTCGATCGTTTCCAATCGGGAACAAACGGACTCAATCGTTCCCCCATACTTACGTTTCAGCTTCTTAAGCGTGTCCAGTCGTTCTTCAACTTCATCCAGACGTCGGTCGTCCATCTGGATCAGTTTCAGATAGGATCGCAGTTCGCTCACCAGATCTTCAATCTGGTAAGCAGCGGTACCGAGGTACTCGGCCTTGGCCGCCAGTTGGGAATCGATGCGGCCGGCCTGGGATAGGCTTTTTTTTACTTCCAGGATTCGTTCGAAGACGGAGCCCGATGCGCCGTAAAGTGCGTCGATGCCGTCGTAAACCGTTCGGTAGAGCATTTCACCGTTTTTGAGGCGCAATCGTTCCTCCTCCAGGGCCTCGTCTTCTCCCGGACTCGGGTTGGCAGCGTTGATTTCCCCTTTCTGAAACGTTAGCAATTCGAGGCGTTCGGCCTGGCCCTGTTGGACTCTTTTCAGGTCCTCGAGTTCATCGATCAAAGGGATGATCCGATGGTAGGCGTCGCAGATTTGCTGGCGCATGGGCATCAGCCCGCCGAACTGATCGAGGACCAGCAAATGCTGATCCTCTTTCAGGAGTCCCTGGTGGGCATGCTGCCCGGAAATGCTGGCCAGATTTTCAGTGATGATATTCAGCAGCCCGATGGTTGCCAACCGTCCGTTCACATATACCCGGTTGTTGTCCGAGCGGGAGATAATCCTTCTGATCAAAAGTCCTTCCGCCGGATCGTAGCCATGTTCGGACAGGGTGTCGGCAATGCTGCCGGCGGGAGAAATTTTAAATAGTGCTTCCAACTCGGCCGTTTCGGCACCGGTGCGAACGAGATCGGCCGAGGCCCTGCTGCCGAGCAGCAGGTTGACGGCATTGAGGATGATGGATTTGCCTGCGCCGGTTTCCCCGCTCAATATGGTCAGTCCGGCGAAGAAACTGATTTTGACATCATCGATGATGGCAAAATTTCGAATCGAAAGTTCTCTAATCATTTTGCTATTTAATTTAAAATACCATGACTTCCAGTTCCAAGCGGACCTCAAAATATATGTCATAACGGCGGGTCTTTGTAAAGGTTCTTGTTCCATTCCGGTGTGTAGGGTTTGCCGATAGCCTTGACGAATTCGCCGGAAACGGCAGCAGCGCGGATGTGTTCTCCCACGATCCCGATTTCCCGGATGATTCCCTGGGCGACACCGACGTGGGCATATAGATCTGTGGCGGGGGGGGGAATTTTATGAACCGCGGTGAAGGTCGGCGACCGGCCGAAATTCCACTGCCAGGTGTTGTATCTTTCTGCGGCCAGCCGGTGCACCCGATCCCAGTCCCGGGGGCTTAAGTGAAATTCATTTATTCCGCCTCGATACCTGGATATTTCACGGATCAGCTCCCCCCGGAAGGTAACCATGGCAAGCGGATGCGGCAAATGATCGGCAATGTTGGCCACTTGACTGGGAATGGATTCGACCCCTTTGGAGTGAATCACCGCCGGATTCGAAACCAGGACGGAATCGAGCACAGCCAGATCGGCATTGAAAAGCAGGGTGCCGTGGCTCAGCATCCGCTTCATGTTGGTGTATTGGGACGTACCGGACACCTTCCGGCCCTCGACCCGTATTGTGTTTTTCTCCGTGATCGCGGCCGGAACCCCTAAGCGATGCAGGGCGCCGACAATGGGCTGCATGAGTTTTTTAAAATAATCCAAATTTTCATTTGCATACGCCGTTATAAAGCTGAAATTCAAATTCCCGCGGTCATGGTAAACCGCACCACCGCCTGAAATCCTGCGGATGACGGGCAGACCCATTTCGCGGGCAGCTTCCCAGTTTGTTTCACGAAACGGATTCTGATGCTTTCCGATAATTACGGCGGGATCGTTGACGTAAAAAAGGAGGAACTCATTGGCAGGATCGAGCCGGCGCAGGCAATACTCTTCCAAAGCCAGATTGGTGCCAGGATCGGTAACACCGTTGTTTTCTATTAGAAACATGGAAACGATCTTAACTCCAGTCATCAGCCACCGGCTGGGCCGGGGAGAAGTCAATAGGTTGTACCGTTACCGCGGTGTTATATATTGTGGGTCCAGAGTCGGAATTTTATGGGTCCCAAAATCCGGACTGCACGGCATCATCCGGCATCCCGTCCCGGCGCTATCGCGGGTCGTCGCTATCAGCCAGTTTGTCCAGGGCTTTTCCGCTCAAGCGGTATAGAATCCAATCTTTCATGGGTGCGGCACCGAGCTTTTCGTAGGTTCGGATGGCCGGTGCATTCCAGTCCAGCACCGACCATTCAAAACGACCGCAGTTTCTTTCCCCGGCCAAGGCAGCGATATAGGCCAGCATCCGGCTTCCGAATCCCTTGCCGCGATACGCCGGTTTGATATAGAGATCTTCAAGATAGATCCCCGGTTTTGCGAGGAAAGTTGAATAGTTGTGAAAAAAAAGCGCAAAGCCCACCGCGGCGCCGTCAAGCTCACCGATGAGGGTTTCCGCGTACGGGCGCTCACCAAAGAGGGTCCTGCGCAGGTCGGCCTCGGTGGCGGCAACCTCCCCGGAAAGATGTTCATAGTCGGCCAGTTCCCTAATCAAAGAAAGGATGAGGGGCACATCCTCCACCCGGGCCGGTCTGATCTTGAAATTAGGTGTTGTCCCCACGTCCACCTCCCGATGTTTACTGAGTTTGCGTGAAAAGAATGGGAAGCCGAATAATCGTGATTTCCCGCAGATCGGGCGAATTTTTAACAATAGCGCCGAATAAACGGCTTCACCCGGGAGTGCCTTGCCGTTGAGAGCCTGCGATGCCTGTGAAATCCGGGATCATTTATTTATTGAAATCAAATCCCATGGCGGCCACCGCCTGCCGGTCGCCGGGCTGATTGCGGTCGAACAGATATTGTGCAATCGTCCGCCTTTTTTCTTCCGGCAGGTTCTGGCCGAGATCGCTCTTGGCGCTGACCACGATCGGTTCGATTCGGATTACCTCGCAGGCCTTGCAGGCGGGCATATCTTCGGTGACCGGTGTAAAATCTTCGGTTTTCTCGTGTTTAACGATCAGGGCATTAAGAGCCGCCGTTTTCAGGGAGTCGTTTTTTACGACGGACGCCCGGCCGCGGACGATAACACAATGATAATACTGATGCAGATTGCAAATCGGTCGCGCGGGGTCCAGGCCGATGTCAAGATAAGACAGCGGTACGTCCACCTCGAAGCACACCCGGGGGTCGTTCAGCAGGTTATCGAGCTTCTCACCCTGGGGCGCACAATGAAAATAAATGTTTCCCTCCAGGCCGACGAAATTTACGGGTGTAATGTAAGGATAACCGTCCTGTCCGTTGGTGGCCAGGCGGCCGATATGGGTCAGCGCAAGAATGTGTTGAATTTCCTGCGGATCGGTTACTTCGGAGTGTTTTCGTCGCATGTTGTATGCCCTTTCGCTGCTAGAATTTTCCCTTGTGGATAATGATAAATAGATCCGATTTGTCTGGGTCGATGATTATTTGAGTTTTGCATCATTGTCAAACATCTTGTTTAATTCAGTCACATTCAGCTCAGAGTGCGTTGCCGGCATATAGGTTATTGTCCGAATCGGGGAACGGGAGAAAACCCTCGCCTTTAGGCGAAGACTTTAGTTTAGGATTTGATGATGGGATAGGATTCAAGGGCCGAGGGCCCAAGGATTCAAGCAAAGGCTTGACCGGTCGTCCTTGAACCCCACGCTTTCGGTTTTAGCCGAGGGAGTTGACGTCACCGCCTGACAAACCAGCCTACCGGTCTGCGTAGACTGACCGGGTCCGGATATTTATTCAGGTATCCAACCCGCAGAACGAGCTGGGGAATGACGTGCGGGGGGTGTTCGGCGGCGATCTCCCGCTGTCCGGCTTTTCTTTCAGGTATTGGGTCAGGGGATGTCCTGGCGCCGTGAAAGATTGTGCCTTGAAGTCTGTTCAGGTCACCTTTGGGTGACATTTTGGGTAAAAATTTTTAGGCTGCCTGAGCCGCTGCGGTAAAAGTGCCTCGAATCATGATGTCGATGGCTGTCTCAATCCGCCGCCAGCCGGTTTCTGAAGCCAGGTCAATGCCATTTTGTTTTCCACCGCAGATCGGCTCAAAACGTTTAATTGCGGTTAGAATTTGTTTTTCCCCACTATCTATGCTATTCGATGAGGAATCATCGTTGATGATGTCTTTCATCCGGCAACCATTTAAGGGAAGGGAAAAATATGATCAAAGGTATTGGTCATCTGGGGATCGTGGTCGAAAACATCGAAAAAAGCCTGGATGCGCTGGCACAGATTATCGATTTTAAACGGCCTTCCATCAGTGAATTTCCGGAAAAAAAGATGAAATGCGCGGTTGTGGAGGTAAACGGCATTGCTCTGGAATTCTTGCAGGATAACAGCGAAAATGGGTTCCTGGGGCGCTATGCCGCGGAAAAAGGCAATGCCATTCACCATTTCTGCTTATTGTCGGACAATATCGATGCTGACGTGGAAGACCTCAAAAAGCGTGGGGTTGAGATGAGGGACCCAAAACCGAGGACCGGCCTGAGAGGAAAAAAAATCGCCATGACCATGCCCAGCGCCTTAAACGGCATCACGGTGGAAATCTCCGAACCCTGAATCCCCGGCTGCGGGATAACCGGTGCTTTGGCAATCGGATACCGGCGACGCTCCTGCCCCAAATCAGAGTGATCGTCCATGTCGATCGGATGGGAAAGATCCACGAGCCTTGGGGTTCAGGCAGCACGCTCGAAAATAACATAGGACTTCAAACCGTTTGTAAGCACTCAACTATCCAAATGATCTAAACGAATTTAGGGCCCCCCGACGATCTATACCCATCCAATTGGCCTGTTCAAGGAGGAAACGTGAAGGATCCGTTGTTTGAACCCATTAGAATTAATCAGCTCGAACTGAAAAACCGGATTTACATGCCGGCCATGCACATGAACATGGCCGCAAATTTCGAGGTCACCGACCAGCTCATCGACTTTTATGCCGAACGCGCGCGGGGCGGTGTGGCCGTCATCACGGTCGGCTATGCCACCGTCGATGCCTATTCCGGCAACGCCACCAATATCGGCGCCCACAAGGACGCGTTCATTCCCGGGCTCAGGCGTCTGGCTCGGGCCATTCAGGAAAACGGCGCGAGGGCTGTGGTGCAGATCAATCACTCCGGGCGCTATAACTTTTCATTTTTTCTGGAGGGTAAACAGGCGGTGGCACCTTCGGCGGTGCCCTCCCGAATGACCAGAGAGACGCCGCGGGAGCTGACAATCGATGAAATCAAAGAGACCATCGGCAGTTTTATCGAGGCGGCGGGGCGGGTTAAACAGGCCGGTTATGACGGTGTTGAAGTGCTCAGCGGCACGGGTTATCTGATCAGCGAATTTCTTTCCCCATATACCAATAAAAGAGAAGATGAATACGGTGGTTCGTTTGAAAACCGGATGCGTTTCGGCCTGGAAGTAATGCGGGGAATTCGGCAGGAAGTCGGGGATGAGTATCCGGTGATCGTGCGCCTGAACGGCAATGATTTCATGCCCGGCGGCAACGGGCGCGAGGATTTACAGGAATATGCCCGCAGGTTGGCGGAAGTCGGTGTCGATGCCCTCAATATCAATGTAGGATGGCATGAAGCCCGGGTGCCTCAGATCGTGACGGCCGTCCCCCGGGGGGTGTTCGGTTACCTGGCCCGCGGCATTAAAGAACAGGTAAATGTTCCCGTCATTTCCGGACACCGCATCAATGACCCGGCTACGGCGCGTGAAATGATCGCGGACGGTTTGTGTGACATGGTGGCCATGGGCCGGCCCTTGATTTCCGATCCGTTCCTGCCGGAGAAAGCCAGGACCGGGCGTGAACAGGAAGTCGTTCATTGTATTGCCTGTGCCCAGGGCTGTTTTGACAATCTTTTTAAGTTGAAACCAGTCGAATGCCTCTGCAACCCCAGGGCGGGCCGCGAGAAGGAAACGGCGGTCGAAAAGACCCAAACACCCAAAAAAGTCATGGTGGTCGGCGGCGGAGCCGCCGGGATGAGCGCGGCACTGTCCGCCCGGCAAAAGGGGCATGAGGTCAAACTTTACGAAAGCGCCAACCGCTTGGGCGGTCAACTCCATACGGCATCCTGCCCGCCCGGAAGGGAGGAGTTTGCCGAACTGGCCACAGATCTGGCCCAACAGGTTGCCCTGAGCGACATAAACGTAGCCCTGGGTCAATCTGTAGATGAAGCCCTGATCGAACATGAAAAGCCGGATGCGGTGGTTCTGGCGACCGGGGCGCTGCCGATCGAGCCGCCCATACCGGGGGCCGCGCTGCCCCACGTGGTCCAGGCCTGGGATGTGCTGCAGGGCAAAGCGGCCACCGGCAAACGGGTGGTAATTATCGGCGGTGGGGCTGTGGGTGTTGAAACCGCCCTGTTTCTGGCGGAAAAGGGCACCCTTTCTCCCCAGGCGCTGAAATTTCTGCTGGTCAACCGGGCCGAAACTCCGGACTTCCTCTATGAGCTGGCCACCCGGGGAACAAAGGAAATCGTCGTGATCGAGATGCTTCCTAAAATGGGAAAAGATATCGGCAAGACCACCCGTTGGGGAATCTTGCAGGATATGTCCCGCAGTAAAATAAAAACCCGGACAACGAGCCGGGCCCTTGAGATCACCCCCGCCGGCGTTAAAGTGGAAAGGGAAGGGCAAATTGAAGAAATACCGGCGGATACCGTTGTGCTCGCGGCCGGCTCCGCCTCGTACAATCCGCTTCAGGCCGTCATTGATAAAAAAAGGATCCCCTGCCGGGTCATCGGTGATGCCGGCCGGGTGGGTCTGGCCTTCGATGCCGTGCATCAGGGTTTTGAAGCGGGACGCAGTATAATTTGACAACCATGTTCAACGAATGTGATGTACAAAGGCAGGTTGCAGGCTTTTTGAATAGGACACGGATAAACCCCGATTTGCACAGATGAATCCATAATAATCTGCGAAAATTCGAGGACAATATTTTCTTTATACCGTTAAAAAGGAAGTGAAAAATGAGCAAACGAAGCGATCTAATGACCGAGGGTCCGGAACGGGCGCCGCATCGCTCGCTGCTGCGGGCCGACGGGTTCACCGATTGGGAAATGGAACGGCCGATCATCGGCATTGCCAACTCCTTCAACGATATCATTCCGGGCCATATGCATTTGGACAAACTGGTGGAGGCTGTCAAGGCCGGCATCTATGCCGCCGGTGGAACTCCGATGGCCTTCAACACCATCGGGGTGTGCGACGGCATCGCCATGAATCATGTGGGCATGAAATATTCCCTGCCCAGTCGCGAACTGATTGCCGACTCCCTCGAGATCATGGCCACCTCCCATCCTTTTGACGGGCTGGTGATGATGGCCTCCTGTGATAAAATTGTGCCAGGCATGCTGATCGCGGCCGCCCGGCTGAATATTCCCGCCATTTTCATTTCCGGCGGCCCCATGCTGCCCGGACGGGTCCGGGGCAAGGACATAGGACTCGACAAGGTATTCGAGGCTGTCGGCAGTTTTAAAAGCGGCCGGATTTCCCGGGAGGAATTGACCGAGATTGAATGTTGCGCCTGTCCGGGCGCCGGTTCCTGTTCGGGGATGTTTACCGCCAATACCATGGGCAATCTGGCGGAATCCTTGGGAATGGCCCTGCCGTTCAATGGGAGCGCGCCGGCGGTTTACGCCGAGAGAATCTGGCTGGCCAAACAAACGGGGTACAAGGCGGTCGAGCTGGTCAAAGAGGGGATAAAACCGCTGGACATTATGACCAAAGAAGCATTTGCCAATACAATCGCCGCGGACATGGCTCTGGGCGGCTCCACGAACACCGCCCTGCATATTCCGGCAATCGCCTATTACGCCGAAGTGGACATCACCCTCAAGGATTTCGGTGAATTTTCGGAAAAAGTCCCCCACCTGACCTCAATTGCACCGGCCGGTCCCCATCACGTCCTGGATTTCTATCACGCCGGCGGCATGCCCGCGATTATGGCGGAACTGAATAAATTCGGACTCATCCACCCGCAGGTCATGACGGTCTACGGCATGCCGCTGGGTAAAATGCTGGAGGATATCCAGGCCGGCATCAAGGATCCAGCCGTCATCCGTTCGGTGGAAAAGCCGGTACATGCCACCGGAGGCCTGGCCGTATTGACCGGGAACCTGGCTCCCGACGGCGCCATCGTCAAGCAAGCCGCGGTTGCCGACGAAATGCTCAGGCACTCCGGCCCGGCCCGTATATTCAGCTCCGAAGAGGACGCCTTCAAAACCATTGTGGGCGGCAAAATTAATAAGGGCGAGGTTATTGTGGTTCGTTATGAAGGACCCCGGGGAGGGCCCGGAATGCAGGAGATGCTTTCTCCCACCTCTGCCCTTGCCGGTATCGGCATGGACAAGGAGGTGGCCCTGATTACGGATGGACGTTTTTCCGGCGCCAGCCGGGGATCAGCCATCGGGCACGTGTCTCCCGAGGCAGCCGCCAAAGGACCCATCGCAGCGCTTCAGGACGGAGACATCATCGAGATCGACATTCCCGGCAAAAAACTGAATGTTCGCCTTTCAGCCGAAGAAATACAGCAACGGCTGGACGCCCTGCCGGAGTTTGAACCCAAAATCAAAAGCGGTTATCTCGCCAGATACGCAAAGTTGGTGTCCAGCGCGGATAAAGGGGCCGTGTTTCCTAGATAGATGTCGGCCGTTGGTTGGCTGCGTGGGAAGCGGTCGGTTTCCGGAGCAAAATCCGGTCGCGCGACTATAGAAAATATCATGTTTAATTCTTTTTTATGCTGTGGATGGAGGCTGTGACATGATCAAGGAGCTGATCAAAAAAAACAGAAGCTATCGTCGATACCATCAAAATGTTAACATCCCGGTCGAACAACTCAGGCAATGGGTCGACCTGGCCCGGCATTCCCCCTCAGGTGCAAATTTTCAATCATTGAAGTACATTCTCTCCTGCGACCGGGAAGCCAACGAGAAGCTGTTTACGCGCTTGTTCTGGGCGGCCTATCTGAAGGACTGGCCCGGTCCGCCCGAGGGAGAAAGACCTTCGGCCTACATCGTCATTTTGGGGGACACACGTATCCACCAGGATTTTTTTTGCGACCATGGAATCGCATGCCAGAGTATGCTGCTGGGAGCGGTAGAAGCCGGTTTCGGCGGCTGCATCCTGGCTTCGATCGACCGGGAAGGCCTGCGCAAGGATCTGGCCATCGAAGATCATTTGCAGATCCTTCTG
Organism: uncultured delta proteobacterium; assembly: GCA_963774425.1. Taxonomy (GTDB): domain Bacteria; phylum Desulfobacterota; class Desulfobacteria; order Desulfobacterales; family JAFDCJ01; genus JAFDCJ01. The sequence continues at coordinate 2,756 of CAVZEZ010000019.1, read as the reverse complement.
GTTTTAGCCCTGGGAAAGCCCAAAGAGGAGGTCCGGATCGAATACATGCAGCGCGGCGGGGATGTCAAGTACTGGCGCGATGACCAGCAAATTCACCATGTGCCCAAGCGGCCGCTCGATGAAATTATTTTAAAGGAGTATGCCTGATTCCGTCCATTAGCCACCCCGACCTGTCGGGCTGAGAATTGAAAAGGTTTTGCCGTTACCCGCGGGAGGACTTGGTCTCTGGGCACAGATCTGGCTGCTGCCGGCGGCTTATGGCGACCGATCACCGGATTCGGGGGCGACAAACCCCTGTGATCCGCTGTATACGAATCAGATGCTGCGTGCCTTGGCGGTCATCCAGCCCGCAAATTCCCGGGCATCGGCAAGATCTGCCGGGTCGGGATGGCCGGAGGCGCTTTGCGCTTCCAGAGCCCAGGATCTGTGCTCGGGATTATTCAGCAGGGCATCGATTACATCCAGCTTGACCTGACCACGACAGCCAAAGGTCCCGAGAACCGTTATCTTCAAGGACAGGCTGAAAGCGTGATACAGGGCCGTGATGGCATGTTGGCCGCCCCGTAGCGAGCCATGAGTGACAAAAAAGGCCACTTTTTTGCCCTCTGGCACGTTTTTGATAAATTGCTCGGCCTTTGCGGGCACGCTGCCGGCTCGGACCGGGAATCCGATAAACAGTACATCGTAGCCGTCTGCGCGCGCCTCACTGAGGGGTGCAATCTCCTTTTCAGAGGCGGTTATGCCTTCGTAAATTGCCCGAGCCAGCTTTTCCGTGTTACCGCTTTCAGAATAGTATGTCACCAGAGCTTTCATAGTACCCTCCTTTATTGAAACTGCAATTTGCGATTCAGGGTTCCCTCGAAGAGATTTTTAAAATTTCAGCAGACGGTGCTTCCCGTTCGCCGGATGGAGGAATTCAGTTGTGCCGAATGCTTTGACACGCAGCTTTTTCGACAATTTTTCCGGATCGGACGCCGTCAGGATTTGCACGTAAATGGACAGAAATGGTGGAAACAATAACTGGCCGGATCTCCGTAAGGCTTATCGGTTTTTTCCATACAGGCTGCGATCATCTGCTTTGACCAGTTCTCGTATTCGGGCCGTTTTTCTTCGCTGTTCTTACAGTCCATGCATATCGGCTCGTGAGTATAAACCGACAAAAGCCGCTTGTCCTTATTTTGCAATAGCTTGCCACAACTCCGGCAGTGTTCGGCACAAGCAAGTTGTTTTTCCCAGTCCTTTGGTATGTCGTTCCCCTCAACCATATTATCCCCCTTTTTTAAGCATCTCCCGCTTATCGTCTTTCCGGCCCCAAGATAATACCGCTCGGCTCGACATTCAATGAACTTCGTCATTTTGACGCGTTGTCGGCCATTAAACATTACGCCGCGACGGAACGGCCAAACGGCAAGCAGTACATATATGTATATTTTAATACTTGAAATTCTGTATTTACAGGTAGGAACCGGCAGGCTAAGATATCAAATGTCACCCCGTCGAAATTGACGGCAAATTGCGATCTTAAGGAGACCCGTTTCTTATCATTCCCCGCAAACCATGAAAAGACTTTTCCCACTGTTAAATATCGTTTTGATCACCATGGTCATTTTTTTGAGCGTGGATACTATTTATAAAATCCTTGCGGCAAGCCTGAGTCCTGTGGATCAACCTGAACCGATCCTTACGAAAAATAATGTAAATCCGGTGGAGTTCCACACGGCGCCGCTTTCGGCTTACCAAGCGATCGTCAACCGTGATATTTTTCAAACCCAGACCGAAAAAACTGCCGTTCCTGAAAAAATCGCCGTGGAAAATATCAAGCCGACCGAAAAAAATCTAAAGCTTTGGGGTACGGTGGTCGGAAACGATCCGGCGAGTGCATATGCCATTATCGAAGAGCCCGGGAAAGGCCGGCGTCAACAGACCCAAATTTTATACAAGCACGGCGACATGGTTCAGGGAGCCGAGATAAAAAAGATCCTGAGAGAAAAAATTATTCTGAGTGTCAACGGTGAAAATGAGGTTCTGCGAATCGTCAAGCCGCAAAGCAGCAGCCGTTACAACCGAACAAGGACTGCGGGTCGACCGTCCAGGACCCAACTGATTCGACAACGACGCGTTTTGAGAAAATCCCAGATCCAGAAAGCGGTCGACAATATCGATAAACTCATGACCCAGGCAAATATCCGTCCGCACCCGGAGGGTTTCCAAATTTCGCGCATCAAGCCCTCTTCAATATTTCGTAGAATGGGCTTGCGCAACGGTGATATCATAACGGCTGCCGACAACCGACCGATCAATTCGGTCCAGGACGCCATGTCTGTCTGGCAGGACCTCACCGCCGGGGGGAAAACCTCCCTGAGCATAAAAAGGAGGGGCCGCGCACGAATTATAGATTATCGCATTCGTTAGGAATATCTTCAAACTTCTCAGTTGGCCGACCGCTGCAGTCTTTGATTTTGGAAGGACGATATGAAAGATCAAATAAAAGAGCGGATAGTGAAGAACAACGGTAGGATTGTCGCTGAAAACGACACGCTTCTGGAAGCTGAATTTTCCTACAGAGAGATGGAAAAAGCAGTGAAGGTTTTCTTCCTTCTGACCAAACAGATGAACCAGAAGGCGGTTTTGCGGGGCGGGTACCGCCTCAGCGTTTATTACCCTTGAAGCCGCTGTCAAACCGATGCAGACCGGTCCCGATCCTGTAAAATTATATTGAGGTGAATTCCGCATATTCCTCAAGACATTCACCTTTG
>CAVZEZ010000018.1:0-484594 GCA_963774425.1 uncultured delta proteobacterium | reverse complement strand
GTCCTCCGTCCTCCCGTCCTCTGTCTTCTGTCCTCCGTCCTCCCGTCCTCTGTCTTCTGTCCTCCGCCCTCCCGTCCTCCGTCCTCGGTCACGGCACCCTGTCGAGCTTCACCCAGCGGTTGAAATCGAAATCATACAGACCCGTGCGGGTGGGGGTGATCTTCTTGTAAGAGACTTCGCCCCGCGCATCGACTTCCCGGATGACAATGCGTTTGTCCAATGCCGTGGTCCATTTGCGCACGAATAAAAAAGTGTACGGCTGTTCCCGGGCAATGATCGCATGCAGCCGGTGACAGTAGCGGACCCTTTTCTCGTGATCGTATTCCTGTCGGATCTTAATGATCAGGTCGTCCGCCTGCTGGTTTTCAAACCCCACGAAATTGAGCTGGTAGGGGTGGGTCTGGCTGGAATGCCAGATCTGGTACAAGTCGGGATCCACCGACATCACCCATCCCAGAATGACCGCGTCGAAGTCCGCCTTGTCCACCCGTTCTTCGATAAATACCGACCATTCGAGCAGATCCGTGCGCACATCGATGCCGATTTGTTTCCAGGCATCCTGGGCGATCGCCAGAATCGATTTGCGACTGTCATTGCCGCTGTTGGTAATCAGGGTGAATTCAAAGCGGCGGCCGTCTTTTTCCAGCCAGCCGTTGCGATTGCGCTTCCAGCCGGCCTGCTCCAGCAGGTTCAACGCGCCGGCGGGATCATAGGGAATCGGAGCGATCGCCTGATTGTAGTAATCGGTCTGTTTGACAAAGGGGCCGGTGATGCGTTCCCCCTGGCCATAGAGTACATACTTGATGATCTTGTCGACGTCGATGGCCATGGACAGCGCCCGGCGGACCCGGACATCGTCGAAAGGCGCGCGGCGCATGTTGTAGCCGATGTAGGTATATCCGAAGGCGGTATCGGAGATGGTCTGAAAACGCGGATCGTTTTGAAAGCGTTCGATCTGGTGGGGCGGTATCCCATGGGGCGGGCTGCCGCCGCCATAGACATCCAGGGTGCCGGCATAAAACTCCATTTCCTGGGTCAGCAAATCCGGAATGATCCGGTAGAAATATTTATGGTAATCGGGCGCTCCCTCCCAGTATTCGTCAAAACGATCCAGCTGGATATATTGATCGGATTTCCATTCCCGAAATACGAACGGGCCGCAGCCTACCGGATGACGGTTGAAGGCGCTTTGCCGCATGGTAAACATGGTGGGATTCTTGCCGAGACGCAAGGCCTCTTTTTCCAAAACTTCTTCGTTGAGCAGGTGCTCGGGAAGCATGCCGATGGCCCAGGTACCCAGCGCCGGGGAGTACAGGCGTTTATAAACAATCCGAACCGTGAGGGGATCGATCACTTCCAGGGTTTTGACCGGTTCATAATCGGCAATCCGAGGGGAGAGGTTTTTGGGGTTCACGACGGCTTCATAGGTAAACCGCACGTCGTCGGCATCGAAAACACGGCCATCGTGAAATTTGACACCGGACCGCAGGTGAAACTCGATAATCGGGTTATGTTCCACCGCCGGAAGCAGTTCGGCGGCATACGCCGCCAAACGTTTTTTTTCAAGCGGCGAGCCGGCCTCGATGTATTGCGCGGCGTCGAAATCCTCGAAAAAACCTTTGCCCAGCAGGGATCCCAGGTGGGCAAACAGATCCTGATCCACCTGTTTCAGCACCAGCTTAATCGCCGGTGGCGCGGAAATGTCGAAGGTAACCATCCGGGAATTGCCGTCCGCATCCTTCATTTGCCTTTCGACGGCATAATGGCGGGCGGGCCGCACGGAAATGTCGGTGATATTTTCCAGCGAGTTTTGCAGTTCCGGGGATAAAGAACTCTCGTTTTGTCTGGCGGTCTGCAGATAGTCAGCGATCCGGGTGGCATCCGGTCGATCGAGGCCCGGGACAACGGCGGATGCCGGGACCTGAAAAAAGGCCTCTTCATACACCTTCCAGGAGAGGGCCAGACGGCCCCGGAAGCGCAGGTTTTCATCATAATCGATAAGTCCTTCAAAAACCTTGCCTTCGATTTCGCTGCTGGACGCATCGGCCGAGAGAATGGGGTTTAAAATGCTGGCATCCCCGATGGATGCGGTGATGTATTCTTGAAAGCGTTCGGGATTTCCGCGGGTCTGCTGCTCGTAGGTGGGGACCCAGAAATAAGACTGGAGCAGAAGAATGATCAAAAATATGGGGGCAAATATCAAAATTCGCCGGGTGGTCATAACGGGATCCCTCGGCCGATCCGTTGAGGCCTCGTCCGGAAGTGCGAAACGATAGCCGCTCGACCCGATGAATGTCGACCAGCATTTCCATTGGGTTATCTACACGCCGTAAGGTTTCAGGTGTCAGCGTCGCGTTGGCGCCTATCGCTAAGGATCACCGGCGCGAAGAAGGAGCATCCGGTGCATCCGTTTGGCGGGATTCGACTTCATCGGGATCGAAATCGCTATCGGGATCGAAATCGAATTGCTTAACTCCGTATCCGGCAACTTCAAAATTGCGCCTTCGATCTGCCATCCAAAGTGCTGATTTTCCGACACCTGACACCTGAAACCTTATTCAATTTCGCCATGCCATGGCGCCCCTCAGAAGGCCATTTCTTCCGTGCAGTGTTGAAAGAAACTTTGAAATTTACCATAAGAATTTAAGCGGAGGGAGTCAAGAAATTAAAGTTGCAAGTGTTTTCAATATCTTGAAAAATTTTCCAGAATGTCTTATAACATAAAAATGACCGCATATTTCATCCGGCGCTTGCTGCTGATCATACCGACCTTCCTCGGCATTACGATCATGGTTTTCATCGTGACCCGCTTCGTTCCCGGCGGCCCGATCGAGCGCATCATCGCCGAGGCCCAGCAAATGCAAGGCGTCGAAGGCAGCCGTGCCTCCGGTAGGTCGACGGCTGAGCAGTCCCAGCCGCTCTCCGCGGAACAGATCGAAGAACTGAAAAAATACTACGGCTTCGACAAACCGATCGTCACCAGTTATTTCCTCTGGCTCGGCAAAGTGCTGAAGGGCGACCTGGGGACTTCGACCCGGTATTATGATCCGGTTTGGGATATGATCAAGGAAAGAATTCCCATATCCCTTTACTTCGGGATTATTTCTCTCATTCTGGTATATGGGATCTGCATCCCCCTGGGGATCATCAAGGCGATCAAACACAAGACCGCCTTCGACAACATCTCATCGCTGGTGGTTTTCATCGGTTACGCCATTCCCGGATGGGTGGTCGGGGTTTTGATGCTGGTCTTTTTCGCATCCTATTGGGAAATTTTCCCCCTGGGCGGGCTTGTCAGCGATAATTTCGATGACTTTACCCTCATCGGCAAAACAATCGATATCGGCCGGCACACCATCCTCCCGTTGCTGGCCTACGTTCTCGGAAGTTTCACCGTCATGACGTTTCTGATGAAAAATACCTTGATGGACAATCTGGCTTCCGATTATGTGCGGACCGCCATCGCCAAGGGCCTGCCTTTCAGAAAGGCCGTCTTGAACCATGCCCTCAGAAACAGCCTGATACCCATCGCGACCAGTTTCGGAAACAACATTTCCGTCCTATTGTCCGGATCGTTTCTCATCGAAAAGGTTTTCAATATCAACGGTATGGGGCTGTTGGGTTATGAATCGGTTATCGAGCGGGATTATCCGGTCGTGCTGGGAATTCTGGTGATTTCATCGCTGCTGTTCATGATCGGCAATATCCTCTCGGATATCTGCGTAGCGATCGTCGATCCGCGGGTGAAGTTTGAATGAGGTGCTGTCTTTGAAACTTAATCCCTTGACCCTGAAAAAAATTCGGCGCTTCAAGTCCATCAAGCGGGGCTACTATTCCTTTATCATCTTTATGCTGATGTTGCTCGCCTCCCTGGGCGCGGAAATGCTGGTAAACAACCGTGCCCTGGTTGTCTCCTACCAGGGAAAATACTATTTTCCGACCTATAGCCGATTGCTGCCCGGCACCACATTCGGCCAGGATTATGAGTATGAAACCAATTACCGGCTGCTGGCCCGGGAGTTTGCCGATCAGGGCGACGGCAATTGGGTGCTGTTGCCCCTCGTGCCGTATAATGCCTATGAAAATGACCTCCGGGAGGACCGGTTTCCGCCGTTTCCCCCGTCGATCATGGATAGGCACTATCTGGGAACCGATGCGGTGGGGCGGGATGTGGTCGCCCGTCTGGTTTACGGGTTCAGGATCGCCATCTTTTTTTCACTGGGCCTGCTGCTGGCCAACTATACGATCGGGGTCAGCATCGGCAGTGCCATGGGATATTGGGGCGGAAAATTCGATCTTTTTTTTCAACGCGTGATAGAAATCTGGTCCAATGTACCGTTTCTGTATGTGATCATCATTATTTCCTCCATCATGGTGCCTAATTTTTTCATGCTGATATTAATCATGGCCTTCTTCGGCTGGATCGGCATTACCTGGACCATGAGAACCATCACGTACAAAGAGCGCGCGCGGGAATATGTTCTGGCGGCCAAGGCCCTTGGTGCCTCGAATCTCCGCATTATTTTCAGGCATATCATCCCCAACACCATTGCAATTATCGTCACCTTTGCACCCTTTGCAGTTTCCGGCGGCATTGTCGCCCTGACATCCCTCGATTATCTGGGTTTCGGATTGCCGCCGCCTACTCCGAGTTGGGGAGAATTGCTGCAACAGGGGTGGACTTACCTGGATGCCTGGTGGATCGCCGGCTCGGTGATTGCCGCCATGATTGTCACCCTGCTCACGGTTACGTTCATCGGCGAGGCTGTCCGAGAGGCCTTCGATCCTAAGCGGCATACGGTGTATGAATAAGGAATGGGCCTGCCTGAAATAGAGAGATAAGCCATAATGAACAACTTACTTAAACTATTCCGTACTACCCTCTGCCTGGCTGTCCTGCTGGTCATTTCCACTGCGATTCAGGCCCCGGCCGCCCCTGAGCTGCCTGAGGACATCGAGTGGCTCACCAATGACACCGATCCGGTGTATGCATCCCCCGAAGCCGAAAAGGGGGGTACCTTCAGGGATTCGATTCTCAGCTTTCCGGCAACGTTTCGGATGGTCGGCCCGGATTCCAACAACAGTTTCGCTTCGGTGCTGCGCAGCAATCAGCTTGGGCTCATCGGGATTCATCCCAACACCGAGAAAATTATTCCCGAGCTGGCAACCCATTGGGCCTTCGGCAAAGACAAGAAAACCATGTACTTCAAATTGAACAAAAATGCCCGCTGGTCCGACGGCATGCCGGTGACGGCTCAGGATTTTGCCTACACGATCGACTTCATGCGCTCCAAGTTCATTGTGGCGCCTTTTTACAACGATTATTTCACCCGTGAAATCGACCAGGTGATCGTCTATGACGATTACACCCTGGCGGTGGTCGGAACCAAGGCCAAGCCGGACCTCCATCTGCACATACCGATCGGCCCCACCCCCCGGCATTTTTATGGAAAGCTCGATGAGAATTTCGTCCGGAAGTTTAACTGGAAAGTCGAGCCGAATACCGGGCCCTACCAGATCACCGAGTTCAAAAAAGGAAAATACATCACTCTGGAGCGTAAAAAGGACTGGTGGGCCAAAGATTTGCATTATTTTAAAAACCGCTTCAATGTCGATCGGGTGATTTACAAGGTAGTCCGGGATTTCAATTTGCAATGGGAGCATTTCAAAAGAAATCAACAGGACGTATTTCCGATCACCTTTCCCATTTACTGGTATGTCAAAACCAAGACACCGGTCATCGAAAACGGATATGTTCATCGGATCTGGTTTTTCAACGACACCCAGCAACCGGCCATGGGGTTGTGGCTGAACCTGGACCGGGAAATTTTCAAGGACAAAAATGTACGCTATGCCTTTGCCCACGCCATGAATGTGCAAAAAGTCATCGAGAAGGTTCTGCGCAACGACTATTTCCGTCTCGAACAGCACTACGTGGGCTACGGACGTTATACAAACGAAGACATCAAGGCCCGGCGTTTCGACCTGAAAAAAGTCGATGAATACATGAAAAAAGCCGGGTGGAAGCGGGGGCCGGACGGTATCTGGCAAAAAAATGGAACCCGGTTTTCCGTTGAGGTGACCTACGGGTTCGACGAGCATACCCCGCGACTCGTGGTGCTGAAAGAAGAGGCTAAAAAAGCGGGGATTGAACTCAGGCTGCAAAAGCTGGACTCGGCCGCGTCCTTCAAGAAATTTCTGGAAAAAAACCACGACGTGGCCTGGATGGCGTGGAGCACCGGCCTGCGGCCGGCGTTCTGGCAGCATTATCATTCCGACAACGCTCACAAACCGCAAACCAACAATATCACCAATACGGATGACCCGGAGCTCGATAAAATGATCGATGATTACCGCAACTCGCTGGATGAGGAGGAGCGGATCGCGCTTTCGCACCGGATTCAGGCTAAAATTCATGAAATCGGCTGTTTCGTACCGACCTTTATGGTGCCGTATCTCCGGCAGGCGTACTGGCGCTGGTGGCGCTTGCCGGACGTTCCCGGCACCCGGGAGTCCGGTGACCTCTTCGACCCGTTCGGCTCGGCTACCGGCGGATTGTTCTGGTATGATAAAAAACTCCATGATGAGACCCTCGCGGCCAAGAAGCGGAAGGAGCCTTTGCCGCCGGTAACCATCATCGATGAGACATATAAAATGGCATTTATAAATGATTCGCAATTTCTCGATTCGGATCCCTGACGGACCGTCAGATTGGACTGCGGCGGAAAGTTGGCGGAGAGCTTTTTCAGAGATATTCCGGCCCCGAGCCAGATCCGGGCCTAAAGAGCCCGGCTTTCGCTAACCCCAGAGGGGATTTGCTTTGTTGAAATTTCGACACAATCCTCCCAGGCTGAGCCATTTATCTCTGGCCTGGCTCACAGAACCCGGTTTTCTGGGCCGTCATACATAGTCACCAATAGAATTAGATTATGGTTGATAACAATTTGATATTACAGGTTCAAAACCTCTCTACGGCTTTCGAAACCGATGCCGGCCGCATCCGGGCGGTGGAAAATGTCAGCTTCGATCTTCGAAAGTCGCAGGTTCTGGGCCTTGTGGGGGAATCCGGCTGCGGCAAAAGCGTCACCGCCCTATCCATTATGCGCCTGCTGCCCAAACCGGCCGGTTTTATCGAGAGCGGCCGGATCCTTTTCCAGGGGGTGGATATCGCGGGCCTGGATACCGACCGGATGCATAAAATCAGGGGAAAGCGAATTTCCATGATTTTCCAGGAGCCCATGACGTCGCTGAATCCGGTTCAAAGAATCGGCAGACAGCTCGGTGAAGTGTTTCGTTTGCACTTTTCAAAGTTGGACAATGCACAGATTCGGGAGCAATCCATCGAGATGCTCGACAAAGTCGGGATTCCCGATCCTCAACGGCTGATGGCGGAATACCCGCATCAGATCTCGGGCGGCATGCGCCAGCGGGTGATGATCGCCCTGGCATTGGCCTGCAAACCGGATATATTGATCGCGGATGAGCCGACCACGGCGCTGGATGTAACCATCCAGGCCCAGATCCTGGAATTAATGAAAAACCTTCAGCTTGAAACCGGCATGGCCATTCTCTTTATCACTCATGATTTGGGGGTAATCGCCGAAACATGTGAAGATGTGGTGGTCATGTATGCCGGCAAGGTGGCCGAACGCGCTTCGGTCGTGGCGCTTTTTACGGATGCCAAACATCCTTACACAATGGGGCTGCTCAATTCGATCCCGCGGTTGGAGACCCCGCCGAAAACCAGACTCAATGTCATTAAGGGAATCGTGCCGAGTCTCTACGAATTGCCGACCGGCTGCCGGTTTCGTACGCGCTGCCCCTATGTGATGGATATCTGTGCCATCGAACCCCCGCCTCTGTTCGAGGTGGGTCAAAATCATGTTGCGAGCTGCTTTTTGTATGATGAACACTCCTGAATATCTGCTGGAAGTAGATAATTTGAAGATGTACTTTCCGATCCATGGCGGCATATGGCGGCGTCGGATCGGTTGGGTGTATGCCGTCGACGGCGTGACTTTCAACGTGCGCGCTGGTGAAACGCTCGGTCTTGTGGGGGAGTCCGGCTGCGGAAAAACCACCGTGGGCCGCACGATCGCCAGGCTGTACACACCGCTGGGCGGCAAGGTTGTCTTCGATGGCCACGATCTCGCCCGTTTGCCTTCCAGGCAGCTGGGAAAGATCCGTCGGAATCTGCAGATTATTTTCCAGGATCCTTTTGAATCTCTCAACGCGCGTCACACCGTACGGGATATATTGCTGGAGCCGTTCGAAATTCACGGCATCGGGACCGCCAAAAGCCGGGAAGCGGAAATTCTGCGGCTGCTCGGCAGGGTGGGTATGGATGACGACGCCCTCATCCGTTTTCCCCATGAATTCAGCGGCGGCCAGCGGCAACGGATCGGCATCGCCCGGGCCATCGCCCTGAAGCCGAAAATGGTGATTTGCGATGAACCGGTATCGGCACTGGATGTGTCCATACAGTCCCAGATTTTGAATCTGCTGCTGGAGCTTCAGTCGGAGATGCAGCTCGCCTATCTGTTCATTGCCCATGATCTGGCGGTGGTCAAACATATTTCGGATCGGATCGCGGTGATGTACCTGGGAAAAATCATGGAATACGCCCCTGCGGACAACCTCTATAAAAATCCCGCGCACCCCTATACCCACGCTCTGATCTCCGCAATTCCGGTCCCTGATCCGCTGGCTGATAAGAAACGGCGGATTCTCGGCGGCGACGTGCCGTCACCCATCCACCCGCCGCCGGGCTGCGTTTTTCATACCCGTTGTCCATATGTCGCCGAAAAATGCAAACGAATTGTTCCGGAGATGGCACCCGCGCCGGGAACCCGCGGCAGCGACCATCTGCAGGCCTGTCTGCGGGCGGGAGAGATATCCCTGGGCTGAACGCGTCCGAATCGGCGGAAGACCGGGGCCGCGGGCAATCCGCGAAAATATATACTCAGCAAGGGGGTGACAATCTCGTAAAAAAAAATACTAAACACATGATGAATTCGACTTTTTCCGAATTCATCAAGGGTGATTTTATGGGAAAATTTAGAAAATCTGTCTGGCTCTTCATTCTCGTGATAGACGTGGTAGTGATTATGCCGAAACTGTCGGTCGCGGCGTTTTACAAGTATGTCGATCGAGATGGCAAGATTTATTTCGTTGATGATATTTATAAAATTCCAGAGGTATATCGACAACAAACTAAAGTTTATCATGAGAAATATGACCATCTTTCCGACGCAGAAAAATCCCAGGCGCTGGAAAGCGAGCGTGCAAGAATCGAGGCGCAGGCACTGAAGCTTCAACGCCAGACGAATATCCGCCTGCAGGAAATCAAGGAGCTGGAATCCGAGGAACAAAGAAAAAAGACTGAAGCAGCCAGAGAAAAACTGCTGCAAAAGGCCCAGACCCATGTAATCATTGACGGCAATCAACTGCTGGTACCGGTTACGCTGGTCAACGGCGGCGTGGAAACCAAAACGCATTTGCTGCTCGACACGGGGGCTTCTCAAATCGTGTTGTTCCGCTCGTTCGCTCAACAGCTCAACATTGCGAGCTTGAACAAGGGACATGCTCAGGTGGCCGGCGGACAGATCATCCAAGTGGAAACCGGGCGCATCGGCCGATTCGTGGTAGGACCCCATGAGATGCAAGACGCCCGGGTGATCATTTTGGAGCATGAAGGGCAGTCCCTGAAATACAGTGGACTGCTGGGTATGAATTTTTTAAAAAATGTGCAGTATACCATTGATTACCGGAATCAGGTCATTCACTGGGAATCGGGAGAAGAAGTACAAGCAACAAGTAAATAGTGACGAGTGACAAGTGACGAATGAAGGAATTCCGTTTATTTTATGAAAAAGGCTGAGCGAAGCGTAACCGGCCTTATGCATTCGAAATTCGATATTCTGCTTGGCTGAGCTCGTCGCAAGCTTGGGGGTTCACTTTTCTGGGCCACCTGACACCTGAAACCCTGAAACCTTCAAGGTAATTTCATACGAGCCGGCGCCGCTGGCTGAAGGGCAGCCAGTCTGATCAAGTAAGAAACTTTTTAAAAGGATCGGCTCCATTTTACCCCCTCCCTCAATCCCTCCCGCCGGGGGAGGGAAGCATATGCCGTGGGGCTGGACTCCGGCTAAAAACCCTGCCGGAGTGACGATGGAGGTTATCGCCCGCTTCGGAATGGTTTTCTGAGATGGCTATAAGCGGGTGTCGCTGGCTAAAAGGTCTTTTTTTGGGTCTTTTCGGTTGCATCGCGAATCCTGACACCTGAAACCTGAAACCTTCAAGGTAGTTTCATATGAGCCAGGGCCGCTGGCGAAAGGGCAGCCAGTCTGATCAATAAAGAAACTGTGCCATTCTGGCGTAGTTTCATATAAGCCGCAGCCTCGGGCGAAAGGGCAGCCCGACTGATCAAAGACAGAAACTGTGCCATTCTGGCGTAGTTTCATACGAGCGGCAGCCTCGGGCGGAAGGGCAGCCCGACTGATCAAAGATAGAAACTATGCCATTTCGGCGCAGTTTCATATAAGCCGCGGCCTCGGGCGAAAGGGCAGCCCGATTGATCAAAGACAGAAACTATGCCATTCTGGCGTAGTTTCATATAAGCGGGCGCCTCTGGCTAAAGGGCAGCCAGTTTGATCAATAAAGAAACTTTTTAAAAGGATCGACTCCATTTTACCCCCTCCCTCAATCTTTCCCGCCGGGGGAGGGAAGTTGACTCCTCTCCCTTGACGGGAGAGGCCGGGTGAGGTTGATAAAATGGCAAAATGCCTTTTTAACCCAGAACCCAGAACCTTGAACCTTGAACCTGGAATTTGTAGTTTCATATAAGCGGGTGCCGCTGGCTGAAGGGCCGCCAGATTGATCAAAGACAGAAACTTTCTAAAAGGATTGCATCATTTTACCCCCTTCCTCAATCCCTCCGCCGGGGGAGGGAAGATTCTTCCCCTTTTCTAGAAGATTCTTCCCCCTTTTCTAAAGGGGGATTTGAGGGGGATTTCTTCTTCCCGGCAATTTAGATCGGCTGTATTAACCCTTGAACCCTGAACCCTGAACTTGAAACTTTCACACGAGGAGAACCAATCTTGTTACCCGCCAACGATACGCATCGCAAAACGATCGGCTACATTTTGTGGATCTTCGGATTTACGGGATCCCACCGCTTTTATTACGGCAAGCCCCTGTCCGGCACCATTTACTTTTTTACCCTTGGCCTGTTGTTCATCGGTTGGATCGTGGATTTTTTCCTGATTCCCTCCATGGACCGCAAAGCGGATTTTAGGTACCGCGCCGGAAGAATCGACTACAATATCGGATGGATACTGTTAACTTTTCTGGGGCTTTTCGGAATTCACCGAATGTACATGGGCAAGTGGATCAGCGGGATCCTCTATCTGCTCACGGGCGGGCTGCTCGGAATCGGCATTATCTATGATTTCTGGACTCTGAACGATCAGATCACCGTCATAAACGCATCGGGTTGACATAGATGATCGCTTTCTTGTAAGCTGTCTCGATCCACGATTAGACCGGCTGCATATGGATGCGGGGATACAGCGGGGTTTAAGCTGGAATAAGCAATTTCGGTATTGATTTTCGGACTAAATGTCCTAATTTATAAAAAGCTTCTCAGGTGTGCGTGCAGCTTTTCTGCCGGTCGGTACAAACTACTTCAGGATTGGCGGTCCGGTGAAGATAACGGCATCCCGGGAAGTGACAGCAAAATGGGCGGTTCTTCCGATCCGCCCACTTTTTATTTCAGCATAGAAAACCTGGCTCTGTGGGCCAGGTCAGAGCTAAATGGCTCGGTTCAACCTATATCTGCCACCATCTCTTGAAAATATTCCAGATCTTCGGGATGGACCTGATTGCCGGATATAACCTTGTTCTTTACCGAAATTCCCGCTTCATGAACGGTAGCGGGATCACCTGAAATCAAAGGATGCCACCATTGCAGCGGTCTTCCTTCGGCCAGACTGCGGTAAGCACAGGTGTAGGGCAGCCTTTTCAGTTGTCTTATATTAGCTGGGGATAGCTTTACGCAGTCTGCAGCGAGTTGCTGTCTGCTTCGGTAAACCGAGCAGCGGCAGGTGGAAATATCTAAAAACCGGCATGAAACCGCTACGAATGTGATCTTACCTGTCTTCCCATTTCTGAAGCTGTACAGGCAGCAGCGCCCGCACCCGTCGCAGAGGGAATCCCATTGCTCGGAAGACAGTTCCGTCAGAGCCCGGGTCTGCCAGAATTTTTTTTGTCCCTCGTTCATGTATTACTCCAATCATCAGCCGCCGGCTCTGCCGGTGAAAATCGAAAAGGTGCTACCGTGACCGGGGTGAAAGGTTTTATGAACGGTACGTTTTCGGCGCCTGTCTGAACCTGAAGAATTCGGACTCAGCACGTTTTATCCTGCAGTAGCCCTTCCTCTTCAGCCAGATCTTTGATCATGTCCACATATTCTTCACTGACATAGATGTGCTTCATGATTTCCTTGTAGGATTTGCCTTCCTGAAGCATTTCCAGAATTGCTTGTTCGGTCTTCAAATCATAGTCCACCTTGTATAACTTCCGGTCCTTGTAGCCCCGTTCGATCAACCGGGTAATATAATTGGTGGCGTAACTCATCTTGATGATTTCGGTTCTGATCCGGAAGATCGCCAGCACCAGCAGAACCAGGACCACGAAAGCGAACGTCAGCAGCAGGAGAAATCCAGACTCGATTATCAACATCGGCAAACCGGTGAATTCTGCTATCTTTTGAATGATGACCATAATTCCCCCATTTCAGAAGATATGTATTGAGACCCCGAAACCGCTTTAATCTAAACTAAAGACGAAAGGGAAGCAAGGGGGAATCCGAAAGTTCGTTTTTGTTTTTGAGCCGGCCTAAAGAATATACATAGGGTGCCGATACAACCATTGAGACCGCCCGCGGCGGAATCTCGCAACCGTTGGCGGCAACCGCAATTCAGTTGAAATTAATGTCAAAGAGGCACTCAGTTATGTCGTCAGCCAGTGCAGCCGATCACAGCCGAATCAAACCCGCAGAGCCCGATATGCGGAGATTTGCAATTTTCGTAGCACTCAGCATGGCCTGCTTTGCAGCGGGCTTTATTTTATTGAAGACGGAAACCGCCACGAAGGTGGCTGTGGATATCACGGACGAAGCCTTCCGGATGTATACTCAGCATAGACGGGAACTGGATGCCATCGGTGAAAAATATTCAAACGAACTGAATGCAGCGAAAGCAGAATTTCAATCCGGATCTGCTCCCATCGATTGAAGCTTTTCCAGATCCTGGCGGGAATCGATGTCAATAAAGCATCGCGGATTTTCGATTTCCACCCGCAGCACCCGCTCCGAATTTTTCCTGATAATCTCCCGCGCGCCGATATCGCCATTGATCGCCAGAAGTTGGCGGTACATGGTGTATTTAAATATGGTGGGATTGCCTGCCTTGTGGTTGCAGACAGGGACGCAGATGTCTTTCCCGGCGAACCGGAATCTTTCCAGCAGATGGTCAATGGTGCCGGAATCCAGCAAGGGCTGGTCACCGAGCAGAAACATAACCGACCGAAAGAAACCGGGCAGGTTCAGCAGGCCGGCTTGAAGCGAGGTGCTCTGCCCCTCTTGATAGCGGTCGTTGATCACAATCTGAAGACGGGGGTAATGGAGACCGGCCCCCAGTTTTTGCAGAATGGTCTGGTGCTTGTATCCCAGGACCAGTACCAGATGGTGCAAGCTGGATCCCAGGGCGGCTTCCAGCACGTATTCCAGCAGATACTTTCCCTCCAGATTCAGGATTTGTTTGGGACTCCCGAATCTCTTCGAGCATCCACCCGCCAGGATGATGCCGGCCGATCGCTCGTTTTGCTCCATCTGTTAAAATACCATGGGCGTATACCCTTCAGCAATGTAGCCGGAAATCAGGGAACCGACATAGTCGACATTGACGCCCAATTCTTCCAGTTTGCTGCTGATGCCGTCCCGGTCGGATAGAAACTTGCAGGCAATCGGGGTTTGATAATCCAACAACTTGGACGCCGCCCGCACAACTTCCTCATCCTCACAAATGAGATTTTCAAAAGGCCCGAAAAATATGACCTTGATATCGTCGACCCACTTATTTTTCTGAGCGTTGACTGCATACATAATGGCGGTCAAGGCTTTGTTCTTCTCCGCTGTTGATATGATAACCACTATTTTAGCTGCCATCGGATCCTCCTCTTACCTAACATTCGGTAATTTCATGACACTGGCGATACTTTCATTCCTGACCGGTGTCGACCCGGACGTCCAGAATATAACATGAGCCAAAAGCCTTAGGATGATCTCCCGTCATAAGTCACCGGGAATCCGCCCGCGCTGTTCCCACAAATCATGTCGCCCGGGTAGCGGTAATATCTATCCGTTTTCACTGACTTTGCCGGTGCTTCAGGAATGGAGTCGATGAGTTCCCGAGCCGTTCGGCTCAACAACCTATCGAAAAGTAATCCTAAAAGTCGGGGAGTGCAAGCATTTATGTCGCTTTTCTACGAGCAAACCTTTGACGAGATGCCTGGTAGTCTGGTATACAGGTTCCGACAGATTGGAGGCGCACCCAATGGAACCGCAACTGCACGAATATCTTATTCCGACAGCCACGATAGACAGCGACAACCGGTCCATCATCGATTATGCCGTGGCAGCCGCCCGGGATTCCGACGGTGATCCCGTATCGACGGCGATTAGCCTGTATTATGCTGTTCGAGACCCGATCTGGTATGATCCCTATCTGCCATTTTACCTTCCCGGACATTACCGGGCCAGCCATGTTTTGGAAAAGGGGCGGGCGTTTTGCGTGGGCAAAGCCAGTCTGCTTTGCGCCTTGGGACGGGCGAGCGGGATCCCCAGTCGCGTCGGCTTCGCCACGGTGCGCAATCATCTCGCTACCCGGCAGCTTATAGAATTCCTGGGTTCCGACCTGTTCGTCTATCACGGCTACGTAGAGTTTTATCTGAATGACAAATGGGTCAAGGCCACGCCCGCCTTTAATATAGAGCTGTGCCGCAAACACAAGGTGATTCCCCTGGAATTCAATGGTCGGCAGGACTCCATCTTCCACCCTTACAATACCGAAAAAAAACAGTTCATGGAGTATGTCGAGGATTACGGCTCCTATGCCGATATTCCAGTCGATCAAATTGTCGCCGGATGGGAAAGAATATACGGCGTGGATCGTGTGCGGCGGTGGATCGCCAAATATGAAGCCGGTGCAAATGCAGGCCGTGATTTCGACCGGGAGGAGGTCCTTTGAATGCGGAAGTGGGAGGGTGGAAGGGGGAAGTGGGAATACGGAAAAATAGCTCAAGGCTCAAGGCTCAAGGCTCAAGGCTCAAGGCTCAAAGCTGAAAGCTCAATGCGAGTAAATGGCGGAACCGAGGAATCAATATTGAGGTTTTTGGAGGGGTTGCCTCCAACCTCAAACCGCCAATGGCCGCAGGCCTTTAACGATTTAAACCATCAAAACGAACTAAACGATCCAAACGAACGAAACCGGCTCAACGGGCCAACGGGCTAAACAGGCTCAACCGGTTAAACGGTCAAACCGACCTCAAATCCAGGAAAGGAACATCGAGGTGCTGCGACTGAATCAAATCACCATTGCCATCAAGGGGGCCGGGGAGATGGCGAGTGCCACGGCCTGGCGGTTGCACAGGGCTAACTTGAAAAAGCTTCTGATGTTGGAAACCTCCAATCCACTGGCGGTTAGACGGGAGGTTTCGTTCTGCGAGGCCATCCATGATGGGGAAAAGGTGGTCGAGGGACTCAAGGGCGTGCGGGTGCAAAACCTCGCTGAGATGGAACGTTGCTGGCAGGAGGGAGAGATTGCCGTCATGGTCGATCCCCACTGGCAGGAGTTGAAAACCATGCATCCGCATGTGATGGTAGATGCCGTTCTGGCAAAACAAAACCTGGGAAGCCGCATGGATGACGCCGCATGGGTAATCGGTCTGGGTCCCGGATTCGTGGCCGGCAAAGACGTTCATGTGGTGATTGAAACCAATCGGGGGCACAACCTGGGCAGACTCATCACCCGCGGGGAAGCCGAGCCGAATACCGGAATCCCCGGTGCCATCAGCGGTTTTACCGAAGAACGCGTGTTGCGGGCTCCGGTGGACGGAGAATTTCGACCCATCCGCCACATAGGCGATCTCGTCAAAAAGGACGAAGTCATCGGTTCGGTGGCGGGAGTCGAGGTGCGGGCTCAAATAGACGGTGCGCTGCGCGGACTTATCCGGCCCTACAACGCGGTAATAAAGGACTTGAAAATAGGGGATATCGATCCCCGCGGGGAAGTTGGGTTCTGCTATACCATATCCGACAAGGCCCGGGCCATCAGCGGCTCCGTTCTCGAAGCGATTTTGCGCCGCTTTAACGCGGATTGAATTTAGTATCCCATGAAGCATTACTCGGGCAAGGAAGCGGCCAATTGATCTCTTTGCGGGAAGCGTTGCTGCTCGAAGGCGCGGGTGTCGTCAGTCTGGTAGGCGCCGGCGGCAAAACCAGCCTGATGTTCAGACTTGCCCGTGAGCTGTCGTTGACGGGTGATTCGGTGTTGACGACCACCACCACCAAAATATTCGAACCATCGCCGGATCAATGCGCGGGCGTAATTTTGTCCGAACGCGTCGCGGACATCCTGGACCGGACCACGAAACGGCTGAAAACGACCTCGCACGTCACCGCGGCTGCCGGCAGGCTGCCCGGCACCGGCAAGCTTTATGGCTTCCAGCCGGAATTCATCGGTGAGCTCTGGCGGGCCGGCCGGTTTCGATGGATTGTCGTTGAAGCCGACGGGGCGGACGGAAGACCCCTGAAGGCACCCGCCGGACACGAACCGGTGATTCCGGACTGCACCACCCGCCTGGTGGGTTTGGCGGGATTGAATGCCGTTGGTCAGCCGTTGACGGATCGACTGGTTTTCAGGCTGGAACATTTTGTCCGCCTGACCGGCCTGCAACCGGATGCGGACATAAACGAGACCGCTATCGCAGAGGTGCTGGTCCATGCAGAAGGCCTGTTCAAGGGGTTCAATCCGCAAGTCACTCGGGTTGCATTTTTAAACCAAGCGGATACCGGAGACAATTTGTCCATCGGACGGCGTATTGCCGGAATTTTGAAAACGAAAAAAAATACCGGACTCAGCCGGGTGGTGGTCGGCCAACTCCGGTGTACGCCCCCGGTTCTGGATATTTTCGCGCTGGATCCATGAAACCGGGGGTGCAGCCGATTTACCAGCGCGGCGCCAATTTTAAACCCCCGAGCCGCGCAGTCTCATCTATTCGATGATTGAAAAAACGAAAGCCGAAACATTTGCCGGTCAGCCCCGGCCCCTGTCCGATCCGGAATTTTATTTGATATTCTCCGGGTTGCCCGGATTAGAAAAGAGTGACCATGACCGATATTTACCTTGAAATCGACAGACTGTTAGCGGCCGGCCAAAAGATGGTTCTGGCGCGCATCATTCGACTGGTGGGATCGGCACCCCGTTCCCCGGGGACCAAATGCCTGGTTCTGGAAGATGGGACCCTGATCGGCACCATCGGCGGAGGCCTTCTGGAATACGAAACCTCGATGAAGGCCGCAGAGGTCATGCGTGCGGGTAGATCCATGATATTCAACATGCGGCTGACGGGAAATGAGGTCGCCGAATCGTCCATGCTGTGCGGTGGTGTCGTGGATGTTTACCTGGAGCCGGTTTTTCCGGGCAACGACGCCGCACATGAAGTTTTTCGCAGCATCTCGGAAGTTGCCCGCAAAGGCCGGAAGGGTACGCTGCTCACCCGGATCGCCGACGGCATTACCTGCGATGATCCGCGCTGCCGCTTATTTGTCTCCGCGGACGGCACGCGAACCGGCGGGCTGAATGCAAGCCTGGAGGACCCGAAGGACGGCAGCCGCAAATGGGTGAAGTCCAGGCGGCCGGCCCTGTTGGAGCCGGATGCCGCCTCCGGCGGACCTTCAATTTTTATGGAGCCGGTTGAACCCGAGGCCGTGCTTTATCTTTTCGGTGCCGGCCATGTGTCCACATTCGTGGCCTTTCTGGCCAAAATGGTGGGCTTTCACGTGGTGGTGATCGATGACCGGTCTGAATTTGCGAATACCGAACGCTTTCCTTCCGCCGATGAAATAAAGGTCTGTTCCTACGCCGAAGCCTTCGCGCAGGTTGCAGTGACCGGTTCGTCCTTTATCGCCATCATCACCCGCGGGCATCACTACGACCGTGATGTTTTGCGGTCCGCGCTGCAAACCGGCGCGGCCTATATCGGAATGATTTCCAGTCGCCGCAAGCGCGAAGTGATTTACCAGTCATTGAGAGAAGAAGGTGTCGGTTTGGCGGCACTCGACCGCGTGCATTCGCCCATCGGGCTAAAGATCGGCGCCGAAAGCCCCGAAGAAATCGCGGTCAGCATCGTGGCCGAACTGATACGGATCCGCGCGGCCGGCGCTCAAGGCGGACCGAAACGCACGCCGGCTTAGGCCGTTGCCGGCGGAATCGGCGGGTGCCCATCAGATTATCCTGTCCCTGAATTTATCAAAGGAGAGACGGGTTGTCCCCAATTCACCCATACATTGAGCCCTTTTATAAGGGGCGATATCAAAGCCGGGATTTCTTCCGGGTTCAGTTCGTGGCCTCCGGCCGCTAAGGCCTGCGGGCTAATGGCAGGGCGAACGCCCGTCACGGATGCTTGACCCGAAATACCGGAATTATCTGAAAATTTGAAAATGGCAAGCACTGCGAACCCACCGGAAACCGGAGCTCCAACCCATCAGACCGGCGTCGCTTTTCGCGATAACCTGGCACCGCTGTTGTTGCTCACGTCCATATTTTTCGTGAATTTCCTGTCGCGCATCATTCTGGCGCCCCTGATGCCGGCTGTCGAATTCGATCTGGGAATAAATCATGCCGAGGCCGGATCGTTATTTCTTTTAGCCTCCCTGGGCTATTTCACCACGATTCTGGCCTCCGGCTTTATAAGCTTTTACCTGACCCATAAGCAGATCATCATCTGCTGCAACCTTGCCCTGGGCGTCGCTTTGCTGATCACTGCTTTCAGCGCGGGATTGTGGGGGATGCGCCTGGGGGTGACCCTGGTGGGTATGGCGGCCGGACCCTATATCCCTTCCGGCATCGCCACCCTGACCACCCTGATCGAATCCCGTCACTGGGGCAAGGCGCTCAGCATCCATGAATTGGCGCCCAATCTGAGTTTTTTTATTGCACCGCTCATCTGTGAGGCGGTTTTGTACCGGTTTACCTGGCGGGCGGTCTTTGTGATACTCTCGGTTGCCGCTTTTCTGTTGGCCGCTGTATTCGCCCGGTTCGGCCGCGGCGGGAAATTCCATGGACGGTTCAGCGGGTTGGGTGTCTATCAATCAATATTTCGAAAACCATCATTCTGGATTATGATGGTGCTGTTCAGCCTGGGGATCAGCGGCACACTCGGCATTTACACCATGTTGCCGCTCTATCTGGTTACGGACCACGGCCTGGAGCGAAACTGGGCCAATACCCTCATCGCATTGTCACGCATTTCGAGCGTCTTTATGGCCCTGATCGGGGGGTGGGCGACCGACCGCATCGGACCGCCCCGGGTCCTGAAAGCGGTGTTTTTGCTGACCGGCCTGATGACGATCTTTGTCGGCCTGGCCGGGCCGTCCGGGGTGGGTGTGGCGGTCTTTCTGCAGCCTATGATGGCGGTTTGCTTTTTCCCCGCCGGCCTGGCAGCTTTGTCAATGATAAGTTCAGCCGACGAAAGGAGTATTATGGTCTCCCTGACATCGCCATTCGCCTTTCTGATCGGGGGCGGCGTTATTCCCACCCTGATCGGATTTATCGGTGACGTGAGCGCCTTCGGCACGGGTATAGCGCTGGTTGGCGGGCTGATTTTGATGGGAACACTCCTGGCCGGCCGGCTGGTCCTTGGGTCCGATCATAGTGTTTGCGGACCGGGGATCATCCCGCGAAGAAGGTAAATACCGGTAATAATTTACAGTCGCGCTATGGACCGGCGGACTTCGTCAGTTCCGTTTTTACCGCCATCCCAATAGCTTCAAAAGAATAGGGTTTTTTCAGATAGGGCCCGGCACCCATTTTCTGGGCGGCTTTTACCTTTTTGGACTCCGAGAATCCACTGGCAATGACGGCCTTCTGCCCGGGATGCAGTTCGAGAATTTTTTTATAGGTTTCCAACCCATCGATTCCCGGATTCATGATCATATCCAATAGCAGCAGATCCGCCTTGTTCTTCTGCATATGGTTGATCGCCTCCTCTCCGCTGGGCACCGACAGCACGTTGTATCCCAGCTTCTGGAGCATGCTGGCAGCGATTTCCCTTTGCTGCGCAACATCGTCGATGACCAGAATAGACTCGCCGCCGCCCTTATATTTGTCAGTTGCGACGTCGGATTTCTCCGATTGCATGTTTTTTTGGGTTATCGGAAAATAAAGGGTAAAAATGGTGCCTACCCCCAACTTGCTCTGAACATCGATAGACCCGTTGTGATCTTTGACGGTTCCCCAAACCACGGCCATCCCCAGTCCGGTTCCGCTGCGCCCCATACTCTTTTTGGTGTAAAACGGCTCAAATATGCGGTCTATGCTTTCCGGCGAGATACCGACGCCGGTATCGGAAACTTTCAAAACAGCGTAATCGCCTCTCTTAAAGGCAGCATGGCCATTCTGAGCGCCATCGATGTAGCAATTTTCAGTGGCGATATGGATGACACCGCCGCTGGGCATGGCTTCCGCGGCATTGGAGATCAAGTTCATGATCGTTTTGGACAGATGGACGGGAGAACCGAGGATATTGCACAATTCGGGGACCAGACTCGTTTCCACCTTCACCCCGGGATGGTATTCCAGAATTTTATGATTTTCAGGACTGTCCAGATACTGACGGATCAGCTGATTCAGGTTCATGACCTCCGTAACGGAAACCCCGCGCCGGGCCAGCGTCAACAAGTCCTGGACGATGGCGGCCGCTTTTTGCCCGGATTGCTGAATCGTGACCAGCGGACGTTTGAGTGGGCTGTCTTCCGGAATATCCATTAACAGAAGTTCCGGATAACTGACAATGCCGGACAGGATATTGTTGAGATCATGGGCCACCCCCCCGGCGAGGGTGCCGATGGCCTCCATTTTCTGGGATTTCCGGAGTTGACGCTCCAACTCCCGCTGGTCTTTTTCGGCTCGTTTGCGATCCGCGATTTCCTGGGTCAATTCCTTATTGGTTTGTACCAGTTGAGCGGTACGTATCAGGACCCGTTTTTCCAACTCCTGGTTAACCCGGGTGACTTTCTTCTTTTCTTCTTGCAGCAGGCGGGCCTGCATGAAATCCCGGCGCAGATAGTATTCGAAAGAATAGCCGGCAAACATGCCGAAAACGTTGCCGGTTAGGAAGAAAAAGTTATTGTTGATCAAGGTCGGAACCGGCGTCGGACTTAACCAGACAGCTGCAATTTCATAAGCCAGTACGATCGTCCATCCCGTTAAAGTAGCCCAGATAAATCTGAGCCTGAAAAAAGCATATCCATAGACAAAAACCAAAATCAAGCCCGTGTAGTAAGAAAAGCTTGCCGGGTACGGGGCCACCAAGATCATGGCGATAATTCCAAACCCGCCGGCCAGAACGGATGACGCAATGGAGAGCTGTGCATATTTCTTGAAGTGTTTTGAGAAGGACAGGAAAAACGTAACACACAGAAATGGGCAGATTATCGCATAGCGAATCAGCCAGAGTTGGTACTTGGCTTCAGGTACCAGCCAGGCATCCAGAAAGCCGAAAATTCCGTAGAAGAAAACGCCCAGGGCCGATGCAATCCGGATTTGTCGCAACGATGCATAGAAATATCGCTCCAGAAAAATATTTTCCAAAGGCCTTGGAAACGAGAGTGTAAACCAGTTTATTCTAATGCTATTTGAGTTGAATAAAAGGCTTGGCACTGGGTAATGCTCCCGAATTATGTTGATCGCCTCTCGTTTGGAGTACCGGGGATCGGGATAAATGTCAGCAATAGTACCGCGAAGTGAAAAAGTTTATATAGATGGCCGTTTTTTGCGGGTGGTTCGGTCCAATTTCCTGATAGACCAGATCTTCAGAATGTTCTGGTCGTCTACAAAGAAATCGAGGCTCGCTTTGCCACTATATGCCGTTTTGAATAGATCAAATTCATCAGAGGCCCCGCTGGAGAAACTGGACTGACTCTTCCTAACCAGACCAGCTTCAAAAGGGTCCTGATAGCCTCTGAAGAATTGAATTTTTTTATCCAGCTCCTCCAGTCGGCTAAGGCTCTTGTGCCGGACCGGATTGGCGACCTCCACCATAATGCTGTCCCTGTCAATTTGGACTTGAACGATTACTTCCGTTTCGGGGGGTGGCCAGGCGCCATAGGATGCACCGGTTTTTATAAGCTCTTGCATGATCATGAACTGGGAATCGATCGTCTCATCCGTGATGCCGCACGATTTCATGAACCGGTGGGTTTTTTGCTTGGTTGTTTCGATCTCCTGGTCGGTTGGCTTGATTTTGAGTTCCATGGAATTTTTCATCAGTCGCGTCCGCCTATTGCCAATAGGTTATATGTCAGCACTCCTGATTCAAGTTAGAGCAAATTATATGCCAATACAACAAATGTTGCAACATCTGAAAGCAGTTTCGCCTCCACTGCGGTAACATTATGAAATTTCACTTTATATATTACCGTTGGGCCGAATTCAAGACGTGCCTGTGGAATCTCGGCAATAAATAAGTCAATATTTTGACAGAGGGGGCAGTTGATTTCCGGAGAGGTCCAGGAGGTGGATGGAAAACGAGTATGTTACGTTCGTGGAATATGATCTTTGCACATGATGAAATACCGGGGTGTCTGAGTGAATTTGTAACCGGACAGGCCTCGTGCAATCCAATATCCGCATGAGAAAACCACCCGTTCAGCATCCGCCGCCAGGTTGAGGCCTGTCCGGTTACAGACTCACTCAAATGTAACCAACATCCAGTGCTCGAACCCGCGCCCGTTTCACCACGCCGGGACGGGAGAATAGTTACACGTTTGCGCTAAAAATGACTTACGCGTCAGCCGGCTTTTTTACGCTCAAAAACATCTGACTGCGCGTATGCTCGAAAATGACGGATACCTCCGCCCCATCTTCGTCTTCCAGAAGGGTCTTGAATTCCTCTTCCGTCCGCTGGTAAAGTTGCCAATCGCACCAGTATTGCATGTAATGCGTCGAGGGATTCAACACGTGAAAATTGCCGATTACCATCCGGCCTCCCGGCTCGAGCAGCCGGTAAAGATTCTTCAGGACGGCCTTGGCCACCGGAGCGGCAAGGTAGTCAAACAGGCCCATCGAGTAGATAAAGTCATAGCGGCCGACTTTCTGCTGCAGCTTTCGCGAAAAAAGCATCGTCCTGACGGAACATTTCAGGAAATCAACGCGGACATGCCGGTTAAAGCCAGACTCGATGTCGGCGATCAAGGCACCTGCCTCCGAATGGGCCAACGGGTCCTGATCGAGAAGGGTGAATTGGTATCTATCGCAATCCTGAGGGGATTTCAGAATTTTTTGCAATTCCAGTGCCGGGCCGCTGCCGACTGACAGAACCTTCATTTTGCGATCAGACGAAGCGCCGTAAAATTTGCTTTCCTTGTTCAGAAAATTTGCGATGAGCTCTATTCTGTTTCGCACGGATTGGGCCGCCGGATGCTCCACCGCGTGTTTGTGCATCAGCTTCGAGAAGGTGGAGTCACCCAAATACTCGTTCGCGTATATCAATCTCATCATTTCCGAGTCGCCGGCATATCCTCTGGGCTTGAGATTCGTCCGGGCTATCAGGGCACTGCACATAATGAAATTCCAAAGCTGTTTTCTGAAATAGAATCCATGCCGCTGGTGTTCCTCAGGGCCGTAATCCGCGACAATGCTTTGCAATCTATCCAGGTTCTCATCTAACAAACGGAAAAAAGCAGGGCCTCTCGATTCGATGATCGCCTGTTGCACGCTATTGCGCACGACTTCGTCTTCGTCACTATACTGGGCGTCGATGTCGTCAAACAAATTTTTATAAACGTTCAGATCGAATGTCAGGTTGGCGGTATACTCTCTGAATTCCGGTCGGATGGCAGCTCTTCGCGAAAGTACATCGGGAAGATCGTCAAGCGGTGACAGTAAATTCATTATTTTATTTTTTTCCAACAGATACCCGAAATCGTATACATCGCGGGAAAAAACCAGTCTGCCACCGTGTCCGTTCATGGCGGAATCCGACAGAACTTGACAGGGGCCCAGCTCCACGGTTTCACCGTTGTTTTTGATGAGCAGTTTCACCGGTTCGTCCGTTCGGTGGAGACGACGTCCCATGTAGCGAAATGAAAGTGAATATTTCGAGTTGTTTTCCGGAAATATGGGAATTACATCCGCACCGCGAACCAGAAACGTTTTTTCCCGATTGCTGACTTCACTACTGGTGTCGATTGCATATAGGCTGGTTTTTATGCTTTGCATGTGTCTATCCCTAACCGTGGTCTGCTGAAAAGAAATGGGAATGGTCAGTGCTATTAAAACCGATAGTTGTTTTGTCGAAAACTGATGGTAATTTAGGGATTTTTAATGTGGGATATTTATAAAAAAATAATTTAACCAAGTCAATATATATTTGATAACAAACTGAAATAATATACTAAATATTATTTAGTGACTGATTTCAGGGAAAATCGAATAAGAATTAATAAAATAAAAATTAATCAGCAAATGATTTAACTATTTTGTTTTTCGATATTCTGCGGTCAAAGCCCGTCTGTCTTTTACTGACATAAATTCAGTAATTGAAAATAGATGGCGGTCCTCAGGTATTGAGTTTCTCAAGCCATCTCAGAGAAAGTGCAGCCCCCAGGAGTTAGCTTCACAAATAGCCGCCGACTCTGCCGGTGAGAATTGAAAAGGTCTGCCGCTACGGAGGTGAGCTTTTAACGGAGGTGAGCTTTTATTGGTACAGACCGGACCGATGCCGGATCTCTTGCCCACACCTTGCACATGTGATAAAAACCGAGCAGCTCTTTTTTTTCAACTCTTACCGGCGTTCCTTGGGGGACCTGATGGGTTTTGAAATTTTCGAATCGATGGATGCGGCCGGACTTCGGCAATACATCCGATTTCTCCTGTGGCATTACCGCGTCGTGGATGCATTTTGGTACCTGTATACATCTGAACAGCTTGATCAAGGCACCGCCGACCGGCTCAATGAGCGTGTCTGGGGGCGGGTGTCGGCAATGGCCGCCCGGGATTTGAAGAAACGTTTTGACATCCGACAAAAGGGCCTGGAAGGATTTGTCAGGGCACTGCGGTTTTTTCCGTGGTGCATACTTGTGGGATATGAAATAGAGCAGCGGGCGGATGAGATCCTTATCTCCGTTCCTTCCTGCCCGACTCAGATGGCACGAACCAGCCGGGGGCTGCCGGAATATGCCTGCAAGGAAATGCACCGGGCGGAGTTTGCAGACTTTGCCCGGGAAATGGATGCGCGCATCCAGATAGAGTGCCGGTTTGCGCCGCCGGATCCTCATCCCGACAACATGTTTTGTCAGTGGAGGTTTTATATGAATCCGGGATGCGGAATTGTGAAGGTGGACAGCTTTCAGCCTGAGACAGGAGAATAAACGTGCCGCTGGCTTTCGAAAGCCTCAGTCATGGGACCCTCGCTTTCGGATTTTTCAACATTGAATCCGACATGCTGCTTCTTAACAACTATTTCATGTTCGCCGCAGATTTTTGCGACTTCATTAAAAAGCTGGCCGGAACCGGCGGCGGACGGGCCTATCAGGCCGAGTGGCCGATTTGGAATATCGAAGCGTCGGGAGACATCGGCGA
This sequence comes from uncultured delta proteobacterium, assembly GCA_963774425.1. GTDB lineage: Bacteria > Desulfobacterota > Desulfobacteria > Desulfobacterales > JAFDCJ01 > JAFDCJ01. The sequence continues at coordinate 458,672 of CAVZEZ010000018.1, read as the reverse complement.
TTTGATGGGTGCCATCAATGGTGTCAGGTTCACCGGATTTATCGGCGCGCTTTACCGCCGGTTCCCCTTTCCCCGGCGTCGTGAAGATTTCAAACAGAACCCCGAAGGTTTTCGCACCCGGAAACCCGTTTCTGAAACGATCGCGAAATTTGCGGCAATGCACGAAGTTTCGGTTGTTATGCCGGCCGGAGGACAAGATATCGAAATCGGAATCTATCGCTTTCGGCGTGAGCAGTTTCAGGAGTTGATATTATATGTCTGGCGAGGCGGTTACCCCGGTTGGAAAGACGACGTCAGACCCGGCTATGTCACAGCGATGAAGAACATGGTTTCCCGGAATCGAACGGGAATATTTGAAGGCATTGTATTTGATGGATCGGAAACAGGGCCCCCGCGCGATGCCTGACACGGGCGGCTGAGGGGCCTTGTTTTGGGGGAGGGCATGCAAATGATCACAGCTGGAATCGATTGCGGCGCAAAAAGTATCAAGGCCGTGATTATCAAAGATGGAAAAATTGTGGGGAGAGGAAGCCGACTGGCCGGATTCGACCGGGAGCAGGGGGTTGACGCCGCCCTCGAGCTTGCAATCCGTTCCGCTGGAATCGACCGGCTGGCAATTCAGCGGATCGTCGGCACCGGAAGCGGTGTGTCCGCCGTTTTCATGGCCGATGAGGCGGTCGGAGATATCCCGGCGATGGCCAAAGGTGCCCATTATTATTTTCCCAGGGCACGTACGGTGGCCGATGTCGGCGCCGAAGAAGGCCGGGCTGCCAAACTCGACGCCAGCGGCGATCCGGTTGATTTTGCCGTCAATGAAAAATGCGCCGCCGGCGCCGGCGCCTTTGTCGAAGCCATGGCCCGGGCCCTGGACCTGTCCATAGAAGAAATGGCCGGCTTGTACCAGCAATCGGATCGGGAAATTCCCATAAACGCTCAATGTGTGGTTTTCGCCGAATCCGAAGTGGTCGGGTTGATCCACGCGGGAACTGCCAAGGCGGACATCATTAAAGCTGTTTACGATGGCATTGCCGACCGAATCGGGTCGATGATTCGGCTCATTGGAGCGAATCAGGATATTGTCATGCTCGGGGGGCTGGGTAACAGCGCCGCCTTCAGGGCGGCGCTGCGCACCGAGTTGAAAATTGAGAAGATCTATGTCCCGGAAGCGCCGGAGTTCGGCTCCGCAACCGGTGCGGCCGTGATGGCTGCAGAGGGAAGATAGATGGGAATGGGGAAGTTGGAATGCGGAAGTCGGCAGGTGGAAGGCTGAAGAGGCAATCTACATACTTTGAGCTTTTATAATGATCTAAACGGACCCCACGATTTTAACGAAACCTGGTCTGTGTCCGTCTGTACTACTAATGTGTAAATTCTTTAATTTTTATTAAGCAAATTATGCTGCAAGAGCTGAAATCCTATTAATTGGAATATGTTGCGTTTGAATTACAGCGGTTACAATTTGACGTCCTTTGTTCGTCAAAACATAACGAAAAGTGCGCGGCACCTTTCGGATAATTCCATGGGCGCGAAGCATACGGAGCCGATGGGTGACACGAGCAGACAGGCGCCGCCTGGTTTGGACGTCATGGTTGCCGGGATAGAGCCCTTGCAAAATATCCTTATTTCGAAAACCAGCTATATTGAATTCCCCTCGGCTGATTATCTGAAGAAGAGTTGTGTCTTCTTTGTCCCACGGGCGAAGGGGGCGAACCCGCTGCCTTTTCCAATGAACAGGGCGGCAAACCGATTCAACGATTTCTCCCAACAGACGCTCCACCTCGACAGAAGCAAGAGCATCCAGATACCGTTGATTGGATGCTTGAGAAAGCTGTGCCCGCCGATGCAGATCAGCAACGCCCTTGCGCATTCGTTGCCAGGAACTGGGGCCCTGCGGGTCGTCTTGTTTGGGCCGATACACCTTGAAATCTCGTACATTGTTCATTGTGGTCTCGATGCGCAGAATACTTCCATGCTTGTCATAGGCTTTGACCGAGTTGGCCTGGAGGCGATGTTTGAGTCGGATGCCTTCGACCCGATGTCCATAATGGCTGACGACTTGCCCTTGGAAGTTGCCATGGAGTTTTTTGCCCAAAAAGCGCATCACATCCTGGCTACCGAAAACCGCGATGCCGCTGCGCACCAGAGTCGGGTAGATACGGGCCAGAGATTCAGCGGATTTGAACATGATATCCGTAGCCCATTCACTCTGGTGGGTCGACCAATAATAAGGCTCCCGAAAAGGCGCCAGCATGGCATCATGAGCCGGATTCAAACAACTGGCGATTTTGTCCAGCTCGCAAGGCCAGTTGGTTTGCAATTGCTGATCCATCAACTCTTGGGCTTTGTCGATTTGATCAATCCAAGGAAAACAATTGTCGCGCCGTTGATAACCAATTCCAATTCGATCCATTTGCCGGGCCAACCATTCTCGTCCATTGAGGCAGATCTGGATGGAAAATGGAAACCAACTTTGGATCCGCGCGTTCATAAACCCGAATATCTCATCGATCCAGTAATGATACAAAAACAGGCACTTTCTTACGCGTGGCTGAAGTTCAAGCTTTTTTTGTTCCCGGTTGCGAAATATTTCATAACTTTGACAAAGCTCCACGGCGGTCAAAACGCAAATCAACCCCTTGCGGATTCCGTCTCGTTGAGCAATTTTGCGGGCTTGTTCCTCTTTATCTGTTTTGGCAGACGCCAGGTAAATGACAGGACGCCCCTGCTGGCGTGCTTGGGCGCAGGAGGCCTCTTTCAATTGTTTGCTCTTGTCCAAAAACAATTTGCCGCAGTCTTTCAAGGGAACTTTTATATTCCAAAGATAGTTCATTATCCCACTTTTGACTGCCAAAGCTCTCAACGTGCCGCGCAGAACCAAACGATCGAATCCGCTCAGATGCCCGATGATTTGTTTTTCATATTGTGTTATAAAAGCTTCCATGGCGTCCTCCTGGGTTTTGGTGGTTGTTGGCACTTCCAACATACCCCAGCTGTGACGCCATTTCTATTTTATTTTTCATGCGCTTCAAAAAAGCATGTAAATATCCGGGTCCAGAGGGTCCGGCTTTGGGTTAAGCCCAGAGGGCACGACTTACGACAAGTGACATTGACAAAATTCGAAACAAGTTCGAATAGAAGACCAAAATTCAAAAACAAATTCATCAACGGCGATTTTAACCATGGCTACAGTTTTGAACATTTGAATTTTGGTCATTGGGCATTGTTTCGAATTTCGGATTTCGAGCTTCGGATTTATCGTTGCCATTGTCTGAGGCAGAGCCAATTGACCCTGACCGGGCCCAAAGGACCAGATTTTCAAGGTTACAATAAATCGGTTCAAGGGCAAATTAATCACATGTTTGGTTGCGGCCCTGCCGCGCTAGGTGGGTCTGTGGCCAATATGAAACAATAGAAAGGGTGATATATGCAAGCGGCTCACGAAAACACACGGGATTTCTGGAGGTGGACAGTCGCCAACTGGAAAAACCCCGCTATCGATTGGAACAGCGCCCGTTTTGTCACGGTCGGCATCGATATCGGCTCCATAAGTTCTCAGGCTGTCATCATGACGGATGGTGAAATTTATGCTTATGGAAACATGCGCACCCGTGCCGACAGCGCCGACAGTGCCCGTCAGGTCCTCGAATATGCCTTGGAAGGTACGGAAATGCCCCCGGAGCGGATGGATTATTGTGTCGGGACCGGTTACGGGCGAGTCAACGTATCCTTCGCCGATCGTCCGATTACCGAAATTGCCTGTCATGCCCGCGGCGCAAATTTTTTTTACGGCCCGCGGGTCCGGACGGTGCTGGATGTGGGCGGTCAGGATATCAAGGCGATCCAGGTCGATGAAAAGGGCAAGGTCGCCAATTTCCTGTTGAACGATAAATGTGCGGCGGGCACCGGCCGCGGCATGGAAGTCTTTTCCGATTTGCTGGGGATTCACATCGATGAAGCCGGCGATCGGTCGTTTCGGTTCGAGGGGGAAGAACCCCTGGCAGTTGCCGGTCACTGTGTGGTGTATGCCAAATCCGAAGCCCTTGGCCTTTTGCGCAAGGGCTGGAGCCGGGAGCAGGTGCTGGCCGCCTACTGCAGTGCCATGGCCGAAATAATTTACGCCCTGGTCGAACGCCTCGGTATCGTTCCGGAGTTTGGGGTTACCGGCGGAATGGCGAAAAACAGGGGGGTGATGGATCGACTGATGTCGAAGATCGATCTAACCCGCCTGAAAAGCGATTGGGACCCCCAGATCGCCGGCGCCGCCGGTGCCGCCTTATTCGGCTATGCCTTGTGCCGGAAAGGCAAGGGCAGGCGGAAGTAGAGTGGAATGCGGAAGACAGACGACAGAAGACGGAAGACAGACCGAAGATGGTAAAAATTAAGGATTGAGGGATTAAGGGATTGAAGGATTAAGAATTGGGGATCAAGCTGTAGAGATATATCCGGCAGTACGGTGAGTTGCCCGGCGATAGCCTTGCTGAGCTGGATGATTTGTATTAACTCCCTTCATAAGCCCCCGGCTCTGCCGGTGAGAATTGAAAAGGTTGTACCGATGCCGAGGTTACAGGTTTTATCGGGACAGACCTGACAGACGCCGGTGACTAATGACTGGAGATATCCAAAGAATTTTGGCTTGCGTTTTTACGGTTTGGTATATAACTGGTAGAGCAAGCAGCGCCTAATCCGGGAGAAGCAAATAAAATGTTTGACAATGATGCCAAGCTAAAATAAGCACCGTTGCAGACAGAACAAATTCAAGAAGAGTCAAATAGTGTCACAAAAATTGCTGGAATTGATGAGCGTCAGTGAAAATCGAATAAACGCATCATTAAGCCAAAATTCTTTGGAAAAAATCATCGGCCACCAGCAGAGCAAGGCCCCTCCCAGGGGCCTTGCTTATAGCATCAGCTCTGCTGGTGGCCGATGATTAGATTGACAGTTTGGCTTTAAGATATTATTGTCTTTCAATCAATTCATTCGGAACGCAGGTTAAGGAGGCAACTAAATGGTGGAGTTATCAACCGAGTATCTGGGACTGAAGCTGAAAAATCCGATTATCGCGGGCAGTTCAGGCTTGACCGGTTCTGTCAAGAACATCAAGGAGCTGGAAGCCAGCGGGGCAGCAGCCGTGGTGTTAAAGTCCATCTTCGAAGAGGAGATCGCGTTCGAATACGAGGACATCATCAAGGAGGCCGCGGCCAAAGGCTACAATCTCGATCAGTTCGATTACTATGATTACAAGATCAAAGAAGACAATCTGTCAGCCTACACCACCCTGATCAGCGAAAGTAAAAACAGCGTCTCCATCCCCGTCATCGCGAGTGTGAACTGCATCTATTCCCATGAGTGGCTCGCGTTTGCCTCCCAATTGCAAAAGGCGGGTGCCGATGCGCTGGAGCTGAACATGTTTTTCCTGCCGTCGGACTTCCAACGCACCAGCGAAGAAAAAGAAGCGGCCTATTTTCGGATCATCGAACAGGTCCAGAAAGCGGTGACCCTGCCCATCGCGTTGAAAATAAGCTACTATTTTTCAAACCTGGGGCCCATGATCCAGAAATTGTCGGAAACCGGTGTGTCGGGCCTGGTGCTGTTCAACCGGTTCTTCAGCCCGGATTTCGATATCGACAACTTCACGGTCAAATCGTCAAACGTTTTCAGCTCTGCCTCCGACCTGGCGATTTCCCTGCGCTGGATTGCGATCATGGCCGCAAGGGTCAACTGCGACCTGGCTGCTTCAACCGGCGTGCACGACGGGGAGGCTCTTATAAAGCAACTGCTGGCCGGGGCCGATGCCGTCCAGGTGGCGTCCACCTTGTATCAAAATGGCAAGGGTCGAATCGGCGAGATGCTCAAAACCCTCGAGGGGTGGATGGCGGACAAGGGATATGCCAAGTTGGCCGACTTCAGGGGAAAGATGAGCCAGGCTGAAAGCAGCAACCCGGCGGCTTATGAGCGCATGCAGTTCATGAAATATTTTGGCGGCAAAAACCAGGGCGATCCCGATCCGGCCTGACGAATGTTAATTAGTTTCCATCCACAAATGGCCTTTTGGCCCAATTTCTGCGTCAATCTGCGCCCTTGCTTGTGCGGCGTAGTAAACTACGCCTCCGCACAAGCGCTCGATTTCCTTGAACTTGGGCAAAAATTCGCATTTCTGGATTGGAAACACCATCCGGTGCCCATCATTGTAAAAAACCGTTGATGGATGGGCACTAATTAGTTTCCATCCACAAATGGCCTTTTGGCCCAATTTCTGCGTCAATCTGCGCCCTTGCTTGTGCGGCGTAGTAAACTACGCCTCCGCACAAGCGCTCGATTTCCTTGAACTTGGGCAAAAATTCGCATTTCTGGATTGGAAACACCATCCGGTGCCCATCATTGTAAAAAACCGTTGATGGATGGGCACTAATTAGTTTCCATCCACAAATGGCCTTTTGACCCAATTTCTGCGTCAAGCTGCGCCCTTGCTTGTGCGGCGTAGTAAACTACGCCTCCGCACAAGCGCTTGATTTCATTGAACTTGGGCAAAATATTCGCATTTCTGGATTGGAAACACCATCCGGTGCCCATCATTGTAAAAAACCGTTGATGGATGGGCACTAATTAAAGGCCCGCGACCCCGGCTTTTGGGCGGATGTCGATTGCGAAAGCCGGGCTGAGGGGGTCCGTCTGCCTTCCCCAGTGCTCCTATTCAAAATTCCGTCACGATCCAACCGAAATGTTTAGACAGGAAATGACTTTATTTGCAGCAGTCGAGTATACTATTGATGCCGAATTCCAATTGGGAGGGTTCCGGAAGGCTCCCGCTCTGCGGTAGGCGCCTCAAGCAGGTTGCCGGCGGGGGCTTTGAAACGGGAAGCGATGAGGCCGTCCTTTGGAGCGACGCCGGTTCGGGTCTATCACAGCGTCTTTCTCAAATTGATGAAATTGCTGCGATCGAAGCCGAGCGTTTTAAAAAATGAAAGCATATCGGTGGAATCCCAGCGAACCGACGTGTAGACATTGTCGATTCCGCGGTCTTTATAATACGTGAATGTTTCTTCAGCCAGACGGGCACCGATGCCCATTCCCATACATTCAGGGTCGACGCCCAGGGTAGCGATCCAGGCGCTTTTGGCCATGCCGAATCCGGCGGTCAGTATGTAGCTGATCATAAATCCCACTACCTTGTTCTCCCGCTCGGCGACAAAGCAGGCGCCGTTGGCACGATGGGCATGCTCCTCGACAACCCGTCTGAAATCCACGTCAACTTCATTGCGGGTGATGGCCGAATAAATACGGCAAATGACCGGTGCATCCTCTTTTTGAAGCTTTCTGATCTGGATCTTGTTCACAAAAGAATCCTTGTTTCCTCGGTTTAATCCGTGCGGATGATTTTAACTTTATGGCCGACCCAATTGGGGGGGAGATATACCCTGCCGCTGTTTCCGCTTGATTTCACGCGTTTTTCAAGCATTTCTTCACCGTATATCTCGAATTTCACTTTGTCGTTGGGCTTTTCGGCGAGGGCATCGTTTGCGCTTTCGGGACTCGGGTCAATGTCAGGGCTTTTTAGGTTGGTCACGGTGCTGCGCCTCATTTTCAATCTAAATTTGCCGGCCGCCACGCGAAAAAACGGCTTGTGTTAAAGAAATTGGCTTGATTGTTGGTTTGCGATATTGTAAACGCGTAATTACAAGAGCTACAATACAGCTACATTGTATTTCAGTCAAGGAAAAAGAGGTTTTCACATGCTAACCGTCGGTATCGATGTTGGTTCCATTACCGCCAAATCCGTGGCGATTAAAGATGGCGCCGTCATCGCCCATAAGCTGATGTCGACCGGCCACAATGCCCGCAATGCGGGTGAAAAGGTGTTCGCGGGCATTCTGGAAGATCTGGGTCTGGAAGCTTCTTCCATCGCGAAGATCGTTTCAACGGGCTATGGCCGCAACAGTGTGACCATCGCCCATCGGTCGGTCACCGAAATTACCTGTCATGCCCGGGGCGCCCATTACCTGGATCCGGAGATCCGCTCCGTCATCGATATCGGCGGTCAGGACAGCAAGGCCATTGCCCTCGATGAGACCGGAAGTGTCAAGGACTTTGCCATGAACGATAAATGCGCAGCGGGCACCGGACGGTTTCTGGAGGTCATGGCCCGCGCCCTGGAAGTTGAGTTGAATGATTTCGGGGCGCTTTCCCTGAATGCGGATCACCCTTCGACCATCAGCAGTCTGTGCACGGTGTTTGCGGAGTCCGAAGTGATATCCCTCATTTCGAAAGGCGTAAATCGCAATAATATCATTGCCGGAATACATGCCAGTATTGCCGCCAGGGTCGCGGCCATGGCCGCTCGGACCGGCATCAAACCGCCGATCATGATGACCGGCGGTGTGGCCAAGAATATCGGGGTCGTCGCCGCGCTCGAAAAAAAAATCGGTGAAAACATAAGGGTTTCACCCGAAGCCCAGCTAACCGGGGCGATCGGTGCGGCCCTGATCGGACAGCAAGGGTGAACGGGATAGAACGATCCTCGACTGCATCCTGAGTTCAAAGCTGAAAGCCCAAAGCTCAAGGGAAAGGGCGAAGCGCGAGGGCAGAAGGACGAGGGCAGAGGGATGATTGGATGGATGCATGATTGGATGATGGAAGCGCAGGCGGCCGTGATCGATCTGCTTAGCCGTTTCAATCAACTGCGGCCTTTGAACCCTGAAACCGGATCCCCTCAGTAGTTATTTTCCCCAGCAGTCCCCATCTTTTCCAATAATCTACGTTTTTAGCTTGCCAATCCTCTTGGCTATCTGGTATAGGCCATCAGGTTCATTACGCGTTTAATAGTTGAGGCGGATTCATTACAGCCAGGCGCTCAAGCTGAAATGCACACTATAGGGAATTCATAAACCAGAAAAAGGAGGAAACGTGATGAAACGCTTTAAACTGACAGCAGTATGTGTAGTTGCGATGCTTTTAATCACAGCCGGGTTTGCCGCGGCCGGAACCCTGGATGATATCAAGGCCAAGGGGCATATTTCGGTCGGAGTCAATGAGGGCCTGTTCGGGTTCTCGAAACCGGACGAAAAAGGTGAGTGGCGCGGTCTGGATGTCGACACGGCCCGTGCGATTTCCCTGGCGGTATTCGGGACAGACGACAAGTTGAAGTTCGTCCCCTTGACCGCCAAAACCCGATTCACCGCGCTGCAGTCCGGTGAGATCGACGTACTGACCCGCAATGCGACCCAGACTTTGACCCGGGAAAGTGCTTTGGGGTTGAATTTCGCCCATGTGAATTATTATGACGGCCAGGGTTTCCTGGTGCCCAAAAAATTGGGGTTGAAAAGTGCCAAGGAACTCGATGGGGCGACGGTCTGTGTATTGCCCGGCACCACCACCGAGCTCAATGTGGCCGATTATTTCCGGGCCAACGATCTGAAAATGAAGCCGGTGGTCATCGAAAGCACCCCCGAACTGGCCCAGGCCTTTTTTGCCGGCCGCTGCGACGTTCTGACTTCAGATGCATCCCAGCTCGCCTCCACCCGCTCCGTGGCGCCCAATCCCGATGATTACACTCTTTTACCGGAAATCATTTCAAAAGAACCCCTGGCGCCGGCCGTACGCCACGGGGACGACCAGTGGTACGATATTGTAAATTTCTCGGTTCTGGCGCTGGTCGAGGCGGAAGAACTCGGGATCACCTCCAAAAACGTGGATGACATGCTCACCAGCAAGGACCCCAAGATCCAGCGATTTCTGGGAGTCAACCCCGGCAACGGCAAGGCCCTGGGATTGGATGAAAAGTGGGCCTACAACATCGTCAAAAAGGTGGGCAACTATGGTGAGGTATTCGAACGTAATGTGGGCGTCGATACTCCCTTAAAGCTCGAGCGCGGCCTGAACGCCCTGTGGACCCATGGTGGGCTGATGTATTCCCCGCCCTTCAAGTAGGGGGTCTTCATTTAAAAGATGCCGTATCCAACAGCGGCGCCTTTTTTATCAGATACCTAAACTCATCGGTTCCGGGTTCAAGGTTCAAAGGTTACATGTTTGAAACGGTTATCCAGGAAGCTTCAGTGGCGGCAATTTGGCTTCCCTCCCCTGGCGGGAGGACTGAGGAAGGGGGATAAAATAGTTCGCATTTCTTCGACTGGAGCTTTCCAGATAACCGGTTTCCATTATTCCGATCGGGAAGAATCAGCCTCTTCCAGCCTATTTCAACACCTATCCTTCCGGTACCGGATTTTTCATTCCTGATAAATGGTTGAAAAGCCCATGAAGAACAATGCCGCCGACAACCCGGCCCCGGAAAATGTCGCTTTCTGGTACGACCCTCGGAAGCGATCCTTCCTGTATCAACTGGGTATTCTGGCGATGGTTGGATTGCTGGGATATTACCTGATTTCAAATACCCTGGCGAACGTCGAAAAACAAGCCATCGCCACCGGATTCGGTTTCCTTGAAAAGGAAGCGTCCTTCGAAATCGGCGAATCCGTCATTTCCTATTCGGCGGCCGACACTTACCTACGCGCGTTGCTGGTGGGGGTGTTGAATACTCTGCTGGTGTCATTTATCGGTATTATCCTGACCATCATACTGGGAACCGTCATCGGCGTCCTGCGATTGTCCACCAACTGGCTGGTATCGAAGCTGGCGGCGGTTTATATCGAGATCTTTCAGGACATCCCGGTCCTGCTGCAGCTATTTTTCTGGTATGCCTTGTTCTACGAAATCCTGCCGTCACCCAGACAAGCTTTCAATCCGATCGCCGGCGTCTTCATGAGCAATCGTGGTCTTGTCTTTGCAGTTCCGGAATCCAATCCGGTCCATCTCTACATGGCCGTGGCCATTGTGACGGGTTGTCTGCTGGTCGCTTTGCTGCGACGCTGGGCACGCAGGCACCAGGCAGGGACCGGGAAGACATTTCCCGTCTTCAGTGTCTCCCTCGGTATTCTGGTCATTTTGCCGCTGCTGGTTTGGGCGGCCGGCGGGGCCCCGACAACCATGAGTATCCCCCGCCTCCAAGGGTTCAATTTCCAGGGTGGATTGAACATCAGTCCGGAATTCACTGCGCTGTTGCTTGGGCTGGTCCTGTATACGGCGGCCTTCGTTGCAGAAGTGGTTCGGGCCGGCATCCAGTCTGTGAGTAAAGGGCAGCGGGAAGCCGCCCTGTCCATTGGACTCAAACCGGCCCGGGTGCTCAATCTGGTGATACTGCCCCAGGCATTGCGGGTCATTATTCCACCGCTGACAAGCCAAATGCTGAACCTTACCAAGAACAGCTCCCTGGCGGTGGCTATCGGTTATCCCGATTTCGTGTCCGTGGCCGGTACCACTATCAATCAGACCGGTCAGGCCATCGAGGGGGTCGCCATGATTATGATCGTTTATTTGTGCCTCAGTCTATCAACCTCGGCTTTTATGAACTGGTACAATAAACGGACGGCGCTGGTGGAAAGGTAAATTTGAGGGCCGCCGGCTGAAGGTCGGCCAGTCTATCAAATAAGAAACATTTTAAAAAGGATCGGGTCCATTTTACCCCCTCCCTCAATCCCTCCCGCCGGGGGAGGGAAGTTGACTCCTCTCCCTTGACGTCCCTTGACGGGAGAGGCCGGGTGAGGTTGATAAAATGGCAAAATGCCTTTTTAACCCAGAACCCAGAACCCAGAACCTTGAACCTTGAACCTGGAATTTGTAGTTTCATACGAGCGGCCGCCTCGGGCTAAAGGGCAGCCCGACTGATCAAAGACAGAAACTATTCATCATCGCGCCAAGACGCCAAGGCGCCAAGATTATTTATATTTTTAATCATTCCCTTTGCGAGCTTTGCGGCTTTGCGCGAGATAAAATATTTGTAGTTTTATATAAGATGGAAAAGATTGGTCAAATAGATAAATCCGAAGATATCCGCCCGCCGGCAACCCAGATGGGAGTTGTGGGCTGGATCCGAAACAACCTGTTCAAGGGGTGGTTGAACACAATCTTGACCCTGGTAACGATTTATGCCCTGTGGAAAATCGTTCCGCCGTTACTGGAGTGGGCCTTTGTGGACAGCCTCTGGTTTTCGAGCGGTGCGCAATGCCTTCAGACCGATGGCGCCTGCTGGTCCCTCATCCCCGCCAATATTCGATTCATCATCTTCGGCTTTTATCCCTACGATCAGCAGTGGCGCCCCCTGGTGGCGATGATCCTGTTGATTGTGCTGCTGTTTTACAGTCGCAACCGAAAACACTGGAAGACACATCTGCTGTACGCCTGGATTGCGGGTCTTTTCATCATGGGATTGATGATGAAAGGCGGGATATTCGGCCTGCCACCCGTGGAAAGTTCCCAGTGGGGCGGACTGCCGCTGACATTTCTACTTTCCATTTTCGGTTTGACCGCTGCTTATCCGTTAGGGATTGTTCTGGCCCTGGGACGACGGTCCAGAATGCCGGCGGTAAAAGCCTTGTGTGTCATTTATATCGAGCTTATCCGCGGCGTGCCGCTTATCAGCCTGTTGTTCATGTCTTCGGTGGTGTTTCCCCTGTTTCTGCCGGAGGGGGTCAACATCAATGCGCTGATCAGAGCACAGGTGGCCATCATTCTTTTTACGGCGGCCTATATTGCCGAAGTTGTCCGCGGGGGGTTGCAGGCCATTCCCCGTGGGCAGTATGAGGCGGCTGAATCGATGGGTCTGAACTTTTACTTGACGATGCGGCTGATCGTTTTGCCCCAGGCGCTTAAAATCGTGATACCGCCATCGGTCAGCATTCTGATATCCGCCTTTAAAGATACTTCTCTGGTGGTCATCATCGCCTTGTTCGATTTTCTGAAAACCACCAAGACGGTCCTCAACGATCCGCAGTGGATGGGATTCTCGGCCGAGGCATACATATTCGCGGCCCTGGTATATTTTCTATGCTGCTTTTTCATGTCCAACTACAGTCGGCGGTTGGAGCGGGAGTTGGCCACCGGGTACTAGGCGCTTAGCTCGACGACATCGACGAGAAATTGTCGATAGGTCCTAAATAGGCTTGAGGTTTCGGGTGTCAGTAAAACGAAAGAAAAGCCTCCCACTCTGCAAGAGGAGCGTTGCCTTCATTTAACTATTAACTTTCCCGGTCTATCCGGGTCAGGAAAATTTATATGTCAGACCAGAAACCCGATAGTCAAAATGAAGCGTTGTCCAACGAGGCGATCATCGAAATTGTCGACATGCACAAATGGTACGACGAATTTCACGTGCTCAAAAATATCAATCTCAAGGTTAAAAAGCAGGAGCGCATTGTCATCTGCGGGCCTTCGGGCTCCGGCAAGTCGACGCTCATTCGCTGCATCAACCGGCTTGAGGAACACCAGCGCGGCAAGATCATCGTCGACGGCATCGAACTGACCAACGATCTGAAAAATATCGAGAAAATCCGGGCCGAAGTCGGCATGGTCTTCCAGCATTTCAATTTGTTTCCCCACCTGACCATTCTGGAGAATCTTACCCTGGGTCCCATCTGGGTTCGCAAAGTTCCCAGAAAACAGGCCGAGGAAACCGCTATGTATTTTCTGGGCAAGGTTTATATCGCCGACCAGGCCTCGAAATATCCCGGGCAGCTTTCCGGCGGCCAACAGCAGCGGGTGGCCATCGCCCGCAGCCTGTGCATGAATCCCAAGGTGATGCTTTTCGACGAACCCACCTCCGCCCTGGATCCGGAGATGATCAAGGAAGTGCTGGATTCCATGATCGAGCTGGCCCGGGAAGGGATGACGATGATCGTCGTGTCCCACGAAATGGGCTTTGCCAAGAGCGTCGCCCACCGGGTGCTGTTTATGGACTACGGCCAGATCGTGGAGTCCAATACGCCCAATGAATTTTTCGACAACCCCCAACATGAGCGAACCAAGCTGTTTTTGAGCCAGATACTGCATTGATTTGCAGGGCTATGTTTATAGTGTCCATGCCGGGGGAAGGCTGGAATTAAGTTATCTAGTGCCCATCCATCAACGGGTCTTTTACCATGTTGGGCACCGGATGGTGTTTCCAATCCAGAAATGCGAATTTTTGCCCAAGTTCAAGGAAATCAAGCCCTTGCGCGGAGGCGTAGCTTGCTACGCCGCACAAGCAAGGGCGCAGATTGACGCCGAAATCGGGCAAAAAGGCCATTTGTGGATGGAAACTAACTAAGACAAGGGAAAAAATACATGGCTAAAGCAAGGGATTCTCAGAAAACAGAAAAGAAAAAATCAGAAAAAACGCTGAAAGAAAAGCGCAAAGCAAAAAAAGAGAAGAAATCGAAAAAGGATTCGATTTAGCTTTTTAATCAATTTTTTTTTTGAAAGGCTCCTTGTAAAATATTTAAGATTGACAAAAAAGCGCACATCCGTTATCAGAATCACCATGAGAATCGGTTAATCTCCGCAAAGGAGGATCGACATGGTTTATCTGAAATAAAGCCCCCACTTTCATCTCGAGAAGTGGGGGCTTTTTGTTTTTCAGATGCCGCTATCCGCTGTTGTAAACCCGCCTCTGGCGGGTCGAAGATCCGCCTGCGGCGAGGGTGAAAACATTGAAAGATGCCGCGCCTCGATTTTATTTGGCATATTTGATATTAGCCCCTGCGCCAGGTGAACCGCAGCGATAGGGCCGTCGCTTCGCTCCGGCCCTAAATCCCGCTCACTATAATGATAAGTTGAATGAAAAAGGCCCGAAGTGGACGAAATCCATAGTCAACAGCCGCGCGTTTGCTGACATTGTTGCAGTCAAAAAAAACAGGTTATTATGAATTTACCCGGAATTGGCGAATCGCTTTGGGTCTTGCAGACGGCAGGTTGATGGCGCTGATAAATCTGGGCCCGGATGCTATCTTTAAAGGAGATGGTGGACGAAATATTCAAAAGATCAGCAAATGTCTTTGCCAGGATAGCACCCATAAATTTATTGACATGACATGGATACTAATCCTTTTCGACATTGCGATGGCCAAGCATCTGATCCTTGCTGAAGATTACGAGGCTGCAAAAGATATTATTGAGAAAAGATTGGAGGAGCTGCCTTCCGATCAATTATTGGATTTATTACGGTATAAGGATGAGGACATCACCGAGGCTACCGATTTCCGGCAATTCAGAATACAGCTTCTGGAATTGTTGGACACTTCGAAACAAAATCTAAATGGAAATAATTTTGACACCGTTTTTTCTCTTGCAGTTTATAATCCGTTTGAATTGTCTCGGATTGAGCAACTTGAAAATTTTGAAAATAGACAGATTGCAGAGCGTGCAAGGGCTGTTAAACGATTATTGTCTTGGCAAGGGCTGCAAACTGACACACGTAACATATTACCGGAGCTGTCCAAAGTTTCACCGCTTTCCAACAATGATTTAGATTTGTTGCGACATCCCTTGACAAGAAAAGGCGACATTCTGGGGAAACTTCAAGAGATGCTGGCAAAAACGTCAACTCCGGATTTTGACCACATGCGGCAATTTTGCAAAAAAGCCACACCCGCCGGCGAACAATTGATTATCGATATCGTGTCCCAAACCTGTCTGGCTTTAGGATTGCTTGTTGTTCCTGCCTATATATCGCACGGCGAAAAGTCAGTGGGTGTCCGTGCTTTCGAAGCAGATCCAAATTTTATCCTGATTGGGTCTAAACACGTGGAACCCGATTCTGATTATTTTCTATCGCCACTTGAGTTGACATTTGCCATCGTTACAGAATTGACGCACTTAAAGTTCAAGCATTCTCGCGTAACGTCGAGGGCAGTCGTAGATGGGTCTTTGGAAAAGGGGAAGTTTGCTATAGAAACGATAGCGACATTGCTACCCTTTTTAAAATTCATTCCTATCAATAAAATAATGTCTCAGAGAAAAACATACCAGGCCATCCGTTCTGTGGTGCCGTTGGGTCTGCTTAAAAAAATCTATAGTGTTGAAGACGGGCGACAATTGGCTTCAAAAGTCGGTAGGGATATTGGTCCTTTGCTGGTAGCCGGATCAGACAGCATCAAAAAATTGAAAAAAGGGATGGCCGTGACCACAAACCAGGTTGACTCTATTATCCGTCCAAAGGAGGGGAGGAATAGATTTATCGCCGTCGATGAAAAAGATTCCGAGGATATCAGTCCAAGCAATGACAAGCTTGTGGTGGCACATCGTGCTATGCAGCGGACGGCCGACCGTACGGGGCTTATTTTTTGCGGGAATATTTTAGCAACGGTTCGGAGCATGTTTCTCACGAGCGGCCGCCTCGGGCTAAAGGGCAGCCCGACTGATCAAAGACAGAAACTATTCATCATCGCGCCAAGACGCCAAGGCGCCAAGATTATTTATATTTTTAATCATTCCCTTTGCGAGCTTTGCGACTCTGCGCGAGATAAAATATTTGTAGTTTCATATAAGCCGGGCGTATCAGCCGGAACTATATAGCGGAGAAAAATAATTTGGTAACCTGTTTGAAACGCTGTGATGAAAATAGTAACTATATTTTGCAGGACTTAGGTTCAGACAATTATCATAATTTGACCCGAAAGTTTCAGCCAATGATAGGAAATGTATTGGAGCCTTGAGGCATTACCGTGATGGTTGGCTGGTCGGCGCCGCATCTCCGGTAAGCCAAATCAAGTGCATCCGTCATATTGCTCACCGGTTCGACATGGGCCTTGCGGGCGGTTTCGAAATTCTCGGGTTCGGTAACCAGAATGATTGTCCCCATCTCTTTGTATTCAAACTGTTTGACGGCCAACCATCCGGAAAGAAAAAAATTGTCCCGCACTGCCTTTTCCATGGAATAAAGGTCTTTGTGTTCGAACCAGTCGTAAAAGTCCGGCGGGTCCTGGATATGGGGGCACTGGGCCAGTATGATGGATACACCGCCGGGTTTCATGGCATGCGATGCATTGTCGATTGTTTTCTGCGACTGATAGAGATTGATATCCCTGGGATAACCGCCGGCGGTAGCAATGACAATGTCGGCTTTGCTTTCGGTTTTGATTCCATATAGCCGATCGACCATCCGGCAGGCCTGCATCCAGGCCGATACCCAGTTTCCGGTGAAGATGCCGGCGATGTCTCCGTCCAGATTGGGCACGACATTGATCAGAAAATCCGGTTTCAAAAAAGCGGCAACCTCCATCATATCTTCGTGAAGCGGGTTGCCGGTCGTGATGCCGCTGCCACATTGCGGATTTGATCCACCGCCTATTTTATCCGTAAATGCGAGAAGGTGGTTTTGCTGAATGGTTTTCAGGGATGACGCCCCCGGGAGGATACTTTTCCGGCCACCTCCATACCCGGCCATATAGTGGTAAACCACTCCGCCGGTCAGAATCAGGCGGTCTGCTTCGGCGACGATCGGATTCACTGCTACTTGCGTGCCGCGGCTGGTTTTTCCCAGGTAAGTCATATTGCTGTCCCAGGCATCATGATTGACGACCCGCATCCGATGGCAAACATCCTCCGAGCACAACTCGATGAACTCCGATTCCGTGTTGGGGCGGTGGGCGCCCACCCCGATTACAATCGACACCTGATCATCGGCCAGGCCAATCTCATTGAGGTACGCCAGCAACACAGGCAAGGTCTTGTCGTTGCGCTGCCAGCCGCGGGTGATGTCGCTGACGATGATGGCCACCCGGTGGTCCGGTGCCATGATTTCTTTTAACGGGGGGGCATCGATCGGACAATCGAGCGCCTGGCGATAGGAGACTTCTAAATTCTTGATGGCTTCTGCATGACGACCCTCGATTTCGCAAAGAACCTGGTCGGCAGGCAACTCGAAATCAAGGGAGCTTTTTCCATATTTCAAGGAATACTTTTTCATCATAATAATTCATCCTGTAACAAAATTCACCGGGCCACATAGCCGAACCATTTCGGTATCATCAACATCAGCCCCGACCAGTAGGTACAGACCAGCAAAACCGCAATCGATGCCCCCAAAAACGGCAGGATGGCCCGGGACAGATTTTCCAGGCGGGTCCGGGCGATCGAACAGGCAATAAAAAGGCAGACGCCGACAGGCGGCGTGGTCAACCCGATGACCAGATTCAACACAATGATCACGCCAAAATGAAGCGGATCGACGCCGATCTTGGTCATCAACGGCAGCAGTACCGGCGTGAGAATGATCAGGGAGGCGGTGGTTTCCATAAAGGTTCCCACAATCAGCAGAACCAGGTTGACCAAAAGCAGAATCATGATCTTGTTGGATGTCAAACTCAGCATGGCCTCGGTAACCATCTGAGGGACTTCTTCGCTGGCCAACATCCAAGAAAAAATCGAGGCCATCCCGATGACCAGCATCACCAGGGAGCTGGTGGCGCCGGTTTGGATCAGAATCTTCGGCAAATCGCGGATCTTCAAATCACGGTAGACGAAAAAACCGATCAGCAATGCATAAAAAACTGCGATGCAGGCCGATTCGGTGGGCGTGAAAGCACCGGTGAGAATGCCGCCGAGAATGATCAACGGCATAATCAATACCAGGGCGGCATCGATAAAGGCCTTCCTGGCTTGCTTGATGGATGGCCATTTACCTTTAGGGTAGTTCCGTTTGCGGGCGTAATACCAGACCACGCCCATCATGGACAAGCCCAGGAGAATTCCGGGTATTATGCCGGCAAGAAACAGAGACGCGATGGAGACTTCACCCAGCACCCCGTATACGATGAACGGAATGGAGGGCGGGATCACCGGGCCGATCGTCGAGGAAGTGGCGGTCACGGCGGCAGCAAAATCGACGTCGTAGCCTTCTTTTTCCATGGCCGGGATCAGAATGGAGCCGACGGCACTTGTGTCCGCGACAGCGGCACCGGTGATCCCGGCAAATATCATACTGATGACGACGTTGATATGGGCCAGACCGCCCCGCACACCGCCGATCAGGACCTTGCAAAATTCAACGAGCCGCTGGGTCATGGTGCCGCGGGACATGAGATTCCCGGCCAGAATAAAAAACGGAATGGCCATCAGGATAGGGTTGTCCATACCGGTGAAGATCTGCTGGGCGACAAGCACCAGGGGCGTCTCACCCTGGCTGATCAAAGCGACCAGAGGGGTGAGGCCGAGAACAAAGGCGACCGGAATTCCGATGATCAAAAAGAAAATGAAAGAAACGACGAGAATGAGGATAACCATTAGCGCTCCTTGCTGTGCCTGCTATATTATGCAGGCATCCTCAGACTGAGCCGGCACCCGTTCAAACAACAAGGCAAACTGATGCACCAGCATGAATAATGCACCGGTCGGCATGGCCAGATATGGATAGGCCATCGGGATGCGCAGGGCGGGGCTGGTTTGGTGTTGTGTGATTGAAACCAGCTCGATGCCGCCCCAGAAAATGACGACAATGATCGCCAACACCCCGATTTGCGCCAGGCGTACGGTTGCCCGATACAAGCCTGCCGGAAGACGGTCGACGATGTAAGTCACAGCGATGTGTTGTCCATGCCGGAGGGCGTATCCGGCGCCTAGCATAGAGGCCCAGATCAGGCAGTAGCGGGCTGTTTCTTCAGTCCAGAAAAGGGGCAAATGAAAAACGTAGCGAAAGAGCACCTGAAGGAAAACAACGATTGATAGTGCTGACAGGAACAGTACCAGCAGCACTTCTCCGATACGATCGGTGTATAGGCTTAATTTTTTCATCACAGCTCCTGAATTGACGGGCGAAAGGACGACGTCCTTCCGCCCGCGTATCGGTCTAGTGTGCTGCTTTGATTTTTTCCACTAACTCGACCCAGTTGGGATGTTCCTGGTAGAATTGGTCGTAGACGGGCTTCATGGCCACAATGAACACCTTTTTGTCGACCGTGTCAACCTGCATGCCCCAGGATTTGAGATCCTCGAGCATTTTCGCTTCGTTTTCACGGATGACCTTGCGTTCGTATTTGGCGGCCTTGATGGCGGCATCCATGAAGATGGCCTGCAATTCCGGTGTCAGCTGGTTGAATTTTTTCAAACTCATGGTCAGCGGGGCCGGTGAATAGAAATGGCCGCTCATGGTCAGGTACTTTTGGACTTCGTTCATCTTGTTGGCATGAATGATCGCCACCGGATTTTCCTGCCCGTCGATCACGCCGGTCTGCAGGGACGTGTAGACCTCTCCCCAACTCATCGGCGTCGCCTGGGCGCCCAGTTCGCGTACCGAGGCCAGGTGAACCGGGTTTTCCATGGTGCGGAATTTGAGGCCCTTGAAATCTTCCGGTGTTTTCAGCGGATGGGCGGAATTGGTGAAATTGCGGAAGCCGTTTTCCATGAAGGCAAGGCCCTTGATCCCGGTGGGTTCAAGTTTGTCCAGAAGCTCCCGGCCGACTTCGCCATCCAGGGCGGCATCGACGTTGGCGTTGTCCTCAAACAGGAACGGAAGATCCAACACGCCCATGTCGGGTGCGAAATTGGAAACCGGTCCGGTGGACGTGATCGCCATGTCGATGGTGCCCACCTGCATGCCCTCGAGCAGTTCACGTTCCCCTTTACCCAGTTGACCGCCGGGAAACACTTTCACGACGACTTCTCCATTGGTGGCCTCGTTGACCAGACGGGCAAATTCCCTGGCGCCGTCATTGTAGGCGTGGTGCGCGGGCGTAACGGTTGCCAGCTTCAGTGTCGTTTTGGCCGATGCGGGAGCGAAAACGCCCAGAACAAGACATAAGGCCACACTTGTTAGAAGAACAATTCCTCTTTTCATAAAAACCTCCTATTCCATGCTATTCAGGTTGAATAAAGGCGGCGATTCCCACCGTTGCGAAGAATCTTTCCGCTGACTAATCGGTCTGTTAATATGACTTTAAATTACTTATTGCGCAAATTTTCGAGTTTTTCCAGTTCACCAGCGAGCATGGCGTAGGTATGTTCAGCCGCCGGAAACTGCATGGCAGTCACATCTTCGATATAGGCCTCGAAGGCTTTTTTCATCTCGCCGCCCAAGTTCGCGTACTTCTTTACAAATTTCGGCGTAAACGCCTGGAATACACCCAACAGATCCGAACAGATCATCACCTGGCCGTCGCATTGACCGGCACCGATCCCATATACGGGAATGGGAAGCTCCTGCTGAATCATGCGGGTCACTTCCGGCGGAACCGCCTCGACCAGCATGGCAAATGCACCCGCGCGGTAAACGTCCCATGCATCCTCGATGGTGGCAACGGCATCCTCGGCCGTTCGGCCCTGGGCCTTGAACCCGCCCAGCGCGCTGCTGGATTGAGGGGTCAGCCCGATATGGCCCATCAACAGCATACCCGCATCGGTCACAGCCTTGATAACATCTTTGATTCGCTTTCCGCCTTCAAGCTTGATACAGTCCACCCCTGCTTCCTTGAAATAGCGGGAGGCATTGCGAACGGCATCCTGCCATCCGCACTGATAAGAGCCGAAGGGCAAATCTCCGATGACGAAAGTATTGGGAGCACCGCGCCGCACCGCCTCGGTATGAAGCAGCGACTGGTCAACCGTCACCGGAACGGTTCCATTGTAGCCGTATACGCACATGCCCAGGCTGTCGCCCACAAGCAGCATGTCCATACCGGCTTCTTCAGCCAATTGCGCCGTCACGTAATCGTATGCCGTGATCCATACGGCCTGGCGTTTTTCCTTTTTCATTTTCTGCAGATCAAAACGGCTTAATTTTTTTTTGCTCATCGCTTCTCATTTTCTCCTGTTCCATGATGGTTATGATTTGGAAATATCGGGTACGGTTGACGCCGCAGGCAAGAATCCGAGCCCCGAGGGGTGGAGTTTACCTTGAGCCGTTCAATGGCTTGGTGGAATAATGGAATATTGGGTTTTAAAAACGGAATTTATCCTGATTTCAATCTCTGTTTGACTACCTGTATTGAAAAAAGATTTCATCCTTTTGAACCCATAATTCCAATTATTCGAGGATCGCACCGCTCACCGCCGATCCCACCTGGCGCCGGTAGCGCTCCAAAAGGGAGCCTTTTGCGACCTGGACATGATCGGGCAGCTTCCAGTGTTTGCGCCGCTCGGCCAGTTGCTCATCACTTACCTCCAGGATCAGTTTTCCGTTGGGAATATCGATCGTGATCATGTCATTTTCGTTTATCAACGCAATCGGTCCGCCCAGGTATGCTTCCGGGGTAATGTGGCCCACGCAGGCGCCTCTGGTCGCCCCTGAGAAACGGCCATCGGTTATCAGGCCGACACAATCGCCCAGCCCCATGCCGATGATGGCCGATGTGGGCATCAGCTGTTCCCGCATACCGGGTCCGCCTTTGGGCCCCTCATACCGGATCACAACCACGTCGCCGGGTTTTATGAGTCCGCCGAAAATTGCCTCCAATGCCGGCTCCTCACGGTCGAAAACCCGGGCCGGCCCCCGGTGGGACATCATCTGGGGGGAGACGGCGGCTGATTTGACCACGCTGCCTTCCGGGGCCAGATTTCCATATAAGACCGCGAGGCCGCCTTCTTTGCGAATGGGGTCTTCCACCCGGTGAATCACCTTCGAATTGATTATTTCCCTGCCCCGAATATTTTCTCCGATGGTCCGGCCGGTAACGGTCATACAGTCGGCATGCAGTTTGCCGCCCCGATTGAGTTCCTCCATCAATGCCGCCAGCCCGCCGGCATTGTACATATCTTTGGGGAAGAACTTTCCGGCCGGTTTCAGAAGGGCAAGCTGCGGTGTCCGGGCGGCAATCTCCTGGAACGTATTCAGATCGAGGGAGATGCCCGCTTCTTTTGCGATTGCCGGCAGGTGAAGCGTGGTGTTGGTGGATCCACCAATGGCCATATCCACTGCAATGGCGTTTTCGAACGCTCTGGCGGTCATTATATCCGCGGGACGGATGTTGTGCTCGATCAGCTCCATGACCATCCGGCCGGCCTCGCGCGCCAGTGCCACGCGTTTGCCCCATGTGGCCGGTATCAACGCGCCGTCGGTGGGAGTCATGCCCAATGCCTCGGTCAACATGTTCATACAGTTTGCGGTCCCCATCAGCGAGCATGCCCCGGGACCTACATTGGCTCCTTGCTCGAATTCCTCCAGATCCTGCAGTGTCATCTGCCCGCGCTGGACCACCCCCTCGGCCTCGATGAGATCGGTGTAACATACCGGCTGGCCCTTGAAGCAACCGGTATCCATCGGGCCGCCGGTGACAACCACCGCAGGAATATTCAGGCGTGCCGCAGCCATCAGCATACCGGGGGTGACTTTATCGCAGTTGGAAACCAGCACCATGGCATCGAACGCATGGGCGGTGATCATCAGGGTAATGGAGTCGGCGATCAGCTCACGACTCACCATGGGCATGCGCATCCCCTCATGCCCGGTGGCGATCCCGTCGCAGACGGCAATGCAGGGAAATTCCAGTGGCGTTCCGCCTGATTCGGTGATTCCGAATTTAATCGCCTGGGTTAGGGTGTTCAAATGGATGTGGCCGGGCATCAGTTCATTGAATGAATTGACGACCGCCACCAGCGGCTTTCTAAGATCCTTCGGCTGCCAGCCCATTGAATAGAACAGCGATCGGTGGGTAGCCCGGTCGATACCTTCGGTTATGGTTGCGCTGCGGCGCTTGTTGGCGCTTAATTTGTCACTGTGAGCGGACATATTTTCTCTCCAAATGCCTTACATAGGCATTTTATATGAATCATTATTCGATCGGGTAAAGCTCGGTGATGGTATCTCCCCCGGTAAACATTTGGTTTGCATTGGGATATTCTCCGCTACGAACCGCCTGTGCAAAAGCCGTGAACCCGTCCAGGATCTCCGGAGCGAGTTTCTTGTATTGTTCGACAAATTTTGGGACGAAAGCGTCAAAGAGTCCCAGAATATCGTAGGCATTCAGATTGTGGCCGTTGACATGCGGCCCCGCCCCAACGCCGATGGTTACGGCTGAAACCGATTCTGTGATGACTTTGGCGACACCGGCCGGGATGCATTCAAGCACCATCGCGAAGACACCGGCTTCATCCAAGGCCAGGGCATCGTCAATGAGCTGTTTGGCTTCTTCCGGTGTTTTTCCCTGCATCTTGAACCCGCCGAGTGCGGATGCACTCTGAGGTGTCAGACCGATGTGGCCGATAACGGCAATGCCGGCCTGGACGATTCGTTCCACCGACTTCGCAATGTATCGACCACCTTCCATTTTCACGCAATCCGCCGCACTTTCCTTTACGATGCGGCCGGCAGATGCCAAGGCCTGTTCGGATGCCACCTGGTAGCTCATAAAAGGCATGTCCCCGACAATCAGCGTATTGGGAGCACCGCGCCGAACCGCCTTGGCGTGGTAAATGATCTCTTCGATCGTCACCGGATTTGTGTGGTCGAGACCCTGGATAACCATCCCCAGCGAGTCTCCGACCAGGATCATTTCGGCGGGGGATTGGTCCACCAGTCGGGCCATCGGAAAGTCATAAACCGTAATCATGGTGACTTTCTCCCCGCTCTCCTTCCGTTTTTTGAAATCCGGAATCGTAATTTTTTTCTGGTTGCCGGCCATGCTTTTTACCTCTCAATCCGTCAGATTAGTTTCAGGATCATTGATAAATTAATAAATATATCATCTCATATACTCATCATATCAGTATGTCAATAACCATTTTACTTTTCTTTGTTTAGGGACCAGGGTCAATGGACGGACCGTATCTTGTCATTCAATGAATCAAAATGGGGAGTTGGGTTTAATGCCGGGATATAGGGGGCTGATTTCAGGTATGGTGCGGCTTGGGGTAAAGATCGTTTACCCGCAGAATATGATCGCTGACATGTTTTGCGGTAGCTTCGGAATCCCTGGAAACGATACTTTTGAAAATAGCTTCATGTTCCTGCAAAGTCAGGTCTTCGAGACCGGCTACCCCCAACAATTCGGAATAATGCCGGGTAAGCCATTTGAATACGGCGCGCATGGCGGTCCACAGAATCGGATTTCTGGTCATTTTAGCGATGGTGAGATGAAATTCCTGGTCGGCTTTCAAAAATTCTTTGCGGTTACCCTTGTTTTTTCGCATTGATTTCAAATGCTTTTCCAGGGTCCGAACATCAGCCGGAATCGCCCTTTCAACGGCCAACTTGGCGATGCTGGTTTCAAGAATCTGCCGGGCCTCTTTCAAAAACTCTACATTTTTAGCCGAATTGGCGAGCAACTGACGGGCTGCAAAATCGATTTGATCGATTATCCCGTCCCCTGTGGGCTCTAGAACTTTGGCCCGCTCGCCATGCCGGATCGTTATCAGCCCCAATCGCTCCAGCGATTGCATCGCCTCCCGAACGGCAGGTCTCCCGACCTGAAACTGTTCCATCAACTCACGTTCAGAGGGCATTTCGTCATGCGGTCTGATCTCTCCCGATTCAAAAAGAAGGAGCAGCCGCTCCAGGACCTCATCGGAAAGTTTACGCTTTTTTATGGGCTCGTCGTATCTCATGGTGGTCAATAAATTATATCATCATATATGTTATGTCAAACTTTTTAATATACTCCAGGATAGCGCCCCCTTTACCCAAAAGTCGTGGAATCTGCCCATTCTTGATCTTCGACCGATCATGATTAGCTTCAAGTTGTAGCTCAATAAACAAGGTTTAAAATTCAAAGCCACGAACCCGCTGAAACGGTTTCGAGTCATATGTGAGGTAAAGATGATTGGAGATATTTCCATTGACTGGCGTGCCATCGTTTTTCCCTTGATGGCGATTTCCTGGTTTCAACTGCTGCGCTACTTGGATCGTCGATATGCCAGGAACAAACCATTTACCGATCAGGAGTATCTGATGAACCTGGCCAGACTCATGAAATGCAGCGAATATGATATCTTCATGGAAGCTGCCAAGCCCTGGCAGGTTTCAACCCAACATGTCGAGGATGATTTTAAAAAATATCTTCTGGCTGAGCAAATACCCTATTATGTTAATGATTTAATACGGAAGGTCGGGAAAGATATCGTGCAAAAAAATTTCCGGGAGATGTACAAGTATTGAGCCGCCATACCGACACACAAAGTTAATCTGCTGCTATCAGAATATAGAGTCCCGGCTTCTGGAGGAGTAGCAAGAGGGGAGAGGTGCAGCGGTTTTGATATCTTTTGAATGGCTTCGTCGCATGTGGGACGGAATTTAAGGTGCCGGGTTGATTTTAAACGACCTTACCAGATTCAACGATATCCCAATTTCTTGCTGCCCTCAAAAAGTCCAAATTCAGATCCAGATTTAAGTTGACCCGGAAAGACCGGGATTACATTGTCATCAGGGGCCTCGATACCATCAAAGAGCATGCATTCCAATTTATAAATTCCAGGATTGCACCCGCCTTTTCAAAAAATGACGGCCAACAAAAACCGATGGGAGGGCATCCAGTATTCAACGCTCAGCATGCAACCGCCACCTGCTGCAGGAGATGCATATTGAAATGGCAGGGAATCGAGAAGGGCAGGGTACTGGATGATACGGAGGTCGAATTTATGGTAGCCCTGATAATGGCGTGGATTGAGCGGCAAGTTTGATCGGTAGAGGTTTATTGAAAACATTATTTTGTGCAATTTCGTTTTTTACAACCCAAATCCGGGTTTAAATCTGCACGTTGTTGAAATTGGCAATCATTTCTAAGAAAGGATTGGCCTGATTCCTCAAATTTAACTTGACATCCCACGCTGTGATATACTATTTTTCCTCACACTTTTCAACCGAACCGGGATGCCTTATTCCGCTATCCGCCTCAGCTGTAACGATCATCCTCGCAAAACAGATCCCGGTTTTCTGTAATATTTAAAGCCCAGAATCACAAAATTTGTTTTCGATCAAATCTCTGTTGCCAATTTTCAAAATATCCAGAAAGGAGGCATTTGATGGCCACGGGAAAAAGAGAAATTGACTTTGAGTTTTTGAAAAAGGCCATTGAAGAGTCGGGACTGAGTACGATGGATCTCATCTCGAAAATCATCGGTCTCGGCACAGGGGCCAGCTGCACAGCCTGCGACAACATGTGCCAGACCTGCCATTCCGGCTGCCAAAATGGTCCAAACGCCTCACGCGGGATCGACCAATTTATCATCTATCCCCACGAACTGGAGCGTTTGAAAAGAGAGATCATCGCAGAACTTAAAAGTTAAGGCCTAACTTAAAGATTCTCCGGCGGTGCCGACTTTTATAGGGACGGTGACGGAATGAAATTACATTTGAGCCCGGATGTCAAGCTGCGTCCGGACGGCGGCCGTGCGGTTCTTTTTTCCGTCAATCCCTCCGATGCCGATGGCGATGAAGTGTTCCGGCATCTGTTTCCCCAGCAAGCCATCATTCTCTCGCTTTTTGATGGAACCCGAGACATCCGTGATATCCGCAAGCGCGTATCCTTCCTTTTCAATCTCAGTGACGAACAGGCCGCGGAACAAATCGAGGCCCTGATTTCATTGCCGGTTAACGACAACGACGTCATCGGGTCCCTGCTCAAGGAAACAACCGGTTCCAACCTACAGTCAATTCGCAGCTATGACCCCGGCATGTTCGTGGTTCGCGCAGACGAGATCGACATGCGCGACATTCGCTGCAAGGCGCCCACCAGCGTCCTCATTCTGCCGACCATGCAATGCGTCACCAGCTGCATATACTGTTACGCGGATACCGGAGGCATGCAGGGTAGAAAACAATTCGGCCTGGATCTTTTCAAAAGACTCCTAAAGGATCTGAAACAATGCGCCATCGAGACGGTTGAATTCTCCGGCGGCGATTTTTTTTGTCGCGCGGATGCTTTTGAGCTGCTCGAAACAACCTTCAATGAAGGATTGTACCCCTCAATTCCAACCAAGATGCCCCTGACACGCGAAGCGGCCGTCCGGTTGAGGTCGATGGGGCTCAAGACAATTCAGATCAGCATAGATGCCGTTAACCCGGTCATTATCGATAAACTCATGCAGCGTAACGGCTATGGCCAAAAGATACTGAATAGCCTGGATGATCTGGGCGAAGCAGGTATAAAGGTTCGAACGAATACCGTTCTTACACCCCGCAACATCCATGATGTTCCCGCCTTGATCAGATTTCTGGCGGAACGTCCCTTTGTATTCAAGATCAATATCACATGTTATGGACGCTCGCTCTACCGGCATAACGACGCCCTTTTCATCGGCAAAGACGCCTTGCGCAAATTTGAAGACCAGTTGAACGAAATCAAAACGTCTTTCCCTCATAAAAGAATCATTTTCAATGGCGCCAATGCCGATTATTATGCGGGGTCAGAAAAAGAAAAATTGGAACGGTTCGGTCAGCGAGCGCTGTGTACGGCGAATCGCCGATCCGTTGTCGTGCTTCCGGACGGACAGGTGACAGTTTGCGAAGAACTCTACTTTCACCCTGACTTCATCATCGGCGATCTCAATCAAAACAGTCTCATGGAAATCTGGAATTCTGCCAAAGCACTGGAACTCGCATATCCTTCACAGGAACAGATTCCGGACGGATCCTGCAAAGATTGCCGCGATTACAGACAATGCCACGATCATCTCGGCCGGTGCTATCGGGAGGCGCTCAAAGCATACGGCTACGATAAACCGCATTGGCCCGATCCCCGCTGCCCCCATGCTCCCCGAGGAAGACCGTTTACGGTCGAATGATAAAATTTGAATATTGTCTGGAAGATCGACCAATGGCTGCAGCGTTCAGCCCGGTCGGTGAGGGAGGATTACATGAAAAATAGGTTTTGGCTGTTGATTCTTTTGACAGGTGTCGGTTGCATAGCTTTCGGCTGTGCCGCCCTGAAGGGTGTGCCCCAAGGGTCCGTATTGCTCGGCGTATACGAAGGCACCTTTAATGGAACCGGTAATGAGGGATCTGTCGAAGTCAAACTGTATCGCGCTCCGGATGGCAGCGAGCCGTGTTTCGGCAATTTGGGCGAGGGGGGGTCATACCTGAATTTCAGTGGAGAAATAAGGGAAAACGAATTGACGGGTCAAATCCTTCTTCCGCTCGAAGGGACGCTCTCCGGGAAAATATCATCCGACGGTAAGGTGTTGAGTGGAACTTATAAATTCACCGTGCCGCCTTTCGACCATGGCACCTGGCGAGCCCGGAAAAAGTAGGAAGCGATCACGGCCGTGGCAAGGGTGAGTCGTTCAATCCGGCCCTCATTAACCTGAATGCTGAAAAACCTTAATTTATGAATTTTCCAAAAGAACGCCCCCCCCATTTTTTCCATTTTCCTCTGGACACTAAAACCCCTTTCGCGTGTGTGCTGCAGGTTTGAGGTATAATAGTGCCTTCGACGGTTTAAGGATTTCATCTATGGATTCGAGTTCATTATTGGCGATATCTTTTTTTCCATTTGCAAATCGAAAATTTTTCGCATAGGTTACCCCCTCGAATATTTTTCTGGTTCGATTATTTCTGATTATTCTACGTAGCGGGCAGAATATTCGACGGAGGATCGCCCATGCCCCAGACCGCAAATTGTCTGTCCTTATTCACCGAGTCCGTCATTCGTGACATGACCCGCGTGGCGAATAAATACGGCGCCGTCAACCTTTCTCAGGGATTTCCCGATGCCGATCCGCCGGCGGAGGTGCTGGCGGCCGGCAAGCGCGCCATGGCCCAGGGCCCCCACCAGTACGCCATCACCTGGGGGGCGCCGCGCTTCCGCGAGGCCCTGATCAACAAGCAGCGTCACTGGATGGGACTCGATCTGGATCCGGAAGTCCACGTGGTGGTCACTTGCGGCGGCACCGAAGCGATGATGACGGCCATGATGACCGCCTGCAACCCCGGGGAGAAGGTGATTATTTTTTCGCCGTATTACGAAAACTATGGGGCGGACACCATCCTCAGCGGTGCCGAACCGATTTACGTTCCATTGCATCCGCCGGGATTCGAATTCGATCCTGATGAACTGCGGGCCGCCTTCGAACAACAGCCCAAGGCCATTGTGCTTTGCAATCCCTCCAACCCGTCAGGCAAGGTGTTCTCATTGGAGGAACTGCAGATCATCGCCGATCTTGCTAAGGAATTCGACACCTTCGTGATCACCGACGAAGTTTACGAGCACATTGTCTACCCGCCCTACCGGCATCATTACATCGCCAGCTTGCCGGACATGTTCGAGCGAACCATTTCGTGCAGCTCCCTGTCCAAGACCTATAACATGACCGGTTGGCGCCTGGGGTATGTGATCGCACCCGAAAAAATTATCGCCGGTGCCCGCAAAGTGCATGATTTTCTCACCGTGGGTGCTGCGGCGCCGCTTCAGGAAGCAGCCGTTACGGCCCTGGAGCTGCCGCTCGACTACTATGAAAAGCTCACCGCGGGCTACACCCGCAAGCGCGATCTGTTTTTAGACTATCTGGATGACGCCGGCCTGGCCTATACCAAACCCCAGGGCGCCTATTACGTTATGGTGGACTGCTCGGAATTCGGCGTGACCGACGACATCCAGTTCTGCCGCTGGATGGCCAAGGAGGTGGGCGTGGCCGCTGTGCCCGGATCGAGTTTTTTTCATGAGCCGGTCCACCATCTGATCCGGCTGCACTTCTCGCGCACCGAAGAAATTCTGGCGGAAGCCGGCAAGCGTTTGAAAAAGCTTAAATCTTTTTTTAGTCTGCACTGAATACATTGTCAGGGAGCTCATCGCCGATGGGCGGATTGCGGCGGATGATGTCGGACAAATGTGTGTTCTCAAGTTTTCTGATCTCTTTTCTGCTGAAGACCCGTTCGTACCAGAGGCGGTTACCGTCGCGGAGGGCTTCGAACTGCCGCTTGGGCGTCGTTCGGATCAATGCACCCACGTGACCGCCCGGTACGGGATCTTCCGACAATGCGCCGATCCAGAGATCCACATCGTCCACCGACGCGTAGACCGACGCCAGCCGATCCTGGATGCCCGGATCGGATGCGATGTCGCTGAAATCCTGTGACCAGAGTCTGAAATAAAACCGCCGAGTAAATGATCTAAAAATGGCCATCGGGAATCGAGTGTGCTTTTTGGTCCAATCTGCGCTGATTCATGGGACAAAATTTTAGAAAAAGTGCATAAAAGTATACATTCTTATGTAAAAAACCATAGCCGGCACATGTTCGAGAAAACCCGGCAGTTGATCTCAATGCGGGTATCACCGACCGAACCGGCAACGCTTTGGGGGTGACAAATCAATCGATCCTCAAAACCTTGGCGCCGCGAATCTTCCGTTTTTTGAGCTCCAGCAGGGCCATGTTGGCCTCTTCCAGGGAAAATTCCTGGATCTCGGGAAGGATTGGTATTCGGGCGGCCAGTTCCAGAAATTCGGCAACATCCCGCCGTGCCACGTTGGCGACGCTTTTGATTTCCTTTTCCATCCACAAATGCTGTGGGTAATCGAGATTCAGCAGATTGTCCTTGTCGAATTCCTCTTTGCGGATGGCATTGATTACCAGGCGGCCGCCGGGAGTCAGCATCTTGAGACCTTGCAAGACAGGTTTCCACGCCGGGGTGGTATCGATCATGCAATGCAACTTTCGGGGGGCTTCGTCAGCGGTATCACCCGCCCAGACGGCACCCAGCTCCAAGGCGAAATCTCTTTCCCGGGCACTGCGGGCAAAAACATAAACCCCGCAATCGGGAAACTCGTTTTTTACCATTTGCATTACCAGATGGGCTGAGGCCCCGAAACCGGTCAGTCCCAAATTCTGACCGTTTTTCAGGCCTGTCAACCGCAGGGACCGGTAACCGATGGCCCCGGCGCACAACAGCGGAGCCGCCTGGGCATCGTTAAAGACTGCCGGGATACCATAGGCGAAGCGCTCCGGTACCGTCATGTACTGTGCATACCCGCCAAGGACATCCCGGCCGGTCGCCCGGAATTCAGCGCACAGGTTCTCCAGACCCGCCCGGCAAAATTCGCAGCGTCCGCAAGCCGAATGAATCCAGGCTACACCCACCCGATCACCGACACGACATCGCTCAACCAGTTTGCCTCGGTCAGCCACCCGCCCGACCACCTGATGGCCCAATACGACAGGCAGTTGCGGGGGCGGGGTGCGTCCTTCGATTTCATCCAGCTCAGTGTGACATACACCGCATGCCGACACCTTGACCAGGATCTCGTCGTCGGCGGGTATCGGCTCGGGCATGTCCTGCAAAACCAGCGGCTGACTTTCTTCTGCGAGGTTGCACAATCGGTTTAACAGCATCGCTTTCATCGCAGTCGCCTCCTGGCTGTTTGATAACCAATCATTATCAATAACGGCTTTCTGTTTTAAGTTTTGAAGCTGAGTATATGCCGGGAACGGTGGCTGGCGCAAGTATAATCCAGGGATGCTGCATTTGCCGATTTGTCATGACAAATGACCTTCCAAAAAATCCTTTGGCAGGCTGTTTCTGTGATTTCATAGATATCGCTGCGATAGAACATGCAACCGGTCGTCTTTCTTACAGCTTCCAGGGAGTTGTGGTTTGGCCGCCCGGGACTGAATTGCCGACTGCCTTAAAATGCCTTTGCCGCCGCCAACCAGCTCACTCACTTTTGAGGCGGTGGCTGTAACCTGTACTTAGCATGCCTTAAGCGTTTTATATCATCAGCGCTCGGAATAACCTTACTGAATGACGCCACATCTTTGCGATGGAAGTGAACCGTAAGGGATCGCTCATAAACAGCTCCGCATCTCCTGCACGACGTGTCATGCCTGAAGCTGATGCGAAAGTCTGGAACATCAAACCCCCGAATCCGTTTCCCGGGCACCTCCGGTGCGCGGAGATGGAGGCAGGCGGATAAGTCAAACCGCATTTCAGCCTGAAATTTCTTATAACCGGAGAACCAAAAAATCTTTTTCATTGACTTTTTAATGATTTATGTATTTAAAAATCAACAGGCTAACCCCATTCATCCGCCACCGGCTCATCCGCGTTGAGAATCGAAAGTTTTGACGTTTTAGAGGTGACGGGCCGTGTTGACCCAAACCAGACGGATGCCGGTGATCTATGATTGACTGCCACGATGTTTTTGATCACCTTGCGGGTAACCATCACTGTTCTCGTGATGGAAGACACGCATGATCGCATATGTCCGCTTCTTGAATTTCGCTGCGAAAAGGAATCGTTGAAATGGAAAAATCTCATCAGAGCGAACTCGAAAGACTCGAGTCTTTACTGGAAAAAGGGCGCCAGGGCGGCGGCCCAAAGGCTTTTGAAAGACTGCGCAACCAGGGAAAGCTGTCTGCGCGGGAACGGATCGACCTTTTTTTCGACCCCGGCACATTTGTCGAGATAAACGAACTCGCCGAGAGCCAGTCGCGGGAATTCGGCATGCAGGACAAGAAGGTGCCCGGCGACGGCGTGGTGATCGGATATGGGGAGGTCGACGGAAGGCTTGTTTTTTGCTACTCTCAGGATGCGACGGTTCTCGGCGGGTCCGTGGGTGTCATGCATGGGCGGAAGATCTGCCGCATCATGGATGAGGCCCGCAAAGCCAGGGCCCCGATCGTGGGGATGAACGATTCGGGAGGCGGCAGAATCAACGAAGGCTTTCTCGCTTCAAAAGGAGTGGCCGGCATGTTCCAGAGAAATACGGCGGCATCGGGGATCATCCCCCAAATTTCCATGATGATGGGAACCTGCGCAGGGGTGGCCGTCTATTCACCCGCCATTACAGATTTTATCGTAATGGTGGAAAAGACCAGCCACATGATCATTACGGGCCCGGCCATTATCAGAGCCGTGACCGGAGAAGAGGTGTCCATGGACGAACTGGGTGGCGCCAAGGTACATAGTGAAATCACCGGGACTGCCCATTTCACCGCCAAAAATGATACAGAATGTATCCAGCTCGTCAAATCCCTGCTCAGCTATCTCCCGTCCAACAACGAGGAGACTCCCCCCCGCGTCAACTCCACTGACAGTCCCGACCGGACGGACGATACCCTCGAGCAGATCGTTCCACCGGATTTCCGCAAGGCATACGACATGCGAAACGTCATTGTCCGGATCGTAGATAATGAAGATTTTTTCGAAATCCTCCCGAAATTTGCAACCAATATCATCACCGGTTTTGCACGCATGGATGGCGGGGTTGTGGGCATTGTCGCCAACCAACCCAAGGTTTTTGCAGGATGCCTGGATGTGGACGCCTCCGACAAGGCCGCGCGTTTCATCCGCTTTTGCGACGCCTTCAACATTCCACTGATAAACCTCGTGGATGTCCCGGGTTATTTCCCCGGGGTCAAGCAGGAACACTCCGGAATTATTCGGCACGGGGCCAAAATGCTCTATGCGTTCGCGGAAGCCACGGTTCCCAAGATAACCCTGGCCCTGAGAAAGGAGTATGGCGGAGCGGTAATGGCCATGTGCTGCATTGGCATGGACCTGGACCTGATGTTTGCGTGGCCCATTGCCCGGTTGGTGGTGCTGGATACGTCAGCGGCGGTAAATCTCATCTACCGCAAGGAACTGAAGACCGCCGACGATCCGGATAGCTTCAGAAAGGAGAAAATAGAAGCATACGATTTCGTATATTCAAATCCTTTCCATGCCGCATCAAACATGTTGGTAGACAAGGTCATCAAACCCAGTGAAACCCGGCCGCAGTTGATCAAGGCCTTGCGAATGCTGAGAAACAAGCAACGCCCCCAACCCTTTAGACGCCACGGCAATATACCGCTATAGAGCATTTATTTATTGCGATGGAAGCATACGGATTGAACCCAACCGGAAATATATTTGACTTGACCTGTCAGATATCGCAGCCCTGTTTGCTGAGGCCCGGGACTACTTAAAAACTCGAATAATACAGCAAGGAGAAGATGCTTTAGATCCTCATGCCGTTATTGTGCTGAAGAGGGTCCAAAGGGGAAGGTCCGCTTCGATTCTTCCAGTACCGCAAAAACGGACTGACAATACTCATAGATCTGTTCCCGGCGCTGCATTTTCGGCGCTTTCCGGGTAAGCTGCCGCTGATGGGCCGCGGATTGTGGCGTGGTTCATGTGCCTCTCCAAAAATGGATTAATGGATCTTTTTCATGTATCCGGAAGATCCGATATTGAGTTCCGGCACGATCAGGCTCCGCAAGGCTCCCCGTCCCTGGCAATCAGAATAAGGCCGGCGATCCATGTCATGGATTCACCATCGGATGCCTGCGATCGGCTCGCCAATTTTGACGACCACCCGGCGGTCTCCATCAATCTGGAAACATTGATGCCGAAACCGGACATGGACGGACGGGCAAATTGCGGATTCCGGCATTGCCCGCCAGCGCCTACCACCCGGCAGACGGTTTGATCTTGGCAGAACAGATTTTTGCAGGAACCGCCGGCAAAGGCTTTTGAGCCATGGTATCCCAATGCAGACGCTCTACTTTCGACACCGGCCACGATTTCATGCAGCAGCCGCATGATATCCCGCCGCTCATCGGAAAATATCACCCATGTCGGCACATCGATTCTGACCACGATGGCATGGCGGCTACTTTCCTGCCATTGCCGGAATGCGGACGGTCCGGATACGTAGGGTGGACAACTGGCCGCCAGACCGTAATTTTTGCAGCGGGTATCGCCGCTGCAAAGGAGGGCGAGTTCATCTTCAACCACAATAGCCCGTGGCGGAATTATTGCAGCATCGCTGGCACCCAGTTGGACGGCTGTTTGAAGCAGCAGACTCAGTTCTTCTTCAGCTTTCATATTGAATTGTCGATATCCTAATAAAGGTCGGTCATAAAGATTTAGCGCCCTATCTGTGTAAAGCCTTCTATCACATCTGTCAACCGTTTAGATACCGTTTCAAATAACCCATCTTGGACTTGGCCAGGTCCAATATCGCACCCGATTTTTCCGGCTGCAGTCCGAATCGGATTTTTTCAGTAATATGGCGATGGGGTTTTTCCTGAACCCTGCCGGAGGCATTTTTATGTAAACGCATCCCATCATCCGGACATCTAAATGAACCGCCCTGAATTCTGGATTGCCGGAAGGCTTTTTGTGATACCCACCCAATTGTCATGTAAGATGAGAATTCAATCGGGAATGTCCTAAGCAGTTGAAATTTTTACATGCTTGATCATCGTCCGATTGACAACGACCGGGTCGTCATTACCTTCTTAAGAGATTTGTCGTCAGTCCGGCAGATCATTGGATTGAGAGTAAAGATCAGTGAAAATCGATTATTTGTCCCAATTTTTCAGCAGTTTGTAGATAGATGCCATGACCAAGAAAGTCATATTGACGTTCATCGGCGTGCTGATTGTCATTGCCGTACTGGGCGGTATCAAAAGCCTCCAGATCAGCCGTATGATTGCCCAGGGAAAGGAATCGGCTCCGCCGCCCGAGACGGTGACAACCACCGTCGTGGGGGAGGATACCTGGGAGTCGCGGTTGGCTGCGGTTGGATCCCTGGAAGCGGTTCAGGGTGTCATGGTCACCGCCGAACTGTCCGGTAAAGTCGTTCGGATTGATTTCGAGGCGGGGAGCAAGGTAGAAGCCGGCAACCTGTTGGTGCAGCAAGACACTTCCTCGGAAGCGGCCGATCTGCGGGCGGCCGAGGCAAATAAGGACCTGGCAAAGCTCAATATCGAACGGCTGAAAAAACTTCTGGCGCGAAAAACCATTGCCCGATCCCAGTATGATAACGCCGAGGCACAGTATAAAGAGGGCCTGGCCAGGGTCGATGGGATCAAAGCCGTTATCGCCAAAAAAAACATCCGGGCGCCTTTTAAGGGACGTCTTGGCATCCGCCTGGTCAATCTCGGGCAGATTCTCAACGAGGGCGATCCGATTGTCTCGCTGCAATCCATCGACCCGATATTCGTGAATTTTTTCCTGCCGCAGCAACATCTCGCCCAGGTCCAGGCCGGTCTTACCGTTCGGGTATCCTCCGACGCACTGCCCGGACAGATGATCGAGGGCAAGGTCACGGCCATCAACCCCGAGGTTGACCCCGCTACCCGCAATATCCGTCTGCAGGCCACGGTGGCCAACCGCACCGAGCATCTGCGTCCGGGTATGTTTGTCAATGTGGTCGTGGTGTTGCCGGCCGTCAGAAAGGTTATCAGTGTTCCGGCCACCGCCATCCTGTATGCTCCGTATAGCGACTCGGTGTTCGTGGTGAAAAACGAAAAAGGCGGAGATGAAAAGTCGTCCGGACTGGTCGTACGTCAGCAGGTTGTGGAGCTGGGAGAAAAACGCGGCGATTTTGTAGCCGTCCAATCCGGGCTTGACGCCGGTGAGACCATCGTCAGCACCGGGGCGTTCAAACTTCGCAACGGCCAGTCGGTGGTCGTGGACAACACCCTGGCACCCGAGTTCAAACTGGCACCGGAGCCGGGAAACAGTTGATGCCTGGTATTCCCTTGAAACGGAAAGGTTGGGGATTAAACCGGAAGTTGTGTCCGGATGGTTCTGTAAACCCTAATGTTTTTCACTGATAAGGAATCTGTTTCTACGCCGACCCATGAATTTCACCGATCTGTTTATCCGACGTCCGGTTGTGGCTCTGGTGGTCAGCCTCGTGATCAGCATCGCGGGGCTGCAGGCCCTGCGGTCCATCAATGTCCGGCAGTATCCCCGGAGTGAAAGCTCGGCGGTCACGGTCACCACGGTTTATATCGGCGCCAGTGCCGAATTGATCCGGGGGTTTATTACCACGCCGCTGGAAAGGGCCATCGCGGCTGCCGACGGCATCGATTACATTCAATCTCAGAGTTCGCAGGGCATTTCTACCATCAACGTCAGGTTGAAGCTCAACTACGATCCGATCAAAGCCCTTGCGGAGATCAGTTCCAAGGTGGATCAGGTGCGCAGCGACCTGCCGCCGGAGGCCGAAGTTCCGGTCATCAATGTCGAGTCGGCCGATAGCCAGTTCGCTTCAGCCTACCTCAGTTTCACTTCCGATGAACTCCAGCAGAATCAGATCACCGACTATCTGGTGCGCGTAGTCCAGCCCCGTCTCTCCGCCCTTGAAGGCATTCAGCGGGCCGATATCCTCGGCGCCCGCACCTTCGCCATGCGCATCTGGCTCAAGCCCGAGCGCATGGCCGCCTTCCATATCAGCCCGGCCCAGGTGCGACAGGCGCTGGCGGCCAATAACTTTCTTTCCGCCGTGGGCCAGACCAAGGGGTCGCTTGTGCAGGTCAACCTGACCGCCGACACCGACATCGGCTCCGTGCAGGATTTCAAACGTCTGGTAATTCGGGATCAGGACGGCGCCATCGTTCGTCTCGAAGATGTCGCCGATGTGGTGCTGGGTGCCGAAGATTATGACACCGAGGTTCGCTTTTCCGGTCAAACCGCCGTTTTCATGGGAATCTGGCCCTTGCCCAACGCCAATTCCCTCGATGTCATTCGCCGGGTACGCCACGCCATGGAGGGCATCCAAAGAGACCTGCCGCCCGGTTTGCAAGGTCGAATCGCCTATGACGCCACCGATTATATTTCCAATGCCATTCACGAAGTGGTCAAGACCCTGGGTGAAACCCTGCTCATCGTCGTGGTGATCATTTTTCTCTTCCTGGGGTCGCTGCGATCCACTTTGATTCCGGTGGTGGCCATTCCGCTATCGCTGATCGGCGGGGTGTTTCTCATGGAATTATTCGGGTTTACCCTCAACCTGCTCACCCTCCTGGCGATCGTTTTGTCGGTAGGGCTGGTGGTCGACGACGCCATCGTGGTGGTGGAAAATGTTCAACGCCACCTGAGTGAGGGCAAGTCCCCGCTGGATGCCGCCCTGTTGGGCGCCCGCGAACTGGTCGGGCCGATTATCGCCATGACGATCACCCTGGCGGCCGTTTATGTCCCCATCGGGCTTCAGGGAGGGCTGACCGGTTCCCTGTTTCGGGAATTCGCGTTCACCTTGGCCGGAGCGGTGGGCATCTCCGGGGTGGTGGCCCTCACCCTGTCACCGATGATGTCCGCGAATCTACTGAAACCCGGAATCGAAGAGCGCGGGTTTGCCGGAAAAATATCACGGGATTTCAAACGCTTCAGAGCTTTTTACGGGCGTTTGCTCGATGGGACGCTCAATGCCCGGCCGGCGGTGTATCTGTTGTGGATCGTCATCAGCCTGCTGACCATCCCCATGTACATCATGTCTCCCAAGGAGCTGGCACCCACCGAAGACCAGGGGGTGATTTTCGGCATTATCGACGCCGCGGCCAACTCCACGCTCGATCTGACCAGCCGTTACGCGGCGGCGGTCAACCGGGCTTACTTGAGCGTTCCGGAAACCGAGTTCACCTTCCAGGTGACGCGTCCGACTTCCGGTTTCTCCGGAATGGTGGTTAAACCCTGGGATGAACGTGAGCGCACCATTTTCGAGATCATGCCCGAGGTGCGGCAGAAATTGAGCCATATTCCGGCCATCCAGATTTTTCCGGTCCTGCGTCCATCGCTGCCGGGCGGCGGGCAGTTTCCGGTGGAATTCATCCTGGCTTCAACGGCCGAAGAAGATCAGATTCTGCAGTTCGCCCGGCAGATCCAACGCGCGGCCGCCCAGAGCGGTTTATTTGCCTTCCCCCCGATCATCGACGTCAAGATCGACCAGCCCCAGGCTCAAATCAAAATCGACCGCGACAAGGCGGCCGATCTCGGTCTGGACCTGCAAAAGGTCGGTGCCGACATCGGTTCGATGGTCGGCGGTAACTACGTCAACCGCTTCGACATCTCCGGGCGCAGCTACAAGGTGATTCCGCAGATCCAGCGCGTCGACCGGCTCAATCCGGCGCAACTCGAGAACATTTATGTCACCGGACCCGGCGGGCGGCTGGTGCCGCTTTCCACCATCGCCACGATTCAAAACTCCACCGTTCCGCGCTCGCTGAATCGCTTTCAGCAGCTCAATGCCGTCAAGATCAGTGGTGTAGCTCTCAGACCGCTGGACGAGGCCCTGCAGTTTCTGGAGGATCAGGCCGCCCGGATCCTGCCCCAGGGGTATACGATCGACTACACCGGGGAATCGCGCCAATTGCGCGTCGAGGGATCTCAGTTCCTGCCGACATTCGCTTTGGCCGTCATCATGATTTTTCTGGTGCTGGCGGCCCAGTTCAACAGCTTCCGGGATCCCTTCGTCATTTTGGCCGGTTCGGTGCCCCTGGCCCTTTTTGGGGCGCTGGTGTTTACCTTCCTGAAAATACCCGACCCGAACACAAAATTCTGGACCCAGGGCTGGACGACAACGCTTAACATCTATTCCCAGGTGGGGCTGGTGACCCTGATCGGTCTGGTATCCAAAAACGGCATCCTGATCGTCGAATTCGCCAATAAACTGCAACTTCAGGGACATTCCAAACGTGAGGCCGTGCACGAGGCGGCATTGACCCGCCTGCGTCCGATTATCATGACCAGCGCGGCGACCATCGCCGGGCATTTTCCACTGACCCTCGTTTCGGGGGCCGGCGCGGCGGCCCGTAATTCAATCGGTCTGGTGCTGGTCGGCGGCATGGCTATCGGTACCTTCTTCACGCTGTTTGTGATCCCGTCAATCTATATGCTCGTGGCCCGCGACCACGCCAGGGACCGCCAATGGCAACCAGCGGAGGACGCCGGACCGCAACGCCCGCAAGGTGAGCGAACCTTTGATGTCCGCAGTTATTAGAAATTTTGTCAGCAGAAAATCAGAAGCAAATACCTGATATTCCGTATAGCCTGATTTCAACTTAACCTTATTTTTAACACTGAGATAGAAACCGCTATTATCGGATTCCAGCCGCACGGTAAACCATTCCGGTATCGGGCCCGCCGGGACCCGCACGATTTCGAGGGTGGGTCGAACCGAAGACGCGGCGAAAGCCGAGGCAACAGCAGCGAGAACGAAAATGCGACGAAGAAAGGGGAAGATGGCTGCCGGGGCGGCAGGGAAAAGATCGTTTCCCCGGGCACCGGATTGTCTGGCCGGTGTGTGTCTGGCGGCTTCAGTGGCGTTTATCCTCCTGGTGTCCGGCTGCGAAGGCGCGAACGGGAGACAGCAAACCCTCATTTTCTGGGCCATGGGCCGTGAGGGAGAGACCGTCAGTCGATTGATTCCCGATTTCGAGCGCACCCATCCGGCTATTCGCGTCCAGGTGCAGTCGCTGCCGTGGACCGGCGCCCACCAAAAACTGCTGACGGCTTTCGTCGGCGGCGCTGCACCGGACCTGTGTCAGCTGGGCAACACCTGGATACCCGAATTGACGGTCCTGGGCGCTCTGACGGCGCTCGATCACATGGTGGAAGGGTCGCAGGTCATCGCGCCGAACGACTACTTCCCGGGAATCTGGGACACAAACCGCATTCAGGGCAAGTTGTATGGCATTCCCTGGTATGTGGATACCCGCCTGCTTTTTTACCGCAGCGACTTGCTGGCCAGGGCGGGTTTCGATCATCCTCCGCGGGATTGGGCGGAATGGGCGCGGCAGCTTGCAGCCGTCAAGGCGATGGCCGGGTCAGAGAACTACGCGATACTGCTGCCGTTGAACGAATTTGAATTGCTGGTGTCGCTGGGTCTTCAGCAGGACGAACCGCTTCTGCGGGACAACGGCCGATACGGAAACTTCGAGAGCCCCGGATTCAAGCAAGTGTTGCGCTTCTACGCGGAGATGTTCCGCAATGGCTGGGCGCCGCTGGCGACCCATACCGCCATTTCCAATGTATGGGCCGAGTTTGCGCGCGGCTATTACAGTTTCTACGTCACCGGTCCGTGGAACATCGCCGAATTCAAGACGCGTCTGCCTGAACGTCTCTCCCATGCCTGGGCGACCGCTCCGCTGCCGGGGCCAGCCGGACCGGGTGCTTCCCTTGCGGGCGGATCCAGTCTGGTGGTCTTCAAGACCTCATCGCACAAACGCGAGGCCTGGCTGCTGATGGAATACCTTTCAAAGCCGCGCGTGCAGCGCAGGTTTTATGAACTGGTCGGCGATATGCCGCCGCGGCGTTCGAGCTGGGACCATTCGGCTCTGACCGAGGATTCCCATGCAAGGGCTTTCAGGGAACAGCTCGAACGGGTCAAAGCCGTACCGAAGGTGCCGGAATGGGAGCGCATCGCCGACCAGGTGAGACTGGTAGGCGAACTGCTGGCGCATGGCCGCCTGACCATCGACCAGGCGGCCCGGGAGCTCGATCGCCGCACCGACGATATACTGGCAAAGCGCCGCTGGATTCTTGACCGCAAAAATGCAGCCCTGATCCAGACTCGGGAATCGGCCGGCAGCGATCGGCTCCTGCCGGACAGCGGGGTCCGGTACCGAGCCCGGCGTTGAAGGAGATTCCCGGATGAAGCATTCCTACGCCGCCTGGCCGTTTCTGGCCCCGGCGCTGATCGCGATTTTCGTGTTTTTCGTGGTTCCGGTTGTGGCCGGTTTCGGTCTGAGCCTGACCGACTTCGACCTGTATGCACTGGCCGATATCC
The DNA here is from genome assembly GCA_963774425.1 of uncultured delta proteobacterium. Taxonomy (GTDB): domain Bacteria; phylum Desulfobacterota; class Desulfobacteria; order Desulfobacterales; family JAFDCJ01; genus JAFDCJ01. The sequence goes on along the minus strand of CAVZEZ010000018.1, from coordinate 416,453 downwards.
GAAATCTGCGCTTTGTCGGTGTGAACAACTATCTGTACCTGCTGCAGCGGCCGCTGTTCTGGTCCGCACTGGGGCATACGCTGTACTTCGTCGTCGCGGGGGTGCCGCTGTCGATCGCCGTTTCCCTGGGTGCCGCCCTGCTGCTCAATTCGAAGCTGTCGATTTTCAAGCCGTTTTTTCGAACCGCATTGTTCGCGCCGGTGGTGACCACCGTGGTGGCCGTGGCGGTGATCTGGCGCTACCTGTTTCACACACGCTACGGCCTGGTGAACTATGCGCTGGACGCCATCGGTGTGGCGCCCATCGATTGGCTCGGTGATCCCCACTGGGCCATGCCGACGATCATCCTTTTTGCCGTGTGGAAAAACTTCGGCTACAACATGATTATCTTTCTGGCCGGCCTGCAGGCGATCCCCGAAGAACTTTATGAGGCGGCGCAAATAGACGGTGCCTCGGCTCTGCGCCGTTTTCTTAACATCACCCTGCCGATGCTGGGACCGACCCTGCTGATGGTCGGCATTCTCACCATGGCCGGCTATTTTCAACTGTTCGCCGAGCCCTATGTGATGACTCAGGGCGGGCCGCTGCAAAGCACCGTCAGTGTGCTCTATCTCATGTACGAAGATGCCTTCAAATGGTGGAACCTGGGGGAGGCCTCGGCGGTAGCCTTTCTGCTGTTCCTGCTGATGTTCGCCCTGACGGCCGTATTGATGCGGCTGACCCGTGGGGGAGAAAGTCCATGAGTACGCGCATCGCCCGCATTATGGTGAATGGAATTCTTATCGGCACTGCCGCTGTGACCCTGTTGCCGTTGCTATGGATGGTGTCGGTTTCTTTCATGCCGCCGGGAGCGGCCAGCAGCCTGCCGCCGCCGCTGCTGCCGTCGCCTACAACTTTTGCCAACTACCGGCAGCTTTTCGGCACGGCCGGCATGGCCCGCTATTTATTCAATAGTTTCGCGGTAGCCGCGTGCGTCACGCTGGTTTCGCTGTGCTGCAACGTCATGGCAGGTTACGCATTCGCCAAACTGCGCTTTTCCGGCCGCGAACGGATCTTTCAGGCGCTCATCGGCGCCATGGTGATTCCCGGGCAGGTCGCGATGCTGCCGCTTTTTCTAATGCTCAAACATCTGGGTTTGGTCAATACCTATGCCGGTGTCATGGTGCCGATGCTGGCCAGCGTATTCGGTATCTTCCTGGTGCGCCAGTATGCGCTGACCGTGCCCGACGAGATGCTGGAGGCAGCCCGCATCGACGGTGCCGGCGAATTGGCCATCTTCACCGGTATCGTGCTGCCGCTGCTCCGGCCGATCGTCGTGACGCTGGCCGTCTTTACGTTTCTGTCCAGCTGGAATGATTTTATGTGGCCGTTGATCGTACTGATCGGTCAGGAGCACTATACTCTGCCGATCGCACTGGCCGCCCTGGCCAGAGAACATGCGCAGGATACCGAACTGATGATGGCCGGTTCGGTGATCACCATCCTGCCGGTTCTGCTGCTGTTCCTTGTTCTGCAGCGATACTATATCCAGGGTATGATGTTGGGCGGCCTGAAGGGATGATATCGGTGAGAACTTACGTGGCGAATTCAAGGATGGGCCTGCTCTTCACCCGTGCCGTCCGCGGAAATATCCATCAATTGCCGCTTCTTGCTCAAATGGGGCGGGGCGGTGCCTGTAGAAGCCTGTGGATACCGGTGATTTTGCTGTCCCTGGTTGCGGCTTTTCCCGAAGCGGCGGAAGGCAGCGCGCGCCTGTTGGATGGATTCGATGACGCGAGTGCCTGGAGCGTCGGCAGTTCCGAGGATGTGCAAGCTTCGCTGCACGCCGACCGCGGAGCGCTGTGTCTGGATTTCGACTTCGGTCAGGTCTCGGGTTACGCTTTTTTGCGCCGTGATCTTCCCCTGCGTTTCAGCGGCAATTTTGCGATTTCATTACGTCTGCGGGGCCCCTCGCCGGACATTTCCCTGCAGGTGAAGCTGATCGATGCCGCGGGCGACAATGTCTGGTGGATCAACCGGCCGAACCTGGCCCCCGGCCGCGATTGGCAAACGATTCGCACCGAGCGCCGCCGGATCGCGTTTGCCTGGGGACCGGCAAAAGACCACACGCTGCGCCGGACGGAAACGGTGGAAATCACCGTGGTGGCCGGCAAGGGCAGCCGCGGCCGCATCTGTTTCGACGATCTGATGTTCGAACCTTTGCCATCGCCGCCGTCGCAGTGGCCGCAGCCTGCAGTGCGGGCCTCATCGGAGTTGCCGGATGCCCCGGCCGTTCAGGCACTGGATGGAGATCGCGCAACCCTCTGGAGCAGTGAACCGGGCGGCGATGTCCGGCAGTGGTTCGAAATCGATTTTCGAACCCCGCGTCCATTCGGCGGCCTGGTGCTGCACTGGGCGCCGGGCCGGGAGGCCGGGCGCTATGCCGTGGAGTTTTCCGACGATGGCCGCGTCTGGCGGACCGTACGTCATGTATCCGAAGGCAACGGGGGTGAGGACCCGCTGCTGCTCACCGACTCCCGGACACGTTTTCTGCGCCTGGTCCTGGAGGAAGGGCCGGCACCGGCCTACAGCCTGTCGGAAATCGACGTGATGGACCTTGCCTGGGGAGCGACGGCTAACGGTTTTTTTCTCAGAATGGCCCAAAACGCTCCCCGAGGTTTCTATCCCCGCGGGTTTTCCGGCGAACAGTCATACTGGACCATTGTCGGGGTCGACGGCGGCGGCAAAAATTGCGCGCTGGTTTCCGAAGACGGTGCGGTGGAGTTGGGTCGGGGCGGCTTTTCGGTCGAGCCGTTTCTGATTGCCGACACGCGGTTTATCTCCTGGGCCGATGCCACGATTTCCCAGGGTCTTGCCGACGGATATCTGCCGATGCCGCGCGTGGACTGGCAAGCCGCCGGCCTGAAACTGCACATTGAGGCCTTCGCCGACGGCAGCCCCGGTGATGCGTATCTGCTGGTGCGCTACACTGTGGAAAACCACACCGACGATTCGCGCCGGGTGACCCTGGCGCTGGCGGTTCGACCGTTTCAGGTGAATCCGCCGACCCAGTCCCTCAATGGGCCGGGGGGGGTCCATCGGATCTACAAACTGGATTGGAACGGAAATGAGCTCGTAGTCGACGGTTTGCCGCGGGTGTTTCCGCTGCACAGACCCGACGCATTCAGCGCCGGCAGCTTCGACAGCGGCGGTGTCATCGCCATGCTCGAGGCCGGAAAATATGCGCCGGTTTCCCGGCTGGCCGACGAATCCGGTTTCGCTTCGGGTGCCATGTTGTTTCATCTGGCCCTATCGCCTCGCGGCCGGCGCAGCATCGACGTCCTGGCACCGCTGGCGGGGACGCCCCTGATACCGGATGCCGCCCGGCAGGACCCGGATGGCTGGACGGTTCGGCGGCGGGACAGAGTGGCGATGCAGTGGCGCGAAAGACTCAATCAAATTACATTGCAGTTGCCGTCCACCGCGAAGGCGATCGCCGATACTTTGCGGACTTCACTGGCGTATATCCTCATCTCCCGGGACGGACCGGCACTCCAGCCCGGGACGCGCGCCTATGCGCGCACCTGGATCCGGGACGGCGCCATGATGTCGGAGGCCCTGCTGCGTATGGGGCAGAGCGATGTGGTGCACGACTTCATCGCCTGGTTTGCACCGCATCAATTCAGCAGCGGCAAAACGCCCTGCTGCGTGGATGCCCGGGGGGCCGATCCGGTGCCGGAAAACGACAGCCCCGGTGAGTTGATATTCACCGTGGCCGAATTGTACCGCTTCACTCACAAGATTTCCATGCTAGAGACGCTGTGGCCGTATGTACGCCGGGCGGTGGAATACATGGAGCGCCTGCGCGCCCGGGAGCGTACTTCGGCCAACCGGTCGCCCGCGCGACGTGCACTCTATGGCCTGATGCCGGCTTCGATCAGCCACGAAGGCTATGCAGCCAAGCCGATGCACTCCTACTGGGATGACTTCTGGGCTTTGAGGGGTTATGAGGATGCCGTCGATCTTGCCCGCGCCCTGGGGAAAACCGGGGAAGCCGAGCGCCTGACGCACTTCCGGGACGAATTTCGCAATGATCTGATCGCCTCGATTCGGGCTGCCGTGCAACAGCACGACATCGATTATCTGCCGGGCGCAGCCGAACTCGGCGATTTCGACGCGACCTCCACCACCATCGCCCTGTCTCCCGGCCGCGGGCAGACCTGGCTTCCGCCGGCTCTGCTGCAGAATACTTTCGCACGCTACTGGCAAAAATTCGTCGCCCGCCGCGATGGGCAAGCCGGTTATGAGTACACGCCCTACGAATTGCGCACGGTGGCGGCATTCATCCGCCTGGGACAACGCGGCCGTGTGTTGCCCCTGCTGGACTTTTTCATGGCCGATCGTCGGCCGGAGGCCTGGAACGGTTGGGCCGAGGTCGTGCGCCGCGACCCGCGCAAACCCGGATTCATCGGCGACATGCCGCATGCCTGGATCGCTTCGGATTACATTCGCTCGGTGCTCGATGCGTTCGCCTATCGGCAGCCGGGGGAGAAAGTCTCTATGGTGCTGGCCGCCGGGGTGCCGATATCATGGCTCCAGGAAGGCGGGATAGGCATTTCAGGTCTGAAAACGCCTTGGGGGTCGCTGAGTTATGCCCTGCATCGGGAAGAAGACCGTCTGTGGTTGCACCTCGATGCGGAAATGTCGCCCCCGGGCGGTTTTATACTCAAATGGCCCTATGTCGACCAGCCCGGTGAGACCCGGATCGACGGGAGGAAAGCGTCCTGGCGCGGCGAGGGTTTGCACATTCCCGTTTCGCGGGCGGAGGTCACCATCCAGTTACCGGTTTCAGGCCGATGACTTTAATCCCTGCCTCTCATCAAACGAATTGTTGCAGTCAGGTGTTGCGGCCGCGATTCAGCACCCGGCCGTTGCTGGCAATGATGCGTCGGTAGAAATCGGCGGAGCTCTTAGGTGTTCTTTTTTGGGTCGTAAAATCGACATGGAACAGGCCGAAGCGCTTGGAAAAGCCGAGGGACCATTCCAGGTTGTCCATCAGCGACCAGACAAAATAGCCGCGAAGGTCCACCCCCCCCTCCAGGGCGGCATGAGCGGCCTTTACATGCTTTTCGAGATAGCTGCGGCGAAGCGGATCGTCAATGGCGTCGTTTTCCACCGTCGGCGGATCGTAAAAGGCCGAGCCGTTTTCGGTAATGTAAATCACCGGGTTGCCGTAATTTTCCTTCAGCCGGATAAGGGTGTCGGTCAATCCCTGCGGATAGACCTCCCAGCCGGTTTCCGTGTAGGTGGCGCTTGGCTGGCGCACCGGCAGGGCTTTCAGCGGATACTGGTCGGCATCGTAGCGAACCACTGCCCGGGTGTAATAATTGAGCCCGATAAAGTCGACCGGCTGGCGGATCATCTCCATATCGGCCGCCGGCCATTCGGGCCAGGCTTCCCCGAAGACTTCCTGCATTTCATCCGGATAGCGGCCGTGGAAGACCGGATCCAGGTACTGCCGATTCATGTATGCATCGGCGCGTTCGGCGGCCGCCCGGTCTTGAAGTGAATCGGATGCCGCAACCTTCGGCTCGATATTGACGACGATGCCGATTCGATGCCGACCCGATCCACGGTAGGCCTGAACCGCCAGGCTGTGGGCCCTCAACAAATTATGGCTGGCGATGGGCGTTTCGAACAGATTGCGGTGACCGGGCGCCAGCGCACCATGCAGGTAGCCGCCGTCGCTGATCACCCAAGGTTCATTGATGGGAGCCCAGAACGGCACGCGGTCGTCGAGTTTGTCGAAGCATACGCGGGCGTAGTCGGCGAACCAGCCGGCGATGTCGGGATTGAGCCAGCCGCCGCGATTGTCCAGCGCTTCCGGAAGGTCCCAGTGATAGAGGGTGGCCATGGGAGTGATCCCTTCCGCCAGCAAGGCGTCCACCAGCCGGTCGTAAAAAGCCAATCCTTTCCGGTTGATCCTGCCGACACCTTCGGGCAGCACCCGCGCCCAGCCGATTGAAAACCGATACGCATTTAAGCCGAGATCCGCCATCAAGTGGACATCATCCGCCATGCGGCGGTAATGGTCGCAAGCCACATCACCGGTGTCACCGTTGTGGGTCATGCCCGGTGTATGGGAAAAACGCTGCCATATGCTGGGGCCGGCGCCGTCCGCCAGCGGTGTACCCTCAATCTGGTAAGCGGCAGTGGCGCAGCCCCACAGAAATCCGTCGGGAAACTGAATCTGATTATTGGTCATAGGAAAAAGGTTCCTTCCTCCGGTTGGTCGCCGGTCAGAAAATTAAAAACCGCCAGATATGCCTCAGAAAAAGAGCAGGGCGCGGCATCTCACATCGATGAATAAAATTCACAAAAAAAACTTAAATTATAGCTTATTTTAGATCGTCTTATCTATTTCACCCCAAAACTCCTACCATTTTTTGGAAGCCCGTCCTTGAACTTGGAACGGACCGATACGCCCGAGGGTCGATGACCAGCCCTTCCGAAAAGGATCCGGAAATCACCAGCTTTAAAATATTTAAGTCTCTGTTATGATGATTATTAATTAAAATAACCCCCGCCGTTTTTCCTGCGTGGAGCGAACCTGCACGGCCCAAGAATATTAGCAATTCCCATTCGAATTCTCGCTCTAACTAAACTTGTTTAATTATGAATAAAATTCATAAAAATTTTTTCATTCACATCATATTTTTGACAACTCATCCATTTATGGGTAAAATACAGAACAATTGTGGCAATTTCGAAGGATCTGAATGCATGGGCTTGAGACCAAAAATTCAGGTCCGCTCTTCTATATTTTTCGTGGAAGGAACCTATCCGGATGAAAAATTGCTGTACCCTGTTGCTAACTCTAATTCTTATTTTCAGCTTCACCCTCGCGGGTGCGAGCACGCCGGACACCTTTGAAAATTGGAAGATTTCGCCACAACAAGCGGACCTGCTGGAGCAGCTGCAGCATGACACGTTCAATTTTTTTTGGGAAACCACCAATCCTCAGAACGGGTTGACGCCGGATCACTATCCGAATACCGAATTTGCCAGTATTGCCGGGGTCGGATTCGCCCTGACCGCCTATCTGGTCGGGGCGGAAAAACAGTATGTGACCCGTCAGGAGGCGGCCGAAAGGACGCTGACTACCCTGCGTTTTCTCTTGGAGGCGCCCCAAAGCGGCGTCCGGAGAAACACAACCGGCTACAAGGGTTTTTTTTATCACTTCCTGCATATGGACAGCGGCTATCGTTATAAGCACACCGAGCTTTCGACGATCGACACGGCCTTACTGTTGGCAGGGGTGTTGTCCTCATCCACCTACTTCGATGGACAGACCGACACGGAGATCCAAATTCGAAGGTCAGCCGATGTCCTGTACCGCCGGGTGGACTGGACCTGGGCCTATTCCGAGAAACACAAACCACTGCTCAGCATGGGATGGCGGCCGGAAAAGGGGTATATCGACGCCTATTGGCAGGGATACAATGAAGCCATGATCCTTTACATCCTGGCCCTGGGGTCGCCGACACACCCGATCGATCCGGCTGCATGGGACCGCTGGACCGCAACCTATCGATGGGACACCTATTACAATTATCCCCACGTCAACTTTGGGCCCTTATTCGGCCATCAATATTCGCAAATATGGATCGATTTTCGTGATATCCAAGATGCATACATGCGCGCCAAGAGTCTTGATTACTTTATCAACTCCCGGCGGGCCACCTATGCTTCCCAAGCCTACAGCATCGACAACCCCAATTCCTGGACAGGCTACAACGAAAAGGTGTGGGGGCTGACGGCCTGCAACGGACCGGCGAAAACGACCATCATCGAAGGCGCCAGACACCGGGTCTTTTCCAAGTACTGGGCGCGCGGCACCAGCGCCGAATATCTCAGGGATGACGGTACCATTGCCCCCACCGCCGTCGGCGGATCGATCCCGTTCGCCCCCGAAATCACCATCCCGACCCTCGAGTATTTCCGCACGAAATTCGGCGGGCGGCTTTATGGGGAATACGGTTTCAAAGACGCCTTCAATCTTTCCTACCCCGACGAGAAGGGCGGATGGTTCGACCAGCAGTATCTGGCCATCGATCAGGGACCCATTTTGCTGATGATCGAAAATTACCGCAGCGGGTTGCTCTGGGATTTGATGAAGAAGAACCCCTACATTGTCAAGGGACTCGAAGTTGCCGGATTCAGTGGCGGCTGGCTGGAGTCACAGCATCAACCTGGACTGAAAAAATTTGGCGGTATCTTAGAAAAGCAGATACCGCCACTTCATGTTGAGCCTACAGGCTGTTCTTATTGTGATTGACTGGTTCCTTCTTGTTTGCTACCCGATTCATGCTCCTGGCCGGACATACCCGCATCCGGTTCTTTACCGGTGCCAGGCTTGATATCTGCCGGATGCGTCCCCGGCGACGGGCTTCTTGCTCCACCTTCTTCCCCATAATAGCCTCTAACCTGCTGCTGATAATCGCCTTGGCTGAAATCGGCCCAATTTTCAAAGGTGGGCGCGTTGTCCAAGCTCTCTTTGCTCACATCCACGATCACGGCGTTCTCATGAATGCGGGTGTTGGCCGACTGCCATGGAATGGCGCACAGCTTGGAACCGAATCCCAGAACGCCTCCCCTTGAAATTACCAGGTAGTTGATGCGTCCGTCGTCGCTGAAAGTCAGGTCCTCGACCTTGCCCAACTGCTGGCCGGCGTCATTCATTACCTCCAGCCCGATAATTGCATCTGCGCGGGGCACCGCCATGGGTTCCCCCCTCTGCATCATGGCTCTTTGGCTTTCATTGATGGGTTGCTGGTCCTGCGCGGTTCCCATTCCCGGAAGCCTCTTGGGCTGGTCAATCGGAGAATCGGTTGCTTTCTCTCCTTGAGCGGCCGCGGTGAATGCCGCACCGGCCACGAGGGCCATGGACATCAAGAATATCATTAAAAATCTTGCGACATGTTTCATGAATATCACCTCCAAAATCAAAGTGTTGTGCTTTGATCTGTTGATTTCTCAATCGGGGCCGACGGTGAAAGCCACCATCAGGCCGTTTGAAAATTAGGACATGCAATACCCACGAACAATAAGGTGTATACAGTATTTGGTACTACTGTCCTTGGATAGTGATTTTTCCTTGGATTAATTCCGCCGAATTCTTGCCTGCTTGCAATTTGGATAATGCGGCTCTAGAGTCAGGGAAAGATGAATTATCGGATATCGGTTGATTCTTGCCATCCATGGGTGGCGATAGATATCTAATAACAAAATGAAAAAAATATAGAGGAAACAGCTTCATGCAAGTGCCGCATTTTAAAACCAACCGCCAAAATTTCGATGAAGCAGTTCGGTTTATCGACATTTTCCGACTGGCGGCGTTGCAGGCGGGCTGTGCCGCCAGCCGGTTGCAAAATGACGTCTCATTAGGGGAAAAGGCCGGACAAAGCTCACCAGAAGGTGCTGCGCTCACGGCTGTGGATCTCGCTGCCCAGGATATTATCCTGCACTTGTTGCATGCGGCTTTGCCGGAGGTCAGCGTGGATGCCGAGGAGGACACCGAGACGCTGGGGTTGTTCCCTTCAAAAGGGGAGGGCCGGCCGATTATTGTGGTAGACCCGATCGACGGCACCCTGAACTATGCCCGGGGGTCGCGGGATTATGCCGTTATGGGCGCCTTCGTCCAGGAGCAGCGCTATCAGGCGGTGGTGGTATATTTTCCGGCTTGCCGGAAATTGTTCTGGGCGCGGGGCGGCCATGGCTGTTGGGTGCAGACCGCGGACACTCCTCCCCGCCGGGTTCGCCTGGACGGAAGATCCCCGTCCAGCGTGCTTGTCACGTCCTCGTTTCCCCCGGCATGGAAATCGAAACTGGAAGACAGCGGGTTTCAGGTGGGGATTTCACGCTGTTCGGCCATTGATGCCTCGGCCCCCGTCAACGGCCGGGCGGCCGCCGCAATCTCGATGGGAAAACTGGGGCGCCGGCGGGCGATCGGCATGCTTTTGACCCGCGAAGCCGGCGGCGTGGTAAAAATAAGCAATCGGGATTGGCAGGGGGAAGATCCCCTGAGTCTGTCCGATCGCCGGGGTCCCGTCATCGTGGCCGAATCGGCGCAGACGGCCGCCCGAATCACGGCAGCCCTGAAAAAAGGCGGTTGACGACCCATGCGCAAGAAAAATGATTTTAAACCGGCCTATCTGGAAACTTATGAAAAGGGCCTGTTTCCGGAACGAATCCGCGAGGGTTTCGAACGGCTTCAGACGTGCACGGTCTGCCCGCGCAAGTGCGGCGTCGATCGAACCGCTGGGGAAAAGGGCTTCTGCCGGGCCGGCGGCGCTCCGGAAATTTCATCCTTCGGCCCTCATTTCGGCGAGGAGCGGCCCCTGGTGGGGGCCCATGGGTCGGGTACCATCTTCCTGACCTACTGCAATCTGGGCTGCATATTCTGCCAGAATTTCACGATCAGCCGCCTGGGCGAGGGCACCCGGATCACCTTTGACGACTTCAGCCGGATCATGGTCGATCTGCAGCGACAGGGTTGCCATAACATTAATTTCGTCAGCCCGTCTCACTTCGTGCCTCACATTCTGAAGGCCCTGCCCAAGGCGATCGAGCTGGGTCTTACGGTGCCGCTGGTCTATAACACCGGTGGCTATGACTCGGTGGAGGTTTTGAAACTACTGGACGGTGTTTTCGACATCTACATGCCGGATTTCAAATACGCGGACACTCACGTCGCCGAAACCTACTCCCAGGCTCCCGACTACCCGCAGGTGGTCGAAAGCGCCCTGAAAGAAATGCACCGGCAGGTTGGCGATCTGGTCCTCAATGACCAAGGCCTGGCAGTGAGAGGACTGCTGGTCCGGCATCTGGTTCTGCCGGACGGACTGGCCGGCACCGAGGAAGCGATGCGTTTTGTGGCCCGCGAAATTTCGCAAAACACGTATGTCAACATCATGGGCCAATACTATCCCTGCGGCGATATGATCCCGCCTGGTTCTCCGCTGGCGCGACGGATTACCCGCGATGAATTTGCGCAGGCATTGAAAGCGGCCAAGGCGAACGGTCTAACCCGGATTGACCGCGAGCTTTTTTAAAATTATAGTTATTCTATGCAGAGGGGGATCGCAAGGCATTGTCCATAAGCAGAAAGGCCGAAGAGGTCCTGCGCGAATTGAATGAAGAACTTGAATATTGTTCTAAACAAGGAAATCATCGATACATATTTGCTTGAAATCAGTCGGCGTTCGCGGCATCGTAGCCTTCAGGGGATAGGAATGCGGCGGTTTTGAGTGAATTCATATCGATGAGACCGCTTTGAAAAAGCGATTTTAGTGCTTGCATGGTATCGTTAGGAGCCTGACCGAGGGCCGCGACAATATCGCTGATGTCCAGAATACCCGGCGGTCCGCTGTGGTCCCATTCCTTGGCCAACAGTTGCAAAAGCTGTCGTTCAGCCGGCGTCGGTATAGGCATCTTGCTTTTTTTCATGATTTGCCGTTATCAGCTAAGCGCGTTCACCAGTTCGCGACAATAATCCGGAATATCGGCCACCACCCGGCCCCACACCAGATTTCCTTCCCGAAAGGCCGGCTCATCCACCCAAACGGCGCCGGCGTTATGCATGTCATCCCTGATTCCCGTGCTGCCGGTTACCCGCCTGCCTTTGCAGATGCCGGCGGAGGCGGCGACCCATCCGGCGTGGCAAATAAACCCCAGTATTTTACCCTGTTCGTTCATTTGGCGCACCAGCTTCAGGATGTTCTTGTCCCGTCGCAGCTTATCCGGCGCCCAGCCGCCGGGCACCAGCAGCGCATCCAGCCGGTCCGCGTCGACGGCGTCGGCGGCAAGCATGCTTTCTACGGCCAATCCACCGCTTTTGCTGGAATAGGTCTCACCGGCCTTGATACCGATGACCTTGACCTGAGCGCCTTCTTCCTGCATGCGCATATAGGGTACCCAGAACTCCAGATCCTCATAACCGGGTCCCACGAGAATACCAATGATTTTGCCTTCGAGCCGCATGAATCCCTCCTTTCCGGTGTCCGTTCGTTTCGGCGATGATTTTGGTATATCGAAAAGATAGGCGCGATAATGCACAGGTCAAGGAGCCGAATCAATGATTCCCACGCGATTTTTTATCGTTCATCTGATCATTGCTGACCCGGTTCCCGCGCCTTGTGATGCTGGATCAGGAAGTTTGTGACAGAATCGATGCCATAGCATCTCTGACAGACGACAAATCGGTATAATAAACATCGTTTATACCCCATTTTTTCGCACGGTCGATATTGCCGGTGTTGTCATCGATGAGAACCACTTCCTGGGCTTTCACTTCCATATCCGTCAGTACATGAGGAAATATGGTCCCGTCTCTTTTGTTTTTATGGACATTTTATTGTTGACACCCATTGCTGATTCTATAATAATTACTTGAAAATTCAGCGCAAAGAATCAGGGGTGGCCGCAGAGGTCTGAGATCATACCCGTTGAACCTGACCTGGGTAATTCCAGCGTAGGGAGACGAGCCTGTCGGAGTTAATTATCGAAAGACCGTTTCCTTCTGGAAACGGTCTTTTTTTATGAGTTAAAGGAGAAAAAAATGAATGACTTGAAACGCAAAGCGGCTGAAAATTTATCCAAAGTGCGCGAGACGAAACCGCTCATCCACAATATCACCAACTACGTGGTGATGAACTACACCGCCAATGCCCTGCTGGCGATGGGGGCTTCGCCGGTGATGGCCCATGCGCCCAACGAAGTCGAAGAAATGGTGATGCTGGCCGGGGCGCTGGTCATCAACATCGGCACGTTGAGCGATATGTGGGTGGAAGCCATGCTGCTGGCGGGCAAAAAGGCGTCCCAACGGCCCATTCCGGTCATTCTCGATCCGGTGGGGGCCGGCGCCACCCGCTTGAGAACAGAGACATCGAAGCGGATATTGAAGGAAACCGCGATTTCGGTTGTCAGGGGCAATGCCTCCGAGATATTGTCCCTGGCCGATAGCGATGCCATGACCCGCGGGGTGGATGCCATCCATTCCGTGGAGGATGCCGCTGAAGAAGCCAGCGCTCTGGCACGCAGCCTGGGTAACACCCTGGCAATCACCGGATCCCGGGATCTGATCACCAACGGCCGACAGATCTGGCGCGTTTCCAACGGCCATCCCTTGATGGGCCGTGTGACCGGCACCGGATGTACGGCCACGGCCATCATCGGTGCCTTTCTGGCAGTGGACCCCGATCCCGTCAGCGCGACGGCCACGGCGCTGGCCTTTTTCGGTTTGGCGGGGGAGGTTGCGGCGGAGTCGGCCAAGGCCCCCGGCAGCTATATGATCGCCCTGCTGGACGCACTTTATACCATCAGCCCCGATATGCTCGCATCAGACGCAAAAATCGAAGAAATCTAACTGTCAAATGAAACCGAAAAATATAGACTATTCCCTGTATCTTGTCACCGACCGGCTGCTGTCCCGGGGCCGCTCGACACTCGAGGTGGTTCAGGCGGCGGTCAGGGGCGGGGTGACCTGCGTTCAGTTGCGCGAAAAGACCTGTTCGACGCGTGAATTCATTGCGGAAGCCGAGGCGATCAAGGAATATCTGGCCGCCAACGGGATTCCACTAATTATCAACGATCGCATGGACGTGGCGTTGGCGGTCAATGCGGACGGTGTCCACCTCGGACAAAGCGATATGCCGCTGGCCACCGCCCGCTCCATTCTGGGTGAGGAGCGGATCATCGGGATATCCGCCGAGTGTCTGCAGGATGCCGTCGAGGCCGAAAGAATAGGGGCCGATTATCTGGGCATCAGTCCGATTTACAATACGCCCACCAAAACCGACACCGCGCCGTGTCTGGGACTGGAGGGCCTGCGCCGGATCAGATCGGCGGTCAGGCTTCCCCTGGTGGGCATCGGAGGCCTGAACCCGGCCAATGCCGCCGAAGTGGTGGCCGGGGGCGCCGAAGGAATCGCGGTGGTGTCTGCCATCGTGTCCGCCGAGGACTGCGAAACAGCGGCACGGCGGCTCCGGGAAATCATCGACCGGGCGAAGAAGGCCATCAAGACCCATATCGTGCGAAGCGCGGGGGAGGGTGAGGGCTGAGGGACGAGAGACGATGGATGATGGACGATCCCGGAATTGGATGTCAGGCAAGGCGTTTTTTGTTTCTGCGGAATGATGGATATTGAAGATTGAAACGACGGGATGGAAAGGATGATGCCGCAATTCCATTGAACACCGGGGGAAAGAGGAAATGGAAAATCAAGAATCAACCGGAGGGCACGCACGCATGAAATACCCGCGGGTCCTGACCATTGCGGGTTCCGACAGCGGCGGCGGGGCCGGGATCCAGGCCGATCTCAAGACATTTGCCGCCAACGGCTGCTACGGTATGAGTGTCATCACGGCCCTCACGGCTCAAAACACCCGGGGGGTTACCGGTATTCATCCGGTGCCGGTAGAATTCGTGGAAAAACAGATCGACGCCGTGCTGCAGGATATCGGCGCCGACGCGGTCAAGATCGGTATGCTTTTCTCGGCACCCTTGATTCGCGCGGTGGCCGATCGGCTGCGGGTCTATAAAATGGACAATATCGTGCTGGATCCGGTGATGGTGGCCCAGAGCGGAGACCGGCTTTTGCAGGACGAGGCCATCGAAGCCATCCAATCCGATTTGATGCCCCTGGCCGATCTGGTTACCCCGAATCTGCCTGAGGCCCAGGTTTTGACGGGCATGGCTATCAGTTCCCGTGAAGATATGCTGGAAGCCGCCCGCCGGATGGCACAAGCCGGCGTCGCCCACGTTCTGATCAAGGCCGGACACCTGGACAGCGCCGACAGCGTCGATCTGCTGTATCTGGCCGCCCGGGACCGCTTTGTCGAACTGGAAGGAAAGCGCATCGACACCCGCAACAACCATGGCACCGGCTGCACCCTGTCTTCGGCCATTGCCTCCCATCTGGCGCGGGGAAGTGACCTGGTCACCGCTGTCAGGGCCGCCAAAAAATATATCCAGGGCGCCCTGGAGGCCGGTGCGGGCTATACCTTGGGCGGCGGCCACGGACCGGTCCACCACTTTTTCCAGTACTGGCGTTAATTGGTTGAGCCCAATTGAGTTCAAATCTATGATTTACTGATTCGTTATGGCTTCTCCTGACATCACGGTAGAGTCCGTTTCCTTCGGCTTCGACGCCCGGCCGCTTTTTCGGAATCTGAATTTCAGCGTTCCCGGCGGTCGGTGGACCTGTCTGCTGGGGCCCAGCGGATCGGGAAAGTCGACCCTGCTGCGACTGATCGCCGGAAGTCTGCGAAAAGGCATGCAGGGCCGGATCAGATACGGCCGCAACACGGATCCCACCGGGATCAGCGCCTGGATGGCTCAAAAGGATCTGCTGCTGCCCTGGTTGACGGTGGAGCAAAATGTACTGCTCGGCGAGCGGCTGCGGGGCAGCCTGACCGGCGCCAAACGTGAAAAGGCGCACCGATTGCTTTCGCAGGTCGGATTGGCGGAGGAACGCCACTATCTGCCGGCCGCCCTCTCGGGAGGCATGCGCCAGCGGGTGGCGTTGCTGCGCACCCTGATGGAAGCGCGTTCCGTGATTCTGATGGATGAACCCTTCTCGGCCCTGGATGCCCTCAATCGCCTGAAACTCCAGAACCTGGCGGCGGACCTGGTCGAAGGCGCAACGGTTTTGCTGGTGACCCACGACCCACTGGAAGCACTGCGCCTGGGCCATCGGATCCATGTGATGACCGGTCGGCCGGCGGTCATCGGCCCCCCCCTGGTGCCGCCCGGAAGCCCCCCGCGCAATCCCGGCGATCCCGTCATCGCTTCCCTGCACGCCGAACTGCTGGATCGTCTGCTGGCGAATGGAGCCGTATGAATACTTTACGATTGGCTCTGATTGCAGCCGGGCTGGTGTTCGGCTGGCAGGTGATTATCTGGATTACCGGGGTTCCGGACTACATTCTTCCCAGCCCGGTGAGGGTGGCGGTGGCGATTGTCCTGAATTTCAAGCATTTATGGCCCCAGGCGCTAACCACCATCGGCGAAATTCTGGGAGGCCTGATTCTGGGAACGCTGTTGGGCGCGTCCAGTGCGCTGTTGATGATCGCGTTCGGGCCGATTCGGCGCTGGCTGCTGCCGGTTCTGGTCGTCAGTCAGGCGATTCCGGTATTTGCGCTGGCGCCGATGCTGATCCTGTGGCTGGGTTATGGCGCCGGCTCCAAAGTGGCCATGGCGGTTTTAATCATTTTCTTTCCCGTCACGGCCACGTTTTATGACGGGCTGCGGCAGACCGAGCCCGAATGGCTGGAGCTGGCCCGGCTGATGGGGGCCACCCCACTTGCGATCCTGCGCCATATCCGCATCCCGGCCGCCCTGCCGGCCTTTGCCTCCGGCATGCGCGTCGCCGCCGCGGTGGCGCCCATCGGGGCGGTAGTGGGAGAATGGGTGGGCGCCAGCCGCGGACTGGGCTATTACATGCTGCATGCCAACGCCCGGATGCAAACCGATCTCATGTTCGCCGCCCTGGTGCTGCTGGCGGTGATTGCACTGGCGCTGTACTTTGGTGTGGACCGGCTCATGTCGCATCTGGTTTTCTGGCAACCCAAACACAACGAGGACTCCTTATCATGAAAAAACCGGCTGTCATTTTTGTTTCGATTATTCTCGGACTGTCGATATGCATCCTTCCGGCCGCGGCCGCCGCGGCCAAGCTGACCGTCTTGCTGGACTGGTTCGTGAACCCCGACCATGGACCGTTGTTTGTGGCCCTCGAAAAAGGATATTTCAAGGAAAAAGGGCTGGAAGTCGAATTCATCGCCCCGTCCAATCCCAACGACCCGCCCAAACTGGTGGCGGCCGGCAAGGCCGATCTGGCCGTTTCCTACCAGAACCAGCACCATCTGCATGTCGATCAGGGGCTGCCGCTGGTGCGTGTGGCCACCCTGGTAGCGACTCCCCTGAATTCACTGGTCGTCCTGGAAGACGGCCCGGTCAAGTCCCTGGCCGATTTGAAAGGCCGGGTAATCGGCTATTCCGTGGGCGGGTTCGAGACCCTGTTTGTTCAGCTCATGCTGGCGCAGGCGGGTTTGACCCTGGAAGATGTCAAGCTTGTAAATGTGAATTTTTCCCTGTCGCCCTCCCTGCTGTCCGGCAAGGTGGACGCTGTCATCGGCGCCTTCCGCAACTTCGAACTGAATCAAATGGCGCTGCTCAACCGGCCCGGCCGTGCGTTTTATGTGGAGGAGCACGGCATTCCCGCCTACGACGAGCTGATCCTGATATGCCGCGCGGACCGGCTCTCGGATCCCGCGTTGGGACGCTTTGTCGATGCGCTCGAACAGGGAGTTCAGTTTATGGTCAATCACCCGCAGCAAAGCTGGGAGCTTTTCATTCAGGGCCGATCGGACCTGGACACGGAGCTGAACCGCCGCGCCTGGAAAGACACGCTGCCGCGCTTCGCCCTGCGCCCCGGCGCCCTGGACCACACCCGCTACCAGCGGTTTGCCGAATTTCTCAAAAACCACGGCATGATCGAAAATGTGCCGCCGCTTTCGAGTTATGCGGTGGAGTTGGGTCGGTAAGGCGGTGATGTCCATTTCGGCATAAAAACCTGGTGGCCAGGGCGGGGGCAACGGTTGTGGGAAAGAGGAAATATCTATTCCATGTACCGTATCAAACAAATAATTTATCTCGCGCAAAGCCGTAAAGCTCGCAAAGGGAAAGAATTAAAAAATAAATAATCTTGGCGCCTTGGCGCGGTGATGAACAGATCCTTTCTTCCCTACGTTCGAGGTCTCAACGACATATCGGCGCCTCCGTCCGGCTTACTTTCTCTGGTGGCCGGGGCAGAAATAGCCGTTGCGCCCCGAGACCTTGATCTTTTCGATATTGCCGCCGCAGCGCGGACATTCGGCGGCTTCCGAACGGTGTCCCAACAGCCAGCTGCGCGGCACCCTGGATGCCTCCGCCCTGTAATCGACCATTTTCCTCAGCACCCGCCGCATCGTCCGGTAAAGGTTTGCCAGCTGCTTGTCGCTGAGATTATAAACCGATGCTTTCGGATGCAGCTCGGATTGAAACAAAATTTCATCGGCATAGACGTTCCCGATGCCCGCCAGGACCGCTTGATCCATCAGCACCGACTTGACGGCCCCGGACTTTCCGCCAATCCGCTCCCTGAATTGGTTTCTGTCTACATCGAGCGCATCGGGGCCCAGGCCACGCGATTGAATGTATGCATCGAGGTCGTCGGTCAGGTCCACTTCACCGAACATCCGCTGGTTGTCGTAGGCCAGACGATAGCCATTGCTGAAATGAAAGATCACCCGGGGATGATCGGGCGCATCGCCCGGATCCTGGTAATACTTGAGAAACCCCGTCATGCCGAAATGCAGCAGCACCCATTTGTGATGATCGGTCTCCAGGAAAAGGAACTTGCCGTGGCGGCGGGAATTAACGAAGGAATGGTTGGTGACATTGGATGCAAGCTTCTGGCGAGAGACATTCATGACCTTGGTATTGCGCACCTGCACCTTGTCCACCTTCTGGTGCAGGCTCGTGGCATCCAGGTATTTCTTAAAGGTCGCTACATCGGGTAATTCAGGCATATCAGTCACCTGCTTTGCGCGTCCATTCAAGTTTCGCATGATTGCGCCGGTAAAGTTGAATTTTAAAATAGGCACGATTTTAAATCTTGCCAGAAGAAAGCATCATCCCAGAACGGAAAAGCTGCTTTCTCTGTTGATTTCCCGCAGGCGGGAATAAAATTTAAGGCTGACATCACGCTGAAGGTGCACGAGCCTGAAAACAACCGGATCACGGTCGTGGTCTTTGCCGTTTTCGCATTGCTGAATCAATTCTGCCATCATCTTGCCCACCACCGGTGCCGTTTTGTACTGGTTCCCGGAAGTTCCGACGGCCATATAAAAGCCGTTTAAATCGGACCGGTCGTAAATGGGGATCCAATCGTCTGAAACATCGTAAAGATCCGCCACGCCTTGAATTCGACTGGGAATTCTCAGATCAGGTATTCTTAACGCCAGACGATAGGCCTGGGCCCGGGCCTGGTCCGTCAGGCTGCGATTAAAGTCATCCGGGTTTTGGATCCATTGTTTGGGATCGCATTCGGGATCCTCAGTGCCGGAAAGAATGTGGTTGCCGACTTCCGGCCGCCAATAGCCGCCGATGTCGCTATCGGAACTTGGACATCCGCCGGCTTCGTAATCCACACCTTCGGGGGCCGGCACATGGATGACCTCATGCCGCAACGCCTTGGTTTTAATATTCATACCGTCTTCAACGCCGGCGAGTCGATTGATGATGAAAGAATGGGGACCGGACGCATTGACCACCACCGGCGCTTCACACTGGGTGCCGTCCGCCAGCTTCACACCCGTGACCCGGTTGTCCTGCCGCAATATTCGCACCACCTCGGCATTGTAGATAAACGCCGCGCCCAGGGCTTCGGCCGCCACCTGAACATTGTGGGTGGACAGCTGCGGATCGGAAATGTAACCGCCTTCGGGGTAATAAACGGCCCCGGGTAGGGGTGAATCGTTCTTTTTTCCAAAATCAGGATCTTCCGGCCGGCGGGGCGGATAATAACTGGTATCGTGTATGATCGGATAAGTTTCCTTGATCCTGGTGAAATCCCAGTTTTCGTAACGGACACCCACCTCGTCCATGATGTTCCGGACTTTTTTAAGATTCTCATTGGCCCGGGATTTGAATACCAGAACGCCGCGCTTCAGAAATTCGGCCAGGCCGCTGGGGTCTTTTACTCCCAGGTAATTGGACCAGTCATTCCAGTATTGATAGCTTTCGTAGGCGACGGCGGTGCCGTCGACCGTGGAATAATGGACCCGTACGACCGCACAGCTGTTTGAGGTGGATCCCATTCCGGCCCCCGCCAGTTTGTCGACATTCAGGGTTTTCCATCCTTTTTTAGCCAGCTCGAAAGCGATGCTGCAGCCTATGATACCTGAACCCACAATAATTGCATCGTATTGCGTCTTCACTTTTCTCTCCTTTTTTCACTCACTATTTTTGGGATCCATGTCTTCGAGAACTTTTTTTGAACTGGAAAATATGAGCGGCGATAATCATCGCCGCCCGGGTAACTTCTTGGTTTTCGGCCGCCTGGATGATATCGTGCCAATCCGCCAGTGCCTCCTCCGGTTTTTCCGGTTGGTTGGCCAGGATACCGCTGAAAGCCGCCGCGTTGCGCTCAAATGTATTGGCAAACCATTCAAACATTGATGGCCGGATATTTTTGCCAACTGGGAGCTGATTTTAAATTCGCCAGAACTGTTCGGAACTACCCTTTCGTCCGTATCCGAAAAGTTCATCTCCCCAGAGAAAGAGCCTGTTCAGTCCGGGGGTATTATTGATTCCCCAACGCACCAGTCCATGCCAGCGGCCCCGGGGTTTGTTAAAGGGGCAGGTGCGAATGCAGTTGGAGCAGTCGCAGCCGTTATGGGCCCAGAACTGCAGGCAGGTCTCGGCATTGATGTGCCAGGTGTGGATGCCCTGCCGGTTGGACCTGTTGTGCGGTTCGGAAGAAGGGGGCCCGAAGGGAATGCTCTTGCTGGGGCACTTGCGGGCGCATTTTTCGCAAATGAGACAAAAATTCCAGACACCGAATTCAATCGGACGGTCCGGCAGCAGCGGCAGGTCGGTCAAGACTTTTGCCAGACGCACCCGCGGACCGTACTCGGGCGTTACCAGCAGCCCGTTGCGGGCCATTTCGCCCAAACCCGCGTCGATGGCGATGGGGATACTGCAGGCCGTATCATTGCCGCAAGGGATGGCCCGAAAACCCAGACCGCGAATGAATTGCGCCAGCAAACCGGCGGTAAAGGCCATCTGGGAATAGCCCGTGCCGGTTGCAGCCGAGGCTGGATGGGCCGGCGAACACCGGATTCCTTCATAATCCATTTCAACGGCGATGGCGACGGCATACCTGATATCCGGGTGAATATCAATCTCTTCTGCCCGGCCACCCTCGGGCGACATGTTGTACGCCCGGGAATAGATCCAGCGACGGTCCAATTCGCACACACCGACCCGTGCGGCGCCAAACAAGCGAGCCGCTTTTTTCACCCATAAGGTGGTTTGCCGGGTGTCTTCAGGGTTTATCTTTAGTCCTTTGGGCACCCGCGGATAGTTGAAGCGGCCGTCCCAGTCCCAGGCATACAGGCCCTGGCGGCCGCCGCGAACACCCAGCGCGTGCTCGTTCTCCAGCCGCCAGGCGGCATTCACCAGTGACTGGTCGTTCAGCCGGTAACCCGATCGGTCTTTGGGCGCAACCGGCGTAAAATAAAACTGCTCCCCCAACGCACGCATTTGGGGGTCCCAAAGCGGGCGCTTGAACATCTCATCTTTCTGATCGAACGGGGGCGGATCGGAGACCACATAGCGCTGCGCGCCTTCGCTGACATATGAAATTGAGCTGAGTTTCATTCTCCGGAAACTAACAGAACGGCACGCTGTTTTCAATCTCAAAAAATTGATAATTGACCGGAAAGCATTTATTTGAAATAAGAACGATATTTTTGCCGATGCAATCGATGCCGAACAGAAACAAAAAGCTGATTTGATCCATGCCGAAAAACAGCGTAACAAAATTTTATGATTTTCCTTATCTGCTGCTGGTTCTGGCGGTCTTTTTCTGGTCGGTCAACTTTATCGTCGGCCGGGCCGTACGTCTGGACGTGCCCCCGATCGGGCTGGCGTTCTGGCGTTGGAGCGGCGCATCGCTGCTCATTTTTTTTCCAGCCCTGCGACATCTGAAACACGACTGGAAGCAGGCCAGGAAAAACCTGCCGATATTGCTGCTGCTTGCGGCCACCGGTATTGGTGCATTTAATACGTTGGTGTATATGGGCCTGCAGCGGACGATCGTCATCAACGCGGTGCTGATGCAGTCGATGATGCCGGTACTGATCGTGGCCATGTCCTTTCTGTTCTTCAAAGAAAAAATTTACCGTCTGCAGGCCCTGGGCATTGCACTGTCCCTGACCGGGGCCCTGTCCATCATCCTCAAAGGGGACCCGTCTTTGCTCGGGTCGCTGTCGGTCAACCGGGGAGATCTTATCATCTTCATTGCCGTGATTTGTTACGCCGCGTACTCGGTCATGCTGCGACGCAGACCGGCCATCCATCCATTGAGTTTCGTGGCAATTACGTTCGCACTCGGTTCCGCGATGCTATTGCCCTTTTATCTGTGGGAAAGCTATGCAGTCCGCCCGATGCACTGGGACGCGACAACCGTGGGGGCAGTCTGCTACGTCGCCGTTTTTCCATCAATTATTGCGTTTAGCTTCTTTAACCGGGGTGTGGAACTGATTGGAGCCAACCGGGCCGGATTGTTTATGCACCTGATGCCGGTGTTCGGCAGTATTATGGCGATTGCATTTCTGGGAGAATCCCTGCGGTGGTATCACGGCACCGGCATTGGGCTGATCGCCCTGGGGATTGTTTTGGCCACCCGGAAGTAAGCGATCTCCAGAAACTTCAGCTTGAACCCCAACGTTGCAAAAGCCGGAGGGCTTCAGAGACCAGGCGTCAAGGATGAAGCTGTAGTGGTCTTATCGCAATTCCTTGACAACGCCGTATCTGAAGTTCTCCGGCTTTCCCGAAGGGTAAACAATATGGCAAAATAGACCCCATCCTTCGACTTCACAAAATGGGATATCCAGCGAAGGTTTGCTTTTCTAAAATATTGGTTATAATTACGTAACATTAGATATTATTTGCCGTATTGTTTATGCAACTAAGGGGTGAACCATGGCAGCGGGCATGGCCGATTTGTATTCCGTTCCAGAGAAAACGCCTGTGACAAACTCATTGCATTTGCTAATTTTTATCTCGAAGAGTTTCAGCAAGGATGAACTGATCGATGGGCTCAAAGAGATGGCGGCGGCCGTCCACGAAAACGGGAGCAAGATCGTCATGCAGATCGCCCACGCAGGGCATTTTGCCGTCGGACAACTGACGGGACTCATGCCCTGGGTGGCTTCGGCCTTCGAGGGTCTGGCGAAGACGCCCCGTCATGAGATGACCACCGAAGATATTCGGGCCCTCACCGTATCCTTCGCCGAAGCGGCCAGGAGAGCCAAGGTTGCCGGATTCGATGGGGTTCAAATCCACTCCGCCCATGGCTATCTGCTCAGCCAGCTTTTATCCCCTTTGTTTAGTATTAATTTTAATAGTTGACTTGGCCCGTCCCCGATTGGCATTATATGGTTCACAAAGCGCCTCAAGCTGCCCAAAATCCGCATGTCATTAAAAAATAGTCACCGGAGAAAAGGAGATGTGAACGGCTAATCCGCTGCTGCGTACAGACACTTATGTTCGTGACATCGCTTGTTCGTTATGAAACTTTAGAAAAAACGATTCTCAACACAGATGAGGAGGTTAACGTATGAGCAATGATATTCAGTTTAATTATGTGACGTCCGAAGAGCTGGCGACGTGGTTAGAAGAGAAAAAATCCTTTTTTCTGATTCATACACTGACCGGTATTCATTTTCAGAAGGTTCATCTGCCGGGTGCCCAAAACGCATGTGTTTTTGAAGTCACCTTTCTGGATCAAATGAAATCAATTACAGCAGATAAAACTTCGGAAATCGTTCTTTATGGCTCAAGCGAGCGCTCCATGGATGCCCTGACTGCCGCCGAAAAACTCAAATTCGAAGGCTATCAGCGGATTATGATTTTAAAAGGAGGTATCGAATCCTGGCGTGCGCTGGGCTATCCACTGGAGGGTGAATCTGCGGGGGTCGTACTCGATCCCGAGACCCGACTGTTACTCCCCGAAGGTGAATATCAAATCGATACGGATCAAAGTATTGTCGAGTGGTTCGGGCGTAATCCCAATACCAAACATTTCGGGACCGTCCGTATTTCCAAGGGGCAAATTCAAATCGAAAAAGGCAACATGACAGGTGTTGTTGAAATTGATATGGATTCGATCGAAAACATCAACCTGGAAGGCGATGAGCTCCAACCGGTGCTCGTGTCGCACCTAAAATCAGACGATTTTTTTCTGGTAAAGGCTTTTCCTAAAGCAAAATTTATTATAAATGGCGGCAAACTGACTGAAGAGCCCTATCTGAGCTCACCGAATTGTGAAGTGAGCGGAACTTTAGAACTTAGAGGTGTCAAGGCAGATCTTGCCTTGGCATCAACAATAGCTCCTGCCGATGACCATGTGCTGGTTGCTGAAGCGCATTTCGACATTGATCGAACCCGTTGGAATGTTATCTACGGATCAACCCGGTTTTTTGAAAATCTTGGAATGCATCTCGTCTTCGATCTTATCAGTTTTCAAGTGAAGATTGTTGCGAGGAATTAAAGTAGTCATTGGTTTTATTGCATTATCAAATCCTTCGCCGAGATGACGAATTTGACCACATCCGGATCTATTAAACTAAAGAATATATTGGTTCGGCATGCTGAAGGAAATCAAAATAGAAAAACAGAACGGACGTCCCCGTAATGCCCTTGGAACCTTGAACCCGGAACCGATCTGTTCAGGTTCTACTTACGGGTGTAGGCAATCTCCATCATCAGCTCTTCCTTGCCGCTTTTATCGGTACCGTACATTTCAAACAGATGGGTTTTGTCGTCCACGATTTTGGTCACCGAACGCCACTTCATCGGTCCTTTGACGGGATCATCGACCCGGCATTCCTGGGTAATGGTCTTGCCGTCCGCATCGGCCGTCCCCTCGAAATAGAAAATGCCGGTGCTCATGGAATCCATCCAGGTCGATACATACTTTTTCTTGTGGTTGTCGTATCCGGTGATGCCGATGCCGGTAAAAGGCGCTCCCATCATGTCGCCGGTAAACTCCTGCTGCAGGAAGCGGCCGCCAAGAATCATTTTCTGTTCGCATGTGCCGGTGGATTCCACCGGCGGCTTTCCGGATTCCATGCAGGCCTTGGTTTTCGTTTGCCAAATTCCCGTCATGCTTTTCAGCAATTTGTGGGGGGCACCGGGTGTTCCAAGTTTCTGATAGGTTTCCATCATGGCCTGCATGTTCCCATTGCGTTTCTGCTCAGTGGTATTTGCCATCACTACCTCCGTTGAAATTTTTTGACCGGTAAACTATGGGCCTTAGCCGCCCGGACAATATTAATCATTTTGCAAGAATGAAAAAATAAGGTGAATACCTTATATGGAGATACACAGCCTGCCACCCGGGACGGTGGCATCTTCAGGATGCGGCTTATCGGCCAGGCAGGCACCGCCTTGAGACCGCCGCATCTCCGTATTTCCCGGCGGTGTCAGCGAAATGGACCGGCTTCTATGCGACAGAGCCGACCACAATATATTGTAGTCAGAAAATTTCTCTTATGAACCGGATATATAGCAGATATATAGCAGAAACCTGCAATTGAGGCTCATTTAAGATTAGTTTACAGTATCGGTACTTTTGGGATGTCGATTTTTGTACAGATACCATAGCAGGATATCACAGGGGTCACCCAGCTTTTGAATAGTTTTGATAAAATCAAACAAAAGGGCAGTGCCAAATAACACTGCCCTCTTATTTGTTGAAATATCTACTCAGTTGCTATTGGCCTTGTTTTGTCTGATATCCATTCTATCCAAGAACCGTCATAAAGGCTGACTCGGTTATATCCAAGCTGATAGAGAGCAAATAAATCGAAAGCCCCACCATAGCCTGCACCGCAGTAAGTGATCACTTTGTCCTGCGGATTAGCTTTTAGTTTGCTCCAATGTTCTTTAAGCTCAACCGGAGCGAGAAGAAGTCCGTTTTCTGTGTTTATATTGGACGGTCCGGGAATGTTTATCGCCGACGGAATGTGGCCAGGCGGCGCTGTACTGGGACTAAACGGCTTTCTGCCAAAATGATGATCGGCGTTCAAAGCATCTACGAGATAAATGTTATCCTGCTCTATCGCTTGTTTAACATCTTCTATGTCTGCTATTAAGCTTGCCTGAGTTTTTGCTTTAAAGACTGTTGGTGTCGCTACGGACGCTGCAGTTTCTATTTCTCTGCCCTCAGTCTTCCATTTCCCCAAGCCGCCGTTTAAAATTTTCACATTGTCATGCCCATAGTACATCAATGCCCACCACAGTTTTGCAGCCCAAGATCCACCAAATTCATCGTAAACAACAACCGTTGTATCATTGCCGATGCCTAACTCTCCCATCAAATTCTCAAATTGACTCTCCGGCAAAATTAGCAAGGGAACCCGGCCCTTTGGGTCTGAGAGCTGACCGATAACATCCAGTGAAACAGCACCTGGTATATGCCCTTTATTGTATGAATCTGGATTGATGAACGATACAGTGCAATCTACAATTCGGATATCATTATCCATGAGATGCGTTTGCAGCCAATCAGTCGATGCAAGAGCTTCAGGATGGGCGTATTGCGGTTTGCCATTGTCAGCATGCATTTCACCTGTAGATAAAAAACCTATCAGAACCGCCGAAAGTATGATCCCTAATAAAACGGCTGGCAGCTTTTTCATAATTGCCTCCTTTCTTTTAAATGAATTGCACCAGAAATGGTTTCAAAGCTTTCGATAAGGTTCAAGGTCAGGGCGGCCGGATGCGTTCAACCTCCCCGATGTGATAGGATTTTAAGGTTCTTCCAGTGGCTTCTTCACGATCGCCCATGAGACGACTGTAGCATTCGACGTCTGCACTAAGAATAGCGGTGAACTTTAGCTTAAAACCTTCATCTGCCATAACAGCATCCCCATTATTAAGGTTTCAAACTTAGGAACTCAGTATGTAGATTTTTCGAAGAAACGAAGTATCAGATGAGCAGCAGAAGTTGATGCAGCAATTAGAGACCTTTTCAGATCGGATGGAATAGATGAATCAGAAATAGATTATATGTGCTTGTACCCAAATCGAAGGGTTTAGTCAACAGAATAATGATTCAAACAAATTGCGATATAATAAAATATCAAAAATTTCGTCAGATTACAGGTTTGTAGATGAAAGCTTAAAAATAGCGTGCTTTCAAAATTTACATGTTTCTTGCCAGTATCTGGCTACAAAGTCAGGTGAACGATACCACTATATATAGTGGTCCGCTATAATATGATTTAACGATTTGATACAAGGATATCGACATGTTAGTGATTCATGTGTCAGATACGAGCCGCCATCGCCACGTTCTTGATGACGGATATTTATAGGATACTATATGTCTTACTTACGTCTGTTGCCAGCTTGACACTATCATACTTCAATCAGGATGGCTCTCTCAGAGTCCGGGTTTTCAGGGTCGTGTTCCACGGTATTGAAGGCCATCAGGATATTTGGCTCATTACCTGTATTTTGAATCGCATGTGGCACACCCGGAGGAAAAACAAAACGATATGCCTGTCCCGAAGGGACTTTAACGTTCTTTAACTCATCGTTTTCGCGAAATCTAACCAATGCAGGTCCCAAAACTGCTATTGTCTCCTTGCCTCTGACATGATAATGGTTTCCTCTGACAATTCCAGGCATACTGAGAACAACATGGGCATTTTGTTGAGCTGAAAAATCGTCTGCACCGAGAGGCTCAAATACAACACCACGAAAGTCTGAAATTAACTTCAGTCGAAAAAAAGATACTTTCATAGCATGCTCATTTAACACTATTTTCGGTATATGGCAGAATTATGTAATCCCGGATCAATATTACACGGCGTATGTCCGCCACTTCCACACTGAGGGCCATGGCCAGGTTTTTGGGGGAATGATACCGTTCCCAATCGCGTTCTCTGGCGAATTGCCGCAATTTATCAATCAGCTCTTGCATGAATCGTCGCTCCCTATCTAGTGCCCATCCATAAAGGGTTTTTACAATGATGGGCACCGGGTGGTGTTTCCAATCCAGAAATGAGATTTTTTGCCCAAGGTCAAGGAAATCAAGCGTTTGCGCGGAGGCGTGGTTTTTTACGGCGCACAAGCAAGGGCGCGGATTGACGCGGAAATTGGGTAAAAAGGCCATTTATGGATGGAAACTATCTATGTTCAGGCCAGCAGATCCCTTCTCCTGCTGGCGACAAATTCGCTCAATTCCTGTTCCAGCCCCGCATCGATGGGCGGTTGGGTATATTGGGCCAGGCGTTTGGCCAGCATCTCGGTTGCGATTTCGGAAACGCTTTTGGCACCGTCTGCATACCATTTCTGATAATCATCGCGGGTGAAAAAAATCGGCTGATAGAGATCGCGGCAATGCTTGAATGTCGTTTCGTGAACCAGATAATTTCCACCGCTGCCGACGCTTTTGATGGTATCGACATCGATGGATTCCACCGTCACATCCATGGCGGTCAGCGTTCTTCGAAGGGTGCGGCAAACTTCCTCGTCGAAAAGCCATTTTTCAAAGCTCATGGAGATGTAGGAGCCCAACTGCCCGCAGGCCTGATAAATGAAATTGGCGCCGTTGCGCACGGCTGTCGTCATCATGAGGGTTCCTTCCGCCGCCGCCTGGGCATCCAGACAGTGCGCGTTGGTCAGCATGCCGCCGGTACGGCAGGGCAGCTTGTAAGCACGGGCGATTTGAATGATGGCCGACGCCAATGCGACGGCTTCGGGCGCGCCGACCGCGGAGATAATGGTTCGCATATCGGCCGGCGCGGAGACCGATCCATAGACTACCGGCGTACCGGGGCTTGCCAGTTGCGCCAGTACAATGCCGGCAAGAATTTCGGCATTGGCCAGGGCGAGCAGCCCCGGCAGGGATATCGGACCGCTGGTTCCCGCCATCACCATGTTCGTGATCACCAGCGGCTGTCTAAGACGCGCCATTTCGACGATCGAGTCCGCCTCGTCGGCCGAATACTTAAGGGGCGACAAGGAGTGGACGACGGTGGCCATCGCCGGCTGTCGCTTCAGGTTTTCCTTACCTCCCGCTGCGATCGTGGCCATTTCAAGACTGTCGATGGCGGCCTGCCGGGACATGGCGGCACCGACGTAGGCTTTGTCACACAACACCAAATTGGCATGCAGCATATCCAGATGCGCCACCCGCGCGGGAATGTCCGTGGGCTGGACCGTCAGCATGCCGTTCATGTCCAGTTGATCCGAAGTCTGGACCAGCCGGCAACTGATATGATAGTCCTCGAGAGTTGCCGGCCGCAGTTGGCCCGAGGCGGTGACCACGTTCGGCGCGCCGCCGGTGGGCAGAAACACGAAGTCGTCCTCGCCGATGCTGACATCGTAGGCCGGGTTGCGGGCATGTACCCTGAAACGCGATGGTGCGGTTTCCAGGGCCCTGCGCACATCGACTTCGGTCATAAACACCCGCCGGCCGTCTGTTTTGAACCCATGGCCCTTAAAAATTTCAAGAACCTCGTCCGAGTTGAATACCACGCCGGTATCCGTCAGAATCTCCATGGAAGCATCATGAATCAGGCTTAACTCATTTTTGGTAAACACTTGCATGCGGTCGGTCATAACACTTTCCTCCCCGTTAGAAAAATCACATGTTTTTTCCGCTCAGACCGGCAACACTTTAGCCCGCGGCCTCGGCTTATATGAAACTTCAAAGGTATGGATTCGATTTTATAGTTTTTATTAAGACAGGATTTACAGGATCTGTTGGATTTTTTTCGCATGCGGCGATGTGCTTTCCGGCCGAAGGCTGCAATATCCTGACCATCCTGTTGATCCTGTCTAATTCTATTTTACTAAAGATGGAATCCTTAATTTGTAACTTTTCACTATTTACTTGTCACTTGTCACTTGTGGTGATCAGATCCCCCTGAATGGCTTTGGCCACGGCCTGGGAACGCGACGTGACCCCCAGTTTGCGAAACATATTTTTCAGATGGGAGCGCACCGTGTGTTCGGAGATATGCAGCAGTGCGGAGATATCACGGTCCTTGCGGCCGTCGACCAACAACTGGAGTACCTCCAGCTCCCGGCGGGTGAACGGCGGTTTTTCTTCCTGCAGGGAACTTGTTTTCGTATTTTTAATGTGGTTGAAAAGGTGCGCAGCCACCGCGGGGTCCAGAAATGCCCCGTCTTCGACTACATGGCGGATGATGTTGATCAGATTTTCGCGCTTCACATCCTTCAGCACATAGCCGTTGGCACCCGCCTGAATGGCCTCGGCTATATGGTGATTGTCCTGGTAAATGGTCAGCATGATTATTTTGGAATGCGGACACCGGCGGCGAACGAGTCGGGTGGCCTCGATCCCGTTGATACCCGGCATGCGGATGTCCATAAATATTACATCCGGGCAGGATTCTTCGAGCCGGTCAAGGCATTCCAGTCCGCTGCCGGCCTCGGCCACCACCTCGATATCGTCTTCCAGTTCCAGAAGTTGGCGCAGCCCCTCTCGAACCACCAGATGGTCATCGACGATCATCACATTTATCTTCTTCATCTCGGTAACACCTCTGTCGAAAATCTGCAATCAAATTTACCTGTCGACCGGAATTACGGCCTCCAGGCGACAGCCGCCATTGACCGCAGTCTGCAGCGACAACCGTCCGCCAACCGACTCGACCCGTTCCCTCAGAATCAACAGCCCCAGCTTCCTTTCGGGCCCCGGCGCCGTCGTATGCTGCGGATTATCGAATCCCCGGCCCCGGTCGGCGACGGACAAACGGACCGCTCCGGCTCCCTTTTTTAAAATCACTTCAGCCGTATTTACATTGGCGTGTTTGTAAACGTTCATCAAGGCTTCCTGAACCATTCGGAAAAGACAGATGTTCTGCTCCGAAGATAACTGAAGACGGGCCGGCAGTCGGGTATT
Organism: uncultured delta proteobacterium; assembly: GCA_963774425.1. Classification (GTDB taxonomy): domain Bacteria; phylum Desulfobacterota; class Desulfobacteria; order Desulfobacterales; family JAFDCJ01; genus JAFDCJ01. Next base: position 385,699 of record CAVZEZ010000018.1, on the reverse strand, counting down.
CACCTGGATGCCCGTTTCCTGGCTAAAATTTTCGATGTGTCTTTTCAGAGCCGCCACCAACCCGAGGGTGTCGATGAGATCCGGCCGAAGATTGGACATGATTTCACGCGACTGGTCGATGGCCCGGTGCACCGCATCCACCAGGGTGTCGAACTGTTCGGCAAGCCGGGTGGGATCTTTGGTTATCAGTTCCCGGCAATATTGAAGTTTATAGCCGATGCCGGTCAGCGACTGGGTAAGGGAGTCATGGATGTCGCCTGCCAGACGCCGGCGCTCCTCCTCCTGGAAGGCGATGGTGTTGCCGGCCAGCCGGCGCATTTCCTGCCGCCCCCGCTCGATTTCCCTGACTTTATCCTTGATGATTTCTTCACGGGTGTCGAGGTAGGATTCGGTGACGATACTGAGACCCTGCAGAAGGATATCGCCGAGTTCATGCAGCTCGCCGGTAAACAGAGACAGATCGTCGCCCGCGTTTTCGGATACTTCTTTGACGATTTCCCATACGATCTGGTGAAAAATCCGGTAAAACTGCACGATGAAGTCGAGTTTGAATCCCTGATGGGCCCGCTGGTAACCGATTTTTTCAGTATCCGCAAAAAAGATTTCCGGCCGGCCGCCGATCGCCGCGATCATATTTCGGATCCAGATCCTGACCCGCAGATGGCCTTCTTCGGATTTTGCGAATTCAAGATAGGGCGATTGCGGCAGCAGCGCCAGGCGGTTCAGAAGTTCCGCGAATATGAAGTTTTGATGCTCGCAAACAATGCGTTTAAGGGATGTCGCAGCCATGGTTGCTCGCTTCCGTTAAAGGCAGCCCGACCCGTAAAAAAACCGGCTAACCAAAACCGGGGATAAAAAAATCACCGGTTCGGAGGATTTACATTCGCGGACTGAACTATTATACCAAAAGTCACCATGTGTCTATCCGAAAAGCATGACAGCCGGGGCTGGACGGTGGTTTCGAAGCGAAAAGATTTGGAAGACCGCCCCGGATATCAATCTCCAAACCGCCGGTCCCCGCGGACCGGATCAAGCCCAGCAATTCAATCATAGATCAAAGGACTTGGCCATGCAAACGACAGCAAACGATAAAGGGATGAAATTTCTGGTCCCGGGATGGTTCGAAAACATTGACGGGAAAATATTTTTGATGGGCACCCGCTGCCTGGGTTGCGGCAAGGTTTCTTTTCCCAAAAAACCGGTATGTCCGAACTGTTTTGAAGACCGGCTGGAAGTCGTGCCGCTGAGCCGGAAAGGGACCTTGCATACGTTCGCCTGTTCACATATGGGTCCCCGGGATATGGACAAGCCTTTTGTGATGGGTTTCATTGATCTGCCGGAGGGGATCAAGCTGTACGCGGTTATCACCGAGTGCGACCCATGGCAGGATGTGCTGGAAATCGGAATGCCGATGGAAATGGTTATCGGCAGGGTCAAAACAGATGATTCCGGAAATGAGATATTCAGCTATCAATTCCGGCCGGGTTCAAAGGAGGATGCCAGATGAGAGAAGTCGCCGTCATCGGAATCGGGGGAACGAAATTGGGCAGTTTTCCGGACAGATCGCTGCTGGATCTGGGAATCGAAGCCTGCCTGAAGGCGATTCGGGACGCCAATGTCAAGGCCCGGGACATCCAGTTGGCATATGCCGGGAATCTGGCCCAATGGCAGTGGGGCCAGGGCCTGCTCATCGGTCATCTTGTCTTGCGCGAGCTCGGGATTACCCAGATCCCCATCCTGCGGGTTGAAAACGGCTGCGCGACCGCCTCGTGCGCCTTCCGGGAGGCCTGGTACCGGGTTGCCACCGGGGAATGCGACGTCGCGTTGGCCTTCGGTGTCGAGCAGATGACCGTGGTGGATTCCAACAAGATGCTCAGCATTTTCACCGGCAGCCAATATCCCGAACGAGAGGGCGATATGGGGCTTTCGGCTCCCGGCCTTTTTGCACTGATGGCCCGCCGGCACATGGCAGAGTTCGGGACCACCCGGGAGCAGCTGGCCATGGTGGCGGTCAAAAACAGGAAATTCGGCGCCCTGAATCCGGAGGCCCAGTTGAGAAATCCGGTCAGTCTGGACGAGGTGCTCAATTCACGCATGATTTGCGATCCCCTGACCCTTTATCAGTGCTGCCCACGGGGTGACGGTGCGGCGGCGGTGGTGCTGGCCAGCAAGGAAAAGGCGCGGCAATTTGCGACCGATCCCGTCACCGTGGCCGCATCGGTCCATGTCAGCGGCACCTATCCCGACGACTGCAGCTACACCTTTTTCGATACGGATTTGCGGGGCTCGAAGGCGGCTTACGAAATGGCCGGACTGGGGCCGGCGGATGTCGATCTGGCCGAAGTGCACGACTGCTTCAGCACCGCGGAGCTGGTGCACTACGAAGACCTTGGATTTTGTGCCAAGGGCGAGGGCGGCCGTTTTATCGAGGAGGGGCATGCGGATATGGGCGGAAAGGTGGTCGTCAACCCCAGCGGGGGACTGCTTTCCAAGGGGCATGTAATCGGTGCCACCGGGATTTCCCAGATCATCGAGTGTGTCCGTCAGCTCAGAGGCCAGGCCGGCGCCCACCAGGTGCCCGGTGCCCGGGTCGCCTTGCAGCACAACGGCGGCGGGTTTATCCACACGGACACCGGAAGCTGCCTGATCCACATTTTCAAAAAATAAGCATGGTGAGGTATCTCAGATGGACAACAAACGAAAATACTGGAATATGGAAGTCGAGCCGCTGCTGAACACCCCCCAGATTCGGGAAATACAGCTATCGAAAATAAAAAAGCTGGTCCGGCGGCTATATGACCGCAAGCCTTTCTGGCGTCAACGGATGGACGATGCCGGCGTAAGGCCGGAGGATATCCAATCGATTGATGATTTCAGCCGCGGCGTCCCGGTATTCGACAAGGCTGCGCGGCGCGAACTGTCCGAAGCCTGCCGGGGCGATATGATCGCGGTGGTGGACCAGACCATCGGGGTCGAAATCGAAGACCTGTGCCTCATGGCGGCCACCTCCGGCACCTCGGGGGACCCCACACCCTATCCCATCACCCACCGCGACACCCAGTGGTTTTCTGAAAACCTGGCCCGGGTGTTGTGGCGAACCGGCGTGCGTCCCGGAAGCCGGATCATCCATGCCTTTGGATTGAGCATGTTTCTGGCGGGGGTACCCTATGCTCAATTCTTCGAAAAAAGCGGCGCCTGTGTCCTGCCGGTGGGCGCGGAGGGGGGCAGCCAGAAAATTCTGAATTTCGCCAAATTGTTCAAGGCGGACACCCTTGCCTGCACGCCCTCACTGGCCGAACACCTGATCGACAAAGCCCCCGAGGCCATCGGCAGTGAGGTCGGGGAGCTGTTTTTCAAGCGCCTGTTGTGCGGCGGGGAGCCCGGAGCCGGCATACCGGAGGTGCGCCGCAAGCTCGAGGATGCCTACGGTGCCCAGCTGTTCGACACCGGCGCCGGATTCGGTATATCCTGCGAGTGCAGCGATTATCAGGGGATGCATCATGTCGCCGATGACAACATGCTTTTCGAACTGGTCGACCAGGACACTTACGAGCCGATTCCGATAGAAGACGGGGCCGTGGGAATGCCGGTGCAGACCACTTTGGAAGGGGAGGGGTTTTTGTGGTTTCGCGAAACCATCGGAGATATCTGCCAGGTTTTTACCGAACCGTGCCCTTGCGGGCGGAGCGGTTTCCGCTATAAGGTGATCGGGCGCAAGGACGACATGCTGAAGGTCAAGGGCGTCATTGTATACCCGGCGGCCGTGGACGGCATCATCACCGGCTTTGTCCCCCGGGTGACCGGCGAGTTCCGAATCGTGCTCAGCGAGCCGCCACCGCGGGTGGTGCCACCCCTGAACCTCAAGGTCGAATACGGCGAAGGGGTCGGAGAGGAAGAGCTGGAAGGCCTGGCGCGGGAGATGACGGCCAAAATGCATGCCGCCTTGAAAGTGACGCCCGCCGTCCAGTGGCTGCGACCGAATACCCTGGAAAGGTATACCCACAAAACCAAGTTTATCGAAAAAGACTATGAGTAATTCCGGTTTCAGCTCGTAAGTTCATGAGGTCGTAAGGAATAGGAGGGTTTAGCTCGTAAGCTCGTAAGCTCATGAGTTTGTAAGGATAGGAGCTTAAGCGCTTATGAGCTTATTCAAGGTTGGCGACAATAGTCCCAAAAAAACTTTTTTGCTGCAAAATGCAAAAAAACAGCTTTTAAGCTACTACCAAAGGGAGGAAAAGGCCATGGCGAAAATATCCGATCCCATCCGTATCCGCAACCTCGAAATCCGGAACCGGCTGTTTGCGGCGCCGATGATTTCAAACACCGTCCGGGAAGATTGCTGTGCCGGAAAAAACCTGATAGATGCCAGCTACTACCGCGCCAAAGGCGGATGGGGACTGTATTCGGTCGAAGGGTCCCTGCCGACGGAAAACACCAAGCTCTTTCCGCGCATGCTGGGGTGTTTCGACGACAATCAGGTCATCGCCCTCTACGAGCTGGTGGAGGCGATCCATGCCGGCGGCGCCCGCGCCATGATGCAGGTCACGCACCCCGGGCGGGTGGCCAATCCCGATCGGTTGCCCAAGCATGTCCGCCGGGTGGCCTTCGCGCCTTCGGACACCACCCCGCCCAACCCGTTTCCGCCGAACAACAAACCGGTGGCCATGACCGCCGAAGATATCGAGCAATTGATGGGCGAATATGTGAATTCCATCATGCTGGCCAAGGCGGCCGGCTTCGATATCTATGAACTGCACTGCTCCCACGGAACCCTGCCGCAGCAATTTCTGTCCCCTTACACCAACCACCGCGACGATGAATGGGGCGGCGATTGGGAGCGACGGCTCAATTTTGTGTGCCGGATATTGACCCGGATGCGCGAGGCCGTCGGTGATTTTCCCATATCCTGCCGGGTGGCCGGCGATGAATTCATGGAGGGCGGATATACCATCGACGATTTCTGCAGCCATATAGCGCCGGCCATGCAGGCGGCCGGCTGCGATATGTTCGACGTGACCTGCGGCCTCTTCGAGCACTTCCATACGATCACCCCCGAAATCTATGAACCCCGGGGATTGTGGGTTTATCTGGCCGAACGTGTGAAACAGGTGGTCGATGTGCCGGTGGCCGGGCTGGGTCGGATCAACGACGGCCGGATGGCGGCCGAATTGATCGAATCCGATAAGTTTGATATCGTGGGTATTGGCCGGGGTTCACTGGCCGATGCGCAATTTGCCCAAAAGACGCTGGAAGGCCGCTACGATGACATTCGGCGCTGCATCGCCTGCAATTCCTGCCTCGAAGATGATTTTTCCAATCGCCCGAGTCGCTGTGCCGTCAATTTTGAATACAACCGGCCATCCGAATGGTGGGAAGATCGAATGCTCCCGAGCAGATCGCCCAAAAAAATCATGGTGGTGGGCGGCGGCCCGGCCGGAATGGAGTTTGCGCGGTTGGCTACCCTGCGTGGCCACGACGTCGCCATATATGAGAAAAACAAGCGTCTCGGCGGATACCTGCCGCTGGCGGCCGCTTTTCCGAACCTGAATACCAAAGATGTACTGAATATCAATCGCTGGCTGATCAAAGAGATCAAGCGGCTGGAGATCCCGGTAAAATTCGAGTTTCCGGTCACCCCCGAGGTGGTCCAACGCGAAAAGCCGGATGTGGTCGTGCTGGCCACCGGGTCCAAGGAAGTGCTTCCCGATATTGCGGGCGTCGATGGGCCGGCCGTCGGGACCCTGGATGATTTCCTGTCCGGCCGGAAGCGGGCCGGCCGGAAGGTGGCGGTGGTCGGTGGTCACTATGGTGCCGAGCTGGCGGTATCCCTGGCGAGAGACGGCAAGTCCGAACCCGAGGGATATACGAAGTATCACCGGCCGGCGGAAGAAAGAGGGCTTGCGGTCGTCAATCCGGAGAATCGGCGTGAAGTGACGATTCTGGAAGAGGGCGAGATGATCGGCTGGCCGCCATATTTTCAAATGCTGCGGTTCATGGTAGTCAATGAATTTTTAGCGGAAGCCGGCGTTACGTGCCTGACCGGCACCCAGGTGACCGCCGTCACCAACGGTTCGCTGCAGTACGCGGATGCCGAAGGGAATGAGGGGTCGCTGGATGTGGATACCGTCATATTCGCCCTGTCCAGGGTCGCCAACCGGGAACTGTACGATCAATTGGCGGGAACCGGGGTTCAGATCCGGGAAATCGGCGATTGCACGGGACCGGCAAAGGTCGAGCAGGCCATTCATATGGCCAATTATCTGGCCCGCCAGCTGTAAAATCGGGAGGAAATATGCGAAAAGTTGCCGTAGTGGGAACAGGGCACACCAAATTTGTCTTCAACGCCCCCCAATCGGGGGTGGAACTGCTTGCCGAGGCTTCCCTGGAAGCCATCCGGGAATCACATCTGAAGCCGGGGGATATCCAGGCCGTATTCTGCGGCAATGTCCTGGGTGATTTTTCCGAAGGACAGGGAATGATTCAATCCTTTCTGGCCGACGAAATCGGTTGCCGGAATGTCCCCGCCACCCGCTTCGAAGGGGCTTGCGCCTCGGCGACCATGGCCATCCGGGATGCTTTCATGTGGGTGGCCTCGGGTTTTTACGATGTGGTGCTTGTCGGTGGCACGGAAAAAGCGACCGCCATGGGCACGTCGCTGGCCACCCGCACTTTCGCTATGTTCGGCGACAGCCGCTACGAGTACCCGGCCGGGTTCACCTTTCCGGCGTCTTTCGCCCTGTTGGCGCATCTGTATGCTTCCCGCTACCAGATGCCGCTCGAGAAGCTCAAAGAGCAAATGGCGCTTGTTTCCGTCCAGTCGCACCGCTACGGAGCATTGAACCCCAAGGCCCAGATCCGCAAGGAAATCACGGTGGAAAAGGTATTGAGCAGTTTCATGGTTGCGACACCGCTGCAGTTGCTTGACTGCTGCCCTTTTTCGGACGGGGCCGCCGCCCTCATTCTCGCTTCGGAGGATGCCGCCAGAAAACTGACCGACAAACCGGTTTTTATCAGCGGCATCGGTCAGACATCCTCCGGTCGAATCAGTTCCCAGAACGAGTTCTTGCCGCGGATCAGGGCCCGGGAGCTCTCAGTACAGCAAGCCTACCGGATGGCCGGGGTGGGGCCGGAGGACGTGGATGTCTGTGAACTTCACGATTGCTTCAGTATTGCCGCGATCATCGCGGCGGAAGGCCTCGGCTTCGCGGAATACGGCCAAGGCGGAAAATTGTGGGAACAGGGCGAGACCGCCATCGGAGGCCGAATTCCAATCAACACATCCGGCGGCCTGAAATCGAAAGGACATCCCATCGGAGCCACCGGTGCTTCCCAGGTGTGTGAAATCGTACATCAGTTGAGAGGCGACCTGGTGGAAACGGGAAGACAGGTTGAAGGCGCCAGGATTGGCCTGGTCGACACGTTGGGGGGAGACGGCATCATCGTAAACCTGATCCTGAGTGCCGGGTGATCCCCTTTTTTTGGAGAAAAACACTATGAAAAGCAAGCTCATATTCAGAGACTACAGTGAGGCATTGAAATCCAACCGGCTGCTGGGGACGGCCTGCCGCGAATGCGGGACGATAACCTGTCCCCCCAAAATGACCTGTCAGCAGTGCGCGGGAATGGATCTGGATGTCACCGAGCTGAGTGGCCGCGGTAAAATCATGACGTTTACCACGGTATACGTCGCCCCCCAGGGCAAGGAAGCCGAGGCGCCTTATACGATCGTGCTGGTCGAACTCACGGAAGGTCCTTGGATCATGGGCAACCTCATCGATATCGATCCGGCCGAATCCGGCATGAATCTGATCGGCCGGGAAGTCTTGCTGGGGCACAAGGTGTTTCCAGGAGACGCCTATACGGATGGCGATGCGGCCAGACCGCTCTTTCGGTTCGCTGCCGGCTGACCTACCGGTGTCAGCGAACGGCCATTTCATTGTTGTCCCACTCGGGGAATGGGAGAAAAACCATCGCCTTCAGGCGAAGACTTTAGTTTGACGTTTGATGATGGGCAAGGATTCGAGGGGTCGAGGGTTCAAGGATTCAAGCAAGTGCCTGACCCGTCTTTTCACTTGACCCCCTGGCCCAGATCTGGATCAGATACGAATGTCTCCAATTCAGCGTTGTATTGAATTGACGTTATCGACGCGCCTCTACGGCAACCGCGCCCGGGCGGGCCTGGAACCCTTGAATCCTCGAACCCTAGCCTTCGGCTTTAGCCGAAGGTAGTTGACTCTTAATGCCAGCCGCCCCTTGGGGGGATCAACACGGTTTTTTTTAGCGGGCGGCGGGTTTTCCGGTTGGGAAGAGCAGGCATGGTATGGACATTTTGCACTTTACACCGGCGCACATCCAATTTCGCCGGATGCTTCAAGATTTTTGTGAACAGGAAATTATTCCCTATATAGACCAATGGGAGACAAACGGACGGGTTCCCCGTGGCGTGTGGCGCAAAATGGGACAAGCCGGCTTTTTGTGTACCGCCGTTTCAGCCGAATACGGCGGGATGGGGGGTGATTTTCTGTATTCCGTTATCGCCCTGGAGGAAATGACCCGCACCAATCATTACGGTCTGGATACTTTTTTGCACAGCGATATCGTCGTGCCCTATATCGATTCCTTCGGTTCGGCGGAACAGAAACGGCGGTATCTGCCCGGTTGTGTCCACGGAGATATCATCACCGCCGTGGCGATGACCGAACCCGGCGTCGGCAGTGATCTGGCCGCCATGGACGCCATGGCGCGCGAAGATGCCGACGGGGTCATTATAGATGGTGTCAAAACATTTATTTCCAACGCTGCCAACTGCGATCTGGTCGTGGTGGCCGCCAAAGATCCGGCGGTTGAAAACCCTTATCATGCGATTTCCCTGTATCTGGTTGAGGCGGGGACCCCCGGGTTTAAAAAAGGGGCACCGCTGCAGAAACTGGGGGTTCACAGTCAGGATACCGCCGAGTTGTTTTTCAGCAACTGCCGGATTCCGCTGGAAAATCGGTTGGGAGCCAAGGGAACCGGATTTTTGAAGTTAATGGAAAAGCTGCAGCAGGAACGCCTGCTGGTGGCTTTTTTGTCCAATACAATGGCCGCTTTCGCCCTGGACTGGACTCTAAACTATCTGCGTGGCGGAGGTGCCGCGGGACAACGGGGCAAGCTGTCCCAGACGTCACAGTTTGCGCTGGTTGAGATGAGCACCCAGATCAAGCTGGGCAGGGTTTTTCTGGAAAAGTTGATTGCCGATCACATGGAAGGCCGCCATGTCGTTCCCGAAACCAGCATGGCCAAATACTGGAATACGGAAATGGCCAACCGGGTTATCGGTGGTTGTCTCGATCTGTGCGGCGAAGTGGCCATGCTTGAATCCTGTCCAATTGTACGGACGTTTCGCGATGTTCGCGTGACGCCCATTTTTGCCGGCACCAATGAAATTATGAAGTCCATTGTGGCCAAAAGCATGCAACTCTAGCCGGCCGGAATTAAAAGCGGGCCCAGCCTCCATCGGGATTGGCCCTGCGCCGCCAACGGTAGCGGATGCCGGATATCTGGCGCCCCGGTTTACCTTTTAATTGAAATCCAGCAGCCGTCCCGGGTGTCATGGACGGCGAAATCCCGCCTGATTTGCCGACCGCCGGCTGGTTCCTTTACTATCCCGGCAATCCATGTTAAAAATAATTTTTTCTTAACCCCCTATCCTTTAAACAATATCAGGAAAATATGCCCGAATACGCCCAGATCATTCTTGGAATCGGTATCATGCTGGTGGTCATCCTTTTAACCCGCAGGTTCCATGGATGGAAAATAAAGCGCGCACTTTGGTTTATCATCGACGATCTCAAGTCAAAGGGCGCCATCGATCCTCAAACAGCCGTCTACCTGCCTTACGCCAAACGAAACGTTCTCAGAATCGGTTTGAAAGACCACCGGCCGACCGCCCTGCAGTCGCTGGTTGTCGACAAGATTGTCGGGATTTCGGAGGACGGGCGCTACTATCTGGCCGACCGGAGGGTGTAGTGACGGGATAGATTCTATAAGTCGGGGAGGATAGGCCCTATAAGCCATTCCCCAAAAACCTAAAAAAAACCATTGTCAAATTGCCGTTTAATTGTGCCACCGGAATATTCCGAAAGGCTCAGTAAACGGGGGAGTTTCACCTTGAGTGCAAAAATGAGGTAGTCGAAAAGCTGCCGGCAATCAGTGTTTTTTATAATAACCGCCCGAGTTATAGAGTTGGGCAGCCAAGCGAGCTGAACCTTTTCGGGCTTGCTCGCCGGCCCAACATCTATCTCTCGGAATGGTACCAGTTTCATATAAGCGGGCGCCTCGGGCTAAAGGGCAGCCCGACTGATCAAGAAAAGAAACTATTCATCATCGCGCCAAGACGCCAAGGGGCCAAGATTATTTATATTTTTAATCATTCCCTTTGCGAGCTTTGCGGCTTTGCGCGAGATAAAATATTTGCAGTTTCATACGAGCGGCGGCCTCGGGCGAAAGGGCAGCCCGATTGATCAAAGACAGAAACTGTGCCATTCTGGCGTAGTTTCATACGAGCGGCCGCCTCGGGCTAAAGGGCAGCCCGATTGATCAAAGACAGAAACTATTCATCATCGCGCCAAGACGCCAAGGCGCCAAGATTATTTATATTTTTAATCATTCCCTTTGCGAGCTTTGCGACTCTGCGCGAGATAAAATATTTGTAGTTTCATATAAGCGGGCGCCTCTGGCTAAAGGGCAGCCAGTTTGATCAATAAAGAAACTTTTTAAAAGGATCGACTCCATTTTACCCCCTCCCTCAATCCCTCCCGCCGGGGGAAGGAAGTTGACTCCTCTCCCTTGACGGGAGAGGCCGGGTGAGGTTGATAAAATGGCAAAATGCCTTTTTAACCCAGAACCCAGAACCTTGAACCTTGAACCTGGAATTTGTAGTTTCATACGAGGAAAAAGATATGAAGGTTGCCAGATGGTATAACAACCTGGACATAAGAATCGAGGATATGCCCAAGCCCGCCCCCGGCCCAGATGAGATACTCGTAAAGGTCATTTCCTGCGGAATATGCGGCAGTGATGTGGTCGAATGGTACCGGCTGCCCAAGGCTCCGCTGATACCGGGCCACGAGATCGGCGGCCGGGTGGTCGAAACCGGCCGTGACGTGCAAGCATTCCAGCCGGGCGACCGGGTTTTTGTGGCGCCCAAGGTGCCGTGCCTGACCTGTCATTACTGCCAACAAGGTTGTTACCCGGTCTGTTCGGAAGTCAAGGACCGGCTGCCCGGCGGATTTGCGGAATATGTTCTCGTCCCGGCTTCGATCGTGGCCACGGGGACGTACATTTTGCCCGAGCGCATCTCTTATGATCAGAGCACGTTCATAGAGCCGCTGGCGTGTGTTGTCAGGGCCCAGCGGCTCGCCGGGGTCGGGCCGGGCCAGTCGGTTCTGATAATCGGATGCGGCATGAGCGGGCTGTTGCAAGTCAAACTCGCCAAGGTAAGAGGCGCCGTGGTGTTCGCAAGCGACATCAATCCGCAAAAGCTTGTATATGCCGACCGGTCCGGAGCGGATGTCACCATCGATGCCGGCGGAGATCAGGCGGCGGTTCTTGCCGCCCGCACGGGCCGCAAAGCGGATGTCGTCATTCTGTGCACAGCGGCGGTTTCAGCGATTGAACAGGTATGGAATTCGGTGGACAAAGGCGGCACCATTATTTTCTTCACAGTCCCCGGGCCGGAGCGAAAAGTTGAAATTCCTCTGAACTATTTCTGGACACGGGAGGTTACGATTCGCACCTCTTACTATTGCGGGCCACCCGATATTCAGGAGGCGATTCACCTCCTGGATTCGGAAACGGTCAAGGTCGATGATTTAATCACCCACAAACTGGCTCTGGAAGACATTGTCGAAGGCTACCGGCTGGTGCTTGAAGGCCGGGAGTCCATAAAAGTCATCATTACCCCCGATATCGCGAGTTCTTCCGCAAAGCGTTAATTCCAATGGTTCATCCCCCGTCCCGGGACCTGAACCGATGGGTTACTTGCTTACACCGGTCCTTCTATCTCCGTGTGATTTTCGATATTTTCGGGATCATCGTCCTCCTGCCACTTTCGTTCAGAGAAGCCGCAATAATTCCCCCCCTGGTAACGGATGGAATCGATCCGGCTGCGCAAAGAAGCCAGGTGGTCGGGCGCCGGGTCCTCATTACAGGACAGGTAACAGAAAACCCAATCGATAAAATTTCCAAACAGCCCGAAAAAACTCCGAAAACAATTTAATGACAAAACATGCTTGCCCATAAGATGTTCCCCTTTCGTTCTCCAGTATATTTCGGGTTTTTTTCCGCATACTTTAACCGTTCACCGGTAAAGTCCGGTACACCTGCCGGAGACCGATGATGGGGGGCCGGTGATCTCCGCGGGCGACTGATTTCACCCATCGGCACCGGATGCCATGTCTTGGGCTGTCCTGCTGGATCCGCTCCGGCTTTTCCCATGGGGAACCATCCTGAGGCCTCTTTAAGAGGGGTATCCGTCGATGTAGAAAGCATTTGACACACCCGCACAAAGGTGTATTAATACCTGTCGGCAATATGTATATACAGTATTGTCGACAAATTTTGGAGCTGATCCGCCTGCAGGATCGGGAAATCAGTACTCCCGCATATCAATTAGACATTCAGGCTCGCCCCGCGGGTTTGTTATTGTCCCATTTGGGTAATGGAAGAAAAACCTTCGCCGTTAGGCGAAGACTTTGGTTTAACATTTGAATGACGAGCAAGGATTCAAGGGTCGAGGGGCCAAGGATTCAAGGAAGGGTTTGACCGATCTTGACCTTGAACCCCAATCCTTAGGCTTTAAGCGAAGGTAGTTACTTCAGGCCGGAAGACCGCGGCGGCCGGAAGGGAGGATATATCATGACCACATCCCGGACAGAGATGCGCATAGAAACCGACAGCATGGGAGAAGTTCAGGTTCCCGGCGATCGTTATTGGGGCGCTCAGACCCAGCGTTCCCTGATCTATTTTTCCATCGGCAGGGACCTGATTCCCATCGAGACCGTTCGTGCCATGGCGATCGTCAAAAAAGCGGCGGCACTGGCCAACCACAAGCTCGGCAAGCTTTCCAGGAATCAGTTGGAGCTGATTGTGTCCGCCGCCGAGGAAGTCATTGACGCCAAACTCGATGACCATTTTCCCTTGCATGTCTGGATGACGGGCAGCGGCACCCAATCCAATATGAATGTCAATGAAGTCATCTCCAACCGGGCCATTGAATTGGCCGGCGGTGTAATGGGCAGCAAAAAGCCGGTTCATCCCAATGACCACGTCAACATGTCCCAATCTTCCAACGATGTCTTCCCGACGGCCATGAATATCGCCGCCGCCGCCGCGATCAAGGATGTGTTGATTCCCCGGGTCCAAAAATTGCGCGATGCCCTGAACCAAAAGGCCGAAGCTTGGGATGATATTGTCAAAATCGGGCGCACCCACATGCAGGATGCGGTCCCATTGACCCTCGGTCAGGAATTTTCGGGTTATGTGGGCATGCTCGACGATGATATCGATTGGCTGAAGGCATCTCTCAAAGGACTTTACCGGCTGGCCCTCGGCGGGACAGCCGTCGGCACCGGTATTAACGCCGCCGAGGGCTTTGCGGAAGAAGCTATCGGCACTATCGCTGCGCTCACGGGCCTGCCGTTCGTGCCGGCGCCCAACAAGTTCACCGTTATGGGTGCTCATGATGCGCTGGTGCAAGCCAGCGCAACCGTGAAAACCCTGGCGGTGTCGCTTTACAAGATCGCCAATGACATTCGGTTGCTCAGTTGCGGACCCAGAGCCGGCCTGAATGAAATATTGATCCCCCAAAACGAGCCGGGCTCCTCGATCATGCCCGGAAAAGTGAATCCCACCCAGTGCGAGGCCATGACCATGGCGGCCGTGCAGGTCATGGGATATGACGCTGCAGTCGCATTTGCGGGTGCCGGCGGTTCCTTGGAGATAAACGTATACAAGCCGATGATGATTTTCAACATCATCCAGTCCGTGCACATTATCGGAGACAGCTGCCGCAATTTTGCTGATTTCCTGGTGGTGGGAGCGGAGCCGAACCACAGGAAAATCGATCGCTATCTGCGCGAATCCCTGATGTTGGTCACCGCGCTGAGCCCGGTGATCGGTTATGACAAAGCCTCTGAAGTTGCCCACTACGCCTATCATAACGACCTGACGTTGAAAGACGCAATCCTCAAACTCGGCTATATCAGCGCCGAAGAGTTTGATAGAATTGTCGACCCCTATAAAATGGCTTATCCGGGTACATCTTCAGATTAATTTATTTGACACACCTATTCCATTTTCCTATACTGCCTTGAAATTTTTGGAATTATAGAATGTTAAAGGAAAGCCGGTGGAAAACTATATTAAAAAAGGTGCAAATCGCGGACGGGCGGGGATCTTAATTCTGGGGATCATTATCGGGCTGGCGGTCATCGCCGTAGCAGGATATCTGGTCTGGACTTCAATCCGAAATGACCAGGCGAATAAGGAGGCGTTACCAAAGACTGACCTTAACGCGGAGCAGCCCCGCGAGTTGCCGCGCATGGCCAACCAGCCGCCGAAAATAAAAGGGCCCGAGCCGATCACGCCTTCCTACTCCACGGACGCGCCCTTGCTGGAACAAGTTCGGGAAGCCATGCGCAAGGGGATCGATCCTGAAGGGGCCGTGGCCATGGCAAAATCATTACCGGACAAGCCGGAAAGAGCGGATGCCGCCTTCATTCTTCTGGAGTATGCCGCGGAAGCTGAAAACGGCGAAGCCGCTTTGGAAGTCGCACGCTATTTCGACCCCACTTACGCCGGAGACAGCGGCACCATTCTCAAAGATCCCGAGGTGGCTTATGAATGGTATCAGGTGGCATTGGCTCACGGCCGGTTCGAAGCCGATATCCATCTGCTGAATCTAAAACAATGGGTGGCCAAACAGGCGGCGGAAGGATCCTATGAGGCACGGCAACTGTTGAAAAGCTGGAAATAGCGGCCGTATGCCGAAATGAAGTTTATCGGCGGGGATGCTGATGGTGATTTTGCAGCACCTATTTCATTGCTATACGGACTTTTTACCATGGAGCTCGAAATGAGGATAAGACAAGTGATGACCCGAAAAGCAATCGGTATTTTGCTGGTACTGCTCCTTTGCCTTATTCATCTGGTTTGGGAAAGCGCCGTTGCGGCCCAACCGCACCAACCCCTGCTGATAGCCGGTAAACGGGCCTTGTACCAAAAGGTGATAACCCATCCGAGCGCTAAACTGTTCACTTTCAATGGGAGTACCGTGAAGGTCCTGGAAGACTGGATCAAGCCCTTTACCGTCTTTTATGTTTACGAGCGGACTGCGGTGGCGGGTGAGCCATGGCTGAACGTCGGGCTTTCGAGCACCGAAGGCCCCATCGGCTGGATCGACGGGACGATGGCCTCGGACTGGAATCAGGCCTTGACCCTGGTTTTCACCGAGAGGACCGGTCGTCGGCCGGCCCTTTTTTTCAAGGATCTGAATTCCCTGCAAACCGTTGCCGGTTCTTCCACCCCCCGTCAAACGACTTCGGAGCTTGTCTCCAAATTCTCCGCCATTCAGGCGGGGGAAATGCCCCCACCGGAAAATTTTCCGCTCAAGGCCATGGAACCATCCGGAGAAGCCGTACCGGAAGAACGCTTTTATCTGATTCCAATTTTTAATTCTCTGGAGCTATACGAGGGCGTCAAATTCCTCGAGGTCGGTTCCATCGATCCGGGCTCGGGGCAATTTCCGGTGAATACGGAACTGAAAACGGCTATTGTGTTCGTGATCGACACCACCATTTCCATGAAGCCTTATATCGACCGCGCCCGGGAGTCTGTGCGCAGGATTTACGACGCCATCGAAGAAGCCGGCCTGTCCGACAAGGTGGCTTTCGGTCTGGTCGCCTTTCGCAACAGCACCCGTAAAACACCGGGGTTGGGTTACGAAGCCAGAGTCCTGTCCCCCCTGCGCGACGCAACGGAACGAAAACAGTTTCAATACGCACTGGACCACACGGAAGAAGCCATGGTCTCGACCCATTCCTTCAATGAAGACGCCTTTGCCGGGTTGAAGACCGCCATGGACAAATTGTACTGGGCACCGTATAAGTCCCGTCTGACCTTTCTTATTACCGACGCCGGTGCGCTACGCAATGACGACCCCTATTCCTCCACCGGGATGAACGAGGCCGAAATCGCAGATCTGGCGGCAACCAGGGGGGTCAAAATCTTCGCCCTTCATCTTAAGACGCCTGCGGGCAGAAAGCTCCACAACCATGACTATGCCGAAGCCCAATACCGGCTTCTGACCGGTCACAGCGATCCCAATATCGGTGATCTGTATGTGCCGATCTCCGCCGACAGCCCGGACACCGGTGCCCAGGGCTTCGGACGTGTGATTGAAGGCGTGGGCGCTCAAATGGTGGAACTGGTGAGAGCCACGGCCGCCGGTGAACGGCTGGCTCTGCCCGATACGGCCTCCAGCAAAACCGAGGATGTGGTCAACGAGGCGGTACGCAAGGCCGCAATTTTGGGATATGCCATGCAGCTTGACTTTTTGGGGGTGCGCAGCGGCACCGCTGCTCCGGAAGTTGTCAAAGCCTGGGTTTCGGACATGGATCTCGCCAGGCCCGATATACCGACCTTTAAAGTGAGTCTATTGCTGACCAAAAATCAACTCAGCGATTTGAGCCGGCGTCTGGAAGTGGTTCTGGATCAGGCGCAGAGAACCAAACGGACGGGCGCCAGGGATTTCTTCAACAGCATCCTTTCGGCCGCCGCTCAAACCTCGCGCGATCCCGAGCAATTCAGCAGAAAGCCGAACCAGAACCTGGGCGAGTTGGGTATCCTCGGCGAATTTCTGGAGGACTTGCCTTATCGCAGCAACGTCATGCGCCTCACCGAAGAGGACTGGTACCGATTGAGTCTGGGAGAGCAGCAGACATTCATCAACAACCTTAAATCAAAAATCAAACGGTTTACTCAAATCCATGACGATGTAACTAACTGGACGAGTTTCGGCGCCCAGGAACCGGGGGATGCCGTGTATCGCGTCCCGCTGAGCCTGATGCCCTAAAAGTGGTTTCAAACCCTCGGATCAGATCCGATGGCCAGGCGCAGGCCGACAAAAAAAACGCTGCAATTATTGAAGGTTGTGCGTATTTTGAGGAGGTCCGCAACAGCGCCATCGGGTCTTAGATGGGTTGTCAACCACTTCTCGCCGCTGCCGTAAAAGGATCCACTTTGAAACCGGTCAGCCCGGCTGCAGGGAGTTTACCACCTTTTGAGGGTCCGTCCGTGGTTTTATAAACCCATCCTTGAGGTGTATTCAAGGTTCCAGGAGTTCTTCCGATAATAAAAGATATCACCGGTTCGATGTAATCTTTCAAACAGCCAGGAGACTTTTATTTTGGCAGGCAGCCCCAACGATTCTTCAATCAACGAAAAGAACACGCCCATAAGCAGTGAAACCGGCGCTTCCGAAGATCATGAAGTATACCGTTTAGCTAATGTAACCAAGAATTGGCCCGGAGCCCAGGGATTCACGCTGGCCGTGCCCGAATTGATCGTTCGCCGGGGTGAAAAAGTTGCACTGGTAGGACTGAGCGGATGCGGCAAAAGCACCCTGCTGGATTTGCTGGCGATGGTTCTCCAGCCGGATCAAGCCCAACAATTCGTTTTTTCCAGCCAGAAGGGGGAAAAGCAGGATGTCATGAACGCCTGGCGGCGCAAAAAAATGAGCAGACTGGCCCGTATTCGGATGGTGCACATCGGGTATGTCCTGCAAACCGGCGGTCTTTTTCCCTTCCTTTCAATTCGGGAAAACATCGGTATCAGCCGCATGGGTCTTGGTTTACCGGTCGATGATGCCGTCCGGGCCATGGCTGAGCGGCTGCACATCGAGCGGCATCTAAACAAGCTCCCCAGTCAACTTTCGGTAGGTGAACGTCAGCGGGTGGCCATCGCCCGCGCCATGGCGCATCAGCCGTCTTTGGTGATCGCCGATGAACCGACGGCCTCCCTGGATCCGATCAACGCCGAGGATATAATGAATCTTTTCAGTGATCTCGTTGAAGAACAGGGCCTGACCCTGATCATGGCCACCCATGACTGGGGCAATCTGGGAAAACGAGGATTCCGCCACGTGCAGTTCGACCTGAAACAGGAGACGGCCCACGGTACGGTGGAGGCCCGGGCTTTCGGCTGATCTCCATAATTCGGATACAATATCGCATGCATACTTTTAAGACTGTTTTTCGACTGGCAATGCGCGATTATTTCTATGAACGCCTGCTGTCCGCTTGCGCCATCATGGGTTTGGCAGCCGTTTTGGCGCCTCTGCTGGTTCTGTTCGGAGTCAAGAGCGGTATCATCAATACCATGTCCGATCGTCTGATTCAGGATCCACGCAACAGGGAAATTTCGCCCGTGGGCAGCGGTCGCTACGGAGAGGACTGGTTTGCGGCCATGCGCGAGCGCAGTGACGTGGATTTCGTGATACCCCAAACCCGGTCGATTGCGGCCAGTATGATTCTATATAACAACGATGCCGACCGGCCGCGGACACTGGTGGTGTCGCTAATCCCCACCGCCGAGGGGGATCCCCTGCTGCAGCAATACGGTCCCATACCTGTCAAAGCCCGTGAGGTGGTGCTGTCGGATATCGCCGCACGGAAACTCGATGTCAAGGCAGGCCAGGAAATCATCGGGAAGGTCGGCCGTTCGGTGGCGGGGGCCAAGGAGCAGGTCACGGTGAAGCTGCATGTAACCGGCGTTCTGCCCCACGAAGCCTACGTCCGGGAAGCCGCCTTCGTGCGGTTGGAGCTGCTGGAGGCCACCGAGGACTACCGCGACGGCCGCGGCTCCAAAATTTTCGGCTGGCCCGGCACGGTGCGGCCGCCCGGCGCGCGAACGTATCCCAGTTTCAGACTCTATGCCCGCTCCATTTATGATGTTTCCCTGCTGCGCGACCGCCTGATGGACCAGGGATTGGAGATATATACCAAAGCAGAAGAGATTGAAATCGTAAAAAGCCTCGACCGGTCCTTCAACCTTATTTTCGGACTGATCGCCGTTGTTGCGGTGCTTGGCTACTTTGCATCCATGGTCAGCAATGTTCTGGCGAATGTAAATCGCAAAAGCCGCTATCTCGGTATTTCCAGCTTGATCGGGTTTTCCACCGGCAATATCATCTGGTACCCGATACTTCAGTCGGTTGCCACGGTCGTTTTTGGTTTCACGACGGCCATTATGCTCTACAAAACCGCCGAAATCATGATTAACCGGTTATTTGGCGAATATCTGGCCAGCGGCGAGTATGTTTGCCGGCTTTCGTCGCTGCATATGCTCATTGTTCTCGTGCTGATGCTGATACTGTCAATCATGGCTTCGGCCTATGGCGCTTTCAAGGTTTCGAGAATCGAACCGTCGGAAGTCATTCGTGAGGTTTGAAATGAGTGGAAAAGGCGACATTGGGGTTTCTCGGTTTTTCCGAAACACCGTCTCCCGGATCCTGCTGGTGTCGGCTGCCGTAATCGCGGGGTCTATGGCGGACCTGCATTCCCTTCACGGCATAGACTGCCCGTCGGTGCAGGATTATATGTATCCGCCGTTGGCCGGGTTTTCAGCGGCCAACAACCCCAAACCTTCCGACTTGGACCTCGAATTGCCGATGCCCTGCGGCGGCACCCTCGTTTTATTGCCGGTCTGTGTTCCCGCTCAGGGTTTTTTCAGTGATCTGCCGGTTGATCTCGGCTGCAAAGACTGCGGCCGGATGAATCAAAATTTCATGGAAGGCAGATATGGCGCCGCGATCTCCGGATCATTCACGCTCGAAGATCTGCCGGAAAACTGGCGTTTGAAGCTGGCGGAAAAAGCAAAAAGCGGCGATGGGCTTTGCCCCCCTGAAGACGACCCGGTGCTGACCGGTTTTTACTACTTAATCGGCAAGTACGAGATTACCAATTTTCAGTGGGAAACCGTGATGACGGAGGACTGCGGCGTAGCCGATGATAAGCCAAGCACAGATGATCCCCGTCCCAAGGTCAATATTTCCTGGTATGATGCCGTTGAGTTCACCCGCAAATACAGCGAATGGCTCATTGAAAACGCACCCGAGGCGCTGCCGCACTTCGTGCTGAACCGGTTCGGATATATCCGGCTGCCCACCGAGGCCGAGTGGGAATATGCGGCCCGGGGCGGCCATCGCGTGAGTACCGCCCAGATAAACACCGAACCATTTTTTCCTTTGGGCGGCCGATCGATTTCCGACTTTGCCGTTTACACCGATGCGGAGGCCGCCAAGCCACAGGAAAAGTTGGCCTGGATTGGATCCAAGTGCCCCAATCCCCTGGGGCTTTACGATACAGCGGGCAATGCCGCTGAAATGATGTTGGAGCCGTTCCATTTCTCCCTGGGATATCGACTTCACGGGGCCGCCGGGGGATTCGTTCTCAAAGGGGGCAGCTTTCGCAAGAGTCGGTTTGAAATCATGCCCGGCAGACGGGAAGAGCAACCTTTTTTCCTTGGAGACGGTGCGTTTCGCAGCGCCGATATCGGTTTCCGGGTCGTGCTTTCCGGCATCCTGACTCCGCTGGACCGCCGGGATAAATTCAATCGGCAATGGGCTGATTTGAGCGCCCAACAGTCGCGGGTTCGTAAAACAGAATCGCCCACAGAGCCGGTAAATTCAACCGAATCCAACGGCGATTCGCCGGCCGGAGTCGATCTGCTCTGGGCGGCATCCAACGAGGACAGCGCATCGGAAGATGCCGGGACGCTCCGCAAGGCCCTCGAACACAATTTCGAATTGCTGAGAAAGCAACAAGCCGAAGCCGTCAAGGGCAGCATCAGAAGTGCAATTCTGATAGCGGAATCGCTGCAGGAATATGCTGCCCGCCGTAAGGTTGTCATCAATGGAAATTTGAACCTGGAGAGGATGAAGAAGGAGACCACCTCACCGTCACTGATCGCGTCACTGGAAAGCGGCATCGCCAGGGCCGAAGAATCGATTCGGGCCCTCGATATCGCCATCGACCATTTTGCCGAATTCTACCTGGAACGAATCCGGGAATGCCAAAATTATCCGACTGATCTTTTCGAGCGTCAGCTGGCAACAATCTTGGAGGAATTGCATCCCGACGAGGATTTTATCCGCAGTTTGCGGGGCAGGGTGGATCTGTTCCGCAAACACATGGCCTTATCCAAGCAACGGGCAGAAGACCTAAGCCCGGAACGTATTCAAAAGGACATTCTCGCCGACAGCCCGATTTAAGAGGTGATGCCATGATTGTGGGGGGTCACCCCGGGTCCGACAGCGGGATCCCGGCTCGAACTCGGGAGCTTGTTTTGCATAGTTGAAAATAAAAAGGCACTCCACATTCGGGGCGGAATGCCTTTTTCTCTGTAATTTTCAGTCGTACAGGGATTTACTGTACGGTGACATTCACCGCAGAGGGACCTTTTTGTCCTTGTTCGATATCGAAAGTTACCCGGTCACCTTCATCAAGGGACTTGAAACCACTTGCATTGATTCCTGAGTGGTGAACAAATACATCCGGTCCGTTTTCCTGCTCGATGAAACCGTATCCCTTACTGCTGTTGAACCATTTAACAATACCATCAGCCATAATGACATCCTCCTTTACAATAGAATTCTCATAGTTCCATACTTCAGGTGTCGATATGACAGATGGATCTTGCCTTAAGGACGAAACCGGCCCGGCAATCAAGAACAGGCCTTTATTGATTGGCTACACTATAACAGCATTTTAAAAAAAAGCAACACAATATTATAGTCCTTACAAAAAAAAATCTTCGGTTGCAGCTCGGCGAACCCTGTGATAGCTTGAATTAATTTTTCACGTTTACTTGGATGGCGCGTCGAAATCAAATCGCTTGCGGACCGCGGCGTTTCCCGGAAGGATGGGAGACGATCTAATTGACAGGGCTCGCCTCGGCCGTCAAAAGCTGCTGAAACATTGCGGGTGTCCGGTATGAAGGTCCTGTTGATTCATCCGCCGGTGGTCAGGCCCTGCGAGCCGCCGCCGGGTATTGCTAAACTGGCCGGGGCTTTGAAACGACATGGGGTGGCATACGGCGTCATCGATGCCAATCTGGAAGGTCTCATGACCCTCTGTCAAAGGACTCCCGCCGCAATCGATACCTGGACCCGGCGGGCGGCGGCCCGGGTGGGGCGGAACCTCGACACGCTGCGGCATCCGGCTGGATACCGGAATCCGGATCGTTACAAACAATGTGTGCTCGAGCTTAACCGGGTGCTGGGCGTGCAGGATATATCCGGAAACAGTGTGGTGGGTTTGGCCGACTTTCATGACAGCCATCTTTCGCCCGTAAAAAGCGGCGACCTGATTCAATCCTTCGAGTACCCTGAAAAAAATGTCTTCTATCCGTATTTTGCCGAACGGCTACGTGAAGCCATGGAGACGGCCCAGCCTGCCGTAGTCGGCTTTTCATTGAACTTTCTCAGTCAGGCACTGGCCACATTTGCTGCCGTCGGTGTTTTAAAGCGCCTCGATCCGCGAGTGACCATAATCCTGGGAGGCGGACTCATCACCTCCTGGATGCGGCGTCCGAATTGGAAAAATCACTTTGCAGGCATCATCGACAAACTCGTGGCGGGCGAGGGGGAGACGGAACTTCTATCTTTGCTTGGAGTGCAAACTGGTTCCGGCGGAAATTTTTGGGATTATGACCATTTTTCGGCACTGCCTTACCTTTCCCCTGGATTTGTGTTGCCCTTCAGCGCTTCCAGCGGTTGTTACTGGCGTCGCTGTGCCTTTTGCCCGGAGCAGGCCGAGGCCAACCCCTATCGTCCGATTCCGATTACGCAGGCGACTTCACAGCTCGAGCGCCTCACAGGAAACCTGCGTCCGGTTCTGATACA
Source organism: uncultured delta proteobacterium (assembly GCA_963774425.1). Lineage (GTDB taxonomy): Bacteria > Desulfobacterota > Desulfobacteria > Desulfobacterales > JAFDCJ01 > JAFDCJ01. The sequence goes on along the minus strand of CAVZEZ010000018.1, from coordinate 362,757 downwards.
TTTGACGGACAATGCCGTGAGTCCCGCCATGTTGCAGGCCCTCACCCGCGAACCGGTTGGCGTGCCGTGGTATGGTTTTGTTCGCCTTACGCGGCATCTGGCCGATAGGGATTTTTGTGCGGCGCTGAAGCGATCCGGGTGCGTGATGCTGCAAATCGGCCTGGAATCCGGTTCGCAGAAAGTTCTGGAACGCTTTTGCAAGGGTATCGATCTGGGGATTGCACAGCAGGCGTTCGCCAATCTGAAACACGCCGGGATCGCCGCCTATGTTTATCTGCTTTTCGGCACACCATGGGAAAACGAATCGGACGCGGAGATGACCCTGAATTTTTCCGTGAGAAACAGCAGTGCCATCACCTTCCTGAACCTGGCGATTTTCAATCTGCCGGCATTCGGCCCCGATACCGAAGCACTGGACACGATGCCGCTGGACACGGGCGACCTGTTTCTCTATCGAGGCTTCACCCATCCAGCCGGCTGGCATCGCCGGCATATCCGAAAATTTCTGGAAAAAAGATTTCGGCGCCACCCGGCGCTGGCCCCCATCATACGCCGTGACCCCCCGGTGTTCACCTCCAGCCATGCACCGTTCTTTTGCCTGTATCAGGCGCCGGCTCCCGAGGATATAGACAGTGGCGGTGGGTGATGACCGGAGGCTGCCTGCGCGTTAAGTTGGGTCCCCGCCTTGAACTTGAACCGAAATCTTTATTTTGAGACCGCTTCTAGTTGACGTTGAAGGAGATGCTTTTAAGCAATTTACCCTCTCCGGTGGTTATGTCGACCTTCCAGCGTCCGATGTAGCGCTGATCGGATAGGGTTTTATAACTCCAGGTTCTCCACTGGGGGGCGTTGACCTCCAATTCGATATCGTTTACCTTCCGACCTTCAAAATAGTAGATATGTCGAATCGAAGCCGGCGGCCGCTTGCATTCGACCATGCTCCAGACGTAGACCCTTTCCGTCGACCAGTCAAAAGAGCTGACGGGCGCCTCCGGATTTTTGTCGGTGATATCCACTGTGGCAACCGCTCGTACAACATTCAGATTGTCGGCGGCTTTGGCTGGGGTACCCGCTTTGCCGGATTCCGACCCATATCGGGGGCCGGATTCCTCCTTTGACCCGACAGCATTGCGCTCAAGGGTGTCCACCGCTTTCGTCGACGCATTTTCGCTGAGGCCGGCATCCTCCGAGGAAGGTGATGTGTCAGCAACCACCGGGGCATGGTCGATCTTAGCGGGAGATTGCAGCTCGGCGTTTTCCAGCAATGATGTCTGTGGTGATTTTTCAATCTCAAGATCGGCCGGCAGCACCGCCGCCGTGGCCACCTCGGGATTACTCGGCTTCGTCTCAGCGGAAGTATCCGCTGACAGGGCTGGCTTTTTTGCAGTTTCCGGATGCGCCGTAACAGGGGTCGTCTCATCCACCGTTACGCCAGGAGTCTTTTCTACCGAACCCAGCGGTGCTTTATCCGCTGAAAAGACAGGTATCTTATCCGCCGAATAGAAATGATTAAATCCCAAATAGGCCAGCAAACCTATTGCCAGCAAGCCAAGGGTCATCACACTCTGGCGGCTGAAAAGGAGGTCCGGCCACGATCGGCGCTTTTTATACTCAATTTGGTCTTGGGCGGCGTCTTCCTCTGCTTTGTTCGTCTGCAATGAATCATATCGTCTGAGGATGTCATCTTCTTCTATGCCGATAAATGAGGCGTAAGAAGTGATATATCCCTTGATGTAAGGGCCCCCGGGAATCTTATCGAATTCGTCATTTTCGAGGCAATCCAGGTACCATTTTGATATTTTCGTGGACTGAGCCACCTCACTCAACTGGATATTTCGAGCTTCTCTTCCACTCTTGAGATAATTACCTATCGTTTGCATTATATAAACTCCCAGCGAAAAATCGCTTTTATTGCCGGGTTTGAATTCTTACGGCGCGCCTTTTCTCTTGAGAACCCGCACCCCTACCAGAAAGTGTCCCTTGTACCGACCCTTCGTTGCTTGGGTAATATGCGTGATTTCTGATTCAAAGTCGCCATTGTGATCGGCCTCGATATCGGAAGAAAAGTTGATTGTCAGAATCTGGCCGACTTCCAAATAATTCAACATGAAAGAATCTTCTTTGACTAAAATACTGGCTCCGTTTTCAGAGGAGTCTTTCAATTTGAATTGATATAGGGGCACACCAACCAATTTTATGGATGCGCTGTGAAACCCCTTTGGCAGCTTTCTGGATTCCGATCTTTTTTCACTGTGACGATCCTTCGTGACAGCCCGGGCCATAATTTTCCTTTCAATTCACGTCTGCTAACTTAAAAGTGAGCAAATTTCACCCTAAAAGTCAAGGTTTTTAAATTTCAATAACCCCAGGACCCTTCCATCGATGCGCGGAATAATGCCGAATCCGCGAGCGGGCAATCCCCTTGCCGCCGGCATCCGTGGCCGGCCATTTTGATGCCCGGGCCGGTTCGCATAGGTTCAATTTTTTCTAACCTCACGTATTATAACCTGTTTTCGACAATTAGGCCAATTTTCTTGAATACTTTAAATACTGCGGCAGTCCCGCTGCACTTACGTCCCAGGGATTTAAGAGCTGCAAGTAATCCAGCCGGGGGCGCCTCCGGGACCTGCGGACCGCTAACCGGGCCTGTGATTGATTCCATTAAAATCGAGCAAAAGCGTTGCCGTGCAATCAAATCCGGTGAATTTCAAGCGGTTTTCCACCGAGTTTCGCATTCGCCGCCGCCAGCAGATTTTCCCCCGAGATTACCGCGACCGGTTTCGGGGCTGCCATGTCAGCGAAATATATGTCGGCTGCCCGAACCACCTGATTCCGCGTAAGGGACAACAGCCTGCTTTTGAATTGTATTCGCAACTCGTCGGACAGGGCGATGATTTTGCGATAAAATGCCTTTCTGGCAGCGGGACCCGGGGGATCCGGTTTGTCGATTTCGGAGCATACCTGCAAAATGGCTTCTTTGACGTCCTCATTGCTGTAAGCGCCTGAACGAATAAAGGCTGCAGAACGGTCAAATGCTTCAAAAGTGGATACGATATGGGGGTCGCGGTAGGAAGCGAAACTGAACAGTCCGTCTTCTGGGCTGTAGGAGGCGAAGCCACCATAGGCACCGCCCTTTTCACGGATTTCCCGATGCAGATACATGGAGCGTAAGATCTTACTGATAACCGCCAACGCCGCCGCATCCTCGTGGGCCATGGGAACCGTTTCAAATGCGAGGGCCACAAAGGAGACCGCCGACGATGTGCTCCAGCCCTCTCTGATGAGCTCATCGGGCCGGATGATTTCCGGGGACCTGAACCCGGTTTCCGCCCCCCTGTCGAAACCTTCCAAAAGCGAACGGGTACCATCGAGCGCATCGGCCAGGGTGTCGTCATCTCCAATCAGCGCCATCTGGAAGTTGCTCCGGGTAAACAGCGCTTTGCCGATAGCGCTCAGATTTGCGGCAAGCTCTGACAGTTGATCGTCCCCGGGATTTTCCGCCAGCCCCTTGATGGTTTGGAGCTGATGAACACCGCTCCAGATTTCGTTCAACATCCGGGTGGATGACAGATTTCGGGCGGCCAGAGAGACGGCCAGGCGGTGCCCGCTGTGAATCACCATGGATTCCAATCCGGCCCGGTATTCGAGCAGCAGGTTTCGCAGACGGGTCAGGTCGGAAAAATCCGCATGATGCACCAACTCCTGGATGATGTCGAACATGGGCTTCCGGTTTCTGGCGAGACATTTTCCATTAAAAGAGATAAAGGGCAGGCACGCTCCTGTTTCGTCAAACCGGGTGCGGGCATGGGCCGCCAACCCAATGCCGCCGGTGTAGGTGTCGATGCGGCGCGCCATCTCGGCATAATCCCGTTGGGTGGTGCCCATGCGCGAAAACGCATGGCAGTAGAAAGGCGCCAAAGGCAGGAGCTTCGGTGGAAGCATCCCGCAGCCGGCGGCTGCCGCGAAATATACAATGCCGGAGGTTGGTTTGCCGTATAGTGTGGCCCGCAGGGCATCCACGGACCCGCTTTCTTGTATGATGGGCACAGACGCCGGAATATCTTCCCGTTGCAGGGTCGGAAGACGGGAAACATCTTCTTCTGTATCCTGAAGACGCCGCAGGGCTTCGGTTTCCTGCTTGATCCGGGCGGTTTCGGATGCAGACAACCGGGACCGGATACCATCCAGTTCGGTCCGTACCCGCCGGATTTCTTCTTGCGCCATCTCCTTGTCGGGCACCAGTGTCAGCAATACTCGGTGGGGGTTGTCCAGAAAATTTTTTTTAATCCGGTTTTCAAAAAAGGCGCCCTGGGTCAGCTCGTGCCGCAGTTTTTCCAGATCGGCATCAAAATTTAAAATCTTGAGCGGATCACCCCCGTGAATCCAGCTCCCACTGAAGGTCAACAGCAGCTTGATCCCGTATGGATAGGGCGTATTGGTGATTTCCTTGCGGTGAAACTCGATCTGATGGATGGCCGACTCGATCAGTTCCCTGTCAATCCCTTTATCGGCCAGTTCGTTAAACACGCCGTAAATAATCTTCTCAATCTCTCCGGCCGCTGTAGGTTCGACATCCTTCAACCCGGCGACAAACAACGTGTCTCGATTTTCAGCGTCATAACCGCATCCGTCACATAATGCGCTGCCAAGCTGGGAGTCGATCAGCGCTTTTCGCAGGGGCGAGGCTGAATTGCCGAGCAGAATCTGCTCCAGCAGCACCAGCACCAGTACTTCGAACGTGTCTTGAATGTCGGCAGTCAGCCACGCCACACACGCCTGGCATTTTTGGGTCGTATCTTCCTGGGGATCGAATGGATAGGGATAGGATACGCTTTGCGGCTGGTGCCAGCGGGGTTGGGGGGCGACATCCGTTTTGGGTTCGATCCTTTCGAAGCGATTTAAAATCCGATTTTCGATAAAGTGCAGGTGATCTTTCAACGGCAGGTTTCCGTAGGTATAAAAGAAAGCATTGCTGGGATGATAGTGCCGGCGGTGGAAGTCTTTGAGCTGTTGGTGCGACAAAGAGGGGATTTCAACCGGATCTCCGCCGGAATTGAAGCGATAGGTGGACGAGGGATACAGGCCCCGCAGGATGGAGCGAACCATCACCTGGTCCGGTGACGACATGGCGCCCTTCATTTCATTGTAAACCACACCCTTGTATGCCAGTTGTTCGCCGGTGGGATCGTGATCCTCCCGGCTATCTTCAAATTCCAGTCGATAGCCTTCCTGCTTGAAACTGAGTCTATCCAAGCGGGGGAAGAACACAGCATCCAGATATACGGCCATCAGATTGTAGAAATCCTTGCCGTTTTGGGTGGAAAATGGGTACATGGTCCAATCCGAGGCCGTAAAGGCGTTCATGAACGTGCTCAGACTCCTTTTGAGCATTGAAAAAAACGGATCCCGCACGTTGTATTGCTCGGATCCGCACAAGACGGTGTGTTCAAGGATGTGGGCCACACCGGTGGAGTCCCGGGGCACGGTCTTGAAAATCACGCTGAAGGTGTTTTCGGCATCACTGTTGCTGATGTGTACGTGTCGGGCTCCGGTGGGAAGGTGCTCGAGCGCGTAATAAATCGAAGAGATCTCCGCCAAGGCGTCGATTCGTTCGATGCGATAACCGTGAATTCGATCACCCGACTTGAGCCCGGGATTGTTGACGTCCGCAAGTGTATTCATAGCCATCCTGTATTGTTAATTTGTTAAGGGGTCGTTAGATATCTCCAGGCATCGGCCACCGGCATCCGTCAGAGCTGAGTTAATAAAAATTGTCACCCAGGAAACAGTAGAACCTTTTCAATTCCCCTCTCCAAACCGGTGGCTGATGCCTGGAGTTAAGATGCTATGTAGATTCCCCGACTCTTGCGTTGAATCTTTCCGGCCTTGTTTAAGCGGAAAATAATATTTCGAATTTTTTTTTCTTTGAAACCGGTTTTTTCGTGGATTTCGGCGATCCCGACGCCCTGGCTGGAACGTTTGATGGTGTCCAGTACCACATCGATCGCCGTCAATGCCGATTTTCGGTGTCCGCCGCGGACACCCGTGTGCTCATGATTGATGCCGACCTGTTCTATCAGGCTTTCCAGACGATTCAGTTTGTCCATCAGCCGGTCGACATCCTTTTTGGTGGGGACATGGTACTGCCGCATGAAAAATTTGACCATTGCATCGAAACTTGGTGCTTTAGCCTTCTTTTTCGGCATGGGACCCTCCTCAGTGTCAGGGTATCCTTGCAGATAATCCAAGATCGACCCGGGCGATCCTGCCGGAGGGATCGGGGCCTTGCGTGGTGATCGAAGGACAGAACCGTTGCCGGACATAATAGATGAAACCAGCATTCAGGCTAACCCCAGGAAATTATGATAAAACTAATTGTTAATCCCTGAAAAGTCAAGAATTCAAATTGTAAACGAAGCACTTTTATGATAGGTATGATTAATTTTACTGAAATCCGTTTGCCGAATGACTATGACAACACCCCGAACACTGCTTAAAGCCTGGAACCTGAAACCCAAAAAAAGTCTGGGTCAGAATTTTCTCACCGATCCACCCACCGCTGACCTGATCGTTTCAAGAGCGGATCTGTCGCCCGAGGAGACCATTCTGGAAATCGGCGCCGGACTTGGCGCTTTGACCACCGGGCTGGCCCGGGCGGTTAAAAAGGTCTATGCCGTCGAGAAAGACCGCCGACTCGCGGAACTGCTCAAAACGCAGTTGCTCCTAAAGCGGATATCCAACTGCGAAATCATTACAAGCGATATTCTGCGGATGGACTTGCGCGCTGTCGCCGATCAGGCCGGCCGCCGAATCACGGTCTTCGGGAATTTGCCTTACGGAATTTCATCACAAATTCTCGTTAAACTGATCGAATCGCGAAGTGTCGTCGAACGGGCGATTCTCATGTTTCAAAAAGAACTTGCCCAACGGATTACAGCTCGTCCGGGAGAGAAAAATTATGGCAGGATAACTGCCATGCTGAGATACTGCGCCACGATTCATACCCTCGCTAATGTGGGGGCATCCAGCTTTTATCCGGCACCCAAAGTCGATTCTTCGGTTGTTGCGATCCGTTTCGGATCGGCCGTCCCGCCCGGATTGTGCGATGAAAACATGCTGTTTGCGGTGATAAAGGCCGCTTTTGGCAACCGACGAAAAACCTTGAAAAATTCCCTGGCAGCCAGCGGTCTCGGCATCGATGCGGCCACCGCTCTGGCAGCTTTGAAGGATGCCGAAATCGATCCGTCCCGCCGGGCGGAAACCCTCACCCCCGCTGAATTTGTATCCCTCCAGATCAGCCTCAAGTCAGTTATCGACAATTCGTAAATCGCATTTTTAGGCCGCTTGTCAGGCCGGCGGATGGACAGTCCGTAAACCCTCTCTCATATTTATCGCTTGACCCTGCAACCGGGTGGTATTAATATTAGCCATTTCCGGGGCTTAATAATCAAAATGATGTCTGGATAAACTCAAAGGAGGAAAAAATGGCTGTAAAGGTTTTTATCAAACGTCAGGTTCCGCAGGGTAAAGCCAAGGCAATTATTCCGCTTTTCAGACAAATGAGAGCATCCGCCACCGCCCAACCCGGCTACATCTCGGGTGAAACATTGAGGAGTCTTGAGAAACCGGAGGAATTTATGATCATCAGCACCTGGCAGTCCTCCGATGACTGGGAGCAATGGCTGCAAAGCAAGGAAAGAAACGAGGTCCAGAGCAAAATCGATGATTTGCTGGGAGGTGAAACCCAGTACGATATTTACCACTACGGGTTTTCGGAATGAGGCCGGTCGTCAAACGGCTTGCGGATTACCGCCGTATGCGCTGAACCCTTGGCGCTCGCGCTCATTAATTGATAAATCGTTCGATATGCGCTGTATTTGCCTGAATGCAGGAGCTCGTCGTGTGGGATCGGTCCGTTTTGCACCCAGCTCCATGCAGGGGTCCACAGGAAGAATTTTATAGGAAATTGGAAATTTTTTCGGAATCCGGCAAACTGAATAACCGCCAGCCGAACCCCCCGCCGTTCGTTCATCCGGATCGATATCGGTAAACTTTCAGGCTTACATGAGCTCGGCTATCGAAACGGTGCGATCGCCGAGTATGTTGACGTAACTTCCCATTTCATTATCATACCAGCCGTAGATAACCGCCTGCGTGACAGGTATCCTGACAACCGTCTCCCCTCCGGGTGCCAGCAATAGGTTGGCGTCCAGCCCCGGCACATTGGCCAGGTCGATGGCCGCTTCGGCGGTACGGGTGTGTGTTTCGTGTCCTTCGATGGTGGCGGCTACCCTGGGCAAACCGATGATGTCACCGGAAACATTCTGCTTCTCCGTAAAATATAAGTACCCATTCGTATTTTCGGCTGCGGCCTGGCGGTAGATCTCATTGATCATCTCCCGGCTGACATAGGGTCCAGCCGGTTCTTCCTGCAGATTGATCACCAGTATGATCAACGATCCGCTGCTGGTGGGAATCCGCACGGATTCGGCGATGAACGCAATTTCCGCCATTTCGGGGATCACCAACCTGAGCGCCCTGGCGGCGCCGGTAGTGGTCAGGATGATATTGTTCATTATGCTTCTGTTTTTGCGAAGGTCAGTCTTGCCGGCCATGGGCAGGCGGTCCAGAACTTGCTGGGATCCAGTGGCGGCATGCACGGTCGCCATGGAAGCCGACATGATTTTTTTGGATCCGAATGCATGAATCAACGGCTTCATCATATGGGCCAGACATGTGGTGGTGCAGGAAGCATTGGAGATGATCCGATGCCGCCGCGGATCATAATCGCTGTCGTTAATGCCCATGACGGTCGTTACGGCATCCTCCGGCATGGAGGCGCCCTCGTTCTTGAGTTTGAATGGCGCTGAAACGATCACTTTATCCGCCCCGGATGCCAGATGCCCCCGTGCGGTGCCTTGGGGATGATCCAGGCCTGAACTCGGGTCGAGGAACTGGCCGGTGGTATCGACCACCAATCCGACATCCTGTTCTTCCCATCCGATTTGGGCCGGATCCCGCTGGCGTCTCAGAAATTTGACCGGAACCCCATCGATAACCATGGAACCGCTGTCTTCATTCAGATCCGTTACAACCGGCTGTCCCCGGTGCCCATGAAGGTATCCGTGCAGCCACCCGTAAGTCGAATCCCTTTCCACATAATGCGCAATATCCGCAATGGATGTACCTGCCTCACGACCGATATTGACCACGATTTCATCAAAGTGTTTGCGGGCAACATGGTGCCAGACTGTCAATTTGCCGATTCGGCCAAAACCGTTTACACCCAATTTTGCGCTGCTTGTCATTTTTTTTAGATCCTTTCAACGCTTGGCGATACAAAAATATGTAATTTAAGTTAATTTCAAGCGATATTAAACTCTGGCGAATGCCGGCTCCCTTTTTTATCGACCTTCATTTACTTTGATCAATCCTTTATAAACGGATCCCTCCTGACCGTCGATGCTGATATAGTCGCCGGATTTCACGACTACCTGGTTGTAAGCACATTCCCGGCTGAATTCATTACACGCCAGATCGCCGCAACCCACCACGCAGGTTTTGCCGAGGCGATGGGCCACCACCGCGGCATGGGAAGTCAATCCGCCGCGGGCCGTCACCAGGCCGTCGGCGGCGTGGATTTCCCGGATATCATCCGGAACGGTATCGGCCCGGGCAAGAATCAACTGGGTTCCGGGCTCGCGAAGCCGCCACTCGTCGATCTCCTTGAGAGTGAAAACCAATCGTCCGCTCATGGCACCGCCGCTCACCCCGATGCCATGACCCAGGTAAACGGCGTTGCTCTGTTCTTCGTAATCGAAGGTCATCACTTTTTTGCGCTCCCGGATGGTCATGTCTCGGGTTTGCAACAGATACAAATCTTCGACCTCGGGACCTTCGAAAGTGAATTCCATTTCCTGGGGGCTCCAGCTTTTATTCTCGATCAGGTCATGGGCCCAGTCTTTGAGCGCCCGGTAAATCTTCGGGAAATGGGTTTCGAGGGTAATGTCGGTTTCCCGCATTTCAATTTCCTGCTGAAAAATGGAGATGGGATTCGTGTTGACCAAACCCGCCACAACATCTTCGCCCTGATTTCCAACAGTAAAATCTCCCCAGAGCTTCAACGCATCTCCAGACCATCTGGGATTGTGGGTGAATATCACTCCACTGCCGGAATTGCGCGATAGGTTGCCGTAAACCATGGCCTGTACGGTGACCGCCGTTCCCCAGTCATCGGATATGCCCATTATCTTGCGATACGTTTTGGCTTTGGAGGATTCCCAGGAAGCCAAAACCGTCTTGATGGCCAGGTAGAGCTGCTCGTATGGGGTTTCCAATATCTCGATTCCCGAGGAACTGATCAACTCACGATAGGTCAAGGCGACCGTTTTCATCTGTTCGCCGCTGAACGCTCTTTTGTAGGAAATGCCCAGCTTTTTTTTCCAGTCTCCGATGATTGCATCGAAATCATCGCGTTTCAGGCCGAAAGCCATCCCATAGCACTGCAGGAAGCGACGATAACTGTCCCAGGCGAACCAGGCATTGCCGGTGTTTACTGCAATCCCTTCCGCGATTTCCTCGTTATTGCCGACGTCCAGCAAGGTGTCCATCATGCCCGGCTGGGAAATCGCCGATCCGCTCCGAACGGATAAAAGCAGGGGGTTTTGAGGGTGGCCGAAGGATTTTCCGGTTGTTTTTTCCAATAGGGAGATATTCTGCACTACCTGATCCCTGAAATTTTCCATGGCGGGCGGGTAGCTGTCGATGATCTCCCGGCAGCGAAACACTTCGGTGGTGATGATAAAACCGGGTGGTACGGGAAATCCGAAGTTTTTCAACTGAACCATATTGACGCCCTTGTTGCCGAGCTGGATGATACCGGCCACACTGTTGTGGGCCGAATCGATCGACGTCATCGCATTCTTGGGATCGTAAAGCAGCAGCTTGTGCAACTTGTCCTTCGGCAGCTTATAGGACTGTTGGAAAAGCGTTGTCAAAATGCGGCTCAAAAATACATCCAATTGCTGAAGACCCAGTGATAATGCGATTTTTTCGCGGAAAAATATTTCGGAAACCCGCAATTGCAGCTTATCGCGATCTTCCAGGTTCTGTTGGGGAAGATATCTCGGCAGCAGCTGGTCGATGGAAATCTGGGACAGGACCCGGTTCAGATTCTGCCCGTGAATGTTGTGAAAATTGTCATGGATGATATTTTTAACGGCCTGGGTGAAACCTTTGAATATGTCCAGATACTGGGTTTGGGTAAATCCTTTTACTTCCAGGGAATGTGCCAGAAACTCAAGCTGGCGTTCGAATTCCACGGAGGTGATACCGTCCAGTTTCAGAGCTTTGTCAAGCAGCCTCAGCAGGCTGTAAATCTGGTAAAAAGTGGCTTTGGTAATCAAATTGAGGTCGATTTCCCGGATGAGTTGTTCGAACAGCACATTGACCAGCGCCTCGAAGCGAAACATCAAACCGAGGCAATCGAATTTCATTTCATGGTAGCTGCCGTACATGGAGGGGATATCGATGGTGATATGTCGTTTTTTATAAATATTCTCCTTTATTTCAAAGGACTGTGAAGTCAAGATGATGTTTTTCAGCTTTTCCATATAATCCAGGAGCATGAACAGTTTTTTGGTCAAATCGGTCTCGGCCAGGGCCTGCTCCGCTCGATTGAAATCCGGCAGCGCCTCGGTTCTCAGCTGAGCGATATAGCCGCCGAGATCCATATAATCGAGGCTGTATTTCTGGTGCAGTAGCTTGAAGAGAATAATGGCCATTTCGGCCCGTTGCGAATCGATTTCGGCGACATCCGGAATCTCTTGGATCTTTTCGCCGATTTCTTTTTCGGAAAGGGGCAGCAAGTCAACCGGAATGTCAATGCCTTCTGCGATAAGATGAGAGAAAATTCGGTTGACGCCGTCGATAAACGGCCCGCTGGTTTCAATGCCAGGGTAGATCGAGGACGGAATATAGGGTTTCAGGCATTGCTTGTCGCGGGTGCTCCAGAATTGCAGGATCGCCTCCATAAACGGTACGATCCGGTTGCTGCTTTCGACGTGACTCTGTTTTCGCAAAAAATGAATCAGCTTGTCCCTGCGGTGGGTGCTTTCGTCAATGTTAGTCGAAATCTCCCGCAGCCTTCCCTCGGCGCCGATATCGTTAAAATAGGCCGGAAACAGCCGGGTAAGCTGTTTGGCGAGATTGTACACCGGCCCGATCCGGCTATTCAAGAACTGGGTGATGTCCCGGGGAAACAGATCGATATCCTTGATGAAAACGCCGTAAAGCGAAAGGTGGATAATCAGACCCGACAGCAGTCGGGTCGACCATTTGGGGTTCAGTTCGATCAGTTCGATCCAAGTTCTGATATTCTGGATGTGGGCGCTGTTGACCTTGATTTTTCTTTCATTATCCACACCCTGGGGCATCGGCGCCTGAAACCCCAGGTCGATGACGGAATCGATGAAAAAATTGACCAGATCGATCTCGTCGGTATTGTACACACCTTTTCCCATATTCAAAAGACAGTTGAGGGCCGTGGCCGGATACATACGGCTCTGTTCCTTCAGAATGGTAAAGGTTTTGCGAATCAAGGTCTGGATATCGCGATAACTTTCATTTTCGATGATCCAGGCGAGGGTCTGATTGATGTCCCGTAAAGTTTCCTCGTAAATTATGGATAGACCGTCGAGATTCATAATGCGGAAGAGAAATATCAATTTGAAAGGACGCCCCCGGCCCTTATCATCCTTTTTTTGAAGCAGCTGACGGGGGATCTGTCGGTATAACTTCACCATTTGTCCGAATCCCGGGAGTTCGAGCAGACCGGACAAAACTTCCTCGGATTCGATGTCCGCATTTTGAATAAATGATTTCAATTGGGTGCAGCAGTTCTGCAGGTGCTGATGGGATATAGGGGTGAAAATTTCATCGAAGCGAAAATCATTTTCGATCCCCATCGCCTCTTTTTCGAACCATGCCTGGGGATCGGCCTCGTTAAGCCAGTAATCATACGTCTGCTGATAATATTTGATCAGCAGACGATTGATGGCTTTATAATTGGTCTCGGGATCCGGGGACTTTTTCAGATACTCCTCTGCCACCCGGTTGGGGGCATAAAAACTCTGCACGATTAAAGAAAAGTGGGTGTCTGAAAAATCTCGGATTTTATTTAAAGTTTCATCAATAACAATTTGGAATTCCTTAAATCGATCATCGCTTTCCTTGAGGGCTTTCTGCAGGAACAGCAAGATGTTGTCGGCGGAATCCGCCTGGGCGTTCGCATCATTGCCGGACTCGACGGCATCGATGAGAATTTCAAGCAATAGGCGGGCCGCTTCCGGCCCCCTGGGATGCAGCTTGAGCAGATGGAAATAATCAAGTGCGTACTTGCGGGTCTCCGCGACAATGAACCGCCAGTTCTTATACGGATGGGAAAGCTCTTTCAATAATGTGTTCAACCCCTCCATCAGGCCGTAATATTTGGACATCACTTCCTGGAGGACGGCATATTTGGCGTCAATGGCGACATCGACGTGGTAATCAGCCAGGTTGACTTCAAGGGCTTTGGATTTCAGAGTCAATGATGGTCTCCTGAATAAGAAAAAGATTGACAGCCCGGTGATAGATAATTAGCAACCATCCGGGAAGTGTCGAGAATATCAGACCTGAACGGTATTTTCAAGGTAAGGTTTATTGGGGGCAGGGAAGTGGGTTTCTCTCCGGGATGCCTGGAATAGATCCTATAGGTCATCTATGACCTGTAAAACGGTCTTAAGCCCTGGACAGGGCCAGCAGCCGGTAAACCACCATTCCGGCCAGCCAGGCAACATCTTCGGGAGAAAGAATCTGACCGATGGTGTCATCGAACAAAATATTTGCTTCCGCCGGGAATTCATCATCTCCCGCCCAGAGAATCAACTGCAGCGGGACCGCCGGCAGGACCCGGAACTCGAACGCCGCGTCTCCACCTTCAATTTTAATTCCATCCAGTCTTGCAGCGGCCCTGGAAAATCCGGACATATCGTTTCCGAATACCTTTTTCAACGGTTCCACGGCGCGTTTGACAAAGGCGCCAAAATAAAACGCAGCCCCGGCAATCTCCCGGTAGGATATCCAGCGGCCGATTGCATGCGGCATCATCCCGGCAGACATGTAATGCAAAATCAGAACTTGTTCCTGAAGGGGGATCTCTCTGTCGCCGGCCGCTTGATCCTTAAACTCGAAACCTGGAAAGGTGACCCGGTAAATCCGGTCGAGAAATGGGATGAGCAAGGCATTCGCTTCGGTCGATTCGAAGCCGGTCCGAGATAATACAGCCTCGAAGTTTTCCCTGGAAAGCTTCTCGACGGCCATATCGCGGGCATTTATGTAATCATCTATGCGAGGCATATTATGTCTTTCATCAATCGTATGTTGTGAGTTGTAGATTGTTCGTTGGATTTCTATATCTTATGTCGTGCGTTGTGGTTGCTGATTCAGACGGCATGCCCAACCCGGCTGATCATTTCCGGGTTGAGAGTTTGCGTTTAGCAAAATTAAAGGAAAAAAGCCCCGCTCAAAAAGAGAAGGGCCTTTTATAATCAGCACGTATACACGAATCAATGACCGGATTGCAAGCCGGCTGCGTTCAACAAGCCGCAACAGAAGATTTACAACCCACAGTCCTACAACTCCAGCCATGAATCGGAGTACAGTGAACGGCCGAGGATAACGTCGACGGTTTTAGCGTAATCCTGCATCTCTTTGGAGAGGGTGCTCATCTCGGGGGCGTTTCCGTCCATGGCACTGTAAATCAGGTCCACGATATCCTGACGTTGTCCCTTGGCAATCGCAATGAGCTGATCGTCACGCGGATCGGCGATCACGGAATACATGCCGTATCGTTGAAGCATGACCATGTAAGTCTGATTCAGGATCGGGCGCAGGTTATCCGGGGGACCGTTGGAAATATTCGAAAGGCCGCAGGTGCTCTTTGCACCCGGAGAAATTTCAGGCAGCATTTCCATGAACGCCATCAGACTCATGAGCTGAGGTTGTTGTATGTTCACCGGTGTGACGATGCCGTCAACCCAGATCTTTTCATTGGGGATTCCGGCTTCATTGGCAAAATACAAAAGCTCGACGCAAAGAGCCGCCCGTTCGTTTTCGTCTCGCGGCAATCCTTCCGGTCCCCACATCAGCGCGATAAAATCCGCATTATGCTCCGCGGCAATCGGGACCATAGGTTCATAGCGCTCGGGTCTTACCATGATGGAGTTGACCAGGGGGGGCTGGGGGGTTTCCTTGTAGACTTTCAGTGCCGCCGCGATGGCATCGATATTGGAAGTATCGAGGGCCAACGGGATGTCATCGACGACCTCCTGAACGGTTTTAACCACCCAGGGCATGAGTTCATGACCATCCTTTTTCGCGGGGCCGAGGTTGATGTCGATGTAATCCATTCCTTTTTCCCGCTGGAAAAGGGCCTCCTCCTGGATCGGCTTGGGATCTCGCTGCTTATAGGCCGCCCCGATTTTTCTGGAGATAACATTTAAACTTTCACCTATTAGTATCATACAACAACCTCCCTTTCGTATTTGACGATTGGTATTTGGCGATAACAGTCATTCAGCGCCGTGGGCTGACGTTACAGTGCAAAAAGGAAAAGTGGAACGATGGAATCCGGAAATCCGGAATGGCGGAATGCGGTCGCCCGTGAAAGGACCCATACCTTCACCATCCTGGAAGGGGGAACAAATCCTGTTCCCCCGACATTTCACATTTCTCTCCGAGCTCAACTACCTGCAAGCTGGAATCGGGATTCCAGAATTCCCTGCTGCTTATTTGGATTTGAGAAAACCTGGAAGATGGGCAGCCTCCCTGGGTCCGACAGTAATCTTCCAGTCCGGCAATTCCTCTTCCACATCGCCGGCGATTGCGGCTGCATATCCGGGAATGATCAATTCCCGATTTTTTACTTTGTCTGCGATGCCGCATTTTTTCACGAACATGCCCACGTCGTCGCCGGCGAATTTTCCGGCAGCCCAGGCGGTCATGACGGAAAGCCCTTCGGAGTCCTTGATCAGCAGCCAGGAGGGAACCCGGCTGCCTTCAATTTCTCCGGAAACGATAAAATAGGTGAGGGCGAAGTTGGTCGTCACCAGCACCGGCGAATTTTCATCCGGGTTGTTAACCTCGTAAATCCCCTCGGCCTGGGTCATCGGCCGTTGCGGATCGGTAAATATGTTCAAGCGTTCCAGCGCCAGCGGAAAGAGACTTTCTCCGGTAAAATCCGACAGTACCGCGATTCCGCCATATTTGGCGATAAATGTCCCCGCAATTAAGGTTTCCATGTCCAGGTTCGAGGCCATTTCGCAGGGAAAGGTGATCGTCGGGAAACCCAGCGTCCGGTTTCCGTCCTTGAGCGCCGCCCGTCTCAGAGCAATCTGGTCCTGATGGGCTTTCTTGATCTCCCGGGAGCCGGGATCGATCACCAGGTCCTTCAAGCCCATCTCCATGAGTTTTTGAGTCAGGGGGGTGAGGTTTTCGATGGAATCCGCCTTGACAGCCAGGGGCAGGTTGTTGTCTTTGGCCAGCGCTCCATAGGCATCGATATTTGCTTCGGTGGCTGCGTACATCAACGGTCTTTTAAATGCGCAAACCGCGATGGCGGCCTTCATGACTTCGGGATCCTCGGTCATCAGCACCAGGTTGAATTCCGACGTCTCCGCGATCTTTTTGGCGGTATTGGCAAAAGCCTCCTTGTCCCCGCCGACATCCTTCAGGGCGATCAATTCAGGTTTTAGTTTCAGGCCGACCCTTTCAAACTGATAGGCGTTCCAGATCTTAAGTTTGGTTTCAAGATCGGCTTCCGCAATGTCGGAACCCACCACAGCCGCCAGGAGTGTCGGGCTATAGAAGGTTTTTTCGTGACGGTATTGAACGGTTTCGCCACCGGTGGTCGCGGCCCGTACGCCTTTTCCGATAGCCACCGGACGAATCGGCGGGGCCGAGGCTTCCGACAATTTCTCCCGGGCTTCCTCCGAAACATAAGGGCAACTGTCCAGTTCCGCCTTTCCGGAAGCCAGGTTCATGGCAAAGGCCAGACAGGTGGGAACACCGCATTCTTTGCAGTTGGTTTTCGGCAGGAGTTTAAAAATCTGAATACCGGTTAATGCCATTTTTTTCTCCTTAATTTCGTGTTGCGAATAAAGGGTTGCGTGATTCGCGTGACGAATTTCGCATTTCACGTTGCGAGTTACGGGTTGGGAGATGCGGATTGCACGACGCCGCACAATCCGCTATCGGTGAGGCGCAACCCGTAACCTTCATTATCCGATGATTGGATCCATATCCAGCGCCGGATGTTTTTTCTCCTGCAGGAAGGGCATGATTTCCTCTTCGGTGGTACCCACCGTTTCGTCGGCAATCCGATCGATCAAGTCGGGAATTCCGAGTTCTTCGCCTCGCTTAAGAAGCCGTTCCTTGATTTCATCTTTGAGGATTTTGGGCATCCAGACCACTCGGGCGAGTCCGCCGTCACCCACGATGAACTTGCCTTGGGTGATATTGAATTTGGAATGGCCCACAAAACCCGGTGAGGACGCACCGCCGCCCATGACGCCGGCCAGGGTGGTAAACTTCATGCCGCAGGGGGTATCCCCGGAGTAATCCCGGTTAACCGTCATGACACCGTTACAGGAAGGCAGCATGGCGGCGATACACTCGCAGCAACCGCAGGTGGTCATGGGGTCGATTACCATGGAATAGAAGTTGTAATGGGAGACGGCTCCCCTGGATGCTTTGTAAACAAATTCATTGACTCCCTTCCATTGTCCCAGTTTCGGGTCCAGGCATTCGCCTTTTTCGATGGGCTGGTTGGGCCCGGTGGGGTTAATCTCGAAGGAAGCCTTGCAGTCCATCCAGTTGTAGGCGCCGCACAGGCCGGTACGCTCCGGGCTGACCGTGCACACGTGATTGGGTGCGAATGACTGGCACAAGGTGCAGGAATAATAAGTTTCCACATCCTCATCCGTCATTTTTTCCACCCGCTCGTCACGCGTCTTGTATTCCGCTCTGGCCCGTTTGGTCAATGCATCCACATCCTTTTTCCGGGTGTAGAGCGTCACCTGGACCTTGTCGACGATTTTCTGGAAATCCTGGTGGAATTTGGCGTGCAGCACGATGCCGATATCCTTGAGGGTGAATCCCTTTTCGATAGCGGCCTTGCTGATCCGGACCCAGGAAATGTCCCGCTGTCCGATATGCATGATTCCCTGGATATAGTTGATCAAATGGTGGATCTGACGCTCGATGATGGGTTCGAAGTCGGTCTGGAACTCGCGGCCGGCGATTTGAACGTAGATACCGAGCGGGAACGTTTCGCCTTCTTTGAGTTCCGTGATATCGGGACCGACGATGTTGACTTTTCCATCTTCGATCTCATTCATTTCGGCCATTTTGACCAACTCGGTGCACTGGGTTTTTCCGCCGCCCGTTTGGGCATACAGATCGGCGCCTCTGACCCGCTCACCTTCGTAGGCCGGTCCGAAAGACAGGGGAATGTCGATGGTGGATACAGTGACCTTGAGCCCTCTGACTTCGACGGATCTCTGTACGATCTCGTTGTGGGGCACATTGGCGACCACGTGTTCGTAGGTGCAGATTCCGGTGGGCAGCACCTCGGGGATGTCGGTGTCGGCCAGCGTCGGAAAACCCCAGTTGACGCAGCCCGCGGCGGCTCCGGCCCAATCGGTGCCGACATCGCCCAGGGCATTGACAAATGCAAAAATGCGGTTTTTGTTGTAAAGCAGCATTTTCTTGTAGTCACCGGGTTGGACGTTGCCGAAGGCCATGGCGGCCCGGTTGGCAAACCCCAGAGCGAAAATCGCCGAGGAAATGTCCGGCCCGAAGGGCACGATGCGGGTATTCCAGCCAATCTGGACACCGGCTTCAATCAATTGGTCGGTAACGGAGGTGTTGTTCTGGTTGGCCGCCAAGAAGATATACAGGCTTCGCTTCTGGTAATCTTCCACGATATCTTTCGCGATTTCAGGGGTGGGTGCGGCCCCGACGATGGCCGCAAACCCCGGGGCCGTACCATCGACAAACTCAACGCCTCTTTTGCGGAAAACGGTATCGTCCGCGGCTCCAAGCCAGATTTTGCCGGCTTCTATATCCGGTTCCTCGGAGTGCAGGTAAAAATCCGGCTGGTTGAGGTACCGCAGGGCTTCTCTGATTTCAAAGCAGAACAAGGTGGCCATACCGGCGTCCAGCAGCGGTCCCAGATAAGGCAGGTGATTCATGCCTTTGACGTGGGGCGGCAACAGCTTGCGGGCGACATCCAGCGGTTTTTTGATGTCCTCGAGGGTTTCGACCTTGAGGCCGAGCAACGAATAGATCACGGGCAGGTAGTAGGCCGTGTTGGGAAATCCAACCTTGGTATCGGCGTCATAGGTATCCAGCGCCCTCTGATACTCTCCTTCTACCTGTGATACGACATTATAACCACCCTGAATGGCAGCAAATGCTACTAATTTAGACATATGTTCCTCCTTCTTGGAGATGCTGTAATTAACAGTTTAGGGAGTTAGGGAGTGCGGATTCAGGATTTAAAGGTAAGTTATCCCTGTTTTGGATTCCAAAATCCCTCAATCTCCTAATCCCTCGATGACTCGATTTAGGCTTCGAGTGCTTGCCGACTCGCCATGTCCATCAGAACCCGATCCCGAGCCCTGTCAATACCGAGTTCCTTGCGTTTCTTGTCGATATGAGCGATCATCTTACGGGCCATTGCGACCGGTTCGGCTTCAAAATCCCATTTGCCGCCGTATAATTTCTCCAGATCTTCGAAGAGGTATTTTTGAAAAACCGGAGCCCCGGTGGCGGGAAACGTTACGCCAAACAGGGTGTAAACTCCGGAAGCGACAAAATACTGGCCGATGCTGATCGCCTTTTCGCTCATCCATTCCGGCGCCGCGCCGGCAACCGGCAGATCCTTGATATCATTACCCAGACCTCCCGCTTTGACGACTTCCGTGGCGGCCAGCAGAATGCGGCTGTTATCCACACAGGATCCCAGATGCAACACCGGCGGGATGCCCACCGTCTCACAGACCTCGGTGAGACCCGGTCCGCAGAAAACCTTGGCGGATTCGGGGGTCAGCAACCCTTCCATGGCACAGGCGATGCCATTGCATCCGGTGGTCAGGACGATGACGTCATTTTTAATAAGCTCTTTTACCAGCGTGATATGGGCTTCGTTATGGCGGGCACGGGCATTGTTGCAGCCGACGACGCCGGCGATCCCCCGGATGCGGCCGTTGATGATATTGTCATTCAGGGTATAGTAGGAACCCCGGAAGGTGCCTCCCAGATGATATTCAATGGATTCGACGCTGAATCCAGCGATCTGGGCGGCCTTCTGCGCCGGAATCATCACTTCCGCACTCCGGTTTTCAAAATTGTCGACGGCCATTTTGACGATTCGCTGGGCGTCTTCCATGGCGTGATGTTCATCGAATTCGATGTGGATCACATTGTCCTGTTCCATCCGGGCCATCGGATGGGTGGTGATCAGCTTGGTGTGAAAGCATTTGGCGACATTGGCCAGGTTCTGGAAAACGCATTGAACATCGACCACCATGGCTTCACAGGCGCCGGTGATAATCGCCAGCTCCTGCTGCAGAAAGGTCCCTGCCGGCGGTACACCGTGGCGCTGGAGAATTTCGTTGCCCGTGCAGCAGATTCCGCCGAGCTGAATTCCCTTGGCACCTTTTGAACGGGCATACTCCGCCATTTCCCTGGATTGGGCCGCGGCCACGATCATTTCGGAAAGCACCGGTTCATGGCCGTGAATGATGATGTTGACGTGATCTTCTTTCATGATCCCGAGGTTGGCTTCCGATTGAAGCGGGAAGGGTGTGCCGAACATGACATCCTGCAGGTCGGTGGCAATCATGGAGCCGCCCCAACCATCGGCCAGAGACGCCCGGGTGCATTGTTTGAGGATATTTTTATAATCCTGGTCGACGCCCATATGGGTGCGGTGCATAATATCCACAATTTCCCGATCGATATTTCGCGGCAGAACTCCCAGCTTTTTCCAGCGTTCATAAAGGGGCTGCGGCGCGCGTTTGAGATAATCCAGCTCACCTTCGGGCTTTCCCCATTCCGCCATTGCCTTGCGGGCCACTTCCAGCGCGATTTCATCCAGATCCCGGTCAACTTCTTCACCGTCGACCTCCACCGTGACATCCACCCCGAAATGGGGGGCGATGGCCAGCAGTTTGTTGTAATCCTTTATTTTGTAGTCTTCGGTTTCCTTATTGGCGACAGAAAGAAAAACCTCCGCCACCGTGCGTCCATGATCCGAGTGCGCAGCAGCACCGGCGGCTACCATCCGGGCGAAATTACGGGCGGCGATGGTATTGGCGGTGGCGCCGCACAGGCCCTTGCGCGTGTCCTCGCCTTCAATGCCGCCTTTGGGCAACGGCAACCGGCAGGGGCCCATGGCACAATTCTTACAGCAAGTACCCTGCACGCCGATGTTACAGGGTTTCAGGGTAACGGCCCGATCGAAAATCGTTTCGACCCCAAGCGCCTGGGCGCGCCGGATCATCTGCTGACTGGCGACGTCCATCGTCGCAGCCACCGGATCGGCAACCTTAATGGATTTTTCTGTTTTTATAGCTTTTTTATCTGCAACTTCCGCCATACGAGGTTCCTCCTCATAATTCAATTTTTGACAGATTAGGAAAATGTTGAAAACCCGGATTCATCGTGCTTATGCCCGCCTGTGAATCCAATCCAAATTCTTGAGCATTTTGTCGGTCATGGACTTCTGAACTTCAGCCGGGGTCTTGGAAATTTCCTCCACCTGGGCGGCTTTGCGCTGGCCGGCCAGTTTTTCCCTTTCAGCGGCGCGTTTCTGGCGGATTTCCTCGAGTCCGGCCTCAATTTTGTCTTGTTCCGCTGCGGCTTTGGCTTTGGTTTCCTCCTCGGCCTTGCGTTTGGCGACTTCTTCAGCCTTGATCCGGGCTTCTTCATCCGCTTTGGCCTTGGCTTCCGCCGCCGCTTTGGCATTGGCCTCCGCCTCGGCTTTCATTTTGGCCTCCGCCTCGGCTTTGACGGCTGCATCCACATCCGGTACGGCTGCCGTGGGCGGCGCGGGTGCCGGCGCCGCCGCTTTCACCGGCGCCGCCGTGGCCGGTTTTTCGGGGGCGGGGGCCGGTGCCGGTTGCTTCGCGGGTTCAGGTGCCGCCGCTTTTTTGACCGGAGCCGGTTTCTTCTCTTTTTCTTCCACGATTTTCAGGTCTGGTTCAGGGGAAAGCGCCAAAAGGTCCAGCTTGACTTCCGCCAGCTCCTTTTTAACCGGCGCGACATCGGCAGCCATTCCGCCATCATACAGCAGTTCGATGTAAGACTTGACCAGTCGGATGGATTCGGGATGCCTCATGATCAGAATATTCGAGCCGCCCATCAGGTACGCCACCGCACCCACGGCTTCCATCAGGACACCGCGCTTTTCCGGATCTCCCAGCAGCGGAGCTTCTTCCGCAGATTGTTTGGCTTCCTTGCACTTCCAGACTTCGTTGCCGAGATTGTTGATGAGCGGCAACTGCAATTTCTCGTCTCCCTGCGCCAGGGCCGCCATGCGGATGCGCTCCATAACGGAATAGGAATATTCCATCCCGTATCCCAATCCGCCCGTCGTCGGATCGATGATCATCCGATCGATGGGCATTCCCAGATTTTCCAACAGGATGTTGCATTGCTTGGCGAGGTTGACATCGATGGGAGATGAAGCGATCACTGTGTGGCCGAAACCCATGGCCGCCGCGCCGATGCCTTTGTGATTCTTATCCTCCACCGGTCCGAGAACCAGGTTTTGCCCCTGGCATTCTTCAGCGATTTTCTTAAGAACCTCTTCATCTTTGTCTACGTTGGCCGTTCCCCAGATGATCAGGGGAACTTTGACGGCGGCCAGGACTTTTTTGACGGTGGCTGCGGCATCCTCCGCTGATGCGTTATTGCCGTTGGGATCCGTGCTTTTCAGCTGAATGACGATCATCTCGGCACCGAACTGTTCCACGCATTTTTTGGCCCAGGCGGCCGGATCGGAAATAACGTCTCTGAAGGGCGCGACCGCCGCCTCCGGCCATTCGTCCGGTTCCATATCCCAGATTTCCATGGCGATTTTGGGCTTATTGGGCATTGCTCCTTCAAACTGGTAGAAGGGATAGCACGCCTCCCCGCCGACAGTCACAGCATTGTCTCCCTTGCCCAGGGTGATTTCCTTTATGCTGCCGGTATAGGATTCTTTAAAAAATTCAAAAGCCAATGTTGCCTCCTTATATACGTTTTCCGGTTGGTGATTGCAGTGCCGATATTTCTACACATTGCAACCTGTTAACCACAAAATAAAACGACCTTGCCTCAGACGGCTGGAATTTTTGATCACCCCCCTTTATCATACAATTATTTTATTTTAAATCTACAAGCGGTAGATTCAGATCCTCATGCGGGGTCGGGGCGAAGGGGGCAAGGGGAAACGGGCGCTGGCCCGCGACCCCTTAAAAAACAGCCTGCGGCCCCTGCCAAACCTGTATTTATTCCCGTAAAATGCCGAATATGATCATTTATCCGGAGTTAAGCACTTTGTCAAGAGAAGAGCCGGGTGAATGTCAATTTCTATTTAAATTGGATTCATTGAGCATTTTCCTGCGGGTCTCCAGGCGGGATTTCAATTTCGGGAACTGCCGCATGTCCGTGTGGGGTAAAAAGAGGGCAGCAACATAATTGTCCATATACGAAGGTGTGTCCGACAGTTCGAAATTGGTCATTTTTTTGGTCGCCTCGGTGACATCCTGTCGAATCCGATTGGTCAGCGAGCTCATTCTGGCACCCATCAGGGATCCGTTGCCGATGAACGTTACCTTGTTCGGATCAATCTCCGGCAGCAGGCCGATGGTCATGGCCTTTTCAAGGTCTATGTAGCTGCCGAATCCACCCGCGAGGATTATGTGCTCGATGTCCTGAAGGTTCATGCCGACTTCGGTCAGCAGTGTCATGCATCCGCTGTAAATGGCGCCTTTGGCCCGAATGAGATTTTCGATATCGATTTCCGTCAGGGTCACATCCCGGCCGATCTGAGTCTCGTTCTCCCAGGCCAGGACGTATTCGTAGATACCATTGTCCTCGCGTATGCGCGGGGTGTCCAGATCGCGGTCGAACTTGCCGAGATTGTCGATAATTCCCATTTCAAACATAACCGCTACCATCGTGATCAGACCGCTTCCGCAAATACCTTTGGGCCGGACATTGCCGATGGTGACAATCATCGGTTCGAGGGTGACCGGGTCGATGGAGAAATCTTCGATACCCCCTTTGGCGGCACGCATGCCGAATTTCAGGCCACCGCCCTCGAAGGCCGGACCGGCGGAACAGGCCGCGCAGGCCAGCCACTCTTTGTTTCCGATTACAATTTCAGCGTTGGTGCCGACATCCAGGTACAGGGTGAGGGCTTCGCTGCGATAGATTCCGGAACCCATCACGCCGGCGACGATGTCCCCGCCGACATAGCTGGAAACCGCCGGGTACACCAGGGCGGTGACATGTCCGACCAGATCCATTCCCAGTTCAGCGGCTTTTATGGGAGGATACAGGGTGGCAGCCGGGACGTAGGGGCTGCGCCGGATAAACCGCGGGTTGACTGCCAGCATCAACTGGGTCATGGTGGTGTTGCCGGCCAGGGTGATGGCGGTGATATCCTCGGGATCCACGCCGGAATCTTTCACGATCTTTCTGAGAATCTTGTTGATGGTGCCGATGATGACCGTGTTCATTTTTTCCAGCCCGCCCGGTTTCTCCGCATAGACAATGCGTGAAATGACATCTTCGCCATAACTGATCTGGCCGTTGAATTCGCCGTGTTCGGCCAGGGCCTTGCCGGAAATCAAATCGATGACCTGGCCGTATACCGTCGTGGTTCCGATGTCCATGGCGATCGCGTACCGGTGGGCGGTCGTATCACCGGGTTGAACATTGATCAGGCGCGTCTTGCCGATCTCGCGCACCGGCCGGACCAGGGTGGCCGTCACCTTGAAATCGTTGGCACGAATTACCTCCGGTATTTTGCGGATCACGGAAAGATCGACCTCCACCCGGTGCTCGTCGTGTTTGATTTTCAGGTAGCTGATCAGGCGGGTAACATCGGGGAGATTGTCCTGGGCGGTAGGGGCGGGAAGCTCCACGTATATTTTTTCCACGGGAGCTACAAAAAGGCCTTTTTCCTTTAGCTCCTCGAAGTCAAACGGCTTTATGTGGGCGGTCCGGCGGGGGGTGGACTGCAGTTGCAGCACCCCGGCATCGACGGATGATTCGACCGGAATGCGCACCACCAGATCGCCTTTGACCCGCGCCCTGCAGGCCAGACGGTAGCCCTTTTGCTGATCTTCCCTGGCCAGCTTTTCAGAGATCCCGCCCTCGACCTCGCCCTCCTCGATCAGCACACGGCATTTGCCGCAGACACCTTCTCCACCGCAGGAGGCATTGACATGCACGCCTGCTTCGAGGGCAGCCCGAATCACCGTATCTCCATCCTGAACCTGAATGCTTTTCCCGTAAGGTAAAAATCGAATCGTATGCATACTCATATTTTGGATATCCTTGTTTGGTTGCCCTCTTGTCCCTTTGGCCGGTTAGCCCGTTGGCCGGTTAACCCTTTAACCGGTCCGGTTTGTTTGGATCGCTTAAGGCCTGCGGCCGTTTGAGGTCGGAGGATCATGACAGGGCCGTTCAAAAGCCAAATATAGATTTCTCCCGGCGCCTTTGCCTGCTTTGAGCTTTGACTTTCAGGTTTTGCCTCAAACCTCCAACCTGAAGCGACGCGTCGGGGCCTAGCGCGCAGTGCGAAGACCGAAGCGCTCCTCCAACGGCCGGATTCCCCTCTCAAACCCCCAATTGCTCAATGCCTGAATTTGCTGTTCACGCCGCTTCATCGAACTTGCAGCGCAACGTCAGCATGTCCCCATCGAAAAAGGTCTGGACTTTATAAGGCAGCTGATTGAACAGTTTGACCATACCCCGATTTCCGGGTGCGGTGTAGGCTACCAGACCTGAAATGTGATTTTCCAGGGCGGCATCCGCCAGCTTTCTCATCAGGATTTTGCCCAGTCCCTTCTTCTGAAAATCCCGATTGATCGAAAAAGCGACTTCGGCGACGTTGGTGACCGGGTCCAGGAGATATTCCCCAACCCCCACCACCCGGCCGAATCCAAATTCACCGACAATTGCCACCATGGTCAAATCTTTTACATAGTCGATTTGAGAAACCTCTTCGACCTCTTCCTGGAGAAAACTGGTTTTTTCGTGAAAGAAACGGGCAACTACGTCGTCCTTGTCCAGGCTGTAGAAGTGCTCCTGGATTCTTCTCTCATCGACGGGCTTGACAGGACGTACGGTCACCGGCTCGCCTGCGATGGAGATGGTTTCCTCCAGATGGAATGGATATACCCCATGAATAGATTCATTCAAGGTCCGATCCGTGCTGAGAAGTCCCCTCTTTTTGGCTTCGAAAAAAAGTTCATCCCTGAACTCCGGATGTGCAATGCTGATCATGGCCATGGCCCGCTCTTGGAGGCTTTTGCCGAACAAATTGACCGCGCCGAATTCGGTAACGACCAGATGAACATCGCTTCTGAGGGCTGCAACCACCGTATCCTCGAGCATCGGGACGATACGGCTTTTTTGACCCTGCATGGCGGTCGAAGGCATCATCAGAATCGATTTGCCGCCCGGCGACTGGACAGCTCCCCGCATGAAATCAGAAATACCCGTAATTCCGGAAAAATGAGTCTGGGGCATGGCATCGGCCGCCACCTGCCCGGTCAAATCGATGGACATGGCGACACTCATGGCCACCATTCTGTTGTGAGAGGCAATGATTGACGGATCGCAGACATAGTCGGAAGGATGAAACTCCACCGCCGGGTTGTCATTCAGAAATTCATAGAGGTCCGCCGACCCGATGGCGCTGTTGGCGACCATCTTGCCTTCATTGAACCCTTTCTTGCGATTGGTGATCACCCCTTTGGAAAAAAGATGCATCACCTCATTGGTCATGTACATCGTGTGGATGCCCAGGTCGTTTTTGTCTGACAAGGCCAGCATGACCGCTTCGGATGTGGTCCCCAATCCAATGGCGATGGTCGACCCGTCTTCTATGAGCCTTCCTGCAATCAGCCTGCCGATATCATTGGCGCCCGGGACCTCGGGATTTTCGCCGATGGTCAACAGCGGTTCATCATATTCCACGAAGTAGTCTACCTCGTTGACGTGAATAAAGCTGCGCCCCAAAATTCTCGGCATATGGGCGTTGACCTGGGCGATCACCACATCGGCGGACTGGGCGGCCGCCATGGTGATATCCACCGACACGCCGAGGCTCATCCAGCCGAAATCGTCCGGCGGCGACACCTGAATCAGGGCCACATGAATCGGCAATAGACGGCTTTTGAACAATCTGGGGATTGCCGACATATTGATGGGCGTTATAAAGCGCTGATTGCGGGCGATTGCCTTTGGTTTGGCGGAACCCGGATAGAAGGAACGAATATTGATCTGATCGCGGGTTTTGTCGGCAAGCAGGGTGAGTGGGGTCGTTTCCAGGGTCATCAGCCGAATGATCTCGATATCCTTGAAAAAACCCGACAGCTCCGAAAGCTCACGAACCAGATGCTGGGGTTCTCCGCAGGAGGAGCCGATAAATACCCGCTTACCCGGTTTGATAAGGTTCAGCGCGCTCTTTGCATCCCGTTTACTTTCAATATATTTGTCCGCCCAGTACGTCGCCGGTGCCATAATGGTAAACCTCCGCAACTATGTAAACCTTAAGAAATCGATGCGATCTAATTTAGCTTATCTGGCCCTGAATGGCAAGCACAAGCTGGGGTCGTCAATAATACCGGCCGCCGCAAGGCCGTGCGGGATGGGTTTACGCACGGCATTCGGCATCCGGAACATTTTTTGCGCAATCAGCCGGATTTATTGTCCCGCTCGGGCAATGGGAGCAAAACCCTCTCTCTGAGGCGAAAACTTTTGTTTAGGATTTTAGGATTTGATGATGGGCAAGGATTCAAGAGGTCGAGGGTTCAACCAAAGGCTTGACCGGTCTTTTTACTTGACTCTTTACCGGCTTTTCTCTATACATTTTCAGATTTTAACGTCGAATCAAGCCGAATAAAAATAGGTCGCTAAAATGAAGTTACTGAAGATTGTCAGCCGGTGGATCGACATCCTCAACGAATGGGTGGGACGGGGGGTCTCGTGGGTAACCCTGGCTCTGGTGCTCGTTATTTTTATCGATGTCATCATGCGCTATCTCCTCAACACCAGCTTCGTGTTCACCCAGGAGCTGGAATGGCACCTCTTTGCGTTCATTTTTCTGATCGGTGCGGGTTACACGCTGCTGCACGACGGCCACGTGCGCGTGGATATCATCTATCAACGGCTGGGTTTGAAGGGCCAGGCCTGGACAAACCTCTTCGGGGTCATTTTCTTTCTCATTCCGGGCTGTATCATGGTAATAGTGACATCCTGGAAATTCATGGTAAATTCCTTTCTGATGATGGAGGGCTCGCCGGACCCCGGCGGCATTCCCTTCCGTTTTATTGTCAAAGGATTTATTCCGGCCGGTTTCTTCTTGTTACTGATCCAGGGACTCTCCCTGGGGATGCACAGCATCCTGCAGATTTTGGGCGTCGAGACCGTCAAGGATGAGGATTCGGGCAGCAAAACCGCGAGAGAGGAGGGTTCCTGATGGATTATTTGGCGGCATGGATGTTTCTGGCCTTGACCATATTGTTGCTGGTGGGGTTTCCGGTGACCTTCACGTTGCTGGGCACCGCCCTGGCATTCGGGCTGATCGGCTTCGGCTGGGATTTTTTCAACCTGTTGCCGTTGCGCATCTGGGGCCGGATGCAGAATGTGACGCTGATCGCGGTGCCTCTGTTCGTATTCATGGGAGTCATGCTGGAACGCTCGGGATTGGCGGAAGAATTGCTGGAAACCATGGGCATTCTGTTCGGTCGTCTGCGCGGCGGCCTGGCCATTTCGGTGGTGGTGGTGGGAGCCCTGCTGGGGGCGTCCACCGGCATTGTCGGGGCCACCGTGGTCACCATGGGGTTGCTGGCTGTGCCCACCATGCTCAGGCGCGGATATAGCAAGGAACTGGCAACGGGAACGGTTGCCGCTTCCGGAACCCTGGGTCAGATCATTCCGCCGAGCATCGTATTGGTTCTCATCGGCGATATCGTCGGCGTGTCGGTCGGGGATTTGTTCATGGGGGCTGTTTTACCCGGTCTCCTACTGGTGGGATTATTCATTGTTTACATACTGATTGTCGCCATCATTCGGCCCCAGGATGCACCGGCGATTTCGAAGGCCGAGCTGGCGGCGATTTCGCCGCGCCAGCTCATGGCCCGGGTCGCCAAGGCATTGTTCCCACCCATGTTTCTGATAGTGGCCGTGCTGGGATCTATTTTTGCGGGGATTGCCTCTCCCACCGAGGCGGCGGCCGTCGGCGCAGTGGGTGCGAGCCTGCTGACCATTGCCAACCGAAGATTCAACCTGAACCTGCTGCGGGAGGTCATGCAGTCGACCACCAAATTGACCTGCATGGTCTTTATCATTTTATGCGGCGCGGCCGCCTTCGGGCTGGTATTCCGGGGCTTGGGCGGCGACACGATTGTGAGGAACTTTCTGGGAGGCATTGCGCATCAATACAGCCATTCAGCGGTGCTGGCCATCGTGATGCTCCTGATCTTTTTCATCGGTTTCTTTTTGGATTTTATCGAAATCACCTTTATTCATGTGCCGGTTCTGGCACCCATCATGATCGACTTCGGCTACGATCCGGTCTGGTTCTGCATTCTGCTGGCCGTCAATCTGCAAACCTCGTTTCTGACGCCGCCTTTCGGTTTTTCGCTGTTTTATCTCAAGGCCGTTACACCCCCGGAAGTCTCGACGGGCAACATTTACCGGGGCATCATCCCCTTCGTTCTGTTTCAGATGATCGGGCTCGCCATTGTCGTGCTTTTTCCGCCACTGGCCACCTGGCTGCCCAAAATCATATTCGGACCGTGAGGGTAATTTTATGCTGACGGCGTGTACTTGACGAACAGTGAAGAAAGGTTTACTAAGAAGTGCCCGTCCATCAAGGGTTTTTTCAATGGTGGGCACCTGATGGTGTTTCCAATACAGAAATGCGAATTTTTGCCCAAGTTAAAGGAAATCAAGCGCTTGCGCGGAGGCGTAGCTTGCTACGCCGCACAAGCAAGCACGCGGATTGACGCAGAAATTGGGCAAAAAGGCCCTTTATGGATGGAAACTAAGTAGTTTTCGTGTAGAAGCGGGCAGGCAATACGCCCTTGGCATTCGTGCGGCGGCTCGCGACATTTGAGGTTCCGCGTTTTTTATTTCATCACAACTGAATAGGAGGTTATTCATGAAACGACGAGATTTCCTGAAAAAAGCAGGCCTGGGAGCGGCGGCGGTGGCCGCAACCGCGGTCAATGCCCCGGCAGTACTGGCTCAAAAGAATTATCGTTGGAAAATGGTCACCACCTGGCCACCCAAGCTTCCGGTTTTGCAGGAAGGATGTGAACGCCTGGCAAAAAGGCTTGATGAGATGACCGGCGGTCAGCTCAAGATTCAGGTTTTTGCAGGCGGCGAACTCGTGCCTCCCTTCGAGAGTTTTCAGGCTGTCTCCGATGGTACGGTGGAAGTCGGCAGCGGCGCCTCCTACTACTGGGCCGGCAAAGAGCCGGCTGCCCAATGGTTTGCAGCCGTGCCCTTCGGGATGAACGCCCAGGGTATGTCGGCCTGGTTTCACGGCGGCGATGGCTTGAAGCTCTGGGAGGAAGTCTACGCACCGTTCAACCTGGTGCCGCGTCCGGGCGGCTCCACCGGTGTGCAAATGGGTGGCTGGTTCAATAAGAAAATAAATACGATCGATGATTTCAAAGGCCTGAAGATGCGCATTCCCGGTCTGGGGGGCAAAGTCGTGGCCAAAGCCGGCGGGACGGTCGTACTGACGCCGGGCGGTGAGATTTTCACCAACCTGGAAAGGGGCGTGATCGATGCCACCGAGTGGGTCGGTCCTTATCACGATTTGCGTCTGGGTCTATATCAGGCAGCCAAGTACTATTATTATCCCGGCTGGCATGAACCCGGAACATATCTGGAGTACTTTTTCAACAAAAAAGCCTACGATTCCCTTACCACGGAACTCAAGCATATTGTCGACGTGGCCTGCATGGAAAACGAGCACTGGGTTCTGGCCCAGTTCGACGCCCATAATGGTTCCGCCCTGCAGACCCTGATTACCAAACACAAGGTCCAGTTGCTCAAGTTTCCCGACGATGTGCTCGATGCTTTGCGGCCGATGGCGGAAGAAGTTCGTGAGGAAGAGGCGGCCAAGAGTCCGATAGCTAAAAAGGTCAACGAATCCTTCAAACAATTCCAGAAAGTGGTTGGAACGTGGGGCACCGTGTCCGAGCAGGCCTATTACAACACTATTCAGCCGAAATACCCGCTGCAAGGATAACCGCTGCCCGCATGACGGCGGTGCAGCCCCCATCAGTGCGAGGGTCTCAGAATCTACCAGCCGATCTGATGCCAGACGGCTGGCAGATTTTTCTCCAATTAAAACAACAGTAAGGCCTGCCGGCTCCTAAAGGGATTTGCGTATGTCTTCGACCATAAAGGGTGAGCAGCGGATACCCACACTCATTTTCTTTACCCACAGTCTCACCATCGAGATGGTTTCTCCTTCAAGGTTTACCAGATTGGGAAGTTCTTCGAGGAAGGAAACATCCGCCCTGTTGAATTCGTAATAGAGAGTATAGGTGCTGAAGGGGTCGGGCACCAGAATTACCTTGGTCGAATCATAGGGATGCTTTTGGGGAGCGCCGGAAAAAGGAACGTGGCTTTCCTTCAACACATGAATGTTTTTGGGTTTTTTATAAGCCTGGATGTGGAATTCTACCGCTTCCTGGGGATAACTGTCTGACGTCATCTCTGGTCCTCCTGTAATATTCGCTGAGCAGGAGCCTGGAAAAACAATATCCGTCTCCCGCACAATTTTAAATGATACTTCTATCACACCCGACACGAATGAGCCGGAGCCCAAAAAAGAGACCCAATACCCTAACAAAGACATTTTTACGTATCAGGATAAACGATATTACATAAAATCCAGTGGGGTTCAACTTTTAATCCACTGATTGTCAACTTTTGAAAAAATCGGCGGCCTGCAACTGCACGCGGCGCGGCCTCAACCCGGGACATGCGTGATGCCTCCTGCTCGGCTGCTGGATGCTGATATGAAACGCGGAGATCGAGAAAAATCAAATGAAAAAATTATCCGGACAGCAGGCGAAATACCTCAGGGGCTTGGCGCATGGCCTGAAGCCCATCGTGTTTGTAGGACAGAAAGGCGTAACGGATGCATTGATCGCATCTGCCGAGCAGGCCTTCGAGCACCATGAACTCATCAAGGTGAAATTCATCGATTTCAAGGAAAAAGAACAGAAAAGAACCGTTGCGGCAGCCATCGAGACGGCGACAGGGGGGCTCCTGGCCGGGATAATTGGGCATGTGGCAACCTTTTATCGGACGCACAGGGATCCCGGCAAACGCAGGATCGTGTTACCCGAAGGATAACATATAGTCGCGAAGTTTCTTGGCACCGGCACCCAGAGAACCGGTGTTGTCTACAATCAGATCCGCGCCGTTCAGGATCTGGTTTTCCCTTGCCCGCTGTAGTCGCCTTCGGAATGACGGGTCGTTTTCAGACTCCCGGAAGCGGGATTTCAGACGGTGCCGCGTCAATTCAAGGGGGACCTTCACAAAAACGACTTTGAGATCCGGTTCAAACCGGCGGGCACGCGAGATAATGGTTCGGCTGACATTGACGGCCACATGCCGGCCTTGGTTCATCCATTCGAGATCGGCACCCGGGATGCCGTAATGAATCTGATATGCCTGCCAGCTCAGGCAGAATGTGTTTGCGCGCCGCAACCGTTCGAACTGCTCGCCGGTCACTGAAATATACGGCTCGGAGTCATGGGGTGTGCGGGTGATATAGCGACGGGGGACGATCATCGGCCTGGCGGCTGCCGGCCACTGCGTCAGAACCTCCGCGAGCAGCGAATCCTTGCCGGAGCCGGAATTGCCGACAATTAAAAACAACCGGCCGCGGGAGCATGCGGGATTCAGATTTGTCTTCAATTTGCTTAACTCCTGGACCGCTTCCTGGGTGAGGGAAGAATAAATCCCTGAGAGGCGGCAATTGCAGTACTCAATTATAGGTTTCAGGTGTCAGGTGTCAGAATTCAACATCTGCGATACCGGCGGCCGCCTATTCTGAATCCCTGCAACTACACTCCTTTTAATCGACGAACAGAACCGTCCTGCATCACGCGGCAGCACTGAAACCTGACACCTGACACCTGACACCCGAAACCTGAAACCTAAATTAAAAACTATCGCTTTTTGTCGATATCGCTCATTCAAGCGCCTCAAACGATGATACACGTACCCATCTACTCGACCGGTGATTGCCCATCCGTTTCCTTCTCTTCCACCCGGAATTCATCCGAATAAATTATCAGATGCTGTCCGGGATGGATATGTTTTTTGAGATCCAGACGATTCCAGATGATCAGCGCCGGCAATGGAACCTGGAAACGTTGGGCAATGGCGGACAGATTGTCGCCCGTCTTGACCACGTAAACCCGCTCCCGTTTCGCGCTCAGCCATTGATCGACCAGCTCTTTGAAGCGGGCCCCAAACCCGTCACCGGCTCCCGGAGGGACCAGGACCCAATGACTGCCCGCCGCGATGAAATGCCCTCTGATTTCAGGATTTAAATCTTTGATGACTTTGAAACGGGTTCCGGCCGCCTCGGCCAGGATGGAGATCGGCGTTTCCTGGAAGCACTCCAGTTTGATGCGGTCGAACCGCAGGGGCGGGTACAAGTCTTTTTCCGAAAATTGAAAACCATATCTCGCAGGGTCGGATAAAATAATCTTGGCGGAAATGATTCGCAGCACATAGCGCTGGGTTTCCAGGGGCAGATAAAGGCGATAATAATTATCGGTTTTTTGAGCCAGTATTTCCGCAAGCAATCCCTGCTCCCCCATATTGAAGGCGGCCGCTGCCAGGGTCCAGCTTCCCGTGAGATTTTTCAGCTCCTTGAAACAGGCGATGGCCGCTTCGGTGGATCTGAATATATTGCGGCGTTCGTCTTTTTCGGAATTGACGATGAGTCCGTATTTTTGTCCGCTGGCTGCCAGAAACTGCCAGAAGCCCATGGCTCCTTTGACGGATCCGGCATGGGGGCGCAGAGCGCTTTCGGCAATGGCGATGTACTTCAGGTCCTGGGGGAGGTTATGCTCCTGCAGCATTTTTTCGATAATCGGAAAATAGCGGTTGGCGCGCTTGATCCACAACACGATCTGGGGACGATCCCAAAGGGTAAGTAGAAGTTCCTTTTCCAGCCGTTCCCGGACATCCTGATCTTCAAGTTCGACGGTTTCTCCGCAAAAATCCAGGGGACCGGCGATGCGGACACTGGAGAAAAGCGATGGAAGCCGGACCGGATCCAGGGGAGGTGTGTTTTCTCCATATATGGGTGCGGCGGCGACAGTGGTGAAAATAATAAAAAGCGCGATTAATTTCATAAATCGTAGACTGATTGGCTTTAACAATCGTGTCAATATAATGTTCTACAAAGCTCTCAGATACTCCGGCTTCAAAGTAATTTCACCGGCCAGGGCGCGATCGATCAGTTCCAGGACCGCCGCCTTGTCTTTTGGCAATCGGGCTTTGATGGGCAGGTAATTCGAGGCATGATTGGCGTGGAAAAGCCCTCCCGATAAATCGGTACCGGCAATTATCATCCTCAATTCCCTCAACATTTCATCGGGCGTGACCAGTTCGAATTTTGCGGACTGGTAGTCGTTAAAAAGCGGTGTGCCGGGAATGAGCATCAGGCTCAACGCCCCTACGTAGTCCGGGTCCATAGCCGACAGAACCCGGCCGGTTTCCTCGGCATGGACCTGTGAGCGCCGGCGACCGGCAATACCCAGTAGAACGGTCACCGATAATTTCATGCCCGCCAGCACGGCCTTTCGGCCCATAGCGATCATATGCGCCGATGTTGCCCCCTTGTTGATTTTTTTCAACGTGACATCGTCGCCGGATTCAAGGCCCATATACACGATGCCGAGGCCCAGGGATTTGAGGGTTTCAAGCTCGGCAGGGGCTTTCATGTCAAGGCTTTTGGCATTGGCATAGGCCCCCACCCGTGTGACCCAAGGGAGCCGATTTTTTATAGTCTCCAGCATAAAAACCAGCCTTTTTTGAGGGACGATCATCGCATCTCCATCACAGAGAAACACGCGCCGCTGGCGACGGCAGGATTGGGCTGCGAATTCGATGTCCTCCATAATGATCGAATCCGGTTTGATGCGAAATCGTTCGCCGGTATATGTCCCGCAAAATGTGCACTTGTTGCGTGAACATCCCACCGTTATCTGAAGCAGAATGCTGTTGGCCTCGCTGGGAGGTCTGATAATATTTCCCTCATAATGCATGATTCTTTATTCCTCCTTGAGCATCCGGGCCAGCAGGTGACTCAGCGCGCCCAACCCCACCGGCTTGGAAAGGTAATTCTTTATGGCTTCTTTGGCCTCAGTGGTCATGCCGTCGACACCATCTTTTTCGTAGCCGGATATCACCGAGATGTTGGCCGTGGGATCATATTGCAGAATTTTTTCTATACAGGTCACACCGCCCATCTCCGGCATGTTGATGTCCATCAAAACCGCATCGGGTCTTTTTTCACGGTACAATGCCAGCCCTTTTTTGCCGTTCGAAGCCAGTTCCGGCTTATACCCGAGGTAGATGAGCAGATCCTGCATGGCATTGAGAATTTCGGGCTCGTCATCGATCACCAATACCCGTTGCGCATTGCCCCGGAGAATCTGCGACGAACTCTGCGAATTGCGCCGTTTTTTATCAGGGGCGAGTGAAAACAGAATTTTGAAGGTCGTTCCCCTGTTCGGTTTGGAATCGACGCTGATCAAGCCTTCATGGCTTTTAATTATTCCATAGGTGGTAGAAAGTCCCAGGCCCGTGCCCTTGCCGATGGGCTTGGTGGTGTAAAAAGGATCGAAACACTTGCCAAGGACCTCGCGATCCATGCCCACGCCGCTATCGCTCACCGTTACCTGAGCGCGTATCCCCTCCCGGACCGCTTTAATCGTCAGGCGGCCGCCATCGGGCATGGCATCCCGGGCATTGGTGCACAGGTTCATCAACGCCTGGCTGAGACTGGTCGTATCACCGAGAATCGGCAGCTTTTCCGGAAGCTCGGTCTGAATTTCAATTTTGTGGTCAAAGGATTTTCGAATAATCTGACAAACTTCGCTGATGATCCCGGTCAGATCGACGACCGCAAATTCTTCCTTTATCTGTTTGCGGGAAAACTGAAGCAGCCCATCCACCAGACGAGACCCCCTTCTCACGGAAGTGTTGATGCGGTCGGCGACATCATGCAGACCGGCTTCGTCGGCATAACTCATCTGGATCAGCTGGCTGTTTACCAGTATTTCGGTCAGCGTGTTCCGGAAATTGTGGGCGACACCGGCGGCGATCGTTCCGATGGCTTCCATTCTCTGGACGTGCTGCAGCTGCATTTCCAGACGTTTGCGTTCGGTCACGTCCGTAATCATGATGATAACCGTTGACGGTTCTTCATGCACCGGCAGGATTTTAATGGTAATTTGTCGGCCATTCAGCTCGACCGGCACCTTTTCTCCAATCGAGGTCGAGCTCTCTACGCCTGCCTGAAAAATATTGTTTAGACGCAGCGCTGTGTCTTTGTCAAAAAGATCCGGCGGATACGCCGCCAGGATTTTTTCCTGGGGCAATCCGAGCAAGGAAATGGAAACGCCATTGGCATAAACGATTTTATTGGTATAAACCTCCAGAATACCCTCGGCCATGCTTTCCAGGATGGTTTCCAG
This sequence comes from uncultured delta proteobacterium, assembly GCA_963774425.1. Lineage (GTDB taxonomy): Bacteria > Desulfobacterota > Desulfobacteria > Desulfobacterales > JAFDCJ01 > JAFDCJ01. Next base: position 325,675 of record CAVZEZ010000018.1, on the reverse strand, counting down.
ATGCCGATTGCGCGAAAGCAGTTCCTTGGTCAACTGACGGGCATATATGGTGTCCAGACCTCTAATGGGTTTCGGTTCATTTTTTCCCCGCGGAGCGTCTGATGCTTCAATGGTTTCCCGGATGTGATGCGCCATCGAACTAAAAGGACCCTTGGCGATGTATAAATCGGCGCCGGTCTGCTGGAAATCGAAGTCGATTTCAGCCACCGCGGCGGAGATGATAACCAAATAGCAATCCTTGAGTTCCGGCATGCTGCGGACGATCTGAATTAATTTGTCGCCATCGATCTTGGGCATGATAAGGTCGAAAAAAATAATTTCGGGAACGAATGAGGTCAGCAGACTCAAGGCGGCGAAACCGTCTTCCGCGGTCATCACTTCATGGCCATCGCGCGTCAGCAGTTTGGTAATAAATTTCAGCATCACGCGATCATCATCCACAACGAGGATTTTCTTTTTGCTCATGTTTCCATCTCCCATTTATCTCCTGCCCAAGGTTGCCGGCGACAGCCTCTGGCACACCGGAAAAAGACAGCTGACACCCGCAGCGCCGCAGCGCATAGCCTTTTCCAGGGTGCTCCCTATCCGTCCCTTTCTACTGGTGGTCGATGATTTGCATTTACCCGGCGGATGACCGTTTTTATATGGCTAGCCGGTCCGCTGTTTTAAAACACCGCGAAGCATTTTATCAATTTGCGCGATCTGGGCCGACAGATCTTCGATGCCCATCTCCACGTCCGACAGGTTTTCGGCTTTGCCTTTTTTTTCAAGATCGAAAGCGGTTTCAGCTGCCTTTTCAGCTTGAAAATTTTTCAACATGCCCTTGAGGCTGTGGGCGGACCGCATGAGCGTATTGCAATCTCCGTCTTCAAATGATTTGCGAAGATTATCGATTAATCTCGGATAGTCGTCAAGAAATATTTCTATTACTTCTTTAAGAAAATTCCAGTCCCCATCAAAGCCTTTCATCAGCAGTTTATTGTCTATCGTCGGGGAATCCGCAGCCGTTGCGCGCTTATTCACACCGGTCCGCTGGGCGGTCAGCGATTCGATGGCTTCGAACAGTTTTTCGGAATCGATCGGCTTGGATACATACTGGTCCATGCCCGCGTTCAGGCAGCGTTCGCGATCCCCTTTGACGACATGGGCGGTCATGGCAACAATCGGGGTACGGCCCCCGGTTTTCTGCTCCACCTGCCGAATGGCCGCAGCGGTCTGTAAACCGTCCATCTCCGGCATCTGTACATCCATCAGAACGATATCGAATACTTCCCGTCTGAAAGCTTTCAGGGCTTCGCGCCCATTTTCCACTAATATGGGTTGATGGTTCCAGCGTTCGAGAAGGCGCAGAATGAACTTCTGATTGAACAGCGTGTCCTCGGCCACCAGTATTTTCAGCGGGCGGGCGGGGATCCGCACGATGGGTTGCGGCGGTGCTTCTATCACCCGTTCGGACTCGGGTTTGAAAAGGCTCAGGTGTTTCAGAATCGCGTTTTCCAGTTCCAGCGCTCCCACGGGTTTGAGGACCGTGTGGGTGATTCCCAGTTGTTCGAGTTCCTGTTTTCGTTTCAGGTGGGGAAACGTCAGCATCATGATGATGCCGGCCTCGGTAATATTCTGCCGAATTATCCAGGTCGCCAGCTCAAATCCGTCGGCTTGAGGCATATCCGAGTCCAGCAGAATGAGATCGAAAGCCTTATTTTCGACACGGGCCCGCTCAAGCACCTTTTTGGCTTCCCGCGTTCCGGAGGTCGGTATAGACTGCACTTTCCGGTTTTCCAGGATTTCTCTGATAATTTTGTGGCTGGAGGCGTTGTCGTCCACCACCAGGACCTTTAAACCCACCGGAACAGAGACCCGTGATGCCGGCTGCATCTCCTTGCGATTCTGCTGCAGATTGAATCGAGCGCTAAAACGAAATCGGCTTCCCTGGCCGAGCTGACTTTTAATCCTGATCCTGCCTCCCATCAGATTTACCAGCTGCGCTGAAACCGCCAGGCCCAGGCCGGTGCCGCCGTAGCGCCGCACGGTCGTGACATCGGCCTGGTTATAAGCACCAAAAATGCTGCGCTGTTTGTCGGCGGGGATTCCGATGCCGGTGTCAACCACTGAAATGTGTAAAAATACATCACTTTCAGTTTGCGATTGGAAGGCGATATAAACTATTACCTCGCCCTCATGGGTAAATTTGATGGCGTTGTCGACCAGATTGAGCAGAACCTGGCGCAGACGGGCCGCGTCACCCAGCAAACGGTCCGGAACATCGGGAGCGACGCGGTAGGCCAGTTCGATGCCTTTCTCATGGGCCTTGATGCCCATGATTTTCATCGACTCATCCATAAATTGCCGCAGGCTGAAGGGCGTCTGTTCGAATTCCAGTTTGCCGGCTTCAATTTTGGAAAAATCGAGTACATTGTTGATAATGGAAAGCAGGGAATAAGCCGAGGACTTGACCACGTCCAGATCCTCCCGCTGATCTGGGGACAAATCGGCGTTGAGCATCAGTTCCACCAGTCCGATAATGGCATTGAGCGGCGTTCGGATTTCGTGGCTCATGCTGGCCAGAAACTCGCTTTTACTCTGACTGGCGGCTTCGGCGGCCAGCTTTTCCCGATACAGGGCCTCCGCCCGCTGCCGCTGGGTTGCGTCCCTTACAAAGACACCAAAGCCCAGAGGGTTTGCCTTGGGGTCGTTTATCAGAGATACGGACGATTCAACGAATCGATTGGAGCCGTCTTTGCTGGTTAGCGTCCAATCGACGGACTTCGAGGGCATACCGGTTTCAAGTACTCTTTTAAAGGTATCGGACAGTTTTCTGGAATTGGTTTCATCCATTATTTCACGCTGGTTCATCGCCGACATCTCTTGCCGGGAGTAGCCGAGAATCGAGCACATGGAATCATTGAAAAACGTAAAATTGCCTTCCAGATCAACCTCGCAATATCCTTCGGGCGCCGTTTCAATGATTTTGCGGAACTTTTCCTCGCTTTCCCGCAGGGCTGCTTCCGCTGCCGAACGTTGGTTGATGGTGTACTGGGCGTGAGAGCCGAAGATCAGGAATAAGCACAAGATCGCTATGCGGCTCCAAATTGCACTCATGTTGGGGCCGAACAGGCGTTGGAAAAAATCCACGTCATAAGATAAAAAGATGTAAAGTATGGAATCGAATACCGTGTAAAAAAGGGCCAGGCCAACACCGATCAAGACCATTTGATCCCAAAAATGAACTTTGACGGTATTTTTATTCACGATTTGCGGTTTGTTTCTCATTCGAAGTACCACCACATCTGGCGGCATTTAATCCACAGATTTACAGATTACTCGGATTATTAGAATTCCCTTTGGAACCATGCGAAATCCATAGGGTTTCGGTCGTTTCTCCGCCGGGTGGCCGGGTGCGTCGGGAAACCTCTCATAGGTCGGTGCCACCGGCCGCAGACGGCAGTCTGCGGGTCGGCTTCATTCCGGGTGCTTCCCTAAAGCATATTTCACCATGTGTTCGACGGCAAGAAAAAAATTTGAATTGGAGATCTATCCTGATTTGTCGGAGGGCTGCTTGGGTTGGGGCGTAAAGGTTCTGGAAAATTTCCGGCGGTCATTGCCGCTGCGGCGGTCTTTGCCGGTTCTTCTTTCAGGGATGTGCAGGGTGTAGGAATAGTTCCGGCGGTCACCTCCCGAGCGTCTTCCCCGGTTATCAGCTAAGGCTCGCGTCTGCAGTATACTGAAATCGCTTATATCCATGTTCCGGTCCGCATCTTGTCAGCTAAAGTGTGAGATTAAAAATGATTTCTGAGTTTATGGCCCATAAATACTGCAGTTTTCATGCCACGGTTTGGGATTCAGCCCCAGCTGGGCTACGCTGAACCGGCCTGTGTAGGTTTTTCAAATTATTTCGACTGGATATTCGAAACTGAAGACACGATCTGTCCCTTGAAAAACACATCGGTGACCGGCAGACATGAAATGAAATTCAAGAAAATGTGAAGTTTGGTACCTAAGATTGGGAAAAAAATTCAAATTTCCAATCCATCCCGCCGTCGGTGGGCGCCGCCATAAACCCAGTCAAACGCCGCGAAATGATGGAACCTTGGAATTTTGGAATAATGGGTTCAGAAGGACGAAATATTTTTACGCTACACCTTTTTATTCTGATTATGAAACCAAGATCCGCGGCTGTGATCACCGCTCGTCGTCTGCAAGGGGTATCTCCGCGCTCAGCTCCCGTTTTGCCGCCAGCCCCATTTGTTCGAGCAGATATGGCTTTTTAACGTACGCTCCGGCGCCGAGCCGCTGGGCTTCATGTACCCGCCGGGTTTCCGAGAATCCGCTTGCCAGGATCGCTTTCTGACGGGGATGAAAATCCAGGATCTTTCGGTAGGTATCCAGCCCGTCAATGCCCGGATCCATGATCATATCCAGCACCAGAAGATCCGCTGTGTGCGTTCTCATATATGAGACCGCCTTCTCACCGCTTTCGATCGCAGTGACCGTATATCCCAGCTTTTTCAACATACCGCATGCGATTTTTCTTTGTTCCGCTATGTCATCCACAACCAGGATCGACTCGCCGTTTCCCATGAGCTCTTGCAGGTCGACCGAAATTGCTGCTTCCGACGATTCATCGCGGGTAGCAGGAAAGTATAGCCTGAAGGCGGTCCCTTTATTTACGGTGCTTTCGATGTCGATATAGCCGCTATGGTCTTTTACGGTCCCCCATACCACTGCCATGCCGAGGCCGGTACCGCTCCTGCCCATCACCTTTTTCGTGTAAAATGGTTCAAATATTCTCTCTATGTCATCCGCGCCGATACCGACACCCGTATCGGAAACCGTGAGGAGCGCATAAGATCCCTTCCGCACCCGGTCATAGCCCCTCATTGGCTGGTCGATATACACATTTTGGGTCGATATGCGAATTCTTCCACGGTCCTCGATGGCCTCCGCCGCATTCGAAACCAGATTCATGATGGTTTTGGATAAATGAATGGGAGATCCATGAATGTTCGTCAGATCCGGTTCCAGCTCCTTCAAAAAATCGACTTCCGGGTGGTAAAATTTCAGATTCTCCAACTCCGGGCTTTTCAGATATTCACAAATCAAATGATTCAAATCGAGCACCTGTGTTACGGGCACACCCCGTCTAGCCAGGGTCAGCAGATCCTGAACACTGGCGGCGGCCCGTTCGCCGGATTTTTTTATCGTCAAAATCGGATCCCTCAAGGGACTGCCGGCCGGAATATCCATCAGCAGCAGCTCGGGGTAGCTAACCAGTCCGGATAGGATATTGTTGAGATCGTGCGCAACGCCGCCCGCCAAAGTGCCGATGGCTTCCATTTTCTGAGCTCGCTGGAGCTGCTTCTGGATCTGATCCTGCTCGGTGACATCCCGGACGACGCATTGGATGGCCTTTTTATGCTGAAAAGTGACCAGGGATGTCGAGACATCGCCCCTGAAGGTCGAACCATCCACGCGTATCAGTGGATATATTTGCCGGGTTGGAGACACGCGGGTTCCCGCCAGTCTGGCTTCGATTTTAATCCGGATCCCGCTCCGTTCTTGTTCGGGAACGACGGACCAGAAATTCTGCTGCAGGCCTTCCTGCAGATCGAATCCGAAAAGATCGCAGGCCGTCTGATTTAGAAATAGCACCTGGCCGGAAGGAATTTCAAAAACGATGTAGCCGTCCAGGGTATTTTCAACCAGAGACCGGTAGCGCTCCTCGCTTTGGACCAGGTTTTCACCGGCAAGCTTGTTTGCGGTGACGTCGCGCAAAACGATGAGCCGGCCCGCGGGTCGACCGTCGCCGGGCAGGGTGGAAATTCGCAGATCGAAGTATCTGCATTCCGGACGGGTCGGTATGCGTATTTCCTCATGGCCTTCGGAGATCTGCAGACAGCACCTCAATAGTGCCGGCAGTTCGGCCAATACGCTTTCGATCGGGCGGCCGATGGTCTCTGCGGTCTTTTTCCCGATAATCCCTTCCGCGGAAGGGTTGAGGTACAATACGCGATTGAGGGAATCCACAACGAGTATTCCGTCTCCCATACTCCGGATGACTGCGTCATAGGCAATCGGTATGATATCCAGAAACCGGCGTTGGAATATCCCCCAGGTGATTGCAATGCCGGAGATCGTAAAAAGGAAGTCGGTCGGATCCAGAAAGGAGGGCAGGGGGCTCCATCCAAACACATACAGGCCGTTCCCGACCCAGGGAACCACCGCCCCGAAAATCAGGGCAAGGGATTGTCCGCGGTATAGCGCAGGTTTACCGGATTGTGTCCGAATGAGCAGATAGCTGCCGATAAATAACAGGGTGTAACAATAGACGGTATGAATCCAGAACCACAATCCGAAAGTTCGCCTGAGAATCGGAAAGGATCCGCTGGTGTCGAGATAAATATTATTTATGAAGAGACCATGATATTCAGCGGTCCAGGCCAGCAGAATGGTGAAAGTGGGCACAATTGCCAGGAGACCCAGGTGTGCGGGCGGCAGGGTTTTATGCGGCCGGGTGTATTGCAAGGCAAAGGTGAGCCATGCCACCGGGAGTATGACGATGCTTAAATACTGAAGCTTGAACCAGAAGAGTTTTCCGGCAAGGCCGGTGCTTCCCAGCTCCAGTGCATATTCAAGAGACCAGGTGGATACCGTCAGCAGAAGAACTGTGAAAGGCCTGGCGCCCGGCGTCAGACGCCGGTGCCAGGCAAACGCTGCCAGAGCTGCGGACACAATTGTCGGTATGAACAGTGAAAGGGCATAGGGGTTGGGTTGCCAGTGCATCCGGTCTTCCTTACATGTGGTTTTGCATCAAAGCAATTAAAGATCGAAAAGTCCCGCATTATTCACCGCGGAGACTGCGGGGAAAAAAATTAAAATAATCTCTGCGCTCTTGTATGATTAAAAAAAACTATTTAACAAAAGAAAACGGGGGGTGCGGGGGGTGTCCCCCCGCCCTGCGAAAGTCATTCAACTTTTAAGCTTTCTTTGTTCGGTAAAGCCATTTATCCTGGTGGAAAGAGAAGGACCGTGTCATGGGTTTCGAGCCCGTCGCAGAGTTTCTTCCTTTCCGCCAGGCTAAAATCGGGGATTAACCTGGTGCATCGACACCGCATATTACAAGACTGATGATACCTGGCATCGCATCCCATTACACCGAAAAAAGGAGGCTTGAGCATGGAATCGTTTTTCCTGGGCATTGACGTCAGTAAAGGCTATTCAGATTTTGTAATGATCGATCAGCTAAAAAAAACGGTGGTCGAAAACTTTCAGCTCGATGACACTTTCGATGGCCACAGCCAGCTCCATGAGGTTGTCAGCCGATTTTTGACCGATCATCCGCAGGCCACCTTGTACACCGGCGTAGAAAGCACGGGGGGTTATGAAAACAACTGGTACAACGAATTGACCAAGTTCCAGGCCACGCTTAATATTCAAAGTGCACGCTTAAATCCCTTGGCCGTCATGCACAACAGCAAAGCCGACTTAAAACGCAATGGCACGGATAAAATCAGCGCCAGAAGTGTGGCCGAGTATTTGGTGGCTCATCCTGAAAAAGTCCTCTACCAGCAGCAGGATCGGTTTGCAGGCCTTAGAAAGCAGTGGGGCTTTATTAGAATGCTCACCAAACAATGTACCCAGATTACCAATCAGCTCCATAGCCTTTTGTACACGGCTCAACCCCAGCTTTTAAGTTTCTGCCGCGATGGGATCCCGGCCTGGATGTTAAAGCTTCTGCTGCAATATCCCACCGCCTTGGAGTTGAAAAAAGCCAGGGCCAAGACTGTGGCTAAAATCCCTTATGTGTCCATGCAGCGGGCCCAGAAGCTGGTCGCCGATGCTAAAAGCTCGGTGGCCTCGGCCACCGATCCTGTCACCGCACAACTGATCAGTGCGACAGCCAGTCAGGTCCTGCACCTGAAAAAAACCATTGCCACCCAGACCGATGTGATGGCTGCTCAATGTGATCTGCCCGAGGTCCAACTGCTAAAGACTTTTCCAGGCATCGGCGATACATCGGCCATCGGCTTGATAATTGAGCTGCAAAGCGTGGCGCGTTTTAAAACCGTAAAAAAGTTGGCCGCCTTTTGGGGACTGCATCCGGTTTATAAAATCAGCGGTGATGGCAGCGGCGCATTTAAAATGAGCAAACAAGGCCGAGTTCAGCCGCGCAAGATCCTGTTTACCGTCGCCTTGTCGGCCATTGAGCACAACCCTGTAATCAAGCCCCTCTATCAATATCACCTTGAGCAGGGTAGAGAAAAAATGGACGCCATTGGCATCTGCATGCACAAAATCTTAAGAATCGTGTTCGGCATGCTCAAAAATAACACGGCTTTTGATCCTCAAATCGACACAGCCAACAGACTGCGCATGCTATCGACTAAGCCGATAGATCCGAAAAAAAACAAGGATCGTCGCTTGCAGGGCTATGACCCCAAAGCCCCGGTCTCCAGACGCCAGAACAAAAAAAGAATGGAACGAGAGCAGTCCCAAAGTGTTAACAACACTCAATCCGGGATCACAGCCCCCGTTCCAATAGCAAATATTATATCAAATATGTTTTTAAAGCTATAGGGGCTTTTCCTAAATTTTCAAAGAACAGCTTAAAACAAAAAAGGTCAGGTTTAGTAAAAAAAGAAATTTTTTTAATCACCGGTGCCAAATTTTTACTTGACATTTACCGGATTAACTCTGCGGTGAGACAAGATTAAAAATAGGGCCCCACCATTTGAAACTTCACACCAACCAAAATCCCTCCGACCGATATCCCAGGTTCGATTCGGTATTTCTCAACCGCCGGAAAAACAGTTAGGAGGTATGCGGATTCGGTTGGGCGCCGGGATGGGTTCCTTTCGTTTTTACTTGACACCGTTTTTACCAAATGCTATTCAGTAAAAAACGAAAAATCATTGAAAGAAAAATATTTAACTATAATAACAGCTATATATAATCCTAACAACAATAGAATATTTATCCAGGGAACGCGAGCTTTCTGGTCCGGTATACTCCCCGGTCTTTTCTAAAATCGCTGGTTTTATCTCTGTCGGGCCCATTTAAGATTTAAATCAAAATAGTATTAGGTTAAGTGTTTTAATATATAACAGAGACTTGACTGTAATGTCCATTACAGTTTCAATCCTTTCCTGATTTATGTCAGATCGTCGCAATGGCTAAGAGCAACAATTCCAGAGAAAACACGCGGGAACGCATCATCAATTCAGCCAAGAAGCTGTTTGCCGTTCAGGGCTATCAGAAAACCACCATCGCTGACATTTCGCGCCAGGCGGGGCTGTCCGAGGCGGCGTTATACGACTATTTTCAGGGCAAGGAAGATCTGCTTCTGATGATTCCGCACCTGTGGGTGTCCGAACTCTTGAGGGATCTAGACGAACAAATGTTCGGCATCCACGGGGCGGTGAACAAGCTTCGCAAATATTTATGGTGGTATATGCGGCGGGTCGAACAATCGCCGCTGGATGCCAAGATCGTCTATCTCTTTCTGAAAACCAACGCCAATTTTCTAAACACCGAAGTCTATGCCAATGTCAAAAATTTTTATTCCCATCTGGTCGACATCTTTGATGAAGGCCGTCAGTCGGGCGAGTTGAAGCCGGATCTCGATTCCCGGGCGGCCCGGGATATCTTTGTGGGGACCATGGATCATATCATCAGCCGCTGGCTCTTGAAAGACATGTCCTATTCCCTTTTCGACAATCTGGAGAACACATTTGCACTGATGGTGGATGCTTTCAAGCCAAATCACTCAAACTAGGAGGAGGGTATACGATGGCGAAGACACTATTTGAATGGGATTATTCAGACTATCCGGGTGCCGCAAGATACCCGCACTGGTTCAAGCCGATCCGGAGCGGCGATCTCCTCGTGCCGAACCGCATCAAATATGCGGCCACCGAGGAAAATCTGAACGGGCTCGATGGGTTCATCACGGATTCCGGTGTGGCCTACATGCGGGAACGGGCTATCGGTGGCGTCAGGTAGCGCTGGAATTCGCCGAAGAAGGCGGCAGGCCGCTGGATGTCTCCTGGAAAGCCGCGGAAGTCTTTGGCCGGGACATCGGTAAAAGTCTTCATGCCATTACCGTACCTTGACAAAAGTCACTTTCTAAGTGCAGACACGGAAAAAGCGTGTAAACCGTTAAGCCGGCTCGATGATGAGAGTGGTGAGGTGGGCAATTGACCGGTTCGAATCACGAAGTTCATGGCTGGAAAGCCGATTTCAACATGTAACAGGGGGAAAAATGAAAGTAAATAAAGTCGACCACATTTGCATTGCGGTCAAGGATTTGGATCAGGCGCGCAAAGTATGGGAGCCGGTTCTGGGAAAGTCAAAACCGGATGACGAATACATAGATGAACCTGAAAAGATAAAGGTTGCCAGGTATTGGGTCGGAGAGATCGGATTCGAATTGATGGAGTCCACGACGCCTGATGGGGATGTCGCCAAATTTATCGAGAAAAGAGGCGAGGGTGTCATGCTGATCAGTTTTAATGTCGACGACACGCGGGAGGCCATGGAGGATTTAAAGCAAAAGGATTATCCATTTATCGGCGGTGCCCGGCCGTTTCGGGACTGCGAGTTCGCCTTCGTGCATCCCCGCAAGATGAACGGCGTTTTGCTCGAGCTTATCGATTATAAATGGAAAGAGTTTGAAGATAAGTAGAAAGCGCTGCGCGCGGCACGTTGCATATTGTGGGTTGGGGGTCTGGGGGTCCAGGAGGGTCATGGGCAACATTGCAGCGTGCATATCCAGCCAACGACTTACAACTGACAACCCGCAACCCACAACCCACAACCGGAGGTGCGAACCATGACTGTTTCCAGGAAAATAGAAACCATTATTGCCGGATCTTCCTTCATCCGTAAAATGTTCGAAGAGGGGGCCCGGCTCAAAATCCAATACGGGGCTGAAAACGTGTATGACTTCAGCCTGGGCAACCCCAATGTTCCGCCGCCGGCACAGTTTAATGAACTTCTCAGAGAGACGGTGAGCGCCTGCGGACTCGACGATCATTGTTACATGCCCAATACCGGGTATCCGCTGGTGTGCGGCTCAGTGGCCGAATACCTTGCACGAGAACAGAAGGCACCGGTTACCGCCAAGGATATTGTGATGACCTGCGGCGCCTCGGGAGCCCTGAACGTGGCCTTGAAGGCCGTCCTGGATCCCGGCGATGAAGTTCTGACACCGATTCCCTGTTTTGTGGAGTATAAGTTTTATGCCGACAACCATGGCGGGGTTTTGAAAACCGTTCCTACAACGCCCGATTTTCAACTGGATCCGGAAGCTATCGCGAAGACGATTACGGAAAAAACCAAGGTATTTCTCATCAACTCACCCAACAATCCGACCGGCCAGGTGTATTCCGCGCGGAGCCTGGAAGTGCTGGGGGAGATTTTGGAGCAGAAGGGCCGGGAGTTCAATCGCACGATTTACCTTTTGTCGGATGAGCCCTACCGCAAGATCGTTTATGACGGTGTTGAGGTCCCCAGTATTTTTACGGCTTACCCAAACAGCCTTATCGGTACCTCCTATTCCAAGGACATCTCCATTCCCGGTGAGCGGATCGGTTTTCTGGCCGTCAATCCGGCAGCCGCATACCGGAAAGAACTTCTGGCCGCCATGGCTGTTGCCAACCGAATTCTCGGTTATGTCAATGCACCGGCTCTGATGCAGCGTATCGTGGCCTGCATGCAGGGGGCGAGCGTCGATATCGCGGAATACGCCCGCAAGCGGAATTTGCTGTGTGAAGGTCTGGCGCGCTTCGGTTATGAGTTTGTCAAACCGCCCGGCACATTTTACCTTTTTCCCCGCTCACCGATTCCGGACGATGTCGAATTCGTCGACACCCTCAAGGAAGAGCGCATCCTGGTGGTTCCCGGCAGCGGTTTCGATGGACCGGGGTATTTCCGGATTGCTTTCTGCGTCAATGACGAAACCATCGAAAACGCAATGCCCGGGTTCGAGAGGGCGATCAGGAAGTATAAGGGGAAATGAAGGCGGAAAGCGGAAGGGGGAAACCGGTGACGGTTGTCGACAACGCCCGGGGTTTTTGATTATGGATATCGACCACCGCCACCATCATATTTCGGCCAGATAAGATCAGCAGGATCCCCCATCGCCGCCGCCACCGCCGCCACCGTCCGGATCGGGTGCCGTGGGACCGACGGTCGTTTCAAGTTTCTGAATTTTTTCCCGGAGCGTTTTCTCCTGGGCCCTCAGACGTCCCAGGTCACTGTTGCAGCGGTCGATTTCCTTTTCGGCAATGTCCTGGTTTAGACGGTGCATCTTAACTTCTTCAGCCACATAAGGGGTCGGTGTGCGTTCAACCAGGCCCTGCGCCATGCTGGGCCCGCTGGAATGCCCCATTGCCTCCATCATCCCATAATGAGAGTCGATATTAAGCTGTCGGGCGTCGGCCAAATCTTTTTCTGTCTTGGAAATATTAGACTGTACTTTCGCCAGATCGGATCTCGCCCTGGCCAACGCCTTGGATTCTTCGGACATGGGTACGTGATCGGCCACGAAGTCGCTGACTGAGCTGGTTACCGAATTGAGGGCGGATCCGCACCCTGCCATTACCGTAGCCATTAGCGCAAAAACGAGAACTGCTGCTGCTGTTTTCATAGGCTGGTTTTCCTTCCTTGATATGGTTTATTCTAACCCCCGGGTTACGTTTCGGAAAAGAGATCTTTTATTTTTTAAAAAGAGCGGAACATCGGCGCTGTGATCATGCGCTTATCACTTTCATTATCGTTTACTTCCAATTATACTTTAGTAGAAATTTAAGAAGAAGTCCGGCCAGGGGGGCTGGATCCGGAAAAGGTTTGACAAGGGGGCTCCCAGATGGATTTTTTAAGGCGATCTCAAATAATTTTTGGGCCTTACCCCGGTGATGAGACCCAAAATTTAGTCAATAATTTCACTCTTCGAGTCCCTAAATTTACTTCAACGAGAGGTTGACCCCAACTAAGGGGTTTAGCCAGGATTCATCGATGCAACGTGTTCGTAATAAAAATGCCGCAGATAAAAATAGAACTTGACTCAAAGGATAATCTGTTCTAATTGATAACAGTTATCAATTGTCTGCAGCCAACATCGGCTCAGCCCGGCTTGCCGATGGCAGATTCAGGCAACCGATGGATTCCATGGCCAGCCGGTTTTGACCCCGGGGCTCAAGTTCACCCGCCGCCCGGCATGAGTTGCCCGGGACCGGCAATCAGGCGGGCTTTCGCCCCTTTACCAGAAAAAAAGGAGGTATGACTGTGAAAAACGATGATCGCAAACCCACAACCACCGATGCCGGGATTCCCGTGGCCAGCGATGAGTACTCGCTCACTGTGGGGCCCGACGGACCCATCCTCCTGCAAGATCACTATCTCATGGAGCTGATGGCCAACTTCAACCGGGAGATGATTCCTGACCGCCAGCCCCATGCAAAGGGCTCGGGGGCCTTCGGACACTTCGAGGTGATCCAGGACGTCAGCGCCTACACCAAAGCGGCCCTGTTCCAGCCGGGCACGAAGACCGAGGTGCTGGCCCGGTTCTCCACGGTGGCCGGCGAGGCCGGCAGTCCCGACACCTGGCGGGACGTTCGCGGCTTTGCACTCAAGTTTTACACCACCGAGGGCAACTACGACATGGTCGGGAACAACACGCCGGTGTTTTTCGTCCGCGATCCGATGAAGTTCCAGGACTTCATCCATTCGCAGAAGCGCCGTGCGGACAACGGCCTGCGCGACAATGATATGCAGTGGGATTTTTGGACTCTGTCGCCTGAAACCGCCCATCAAGTCACCATCCTGATGGGCGATCGCGGCGTCCCCAAGAGTTATCGGCACATGAACGGTTACACGAGCCACACCTACATGTGGGTGAACGCCAAAGGCGAGCGCTTCTGGGTCAAGTACCACTTCAAGACCGATCAGGGCATCGACTTTCTCACCCAGGAGGAAGCCGACCGGATTGCCGGCGAGGATGCCGACTACCACCGCCGCGATCTGGCCGATTCGATCCAGCGCGGGGATTACCCGAGCTGGACGCTGAAGGTGCAGATAATGCCCTTTGAAGAGGCCGAGACCTACCGGTACAACCCCTTCGATCTGACCAAGGTATGGCCCCACGGCGACTATCCGCTGCATGAGGTCGGCCGGCTGACGCTGAACCGCAATCCAAGCGATTTTCACACCGAGATCGAGCAGGCGGCATTCGAACCGAACAACCTTGTGCCCGGGATCGGCCCCAGTCCGGACAAGATGCTGCTGGCCCGTCTGCTTTCTTACTCCGACGCCCACCGTGCCCGTCTGGGCGTCAACTACAAGCAGATCCCGGTCAACCGGCCGAAGAGCCCGGTGCGCAGCTATAGCAAAGGCGGTAGGATGCGGATAATGAACGTCTCCGATCCGGTTTATGCACCCAATTCAAAGGGCGGTCCCCAGGCCGATCCCGAGCGGTATCCCGAGGATGCTGTCTGGAGTGCCAGCGGCGAGTTCATCCGCGCCGCCTACACCCCGCGCAAGGACGACGGAGACTTCGTTCAGCCCGGCATTCTGGTAAGAGCGGTCCTGGACGATGCGGCCCGCGACCGGCTGGTGTCCAACGTCGTCGGGCACCTTAAAAATGGCGTGACCGAACCCGTGCTGCAGCAGGCGTTCGAATACTGGCGCAATATCGATAAGGAGATCGGCGACCGTATCGCCAAGGGTGTGAACGGCGGCTGATTCTTCAATTTTGAAAAAAAATCATTTTTCAAGGTCATTATGCAGAAAAAAACATTGACAAAAGGTGCAAGATAGTATTTTCTTAGGTTGCTGCACCGATGATCATCAGATCATTGGTTCCCGCCCCTGGAGGTGCTTTTACCGAGCTTCCAGGGGCGTTTTTTCTTGGAGAGGGCGAGGAAATCTTCATTACAAATTCCAACCTTCACATAAATCAAATAAATTCATCCATATAAACTCCGAACTTGACTCCCCGGTTTCAATCAGTTATATGCGGTTAGCATTCATGACGTATCCTACCCGTCCATCAGCCGTATATCTCAGCCTTAACCCCATCGAGGGCCGGATATCATGCAAATTCTAAAATCCACCCAGCCGGAAAACGGCTCCCTGACCGAACGGGTTTACCGGGAATTTCGCCATAAGATCATCACCGGTGCCATCCCCGGGGGATCCCGCCTGGTTGAAACCACCCTGGCGGCAAAAATGAAGGTCAGCCGGACACCGGTGCGCGAAGCGCTGCACAAGCTCGCCCTGGAGGGCCTGCTGTATTCCATTCCCCGGGCCGGATACATTGTGGAGGAAATGTCGGACCATGACATCGAGGATCTGTTCAGGACCCGGACGGCCATCGAACAAATTGTCGTCAAATGGGCGGTCGAAAAAATTACGCCTGAGGAGCTGAAGCTTCTAAAAATAAACCTCCAGAAAACGGAGGAGACGATAAAAAACGGCGAGACCCAATTGATGATGAACCTGGACAACGAATTTCACCAGATAATCTACAAGGCGGCCCGCAGCAAAACCCTCTACAAAATCAGCCAGATGCTGAGCGACCATACCTACAAATTCAGATTGGCCTGCATTCATGTTCCGGATATCGCCGGCCGGGCGCGGCAAGGGCATTTTGAAATTTATGACGCGATTCGCGCCGGGGATTCCGAAAAAGCGCAAGAGGCCGTCGAAGCGCATCTCATCATCGTGAGAAAGGACATTCTCAACCACCTGAATAAACTGAGACAGGATTCGCTGGTGACGGATACCTTCGGCTACTGAGCAACTCATTGGCGATGGCGGTGGGATTTTTTTCAGTTTTTGGGCCGCCAGCCGCATGGATCTTTATTTGGAATAGCTGGATGTGCTCATCTATACGTTCGGACCGGATGGAATAGATTTGACTTTTATCAGCCGTTCGCCTAATATATCTGGGATACTCAATGTATACAAGCCGTATGTTTGCAGGTGATCTTATTTTTAAATGACAGGTGCGGGACGGGTTTATTACGATTGTTTGAAGAATGCCGACGTCTGTGACCGTTTAACTCAGGTGATTTATGTACGAAATTCGCATTCACGGCCGGGGTGGACAGGGCGCCGTCATGGCGGCCAAGATTCTCGCCAAGGCACTGGTGGAAGAAGGCAAAGTGGCCAAAGCGATCCCGGCATTCGGCTTTGAACGGCGCGGTGCACCCGTGACGGCTTTCTTACGCTTCGACGACCAGCCGATTCGTCAGGTGACCAACATCTATCATCCGGACTGCATTGTCTGCCTCGACCCGACGCTGCCGCGGGCCGTCGACATCTTCGCCGGCATGAATTCCAGCGGCTTCTGGATTCAGGCGACCAAGAAACCTATCGACCGACTAACCGTCCCGGAATCCGTGGCTAAAGTCGGTCTGTGCGATGCGGTTGGAATTGCCATGGAAATTTTTAAACGACCGATAACCAATACGATCATGCTGGGCGCTTTTGCGGGCGCCACCGGTATTGTCTCGCTGAAATCGCTCAATAACGGCATGCAGACCATTGCTTTCCGGGATGCCATGCTGGAACAGAACGTCGAGGCCGCCCGGCGCGGGTTCGAGGAAACCCGGGTGTATGAAATCGGGTGACGGCGGCGGTATGTCTAAAATAATGACGCGGTTAGGCTGCGAGTTCCAGTTGCTTAAATTGCTTGGGGTTTCAGGTGTTCGAATTTCGCATATTTGATGCCCAATGTCCTTTTGGGAATTTTCGAAGTTCGGCTCTCCCGTATCAATCAATACGGCCGGTCCTGTGCGAATCGGGAACGCTGACACCTGACACCTGAAACCTAACACCCGACACCTGAATAACTCTAAATTGAGCTATGCCACTATAGTTTCACACCGGCTGGAAGCGGACACGAAAGGCAACCCATGAAACGACAGTCCAAAAAGCCGTTCGATCGATCGAAAATACCCAACGATCTGTGCCCGATCGCCACGGAGTACAGCGATCTTAAAACCGGGGACTGGCGGGCCGAACGGCCGGTGGTGGATCGGGACAAATGTGTCAAATGCGCCACCTGCTGGCTGTACTGCCCGACCCAGTGTATTCAGGAACGGCCATGCTGGTTCGAGTCCAATCTTGAAATATGCAAGGGCTGCGGCATATGCGCCCGGGAATGTCCGCAGCACGCCATCCATATGATCGAAGAAAAAGAGGAGCCGTGATGCCTAAAATCACAGTTTGCGACGGAAATGAAGCAGCCGCCTGGGGCGTTGCCCGGTCACGGCCCGATATGGTGGCGGTGTATCCCATCACCCCGCAATCGTCTCTGGCCGAGTATATTTCGCAGTTTGTCGCCGATGGTATTATTGAAGCCGACCTGATGGACGTCGAAGGTGAGCACAGCGTCCTGTCCGTTCTGCAGGGCGCCTGCCTGGCCGGTGCGCGGACGTTTACCGCCACCTGCGGCCAGGGACTGGCGTTTATGTTCGAACCGTATTTCAGAACGCCGCCGCTCAGGCTGCCGATCGTCATGTCGATTGTCACCCGCGACGGCATCACCCCCCAGTGCGTCTGGGGCGGACAGCAGGATGCCATGACCGTTCGTGAGGTCGGCTGGATTCAGATGTACTGCGAAAGCAATCAGGAAATCCTGGACACCATTATCATGGCTTACAAGATTGCGGAGCACCACGATGTAATGCTGCCGGTGAATGTTTGCCATGACGGCAATTATCTGTCTTACGGCGTCGAACGGGTCGAAATTCCCGATCAATCGGATGTGGATGATTTTCTGGGTGAAAAAAACATCAACTGGCACGTGGCGCTGGATCCGGAAAGACCCATGGGAGTGGATCCGCTGACCGGTGGCGCAAGCGGGATAGGGCCCGCGATGTTCATCCGGTATCGCCAGGGCACCTGTCGGGGAATGCAGAATGCCCTCAAAGTCATCACCGAGGTCCATGAGCAGTGGCGGCAAAAAATCGGGCGGGCCTATGCCCCCCTGGTCGAGGAATATCGCCTGGACCCGGCCGATTATGCCATTGTGACCATCGGTGGCATGTCGGGAGCTGCCAAGGATGCGGTGGATGCCGCCAGAAAAGACGGCCAAAATGTCGGCCTGATCAAAATCAAGACGTTGCGTCCGTTTCCGCTCAAGGCGCTCTTGGCGGCCTTATCCAAAGTCAAGGCCGTCGGCGTCGTCGACCGGGCGGTATCTTTCGGCTGGAACTGCGGCCCGGTCTATCAGGAGCTGCTGGGGGCCTTGTACCACTTGCCCCGGCGAATTCCGGCCGTCAGTTTTATCGGCGGCTTGGCCGGGGCGGATATCACCATCCGCCATTTTCGCCAGGTCATTGCCACCACCGCCGATGCCCTCGCGGGGCGGATGCCCGCGGGGCCGATCTGGATTAATGAAGATGATCTAGTGTCGAACACGAGCTCAAAGCAGAAAGCTCAAAGCCGAGGACTCCGGGCTGGTGGGCAAAGTTCTTTTTTTGCGGATGACTCACCTGACCCGGATAGACCGGAATTAACCGACTTTAGCTCGTAAGCTCATGAGGTCATAAGCTCGTGAGAGATTACGAACTCAAGAGCTTAGGGACTAAGAGCTCATTCCAAAATAGCGACAAGAACTCGATAAAACTTTTTTGCCACAAAATGCAAAAAGTTAATTTCTAAGCGCCTAAGGATTGACCGTATGATTCAAACCAAATACATGATCGTGGGTTGCAGCCACGCCGGGCTGGCGGCGCTGGCGGCCATTCGCCTGATCGATGAAACCGGCACGATCACCATGATGACCCGGGAACCGTCCCTGCCGTATTCCCCTACCATTCTGCCCTACGTCATTTGCGGCCAACGGCTTCCGGACCAGGTCTATTTGAGGGATAATAATTATTTTGACGACCTGGATGTCTCATGCCGGCAGGCAGCCTCCGTCACCGGCGTCAACCCGACTGAAAAGACCGTGACCGTCGCTTCCGGGCAAAAGATCCGGTACGAGAAATTATTGCTGGCCACGGGTGCGGATGCGGCCATTCCACCGTTTGACGGTATCGAGCGGGCGCCCTATCAGGTGGTGCGTACCCTGGACGATGCCCTGAAGCTGCGTGAATCCATGAAAACCGCCCGGTCAGCGGTCGTCATCGGTGCGGGTCTGATTGCCATGCACACGGCCGAAAATCTGGCCCAGGCGGGATTGGCGGTCACCATGGTTGTCAGGCGCCGGGTGTCGCTGTTTTCCTATTTCGACGGCGAAGCAGCGCGCATGATCGAGAACATATATTCGGAAAATGGGGTAACCATTGCCACCGGAAGCGCTGTTGACCATGTAGCGTCGGGCAACGGAAGCTGCTCGGTCGTGTTGGAATCCGGCCGGGTAATCCACGGCGATCTGCTTCTCTTGACGACCGGGATCCGACCGCGCATCGACTATCTGGCCGGGTCAGGCATCGAAACCGATCGGGGCATCGTGGTGGACGAAACCATGCGCACCAGCGCCGAAGATGTCTGGGCCGCCGGCGATGTCGCCCAGGGGCCGGGCTTTTTCGACTCCGGCACCACGGTGAATGCCACCTTGCCCAATGCATCGGTTCAGGGTCGTATCGCCGGCATGGACATGGTTTCAGACCCGGCCCTGAAACCCTATCCAGGCAGCAGCGGTTTGAATACCTTCAATTTTTTCGGTCATCACGGATTTTCGCTGGGGCTGGCCACCGTCACCGAATCCAGTGATGAGTTCGAGGTCAATACGGTGTATCTGCCCAGCAGCCGGAAGTATCAGAAGCTGGTGTTCCGCAACAACCGCCTGGTCGGGGTCTCGGCGCTCGATGCCGAACTCGATCCGGGTGTGCTGCGGGAATTGATCCAGAGGCAAATCGATCTGAGTGAGGTTAAAAGCCGCTTCACCCGCGATCCACTGAATACGGGACGGCTGATCATGACCAAGTTGTGGCGGTGATCGAAGGGCTGGTTTCAGATGTCAGGTGTCAGGTTTCAGCCTGCCGGGAGTAAACTAAGAGCTTACCGTGATTACAAAAGAATGATTCTGAGCCTGGGAAAAGCTCGAAATTCGCTTTTTATTTTAAGTTACTTGTTTTGATCAGTACGGCTGCCCTTTCGCCAGCGGCCGCGGCTCGTGTGAAACTGATGGGAGCGACTTTCAGCCGCGAATATAAACGGCACTGTTTCCGTCCTGAAACCTGACACCTGACACCTGAAACCTCTATGCGTTTCAGAGTACAGTCAGAATGACTTCATCACTCGGAGTCTTTCACATTTTTTAACACAAGACACCGCTTGACAAGGAGTAACACTGTGGGAAATGGGTATAACACCATCGCGTTTTATCCTGAAAAATGCAACGGGTGTGGAGACTGCGAAAAAACCTGCGCTTACATCCATTCGCAGACGGTCGATGCCGCGCAGTCGCGGATCAGAATCGTTGCCGATACGCTGCAAGGATCATACGGAATCGCCCTCTGCCGGCAGTGCGGCGAGCCGCGCTGTGTCCAGGACTGCCCGGCCGGCGCATTGGCCAAAGATGAGAACACCGGCGTTATCCTCCGGGATGCGTCCAAATGTGTCAACTGCCAGTTGTGCACCCTGGCATGCTCCTATGCCGGTATTGTGTATAATCAGATCAGCGGCGAGGTCATGAAATGCGATCAATGCAGCGGCGATCCCGGCTGCGTCAAGGCTTGCAAAACCGGAGCGCTGGACTACATTCGGGCCGCCGAGCTCTACAACCGCTGGGGGGAGTTCGAGGATCTGTTCGTGCCCGGAATTTCGGCCTGCCTGGGCTGCAATTCCGAGCTGCTGATGCGCCATACCCTGCGGCGGGTGGGCCCCAACACCGTCGTGGCGACACCGCCGGGCTGTATCGCCGGTGTGGGTGCGGTGGGCGTCAACGGGCTGACCGCAACTAAAACCCCGGTATTTCATCCGTTGCTGACGAATACGGCCTCGATGCTGGCGGGCGTCCGGCGATATTATAACCGCATCGGCCGGGATGTCACGATGCTGGCGCTGGCCGGAGACGGCGGCACCGCCGATGTCGGCTTTCAGTCGTTGTCCGGGGCCGCCGAACGCGGGGAGCAGATGATCTTTGTCTGTGTGGACAACGAAGGCTACATGAATACCGGTGTTCAAAGATCCGGGACCACGCCTTTCGGAGCCTGGACTTCCACCACGCCCGTCGGCGACACCCTGCGCGGCAAGACCCGCGATGCCAAGTACATGCCGATTATCATGGTCATGCACAATTGCGAATATGTCGCCACCGCATCCACCGCTTTCATGGAAGATTACTATGCCAAACTGGACAAGGCCATTCTGGCGGCCAAACGGGGCATGGCCTATCTGCACGTCTTTTCCCCCTGCCCGACCGGTTGGCGCTTTCCTCCCGACATGCTGATTGAAATCGGGCGCAGGGCCGTGGAGACCAATCTCTTTCCCCTGTGGGAGTATTCGGACGGCAGCCTCCACTTCACCCGGCCGGTTGACAATCCTGCACCGGTGGAAGCACTGCTGTCCAAAATCGGCAAATACCGTCACCTGGATCAAGACCAGATCGAACACATCCAAAAATCGGCGCGGCAACGGATCAAATTGCTGCAAAGCTTCCAGCCCGGGGAGGAGTAACCGCGCTCCTGTCCCCGGCAGGTTGTTCAGTACGGACAGCGCAAATTTTGACATAATGGCATTGAATAAATTCCAAAATTCAATTTCCAAATTCCAAATAAATTTCAAATTCGAAATCTCACGTCCGAGGCATCGCTGACTCAGTTTTTTCAGTGCTATTTTTACCTTGACTCAAAGATGGAATTTCTCTATCCTGCCTCATTTATAAGGGCTTTACGATAACCAGATTCTATCCTATTGCGGTTGCGGCCATTTGGTTCAATTTTATTTATCCATTGAACAACCGGAGTTGCCCGGGCATGTTTTTCCGATGAAATATCATGATAATTTTATCATGAAGAGGTGTGCTCGGGGATCCTGTGGTCATGTCTGCCGGAGTCAGCTATGAAAAATGTTCTTACGGGGGAAGATGTCGAACTCGCTTTTCAGACCGGAAAAAATGTCATTCAACTGGGTGCGGATGACATCGTAACAAGCATCGCCGGAGAAACCGCCGCAAAATATGGCATCCGGATCGTCGTTTCCGAAGATTCCGGCTTGGCGGCGTCTTCCCGCCCGGAACGGTTTCTGCCGGACTTTACGCGCGAAGACAGACCGCAGCCGCGGACCGGCGGCATCCCCGGTGCCGGACACCCCCAACCCCCCTTTGACATCGATTACTGGAGAACCCAGTTTCCGATTCTGAAGAAGTTCCTGCATGTCGCCAACTGCTCGCAAGCCCCTCAATCCACCTTCACCCGCAACGCCACGCTGGAATATCTCGATAACTGGAATGAAATGGGTATGGATTGGGAACGGTGGATGGAGGAAATATTCCACGCCAAGGAAGAATTCGCCAAAATCATCCATGCCGACCCCAGCGAGATCGCGGTCGGCACCTCGGTGTCCGAACTGACCAGCGCCGTTGCCAGCGCCTTGCCCCTGAATACCCACCGGAAAAAAGTGGTCGTAACGGACGCGGAATTTCCAACGGTCGGGTTTGTGTGGCAAGCTCAGCAAAAATACGGTTTCGAGGTGGACTTCATTCCGGTGAAAAACGGCGTTATCGAGGTGGATGATTATGATCGCTACGTCGACAACCGGACCATGATCACCTCGGCCTGCGGCGTTTACTATTACAACGGTTTTCGCCAGGATCTGGCCAGCGTCATTCCTAAAATTCATGACAAGGGCTCTCTGGCCTATGTGGACGGCTATCAGGGGCTGGGCACCTATCCCCTGGATGTCAAGGCGCTGGACATCGATTTTCTGGCATCCGGCAACCTCAAGTATCTGCTCGGTGTGCCGGGCATTGCATTTCTCTATGTCAAAAAGGAGATCATCGAATACCTGAAACCTGCCTTCACCGGATGGTTCGGGCAGGCGGATCCTTTTGCATTTGACATTCACAATTTCCTTTATGCCGATGATGCGCGCCGGTTTGACAGTGGAACGCCCCCGGTGCCGACCGCTTATATCGCACGCAGCGGGATGCAGATTATCAATACGGTGGGAGTTGAAAAAATATTTGAATGGACCAACATCCTTTCCGAACACTGTTTAAAGGGAGCTATGGCCCGGGGCCTGGAAATAGCCAGCCCCACGGATATCCGGATCAAGGCACCGAATACCGCCATCCGGGTTCCCGGAAACTCCCATGATTTTGAACTGGCGCTGCGGGAAAAGGGAATTATCGCCTCTGCCCGCAGTGATGTGGTCCGAATTGCTCCCCATTTTTTCATCACTACCGAGGACCTCGATTATATCCTTGATTGTTACGTGGAGACCCTGGGAGAACTGAGATGAAACTCTGCAAAGTGATCGGTTTCGCGACAGCCTCGATAAAATCCGAGGGGTTGGGTTCCCATAAACTGGTCGTACTCAAGCACATTGACGATGACGGCCATCCCACCGGCGATTCGTTTCTGGCGGTCGACATATTCGCTGCGGGCCTGTCCGAGATCGTCGCGGTTACCACCGGTTGTACGGCGACCCATGCGCTCAACGACACCCATCTTCCGGTGGACGCCGTCGTCGTGGGGATTATCGACAACATTTCAATCAATAAGAAGGTCGTTTTAAAACGGTAATAAATCCAGTACTTTCAGCAATGAAACAGCTATACAAGGAGGCTTAGATGGAGAAGGCATTGGGAATGATCGAGACCAAAGGGCTGGTGGGTGCCGTCGTCGCGGTAGACACCATGTCGAAATCGGCAAGCGTGGAAATCGCCGGCTCGCGGGAAATCGGTGCGGGACTGGTTTCCGTTTTCGTCCGCGGCGACGTGGGGGCCGTCAAGGCTGCCATCGATTCGGCCGCAGCGGCGGTCAAGAAAGTTGGAGAACTCACCTCTCTGTTTATTATCGCCAAACCGAGCGAGGAAGCTCTGGAAATGATACCCGGAGGCGCGGCGGCAAAGGGGAAAAAATAGACCTCTTTTCGGTAGAACCGTCGGACCTATTGCGGAATGGATACCCATGACTCAAGATAACTTCCAGTTGCGGACCTATGCGTTTATTGACAGCATGCAGCCGCAATTTTCGGCCTTTCTGGCAGCGGAGCTCGATGGAGATGTGCCCCTGGCCAAAATGGCCGAGCTCTGGATCGAGCTGGCGCCCGGAAGCGAAGTCTACAATCTGCTGGATGCGGCCTTGAAGGACTGCGACGCCAAACCGGGCTTGCAGATGGTCGAAAGGGAATTCGGCGTTCTGGAGCTGCATTCTTTCAACCTGGAGGCCGTCAGGGATGC
This sequence comes from uncultured delta proteobacterium, assembly GCA_963774425.1. GTDB lineage: Bacteria > Desulfobacterota > Desulfobacteria > Desulfobacterales > JAFDCJ01 > JAFDCJ01. The sequence goes on along the minus strand of CAVZEZ010000018.1, from coordinate 301,314 downwards.
CGGCGAAACCATTCTGGCCTCCTGTGGACTCGACGCCGGACGGCGTTTGAAACCCACGGTGGTCTCGTCAAAAATCATCCATAAAGTCAATCCGTATCAGGCCCAGCAGATCAACAAAAGGCGGAAGGGAACGCTCCTGCTGCCCGGCATGTCACTGCTCGTATTTGAAGTCGAGCCCGCCGCCTACATTGTGCTGGCCGCAAATCAGGCGGAGAAGGCGAGCAACGTTCAACTGGTTCATTTCAATCCATTTGGCAAATTCGGCAGACTCTTTCTGTCCGGCAGCGAATCTGAAATACTGTCCGCCAGAGATGCCGCTGTCGAGGCCATCGAAAACCTCTGAAAATGAGTCGGAACAAAAGGCTTTTTATCCCCGAATTTTGCAAAACAGCCGACGCACCGTTTATTCCCGAATGGATGGCGGACCGCTCCGGCCGTCGTTTCGGGGATGGGAAAGTTCCGTCGGCCCTGGGAGAAGCTTTTTCCGGCCCTGCCACCCCGCCGCCGGCATCCCGGCATCGACCCTTTATCCTCAAAGGCGGTACCTGCCTGATTCCTTACCAGGGGATGCTTCCGTTGGATATTGAGATCGGCGATGGGAAGATACGCTCCATGGGTCGGGAATTGCCCCCGGGGAATGCGGCCACGGTGGATGTGACCGGCAAATATATCGCACCGGGGATTGTCGATCCGCACTTTCATCTGGGGATTTTTGCCCCATTTGACACCGAAATCGTCACGGAGACCCGGTCGGCGGTGGCAAACGGCGTCACGACCGTGGGGCTTTATCTCGGCGGAACCCAGCCTTACCTGAAAACTCTCGATGAGATTATCCGCAAAATCCGGGATCATGCCTGTTGCGATGTCTTCTTACACCTTGTCATTTTAAATCAACGGCAGCTCGAAGAACTGCCGGTTTACTATTCCCGCTACGGCATCACCTCTTTTAAAACCTATATGTGCGGGATTCCGGGCTTGATTCCGGAAATCGAAGATGATTTCCTGATGGATCTGATGGAGCAGGTTGCCGCCCTGGGAAAGGATACCATCCTCAACATTCATGCCGAGAACCACCGGCTCGTGGAGCGCGCGACCCGTCGACTGCAGCGATTGCATCCCCACCCCGTATCCCTGCAAGTTTGGGAGCAAAGCCATCCGGGCTTTGCCGAAGCCGAAGCGGTCCAGCGGGCCGCTTATCTGTCACAACAAACCGGTGCCCGTATATACTTCGTCCATATGTCTTGCGAAGAATCCCTGAAAGTCGCCCGGCGACTCAAGCAGAATTCTGGAAAGTTCTATTTTGAAACTTCCTCGCCCTATCTGACGCTGGTACTTGAGGAAAATATCGATGATCTGAACAAGATGACCCCGCCGATCCGAAAAAGAAACGACCGGCGCGCACTCTGGCGGGGATTGGCGGATGATGTGCTGGACACCGTCGGCACGGATCATACCCCGCTGTCCAGCACTGAAAAAAAATCCGGTGCGAGTTTCTGGGATTTCGCCCCGGGATATCCGGCCGTGGGCACCCATCTGGCTTCCCTGCTGGACAATGCCCAAAAAAGAGGATTTTCCCTGCTGAAACTGATCGAAAAGCTCACCGCCGCACCGGCTTCCATCTTCGGGATATACCCTCAAAAAGGAACGCTGCTGCCCGGAAGCGATGCGGATTTGGTTATTATCGATCCTTCGATGGAAATGGCTGCAACGCCGGAAAGCTGCCGCTCGCGATCGGATTTCTGCCTGCACCAGGGAAAGCGTCTCAAGGGGTGGCCGGTGGGGGTCGTCAAGGGGGGGCAACTCGTGACCGGTGAGAATTTCAAAAGGCTTGAGGGTTCCATCAGAGGACGCTATTTAAATCGGAGCCGAAAATAGTCTGAACACGCCTTTATTCCCCGAAAGGATGCGGCCGCCTGCGGGCGTATGCCGGCCAAAGTTGTCGGAACCAAAATGATCGCGTGTTTCTGGTTGGATACGAAGCCGCCAGGATGGTGGTGTGCAAAACCGGTGTTTTCTGAAATAATGGTCACGGTTTCATCTGAATTCATCGCTTACCTCCAACGATCAGTATGGCTGTATTCTAAATTGATTATGAAAGCCGCTCGTTAAAGGAAATCATAGCCTGTATGTTAATATGGCAGTTATCATTCAACAGCAATCACAAACTCTATTAAAGACTGATAGGGGATTGCATATATGGCAGATCAGTCACCGGAAAACAAAGAATTAATATCAATCAAAATCGATAGAACACTTTATAATCAACTAATAAAGCATTGTGATCTGAGCGGAATTCGTTTTAAAGATTTTGTTGAAGACTCATTAGAAAATGCAATCCATATAGATGAAAGTATAAAAATGCATAACCTTGAAATAGAAAAATTAGAAAGAAAAGCTACTTCTTATGATTATGCTTTCAGGCGTGGATTTGCAAAGGGTCTATATTTTTTATTTTTAGCATCACAAGGCAAAGTAAATAATAATTTGGATGTAGATGAATGTGAAATATTGAGAGATAAGAAATATATTGCTTCAAAAGGAACCCAGATAGCTCTTTTTGATGAACAGAAATAACACTTTGTTTCTTTCTTTTTTCAGGTTGCTTTATCCCCAAATTGTCCAAGCCAAGGGAGCTTTTTTCTAGGGTCGGCAATAATAGGATCACAACGGGGTTCACTTAACCCCTTAGCTGCATAAACAATATGGCAAATAATATCTGATGTTCCGTAATCATAACCGATATTTTAGAAAAACAAACCCTCGTTGGACATCCCATTTTGTGAAGTCGAAGGATTGGGGCGCCCCGGGAATTTTAAATGCTGCCATATGGTTTACCCTTCGGGAAAGCCGGAGAACTTCAGATCCTGCGTTGTCAAGGAATTGCGGTCAGACGACGACAGCTTCATCCTTGACGCCTGGTCTCTGAAGCCCTCCGGCTTTTGCAAAGTTGGGGTTAATTGCTTTTTCGAAGACCGTCGAATAAATAATCCAGGTATTGATAAAGGGCATTCACGGCTACTGAGTCCCTGTTCCAATATCGATCGACCACCCACAGAGCAGATCCCAGACCCGTGACGTAATGCGGATCGTAATCGCCTTGGTAGGCCTTACACAAGGACTTTATTAGAAAACGCCCTAATCGCCGTCGCCCCCGGGATGAGGTGATCATTCCTTTTGCGACGGCGGTCACGGTTCTCGCATCCAGCTCTGAGTAAGTTTCATAAAACGACGAATAATCTTCAGGGTGCGTCGCTCCAGGGACATTGATTTCCGGCTGCATCACATCTTTGTTCCCCATGAAAGAAACCAATGCCCTTAACATGTGGCCATATTCTTGTTCGTCAAAGAGGTGACGAACACGTTCCATGGCGTATAGCGTGATCGTGTGATGTAGATTAACGATACCTCCACCTTTGGTTGCCTGTAAAAGCATACTGGGTACAGAGTCGTCAGCGATAGTGTCATGTGAAGTCTCCGGATCCGGTGTATGATGGAACTTTCCCTTACAAAAGTAATCCGCCAGGGTCGTAAAAGCCGGCCAGAGATCTTCTTTCTTACGTACCCACATTTCCTGGAGTATGAAAGCTGTACAGGAAATCGAATGGCCCAGTGAATTTGATAGGTATCCACTCCCTAACAGCAAGAGCCGACGAGAGAGCTCCTCTTCACCGGATTGCACATGGAAGGTCGCTATTAGAGTCGCTGTTTTTTCCTTGTCCTTTTCCCTGATCGCAGATTCGATTTCCGAGAAGGAAACTGTATGCTTTAACAAGCCGGTCTTTTTCAGTTTTTCCAGTTTGGAGCGCCGTGTGTATTCCATGACTTCAAGACAAACCATAGGAGGAATATCGTCTTTCTTTAGATAAGACTTCAGCTCACGGTTGATGGCATACATCTTCGGTAGATGAGGATTGATGAACGGGGGATTCAGCACCCGCTGCACTGTTGGAAACAGCAATAGGTGTATTTCCCAAGCATCATGCCCTTCATCATATAATTTTTTCAATCGACTGTCTGTCTCAGCGGAATCTTTCATTTCCATTGCATGCAACAAACCATCTATATCTGTCATCATATCCTCTTTCTGTGCGAAAGCGCTTTTGAGGAATCCGTTGGGGAGGGTCATACCCGAGACGGCGCAAGCTGCGCAACGAAGAAGAATCCAAACTTTATTTCATCGTAAAAAAGCCAAAGCACCCCTAAAGGGCGACTTGGCTTTTTGTGAATCAGTCGGCATTAGACCCACCTCCGGTGGACAACGCGTTTTTGAGAGCTATCTATTTTATAATGTCTAAAATTTAGTTACCTTTCTGTGTCGTTCGCGATCAACCCATATTAAACCCGTCAATTTTTGTCAACATAAAATATTATGGATGGAATTTCTATCGTTTTATCGCCCGTGATCCTCTAAAAAGGGCTGTTTGGGTCATTGAAGCTTGGAATTTTGATATTGTTTGTTATTTGTGATTTGGAGCGTGGGGTTTTAATCAACCAGCTTAGCAGCAACCCGATGCCGGGCGGATCAGCGGCCTCTCACATGATCGATCCGCTGTCTAAGAGGCATCAGATTGAGTCCGATACCGCTGGCGAAAATCAGCAATGTACCGGCGACAAAGTTCCAGGTGAGCGGCTCTCCCAGAAAAATAACCCCGACGCAGGCAGCCAGCGCCACCTCGGCGGTCATCATGACACTGACCTGGGGTGCCGGGATGCGGACCAGAGCCTGATTGAGGGTCAGCTGGGCGCCGATCGAGAAAACCGCCACACAGGCCACCCCGATCCATCCGGCCGGGGTTGCCGGGAGGATGGGCAAGTCCCGGATTACCGGCGGTGCAGCTCCCATCAGGGTCCCGGTCAGGCACATATAGAAAAAAAGGGTGTAGATATTGTTCTCACGGCCCAGCCGCCGGACCAGAAGCAGGGTCACGGCAGCCAGCAGGGAAGAAGCAATTCCGAACAGATGTCCGCTATTCAACGCCAGGGGGGCGCCAAACGGCCACAGGATCAGACAGGTGCCGAAGAAGGCGCTGCAGATAAACGGCCAGGCGCCGGCCGAGGTGGGTTCCCCGGTGATCCAGGGCGACAGGATCGCCGTGAAGGTCGGGTACAGATAGAAGAGGACCATGGCCACCGAGAGCGGAATTCTCTGGAAAGCCGCCACCAGACACAGGAATGCGGCGGTTCCGCTCAGTCCCCTGAGGGTCAGAAGTATCCGCTTTTGCCCCCAAAGTTTCAGCCCCAGCAACCTGACCAGGACCGGGAGCACCACCAACCCGAAGCCGAACCGGCCGACGCTGATTTGCCATACGCTCAGATGCGCGGCGGTTAAATTGGCCGAGATGTTCATCGCGCTATAGAATAACGGTGCCAGACAGATCCAGATGATATCGTTTGTTTTATACCGGTTGGCAGACACGGAAACTCCTGGTTGGGTATGTAGTCAAAGCTCAAAGCTGAAAGCTGAAGGCTATAGGTTCAGATTATAAAGTTCGGAGCTGGCAACACTATTTTCAATGGGTCGATGTTGATTAAGCTCCTAGACAGCGTGTGGTTTCAGGTGTATCAGGTGTCAGAATTAGCACTTTGGATGCTTGATGCCTCGCATGAAACAGCAAATATTTTATCTCGCGCAAAGCCGCAAAGCTCGCAAAGGGAATAATTAAAAATATAAATAATCTTGGCGCTTTGGCATCTTGGCGCGATGATAAAAAGTTTCTGGCATTGATCAGACAGCTGGCCCTCTTGCCCGAGGCTATTGCTCGTGTGAAATTTCATCGGAATGGATTCGATTTTATAATTTTTTTAGACAGGATTTACAGGATTTTGGGGATTTTTTACGCCTGCGGCGATTGGCCATTCGGCCGAAGGCCGTCATATCCTGACCATCCTGTTGATCCTGTCTATTTTATTTATAGAGATGGAATCCATTCCTTTTATCAAACGAATTTTTTGAGTTTCTTTTCAGTCTTCTATGGGAAGTTCCCAGAATTCGGCCACCAACTCATGGCCGAAGCTCTGGTGAGGATATTGCGAAACCAATTCGAATCCCGTCTTCCGGTACAACTTCCGGGCTTGCAGCAGATTGCTTTGGGTCCATAACTTGATTTGCCGGTAACGGTTGCGTCTGGAAAAAGCGATGCACTCATCGATCAAGCGCTCACCGACACCCCGGCCGCGGTACGAAGGCTCAACCAGGAGCAGGCGGAGCTGGGCCACCTGATCTCCGGCGTCCACGATCATGATGGCGCCGATCCGTTGGCCGTCCTGCTCGGCGATCCAAAGGCATTCCCGTTTGGGGTCATGCTTGCGGATGAAATCCACCAGAATCTCCGCGACCAGGGCTTCGAAGGTTTCGTCCCACCCGTATTCCTGGGCATATACAACCCCGTGCCGGTGAATGATCCATCCGATATCGCCCGGGCGATGGGGCCTCAACAGATAGGGGACCAGCGGAGCGTTCTGTCCGCCGAGGATTTTCTCGATGGCCTCCTGGGACACAGAAAAAGCTGGCAGATCGGAGGCGCCGTTCGAGGTTGCCGGATACTCAGTTGAACCGTTCGATTTCGATCCCGATAGCGATTTCGATCTCGATGAAATCAAATGCCGACAAACGGATTCACCGGATGCTCATCCTTTGCGCCGGTGATCTTTAACGATAATTGAAATAGAGCAGCATCCAAACACATCGCGGCTGGAAGCCGCTGCCATAATTTTTTTTGAAGCTTTTTTCGAGGCTCAACATGAGCCGTGTAGGTCAGGGTGCGAGCGAAGCGGGCTCCCTGACATAGCAATTTTCAGGTAACGACTTGCGGCGCAAACTGACCTACAAGACGTTTATGGGATTTTCGATTCGAACCCCCCGGATTATCTGACCATCGTTTAAATCCTCGGACCAGATTGTTTCACAATTAGCACTTTCAGCCGCTGCAACGATCAAAGCGTCCCAAAAAGTTAAGCGATTGATGATGCTGCAATCAATGGCTTCCTTGATAATGGCAGGCATGATGGAAGAAGGATTCTGTTGATACCCACAGTGAATGCGCGTCGCTGATGGTTTTAACCCGTCATCCTCATTCGCAAGCGTCCCCACCGCCCAGGTACGCCTCCTGCATCATTTTGTTGTTCAGCAGGTTTTCGGCGGTATCCGACAACACGATCGATCCGGTTTGCAGAACATAGCCGCGGTCGGCAATGGACAGCGCCATATTCGCGTTTTGCTCCACCATGAAAATCGTGGTCCCCTCTTGGTTCACGCTGTGGATGAGCTCGAATTGACGGTCGACCAGCAGGGGCGACAAGCCCATGGAAGGTTCATCCATCAACAAAATATCGGGGTTTGAAAGAAGGGCGCGGCCCATGGCGAGCATCTGCTGCTCCCCGCCGCTCAGGGTGATCCCGGCCTGATTGACTCTTTCCCGGAGCCGGGGGAAGAGTTCGAAGATGCGGTCGATGTCTTTTTTGACGGCATGGTGGTCCTTGCGCAGGTAGGCACCCATTTCCAGGTTTTCGAGCACCGTCAGGCGCGGAAAGATGCGGCGGTTTTCAGGAACGATCGCCACCCCTCTGGCGATGATTTTCTTGGTGGGTTTACCGTCGATGCGCTCGCCCTTCAGTTTTACCATGCCTTTATTGACTTTGCAGACACCCAGGATGGTCTTGAGCGTGGTGGATTTTCCCGACGCGTTGCCCCCCAGCAGACACACCAGCTCACCCCGCTTAATTTCAAGGTTGATGCCGTACAGCACCTGGATATTGCCGTAGAAGGTGTCTACATTTTTAAATTCCAATATTGGGATGTCAGTCATTTCAAGCATCGAGATTACCGGGATTAATCTGGTTTTAAATGGTGTAATTGACTTTAAAAATTGTTGGTTGTAAGTTGTCAGTTGTTTGTTGGTCGCCTATACGACTTACAACTTGCCACATTCAACATACAGGAAGCGGGGAGTCCTGCATTTACTTCAGATTTCCGCCTTCACTGGGCCTGCCGCCACTCTCTTCATCGGTTTACTGCCGCTTCCTCCCCAGATATGCTTCGATCACCTGCTCGTTGCAGGCGACCTCGTCATAGCTTCCCTCAGCGATTTTCACGCCGTAGTCCAGAGCGATGACCCGGTCCGAAATGGTGCGCACGACGTTGAGTTTGTGCTCGATGACCAGGATCGTGTAGCCGAAGTCGTCCCTCAATCGCTTGATGAAATTCGTGATTTCGCGTGTCTCCTGGGGATTCATGCCGGCCGAAGGCTCATCCAGCAGGAGCATTTTGGCGTCCGTTGCCAGGGCCCGGGCGATCTCCAGCCGTCGGCGGTTGGCATAGGACAGGTACATGGCTTGCTGGTCAAAACGGTAACCGGTGAGCCGGGCGCCGAAAAGGTTCAGGATCTCTTTGGCCCTGCGCTCCGTTTCGGCTTCCTCCCGGTTGTGCCGGGGAAGGTGCAGCAGGGTGGCCAGCGGACCGGCCCCGGTTCGGCAAAAACGGCCGAGTCGGGCATTGTCGAGCACGCTCATCTTGTTGAACAGGCGCAGATTCTGAAACGTACGGGCGATCCCGGCTTCCGCTACCCGATGGGGCTTGAGTCCCGTAATATCGGCCCCTTCAAAATGAATGGAGCCGGCACTGGGCGGGTAAATGCCGGAGACCAGATTGAAGAGGGTGGTCTTGCCGGCGCCGTTGGGGCCGATGATGCTCAGAATTTCCCTTTCATGCAGTGCAAAACTCAAATTGGAGACGGCTTTCAAACCGCCGAAATCCCGGGTGACGCTTCTCAACTCCAGCAGAACCCGACCGCCTCTGGTGTAAGCCGGTTGCGGGCGGGCGGCATCGCCGGACGATTGGTCCTCAGCGTAGTAAAGATTGGTCGAGGCTCTGAGATGGCCGGTTTTGTCTTTATCGGGCCGGGTTTTCTTTTTCGTGAAAAATCCGATTCCGCCCACGATGCCCTGGGGCCTGAGGGCCATCAGCAAAATGAGAATCAGGCCATAGGACATCATACGGTAGGCTCCGTATTCGCGCAGAAATTCCGGCAGGATCGACAGCAGCACCGCTCCGGCGATGACACCGGGAATATTGCCGAGCCCACCTAAAATCACCATGCAGTAGACAATCACCAATTGCGGAAAGTCAAAATTGTTGGGAAACACCGAGTCCTGAAAGGAGGCGAACAACGCCCCGGCGGCCCCGGCGATAAATGCGCCCCCGGCAAAGGCCAGCAATTTCATCCAGGTCGTATGGACCCCCATGGCTTCAGCCGCCAGTTCGTCCTCACGGATGGCCTGCCAGCCCCTGCCGATCCGGGAGTACTTGATCCTGAAGCAGGCCACGGTGGTGATGGCCGCAAAAAACCAGATGAGATAGGCATACGCCTCGGGGGATGTGATGCCGACCCCCAAAATTCGGATGGGATCAAAACCGAAGATACCGTTGACGCCGCCGGTGATATCCACCGGGGAATCGAGGTTTTGCAGCAGCAGTTTGAAAATCTGGGCGAAGGCCAGGGTAACGATGGCCAGATAGTCGCCCTTGAGCCGGATGCTGGTGGATCCCAGGGCGACTCCGATGAGCATGGTGAAAATCGCCGCCAGGGGCAGAACGATTAAAAAGGGCAGGTGGATGTCGAACTGGCTGGAGGACAGCAGCGCAAAGGTATAGCCGCCGATGCCGAAAAAGGCCACGTAGGCCAGATCCAGCAGGCCGGCAAACCCGGCCACCACATTCAACCCCAGGGCCAGCATGACCCACAGCCCGGTCATGGTGAAGATGCGCAGCCAGTAATTGTTCGGCATGACATGCGGGGCGGTAATCAGGATAGCGCCGATCGCGGCATATATCGCCCACTGATTAAACTTATTTGGCAACCTGTCGGAAATCCTGTTGTCAGTAGTCAGTTGTATGGGGTCGGTTGTGATATTAGTTCCTCAGGATCCTTTGAAATAAATTCTTAATTGTGAATTTTGAATTTTAAATTGGAAAACAAAAACCCCCCAAATTCAGCTTAATTCAAAATTCAAAATTCACATCCCGCTTCCGAATTCCTTAAACTTTCTGCGGTTCCTTTTCTCCCATCAAACCCCAGGGGCGGATGATGAGGACGGCGATCAGAATCAGGAAGGCAACCACATCCTTGTACGCCGACGGCAGGAAGGTGACGGCCAGCGATTCGGTCATCCCCAGCAGAATGCCGCCGACCATGGCGCCCTGGATGCTGCCGATGCCTCCCAGGACCGCAGCGGTAAATCCTTTCAGCCCGGCCTGGAATCCAACATAATAGTCCACCTGGGTAAACATCAATCCCACCAGGGTTCCGGCCGCACCACCCAAGGCGGAACCGATCAGAAATACCATCATCACAATGCGGTCAACATCTATTCCCATAAAGGCGGCGGCTTCGATATCCTGGGCCGTGGCCCGCATGGCCTTGCCGACCCGGGTCCTTTTAATCAGGATTGTCAAAATCCCCATCAAAAGGAATGTCACCGTGATCACCAAAACCCGCATAAATGAAAAAACCGTGGAGCCGACTTGAAATGTGCGGATATTTTCCGGAATGAGCGATGCGATGTGAAACACCCGGACCTTGGCGCCCTGGTAGGTCAACACCAGGTTCTGCAGGAAAATGGAAACCCCCAGCGCACTGAGCAGCAGATTCATGCGGGGGGCGTTTCGCAACGGGCGATAGGCGAGGCGTTCGGTCATGATACCCACCAGGCCGGACACGGCCATGGACAGGAAAATCATCAATGATATCACCATCGCCGCACTCATGACCACCTGATTGTTGCGGGTCAAAAGGTGCAGGACCCACCACCCGGTGAAGCCGCCGATCATGTATATCTCGCCATGGGCGAAATTCAGCATGCCCAATATGCCGTATACCATGGTATAGCCGATGGCGATCAGCGCATAGACGCCTCCCAGGGTCACGCCGTTTACCAGTTGTTGGGGTAATTGCTGAAGGTATGTGTCCAAGATGGATGGTTCCCGGTTCGGAGTTCAGGGTTCAGGGTTCAAGGTTTGGGGTTCCGGGGTTCTGGGCTGAAAACGCACAGGGCAAAGCACAAAGCACAAGGTTGAAAGCTCAAAGCTGAAAGCTGGAGACCGAGAGCTCAAAATGAAAGTGGGCGGCTATCATGCATAAGAATGATCGATATGCAACCAGCCGCCGTTTTCCAATACCGAGCAGCCCTATCCGGTTGTGCCGGATAATTGCTATTGGAACCGCCGAATATACATCATCAAGTATCGAGCATCGAGCGTCAAGGATCGCGTCGCCTGGCGTCGTTTCACTTTCCGGTCATGACCCCCACCTGCTCGAAATTGTCACCGGTGACCTTGAAGAAATAGGTGGCGCCGCCTTTCAGGTCTCCCTTTTCATCGAAGGTGACCGGGAATCCCAGAATGCCCTGGTAATTTTCGATTTTGTGCAGACTTTCAACGACTTCCTCGCGGCTGATGTCTCCGTCGGCGGCCGCCATGTCGATGGCCGTCAGCAAAATGTTCATGGCTTCATAAGCCGGAGGACCGAAACCGCTGAGCACCCCGTAGGTGCTCTCGTACTTTTTGACATAGTCCTGCGCTGCGGGGATGGCGTAAATGTCGGGGGCGAAGTGATAGAGATAAGCCCCCTCGGCAGCGCCCTCCGCCGCGGCGATGAAATCCTTTTTGTCACGGGCGCCTTCAGTAGCGAAAAATATCGCGTCAATTCCCAGTTCCTTGGCCTGGCGCACCCCGATGGCACTGTCGGGAGCCGTGGTGGCGACAAAGAAAAGCACATCCGGGTTGAACGCCTTTACCTTGGTCAGCACCGCCGAGTAGTCCTTGGCTCCGCCGACGATGGTTTCCTGCATAATATCGTTTATGCCCAACTTTTTCAGACCGGCGATCGTTTCCTTGGCCATGTTGACATTGTAGGCGGTTTTCTCGTTGAGGACCGCCACCCGCTTCGCCTTGAGGGCATTTTTCATAAACAGGGCGCAGTTCCAGCCGTGGGCATCGTTGCGCGCGTTTACCCTGAAAAAGTGCGTGTATCCCTGCTCCGTGAGTTCGGGTTTGGAGGCGGCGGTGGTGATACAGGCCAGATTGGCGGCGCCGTAAATTTTGAGGGTAGCCTGGGCGATGTGGCTCATGGGAGGGCCGACCACGCCGTACATCAAATCGTCGGCCACAAACTTGTGAGCGACATTGACTCCCTGGGCCGGATCCATGGCGTCATCGCCCTGAATCTGTTCAATTTTAATACCCTGAATACCTCCTTTGGCATTCCATTCGTCCACTGCGATCTGGGCGGAATTGTAGATTTCCATGCAGGGAGCGGCGGCATCTCCGGTAAACGCGCCCGCATTGCCGATATGAATACCCTTCTTTACATCCGCCGTATACCCCACACCGACACACGCTAAAGCCAACACCAGCGCTAAAATGACGACTGCAGACTTTTTCATTCCGTTTGCCCTCCTTCTTTTGGTGATCGATCAAAAGCAAGCTTTTCGAACATGGTTATTGCGGTTGCTACGCCAAAATGGTTCGTACCAGGGTATCAGCCTGGAATCGTTCGGGTATGGATCGCCGGCGACAGGGGCATGGTTCTCGGCGATTATTTCCGGATGGGAGAATTCCAAAATCATCGGCCACCAGCAGAGCTGGTGGTCTGAGGAAAGCCCCTGGAAGGGGCCGAGCTCTGCTGGTGGCCGATGATCTCCAGTCATCAGCCACCGGCATCTGTCAGCGCTGGATTTTTAAAAGCATGTCACCCCGGTAACGGTAGAACCTTTTCAATTTCTCACCGGCAAAGCCGGTTGTTGATGAATGGAGTTAGATGGAACACCTAGACCACACGCGTCTTTTTGTCAAGAGGAAAAAATTCCACGCCTGATGGAGCGGTTGCCACAAGTTCTTGATTGACAAGGATTGGCATGACATTCGATTAAAATACACTTGACATACATTAGGCGTCATTTTATAGTGCCGGGGCACTAATTCTTAACTAGTTTCCATCCACAAATGGCCTTTTTACCCAATTTCTGCGTCAATCTGCGCGTTTGCTTGTGCGGCGTAAAAAACTACGCCTCCGCGCAAGCGCTTGATTTCCTTGACCTTGGGCAAAAATTCTCATTTCTGGATTGGAAACACCACCAGGTGCCCATCATTAGTAAAAACCCTTTATGGATGGGCACTAACTATGAATTCTATATTCAGAGTTCTAATATAGAATTCAAAATTCAAATTTTGTAATTCTATCATCTCAAATCCCACTTCGTATCAGGAGCACACCCGTGAACAGACTCAAGATTACCGTGGATAGAATTGACAGGATCTGCACGCAATGATTACCGTGGATCTTGCCGGGTGCTCCGGCTGCAGCCGCTGCCAGGTGCACTGTTCGTTTTTCCACTCCGGCGGCATCGGACGCAGCGGGGCCCGCATCAAGGTGGTCAAAGTTGAGGAAATCGGTATCGATTGTCCGGTCGTCTGCCAGCAATGTTCGGAGCGTTATTGCACCCGGTGTCCGGAAAAGGCGATCCAGGTAGGCGTTCTGGGCCAGATCATCGTATCATCGATCCTGTGCATCGCCTGCGGCGCCTGTGAAACCATGTGTCCGGTCGGCGCCATTGAATTGTTTGAAGAAATTCCTTATGTCTGTGATCTCTGCGGCGGCGATCCGTGCTGCGTCAAGGCCTGTACCCTCGATGCTGTCCACCATGAACCGGATCTCACGGAGACCGTCAGTTTGAAGGAATTCAAAAAAGGCAGCCGTGGACTCGGCCCGGAAGAAAAACGGCTGCGATTTGCCATGTCTCGTTCCAGGTATCTGAGGGACCGCTGGACTGCGGAAAGGAAGGCCTGAAATTGCAGGGTTTTGGAGGTCATATCCTCCGGGTGGATCTGTCATCCGGATCGATTCGCCGCGAAAAGACGGATCCCGCATTTATGCTGCAGGTGATCGGCGGCCGCGGGCTAAACTCCACCCGGCTGCATGCGGAATTGAAGCGCGACTGCGACCCCCTGTCACCCGAGAACATGCTGCTCATCGGGGTCGGCCCTCTCACGGGCACCCTGCTGTCGGCCTCGGCCTTTATGACCATTTCGGGGAAATCGCCGCTGACCGGAATTCTGGGCGATTCGGCCGCGGGCGGCTTTTTCGGCGCCGAACTCAAACAAGCCGGCTATGACCAGATCGTCATTACGGGACGCAGCCAACGGCCCTGCTGGCTGTTTATTGCCGATGAGCATGTCGAAATAAGGGATGCCGACCATTTGTGGGGTAGGGATATCTGGCAAACCACCTCGGCGATTCGCAGGGAACTCAACGACAGCGCTGTTCAGGTGGCCGCTATCGGTCCCGCCGGAGAGAATCTGGTTAAATACGCCACGGTGGCCTGCAACCATTCCCGCATGTGCGGCCGTACCGGCATGGGCTGCCTGTTCGGTTCCAAAAATCTGAAAGCCGTGGCGGTGCGGGGCAGGGGACGACTGTCGATAGCGGATCCGCCCGGTTTCCTCGATCTTTGCCGGCAATTCGACCGCAGGATCATGAACCATCCGGAATATGCACGGCGCCGCGCCCTGGGATCCACCCTGCTGATGAAGGCCTTAAACGGCATCGGCATCCTGCCCACCGATCATTTCCAAAAGGGGCTGTGCGAGTATGTCGATCGCATCAGCGGCGAGGCCCTGGCCGAAAAATTCAAAGTCAAAAATAAATCCTGCTTCAACTGCAACATTCACTGCTCCCGCTACTATCTCACCGCCGAAGTGGAAGCCGAAGGCCCTGAGTTCGAAACCTTGTGCAGCTATACCTCCCGAATCGGCAACGACGACCTGGCGTTCGGTCTCAAAATGAACGCTTTTCTCAACCGGATGGGGCTGGACGCGCTCAGTTCGGGAGAGACCATCGGCTGGGCGATGGAGTGCGTTCAGAGAGGCTTGCTTTCCCGGGACGATTTCGACGGGCTCGACTTTACCTGGGGCAACCGTCAAACGGTGGAAAACCTGCTGGGCATGATCATCCGGCGCGAGGGCATCGGCAACCTTTTTGCAGAAGGAACCCGCAGCCTGGCACGGCATTTTGGAAAAGGCAGCGGGCAATATGCTTTTCACGTCAAGGGGTTGGATATGATTTGCGGCGATCCCCGCGGCATCAAGGCGTTCGGACTTACCTATGCCATTGCATCCCGGGGCGGCGATCATCTGAGAGCCGAGCCCTTTTTCGAATTGACGGAACGCTTCGATGAAGCGGAAAAACGTTGGGGGGTCAGGGAGATTGCCGATCGCCTGTCTGACAACGGCAAGGCCATTTTGGTGGAACATACCGAGCGGCAGGCCCTGCTGACCGACTGCCTCACGATTTGCAAGAATATCGGGTTGAGCATGGACATTCTCGACTTCGATTTTGCCACCCGTCTGCTGCGCGCCGGCACGGGATTGAAATTTACCCCCGAAAGAATCGACGCCGCCCTGAACGGCGTTATCGACCGCGACCGCCGCTTGAACATCGATTTCGGCGTCACCGCCGCGGATGACACCCTGCCCAGACGGTTCACCCACGAACCTTTGCGGGAGGGCGCCTCCCGGGGAGAGGTCGTACCGGTCGACCGCATGGTCAAGCAGTACTATGAAGCCAGGGGATGGGACGACCAGGGGGTCCCGCCGAAATGAGTGATTGTCCCACCCGGGGAATGGGTGAGAAACTTTATAGTCAAGTAAAGACCGCACCGTTTTGGCAGGACTGCTCATCGTCAGCGGCTTCATTAAAAAGGCTTTGATACCTGAATTGAACAGAAATTGAACCTGCGCTGCAAGAAGAAAAGGAGATTGGATGCTTCGGAATTCAGCAGACAATTTACTTCTAATAATAGAGACGGAAAAATCATTTTGAAACGAGATTTCGATCGTCCCTTCCGCGCCGGTCCGTATCCATAGAATATGGAAAATAATCAATAACTTGAATACTAGAAGCCGGCCGGATTGTCCAGCGCTGAAGTTTTTCGCAGGTGAGATGCTACCCCCGATTTTTTTCCTTTTATTTTCCCCCGCGTTCCGTTAGTATGAAACCCTGTAATGGTTCATAACAAGCTGAAATCGGCTTGATTTTGTTTGCATTGATCTTAATTTAAAGAAATGAATGCCTGTAACCGGGAGGTGCTTTAATGAATAAGCAGGATTTGCTGGCTGGTAAGCGAATTCTCATTGTCGATGATGAGCCGGATGTATTGGCTACGCTGTCCGACCTGCTGACGCAGTGCCGGCTTACCAGGGCGACGAGTTTCGAACAAGCCAAAGACCTGTTGGAAAATCAATATTTCGATATGGCGATTCTGGATATCATGGGGGTCGATGGTTATAAATTGCTCGACATCTGCTCCGAAAAACGGATCATCGGCGTCATGCTGACCGCCTATGCCATTACCCCCGAAGATATCAAAAGGTCCTACGAAAATGGGGCGGCGTCCTTCGTGCCCAAGGAAAAGATGTTCCATATCGCAACCTATTTGGCCGACATCTACGAGGCACGAGAAAAAGGCAAAAGCCTCTGGTGGCGCTGGTTCGACCGGATGGCGGATTATTGCGATAAAAAATTCGGTCCGGAATGGCAAAAGGAGCACGGATTCAAGATCCGGTAAACGGGGACGGACGTGCGGTTAGCGAACAGGAGCAAAGCAGAAAATGAAAGCCATCACCCTTGCGGGAACGAAGCTGGAAATCAGCGAAATCGGCTTCGGCGGCATACCGATTATCCCCTTGTCGCCGGATGAAGCGGTATCGGTCGTCAGGCACTGTTTCGAAATCGGTATCACTTTTTTCGATACCGCCAACATGTATCAAACCAGTGAGGACAAGCTCGGCGCCGCCCTCAAAGAAGTCAGGGATCAAGTGGTTATCGCCACTAAAACCGCTCAACGCGACGCCAAAGGGGCCGCCGACCATGTCGATCGGTCGCTGCGGCTGCTCCAGACCGACCGGATCGATATCTACCAGCTTCACAATGTCTCCAATCCGGACGCCCTTGCCCAGGTCCTGGCGCCCCAGGGGGCCTATGAAGCCGTGCGCAAGGCCCGGGACGCAGGCAAGATCCGTCATATTGGGATTTCTTCCCACAGTATCCCGACCGCACTGGAAGCTCTGAAGACGGGATTGTTTCAGACGCTGCAGTTTCCGTTTAATTTTATCGAAAATGATCCGGCCGACGAGCTGTTTCCGTACGCCCGGCGGCATGACATCGGGATCATCGGCATGAAGCCTCTCGGTGGTGGATTGCTGGAGCGTGCCAACCTGTGCTTCGGGTTTTTGCAGCAACATCCGTACGTCGTGCCGATACCTGGCATCCGGGCTACTGGAGAAGCGGATGAAATCGTCGAATTGTACGCCCATCCCAGGGCCCTGCAGGCATCGGATCTGGAGGAAATGGAGAGCATCCGCCGGGATGTGGGTGAACGGTTCTGCCACCGTTGCGAGTATTGTATGCCCTGTGAACAGGGAGTTCAAATTCCATCCGTGCTGATATTCCAGGCGGCAGCCAAACGGTTTCCGAAAGAAGGTGTCAAGGCTTGGCTGGGGCCCGCCATGGAAACCGTGGCGCAATGTATTGAATGCGGACAATGTGAGGAAAAGTGTCCTTACGATCTGCCGATCAGCGATCTGCTCAAGGAGACGCTGGCGCTTTACCGGGAGTACATATAAAACAGGTCTGAAAATGAAGCCATGCGAGAAATGCAAGCTGCGAGCCAGGTATGACAACGATCCCCGGTCACTGCTGGGACGTCTATGGAAGTGGCACACCGGCTGGTGTCCGGGCTGGCGGTCCTATCTGAAGTCCTTGCCGGATGAGGAAAAAGAAAAAGTGATCAAACAATACGGCAGGTAACCATCCGGCGATCTCCACACTCGCCGTAATCCGCCGTTTGTCTTTGCTGCCATTTCAACCGCGCCAATCACCAGGACACGGATTTTACAGATTTTTCCGAATGATCCAGGGTTCATTGGATCGAGGATCTGCACTTCGAGCCACATCTTTCTCGAGCGTCGAATTCCGCTTTTTTTCATCGTGTTCTGTTTAAAAGTACGAATCAGGGAGGTTTATTGATGTCGCAGGATCCGATAAACGGAGAAATCGTTCCGGAAAACTCCGATCACCCATTGTCCGCCGGTCAGGCAGATCGCTTCCGGCAGCAGCTCCGGTTCATCCTGGAAGTTGACAAGCTCAAGCAGGTCTTGCGGCAGACGATTTTACTGGACCGATCCCGGCGGGAAAATTCGGCCGAGCACTCCTGGCATATTGCGCTGACAGTCTTGCTCCTATCCGAATATGCCGGGGATCCGAAAGTCGATTTGTTTCGGGTGATGAGAATACTGCTGATTCATGACCTGATCGAAGTGGATGCCGGCGATACCTACTGCTACGACGAGCAGGGCCGGCAGGACCAAGCCCAGCGGGAACAGGCCGCGGCGGACCGGATTTTCAACATTCTGCCTCCGGATCAAGCGGCGGACCTGCGTGCACTGTGGGATGAATTCGAGGCGCGTAAAACTCCCGAATCCCGGTTCGCCAATGCCCTGGACCGGCTGCAGCCGTTTCTGCACAATTATTTCACCGAAGGTCAGACCTGGCTGGCAAACGACATCCAAAGCGATCAGGTAAAAGCGCGCATGCGACCGGTAAACGACGGCGCACCCTTTCTCTGGAACTACGTAAAAACCCTGATCGATGATGCGGTCGATAAGGGTTTTTTGGGCGAATAGGCTCCGATCGCATCCGGTAGATAACCAACGGGTGAATTTTCATTTGTGGAGCACTAAAAAAGCAGATACTGGATGCTCGAAGAATCCCGAATCGACTCCGGAGCTAAGCTGTCGCCTAAACAATCGACATTCGAAGCCGCTGCCATTCCATAATTGCTACTTAGTGCCCATCCATCAAAGGGGCTTTACAATGATGGGCACCTGATTGAGTTTCCAATCCGGAGAGAATTTTTGCCCAAGTTCAAGGAAATCAAGTCCTTGCGCGGAGGCGTAGTTTACTACGCCGCACAGGCAAGGGCGCAGATTGACGCAGAAATTGGGCCAAAAGGCCATTTATGGATGGAAACTACTTAAATAAAGTCTGAAACATTCAGGATTGTATGAAACTGTTTGCCTTTTCAGGGGCCGCATTCTGCTTTATGGGTGTGCTGGCGGGCGCCCTGGGCGCGCATGCCCTCACCGAGCACCTGACCGCTACCGGCGGCTTGAATAACTATCGCCTGGCGACGGACTACATGTTCTATCACGGCCTTGCCCTGATTCTCGTCGCCTATGCCGCAGACCGGTTTTCACAGCCGCCGTTTCAACATGTCGGTTGGCTGTTTATTGCCGGAAGCTTGCTTTTTCAGGGAAACCTCTACCTCATCAGCCTGGCCGGCATACGGACTTTCAGTCGGTTGACGCCCGTCGGCGGGAGTTTGCTCATGATCGGCTGGGTACTGTTTGCCGTTTACGCGCTGCGGATTCGCCGGTCAAAAGAATGAGCCGGCGCCTCGTGTGAAACCAGCTTGAAGGTTTCAGGTGTCAGGTGTCAGGGTTCGCGATGCAACCGAAAAGACCCAAGAAAAGACCTTTTAGCCAGCGACACCCGCTTATAGCCATCTCAGAAAACCATTCCGAAGCGGGCGATAACCTCCATCGTCACTCCGGCAGGGTTTTTAGCCGGAGTCCAGACATATGGCAACTTCCCTGGATTCCGGCTAAAAACCCGCCGGAATGACATTAGGTGGATTTGGCACAAACACTAATGAAGTTTCTGTCTTTGATCAGTCGGGCTGTCTTTTCGCTGAGGCCTCCGCTTATATGAACACTAATCAATGACCGAAATTTATTGTCAATCGTTATTTGTTACTCGCTGTTGGTTTCTTATCCGATCAAACCGCCGGTTTTAAGGTCGACGACCACAACCTTATGGAACTTAGATCCGCCAATCCGCTCATCCAGGCTGAAAATCTCTGCCGTATATATACCCTCGGCGAGCGGGAAGTGGTGGGAATCGACGGTGTCGATCTCAATATTCGTTCCGGGGAATTGGTGGTTCTGAAAGGAGACAGCGGTTCCGGCAAAAGTACCCTCCTGTCCCTGCTGGCCGGGCTGGATCGACCCACCCGCGGCAAATTGGTGGTGGCCGGCCATGACCTCGCCACAGCCTCATCCGCCGATCTCACCCATTTCCGGCGCAAGGTGGTGGGGATGGTGTTTCAGGCCTTCAACCTGATGCCCACCTTAAACGTTATTGAGAACGCGTGTCTTCCCGCGCTGCTGGCCGGGAAAAAAACCGCCGCCGTTTGGTCAAAAGCCGCTGAGCTGCTGGACTGGCTCGGACTCAGTCGGCGGCTGGATCACCTCCCGGCCCAGCTTTCGGGCGGTGAAATGCAGCGCACGGCGATTGCCAGGGCGCTGATCAATGACCCGGACGTCATCCTGGCCGACGAGCCCACGGGAAATCTGGACAGCCGCAACGGTCAGATCGTGGTGGACCTGCTGACCGAGCTGAACAGGCGGTGGCGGCGCACGGTCGTTATCGCGACCCACAGCTCGCTGGCAGACCCCGCGGCCACGGTTGTCATCGGGTTGAAAGACGGCAGGATATTAAAAGATACCGAAATCTGACCTCGTGAAACTACCTTGAAGGTTTCAGGTTTCAGATGTCAGGGTTCAAGGGTTACTGCCATCTGGTGGGAGCGGCTTCCAGCCGCGATGGTTAAATCCGGCTCAATACCAATTTTAATCGCGGCTGGAAGCCGCTCCCACAAGGTTTTATTATGCTCTTTTATAGCTCCAACAAAGTTTCTTTTTTGATCAGACTGGCTGCCCTTTAGCCAGAGGCGCCGGCTCGTATGAAACTACCTTGAAGGTTTCAGGTGTCAGGTGTCAGGGGTCAGGGGTCAGGTGACCAGGAAAAGCGAAGCGTAGAATATCGAATAACGAATAATGAATTTCGAAGGGTAGAATCGCTGCGCTCTGGCCTTAAAAAAAAGAATCGACCGCATTCCTTCCTTCGTCACTTGTCACTCGTCACTATTTACTTGTTACTTGTTGTTCGGAGTTTCTTTATTGATCAAACTGGCTGCCCTTTAGCCAGAGGCGCCCGCTTATATGAAATTGCTTATACAGTCATATCAGAAAACGATTCCGGAGCACGCGATACCCTTTATCGTCACTCCGGCGGGGTTTTAGCCGGAGTCCAGCCACATGGCGAACTTCCTGGATTGCGGCTAAAGACCGGCCGCAATGACCGGGGATGGATTTGGCCCTTTTTTGTTTCATGCAATGAATGGTAATGGGTCCAGCATGCGAGGTCTGATTTTTTTTATACGGTTCTTTGTCTGGTTCAGTCTGCGCAACATGGGCCGGCATCCGGGCCGGGTGTTGACGGTTCTGCTGGGCATCGCCCTGGGGGCCGCGGTATTTACCAGCGTTCGGCTTTCCATCCATGCCTCTCTGGAATCCTTCAGCCGCAGCATGGATCTGATCGCCGGCCGGGCTGACCGGGTGCTGATCCGGCCCGGCGGGCGGGTGCCGGAGCGGTTGATTGCCGAACTCTTGAAACTCCCGGCCGTCGAGACTGCCTCCCCCCTGCTCACCCTGTATATCCGTCCCGCCGGACGCAATTCAGAACCGTTTCTGCTGATCGGCTTCGATCCGCTGCTGGACCGGTCCTTTCGCAATTGGCAGTCCACCGGCGACCCCATTGACGGCGAGAACGCCTGGTTGAGCCTGCTCAAGGATCCCTACACCCTGATCATCGCCGAACCCCTGGCGCAAAAACATGGCTGGAATCGGGGGCATTCCATTTGGCTGCAGCATTCCCGGCAGACGGCCCGTTTTCGAATCGCCGGGGTTCTGGCCCCTGAAGGTTTGGCCCGGGCCGAGGGCGGCCGGGTGGCCCTGACCGATATCGCCACCTTTCAGGAATTTGTCGGCGCCTACGGCTGGGTGGACCGAATCGATCTGCGTTTTCGGCCCCGGGCCGCCGGGCGGGCGGTGTCGGAAATAAATGCCATCCTGCCCGCGGGCGTTATTCTGAGTCCACCGTCGGCGGCCAAAGAGAGCGGCCAGGCGATGATTCGGGCCTATCAGCTCAATCTTTCCATTTTGAGTTTTGCGTCTCTTTTCGTGGGCATGTTTCTGATATACAGCCTGGTGGCCTTGAACGCCGCTTCCCGCCGCCACGAGCTGGCGGTGCTGCGCGCCACCGGCGGGCGGGCGCGTTTGCTTTTGTTTGTATTTCTGGCAGAGGGCGCGCTGCTGGGCGCTGCCGGCTGGATTGCGGCCATTCCGGTCAGCGGCTTTCTGGTCAGATATCTGCTGCACGGCGTCAGCCAGACCATATCGACCCTGTTTGTCCGTGTGCAGGTGGACAGCCTCTTTCTCAGCCCGTGGGAAATCGGATTGAGCTTCGGTGTTACCGTTCTCATATCCGTTCTGGCCGCACTGCAGCCCGCCCGGGAAGCGATGCAGGTGCTGCCCAAGGAAGCCCTGGAAATATCCCGGCATAGCATGCCGGTCAAAAAATCCGGCCGCAGACTCGCCCTGGCGGGTCTGATCTGCATCCTGGCGGTGTTGCCGCTGTCGCGGCTGCCGGGAGTGAGGGGCGTCCCGCTGCCGGGCTACCTGGCCTTTGTGCTGCTTTTTGTGGGATTTTCCCTGCTGGTGCCCTGGCTGCTGGAAACCATGGGAAGCTATCTTTCTTCTCCCCTGCGCCGCCTTGCCGGCGTGCCGGCCTATCTGGGAGCCCGCTGGGTGCGGGACAGTGGAACGCGCACGGCCGTCTCCGTGGGGGCCTTGATTACGGCCGTGGCCCTGTTCGCATCCCTGGTCATCATGATTCACAGCTTTCGCCGCACGGTTGAAATCTGGACCCACCAGACTATCAGCGGCGATCTGTTTGCAACGCCGAAACTAAATGAATTGAACCAGTTTCGCCAGCCGATGGCCCCCCGGACGGCGGCCTGGTTTCAGCGGTTGGATGGGATTGAAATCGTGCCCAACCGGCGGTATTTTCTGCGGTATGACAATTTCCCCTATGAATTCGAGGTGCTGGAACTGGACGTTTTTCTGAAATACGGCGATTTTTTCTGGCTGAACGGCGATCCGCAGGAAATCAAGCCGCGTCTGCTTCGAGGGGAAGGCGTCATCGTTTCCGAGGTGTTTGCCAACCGCACGGGATTGTCGGTCGGCGACACCTTCCGGGCCCAGATCGAAACCTCTCGGGTCGACCGGCCGATCCTGGGAGTGGTGCGCGATTACCGGACCCAGGGCGGGGTGGTGTTTTACTCCCTGAAACAATTCAGGCAGCGCTATCACGATTCCGGCTGGAGCGGATTGCGCGTGTATTTCCGGGACCGGAGCCGGGATTTGGGGTCCGCGGTGGCCGAATTGCAAAAAAAGATTGTGGACCGCTGGGGCGACAGTTTGGATATGGTCAGCGGCCGCGAACTGCGGGCCTCCATCCTGCAGGTGTTCGACGAGACCTTTGCCGTCACGACGGTGCTGCTGCTTATTGCGCTGGTCATTGCAGCGCTGGGAATTGCCACCACCCTGACGGTGCTGATCCTGGAACGCTCCCGGCAGTTGAACACCCTGTTTGCCATTGGTGCGGATTTCGCCCAGATCCGGTCCATGATTTTCTGGGAAGCCGCCTTTCTGGTGACCGCCGGTGAACTGGCCGGTATGATGTGCGGCTTTATCCTGTCTTATTTACTGGTATACGTGATCAATCGCCAGTCCTTCGGCTGGAGTTTTCTGTACGGTGTCGATTGGGCCGCGCTTGGCCTGTCGCTGCCCCTGATCGTTTTGGCGGCCCTGGCAGCGGCGCTGCCGGCCGTAAAGCTGGTTTTCCGGCAATCGCCGGCAACGCTTTTGCGACAATGAGGGTGGATCGGCTCAGCTCAAAGCTGAAAGCTCGAAGCTGAAAGCGCGAAGCTCAAAGGATGAAGCTCAAAGCGGAAATAATTGAAAATGATGATTTCATCACCCCGTCATACGGGTAAACGTGTTTGGCTTACCACCGAAACATTCGGGACGGTTTTAATCCTGCTGATTTCTATCGTTTATTTTATATTTCCGGCGATTGGAGCCGATCCGAAAGCCTATCTGCAGGTGACCGGTCCCTGCGGTCTGGAATTTCCCCGGGACCATGCGGCCCATCCCGGCTACCGCACCGAATGGTGGTATTATACCGGCAATCTGAGATCGTCGGGCGGGGATCGCTACGGATTCCAGCTCACGTTTTTCCGCAGCCAGATCAGCCCTCCGGGTGTTGAAAAATCCTGGCCCGATCCGCCCTCCGCCTGGCGCACCCAGCAGGTTTACGCCGCCCATGCCGCCCTGACGGATATCGGCGGCAAACGGCATCTGCAGACCGAACGGCTGTCGCGGGGAGCGCTGGCCATGGCCGGTGTCCGGCAGGGGCCGGCGGAAACCCTGGTATTCCTTCAAGACTGGTCGGCCCGTATCGGCCCCGAAGCTCAGGTGCTGACAGCGGTTGCGGACGGTTTCTCCTTCGATTTGACCCTAACACCGGCCAAAGCGCCGGTGCTGCACGGCCGGGACGGCTACAGCCGCAAAGGCGCTTCGCCGAAAAATGCAAGTTGCTACTATTCATTCACCCGGCTCGAGGCGAGCGGCCGCCTGACGGTAGACGGCCAAACGGCTGTGGTCCGCGGATCGGCATGGATGGACCATGAATTCAGCACGGCTCCGCTGGAGGCGGGCCTAAAGGGCTGGGACTGGTTCAGCCTGCAGGTTTCCGATCAAACGGAGATCATGGCTTTCTTGCTGCGCACGGCCGACGGCGGCATTCATCCGGCTTCCAGCGGTACGTGGGTCGCATCCGATGGTACCTCGCGCCCCCTGAGCAGGGATGAATTCAGCGTGGAAGTGCTGGATACCTGGAAAAGCCCCCATTCCGGGGCCGTTTATCCCTCCCGCTGGCGACTGCGGGTGCCGCCGTACGACCTCGATGTCGTCGTTACCCCCAATCTGGCCGACCAGGAAATGCGGACCTTCATGAGCACGGAGGTCACCTACTGGGAGGGAAGCGTGACCATCCGGGGCACGCGCAACGCGAAGCCCGTGGATGGCCAGGGCTACGTCGAACTCACCGGCTATGCCGGGGATTTCGATGCGCCGATGTAAACTTCGGGCCTCGAGGTTCCCTCTCGGACAGATAGCTTGTATTTTTTTTTTTTCGGTATATTGTCGTTCCGGCTGTACAGAAACTCGGGAGAATCCATTGAAAATGCTCAGCGCCAAAATATACGGCCGGCCTTTTCCCGGCTGATGAACCACAATCCCGAAAACAACTGATCGGGAAGATGGCTGGATTGCGGAACCCGTTTGAGACCAAAGCTCAGCAAGGCCACAAACTGAACCCACCCGCCCGGCAGCCATAGAATTGCCGCAAATCGCTGTGGTATTCGCCATGGTATTTTATTCCAACCGCACGTCCATGTTCCTCAGCGATCTTCCTACGGGGAGATTTACCGCACCAAACAGGGGGAGAAAAAATGAATCATCACCATCGCTCGGGAAACGGTTTCGAGACTCTGCGAAAAAGGGCCGAGAAGGTTCTCGAAACGCGGGAATTCAAACCGCCGGAGGACGCTGAACCGGATTTTATGCGCCTGCTCCACGAAGTTGACGTCCAGAATGTGGAATTGGGGATTCAAAACGGCGAGCTGCGTCGCGCAACAAAGGAACTCAAAGAATCGCGCAATGAGTACGCGGATCTTTACCGATCAGCGCCGGTGGCCATTATAAGCTTAAACGAAAAGGGCGTCATCGGGCAGGCCAATGACGCCGCCGTTCAACTGTTTGCCGGTTTCAGCAAATTTTATGTGGGCACGGCCTTTTCGAGTCTGATTACTCCGAAGGATCGGGGGATTTATTATTCTTATTTGGAAAACATGGTCGGGAACCGGACATCGGCTTCCAGCGAACTGAGGCTTTTGGCCGACGGAGGCCGGGTTGTCCATGTGCAATTGAATGCCAGGGCCAAACATGATTTCGAATCCAAACCTCAATGGCATTTTGGCATTGTCGACATCAGCGAGCGAAAGCAGATGGAAGCGACTTTACGGGAGAGCGAACAGAAATTCCGGGTGCTGTTTGAAAACAATCCCGATGCCGTCTTCCTTACAAAACCGGACGGCTCGGTTTCAGACGCCAATCCCGCCGCCGCGGCCATGTTGGGATGGTCGCAGCAGGAACTCTGCAAATTGGGACGTTCAAATATCCTTGACAGCGACGATCCGGAGCTGTCTGCCGCCTTGCAAGAGCGGCAGCGGACGGGGCGGCTGAAAGGCAGGCAGCTCACGGCGATCCGCAAGAGCGGAGAAAGGTTTCCGGTTGAGGTAGATTCGGTTGTCCTGCCGGGTGAACCGGTGCGCTCGTTTGTGATCCTGCACGATATAACCGAACGCAAACGGGCGGAGGCGGCGTTGCGGGAGAGTGAAATCCGCTACCGCACGGTTGGCGAAAGCATCCCCTACGGCATCTGGCAAACCGATGCGGACGGTTTCTGCACGTATGTCAGCGACTCGTTTCTGGAAATGATCGGCATGACGTTGGCGGAGCTTCGGAAATTCGGCTGGCTGCATCTGTTGCCTCCGGAGGATCGCGAACCCACGCAGGAGCACTGGCTTGGTTGTGTCCGGTCAGGTGAAGATTTTCAACGTGAACACCGGTTTCGCGCCAAAGACGGCACAACCCGTTTTGTGCTGGCCATCGGCCGTCCCCTGCGAAACGACGGGGGCGAGATTACCGGTTGGGTCGGGCTCAACCTGGACATCTCGGACCGGAAACGGGCCGAGATGACTCTGGCCGCCAGTGAAAGAGAAAACCGCGAGCTGCTTGAAACCGCCAACAGCATCATCATCCGCTGGGACAATCGGGGTAAGATCCGGTTCATCAATGAATACGGCCTTCAATTCTTCGGCTATTCAGTCGGGGAACTGGTTGGGCGTGATGTGATGACCATCGTGGGTAGGGTGGAAGAAAGCAGCGGCCGGAACCTCGATACGCTGGTCAAGGATATCGTCATTCATCCCGGACAATACACCCATGTATCAAGCGAAAACATCACAAAGGACGGACAGACCGTCCGGGTCGTATGGACGAACAAGGCGATCCTGGATGAGCAGGGCCAGGTTCGGGAAATACTGGCCATCGGCAACGACATTACCGCCCTGAATGAAACCGAAGCGGCGTTGCGCAAGAGCCGGAGCCAACTCGAGTCGGCTTTGGCCAGCATGACCGACGCCGTGTTCATTTCCGATGCGCAAGGGCGGTTTATCGATTTCAACGATGCATTCGTGACGTTTCACCGGTTCAGGAACAAGGATGAGTGCCTCCGGACCCTGGCCGAGTACCCCGACATTCTGGATGTTTTCATGGCCGACGGCAAACCGGCCCCTCTGGATCAGTGGGCGGTACCCCGGGCGCTGCGGGGTGAGGCGGTCACCAACGCCGAGTACAGCCTGCGGCGCAAGGATACGGGCGAAACCTGGGTCGGCAGCTACAGTTTCGGCCCCATTCGAGATAAAGACGGCCGGATCGTCGGCTCGGTGGTGGTGGGTCGCGATATCACCGGGCAAAAGCGCTTGGAAAAAGCCCTGCTTGCCAGCGAAAAAAAATATCGCGAGCTGGTGATAGAATCCGCCCACAGCATCATCATGCGCTGGGACAATCAGGGTGTCATCCGATCCGTCAATGAATACGGCCTTAATTTTTTCGGCTATGCCAGGGACGATTTTATTGGCCGGGATGTTGCGACCATCGTGGTGGAGCACACCGGTAAAAATTTCGCTGCGCTTGTAAAGGACTCGATCATCCACCCCGACCGATATACCGTTTTTCCAAGCGAAACCACCACAAAAGACGGCAGAACCGTCTGGGTCGCATGGACAAACCGGGTGATCACGGATGAGCAGGGTCGCGTCCGGGAGATTCTGGCCATCGGCAACGACATTACCGCTCTGAAGCAAGCGGAAAAGGAACTGCGCGAGAGCGAGATGCGAATCAAGGCTTCACTCTCCGAGAAGGAGGTGCTGCTCAAGGAGATCCATCACCGTGTGAAAAACAACATGCAGGTCATCTCCAGCCTCCTGGCCTTGCAGGCCGATGAACTGCAGGATGCCGCCATGCGCGACGTCCTTCTGGAAGTGACCCACCGAGTTCGTTCGATGGCCCTGGTCCACGAGAAATTATATCAATCCGCCGATCTGGCGCGGATCGAATTCGCGGACTATGCGCAGACGCTGCTCAATTATCTCTGGCGCGCCCAAGGGAGCGTGGGCTCCGATGTGCGTCTGACAACGCATCTGGAGCCGCTGTCGCTTTCGGTGAACACTGCCATACCGTGCGGGCTGATCCTCAATGAGCTGGTTGCAAACGCGCTCAAGCATGCCTTTCACGGCCGCGACGGCGGTGAACTGGCCGTATCCTTGCATGGTGGCGGGCAAGGAGCGGTGCGCATGAGCGTGCGCGACAACGGCTGTGGCCTGCCGCCGGGCTTTGACTGGACCCGGGCGCCCTCCCTCGGCCTGCGTCTGGTGCAGATGCTGGCCCGTCAGATTCGCGCCACTGTGGAAGTTGCAAGTGAAGAAGGAACCGAATTCACCATCATAATCGAAGGGCCTGATATATGAGCAGGAACACCGTTCTCATCGTTGAAGACGAAGCCATCGTAGCCACCGACCTGGCCAACAAACTGGGTCGACTCGGATTCGAGGTTTTCGGGATAGCTGCAATGAGCGAAGAAGCAATCGAAATGGTCCGGCGCCTGCGGCCCCAGCTTGTGCTGATGGACATCCAGCTGAACGGTCCGTTGGACGGCATCCAGGCGGCGGTGGAAATCCGCAGCCGCTATGACGTGCCGGTGATTTACCTGACGGCCCATTCCGACGCCGCCACGCTCGCTCGCGCCAAGCTCACCGGTCCGCTCGGCTACATTCTCAAGCCGATCGACGAACGCGACCTGGCCACCCAGATCGAAATGGGCCTTTACAAGCATCGGGCCGACCGGGAAGTGAGGGAGCAGCGTGAGCTGCTGCGGGTGACGCTCAACAGCATCGGCGACGCGGTGGTCGCCACCGACTTCGAGGGGCGCATCAGCTTCATCAATCCGGTGGCCGAGTCGTTGACCGGCTGGCAGGCTGAAGACGCGCTGGGTCAGCCTGTCACGGAGGTGTTTCGCATTGTCAACGAACAGACCGGAGAGCCGCTGGAGGCACCTGTCGCGCGCGTGCTGCGTGAGGGCAAGGCCGTAGTTCTGGCCAATCACGCTGCGGTGATTACCAGAGACGGCCGCAGCGTGCCTATCGAAGACTGCGCCGCGCCGATTCTGGATGGGTTGGGGGAAGTGATCGGGGCGGTGCTCGTTTTTCACGACGTTACCGAGAAGCGGCGGGCGGAGGAGGCGTTGCGGGAGACAAATCGGGAGTTGAACGAGTATTCCTACGCATTGACCCATAATCTCAAGGCGCCTTTTCGCGCGGTTCAAAACTACACCGGTTTTTTAACCGAAGACCTGGCGGACACCTTGGAAGGAGAGACGAAGCTGTATCTGGAAGGTATCAAAAAAGCGGTGGATCAGGCCAACAGACAGTTCAGAGACCTGGAATCCTTATACCGGATCAGAAATTACGCAGTTGATTTCGAGACATTTGAAATGGCAGAACTGCTCGATGAAATGCAGTCCACGTTTGTAAATGCTTCCGGGAGAAGGTTGATAGCCGGGGAGAACTGGCCGGTTTTTGGCTGTTGCAGGTTTTTGTTGCGGCAAATCTTATACGAGTTGATATCCAACGCCTTCAAGTACAACCGTTCAGACATGAAAACCGTCGAAACCGGCTGGCAAAAAGTTTCGGATGACAGGTTTGAAATATGGGTGCGCGACAACGGCATCGGCATCGACCCGCGGTACCACGATCATATATTTCAAATTTTCAAGCGGCTGCACACGGAAAGAGAATTCGAAGGCAACGGCATCGGACTGGCTATCGTCAAAAGGGCCGCTCAGAACATGAACGGCAATCTGCGGGTGGAATCCGCAGTGGGCAAGGGCAGCACGTTTTATTTGACTTTACCGAACTCGGCAGGGATTGGGCCAGGGGTGGTTATTGAAATTACGGGATGATTGTCAAGCTGTCTGAGGTGAAATATGTCCAGAATGAAATAACAATGTTCGGCATATAGGAGAGAAAGATTGGCAAATCAAATCCCAAATTCAGTGATAGGGGCGGTTTCCGCCGTTTTGGCTGATCACTATTACAGTCATTCAACGCTGAATTCGCTCTTCATGGAGTGCGGTGCATCTGGAAATGTGCCAGAGGGAAACTGCGAAACAAAATGCAGTAGATGGCTCAAGCGCTGCAATGACGACCCAACAGTTGACGCTCTTGCGGTCTTGGGTCAAATCGTTCAGAAATTTATGGATATAGAGCCTTCCGACGGGGATTCGAAAATTGCCCAAGGGCAAACGAGAATAAGAAATAGCCTTGCAAAGAACCAATTATCGTATCAGCAGAACGGTTATATCACATTAGCTGGTGCCAGTCCGGCCGCAAAATCTTTGTCCGACTATTTCAAGGCGGGGGATTTCGCGTCCGTAGAAGTAGAGTTTGAGCGAGCTATCTCACAGATTGATAGTGATCCGCACACAGCGATAACTGCTGCAAGCTCAATCATTGAAGCGCTTTGCAAGACATACATCGAGTCACTCAGCCTCGAAATGCCAGCGAAACAGACGATTGTTCCATTATGGCGTGTCGTGCAACAGCATCTCGGGCTTAACCTTGATTCAAGATTGGCAGAGGATCAGAAAAAAATACTCCAAGGACTGGCGTCTATTGTCGATGGTGTCGGCGCTTATCGAACCCACATTGGATCAGCCCATGGGCGTGGGTTGCAGCCGCCACCAATCGTCCCGTCGGAGGCACGGTTGACGGTAAACTCCTCGCACACACTCGTTATTTTCATCATGGAGCGCTGGCTATGTGTCCCACATCATGCCTAACATCACAGTCCAGTTGACAGCCAGGGCCGGGGCGGTTTTGAAAAATAGTGCTATCAACATATTCAATAGTTTTCCGGAAGGTCATGGCAGTTGTGCCGCCGTTGGTTAACTTTTCGTTATGTTTTAAAATGATAGGGGTACCTCATGAAAAGAGATATGGACTTGGCCCGCAAAATATTATTCGCAATTGAAGCACACCCAAAGCCAAGGGACTGGGTACCAATAGAATTGCAAAATGCATCAGAAAAAGAAATATCATATCATATAAAACTACTCGGACAGGCAGGGTTGATAGAGGTTGAAGATGTATCAACAATGGGTAAGGATGGATTTGAGTGGAAAGCAATATCCTTAACATGGGAAGGGCACGAGTTCCTTGAAGCTGCACGAGATGATAATCGATGGAATAATACAAAAAAAACTGGCTTCGGCGACTGTTATTTTCAGGCCCATTGTCGGCATTGACAGCTATTGTATGGGGGTTGAACCTGGCTTTGATGCTTGGCCAAAGATCTTCAAGTGCATCGATCATGAAGTCCGCGGTAGCGTTGCTCTCGGTAAAATAAAAATAATTCTCGTCAATCGCCGGCAAAAAAATGCCAAAGGGTTTTAATACCGTGTCCGGTTTAAAATCATGATCACACGCATTAACCCCGTGGCGACTGTAACCGCCCCGGGAAAATGGACCAACGTTTATAATAGCTTTGGTATCAATGGAGATACGAATCACCCCTTCGGTTTCATCAGCAATGCGGTTGGCTGTATGGACATGTTCAAAGATGTCATCTCTGTCAGCCTTAATATAATCTGAGATATACAAGATATATACCTTCTGTTGTGAAAATCGGATATGCTGGCAAACTTATATAAAGAAGGAAAAGCATGCGATGCAGCAAACCAGGCAATTATACATAAATTGTTGCGCTGATGCTTTCCGGCCGTCTGACTGATCGACTAAATAGTGCCCATCCATAAAGGGTTTTTACAATGATGGGCACCTGATAGCGTTTCCGATCCAGAAATGAGAATTTTTGCCCAAGGTCCAGGAAATCAAGCGCTTGCGCGGAGGCGTAGTTTTTTACGCCGCACAAGCAAGGGCGCGGATTGACGCAGAAATTGGGTAAAAAGGCCATTTGTGGATGGAAACTAACTATAAATGTTGCAAGAAAGGAGGAAGTAATGCCAGTCAAACTTAAGGAAATAGATAAGATCGAGATTTTAACGCTTCAGGATAATTACATCGATGTCGCTGCCTTTGATGGCACTGAGGTTGTTCAGCGAGCTTTGCCGGTTAAGGATATGGAATTTAAAAACAGTATTCTGGCCGAACATGGTTTTTCGGCAATTGTGACCATTACCGCTGATGAAAAATCCCGCAGCCTCCTTTTCGATTTCGGCTTTTCCGAAAACGGTGCCGCTTACAATGCAGATGCATTGGGCCTGGATCTAACCTCAGTCGAAGCCATGGTGCTGTCTCACGGGCATATGGATCATTTCGGTGGGTTGGAGCAGCTTGCGAAGCGCGTTGGTAAAAAGGGCATCGAGCTCGCAGTCCATCCGGCGGCGTTTAAAAATTCACGCTACATAAAAGTCAGCGAAGAATTCAAAATTGGCCTGCCTGCGATAACAAGAGAAAGATTTGAGAACGCAGGTATTTCTTTAGTTGAATCCGAGAAGCCCAGAATGTTGCTGGACGATAGTGTGTTATTTTTGGGAGAAATTCCCAAACAGACAGAATTTGAAAAAGGATTTCCCCGCATGTTTTATGACGAGGACGGTGAAAGCAAATGGGACCCCATTGAAGAAGACAGTGCTATCGCAGCCCATGTCAGGGGAAAAGGCCTGGTGATTTTAACTGGTTGCGCTCATTCGGGAATTATTAACACCGTAAAATATGCCCAGGAGGTTTCCGGAGTTGACAGCATATTTGCGGTAATGGGAGGCTTTCATCTTACCGGCGCTGATTTTGCGCCTATCATCAAACCCACGACGGAAGCCTTGAAAAAGTTAAATCCACAATACATTGTGCCGACTCATTGCACTGGGCGTAAAGCCGTCATGCATTTGGAAAAGGAAATGCCTGATAGGTTTTTATTGAATATGTCAGGAACGAGGATGGTGTTCGCTGGATAAGCATACAGCAATCCCGCTCTAATGAAACTATGGAAAAGGTGG
The DNA here is from genome assembly GCA_963774425.1 of uncultured delta proteobacterium. Lineage (GTDB taxonomy): Bacteria > Desulfobacterota > Desulfobacteria > Desulfobacterales > JAFDCJ01 > JAFDCJ01. Next base: position 268,102 of record CAVZEZ010000018.1, on the reverse strand, counting down.
TAGGTTCGTGCAGAAAATGATTTACAGGAAAGTTGATTTTTTAGGTTAGGGATTCATACCAAGATTACCCCTATTAGGCTTGTGCGGCGTAGCTTCAGCGAAGGCGTATGCTCCCGGGCTAATGCATCATGTCATGGCCGGAGGATTGAACGCAAACAGATTTCGCAACCGATACGGATCGCAATGACTGATTCGCTTTGATAGCCGCAAAGCCCAGGCGATATGCCTCAAAAATTATTCGGCCGATATGTGATAATATGTTAATTTTAGGTTGATTATAGGTTATTCAGGTTAATTAATGTCTCGAATGTGAAGACCGCCTTTGAATAGTCCCCCCGGGTTAAAGTATCTATCGCTTTTGCCGATAATAATGACCATCAATTATTAAGAAAGACGAACGCCAAATTAAAAATCCTATCCCCCTGTGTGCTAAAAGTAAAATCAAAATGGGAAATACAGAATCATCCGAACTTTATGGTCGCCAACAAATTTCGACGGCAAAGAAGGATTTTGCCGTCCTGCTGACCCTTTTCATCTCAATGCTCTCTGTCGCATATCAAATCGATTTATTTGAGCATGTAGATGACCTGCTGAAGAAATACGATCTGTTTCAAATTGATGAAGTTATTATCGTTTCTTCGATATTTTCCATATTCGTTTCCCTATTCGCCTTTCGTCGGTGGAGGGAGATCAGACACTCGCTGGAAACCGTTAAAAAGGCAGAGGCGGTATTGAAACAGACCAATCTTGAATTGAAGCAAAAGACCGAGGATCTGGAATTTAGAATCCGGCAGAGTCAAAAGTTGAGCAGATTGGCAAATTTTTTACAGGTCTGCAAATCCAAGGATGAGATGTTTCAATTTATCAGCCAATCGGCGGCCAAACTTTTCAATGGAACCAGTGGCGCCCTGTATATCACCAAGGACTCACGCAACCAGCTTTTTAAAGCCACCGCCTGGGGTGAAAAGAAATTAAAAGCCGACGTATTTGCCCCCGACGATTGCTGGGGACTGCGGATAGGGAATCGATATACCTCGGGTCCCGACCTGGACCGGCCGTTATGCGGCCATCTCGCCGGACAAGGCAGCACGGATCCTATCTGTATACCCCTGACGGCCTATGGAGAAATCATCGGCCTGCTTCATATCGATTTTGACCATGAAAAAAGCAAAAGAAACGGCACCGCTGCATCCCAATTTATAGAAAGTGAATCGGTTTTATTCGCGAAACAGACTAGTCTGGCCATATCGAACCTGACGCTTCAAGAAAAGTTGCGATATATGGCGATAAATGATCCTTTGACCGGCTTATATAATCGACAATACCTGAAGGAAACTTTCGAAAGGGAGCTTCATCGCGTTCAACGGAGTCAGGGTCAACTGGCTGTGGTCATGATCGATCTGGATTATTTCAAAAAATTCAACGATGCTTTCGGCCATGCTGCCGGGGACCTGCTGCTGGTTGAGATGGGTCGCCTTTTAAAAAGCTTTTTCCGCATGGAGGATTTCTGCTGCCGCTTCGGCGGAGAAGAGTTTCTCGTGTTGTTGTCTGGAATTTCGAAGGATGATTTAAAAGCCAGATGTGATTTATTTCGCCGACGCCTCAGCGAACTCAAGCTTTTTTACCAGGACCGTCCTTTGGGAAAAGTTACCTGCTCCATGGGTGTCGCCATTTTCCCCTGGAACGGAGAAAATTATTCCCTGCTGTTGAAGGCTGCGGATAAAGCCCTGTATCGTGCCAAGAATGACGGGCGAGACAGGGTTTGTTTTGCGCCGCTGTCAGCCGATAAAAACCGCGATGACAAAATGCAGACAGCCGAACCGATTCGGCAATTTGCTCTTACCCAAAAATCAGCCATTGAACCTGTGGCCAACGGCTCTGGATAGAAGGCGGCGATGTTATTCAACAGAGCAAATGGACGCCGTGCAATGTCACGGATATTAAAATTCTCGAAGACCAGCAGCCTGTCGGCAATTCCAGATAAGGTGGATATTTTGGATTCTTTTGCACAAAACCTGAAGAACACAGGTTTGGGAAAATGTTTTGACACCGGTCCAGCGTTTCCGTTATTGTTTGAATGCGGTTTCAAAATTCCATCTAAGGACCTATGGCTGTGCTGCAGACCTCCGCAAAATTTTCATAACCCCCTATGGTAGCTGCGTTTTTTCGTTGGCCTGTCCGCCTCCGGCGGGCCCTCGCACCTGATCCGAGGTTTTGAAACCGCCTCTGTCGTTTCGAAAATATCGATAAAAATGAAACGGACCTAAAATATTTCTGTCTACCCAGAAATCTTGAATTCAAATGTTGGAGTATCAGAAGCCAACCATGCCGGCTTGATGGACACTTCGGAAGATGCCATGGCTGAGAAACCAGCCTATGAAGAATTGGAACAGCAGGTTCGAGAGTTGGAACAAGAAAAAGCTGAGCGCAAACATGCCGGGGATCGCTTTTTTGACTTTATACGAGATTGTAAGAATTGAATTTCTCCCATGTTGCACCAGTGGGGTTTCCACATACGGTCGATATGACCCACGTAAAAAAAATCACAAGACTGGAGGATCGCCATGTCATTAAAACCGCTTTGCTTCGTCGTCATGCCCTTTGGTCAGAAGCCGGACCCCGGCGGCCGTGCCAACATTGACTTCGATAAAATTTATCATACGGGAATCAAGCCGGGCATCGAGGATTGTGGTATGGAACCGATCCGTGCGGACGAGGAACGCACCGGAGGCATTATTCACAAACCCATGTTCGAAAGGCTTTTGTTATGTGACTATGTTCTCGCGGACTTGACCGCGGCAAACCCAAATGTCTTTTACGAGTTGGGTGTTCGCCACACTGCTCGCCCGGCGACGACATTGACCATTTTTGCAAAACAACAGATCATTCCCTTTGATGTGAATTTTCTTCGCTCCATGCCTTATGAGCTCGGTGAGGATAATGCCTTTGGTGACAAAGAGGCGCTTTCACTTCGCCAAGCCGTGGCCAAAAAGCTCAAAGTACTTAAAGACGCGGCTGCCAAAGAAGTTGAAATTGACAGTCCGCTCTTCCAATTGGTCGCGGATTGGAAACCCGGGGATATCGCCCACATAAAGACTGACGTATTTCGGGAGCAGGTTCAGCTTAACGAAGATTTGAAACAACGCATGGCCGCCATCCGTGAGAAAGGTAGGGATAAGGATAGACGGCCGGAAGCGATACAAGACCTGCATGATCTCGAACGTGAGCTCGATGACCTGGATGCCGTAAACGCCGGAACCATTATCGATCTTTTCCTTTCGTTTAGAGCCTGTGAAGACTGGGACGGTATGATATCACTTCATGACAAAATGCCGGAAGTGTTGAAACGACAAATCCTGGTTCGGGAACAGCTTGGTTTTGCATACAACCGCCGCGCTAAAAAGACAGAAAATAGAGCCGATCGTGAGAGGGCGCTTGGAATTCTCGAAGATGTACAGAATGAGCAGGGTCCTAGCTCGGAAACGTGCGGGCTCATTGGGCGAATTTACAAGGATAATTTTTTGGAGGCACTATCAGGAAATGAAAATGAAATGGTTGTGCGCGGCTACCTCAATAAAAGTATCGAAGCCTACCTGCGCGGATTCATGGCCGACCTCAGGGATGCTTACCCCGGTATCAACGCGGTGACGCTGCTGGATATCCGGGGTGATGCAAAGTCGTTGGAACAGAAAGAAAAGCTATTACCGGTCGTAAGGTTTGCCGTTGAAAGACGATTGGGCGATAAACCCGATTACTGGGATTATGCCACGATGTTCGAACTATCGGTGTTGGAAAACGACATCGGCACCGCAGAGGAACATCTTGCCAGTGCACTGGCCGTCGTAAGAGAGACATGGGAGCCAGAGACCACTGCGAATAATATCCGCATGATCGAGCGGGCACGCAAAGAACGGGGGGTCGACACCTCATGGCTGCTGAAGGCTATCGAAGCCCTTGATTCAAAAAACTAAAAAGGAAAAGAACCATGGCGTCAAACCAAAATTTAATTCAAAGTTTCATTAACGATCAACTGAAGCAATGGGAAAAAATCCGCGACTATGAAAAAAAAAGAGGTGAAACCCGCCTGCCGCCCATCACTGTCTCCATGGAAGCCGGAAGCGGCGGAAGTGTGGTGGCGAGACAGATTGCCGAACGGTTGGGCTTCGATCTTTTCCACCGCGAAATCATCCAGGCAATCGCCGAAAGCGGGCACATCAGCGCCGATAAGCTGGAAGCAATGGAGAAAGCGAGATATTCCGGTGTTCAGGATTTTATCGCCTCCTTATTGGATGACAGGTATCTGTGGCCCGGAGTTTATCGGGATCATCTCAAAAAGGTCGTCAATGCCGTCGGCATGCGGGGAGGTGCCGTTATCGTCGGTCGCGGTGCAATTTTTATACTTCCGCGGGCAGAGACCCTCAGCGTCCGGGTCGTGGCCCCTCTCGAGGTGCGTGTGCAAAACGTATCCCGCACGTTTAAAGTGTCCGATGAACAGGCCCGGAAACGTATCTCCAACAGGGATTCGAAACGGGCGGCTTTTGTCAAGACCACCTTTAATGCCGATATTGCAGATACCATCCATTACGACCTAATCCTGAACACGGGCAAATTGAGTATTGAAGAAGCGGCGGAGACCGTGAGTACTATGTGGTGCAAACGGAACCTGTCATCTAAATAATGGATGGTCGCAGGTCGCGGTTCACTTAAATCATAGCCCGGTTATCCAGAGATACACCCCATTGAGATCCCCCGTAAATATGTTGGGCATAACTTGGACCGTGTTCATCGCCTCACCGAAGGGTGGGTTGGCGGATTGATTCTGCTTTCGGAAGCCTTTCATCGTATTCCGGAAGATTATAGAGAAACTTATGTCCCGTACGGATTTTCGAGACGATTCGTGCAATTCTCAGACTTTTCAGGGAGCTGAAATCAAAAAAAAAAGCGGATCGATTGAATCGTGAACTGGTCCGAAAAACCCATTTTCTGAGGGCATTTATGGAAGCGGAACGGATTCGAGTGTTGAACGACGAGCCGGTCGATAAAAACGGAACATACATTCTTTACTGGATGCAGCAGTCCCAGCGGGCCGCTTTCAATCCGGCCCTGGAATATGCGGTCCGCCAGGCCGACGACCTGAACCTGGGGGTGGTCGTGGGCTTCGGTTTGATGCCCGACTATCCGGAAGCCAACCGGCGGCATTTCGCTTTTATGCTGGAGGGGCTCGCCGAAACCGCCGCAACGCTTGACAGCCGGGGCATCCAATGGGTGGGCAAAAGAGGGGAGCCGGACCGGGTGGCCCTGGATCTGGCCCGGCAGGCCGCAGCGGTGGTCTGCGACCGTGGCTATCTCCGCCACCAACGCCGCTGGCGCCGGCGGGTTGCCGCCGAAGCCGGGAAACGGGTGGTTCAGGTGGAAGGCGATTGCGTGGTGCCGGTCGAGACGGCCTCGAACAAAAGAGAATATGCAGCGCGAACCATCCGGTCGAAGATAAATAAGTTGCGCAAAGACTTTATAAAATCCCTCAGCGAAAAGACTCCCCGCAAGTCTTCACTTTCCCTGGATTTTGCAAACGATATCGATGCGCGGCAAACGGAGCGAATCCTGGAGCAGATCTCCGCGGATAACCGCGTCGACCGTAGCCAGCGGTTTGTGGGTGGCACCAAGCACGCCAGGCGACGCCTGAAACGGTTTATTTCCTCGCACCTGGAAGGCTACAGTGAAAGACGGAACGATCCCGCTTCCCCCCGGACTTCGGAGCTGAGTCCCTATCTGCACTTCGGCCACATCTCGCCGGTTGAAATCGCACTTAAGATAAGCGCAGCCAAAAGCGGAACGCAAAGCGACAAGGAGGCCTTTCTCGAGGAGCTGATCGTGCGGCGTGAATTGGCCTTCAATTTTGTCTATTTCGAATCCGACTACGATTCCTACACATGTCTTCCCGGTTGGGTCCGCGAAACGCTCGAACGGCACCAAAACGACAAGCGGCCCTTCCACTACACCCGCAATCAGCTGGAGCAGGCCGAAACCCACGATGTCGCCTGGAACGCCGCCATGAACGAAATGCGGCTCACCGGCTACATGCACAACTACATGCGCATGTACTGGGGCAAGAAAATTATCGAATGGACTAACACGCCGGCATATGCTTATGCCACTGCGCTTTATCTGAACAACAAATATTTTATCGACGGCCGCGACCCGAACTCCTATGCCAACATCGCCTGGCTGTTCGGGCTTCACGACCGCCCCTGGCAGGAGCGTCCGGTTTTTGGCAAGATACGGTATATGAATCAAAACGGGTTGAAACGAAAATTCGATATCGATGCCTATATCCAGCGCGTAAACAGGTTGGAGCAGGATCAAAAGTCCTGAACGGACAGAGATCGAATGAATTTCTTTCGAAACTCCCGTTCCCAGCCTCGAGACAACATCGCCCTGCCGAGCCGAAGCCCGGTTTTTCCATTTTTTTTTCTTGACATGCAGCGGGAATTTAATTATCAGCAAAAAAGTCAGTCGGCCGACCTAAATAAAATCGTGTTTTCCAGCAAGATTCATCAGCGGGCGGGGATATCCCCTTATGGGCAGAAAACCGGTTAGAGAAGAGCGAAGAAAACAGATCCTGGACGCTGTTCATCAGTGTCTTCTTGAAAAACCCTTCCATAAAACCTCAGTCAAAGATATTGCTCGAAAAGCCGGATTGAATCATGGCGCCCTGCATTATTATTTCGAAAACAAGGAGCATATTCTTCTCGAGTATATCGATCATACTCAAAAGAAATTCGACGAAGTTTATCATTGTTTTCTGAGAGAGGAATATGTAGAACCCACCTCTGAACTTGATTCACTTGATGTCAAATGTCGCTGGACGCTGAATGAAGTCGCATTTCACAAAGAGTACGCAAGAATATATATCGAAATCTGGGCACACGCGCTTTACAACCCCACCGTGATGAAAAAGCTTCAAGAGATATACCGGGAATGGAGTGATCGGCTTTTTCTGGAAATCAGCAACCTCATCGACATGAAGGGTGAGGCTAGAAAGGCAAGTTTGACCCTTATAGCCATGTTTGAAGGGATGTCGCTGATGTCCAGCCTTTTTTCAAAAAATGATCTGAAATATGATTTCGATTTCAGGGGATTTTTAAAAATATTGAATACTGAAAATAATCAATAAACGGAGTGCGTCCATTTTCAGGCAAAGGTTGTCGATACATGAAAGATCCCATCGAAATTGACGCCGACCGAAGCTCGCTGCAATGGCCCAAAGAGCTCTTCACCGGCATCCTGTCGCCGGGATCATGGGCCGGTGCGCTTCTCATAGTGATCCCGCTCCTCTTATTTGGCATCTTCGCGCATTTTTTCTTTTCCGAATCGGCGCAAATTCTCACGATTACTTTTTTAATAAATCTGATTGCCGTACTTGGCTATTTCCCTTTTATAGGGACGACTGGAGTAGGTGTTTTCGGGCACGTTGCTTTTACAGGAATTGCAGCCCATCTGGTGGCTTTGCTAACGCTGAATCCGGCAATCAAGGCCAGGATATTACCCAATTTACCCTTCTGGCTGGCACGGGCTCACTTCGGTTTCTGGTCGGGCCTGCTGATTACGGTTGGCGCGGTAGGTCTTTTCGCTATGTTGATCGGGATTCCCTTCTGTCGCATGAAAGAAGCACCGGTCGGTATTGTGACGCTTTGCTTTCTCGTTATGATATATAACATTTCCGTTGTCTGGACGGACATCACCCGCGGTGTCCAGCCAATTGATGACCTCCCTCACTACGTGGGTCTGTGGACCGCTTTGTTTTTTGCAATTGCCGCCGTTATGGTTGCCCGCTTTTTCAAAGATTCAATAATAGGACTGCGTCTCGGGGCATCATTTCAGGAAAAGCTGGCGGCGCAATCACTGGGGGTGAATGTCCCATCCCTGCGGTTGGTCGCCTGGACCCTCAGTTCAATATTCATGGCTGTTGCCGGCGTGCTGCTAGCTCATCACCTGACAGTGGTGATTTATTCTCAGTTTTACCTTCCCTACGCATTTACCATGCTGGCCATGCTGATTGTAGGCGGGGCGGCAACGGTATCGGGCGCTGTTGTGGGAGCGGCGTTCATGACGATCGTCATCGAGATTTTGCGCTGGCTGGGTGAAGGTCCCCTGATCGGACCGGTGGATCTGCCTGAAGTTATCGGTTTGACCATGTTTGGTCTGGGCATCGCTTTGATTGTTGTGATGTTTTGGCGGCGCGAGGGGATTGTGGGCTATCAGGAAATCAATGCGCATATCATCAGGCGACGCCGGTTGAGAAAAATCAAAAAAGAAGGGCCGTTGTCCGTTTTGCCGTCTAAATTCAAGCCGGATGCCCTTGTGCTGAAAAGTGATCGGAATTATCAGGCAGCCCTCAAGGTCGAAAATGTTTCTAAATACTTTGGCGGCCTCAAGGCGCTGGATGGTGTCAACCTGGAACTTGACAGTGGTGATATCCTGGGCTTGATCGGCCCGAATGGTTCAGGAAAAACGACACTGATCAACCTCATCACCGGGGCGTTGTACCTTTCTGACGGAAAAATAACGGCTGAAGGCAAGGACATCTCTCTCTGGCCGCCACACAAGATTGCCTGCCTGGGGGTCGGACGAACCTTTCAGGCCATAAAAATTTTTCCGGAATGCCGTTTGTGATGATTGTCATGTTCGCTATTCTCATGGCTGTCATCGGGGCCTTGTTAATGGAGCGGATCGCATTCCGGCCTATCCGCAATGCCGGGGTGGCGACAGGACTGATTACCAGTTTCGGACTTGAAATCATCATGCAGTTCGGCTGGCAAAATTTCATCTCACCCACCCGGTTTGTCGATCGATATTCCCATGTGGTTGATCAGATTTTGGGAAATTGGAGACAGCGGCTTTTCGACCTACCAGGGGATAGCCATATCGATGACCATCCTGTCCGTTGTTTCCTTGAGTTTTTTTCTGAAAAAATCCACCGTGGGATTAGCCATGCGGGCAGCGGCCGAGAATTTTTCGGTGACCCAACTGATGGGGATTCGCGCCAATGCCGTGATTGCAACCGCATTCGGTATTTCCGGCCTGCTAGCCGGTGTTTCCGCCTTTTTAGGGATTGCACAACGGGGCTCCTGTGATCCTCATATGGGACTCGAACCTGGCATCATGGCTTTTATCTCGATAATATTTGGAGGTACGGCGGGATTGAGCGGCCCGGTTCTGGGAGGGATCTGTCTTGGTTTTCTACAGGTCAGCCTGCGGACGTATTTGCCGGATTCGCTGCTGCCGTTTCAACAAGCCATCTCGTATCTGGTGGTCATCGGTGTTTTGGTGCGTTGGCCGGACGGGCTGATTTCGATTTTAAAAAAGGAAGAGAGTGAACGGCGGTGAAGCCTGAAACTATTATCAAGAATTTGAATGCAGCTGCATGAATCTCCGTCGCCAGGTCGTTCATGACTGCCACGATGATCATCTGCCTTTATCCGGCAGCAAGGTTTACACATGACGCAATGGGCAAAGAATGCCGCGGGAGGTAACCATGAAAGAAGTACGTGTGAACATGACACGGCTGGAAGTCACAACTCAGAACATACCGGCCGGCCAGGAACTGATCGGCGGCAGATGCCTGACCGCGAGAATCCTCAACCGAGAAGTCTCTCCGGACGTTGACCCGTTGTCTGCGGACGCAAAGCTGGTCATCGCCGCCGGACCCCTTGCGGGCACCAGGGCCTCGTCACTGGGAAGGCTGTCCATCGGCGCCAAAAGCCCTCTGACGCACGGCATAAAGGAATCCAATGTCGGCGGTCCGGCCGGACAGAAAATCGACCGTCTGGGCATCCGTTCACTTATCATCGAAGGCTGTCCGGCAGACGACAGCATGTATGTCCTGTACCTCAGCCCCGATAATTACTCCCTGGAGAAAGCGGATGACCTCGCGGGCCTTAAAAACGATGCGACCGCAACCCGACTCCGGGACAAAACCAACGGCAACGTCACCGTGGTTTCCATCGGGCTGGGCGGTGAACGGCGCTGGAAATCCGCTGCCATAACCTGCACCGACAAGGACGGGCACTGTTCACGGCATGCGGGCCGGGGCGGCCTGGGATCCGTGATGGGGGCCAAGGGGCTTAAGGCTATCGTCATTGATGACAAAGGGGCGCCCCAGGTCCCCTTGAAAAACAAAAGTCTGTTCCGCCAAACCCAGAAACAGTTCGCTGAGCTGGTGAAAACGGATCCGCAGCTCCAGGCCATGAGCACCATGGGCACAACCGGTATCATCGATGCCGTTCGCGGACTCGGTTCCATGCCGGTGTTCAATTACGGCAGCGAGCCGCTGGAGGGGGTCGAAAACATCAACGGCCAAGCGTTGCTGAAGCTGCGGCAGGAACGGGGCGGTTCGATGGATCCCTGCATGCCGGGTTGCCTCATCGGCTGCTCGCTTGTTTTCAACGATGCAGACGGCAACCATGTCACATCCAGTTTCGAATATGAAACCATCGCCATGATGGGAACCAACCTGGGTATCACCGACCCCGATGTCGTCGCCCGATTCGATCGGATCGCCGACGACATCGGCATCGACTCCATCGAGCTGGGCAGTGCCCTGGGTGTGGCGGCTTCCGCCGGTCGGATCAAAATGAATGATGCCGATGGCGTGTACGAACTGCTGGAGGAGATGGAACAGGGCACGGAGTTCGGCGCCGTGTTGGGAAACGGGGTTGTCGAGACCGCCGCGTATCTGGGAATAGACAGAATACCGGCTTTCAAGGGCCAGGCCATGCCTGCCCACGATGCCAGGGTGACAAAGACAACCGGCGTGACCTACCTTACCAGCCCCCAGGGAGCCGATCACACGGCCGGGATCTCCTACGAAGATCCGCTGGGAACAGAAGGGCAGGTAGACCGCTCGCTCAAGACTCAGATTTTCAGTGCAATGGCGGATAGCCTCGGTTTGTGCATCCTGGCTACACCCAGCGATCCGACCCGTCTGCTGGTTTACCTGCGGGGGCTGATCAAGGGGCGCTATGGCATCAACGTCAGCGCGAACCAGCTGTTTGAGATCGGAAAGGAGGCCTTGCGCCAGGAACTGAAATTCAATCTGGGCACGGATACCGAGAAGGCCCATCCCTATCCGACGTTTATCCGCAAGGAAAAGCTGGCGCCCTTGTCAACCGTATTCGATATCGACCAGGATGAAATCAATTCCATCTGGGACCGGCTGGAATCAGCCCGCCTGGTTGATTCCCTGGTGGCGTATCCCTATGTCAAGCGCTACGGCAATATCAAATCCATGCCGGACAAGGGAATGGATCACGATGTGGTCTTCAGCCAACTGAAGGAAATGGCGCGGGAGGAAGATGCCAAATGGAAGAACGGTAAATGTTCCGGTACCATGTATGGCGGCGATCCCAGGATTTTCGAGATGATCGGCCGGGCCTTTGAATTGTATACTCATGTCAATGTTCTTCAGCGGGACCTATGTCCCAGCCAGACCAAATTCGAATCCGAAATCATCGCCATGACCCTCGATTTTCTCAATGCACGGGCAGTTCAGGATCATCATCCCCAGGACAAGCCCTGCGGTGTCATCGGCACCGGCGGCACGGACAGTATCATCAGCGCCGTACTGGCCCATCGCAATAAGTTTCGGGATGAGCGGGGCATAACCAGGCCGGAAATGATCATGGCCCACACGGCCCATACCGCATTTCGCAAGGGCGCGCAGTATTTCGGCGTCAAGTTGATCGAAGCACCGGTGGATCCGCGGACCACTCTCATTGATATGGATTATGTGCGGGACCATATCAATGACAACACCATCCTGCTGGTGGGATCGGCGGGAAACTATCCCTACGGCACCATCGACCCCATTGATACGCTTTCCGACCTGGCGCTGAAGCACGATATCGGGCTTCACGTCGATGGCTGCCTGGGCGGATTCATCCTGCCATGGGGGGAACAGCTGGGATATGACGTCCCGCCTTTCGATTTCCGCATTCCCGGTGTCACATCGATTTCCGCTGACACCCACAAATATGCATACGGCCCCAAGGGAACATCCGTTGTGGTATACCGGGACAAGGGTTTCCGCAAATACCAGTACACCACCAATCCGGAATGGGTCGGCGGAACATATGTCTCTCCCGGCATCGGCGGCAGCCGCTCGGGCGGAATCATTGCAGCTACCTGGGCTGTCATGGTGACACTGGGCAAGGAGGGATATCTGGAACGGGCCCGCAGGATTTTCGAGACAGCATTTACCATGCAGAAATCCGTGACCCGGCATCCGGAGCTGAGATTGATGGGCAGCCCGACTTTCTGCTTCTCTTTCACATCGGACGAGTTTGACATTTACCACCTCAACGATTTCATGAAGGAGCGCGGCTGGCGATTCAATGGGCAGCAATACCCCAGCGCGATTCATATGTGCGTCACCGGTCCCCAGACGCAGCCGGGTCTTGCCGAAGAGTTCGACCGGGACCTGGCGGAGGCGGTTGACTACGCCAAGAACCCGACCCGCGGCATCGCCAAGAGCGGCGCTCTGTACGGTGGACAGGGTTCCAAATCCATGATCGAGCACAACGACATGGAGATGATCAGGGATATCATGATCCAATACCAGGACGATTGCCTGGAACAACCGGATGATTAACCGGAAACTTTCCAGGAGAGACCGTGAACGAGTTGAATCCACAAACATATGTGCTATCCCTGGATTTGGGCAGCAGCGGCCTTAAAACCGCTATTATATCAGACCGGGGCGATGTCGCTGCCTATTGTTACCAACCCTACGGCACGATTATTTTACCGGGCGGTGGTGCGGAGCAGGATGCCGAATTGTGGTGGAAACTCTGCCTCGAAACTTCGAAACGGGTTATCGCCGATTGCGGCGCTGCGGCAGCGCATATTGTGGGTATCTGCTGCGATTCCCAGTATTTTCTGACGATTCCGGTCAATGAGCATGTCGAACCGCTGATGAACTGTATCTCCTGGCGGGATACCCGCGGCGGAAAATACAACCGGGAAATGATGAAGGGATTTCCGGCAGTGCAGGGTATGAGCATCCGCAAGCTGATGACGTTCATCCGCCATACCGGGGTTGCCCCCACCGCTGTTGGTGCTGACGCGTTGGCGCATATGCTGTTTGTCAAAAATGATCTTCCTGAAATTTACAACCAAACCTACAAGTTTCTGGAGCCCGTCGACTATCTGACATCACGCCTGACCGGGCGCATAACCGCATCTCAGCACACCGCCCTCACCACGATGCTGACATCAAATCGCAATTGGGGTGCCAGGGAATATTGCACCACCCTGCTCAAGATGTCCGGGATCGATCGTGCGAAACTGCCGGAACTGCTCCCCAGCGATGGAATCGTCGGCAGAATCACACCTGCTGTTGCCGAAGAACTTGGCCTTGGTGCGGAAACCCAGGTCATCTGCGGGATGATAGACAACCAGGCTGCCATCGCCGGCGCGGGAATCGTGGATTTGCAACAGGGACTGCTGCTGGTCAGCACCACCCTGAGCCTCAATGGTTACATCGATTCCAAGAAAACCGATATTTTCAACTCCATCGCATCCATTCCCAGCTGTCTGCCCGGTAAGTATATGCTGTTGTGCGAGCAAGGTCTGGGTGGTAAGTGTCTGGAATTCCATCTTAAAAATGTGGTCTGCCACGATGATGCCCTGAATGTCTCGGGTATGCCGGAAGATGCCTATGAACGCTTGAACCAAATGGCGGCGGAAGTGCCGCCGGGTGCGGACGGCGTCATCTTCCTGCCCTGGCTGACCGGATCCTATGCGCCTTCTGAAGACCGGAATGTCCGGGGGGGATTTTTCAACCTCTCGCTGGAGACGAACCGCCGTCATCTCACCCGGTCTGTCATGGAGGGGGTGGCCTTCAACAGCCGGGCCGCGCTGGGAAAGGTTCAAAAATTCATCGGAAAGAAATTTGACAGCCTTCGCTTTGCGGGAGGCGGGGCCCTGTCCGATGTCTGGGCCCAGTCTTATGCGGATATTTTGGGAATTCCCATTCATCAGATGGCGGACCCGGTGCAGGTGACCTGCAAAGGAGCCGGCCTCATCGGACTCGTCAGGTTGGGGCACCTGAAATTGGAAGATATCCCCGAGCGCGCCAGGATCAAAAAAACCTTCACGCCCATCGAGGCCAACTTTGCCGTTTATGACAAACTGTATGGCCAGTTCAGGGAGATATTTAAAAAGAACAGATGTATTTTCAATCTATTGAATGGATAGCAGAAAAGTTGCCTTTTCTCTTTATTGGTCCAAGACGGTTCCGTTCCGGTATATCCGGCAATAGCCAAGTTCGGAGCAGACGTGGTCTGCAAAGCCCACGCCCGCCTCTTCATACAGGCTGTAGGCCGCATCGATCCCGGCGTCCCGCAGGACGGCGATCTCATCTTCGTAACGCACCGAGGCTGCGATCCGGCCCTTGAAGCCCAATCTTCTCAACTGCTGGACGGCAAACCGGCTGGTTTGCGGATCGGGAAGGGCGAGCATGACCAGCCCTATCCGGCTGTCCTTCAGATCGACCCGCTCCCAGAAGTCGCTGTCGTCAGCATCACCGTAAACCACATTTCTGCCCACTTTCCGATGCCGCTGGACCGTATCCGTGCAAAAGTCCAAGGCTATCACCACATCGCCATACCGGCGCTGCATCTCATCGTAAGCCGCCGTCCCAACGCCTCCCATCCCGATGATGCCCACCTCGGCTTCACCGGTATGAATCGGCTCGTCTTCTCTCAGCCGGGTTTCGGTTTCGAACCGCTTCAACAGGTCTGAAAACCGGGCATAGATGTGGTGGGCAAAGGCATTGAGCGGCGCCGCCAGTATGAATGTGATCGACAGTGAAATGGCGATGATGATCAGCCAGTCCTTGCCGATCCAGCCGTTGGCGGCGCCGATGGAGGCCACGATCAGCCCGAACTCGCTGTAGTTAGCCAGACTTAGAGAGCCCAGAATGGCGGTTCGGGCACGCAATTTAAAGCGGGTGAGTATCGCGAAAAACAATGCCGCCTTGAATGGGACGGCCAGCACCAGCAGCAGCGCCATGCCGAATGCGGCCCCTGTGGGGTTTCCGGAAAGACCGATGATCAGGAAGAAGCCGACCAGAAGCAGGTCCTTGAAGCCGAGCAGCAGGTTGGCCAATTCGGAGGCCTTCGGGTGGCTGGCCAGCAGCATGCCGAAAACCAGGGCGCCGAGATCGCCCTTCAACCCGACCAGTTCGAAGCTTCGATAGCCGATGACAGTCATCAAAATTCCGAAGAGCATCAGCAATTCGCCGTGTCCGCAGCGGGCTAAATACCGGCCCAGCAGGGGACGGAGAGCCAATATCCCCGCGACCAACGCCAAAGCCCACGGGGACGGGAGCTTTCCGCTGGAGGCCGCCAGAAATGCCACGGCCAGGATGTCCTGTATGATTAGAATGCCGATAGCCGTTGCCGCATGACGCGACGGAAGCTCGTTTTTGGCCTCAAAGACTTTCATTGCAAATACGGTGCTCGAAAAACTCAGGGCAAACGCCACCAAAAGCATGCTTTTCCAGTTCAGCAGGTGGAAGAATGGCACCGTGACCGCGCCAAGCAACCAGATTCCGGCTCCGATCAGCGCTACGGTAAGGAGCATATGAATGGTGGCGCCGGCCCACACCTCCGGTCTCACCAGGCTTTTGATCCTTAGCTTCAGCCCTATGGTAAACAGAAGCAGCGTCACCCCGGCATTGGCAATCTCCTCGAGGAATTGACCACCCTCGACGCCGAAGCTGTTGAGTACGAAACCGGCCACCAGATAGCCCACCAGCGGAGGTAGGCCGATTCTTGCGACGACCGCGCCGCATACGAATGCGGCGATAATCCAAAGTGGATCCATTATGAGGGGCCTCCATTTCGAGACGTAGAGACAGATCGATATTGGGGCGATACAGATCCTTACCCCGGAGTGGTTTCTGAAGTCAATCCCCGGGATGTTTTCAAGTTCATTAGATATGGCAGCACGAGGTCCTTGACATTGGTCGACACCGGTCGGGTGCTGCGCGCGATCCTCGCCACCCGCAAGAAATATTCCCGGGCCACCCAAATGGCGGCCTCCATGGGTCAATTTATCAAGCGGGATTGGTCATCCATGAATTTATTTTAGACGGGGCGCAAAATGAAATTGTGGTCAAATTGAACATATGATAGTTTCAGCCAGGTGAAGCCTTTGAATCCTGTGACCGGAGCCTGGAATCGATCAGCTCCGGATCAACGCCTTTCGCTGCAGCGAAAGGGAAAAATTACCGAAATAATGATCAATTTTTTGCTGTACGCCGCCGCCGCGCTGATCTGGGGATCGACCTGGCTGGCGATCAAACTTCAGCTGTCCCAGGTGCCGCCGGTTCTGTCGGTCGCCTATCGTTTCTGCCTGGCGGCATCGATTCTGCTGATTTATTGCGTCCTCGCCCGCAAACGGCTCAAATTTTCCCTGCGGGATCATCGTTTTATGGCCCTGCAGGGAATCACGCTGTTCGGGCTCAGCTACTGCGGCAGCTATCTGGCCACCAGTTACATGACCAGTGGGCTGGTGGCGGTGGTATTTTCCACCATCCTGATGTGGAACATTTTAAACCTTCGCATTTTCATGGGCCGGCCGGTGGCCTGGCGGGCCTTTCGGGGCGGGGTTCTCGGGCTGGGCGGCATCTGCATAGTCTTTCACCGGGATCTGGCCGCCTTCAGCGCTACCTCCGGGCTGATCGGATTGCTGATCGCCCTGGTCGGTGCCTATCTGGCGTCCGCCGGCAATGTGGTCGGCGCCCGCAACGCCGCCAACGGGGTACCCGTCACTCAGGCCAACGCATTC
Source organism: uncultured delta proteobacterium (assembly GCA_963774425.1). Taxonomy (GTDB): domain Bacteria; phylum Desulfobacterota; class Desulfobacteria; order Desulfobacterales; family JAFDCJ01; genus JAFDCJ01. The sequence continues at coordinate 251,248 of CAVZEZ010000018.1, read as the reverse complement.
GGAATGGGTTATGGGGGGCTGTTGACCCTGGCGATTCATTTCGCAATGGGCGGCACCCTCACCATGGACTGGTCCGTCGGCTATCTGGGTCCCATGCTTTACCTGACCCTGTTCGGTTCGATTGCGGCTTTCGGCTGCTATATGTTGCTGATCGGACGCATCGGCGCCGAGTATGCGGCCTACGTAACCTTGCTGATGCCCATCATCGCTCTGGCCCTTTCGTCCCTGTTCGAGGGCTATCACTGGAGTGCCGATGCGCTGTCGGGCGTGGTCCTGGTGGTGGCCGGCAACCTGATTATTCTGATGCCGCCGTCGACATACCGGCGGGTCAGGGGATTTTTCAAACCGCGAGCGAATCTGGTAAAACCGGCCTGACGGCAGCTTTTGAGCAGAAAAATGAAAGATCAGAACGGCACCACCGATAGTCAGGATCTCGACGTCAGCTTTTCGACGCTGACCTTCAATCTTCGATTTGGATTGGCCGAGGACGGTGAAAACAACTGGGAACATCGCAAAAAAGCACTTCCGGCGCTGTTTAAAGAATTCCGACCGGATTTCATCGGCGTGCAGGAAGCCATGGATTTCCAAATTGACTATCTGACGGAATTGTTGATTGGCTATGAGTACATCGGCAAACGAAGTCCGGCGCCGTCTTACTGGCAAAACAATATCATCTTCTTTAAAAACGAGTGGACCCTCACCATGTACCGCCACCGTTTCCTGAGCCGAACCCCGACGGTTCCCAGCAAGCTGGCGGACAGCCGTTGGCCGCGCCAGTGCACGATCGGAATGTTCAACTGCGGGTGCAACGGCCTGATATGTATCAACACCCACTTCGATTTCGCCGAAAATGTCCAGACCGACAGCGCGGTCATCATCTTGGAGCAGCTGGCCGAGCTGCCGCCGGATGTTCCGGCCGTTTTGCTGGGTGATTTCAATTGCACGCCCCAGCAAAAGTGCCACCGGGTTTTCACGGGGGAAAGCCCGAAATCATCGCTCGGGGGGCCCTGGTTCAAAAATGCCGCCACCAAACCCTATCCGGGCACTTACCACGGATTCAACGGGCAGGCCGACGGCGAGCATATCGACTGGATTCTGTACCGCGGGCGCATTGTTCCCATAACGTATAAGGTGGTGACGGGCACCTTCGAAGGAATCTATCCCTCCGATCATTATCCGGTTTATGCAGAATTTAAATGGCGTGCGGAAAGCTGAACCCGTCTCGTCGCGGTCACAGTTTTACATGAGCCGGCGCCGCCGGCTAACGGTCAGCCGGTCTGATCAAATAAGAAACATCTTAAATGATCCCGGCATTTGTGGCTGTGTCGTAATTCACAAAGTCCGGATATTCCCCACCAAAACGAGGGTAAACAGCATGGGATGATTTATGCCGATGCCGAATCATATCAACCCGGCTAATTTGGATGGAAACAACGTCTCCGTCATGAGAATGGCCGGAGCGTGGGGTTGCGCCAGGATCGGACACTGGTCTCGAACCTTCGGTGCGTCCCTCCTTTTTTATTTACTGGCCGGCCTGCTGGCAGGCTGTGCAATGGTGCCGCAACCCACCCGATCGGATCGCACGCAAGAAACCGGAGCGCTCGGCGCCTGCGCCGTTTTTTTTGCCGAACTCGATGACCGCGTCGAGAAAGCCGGCGTGATCGATGCCGGAGCCTTTCGGGTTCCAGGGTATCCATATCTGAGAGTGAATCGATTCCTGGCCTCGTTCAGCGGAGCCGTCAGCGGCCAAGCCGCTTTTGCCGCCTGGACGAACCGTATGCAGGCCCTGGACCGGGAAGCCCGCAATTATGAGATCGCCAATCTGCCCGATGCCACCGTCTCCGGCCTGGCTCCGGACCGGGGCCGATCCGGGCTTCTGGCCGAAGTCGATGCCTGCGGCGACCTGCTGCGGGCCGCGGATTTCCAGGATGTCTTTCGGCAAACGGCGCTGCGGCAAGAGGTTCTGGCGCCCGATGACTACATCGACCTGCGCCGGGCAGTGGGTCTTTACCCTCTCAGCGGTTTGTTCGTTTCCAGGGGGGTGTCCCGCTGGCAGGTCGAGGCCCGGCAACGCTTTTCAAACACAGCGCCCGTCGATTGGCGGACGATTCGCTATCTTCCGGCGGATAAAAGCGATCCGGCGGCGGCCCGCCGGATCGTCGCATCTGCTGAAAAGGATGGTCTGGGCATTCCCGTCTACGTACCTGCAGACCTGCATCGTCTTTTTCAGATTTATGCCCCGGTATGGGAAATACGGCTGACGGGTGAGTATGATCGCATCGGGTCTCCTGTCCGGACCGGCCCCGGAGATCTCGAACTCGACGTTGGCCGGGCGGTGGCATATACCCTGCTTTCCTTCACCCGCTTTGGCGGCGAAATCCGTACCCAGCTCAACTACATCGTCTGGTTTCCCGCCCGGCCCCGGCGGCATGCGCTGGACATGTACGGGGGGAAGTTCGACGGGATCGATTACCGCGTCACCCTGGATGGTGACGGCCGACCGCTGATTTACGAGACGATGCACAATTGCGGATGCTACTACACGGCGTATCCCACCGCCCGGCTTCAGGTTCGGAAAACTTCGAATTATGCCGAACCGCCTTTGATATTGACGGCACCCCATATGAATCCGGCGGAGTCCTTAATGGTGATCGCCATGGAGAGCCGAACCCACTATGTCGAGCACCTGTATCCCATCTCCCGTGAACGGCGAACCGGATCGGAAAATTATGCAATGATCGACTATGGCCGGCTGCGAAGCCTGCCCGATCCCGCAACCGGTCGTAAAAGCATGTTCGGCCAGGACGCCATCGTTGCCGGCAGTCAGAGACTGGAGCGGTTCATCCTCTGGCCTACCGGGGTATTATCGCCGGGGGCCATGCGTCAGTGGGGCCGGCATGCCGTGGCCTTTGCAGGCAAGCGTCACTTTGACGATCCCTTTTACCTGGACCGGATGTTCAGGGCGCCGGCGCCCAACTGAAGCCGACGGTGCCCGAACCCGCCCACTGCCCGCCGTTTTTTTTCTTGACAAAGCCCGGCCAACTTCGTATAAAGCTACTTTATAGCTAAATTGTAGTTAATATATAGCTTAATGGGTGGGTCCCCGAAATCTGCGGGGGCACGGGTTGACGCTTTATATCAACAATATAATCAAATATATGGACAGGTTCAGCGCTAAGGAGCGGGCCGATCGGAAACCCGGAGAGCGGCACACCGCAGGCAACTCAATGCGGTCAGCCGACTGGAGGAAAAGATGGACGCCCACAAAAACGACAGGATCTTACAGGAGATCGGCATGACAACCGAAAGCCCCCGTACGACGCCCAAAGCCCGCTTCCGGGTATTCGGGGAAGAGATGGTCGAAAAGGAAGTCAAGCCGAGCGGCAACACCGGCCGGGTTTATCTGCCCCAGGATTGGGTGGGCAAGCACGTCAAGGTCATTCGCATCGATTGACGGGGGCTTGAGTGGAAGCTGAAATCGTCGGGAATTGCTGAAACATTACAACCATATCAGCCTTCATCCGGCGGATGAAGGCGCTTTGAATCAGATACCTGCGATAACGATCGTTCAACAGAAACCCAAAATTCAGGTGATCTGGAAGGAAAAATAAAATGAGGTATGCAGAGACAGGGTTCAACCTTGAAATCGATTTAACCCGGGGAAATATCGAAAGGGTGGAAACCGACCCGAGGGATACCGAGCTCTATCTGGGCGGCCTGGGCACCAATGCCAAGATTATGTGGGACCGGGTGCCTCCCGAGGTCGAGCCGTTCGCCCCCGAAAATCTGCTGATTTTCAGCGCCGGGCTTTTATGCGGCACCCCGGCCACCGGCTGTAACCGGACCATTGTGACCACGGTTTCTCCCCAGACCCGGCTGTTGGCCTTCTCGATGATGGGGGGCTTCTGGGCGCCGGAATTGAAATATGCCGGATATGACAAGGTGATCTTCCGCGGCAAGTCGCCCGACCTGGTTTATCTGTGGATAAACAATGACAAAGTGGAATTGCGTGATGCCGCCCACTTGCGGGGCAAAGGCTCCGTGGAAACCGCGGAACTCATTCGCAAGGAGCTGAAGGAACCGAAAGCCCAGGTGGCCGCTATCGGAATGGCCGGGGAAAACCGGGTTTTTTTCGCCTCCATCGAACAGGGACGCTCCAGTGCCAGCCGGGGCGGAATCGGCGCCGTCATGGGCGACAAGGGGGTGAAGGCCGTCGTGGTTCGGGGGACCAAAGACGTCAATGTCGCCCGGCCGGCCGAATACCTGGCGCTGTGCAACGAGGTGTTGGAGTACATCAAATTCCGAGAGAAAAACCCGGTCAAGGGAGTCATGACCATTTTGACCGGCCTGGGCTCGCCGCAGGAAATGAAGGTCCACGATGAAAAGTGGCACACCGAGAATTTCATGTGGGGAAATTCCCGGGTCCGCCGCAAGGGTTTCTGGACCGAAGACATCGCAAAAAAGTGGGCCCAGACGTTGGATAACGCCCGAACCCGGCTGATAAGCTGCTATAACTGTCCGATGAAATGCGGGGCGACGCTGTCCCTTCCGGGGGTTCCGACTTATATGATGAAATGCTTTTCGAAGCTGACCTATACCATGGCGGCCATGTCGGACCTGGATTTCGGCTTGAGGATCGCCCAGCGCGCCACCGAATACGGGGTGGACGGATTTTCGACCCCGCAGGTGATGGCCTTTGGCCTCGAACTCTACGAGGACGGCATTTTAACCGACGAAGACATGGCGGGACTGCCGGCCGACAACGAGGAGCGGTTCTACTGGCTGCTCGATCGCATCGTGCGCAGAGAAGGCATCGGGGACGTTCTGGCCGACGGGACTTACTGGGCGGCCAAGCGGATCGGAAAAGGCGCCGGAGCCTATGCGCACAACACCATCAAAAAACATGAGCAACTGCCGCTCAAACTGTCGATGCTCAATCCCATCTACTTTCTCATGTATGCCACCGGCGAGAAGATAAACATCACCCAGATCGAAGGGCAGTTTCCTCAGGCGCCTTTTCCCACGCGGGAGCAGCGCGAGGCATTCGTCAAGGACTGGTTTCAGGTGCCGGATGAAAAATTCAAGCAGTATTTCATAGACTGGGAATTGCGGGGAGAAAACTCGATACCTTTCTATCCGACCGTGCAAATGACGTGTGATATCGTCGACTGGCAGGAAAGGATGCACTACATCGACGACGCCCTCGGGATGTGCGCCGGCCTGTCGTCATTTCCCCTGAAGCCTCCGTACCATATTCACAACTATCCCAAATTCATTTCCGCGGGGGCCGGGGTCGATATGGATGAGGACAAACTGACCAAAGCCACCCAAAGATACCGTACCCTGGTGCGGGCCTTCAACATCAGACGCGGCATGCGGCGCAAGGACGACAAACCGCCGGAGAACCATTGGAAGAAACGGTTTCCCGAACTGGAAAAGGAGCTGCTGGACGCCTACTACCAATTCAAGGGCTGGAACGAGGATGGCATTCCGACCCAAGCGTCCCTGGAGGATCTGGGTTTGGACTATGTGAGCCGGGACTTCCTTGAAAGGGGGATTCTGACGGATGGTGAAGAAACCCCTGCCGGGGCCGGGGAGACCTCCGCGCAAACAGAACAGGTTCAGGACAAGGGGGTGCAACCGTGATGGGTGAAAAGAAAAAGAAAACAGTCAAGACCATAAAAATAGACGTCGACAAGTGCAATGGATGTCGGGCCTGCGAGGTCATCTGCTCCGCTTTTCACGCGGCGCCGAAATACAGCAGCAACAATCCGGCCCGGGCCCGTATCCGGGTGATTCGCGAACCGCTCACGGATATCTATGTACCCGTGTATGCCGGTGAATATGCGCCCGCCGAATGTATGGGCCGGGACAAGTACACAATTGACGGCAAGGAATACGAGGAATGTGCCTTCTGCCGGGCCTCCTGCCCATCCAGAAGCGAGTTCAAGGAGCCCGATTCCGGTCTGCCCCTCAAATGCGATATGTGTGAAGGTGAAGAAGAGCCCTTATGCGTGAAGTGGTGTCTGAACGATGCGCTGATTCTGGAAGAAAGGGAAGAGGAAGTCGACGAGGAGGAAGAACAGGAAGAACTGGAAATCGGTTTGGAATCACTGGCCGACAAATATGGATTGCAACAGATTCTGGATGCCGTCGCCCGCATGTCGAAGAAGGAGTGACAGACAATGGAGAACGTAGCCGACTATAAAGAAATCGTGGATGTCATCAAAGCCAACGGCGGCGATGCCTTCAAGCGGTGCTATCAATGTGGATTGTGCGATGCGGTATGCCCGTGGAACCGGGTGAGGTCTTTCAGCATGCGCCGGATTGTGCGGGAGGCGACCTTCGGCATGACGGATATCGAAAGCGACGACATCTGGCTGTGTACGACCTGCGGCACCTGCCCGCAGCAGTGCCCGCGGGATGTCCGCCAAATCGAATCCAATGTGGCCCTGCGCCGGATCGCCACGGAATACGGGGTGTTTCCCGCGACGGCCCGGGCTATCCGGACCGTCAGCGCCAGTTTGCGGGGCGCGGGCAATCCCTTGAACGAAAAGCGGGAAAACCGGGCCGCCTGGGCGGAGGGCCTGTCGGTGCCGTCGTTTACCGAGGAGATGGAGATTTTGTATTTTCCCGGCTGCTATCTGAGCTACGATCCGCGGCTCAAGAAGGTGGCCCGCGCCACGGCCTCGATTTTAAACAAGGCCGGCGTCGAATTCGGGATATTGGGCCAGAAGGAAAATTGCTGCGGCGAGAGCATCCGCAAGACGGGCGACGAAGAATTGTTCAAGCGGCTGGCCCGGGAAAACATCAAGACTTTCATCGACCACGGGGTGAAGAAGGTGCTGGTATCCTCCCCGCATTGCTATCACACCTTTAAAAACGAATACGCCGAATTCAGGGTGAATTTCGAGGTGGTCCATATATCTGAATTTTTGGCGGGGCTTCTCGCCGAGGGCCGTCTGGAGCTGACCGGCGAATACCCCAAACAGGTGGCCTATCACGATCCGTGTTATCTCGGACGCCATAACGGCATATACGACGCGCCCCGCCGTGTTTTAGAACAAATCGCCGGGTTGACCTTAAAGGAGATGCCGGATTCGCGCAGCGCCAGTCTGTGCTGCGGCGGCGGCGGCGGCCGGATCTGGATGGAAACGGTCAAGGGCGAACGGTTTTCGGACTTGAGAATCCAACAGGCGGTGGATGTGGGGGCCGAGGTTTTGGCCACCTGTTGCCCGTACTGTATTTCTCATTTCGAGGAAAGCCGGTTGACCCTGGAAGACGGCGAGAATTTCGAAATCAAGGACATTACCGAGATTGTTGCAGAGGTAATTTAACTGCAGGGACCCGATGAGGTGATATAAAGTGGAAAAAGAATCCATCGAAGAACACGTTCAGCGCTTGCGCGAAGAAATGGCCGACAAAAACTTCGGCGACGTCATGGTGGTCGGCGGCGGGATCAGCGGTATTCAAGCCTCGCTGGATCTGGCCACCGCCGGCTTCCGGGTGTATCTGGTCGATAAGGCGCCGGCGATCGGCGGCCACATGGCCCAGTTGGACAAGACGTTTCCCACCAATGACTGTTCCATGTGAATCCTGTCGCCTAAACTGGTCGAGGTCGGCCGGCATCCGAACATAGAGGTTTTCACCTATACCGAGATTGACAAGGTGCAGGGGCAGGCGGGAGACTTCAAGGTCACGCTGGTGAAAAAGCCCAGATACATCACCGAGGACAAGTGCACGGGCTGTGCGACCTGTATGGAGTACTGCCCGGTGGAATACCCGGATAAATTCAATCAGGAAATATCGCAGAACAAGGCGGTTCACATCTACTTCTCCCAGGCGATTCCGCTGGTGGCCTATATCGATCAAAGCTGTATTTACCTCAAGGAGAAGAAATGCCGGATCTGCGAAGGGGTGTGCAAGTCCAAGGCCATCGATTTTCAACAAACGCCGGAAAAGGTCGATGTCACCGTCGGGGCGGTGCTGCTGGCCCCCGGACTGGAGGCTTACGACCCGAAGGCCAGGGCTGAATACGGCTACGGTAGAATTCAAAACGTGGTCACCAGCATGGATTTCGAGCGGCTGCTGTGCGCCACGGGGCCTTACGAGGGTGAGATCCTGCGGGCGTCCGACCTGCGGCATCCCCACAAAATCGCCTGGATTCAATGCATCGGCTCGCGCCGGGTCACCCCCGGCGACAACAGCTATTGTTCCGCGGTGTGTTGCACCTATACCCAGAAACAGGTGATCTTGGCCAAGGATCATGATGCGGATGCCCAGTGCACGGTATTTCATAACGATATCCGCTCGTACGGCAAGGATTTCGAGGCATTTTACCAGAGAACGGAGAAGCTTTCCGGCACGCGGTTTATCCGAAGCTTTGCGTCGATTGTCGGCGAAGACCCGCAAACCGGCAATGTGCTCGTCAGATATGCCGGCGGCGAGGGAGCCGTGGAGGAAGCCTTCGACATGGTGGTGCTGTCGGTGGGATTGACCCCGCCGGCCGATTACCGGGTTCTGGCGGACCAGTTCGGCATCGAGCTCAATTCCCACGGTTTTTGCAAAACGGTGTCATCCAACCCAATGGCCACCAGCCGGGCCGGTATCTATGTCAGCGGCGCCTTTCAAAGCCCGATGGATATCCCCGAGTCGGTGTTTTCAGCCAGCGGCGCGGGGTCGCAATGCGGCGAATTTTTAAATTTCCGGCGCGGCAAGCTGGCCCGGGAGCGAATCTATCCCCCGGAAAAGGATGTCGCTGCGGATGAGCCCCGGGTAGGGGTATTCGTGTGCCATTGCGGTGCGAATATCGGCCGGGTGGTGGATGTGCCGTCCGTGGTGGATTACAGCCTGACCCTGGACCACGTGGTTCATGCCCAGGAACAGCTGTTTTCGTGTGCCACCGACTCCGCCCAGACGATTGCGGACACCATCCGCGAAAAGGGGCTCAATCGGGTGGTGGTGGCCGCCTGCTCGCCGCGGACGCTGGAGCCGTTGTTTCGCGACACGCTGCGCGAGGCGGGCCTCAATCAATATTACTTTGAAATGGCCAATATCAGGGAACACTGTTCCTGGGTGCACGCCCGCGAGAAAGAAGAAGCCACGCGCAAGGCCAAGGACATCACCCGGATGTCGGTGGCCCGGGCCTGCTGTCTGCAGCCGCTGCAGGAAATCGATTTGCCGGTGAACAAGACGGCGCTGGTGGTCGGCGGCGGCATTGCCGGCATGACCTGCGCCTTGTCGATGGCCAACCAGGGACATGAGGTCTACCTTGTCGAGAAAAATGCCGATTTGGGGGGCACGGCCCGCCGAATCCATTTTACGTTGGACGGCATGGATATTCAAAGCCACCTGCGGGATCTGGAACGCCGGGTTTATCAGCACCCGGCGGTGCATGTGTATACGGATGCGACCATCACGGAAGCTACCGGCTATGTGGGCAACTTCGTCACCCGGGTGAGCTCTGAAAGAGGGGTTGCCGAGATCAAACACGGCGCGGCGGTGATTGCCACCGGTGCCGCCGAATACAAACCCACCGAATACCTTTATGGAGAAGATGAGCGGGTGTTGACCCAACTGGAACTGGGTGAGCGCATCGCCGGCGGGGACGAAAAGCTGCTCGCCGCCGGGAGTCTGGTGATGATTCAGTGTGTCGGCTGCCGCCAGCCGGACCGCAACTACTGTGCCCGGGTATGCTGCAGCCACGCGGTGAAAAATGCGCTGAAGCTGAAAAGCTTGAACCCCGGGATGGATATCCATATTCTTTTTCGGGATATCCGAACCTATGGGCTCATGGAGGACTATTACCGCAACGCGTCCGAGCAGGATGTCAAGTTCATCCGTTTCACGCCGGAGGACAAGCCCCGGGTTAAAGCCGTGGTGGAAGCGGGCCGGCCGGTGTTGCAGGTGGCCGTGACCGACCCGGTTTTGCAGCGGGAGCTTGCCATCGGGGCCGATTATCTGGTTTTATCCGCGGCGGTGATTCCGGCTGAAGACAACCGGGCGCTATCGCAGCTTTTCAAGGTTTCGCTGGGGCCGGATGAATTTTTCAAAGAGGCGCACGTCAAACTGCGTCCGGTGGAATTCGGCACCGACGGGATTTATCTGTGCGGCATGGCCCACTATCCCAAACACATACCCGAGGCGGTCAATCAGGCCTATGGTGCCGCCAGCCGGGTGTTGGCCCTGCTGTCACATGAGACGGTCACGGTTTCGGGTGCGGTCTGCGAGGTGGAAGAACCCAAATGCATCGGGTGCGGCGCCTGTATTTCGGCGTGTACCTACGGTGCCATCGAATATCGTACCACCCGCCAGGGCCGTAAAGCCGTGGTGAATCCGGTTTTGTGCAAGGGAGACGGCCTGTGCAATGCGAGCTGCCCCACGGGCGCGATTTATTTGAAGCATTTTACCGATGAGGACCTTTTGACCCAGATCGATGCTGCCATCGAAGCCCGATAGCCGATTTCCCAAGACGGACTAATTTGTTCGATGGGCAAACGGGCTCAAGCATTATAGGTCCTATAAGTCCTATAGGACCTATCCGCCGGCGAAAGCCGGCAAACCGGCCAACAGTTTAAACGGGCCGACGGGTCCAACCGACACAAGGGAGCGAAGAACACAAATGAGTGCCAAATTCAAACCGAAAATATTGGGTTTCGTATGCCACTGGTGAGCATACGGTGCCGCAGACATGGCTGGAGTTTCCAGACTACAATATTCCCCTGAGGTCAGAATGATTCGCGTCATGTGCTCCGGCCGGGTCGATCTGGAATTCATACTCCGGGCGTTCTCCAATGGAATGGACGGGGTGTTTATCGGCGGCTGCCGTCTCAATGAATGCAATTACATTACCCATGGCAATTACCATGCCCTCAACCTGGTGCTGCTGTGCAAAAAAATCATGGAGCGCATCGGGCTGAACCCCGAGAGACTGAGCATCGAATTCATGTCTTCCGGAGAAGGCATGCTTTTTACCGAAGTGATCGATGACTTCAGCAAGAGGATCAAGGAATTGGGGCCGGTCAGCGGCAGCGGGGAAGCGGGTCCGGATGAGCTCAAAGCCCGACTCGCGGAAGTTCGCAAGCTGATCCCCTACATCAAAATAGCGAAACGCGAGAAGCTGGAGGCCCGCCTCCAGAATAAAGAAGACTGGGAAGCTTATTTTACCCGGGACGAAATCGACCGCATGTTCAATGAAGTGGTGTCCTATTATATCGATCCGGACAAATGCCAGGCCTGCATGATGTGTTATCGCAAATGTCCGGTGGAGGCCATCGAGGGCGGCAAGAACCGGATCCATGTCATCGACCAGGACAAATGCATCAAATGCGGGACATGCCTGGATGCGTGTCCGCCGCGCTTTGCCGCGGTACAACAGATCTGCGGCCAACCCGTTCCGCCTCCCCTGCCCGAAGACCAAAGAACCATGGTCAGAAAGAGCAAACGCGAGGCAGCCGGACAGTCCGGTTAGCCGGTTTGCCCGTTGACCCCGTTTGCCGGCAGGCCGGGTAGGGGCCTGCCGGCCAACAAGCCCGGCCGGCCGCTGAGATTGTATCCTGCTGCCCGGCGTTCTTTATATGAAACTACCTGTTCGCCTTCTCAGAAAATGATTTCTAAGTGCGTGATCATCCGGATGGAACAGGCTGCCTCTTTCCCCCCCCGATTATTCCGGATAAACACCTTTTCCTGTTGATCGTTTTCAAAAAAGAGTTTAGATAGGTCAATTAATTCTACAATTTCGCCTGATCACAACTGTATGCTTTCAATGCTTTTCAGGCGGTTGCAATTAAAATTGAGCTAAAATTTGAAATGACGAAGCGGGGCCGAAAACCGCCCGGATTCAGTCAAACCCAGACAGATACCATGATCAAACCCATTCGAATCCTTTCCATTTTATTGCTGGCCGTTATCTGGACGGCCGCACCGTACGCCGGCGCCCAGGAGACCTCCGGGGACCCAGCGGACAGCGCTGCAAAAAAAGACCACCCGTCCATTGCCCTATCCCATGAGATGGACGATGTGATGATCCGGGAGGCCACTCGCATCAAAGAAGAGTTCCAGCAGAAAGCGATCTCGCTTTTTGAGCGGATACCGCTTGGCTGGGATATGGGTACCATCGCCTATCTTTCCGACCAGGCCTTGAAACTGCCGGGCAAGGTTCCGGTATTCACCCGCTTCGTGATCGCGCAGAGCAAGGTGCTGGGTTTTATCGGATCCATTCTGGTGCTGGTCTTTTTGGGTGCCGTTCTGTACAGCCTGCTCGGCCAGCGGCGGGTGATGGGCTGGGTGGAGCGTAGGGTCGCGCCGCTTTCAAAATATATTCCGGAAGCCGGCTATCCGTTTGTCATATCCGGCATACGCGTGGTGGTTTCCGCCCTGATTCCTCTGCTGCTGCTCGGGGCCTTTGCCCTTATCAATGCCATGATCGCTTACCACGAGCCCTGGTTTCAGCTTATCGGCCGCCTGCTTGGCTTCTGGGCGGCCGGAGCACTCTTGCTGAGGTTGCTGAAGGAGTTGCTCACCAGCGGCCTGTTCAAGGGGACCGCCCGATATGGAAGGACCATTCACCGTTGGGCCCGACTGGCGCTGCTGTATGCGATTTTCGGCGTGGCGGTTTATTGGGCGGCGGAGGTATTCGAGATACGCCCCGATGTCCTGGCGCTGCTGAGTTCTGCGATTTCGGTTTCCATCACGATCGTCCTGCTGATCCTGTTTCTCAACAAAAAAGCCTTCATGTCCCTGTTGCCGGAGCTGTCGATCCAGACCTATATGAAATTCCGGAGATTCCTGGATCGATTTTACTATCCGCTGTTGATCCTGTCCTTTCTGGCGGCGTTGTTGTGGTGCTTCGGCTACCGGGCATTAGGGCGGCTGGTTCTGATCAAGATATGGTTTACCGGCGCCGCCTTTGTGGTCAGTATGCTGATTTTTCACGCCATGAAGCGCTATCTCAACATCTGGTACCAGCGGCTGGACCGGACCGAGGAGGACGCCCGGATATTCGTTCGCACATTGCGGTCGCTGCTTAATTATGCCGCGATCGTCGCCAGCGTCCTGATCCTGCTCAATATGCTCGGATTGCTGGATCCCCTGCAGCGCATCATGTCGTTTCCAATTTTTCGACTCGGAACCACCACGGTCACTTTCTGGTTGATTATCCGGGCCCTTTTGATCCTGCTGGCGATTTTCTATATCTCACGCCTGGCCCAGGCTTATTTCGACTATAAGCTGTATCCATCCTTCGGCATCGATCCCGGTCTGGGATATGCCCTCAACACCGTGTTCAAATACGTAACCCTGGGGATCGGATTTCTCATCGCACTGGATATTCTGGGGCTTAATCTACAGTTTCTGCTGGTGTTTGCCGGGGCCATCGGTATCGGCGTCGGCCTTGGGCTTCAGAACATGGCCGCCAATGTGATCAGCGGTTTTACGATCATTTTCGGAGGCAAAATCCGCAAGGGGGATTGGATTGAGGTGGGAGGCGTGATGGGTCAGATCACGGACATTTACCTGCGGGCGACCCGGGTTCGCACACGGGATAATATCGAATATCTGGTGCCCAACTCCAATATGATATCCAACACGATCATAAACTACTCCCTGGCCTCACCGCTGATCCGCATCGAGGTGCCGGTCGGGGTATCCTACAACGCCGATCCGCAGCGGGTGGAAAAGATCCTGCTGGAGGCCGCTGAAAACGAACCTCTGGTGAAAAAAAATTATCCCCCCGCGGTCCGTTTCGTGGAATATGCAGATTCCTCCATCAATTTCGAACTGCTGGTCTGGATGGATGTCCGTCTGACACCCCGGCGCAAGCTGCGCAGCGCACTGTATTTCACCATTTTCAAAGCGCTCGCTGAAGCCGGTATCGAAATACCGTTTCCCCAGCGCGATTTACATATCCGCAGCCAGCCGAAGTCTGCCTGATGCCGATATTGCGTCCCGGGTAATTCATGCTTAGTTTGAACTTCAGTCGCCTTTAGGGCGCTGTTGAGTGTGTTAAACACCTTTGAAAGGATACTATCCCGATCCCGACCGGATCGCCCGCAGCATTTCGGTCATACCGGATCGATTGGATTTGCGGTTTCTGACTCTATTCATAAGCCACCGGCTCTGCCGGTTCGAACTGAAAAGGTTCTACCGTTGCCGGGGGTGACACGGCTCACAGATACAGAGCTGATAGATGCTGGTGGCTGATGACTGGAGAATAAATCTTCGGCCACCCCCAGAGCTTGGCCCCTTCCAAGGGACTTCCCCAGACCATCAGCTCTGTTGGTGGTCGATGATTTAACAGCTGCCTATTGCCCGGTAACGCGGATCAATAATGGATTTTTTTTCTCTGTTCACCCTTATAACTGCGCTGCACGTGGTGGTCATCCTCGGGGTATCCATTCGGGTGATCAGGGTGCGGCTTCCCGTCGCCACATCACTGGCCTGGCTGATCCTGGTTTTTTTCCTGCCGCTGGTGGGAGCGATCATCTATCTGGTACTGGGTGAGAAACGGTTGGGTCCCAAATTCTATGCCCGGTCGCGCGCCATCAGGGGCCGTTACGCCCGGTGGATAGACGAGGTGCCGCAAAATTTGCAGTCCGATCCCCAGAACCTGAGTCCCCAGGCACGGGTCCTTAGCCGCCTGGCGGCCACCATCATCCATATCCCGGCGCTTCGCGGCAATCGGCTTCAACTGCTCGATTCATCCCAAACGATTCTCAAGGCCTTGATCGCCGACATCGACCGCGCCGCAGAATTCTGCCATCTGGAGTTCTACATCTGGAATGAAGGCGGTCTGGCGGATGAGGTGGGGGCTGCCCTTTTGCGGGCCGCAAAGCGCGGGGTTGCCTGCCGGGTGCTGTTGGATGCGGTCGGAAGCGCCCGGTTTATAAAGGGCGAATTGATAAAACAGCTCAAAAGCGGCGGCATCGAGATTGCCATCGCCCTGCCGGTCAGCTACTTCAGTGTTTTTAAGGTACGGCCCGATCTGCGGTTGCATCGTAAAATTGTCGTTATCGATGATGCCGTCGGCTACACCGGGAGTT
Source organism: uncultured delta proteobacterium (assembly GCA_963774425.1). Lineage (GTDB taxonomy): Bacteria > Desulfobacterota > Desulfobacteria > Desulfobacterales > JAFDCJ01 > JAFDCJ01. Next base: position 236,210 of record CAVZEZ010000018.1, on the reverse strand, counting down.
TCAACCTTGTGGATCCCCGCTTCTTCAAGCAGGAAGCCGGTGTCGGCGAATGGGTGGATGCCATGGTGCGTCTCACCGGTCCGGGGGTGTGTGCCTTGAATGCGCTGTTCAGGTGGGACTGGGAGATCGAAACCGGCCGCGATGTGGACCTCAAGGCCGAATCCTTGGAGTTTCCGGACGATTCTCTCCGCGGGGCCGTCGATCTGCAGGTGATTCCTTCGGGTCCGGGGCGGGCCGGGGTTAATATCTATCAGGTGCTGTTGATGGCCATCTATTCGGCCGATAGCGAGATCGTGGTCACCACACCCTATTTCGTACCGGACGATGCGGTCAGCACTGCCCTGCTGACCGCTGCCGGGCGGGGGGTCCGGGTTTCCATCATCGTACCGGAACACAATGATTCGTGGCTGGTGCAATATACCAGCCGCAGCTTTTTCGATGAGATGCTGAGCGCCGGAATCCACATTTTCGGATTCAAGGGCGGGTTGTTGCACACCAAAAGCATGGTCATCGATCAGCAGGTGGTTTTGTTCGGATCGGTGAATCTGGATATCCGCAGCTTCTGGCTTGATTTCGAGGTGACCCTCGGGATTTATGAGCCGGATTTCGCCCGGCAGGTCCTGGCCCTGCAGCACCGGTATATCGAGGACTCGACTCCGGTGGATCCGGAAAGCTGGCAGCAACGATCGGGCCGGGAGCGCTTCTATGAGAACCTGGCCCGGCTGGCCGGCCCGCTGTTGTAAAAGAAAAATTTACTTTTAACGGACCCATAGAAAGAGACATCCATGCGCTGGAAAGTGATTGCAGTCGCAGCTGTGCTGGCGATTATCGTCGCGATAGCAGGCCTGTACGTGTACCTGAAAAATTATGAATACAACAAGCTGAAACCGCTGATCGCCGGCATGGTCGAGGAGGCCACCGGCCGCCGGCTCACGCTGGGCGGCGACATTTCCCTCGCGCTCGCATTTCCGCCTGAACTGGTAGCGACCGATATTGCACTTGCCAACGCCGACTGGGGTTCCCAGCCGCAAATGATCGTTGTGGAGAGATTGCAGGCCCGGGTACGGCTGCTGGGCCTGGTGCTGAAAAGACTGGAAGTCGTTGCGATCAGTCTGCAAGGGGTGAAGGTACTGCTGGAGACGGGGCCGGACAATCAGAAGAACTGGAGCTTTCCTGTATCCGGTGGCCGTCCCAGCCGCCTCGATCTGCTGGTGCCCACGAAAATCGATGTCAACCGGATCGATATCGAGAACCTCCAGTTCGCATTTCACAGGTACATGGATGCAGCCCCGACCCAGTTTACATTGACGAAGTTAACCGTATCCGGACCGAAGAATGAAGACAATCTGACGGTTGAACTCCAGGCAGCTTATAAGAAACAACCGGTCACCGTTTCCGGCAAGATCGGAAAGCTGAATGATCTGCTCGTACACCGTCGCTTCCCGCTTCAGCTTTCAGGCAATTTGGCGAGCGCCGGCTTTGAAGTAAAAGGGGTCATCAAGGACCTTTCGAATCTGGCTGGCATCGACGTCCATGCCCGTCTCACCGGCGATAACATTGCGGCCATCGGATCGGTACTGGATATCAACTTGCCGCAGACGAAAGCATTCGAAGTTTCCGGCAATCTGGCAGGCTCCGGAGACTCCCTGCAACTGGAAGCCATCGATGCAACCCTTTCCGGTACCGCGGTAAATCTGGCGGTCAGCGGCCGGATCAGCGATTTGACTGCGTTCAGCGGATTGGATCTGAACCTGAAGGCTGCGGGCAAGAATCTGGCGCAAATTGGGGAGATCGTCGGGCAGACGCTGCCGCCCACCGATGACTTTACGGCGCAGGGACGGTTGACGGGCTCCGCCGGCCACCTGTCTCTCACCGATGCCCGGGGCAGCGCCCACCGCGGCAGTCTGAGTTTTGCGGTTGAGGGCCGAATCAGCGATTTGACCGCTGTCAGCGGCCTGGATCTGAACCTGAAGGCTGCGGGCAAGAATCTGGCGCAACTTGGGGAGATCATCGGGCAGAAGCTGCCGCCCACGGATGACTTCACGGCTCAGGGACGGTTGACGGGCTCCCCCGGTCACCTGTCTCTCACCGAATCCAAAGGGAGTGCCAACCACGGCAGTCTGAGTCTCGCGGTTGAAGGCGGAATCGATGATGTGCTCAGCTTCAGCGGCGTCGATTTGAACGCAACTGGTTCCGGTAAGGATCTGTCGGAAGTCGGACCGATTATTGGAGAAAAACTTCCGTCCACAAATGAGTTTGCAGTTCAGGGACAGCTCACCGGTTCGGCCGACGCCCTGGGCCTCAGAGCGGTCCAGGGCAATGCCCGCCGGGGCGCGCTGGAGATCTCCGTAACCGGCGATATCGAAAATCTGCCGGACTTATATGGGTTGAACGTGCGGGTCAAAGGTTCGGGGGGAAACCTGGCGGAAGTCGGGTCTCTCATCGGAGAGAAATTGCCGGTCACCCGGGAGTATACCGTCAACGGCCGGCTGACGGGCTCCGCGACGGCTCTATCCGTGCCGGAAGTTCAGGGCAGCGCCCGCCGCGGCAACCTGCACATAGCCGTGAGCGGCCGGGTAAAGAATCTGCTCGACCTGCAAGGCCTGGATTTGCAGTCCAGCCTCAGGGGTAAAAATTTGACCGAGTTCGGAGATATCATTGACGAAAAACTTCCTGCCACGGATCGCTTCGAGATCCGGGGCCGGCTGACAGGCACCGGCAAATCCCTGACCCTGCGGCAGGCCGACGGCAGTGCCGTACGCGGTAATCTGAACCTCGAGGTAAAAGGGGACGTCAGGAATCTGATTGCGTTGCAGGGACTGGATCTCAACTTCAAACTCGCGGGTACTGATTTGACGGAAATTGAAAAAATCTCCGGAACATCGCTGCCGGCCATCGATGAATTCTCGCTCGCGGGCCGGTTGATGGGATCGCCGGATGCCTTGTCACTGCAGAAAGCGACCGGCAGCGCCGGTCGCGGCGGTTTGCATTTAGCCTTCACCGGCGGAATCCAGAAGCTGCTCGAACTGGAAGGTGTCGATGTCAAACTGGATGCATCCGGCACGGAACTGGCCGAGATCGGCCCATTGATCGGGACGCAAGTGCCCGAACTGGGTTCGTTCGATGTCAGTGGGTCACTGACCGGGTCCCCCCGATCCTTTCAGCTGAACGGATTGAATGCCAACGTCGATAAAAGCGATCTCAGGGGATTGGCAAAAGTAGAGATCGGCAAGCGGCCCAAAATCACCCTGAGGCTGGAATCGGGGTTGTTGGATTTAACGGCTCTGATGAACAGCATGGATAAGGACATGTCGCCCAAAGGCCCGGACACCGCTCGAGACCGCGTGTTTGCCAACGAGCCCTTGCCCGTCGATGCACTGGACAAAGTGGATGTCGACATCGATGTCAAAGCCCGAAATATTCACGCCAAGGACGCCCGGCTGACTTTCGGCCGGATGATCCTGATGCTCGACAAGGGGACCTTCAGCATCGACAAATTTGAAGCGAACTACAAGGGCTCGGACATTACCGCAACCTTCCGGCGCCTGCCGGTTTCACCGAGCCGGCTGACCTGTCGGTTCCTTGTCCAGAATTTCGATCTGGGCGGGTTTTTAAAGGAGACCGGGACCAGTGATGACGTGGAGGCTATCATCGACATTGCAGCGGATCTGAACAGCCGGGGGGATTCCGTTCACAGTCTGATGGCGAATCTGAACGGTTCCATGGGCGCGGTCATGGGAAAGGGTTATCTGAGTCAATATCTCAATCTGATTTCCGTGGATCTCACCAAAGAAATCTTTAAAGTCTGGAAGCCTCGCACCAAAGCCAGTCAGATCAAATGCGCGGTCGTTCAGTTCGATATCACCGACGGTCTGGCCGTCAGCCGGGCATTTGTATTCAATAGCCAGGACGCTGTGCTGACCGGCAAAGGGGAGGTCAACCTGGACACTGAAAAGATAAATTTTTTGCTGGTGCCGAAACCCAAACATCCCGGTGTGATGGAATTTTCCACCAATTTGAGGGTGAGCGGCACGCTTATGGACCCCAAGGTGAAGCCGGACAATTTTGCCTTGCTGGCCAAAGGCGCCCGCGCCCTGAGCGCCCTCGCCATCGGGCCGATCGGTCTGCTGGCCCCATTTGTGAGTCTGGGCGCCATGAACAAGCATCCATGTCAGGTCGAAGGCCTGGAGGGCCTGGGACTTGAAAGTCCGGGAGGCAAACAGGAGGTCCAATCGCCGGGAAAATAATGTCTGGTATATCGCCAAGCAGCAGGGCTGGGTCGTCATCCGCATGAAAGATGACTGGAAAACCGTCTTTTCCCAATAGGTGCCGTATGGAACCGCATATTCAGGTTCAAAGGTTCAAGGATTCAGAGGTTCAAGGTTTACCGCCGATCGAAATTGCCCGGCAGAAGAAATCCCCCTCAATTCCCTCCCAGGTAAATCAGCAGATAGCGCGCAACATTGTTGTGCAGGACTTCTATCGCGCCCGGAAGCGTGGCAATTGGGCTGCCTGGTACAGGGTAGAATGAAACTCCCAATTAAGCTCACTCAACTGCGAACTGATTTTTGGCGGAAAACCGCGGCAAACATACAATCATTTGACATTTGGGGTTTAATTGTGCTACCCCCACATCTGAAATTGAAATGCGTTAACCTTAATTGAGATTGCCATGATCCGAACAAAAACGACCCTGTTTCTCGAATAGAGCGATGGGGTTTTTCGTTTAGGAGCTATCCAGTAAAAGGGTAAATGGAAATGGAAAACAGTAACAAGTTAGCCGTTCTCATAGACGCGGAAAATGCTCAACCGAGCATTGTCGATGGACTGATGGTTGAGATCTCCAACTACGGGACAGCCAGCGTCAAAAGAATCTATGGCGATTGGACCGGTCCTGGCCTCAAGGGATGGAAAGATGTTTTGTTGCAGCATTCGATCCAACCTATGCAGCAGTTCGTGTACACAAAAGGGAAAAATGCGACTGACAGCGCAATGATTATTGACGCGATGGACTTGTTGTACACAGGCAAATTCGATGGATTCTGCATCGTATCCAGTGACAGCGATTTTACCAAGCTGGCGTCCAGAATCAGAGAGGCCGGCTTGCTGGTCTATGGCTTTGGTGAGCAAAAGACACCGGCTCCGTTTGTCGCTGCCTGCGATAAATTCATTTACACAGAAGTCCTTCGTGCGAAGACCGCCGAGGGCAAACCGATTGTCAAGAAATCGAGCAGCGAGTTAAAACAAGACACAAAACTGGTGACATTGTTGCGCAATGCAGTGGAAGCGTTTTCGGATGAAAGTGGATGGGCTCATCTGGCGCCCGTCGGTAGCAATATCGCGAAACAATCACCGGATTTTGACCCACGCAACTACGGGTATGGGAAGCTTGGTGAGCTGGTTTCGGCTACGAAGCTTTTTGACACAGAGGAAAGGCAAATAGGAAATACCAACTCAAAGGCTATTTATATCCGCAATAAGCGGAAAAAATAACCCAGAATCTAGTTTTTTAGATATTCGCTTATATTTATAAGGCTTGCTCTTCGATGTGTCTACTAATTTGGGGAGCTTCAGTATTTGACAGAGAACCCGGATTTATGCTAATAGATTTTGAAAACCGGAGCCAACCTTAACTGAGGGTTTGCCATGAGTCCAAAAAGAAATCCCTGTTTCTCGATAAGAGCGATGGGGTTTTTTATTTGGACAATCTCCAGATAAGGTTCACTGAAAAATCGAGAACCCGAATTAATCCCAGGGGCCATGAACGAATCCAGTGATTTCAAAGCGGCTGTCCTTGATTCTCTGGGCGAGATGGTTTTTCATGTGGATAGCGAGTTAAGGGTGAAGTGGTCCAGCGAGCTCGCCGCCAAGTCCGTCGGTTCTACCGAAGCAGGCCTAGTGGACCGGTATTGCTATGAGCTGTGGTGTCGAAGAGACCGGCCGTGTTCGGACTGTCCCACCCTCAAAGCCATCGAAACGGGGCGGATCCAGCAAGGCGAAGTCACCAATCCGGATGGCAGAATCTGGGAGGCGCACAGTTATCCGATTTACGATAATGCCGGTGCTGTTATCGGCGCCACCGAATTCAGGCAAGACATCACCGAAAGGAAAAACTCGGAAAAAGCCCGCCGGAAAAACGAAAAAAGATATCGGATCATCTGGGAAAACGTGGAGGACCTCATCTACTTCGTTTCGATGGACCGCAAAGTCGTTTCGGTAAATCCGGCCTGCGAAAAGATCACCGGCTGGCCGGTCGATTACTGGATCGGAAAAGACATCAGAGGCTATATCCGGCCGGCGCAGTTGTCAAAGGCCGATGAAGTTTTCGGCCGGTTCATACTGGGAGAAAAAGTGCCTCCCGCCGGGCTGGATATCCTGACCAAATCCGGTGCATACCGAACGATTGAATTCAGACCCGTGGCGGTTTTAAAAGTCGGGGATACGGTGCAAATAGCAGGCGTCGGCAGGGACATTACCCATCAGCGCCTGGCAAAGAATAAACTGCGAAAGGCACGGCGGCAACTGGCCGAGCATCTGACGCAGACCCAACGAATCAACGAGGAGCTTTCTCAGTATGCATATGCAGTTTCCCACGACCTGAAAGCGCCCCTGCGTGCCATTGCATCCTATGCCGGTTTTCTGTCTGTAGATCTGGCCGGCAGTTTGAGCGGAGATCAGGACACGTATTTACAGGGATTGATGCAGGCCGCCCGCCACGGCGAAGCCCTGATCAACGATCTGCTGAGCCTTTCACGGCTGGGAAGGGTGTTGCCGGTGACGGAAGCCGTCAATGTGCCCGGCATCGTAACTGAAATGCGCTGCCTGCTTTATAAATCGCCGGATATCGTGATCGATGTTCAACCGCGATGGCCCGATATCCGGCTCGATCGTACCCTGTTGAAGCAGATTCTACAGAATCTGATCGCCAACGGCCTCAAATTCAATACCAATCCGTTTAAACACATCGAAATCGGATGGCAACCGGCACCGGATAACGGTATTGAAATTTTTGTGCGGGACAACGGGATCGGTATCGAGCCGCAGCATCAGGATCAGATTTTCCGGGTTTTCCGGCGGCTCCACACCCAGAGTGAATACGAAGGCACCGGTATCGGACTGGCCCTTGTCAAGAAAGCGGCCCAGAGTCTGGGAGGGTCGATTCGGGTGGTGTCCACGGCAGGGGAGGGCAGCACGTTTTATATCAGTCTGCCCGGACACTGCCTGACCGGCAAGGCGCAAGACAGCTGATGCCTTAGGGTTCACGAAAAAATTAACATTGTACGGCACAAAAAACTATAGTATTGAAAATGCGATTTCAGATGCTGATTAACCGAATCCGGTTATCCAGAAAGCTCAAGTTAAAGGAATGATGTCTATTTTATCCCCCTCCCTCAGTCCCCCCTCTCCGAGGCGTAGGCTCGACCGCTCTACGAGCCGGAGGCCGCCAGGGGAGGGAAGCAAGAGAGCCGCTCACTGGAGCTTTCTGGATTACCGGGTAACAGAAAATTGGGATTGAGGACAGGAAATTGACTTTTCGATACGTGGTTTTTCCGGCGGTTCTTATGTTTTTTTGTTCGATCTTGGTGCTGGATGCTTTTGCGGAGGATGTCGCACCCGAAAATTATAAGTGGTTTTTAACCCTTTACGGCGGCCCGGCCGCTCAGCCGAATCTTGAAAACGTGGCGATTTTCAACATGCGTTTTGAAGACGATACCTATATCGCCGTGGCGGCCCTGGCGAGAGAATTGTGGCGTTTTAATAACTGGATCAGTTTCGAGGCCGAAGGTCAGATCGGAAAATATTTCGGTGAGGAACACCAATGGCAGTCAACCGGGTTGATCATCGGGCGTTGGCACTGGTTCCCGTGGGACCGGTATCTGGACACGAGCTTCGCTGTCGGGGACGGCGTATCCTACAATACCAAAATTTCGGACATTGAAAAGCGAGACGATAAAAATGCCGGACACTGGCTCAACTACCTGATGTTTGAGTTGACCCTGGGGTTGCCCGCTCATCCGCGGTGGCATTTCGTGTATCGGATCCATCACCGGTCGAGCATCCATGAAACGATCGGTGCCGGTGCATCCAACTTTGCCACCGTGGGGCTTAAATACAGTTTTTAGATCATTTCCAGGAAACCGATCCGCGACAATCACATTCAGGACATGATGTCCAAAGGCTACCAAACAGAAAAGCAGAGATTCCACCAGATAAAGAGCCCCTGATGGCTTATGTGAAACTTCACTTGTAAAAGGTATCTATTCGATTCATTCACCCTCTCCCGGCCGCTCCCATCAAGGGAGAGGAGATTTCTTCCCTCCCCCGGCCTGCCTTTACCTCTCTGACGCTGCATATTGCATGGTGAAATCAATCATGGCTTTCACATTCGCGACCTTGGCTCCCTGCATGCCGGCACCGGTGGAGAAAATGAATCCACCGTCTCTGCCTACTGAATCCATGAGGTTTCGGCAATACGCCGTGACCTCATCCGGGGTCGCCGTGCATAACAGCGATAGCGGCACGTTGCCGGCGATGCAGGCTACCTGCCCGACCGTTTTTTTGGCCCGGTCCATATCCGTCAGGTCGAACCACCAGACCACTTTTCCTTTGGGGATATCACAAATCGCCTCCAGACGCTGATTATATGCCCCCTCGGCGAACAGCTGCGGGACGCAGCCTTCATTGACCAGCCCGATAATCAGTTTTCTGAGAGTCGGCCAGTAAAAGGTTCGAAACTGCTCATCGGACATGAAACCGTCGGCGCCCTTGTGCAGAGGAATAAAAGGCATGATGTGGCCGGCGGCCCGGCATGACGCCGCCCCGGCCTTCACCATGAAGGGCGTCAACCGCTCGCAGGCCTCCATGAGTTCCTCGGGATGGCGGTAGATATCCAGCATGACGCCCACGGTTCCCCGGAGGGTGTCGCCGATGACGTCAAAGGGCGCCTTGGTGAATCCGCCGGAAAAAGCCGGATAGCCTTTGCCCATCACCGCGGCATTGATCCGCCTCACGGCAGTGAACCATCTGGAGGTTTCTTCGCCGGCTTGCATGAGGTGTTGCAAGGCCGACTGAAATTCCGGATTCGCAAACGGCAAAACAGCCGGCGGGACGCAGAGAATCTCGTTGACCGGCGGCAGCATGGGCGCCCCGGCCAAGGGCTTCAATGCTCCGAAGATGCGGGGGAAATAGCTGTTCATGAAAAAACCGGTGGGATCATCGATCAGATCCTGATACTCGTCGGCTTTCATGTATTCCTGCTCGACATACTGGTACTCCTGCGCTTTGGACAAACCGCGGCCGGGCCATTTGCAGAGCTTGAAATCCAGGATGTCAAACAGTCTGCCCGGCGCGATGGTTACCGGGGAGTTGTAGGCGTCCGGGGTGAAATCCTCACAATACTTCAGCCAGGCCTGCGCGAGCATCTCGTAGTCATACATGGCATCATACATGGTGACGCCGGCGTATTGAAGGGGAAAGAATCCCGCGGAGGGACAGATGGGAATGCGCGTCGGGGGTTTCTTTAACTGGATGGCATCTTTGATCAGGGTCGCCCGCTCCCGATAGACACCGGCGGCTTCGGGGTCGGCAAACGGGATGTTGGCACCGGACAGCCATCTCTCGAAGGATGCTTCCTGGATTCGGTCCGCTTCCGCTGAGACGCTGAGGTATCTGTTTTTCAATTAGGATCTCCTCACTTGTTTATGGGTGAGGTTCCAGGTGTCAGGTTTCGGGTGTCAGCATTGCAGCTTACCGCTGGGCGGTATTTTGACCGACAAAGCTCCTCGGGCTGCGGGGATACTCATGCTGACAGCTGAAACCTGACACTCGAAACCGATAAATCGAGCCCGGCCATCGCATCTCGGCAAGGGCCCTCCAAACTATGATTATCATTTTCTTATCCGCTCCCGATAACGGTCCTGTTCAGCAGTCTCGGCCAGGCCGCCGGAGCCGAATTTCTTGATTTTCATGCCGCCCGACAGCCTGGGGAAATCTTCCATGATACACAGCTCATCCGGGAGTTTATGGGGCGCCACCTTGCCCTTCATTGCCTCCCGGATTTCGGTCAGGCTGACGGTCTGACCCGGTGTGGGGATCACGCAGGCACAGATGGATTCGCCTAACACCGGGTTGGGAGTCGCCACGATGCAAACCTGTTCGATTTTAGGATGATCGACGAGCATGCATTCGAGTTCATAGGGGTAGATTTTATAACCGCCGCGGTTGATCAAGTCCTTGGAGCGGCCATAAACCCGGATATAGCCGTTTTCGTCCCGGGAGGCCAGGTCCCCCATGTGAATCCAGCCGTCGGTTTTCTGCTTCGCCGTTTCCTCCGGGTTGTTCCAGTAGCCTTGCATGACATGCCATCCGCTGAGCGTCAGCTCTCCGGTTTCGCCGTCCGGCAGCTCTTCGCGGGTAACCGGGTCCACGATTCGAATGCGGGTATCCGCCACGGGCAGACCGATATATTTTTCCCGGATTTCCAGCGGAGAAGGGTAGGGGCACATGGTTCCCAGGCCCGGTCCCACTTCGGAGGCGCCCCAAAAGGAGGTCAGATAGACGCCGAACTCCTTTTCGACCCGGCTGATCAGGCCTTCGGGCGCGATCATCCCGGCAATGAGCCCGGCTCGCAGGGAACTGAGATCGTAATTTTTCAGATTTTTATGTTCCAGCTCCAGGATATAATGCGCCGGAGCGGCCAACTGCAAGGTGACCTTCTCCTGTTCGATGAGCTGCAGCACCTTTTCCACTTTAAATTTACCGACCAGCACCACGGTTGCCTGCAGCAGCATGGGCTGGATCAGAATCGACCCACAGCCGTAGGAATGAGTCATGGGCAGAAAACCGATGAAAATGTCGTCGGCGCCGGCCTGGACTCCCCGGGAATATTCCCATCCCGCCCGGACAGCGGCATAATGGGTGATCATGGCTCCTTTCGGCCGGCCGGTAGTACCGGAGGTGTAAAGCAGCATCGAAAGATCTTTGCGGGTATCGATAGCCGGATGGTTGAATCCCCGGGCCTGCCCGTCGGCTATCAAATCGTGGAAGGAATAAATTTCCTCTCCCGGACCCTGATGATCTCCGGCCACGATGAGGGTTTCAAGCGTCGGGGAATGCTTCCTGAAAGCCAGGATATGTTCGAGGTAATCGTGATCATCCTGCCGATCGAAAATAAAAACCGCACGGGCTTCCGAGTCTTCCAAAATGAATTCCGATTCGATTTTGCGATACATCGAATTGATCCAGACGGCAATGACCCCCAACTTTTGCAAGGCATAGAAAGCAACCATGAGTTCATAGGAGTTTCTCATATAAATTGCTGCGCGATCCCCTTTTTTAAAACCGATATCGGCCAGGGCGGCGGCCAGAGCGGATGCCATCCGATTCAATTGATCATAGGTTGCTCTCGTCTTGCCGTCCACCACCGCGGTTTTATTCGGAACGGATTCGGCCGCGTCGTCTAAAATCTGTCCTACCGCCATCGATTCAAGCTTTTTCATAAAAAAGTTCTCCTGTGATTCAGGTGTTATATCATCAGGTAACCCAGATCGGCGGATACCTCTTCGCAGGTTTTTTTCAATAGACCGGCAATCCGGTCGATTTGCCCTTCCAATCCATTTTGTCCCATCGGCCAGGCGATTCCCATGGCCGCCACCACCTGTCGGGTGTAGTCCCTTACCGGGGCGGCGACCCCCATGAAACCTTCGATCGCCTCTTCTTTTTCCAGAATATAACCCTTCTCGCGGATTTGCCCCAACCGGAGAATAAAGGCGTCTTCATCCGTAATGGAAAGGGCTGTATGAGCGGTCAGGGGGTATTCCCGGATGATCCGGTTTGCCTCTCTGGGTTCCATGTAAGCCAGCAGGACCATGCCCAGCATTCCATAGTGCAGGGGCCGGCGCCAGCCGATATCCGATGAGATCCGAACCTTGCCGCGTCCTTCGCGCTTGTCCACATAGACCAGATGGTCTTCGATTCTGGCACCCAGCAGCACCGTGGCGCCGGTTTTTTCCTGAAGCATGTTCATGGGCTGGGCGGCGGCCTGGCGCAAAGAAAACGAAGAAAATACGATCCCGCCCAGCTCGAACAGCCGCATGCCGAGCTGGTATGTCTTTGACTGGGAGTCCTGCTGAAGATAGCCTCTGGCGGCCAGATTCGAAATCAAGCGTTTGGCGGTGGTCTTGTTCAGCCCGGTTCGCTGCACGACATCGGATAGACTCATCACTCTTTTCTGGTAAGTGAAACAGTCTAGAATGTCCAGTGCGCGCATCAGCGACTGGACATTGTAAAGGGACTTTTGGGTCGAATTAGGTTTCATATCGTGAAATTCTGCAATGACCTGTGAAACTTACCTTAAAGCTCCGGCCTTCGTCAACAGAAAAATAAATACCTTTCATTTTATGCTTAGTTTTTGAATATATATGTTTATTTAAAAATTGAATATAAAAAAATAATTTTTTGTGCTTGACACAAGTAAACCTTATCTAGTAGGGTCGATGTGTCTTAATTTCATATCATGAAACATTTTATGGGATCCATGACCCACACCAACCCAAATAAAGCAGGAGGATAGCTGTGAGACTGCCAAAATTCGAATATTTACAGCCCAAAAGCATCGAGGAAGCCGCTTCCATGCTGGAAAGCGAACCGGCGGCCAAAATTCTCGCAGGCGGTACCGATCTTCTGGTCAACATGAAGCATCGGGTGGAAACGCCTCCTGTGGTGGTCAACATCAAAGCCATTTCGGATCTGGACTATATCCGTCAGGACGATGGCCATATTCGCATCGGCGCGCTGACTTCGCTGAAGAGCATATCCAAATCCCCGCTGATCACTGAAAAGGTGCCCGCCCTGGCCCGGGCGGCCGCATCTGTCGGATCCTATCACCATCAGACCATGGGCAGTATCGCCGGCAATTTATGTCAGCAAAACAGATGCAAATACTACAATCAGTCGAAGATGTGGCGCAGCTCCCGAGCGACCTGCTTTAAGGCCGGCGGCGAGATATGCCACGTCGTCAACCAGAAAGAGATCTGCTATTCCAGTTACTGCGGAGACACCGCCCCGGTGTTGCTGGTGCTGGAGGCCGGCGTGGTTTTGCGGGGTTCCGGCGGCCCGCGGGAGATTTCCGTGGCAGCACTCTTTGCCGGTGACGGAAAAGCACCGCTCAACCTGCAACCGGCAGAGATCCTGACCGAAATCGTCATCCCGGAGCAAGCTGCCGACGCGGTGGCGGGGTACACCAAATATGCGAATCGGGAAAGCATCGATTTTCCCATTGTGGGAGCGGCTTTCTGGGCATCACCCGGAAAGAAAGCATACCGGGCCGCCTTTACGGCTGTCGATAGACGCCCGTTGCGAGCGGCGAAAGTGGAGGCGTTGCTCGGCGGCAAGGATTTGGACGCGGATCTCATGAAAGAGGCATCCGATCTGGCGGGCAGGGAAGCCGCACCGGTCAAAAATTCCGTCTATGCACCGTCCCATAAGCGAAAAATGATGGGAATACTGCTCCACAACCTCATGAATGAAGCCACGAGGAGGTCTTGATATGAAAAAGGTCATCGAACTGAACATCAACGGGGACAGCCACGAGCTGCTGGTTTCCCCGAACTATACGCTGCTGGAAGTGTTGCGCGATCAGCTGGGGCTGATGGGGACCAAACGCGGCTGCGATCTCGGGGCCTGTGGGGCCTGTACGGTACTGGTCGACGGTGAAGCCCATCTGTCCTGCATCATGCTGGCCATGGATTCCGTCGGCAAGGAAATTACGACCATTGAAGGGCTGACCGCCGGCGGCGAGCTGCATCCGCTGCAAAGGGCCTTCATCGATCAGGGCGCCCTGCAATGCGGGTTCTGCACGCCGGGTATGATCCTGACCGCCGAGGCGATTCTCCGGGAAGACGGGCAGCCGACCGAGGGGGACATCAAACGGAAGATGGCCGGCAATCTCTGCCGGTGTACGGGTTACAAGAAAATCGTCGAGGCGGTGATGATCGTCAGCGAAAATGCCGGGGAGGAGGTTTAGATGAAAAAAGAACTGAATGTCGTCGGAACCCGCGTACCCATGCTGGATGCAGCCCTGAAGGTCAAGGGCACGGCCCTGTTTACGGATGACCTCATCCTACCCGGGATGCTGCATGGCAAGGTGCTGCGCAGCCCGCTGCCCCATGCCAAGATTCTGCACATCGACACGTCGAAGGCCGAGAAGCTGCCGGGAGTCAAGGGGGTGGTCACCGGCCGGGACATTCCCGACCGCATGTATGGGATCGTACCCAAGGCCAAGGATGAACACGCATTGGCCAGAGAGAAGGTGCGCTATATCGGCGACGATGTCGCCGCGGTCTGCGCCATCGATCCTGAAATCGCCGAGGAGGCGATCGATCTCATCAAAGTGGATTACGAAGAGCTGCCGCCCGTCTTCGATCCCCTGGATGCCAAAAAGGAGGGGGCGCCGGTAATCCACGAGGGCGTGAAGAACAACACCTCTTTTTTCATTCGCAAGGAATTCGGTAATGTTGAAAAGGCTTTCGCGGAGTGTGATGAAATTTTCGAGCATTCCTTTTATTCCCAAGCCGTGAACCATGCCCCGCTGGAACCCCATGCGGCCCTGGCCCAGTTCGATCCGCTCAACGGCAGTCTGACCGTCTGGTCCTCGACCCAGATCCCGTTTTTCCTGCGGCGCAATCTGGCCAACACGCTGCAAATCGCCGAAAGCAAGGTGAGGGTCGTCAAGCCCAAGGTGGGCGGAGGCTTCGGCCAGAAAATCGATATGTTCGCCAAGGATTTTTGCGCCGCCTGGTTTGCCATCCGTCTTGGTAAACCGGTCAAATTCGTATACGACCGGGAGGAAATTTTCATTTCCACCCGGCAACGCCATCCCATGTACATAACCGTCCGAACCGGAGTAAAAAAAGACGGCCAAATCCTGGCCCAAAAATTTCAGGCTTTTGCGGACGGCGGGGCTTACAACAGCACGGCTCCGACCATGATGGCCCTGTCGTGCTTTTTCCTCATGATCCCCTATCATGTGCCGAACCTGATCTATGAAGGTTCCCACGTATATACCAACAAACCCGTGGGCGGGGCCATGCGGGGGCATGGAATTCCCCAGGCTCGCTTCGCCGTCGAGCGGCAGCTGGACATCATTGCAGATCAAATCGGCGTGGACCCGGCCGAAATCCGGATCAAAAACAGCATTCATGCCGGGCAACCGCATCCGGCCGGGTTTGTCATCAACACCTGCGGTTTTGCCGAGTCGGTTCAAAAAGCCGCCGATGCCATCGGCTGGAAGGAAAAAAGAGGGAAATTGCCCCTCGGCAGGGGCGTGGGACTCGCCGGCGCCTCATTTCCCAGCGGCGTGAGCAACATGAGCCACATCAGCTCCGGCGCCGTGGTTCAAATGGGGCGCGATGGGGGGGTCAATGTGCTCACCGGGGCGGCCGACATCGGGCAGGGCGCGGAAACCGTCATCGGACAGATAGTGGCCGAGGAGCTCGGCGTGACCATCGATGATATTCGGGTCACGGCAGCCGACACGGGCATCACCCCCCTGGATCCGGGGACCTTCGGCAGCGGAGTGACGGTCCGCGCCGGCAATGCCGCCAAACTGGCTGCCGTTTCGGCCAAGCAGAAGATCTTCCGATTTGTCGCTGAAAAACTGGAAGCCAACGAGGCCGATCTGGTGGCCAAAGACCACCGCATATTCGTCAAGGGGTCGCCGGACAAGGGCATGTCCCTGTCCGAAGCCTTGAAGGGCTATCAGTATGCGGATCTGCCCATGCCCATCGTGGGGCGGGGGTCCTGGATGGCGCCCGCCTCCGAACCGACTACCCTTTTCCAGCAGGACGGCAACTTTGCACCCAATTACTCTTTTATGACCCAGGCCGCCGAGGTGGAGGTCGACCTTCACACCGGCAGGGTCAAACTGCTCAAGATGGTAACGGCCCACGACTGCGGCCGCCCCATCAATCCCATGCTGGTGGAGGGCCAGCTCGAGGGGTCCGTCGTGGGCGGCATGGGACAGGCCCTTTACGAAAACGTGATCGTGGAAAAAGGGCAGGTGATGAATCCTTCCTTCCTGGACTATGGATTTCCGACGTTTCTGGAGATGCCGGAAATCGAGGCCATCGAGGTGGAGACCGACGACCCCATCGGGCCTTTCGGCGCCAAGGAGGCCGGGGAGGGTACGCAACTGTCGCCGGCACCGGCCATCGTCAATGCCATCTATGACGCGATCGGCGTCGACTATATGGATCTTCCGATAACACCTGCAAAGATTCTCGATGCCCTCGAAAAAAAGAAGCAGGAAAAGTAAAAGACAGGGTCCGGGGTGACTGGATTGGTCACATTCTGAAATACAGCCATCCCGGCAGATTTGAAAAAGCGTTCAGAAGGTTCGCATGTCGGGCACAGGTCAATCCGTAAGGGGCGAACCGGTGCCCGACAGCGTTTTGGCTGAATTCCGGCGAATTAAATCACCCTCACCCGGCCTCTCCCGTCAAGGGAGAGGAATAACCCCCCTCGGTCCCCCTTTAGAAAAGGGGGAGGAAATTACTTCCCACCCCTGGCGGGAGGGATCGAGGGAGGGGATAAAATGAAGCCGGTCCTTTTAAAAGGTTTCTTGCTTCGATCAGACTGGCTGCCCTTTAGTCAGCGGCGGCCGCTTCCATGAAACTTCATCTTTCAGGTTCCGGGTTCAAGGGTTCAGAGGTTTGGGGCTCCGCCCTTCGGGCTACGACCCCACACGCAGGGGGTTTGCAGCCGATCGAAATTGCCCGGATAAAGAATCACACTCAATCGGCTCCGACATGCGCGATGCGTCACTCCGGCATGGTTTTAACCGGAGTCCAGCCCCAAGGAAGATTCGCTGGATTGCGGCTAAAACCGGCCGCAATAACTGGAGGTGGAATCTATTTGGCTGCTTTTTAGCCCGCAGTGCCCGCTCGTGCCAAAAATAAGCGCCCGGTGCATCCCTCTATTGGGATGTGACGTCATCGAAATCGAAATCGCTATCGAAATCGAACGGCTCAACTCCTTTTAATCGAGAAAAGGGCTTATATGAAACTTCAAATAGAGTGGGCACGTCTCATTACCTAGTACGTACTTTTCTGGCCAGTGGGAGCGGCTTCCAGCCGCGAAATTAAATCGGATTTGCAACCTTTTAAATCATCGCGGCTGGAAGCCGCTCCCACACGCCCGAATCAGACTGGCTGCCCTTTGCCTGAAACCCGACACCTAAAAGCTGAATACCAAACACCAAAATAACCAAACACAAAACAACCAAAGAGTTTTTCTTCCAATTCCTTCTTTGATTTCACTTGACCCGGCAGTCAATCTCATTTCAATCCGCAGATTTTGTCTATTTCGTGGTTTGCAGGATTTCCGCGATGATTTGAATATAGCATGCATGGATCAACCGCACGGCGCGCCGCGTAAAAGGTCAAGGCGTCAAATCCCGGCATCATTTTTTTTCGCTTGACACAAAAATCGGCGTTAGGGTACAGTGCCCTAAAAAATTGCTGCACATTTACCACACGGACAATTCGGACGAGGCGCCATGATAGAGATCAGTTTCAGTGGCCGGGGTGGGCAGGGGGTCGTACTCGCTTCTCAAATGCTGGGTCTGGCCTTTTTCAAATCGGGAAGGTATCCCCAGTGCTACTCGGTGTTCGGAGGCGAAAGACGCGGGGCGCCGCTTTCAAGCTTTCTGCGGGTGGATGATCGCAAGATTCTGCTAAAATGCGAGATCAAGCATCCCAGCGATTTAATTTGTTTTGATGAAGGCCTGTTCGATCCTGACGCGGTAACCGGTATGCTGAAGCCCGGGGGGAGTATTCTTCTGAACACCCGGCGCGGACCGGAAGCCTTCAGCGGGCTGTCAGGGTACCGGCTGGGACTGGTGGACGGTCCGGCGGTGGCCCACCGGGCCGGGCTCGACCGGTACTTCAACACGGCCATGGTCGGTGCTTACGGCGCCTTCAGCGGTTACCTGGGGATCGAGCCCATTCTGGAAGCCGTGCGCGAGATGACCCCGGCCGAACCCGAACTCAATGCCGAGACCGCCCGTCTGGCATACTATCATGTCCAAATCATCGAACCGGGAGGTTCCCATGACTGAACGCAGTTGTCCCTCCTGCCTCGATCCCGAGCTGATCGTTCCCATTTCCCGTCAGACCACCGAAAAATTCAAGACCGGCTCGTGGAGTTCGGTGCGCCCCTGTTTCGCCGAAAAAATTTCACCCTGCCGTGCGGCCTGCCCGGTCGGCAATGATATCCCGGCCGCCGCCCGTGCCGCCGCCCGGGGCGACTTCGACGCCGCCTTGGCCGCTTTTCTGGAAGAAAGTCCGCTGCCCGGCGTGTGCGGAAGGGTCTGCTATCATCCCTGTCAACCGGCCTGCAGTCTGTCCGTGCTGGAAGGGGCGGTCAATGTGAGGGCGATCGAGCGTGCTGCGGCCGATCATGGCGACGCAATGCCTCGAATGCTGAGCGAAGCCGGTCGATCCCAACCGGTGGCGGTGGTGGGCGCCGGGCCGGCCGGTATAGCCTGCGCCTACTATCTGGGCCGCATGGGACATCCGGTCACCCTGCTGGACGCCGCCGAACAGGCGGGCGGCATTCTGACCCGGGGTATTCCCGGTTTCAGACTGCCGCCGGCGGCGGTTGAAAAAGACCTGGCTCGCTTGCGGTCGCTACCCGTGACATTGCAAACCCGCCGGACGGTGGACCGAAAGGGTTTGGCCGCTTTAGCGGAAAATCATGCGGCTGTTTTCCTGGCACCCGGTGCGGATGCGCATCTATCATTAAACATTCCGGGAGAGCCATTGCGCGGCGTCATGGCCGGACTGGCGTTTCTGCGCAGCAGTTCGCTTCAAGCTCGAGCTCGGGGTGCCCGCGTCGTGGTCATCGGCGGGGGAAACACGGCGATCGACGCCGCCCGGGTCGCATTGCGCCGCGGCGCCCAAAGGGTGCGTATTCTCTACCGCCGGACCCGGGACCAGATGCCGGCCTTTGCCGATGAGGTGGCTGCGGCCGGGGCCGAAGGTATTCAGATCGAGCCGCTGGCGGCCCCGGTCGGTTTTATCGGCAGCGCCGGCGGACTCGAAGCGGTCCGGCTGGTTATGTGCCGGCTGGACGCAGCCGAACCGGACGGCCGCCCGCGGCCGGTGCCGCTTGAAGGAACCCAGCGGTCGATGGACTGTGATCTGGCCATTATCGCTGTCGGTCAGCAACCCGGATCGGAGCCTTTCCTGCGTGAGCTGCGTTGGGAAAATGGGCGGATTTGGGTGGACGGTTGGGGCCGCACCTCACGACCCGGGCTGTTTGCCGGTGGGGATCTGATTCCGGCCCGGGCTTCCGTGGTGGACGCTATCGCCGCGGGCAAGCGGGCCGCCCTGGGAATCCACCTCTCGCTCAGCGGCAAGTCCGATGAAGACGCCCTGCAGTCGATTTCTCTGGGACCCGGAACCGCAATTTCCCTGGCAGCCTGGTTCGAGCGGCCCAAGGGTTGGGCGCCGCAAAAGGTCGCCTGTCCGGATGCGAATACCCTGTTATTTACCCCCCAAAAACCACCCCGGGAATTGCCCGAGGCAGATCCATCCGACCGGGTTCGCACGGGAGAAGAAGTCTCGCAGGGGCTGCCCGCCGGGCAGGCGGCAATGGAAGCCGACCGTTGTCTTTCCTGCGGCACCTGTGTGGGCTGCGACCGTTGCCTGACGTTTTGCCCCGAAGGAGCCGTTATTCCGCCTGAAAGCGAGGGAAACGCTTACGGCGTTCGGGACGAGTATTGCAAGGGCTGCGGCATTTGTGCCTCCGTCTGCGTGCGCGGGGTGATGGAGTCGGGAGGCCAACGATGAAGCATTTCATAACCGGCAATCATGCCGTGGCGACGGCGGTGCGACTGTGCAGACCTCAGTTGGTGGCCGCGTACCCCATTACACCTCAGACGCCGATTTACGAAAAACTTTCCGACTGGGAGGCCGAAGGCAAGTTGGGCGGCAAAATGATGCGGGTGGAAAGCGAACATTCGGCCATGGCCGCCTGTCTGTCGGCGTCCCTGACCGGGGTGCGGACATTTACCGCCACGTCTTCCCAGGGTCTGGCGCTGATGCACGAAATGCTGCACTTCGCGTCCGGCTGTCGAACCGCGGTGGTGATGGCGGCGGTCAATCGCACCCTGGCCGCCCCCTGGGCCTTCTGGTCCGATCAAACCGACACCCTCTCCCAGCGGGACACGGGCTGGATGCAGATATACTGTGAGGACAATCAGGAATCGGCCGACAGCATTATCCAGGCCTTCAAACTGGCCGAGGAGGTGCATCTGCCGGTGATGGTGGTCCTGGAAGCCAATTTCATCAGCCATTTCATGGAACCGGTGGATATCCCTTCCCAGGAAGAAGTCGACGCCTTTTTACCCGCGGTGTCGCTTCCGCGGCGCTTCGATCTGGACAATCCGGGATACGTGTCGCCGACGGTCACCCAGAACCAATACGAGGGATACCGCCGCCTCACCCAAGATGCCATGCAATATGCACTGAAGGTCATTGCCCGCGTGGACCGGGAGTTCGCCGAACGTTTCGGACGCGGCTACGGACTGGTGGAAACCGTGGGCTCCGCGGACGCCGATCTGGCCCTGGTTACCACCGCGACCATCACCTCCACCGCCCGGGCCGCACTGGCCGAGCTCCAACAGGAAGGGGTCAAGGTGTCGCTGTGCAAACTGAGGGTTTTCCGGCCTTTTCCGGTGGCGGCCGTGCGCGCGGCACTGGAGAGGTTTCCCCGGGTGGCGGTTCTGGAACGCAATATTTCCCTGGGCCGGGAGGGTATCTTCTGCTCGGAGGTGAAGGCGGCGCTGGTCAACAGCCCCGTACCGCCCAAGGTGCAAGGCTATCTGGCGGGTATCGGCGGCACCAATGTGGATCCGGCCCTTATCAAACAGGTGGTCTACCACGCCCTGGAAGCAAAAACATTCGGAGACGGACCCGTCTGGATGAGAGGTGAATCATGACCAACACGAAACGGGCGCCGGAAGTCATGAGTTCGGGTCAGATGTCCTGTCCCGGTTGCGGGCTGGCGCTGGGCATGCGTCAGGTCATGCGCGCGATGGGCAATCGCTGTGTGGTGGTGGTGGTACCCTCCTGCGTGGCCGTGACCACCGGACCTTTTCCCACCTATACCCTGGGGGTTCCCGCGTTTCACTCGGCTTTTGAAATCGCCGCCCCCACGGCGGCCGGTATCCGCAACGCGCTGATCGAACAAGGCCGGGAAGACATACCGGTCCTGGCCTTTGCCGGTGACGGCGGCACCTTCGACATCGGTCTGCAGTCGCTTTCGGGCGCCGCCGACCGCAACGAGGACATTATATATGTCTGCATGGATAACGAGGGTTACATGAACACCGGCATACAGGTTTCATCGGCCACCCCGCGTTTTACCTGGACCGGCACGACGCCCACCGGCAATACCCGGCGCAAGAAGCAGATCATGGAGATCATGGCCGCCCACCGCATTCCTTATGCGGCGACCGCCTCCATCGCCTTCCCTGAAGATCTCAACCGCAAAATCCGCAAAGCCGGAAAAATAAGGGGTACCCGTTTTTTTCACATCCTGTCGCCCTGCAGTACGGGCTGGCGCATCCGGGAAGATATGGCGGTCAAGGTGGCCATGTTGTCGGTGGAAACCCGGGTATTTCCCCTCTACGAGATCGAAGACGGTCTGCGGTACACCATCTCTTATCAACCGCGGGGTCTACCGGTCGAGCGGTATCTGGAAGTTCAGGGGCGATACCGCCATCTGTCGTCCGATCAGATTGAAGCGATTCAGCAAGAAGCAGATTGCAATTGGCAGGAACTGATGGCCCGGGCCGCCCGCAGCGGCGGCCGGTGCTCGGCGGGGCGGCCATCGGCAAGCGATCCGGTTGCATAGAGGTTTGTTTGTCCAGGACTTCATTGAATAAGGGATGCTTGAGGGGCAGCAAAGTGCAAGGAATTGGTTTCAGGTGTCAGGTTCCAGGTGTCAGGTTTTCCGCCGATGGCGGAAGAGAATATGGGACCGTAGACAATGCCGCGAATCGGCTGTTTTTTTGCCCGAGGCACCGCTTATATGAAACTAATATTTTTCTCGCGCAGAGTCGCAAAGCTCGCAAAGGGAATGATTAAAAATATAATAATCTTGGCGCCTGGCGTCTTGGCGCGATGATGAATAGTTTCTGTCTTTGATCAGTCGGGCTGCCCTTTAGCCCGAGGCGCTCGTATGAAACTACAAGTTCCAGGTTCAAGGTTCAAGCCTGCCCTGGCGCGACTGGTTAAAGCGGCTTAAGAAACATCAAGTAATCTGTCCTTAAAATTAATTCATTGGTATCTGATCCAGGTCTGGGCCAGGGGTTCTGGGTTCTGGGTTAAAAAGGCATTTTGCCATTTTATCACCCTCACCCGGCCTCTCCCGTCAAGGGAGAGGAGTCAACTTCCCTCCCCCGGCGGGAGGGATTGAGGGTTAACCTGGCAATGATTGTCAGTTGAACAGGAACGATCCGCAAGGATCGCAGGCCTGTCCGGGTAAGGTTTAGTCAGCCGCCCGGTAGTGTAAAGTTGTGTTGCGGAGGCGATACGACAGATAAGCGAGTGTGGCGAGGTGAAGGGTGTAGCCCTGAATCTGACACGTAGCTCCGAGAAACTCCGAATTTTGGGACTGAGCCGATCCTTTCCTCAAGGGCGCAGGCCATGTGGCAAGACACGTTACTGACGAGTGTCGTGACGACACCCCGGAGTCCCAGACAGCATCGAGCCACACAACGACCGGCATCGAATCGGAGACGAGCGGGTGATGCGCTTGATCATGCGGATGCTCAAAAGCGGGATCATGGAAGATGGTTTGGTGAAGGCCGGAGAGCGGGGCACCCCGCAGGGCTCGATACTGTCGCCGCTGTTGTCCAATGTCTATTTGCATTACGTACTGGACCTTTGGTTCCGGCATCGGGTAAAGCGGCAGGCCCAAGGCGAAGCGCATTATTTTCGTTTCGCCGATGATTTTTTTGGTCTGCTTTGAGAACCGGCAGGATGCGGCGGGATTTTGCCAGCGATTGGAGGACCGTCTGGAAGGCTTCGGTCTGCAAATAGCTGAGGAAAAGACGCGCGGCATCGAGTTCGGACGATTTGCCCGGGAGAATGCCCGCAAGCGCGGCGGCAAGCCCGAGGAGTTCACCTTTCTGGGGTTTACCCATTACTGTGGCAAGACCCGGCGGGGGTACTTCAAGCTGAAGCGGCGCACCAGTCGCAAGAAGCTGGGCGCCGGTTTGCGGGAGTTCACGGACTGGGTGAAAAAGGCGCGTTGCGTAATGCGCAAAGGCGAGATGCTGCGGTCAGCCAGGCGCAAGGTAATCGGGCACCTGAACTACTACGCCATAACGGACAACTCGGAGAGGTGCAGCTACTACGTCTATCGCGCGACACAGATCCTGTTCAAGTGGCTCAACCGTAAGAGCCAACGCAGGGCGTACACCTGGCCGGACTTCAACCAGGCTCTTGTCTGGGCGGGATGGCCGAAACCGAGCATCCGCAAAGACCTGGACCCGTGTCGTAGAGCGGAGGCATACCGAAGGACAGGCCGAGGAGCCGGATGTGGGAAAGCCGCTTGTCCGGTTCTGAGAGGGGCAGGAGTTCAACTGTGATATGGACCGAATATTGTGGCACCGCCGCGAAAGCAGGCGGTAACGGAGAAAACAAACGCGGGCCTGCAGTCATGGGAGTCTCCTGTCTACTCGAAGAGGGGGGCAAAATGGAGCTGATTCCTTATTCGAAATTCGAAGGATCGGCGGCCTCCTATCCGGAGGCTGCGACTTCTTCGATGAGACTCGACAGGTCCGGACTCTGTTAGCGAGTGCCCATCCATCAAAGGGTCTTTTACAAGGATGAGCACCGGATGGTGTTTCCAATCCAGAAATGCGAATATTTTGCCCAGGTTCAAGGAAATCAAGTCCTTGCGCGGAGGCGTAGTTTACTACGCCGCACAGGAAAAGGCGCGGATTGACGCAGAAATTGGGCAAAAAGGCCATTTGTGGATGGAAACTAGCGATCAATTGCCTTGATACAACCGGCGGCAACGCCGACACCTGAAACCTGACACCCGACACCTGAAACCTTCGGACTGAATTCTCCACCCCCGGTGATTCGGTTCAGGTAAAACCAATAAAAGGAGGATAAAATGAAAAAACTCAATAAAAAGCTCTGGGTTTCGTTGCTGGCATCGGTTTTGATTTGGGGGCTGGGTCAGGGGGCAATGGCGGCCGAATACGTCATCAAGGCGGTCTCCGCCTGGCCCCAGTCGGTCTATGAGGTTCAAAACTTTTTGAAGTTTCTGGACATCGTTCAGAAAAATGTGGCTGCCCAGGCGCCCGGCCGGCTTGAAATCAGATATCTGGGAGGCCCGGAAGTCATTCCCAACCGTGAGCAGGTCGAGGCGCTGCGCACCGGATCGGTGGACATGGTTTTTTCCACCAGCGGCTATTATGTGTCCGCCGTTCCGGTGGTGGATGGATTGAATCTGACCGAATTCACCCCGGCCGAGGAGCGTCAACGGGGAGTCAACGATTTTTTGAACAAAATCCACAATGAGAAGGTGAACGCCCAGTACATGGGACGTCTGGGGGTCGATCTGCCCTTTATGCTGTTTCTCAACAAACCCATTTCCAAGGTATCCGACCTCAAGGGGCTCAAGATCCGCTGCTCGCCGACCCATATCGAGTTTCTCAAAAAAGTGGGGGCGCAGCCGGTGGTCATTCCGCCGCCGGATGTGCATACCGCCCTGGAGCGCGGGGTAGTGGACGGCCTGATCTGGGTGGCCGGACTGATTCGCGACTGGGGTTGGAACGAGGTGGTCAAATACCGGGTGGAGCCCGGCTTCTACATGGCCAACAATGTGGTGTTGGTCAACAAAGAAGTCTGGGACAGCCTGCCGGCCGACCTTCAACAGATTCTGACCCAAAGCGAGATCGAGGCTGAAAAAGCGGCGGTCGATCGGGGTGAAGCCCATATGGCCGAAGAAAACGCCATCATGGCCAAAGGGGGCATGGAACTGATCGAACTGGCGCCGGACGAAGCCGGCAAGCTCAAGGATACGGCTTACGGGGCCCTGTGGGAAGTCGTGATTAAAAAATCCGGCGAAGACGGGGAAAAACTGAAAGGCATGATTTCCAAATAACCCACGCAGGAGACTTTATGGATCGTTTGGACAAGGCGCTCAAACACCTGGAAACGGCCCTGGCCGTGGTGGCTGGTCTCCTGCTGCTGTTCGTCACGATTTCCATCTGTGCCACGATCGTTTTACGAACGCTCGATTGGCAGGCGCCGTTGTGGTCGGTGCAGTTCAATGAGTATTCACTGCTCTGGATTACTTTCCTTGGGGGCGCCTGGCTGCTCAGAAAAAAGCGGCATGTCGCGCTGGATATCCTGACTTGCCGTCTGAGCGGCCGCCGGCTTAAATTTCTGGAAGGTTTCCATGCCCTGTTGGGATTCCTGGTGTGCGGATTTCTGACCTGGACCTGCGGGGCGGTGACGTGGGATCATTTCCAGCGGGGCGTCATGGACGTCCGGGCGGTGGATGTTCCCAAACACTGGATCCTGTCCGTGATATTCATCGGTTTTCTGCTGCTGACGCTGCAGTTTGCCTGCGAGCTGCTGCAGAGGGTCAGATCGCTGTGGGAAGCGCCTGACCTGGATAAACCGAAAGGAAAGGTTTAAGGTGAACCGAAGTTTGAAATGGCTGAAATCCGCCTGGATGCGACTGGCATTTTAACACAGGTATTTCTCCACTGGTGGGGTTGTATGTTCAGAAATAGGTTTCAGGTGTCAGGTTTCAGCGCTACCGTTTACCGCCGCAGCGGTATTTTGATTGACTAGCTTCTTTGGGTTACGGGGATTCATTGATTGTGCTCGGTACCAGGAGCACTGAAATCCTGAAACCCGACACCTGACACCTGAAACCCTTGCCACCCGACGGCCGATCGATACTCAATTGTCGGTATCAGCGAGCCAGACGCCTTGGGTTGCTTTGTCCAGGCAGTGCAATCGCAGCGAATAGATATTCAACCGATACGTCCCTGTAATGATGGGTAGGAGCACAAAATGATGGACTGGTGGACGGTCTTCGTTTTTTTTATCGGTGGTCTGGTGCTGCTCCTGGTTTCCGGCTTTCCGATCGCTTTCGCCTTTTTGTGCATGGATTTGCTGGGCATACTGGTTTTTATCGGAACCCGCGGCGTTTACCAGGCACCGCTGCAGATTTTCAACTCGCTGTCGACGTTTACGCTGGCTCCCATTCCGCTGTTTATCCTGATGGGCGAGTTGATGTTTCACTCCGGCGTCGCCTACCGCACCATCGATGTGCTGGATAAATGGCTGGGTCGCCTTCCCGGGCGTCTCAGCCTGCTGGCAGCCGGCGGCGGCATCCTTTTTTCGGCCCTTTCCGGCTCCACTCTGGCCAATACCGCCATGCTGGGCACGGTGCTGATGCCGGACATGCAAAAACGCGGCTACCATCATTCGATGTCCGTCGGTCCCATTGTGGGAGTCGGCGGACTGGCGATGCTCGTGCCGCCATCCTCCCTGGCCGTGGTGCTGGCGTCCCTGGGCCACATATCCGTCAGCAAAATTCTGGTGGGCGGCGTGCTGCCCGGACTGCTCCTGGGGACCCTGTTCGCCCTGTATATCATCATCCGCTGTTGGCTCAACCCCAGCCTGGCGCCGCGTTACGAGGTGGATGCATCCTCCTGGCCGGAACGGGTCATATTGCTGGTGCGTTACGTCTTTCCCCTGGGTCTCATTATTTTCATGGTGCTCGGGCTCATGCTGCTGGGTGTCGCCACGCCCACCGAAGCCGCCGCCACCGGAGTTCTGGGCACCCTGATGGTCATCGCTTTTTTCAGAAAGCTCGGCCTCAGAGCCCTTAAAAACGCCATCACCGGAACCCTCGAGATCACGGTCATGATATTCATGATCATCGCCGCCTCCAACACCTTCAGTTCCATTCTGGCCTACTCCGGCGCTACCCAGGGACTTTTGAGCGTCGTCAAGGGACTGGAGCTGCCACCGTTGATGATCCTGGTGGGCATGCAGTTGCTGGTTTTTGTCCTGGGCATGTTCATGGAAACCATCAGTATCATGATGATCTGCCTTCCCATTTTCATGCCCATCGTCAAGATTCTGGGTTTCGATCCTGTCTGGTTCGGCGTGATTATGCTTATCAATTTCGAAATGGGGCTGATTACGCCGCCTTTCGGTATGCTGCTATTCGTCATGAAAGGTGTCGCGCCCGAGGGGATCACCCTCGAGGATATTTGTTGGGCGGCGGTACCGTTTATTCTATGCGATGCCCTGGCCCTGGCCCTGATTATTGCTTTTCCGGCCCTGGCGTTGTGGCTGCCGTCGCTGGTCGTTTGAGGTGTAAAATGAAAGACCTGGTTATCCGTCCCAGTAAGACCATCCGGGAAAAGGTTTACGAGCACCTGCGCGAGAGGATTTTGAACGGCAATATCAAGGCCGGCGAGCGCCTGGTCGAAGCCGACCTGGCAGACCGGATCGGAACCTCGCGCACACCCGTGCGGGAAGCGCTGCACACTCTCGAACGGGAAGGATTGGTGGAGTCTCAGCACCGGGTGGGGTATATCGTGTGCCCCATCAGTGAATTGGAAGTCTCGGAGCTGTGCGAGATACGGCTTTCGCTGGAGAGCCTGGCCTTGCGATGGGCGCTGCAAAAAGATGCCGAGGGATTGGCCGCCTGGTTGCGCGAAAACATCACCACCTGCCGGCAGCGGATTGCCGATGGAGATTTGAAATCCTTTGTGGATATGGATGCCCAGTTTCACGACCTGATTTCCAGGGTAGCCGACAGTGGCCGGCTGATGGAGATGACCAACAACATTCGCCGCTACATGCTGCGCTACCGCATCCAAAGTATCTACCGTCAGGACAATGTGCAACGGGCGCTGAACGGGCACAGCGCGGTCCTGGCGGCGATCGAAGCCGGCGATAAAAATGGCGCCCAAAGGGCCTTGCGCCTGCATATCAAACAATCCAAAAAAGACATCCTGTATTTCGGCTTTAAAGAAAAAACGACGGGTGACGGGTGAAGCCCGAAATTTTTTTCATTTTTCGAAAGAGTGCGGTCTGCGCCGATAAAGCCGCCAGTCTGATCGAATAAGAGACATCCTAAAGGAATCGGCTTCATTTTACCCCCCTCCCTCAATCCCCTCCTCTCCGAGGCGTAGGCTCGCCTGCTCTACGAGCCGGAGGCCGCCAGGGGAGGGAAGTGGACTCCTCTCTCTCGGCGGGTGAGGCCGGGTGAGGGTGGATTGATGGTCTACCCAGCTATTTTTTCCAGGGTCCGGCTCAAACGCTGAAGGTCGTGGGGGTTGTCCATGGGCAAAAAAGAATCCACATAGGGAAGGGCGGTGCGCATGCCCTGGCAGATCGGCTGATAACCTTTGGTGCCCAGCAGAGGGTTCAGCCAGATAATCTTGTAAGCTTTGCGTTTGAGCAGGGACATCTGGGCTTCGAGCACATCGATTTCACCCCGGTCCCAACCGTCGCTGAAAATAATCACGATGTCCCGTCCGGACAGCAGCCGGGCGCCGTAGGTGTCGTTGAACATTTGCAGGCTGCGGCCGGTACGGGTGCCGCCGCCCCAATCCGAAATCAGTTCCGGGATGCGCGCTATGGCGGTATGGAAATCGTGGTCATTGAATTGACCGGTGACTCGGGACAGCCCGGTGGCAAACAGAAAGATCTCGGTCCGCCGATCGATCTGCCGCAGCGCATGGATGAACTGCAGAATCATGCGGGTGTAGATATCCATTGAACCACTGACGTCACAAAAGAAGACCACCCGTCTTTTTTTGACTTTTTTCTTCTTAAAGTCCAGAAAAATCAATTCTCCGCCAAATTGCATGTTCTTGCGCAGCATTCTTCTCAGAGAAATTTCCCGGCCGTGAACCGTGTATCGAAACCGACGGCTCAAACGATTGTCCAGTGGTTTGAGCAGGTCCTTGACAGCCTGGGTCATGGCCTCGAAATCCACCGGCCCGAATTTCCGGATGTCAACATGGCCGGACAACGAATCCGGGCTGTAGCGCAAGCTCCATTCCCGGGACAGAACCGGTTCCCGCGGCCGGGGAGGGCGGGCCTCGCCGGAATCTTCAAAATCGCCGGACATGGTCCCGCCGGGTTCCTCCTCGGGCGGGGCGGGTTCATCAGATCGGATCGGCGGCCGGCGTTGGACCTGCGGCAGCCAATAGGCCTTGAACAATTTGTCGAAAGGGGCCATATCCGGCCGGCGGGAGACGAGATTTGCCCGCAGCAGGCATCTGAATTGCCGGGGATTGGAGATGTCGATCAGCGGCAGACCCCGAAACGTATCCAGAACGCCGGGCAGCGAAACCGTCACCGCATGGTTTCTCAAATAGTCGGCAAAGCGGACGATATTGTCGAGGAGTCCCTTGCCGGTCGGACGGGGTGAGGCGCTGATTTCTGAATCCATTATTATTTGTTATTATAAAATGATAGACGAAATTTCTTAATTTTAGCCCGCAACCTGCCAAGTCCATGTGGTACGTGAAACGTGAGAAGCGAGATGTTAATATTGACGAAGCAGGGTCAGTGACATAGCGGTATTTTCTTCTCACTCCTCACGTTTCACTTCTCACGTTCAGTGACCTACAGGCTATGTTCGGATATAAACCGGGTGCGCCGGTCCGGGTCGGCCCAGACACCGGTTTTGAACCGTTCGATATCCTCGCGGTATTTGAGAATGCATCCCAAGGTTTTTTCGACGGTCCCCTCGTTGAGAATATTTTGATTGAGTTGCAGCAGGGCCTCGGCCCAATCCAGGGTCTCGGAAATGCCGGGCTTTTTCAAAAGATTTTCGCGGCGGATATTCTGCATGAAGATCGCCACCTGGTGGGCCAGCGAGTCTCCGATATCCGGCACCCGTGCCTGGATGATCTTCAACTCCTTTTCCAGGTCGGGATAGTCGATCCAGTGAAACAGGCAGCGCCGTTTGAGTGCATCATGGATGTCCCGGGTGCGGTTGGACGTAATGATAACCATGGGCTTATGGGTGGCCTTCAGGGTGCCGATTTCGGGGATGGAAACCTGGAAATCGGACAGTATTTCAAGGAGGAAGGCCTCGAACTCTTCATCGGCACGATCCAATTCGTCAATCAACAGTACCGGCGGTCTGTCCGCCGAACTCAGGATGGCTTCCATGAGCGGACGCTTGATCAGATAGGGCTCGGTGTAGATCATCTGGCCCATCTCTTCCGGTGAATGACTGCACTGCTCATCCATTTTGATACGCAGCAGCTGCTTGGGGTAATTCCATTCATACAAGGCTGAATTGGCGTCCAGTCCTTCATAGCATTGCAGGCGGATGAGGTGGGTGTCCAACAACTCTGAAAGCACCAGGGCGACTTCCGTTTTGCCCACCCCCGGTTCGCCTTCCAGGAAGATGGGCTTGTGCAGGTGATAGGCGAGGTAAAGCACGGTCGCCAGAGAATCATCGGTGATGTAGCGGTTTTGTTTCAGGTGTTCGCAGACGCTTTCGATGGAAGAGAAAAATGAGTTAATATTTTCTTTAATCATGGCTGGTTGTAAATTATTTTTAAAGTATATCTTGAGAAAATAGCTCCGGCGGCGCCTCACTCAATTGAAAACGGGGATTTCCTTTACGCAGCGGAAACCGAGCCAGTGGGCACCGTTAATGGGATCTTCCGGGGTCCAGCGGCAGGTGACCCGTACAAAGGTGGCGGAACCCAGAAAACTTCCGCCGCGCATGGGCAAGGTTCCCTCCAGCCATTGCCCGGTACACATTTCCCAGACATTGCCGCACATATCGTAGCATCCGTAGGGGCTCATTCCCCGGTCGAAGGTGCCGATTTCCGAAGTGTGCTGGAGATTATATTCTTTCGAGTTGCAGCGGTCCGGATAGAAATCATGGCCCCAAGCCCACCAGCGGCCGTCCGTACCGCGGCCGGCCTTCTCCCATTGCATCTCCGAGGGAAGTGATTTGGCGGCCCATTTGGCGTAGGTGGCGGCATCCTCCCAGCCGACGAACACAACCGGCTGCAGCGGTTTTCCCCAATCGGGATGATTGAGGAGCATCGGTGGCCGGTGTCCGGTCTTCTCGATAAATTGGCGGTATTGGTAATTGGTAACGGGATAGCGGTCAATGTAATAGGCATTCAGGCGGACGGTTCGGGCGGGGGTTTCGGTTTCATACACGGGATTTTTCCCCTCGTCCAGCATCAAGATCTGGCGAAGTTCCTCCCGGGAGATACCCATGGTAAATTCACCTTCCGGTACCAGCACCATTTCGGCCCGGTCAATGGGCGAAACGATGGTTTGCAGCAGGGAGCCGGTTTTGCTTATGTCGGACAGGTCCCAGCGATTTCCCAATTCCTGATTTTTCTTCGAATATTTGGGACTCATAGCAGTTATCACGTCGGGGCAGGGTTGACGGCACCGAAAACATCGCATCAATCGACCTGAGTTTACAGAATAGATTCATAAAATGCAATGCCGAAATTCAAGCGCCGCGCCACTCCGGGAACAACGGCTGGGGCCTGGCCGGAGATAGCGCCGGTCGATACTATCCGGGGCTGCCGGCAAAGGGCAGGCAGTCTGATCAAGAAAAGGACTGACGAACTGAAACCCCAACCCGGACAAGCCGGAACCATACCGGAACCATACAGGTTTCAAAAAGTTGATATAAAATTTTTTCTTTGTGGACACCCGTGTACCAAGGGTATACAAAGAAGTCGAAAAATATTTTGCGCATTTTGCGTAAAACTGAATGGGTAACTGGTAACTGTCTAATGGTAAAATCGTTTTAATGGCGCGGAGTCGCTGAAAGCGCCTTCAGCCCGGCAATTACGAAATTGCGGGCTGAAGGAGATCCATAATTTTAAGGACATCTTCCGTCCCTTGTCGGACGGAATTGCCGGAATCAGGCGGCGGCCATCATGGCTTCGACATCCGCCTGGACTTCGCCGGTGGGTTTGATGTCAAAATTTTCCACCAGCACCCGGGCTACGGCCGGAGACAAAAATGCCGGCAGGGTCGGTCCCAGGCGGATACCCTTAACGCCCAGGTGCAGCAAGGCCAGCAATACCGCCACGGCTTTTTGCTCGTACCAGCCGATGTCGAAGGAAATCGGCAGGTCATTGATATTTTCCAGGGCAAACGCCTCCTGCAGCTTCAAGGCGATCACCGCCAGGGAATATGAATCGTTGCACTGACCGGCATCCAATACCCGCGGAATACCGCCGATATCGCCGAGATTCAATTTGTTGTAGCGGTACTTGGCGCAACCGGCCGTCAGGATGACGGCATCATTCGGCAGCGCTTCGGCCACCTCCGTAAAATAACTTCTGGATTTCTGACGGCCGTCACAACCGGCCATGACCACAAACCGTTTGACGGCACCGGATTTTACGGCCGCCACGACCTTGTCGGCCAGGGCCAACACCTGATTGCGCGCAAAACCGCCGACGATTTTACCGGTCTCAAGCGCTTGAGGCGGCCGGCATTTTTTGGCCAGTGCGATGATGTCTGTAAAATCCTTGCTGCCGCCCGAAATGCGGTCCGCTATATACCGGGCACCGGGGTAGCCTGTCATGCCGGTGGTGAACAATCGGTTCAGATAGGTGTTGTCCTTTCGCAACGGCACAATACAGTTGGAGGTCATCAGAATCGGCCCGTTGAAAGCTTCGAATTCCTTGTTCTGGTGCCACCAGGAGCCGCCGTAGTTGCCTTTGAGGTGCGCATATTTTTTAAATGCCGGATAATAGTTTGCCGGCAGCATTTCGCCGTGGGTATATACATCCACGCCGCTGTCCCGGGTCTGCTCCAGCAGCTCTTGCATATCCTTCAGGTCGTGCCCGCTGATCAGAATTCCCGGATTTGAACCGACGCCGAGGCTGACTTCGGTGATCTCCGGTTGACCATAGGCCGTGGTATTGGCCTCGTCCAGGGTCGCCATGGTGGTTACCGCCACCTCACCGGCTTTCAATACCAGGGCGATCATCTCATCCATGGACAGGTTCTGGGTGGTCGAAGCCAGGGATTCCATCAGGAAGGCATAGATATCCTCCTTTTCATATCCCAGCACGGCGGCATGGTCGGCATAGGCCGCAATTCCCTTCGCCCCGAGGATGAGTAGCTCTCTCAGGGAACGCACGTCCTCATCTTCGGTGGAAAGCACGCCGACGGTTTGGGCCTTGGCCAGCAGCTCGACCGGATCCGTGGTATACCAAACGGCCGAATCATGCAGGGGTTCCGTGAACTCCCGTCCGTTTCTTTGCTTGTAAGCCATCCGGAATTTTTCTTTCAGCGCCTCCTTGCGGTCGAGGGCTTCGCGGATCAGTTCCAGAATTCGATCGTTGTCAAAATTGGCATTGGTGATGGTGTTGAAGAGGGCCTGGGCCACAAACCGGCCATCCGGCCGGTCTGAAATCCCGACGTCCGCAGCCTTTTGCGCGTAAACGGCAATCCCTTTCAGTACATAGATTAAAAGGTCCTGGAGATTGGCGGTCTCTTCGGTTTTACCGCACATTCCCTTAACGGTGCATCCCTGGTTTCCGGCAGCTTCCTGACATTGATAACAAAACATGGGCTTTCTCCTTTTCTCTGGATGGTTGTTTTTCTCGACAGCGGCCTGTTTACCGCTTCACCGGACCGGCCCTGCGGCCAGCATTGCGACCCCTGGCGAATTTCCTTGTTTTGAATTCAATATGCCGGAATCCGGCGGGGGTTTCCTTGATATAAGTCAAAATTGAGCATTTTTTTTTGAGGTGGGCGTGAAATGTCAACTATTCAAAGGATTGGGGGTTAAGGATTAAGGTTTAAGGGCTAATGATTAAGGATTCAAGGGTTCGAGTGAAACGACCAGGAGCGCTTTTGCTTGAACCCGTTTGACATCGAGGCAAAACTCAGCTATTCATTGAAATAGGTGGACAGCCCCTACCGGCACCTTCCCAACACCAGAGAACCTTCTGAACCGGAAGCGCCGGGGCTGCCGGCTAAAGGGCAGCCAGATTGATCAAGGAAGAAACTAAGGCCATGTCGTTTAATGAACATCGAACGTTTACCATCTAATTTTGAATAAGGAATTGGACCCATTTTACCCCCTCCCTCAATCCCTCCCGCCGGGGGAAGGAAGCATATGCCGTGGGGCTGGACTCCGGCTAAAAACCCTGCCGGAGTGACGATGGAGGTTATCGCCCGCTTCGGAATGGTTTTCTGAGATGGCTATAAGCGGGTGTCGCTGGCTAAAGGGCAGCCAGTTTGATCAATAAAGAAACTTTTTAAAAGGATCGACTCCATTTTACCCCCTCCCTCAATCCCTCCCGCCGGGGGAGGGAAGTTGACTCCTCTCCCTTGACGGGAGAGGCCGGGTGAGGTTGATAAAATGGCAAAATGCCTTTTTAACCCAGAACCCAGAACCCCTGGCCCAGACCTGGATCAGATACCAATGGATTAATTTTAAGGACAGATTACTTGATGTTTCTTAAGCCGCTTTAACCAGTCGCGCCAGGGCAGGCTTGAACCTTGAACCTGGAATTTGTAGTTTCATACGAGGGACATCACCATGGAAAAGCTGATCATCACCGCCGCGATCTGCGGCAGCCGGATAACGCGTGAAATGACCCCCCACATTCCCATTACGCCGGCGGAAATCGTTCAATCGGCCATCGAATGCCGGCAGGCGGGAGCCGCGGTGGTTCATATCCATGTGCGCGACCCGCAAACCGGACTGGGCGCCCAAAACGTCGAGTTCTTCGAGCAGGTGGCTGCGCCTTTGCGGGAAAAAACCGATCTAATTCTGTGTCTGACTACCAGCGGTATACCCGGCCGGAATCTGCCGATCGAGGAACGGCTTGCGCCGCTGGCCTTGAAACCGGAACTGGCCTCCTTCGATGCGGGTTCCATCAATTTGGGTGGGTCCGTATTTGTCAATTCGCCCGAATTTCTCGAGCAGGCCGCCGCCCGAATGAAGGATTTGGGGATCAAGCCCGAGCTCGAGATATTCGATCTGGGGATGATCGTCACCTGCCTGCGCATGAAAAATGAGGGCAAGCTCTCGGATCCGTTGCATTTTCAATTCGTATTGGGGACCCCCTGGGGGGCTCCGGCCTCACCCGAATCCCTCCTGCACCTGCATCGTCATCTGCCGCAAAACTGCACCTGGTCCGTGATCGGAATCGGCAAGGGACATCTGCCCATGTCCATGATGGCGCTGATCATGGGTGGCCATGTCCGCGTCGGCCTGGAAGACAATATCTACTATTCCAGAGGCGTTCTGGCCGAAACCAATGCTCGGTTCGTCGAACGGATCGTGCGGATTGCAGGTGAGTACGGCCGGGAAGTGGCCACTCCCGATGAAGCCAGACGGATGTTGAATCTGCTGCCCTAAACCGGAATCTGGAGATGCCGGGATGGACGGCCAAAACCTGACGGTCAGGCAATTGCGGAAAGCAGGCGTTGTGCGGTCGGCGCCACGGCAGTATTGATTAATTTCGAGCGAATCCTTATATTCACTCCGACAAAAGAATAAAATCGCAAAATCACCGCTTTCGGCCAGGAACCCGCCGGACGGCTTGCAAAGCGCCGGGATCGGCGGGAAGATCATTTAATTAGTGCCCATCCATCAAGGGTCTTTACAATGATGGGCGCCTGATGGTGTTTCCAATCCAGAAATGAGAATTTTTGCCCAAGTTCAAGGAAATCAAGTGCTTGCGCGGAGGCGTAGCTTGCTACGCCGCACAAGCAAGGGCGCAGATTGACGCAGAAATCGGGTAAAAAGGCCATTTGTGGATGGAAACTAATTAGTGCCCATCCATCAAGGGTCTTTACAATGATGGGCGCCTGATGGTGTTTCCAATCCAGAAATGAGAATTTTTGCCCAAGTTCAAGGAAATCAAGTGCTTGCGCGGAGGCGTAGCTTGCTACGCCGCACAAGCAAGGGCGCAGATTGACGCAGAAATCGGGTAAAAAGGCCATTTGTGGATGGAAACTGATTAATCGCTATCAATTCTATTGTAACGGGACCGATGAAGCCCATCATAGCCAGACTCAAGCCTGCGGTCGGCAAGCGGGGACTGCTGTTTTTGGCAGGTTTCACCTGGCTGAGTGTCGGGACCGGGATGCTGATCGTGTCCTTTCGGTGGCTGCAGATCGTACAAACCCAGTGGGCGCTGCTGTTGGCCGGGATCGGTCTGGTGATCGCGCTGCTGGTCCACCACTTTGGATTTCTCAAAATCGTGGATAAAAATTTGGGGCGAATCCTACCCATGGAAGGATCGAGGTGCGCTTTTGGCTTCATAACCTGGAAAAATTATCTGATCATCGCCGTGATGATTACGATGGGCGTGCTGCTGCGGCATTCATCGATACCCAAATCGTATCTGGCGGTTTTATATATCGGCATCGGGATGGCGCTCCTGCTTTCCAGTATACGCTACCTGAGGGTTCTTCTGTGTCAATTTTATAAATACCGACAAAGGCCCGGATCCGGGGATGCGAAATAGTACTTCTTACAGGGTTCAGAGGTTCCAAGGTTGCGACCTGCTCATGAAAAGAAAAGGCAGCAGTATCATTTTTATCAATCCAAAACAGCAGATGTTGTTGTTCTTGAGGGACGACAAACCCGGTCTGCCCTATGCGAACTTGTGGGATGTGCCCGGCGGTCATGTCGAAATAAATGAGAATCCCGAGGAATGCATCGTTCGCGAGATGAAGGAAGAAATGAATCTGACCCTGGACCGGTTCGATTTATTCTGTGAAATCGAATTCGAGGACCGCGTCGAATTTACCTTCTGGACCCGGGCCGATTTCCAGGCCGATGAAATCGATCTTGCCGAAGGACAAAAATTGCAATGGTTCAGCAGAGACGAGGCCCGACGAACGCAGTTGGCCTATGGCTTTAATGAGATTGTCGAACGGTTTTATAAACAAGCACCTTTTAGCGAACAGGCGACAAATATTCCAACCCAGTAAGGTGAGAAGATGGAAAAACGATTCGATGGCAAAAGAAACGGGAAATTGGGAACCGAGAGTAATCCGGCAATCGTCCGGGTGCAAACGGAATCGCGGATGAAGGAAATCGCGGCTAAATTTGAAAAAAACGACTGGAAATACACCATCGGAATGGAACCCGATGAGCCGGAGGACATTACCGATCTCGAAATCCTGCTGAATCCGCAAAAAACCGTGGTAGCCGAAAAAAAGGTCGGGCGCAACGACCCCTGCCCCTGCGGAAGCGGGAAGAAGTATAAGAAATGCTGCGGAATATAGCGTGGCTATCGGGCCTCCAATGAAAAAAATTATTCCATCATGGAATGGACAATCGGCGCCTCTGTGCGGGTTATGTATATGGAAGCTCCCACCTCCGATCCCATCGAAGGAAAGATCAAATGGATAAAACCCCGGGGCCGGAGAATGGAGGTCCCCGGTTTTGGCATTCAATTCCCGGAAGCCGGAAAAGAACGTCTGGCGGAGATGTTCGACCGCTGGGATATCCGGTGACGAGTTGTTGATCTGCGATAGCGGAGCCGGCCCGCACCACAGCTTAAAGATGTGGGCGTGAGGTTTCAGGTGTCAGGAGTCCGGGTGCTTGGCGCCGAATAGAGTCAATGAATTCGGCCGCTCCGGAGGCGTTTTGTCGATCAAATACCGCTCTGGGGCGGAAAACCCGACACCTGAAAACGCTTATAGAAAAGATCCGATAAATTGCCCGATATCGTCCCGGCCGCGATAAATTCCGTAATGGCCCTGCCAGAGATTTTCCGCTATTTTCATACCGGTTCTCCTTTTCTCCTTTTCATTTGTGCTTTCTGTATTATAGTTTTTTTATATTCGTTCCATGCCAATGGCGGTTTTGGCAATGGCGCTTTTTATTTACATAAAGGAGACATTATGGGACTTAAGGAATATTTCGAGAACACCGACGGCACGGGGATACTGGCCACATCCGATAGCGGGGGAAAAGTGGATGCAGCGGTTTACGCGCGGCCCCATTTCATGGATGACGGAACCATGGCGCTGATCATGCGGGATCGGCTCACCCATCACAATCTGCAATCAAATCCGCATGCCTGCTATCTGTTCACGGAAAAAGGCCCCGGTTACAAGGGCAAGAGACTTTTTCTGACCAAGGTGCGGGAGGAGGAGGATAGCGAGTTATTACAATCCCTGCGGCGGCGTCAATATCTGGACGAAAAGGACGAAGCCAAATTCCTGGTTTTTTTCAAAGCAGACCGGGAACTGCCCCTGGTGGGCAGCGGCGATTAGGACTGGGATAGGGAAGATCGCCGAGTATCGGAAGGATCGCATCCGCCGGCTGGGTCGGCGGGACGATTCCGACCTGTGGCTATCGCGCGTATCTGGAAGCCGATGCTCCCGAAATCTTGGAAGCCATTTGCAAGATCGGCGGCAGGACCGGCTGGTATTTCGGTGATTTCCTCTGACAGTTGCGAGGAATCTGGATCGTCTGGCCGGCGGGGTGGGATTTGCGGCGGGGTCGCAGGCACCTGTCCAGTGCGCTGCCTTCGAGAGGGTAATCCGAACCGGAAATCAAATTTACATTGATGCGGCCCGGGGATTGCCGCTCGTTCAAACCTTTCCGATGCGCTACAAAAAAAATCACCTGAACATCTCAGAGACCTTAAACGCAATCGGGAGATCGTAATGGGAAAAGTCGTTTTTTTGTTCTGCCTGGGGATGCTCCTGCTGTACCGTCCGTCGGCCGGGAGTGCGGATCCTGAGATCAGCACCGCCACCGGCGAGTGCATCGAGTGCCACGGATCGGTTCATCCCGGCATCGTGCGGGATTGGCGGTCCAGCCGGCACGCCAAAACTACCCCCGGTGATGCCATGACCGTCACGGGTCCCGCGCAAAAAATATCCAGCGCGGATGTGCCCGACCCTCTGAAAAACACGACGGTCGGCTGTGCCGAGTGCCATATGATCAACCCGGAAAGCCACGCGGACACCTTCGAGCACAACGGCTACGACATCCATGTGGTGGTCAGTCCGGCCGATTGCAGCACCTGCCACAGCCAGGAGGCCGCGCAATATGCCAAAAACATCATGGCGCATGCTTATGACAATCTGGCGGCCAATCCCCTATACCACAAACTCGAACAGAGTATTATCGGCGTCAAAAAAAGAGTCGACGGCCGGATCGTCAATGAAGCGGCGGACGCCGCCACTCGGGCCGAGAGCTGCTACCACTGCCACGGCACACGGCTGGCGGTAACCGGCGCCGAAACCCGGGAAACGGAACTCGCCGACGAATTGGAATTTCCCGTCATCGAAGGCTGGCCGAATCAGGGCGTGGGCCGCGTCAATCCCGACGGCAGCCTGGGGTCCTGCGCCGCCTGCCACACCCGGCACGCCTTTTCGATTGAAATGGCGCGCAAACCCCATACCTGCAAGCAGTGCCATGTCGGTCCCGATGTGCCGGCCTTCAAGGTGTACGCGGCCAGCAAGCACGGCAATATCTACAGCGCTATGAACATGACATGGGATTTCAAGGCCGTGCCCTGGACCATCGGCCAGGATTTCACCGCGCCCACCTGTGCCGTCTGCCATGTCAGTCTGCTGGTGAACACGGATGGCGACGTTATCTCCCCAAGAACCCATCAGATGAGCGACCGCCTGCCGTGGCGTTTGTTCGGCCTGGTATATGCCCACCCCCAGCCGTTGAGCCCGGATACCACCGTTATCCGGAATAAAAACGGCCGGCCGCTGCCCACCGCCCTGGACGGTGAGCCCGCGACGGATTACCTGATCGATGAGAAAGAACGAAACAAACGCCGGATTGCCATGCAGGCCGCGTGCTTGAACTGCCATGACACGTCCTGGGTCAACGGCCACTGGCAGCGACTGGAAAACACCATCCGCACGACCCATTCCGATCTCAGAGTCGCCACCGCTATTATGGAGGACATCTGGCGGGAAGGGCTGGCGGATTTCAATACCAATCCATTTGACGAGGCCGTTGAAAAGAAATGGACGGATATCTGGCAATTTTATGCCAACAGCACCCGGTTCGCCTCCGCCATGGGATGCGGCGGCGACTATGGGGTATATGCCAACGGCCGCTATCAATTTTCCCGGGCGCTGCAGGAACTCAACGACTGGTTGACGCTGCGAAACATATTGCGGAATTCCGGCGGCAAGTAGACCTTGTCGCGATTGATGATCGACGGACAGGTTGCTGATTGGGAGGAACCATAAAATGAATCTTTCATACCATCCATTATTCCAGTTTTTCCAAATTTAAGCTCAAAGTTGGGTGCAATCGAAGCCCGAATAAATATTGCCGGATTCATTCGCTTCCTCTTGAAATGCCTTGTGACCGCCTTATTCTTAAGAAAAGACCTGGTCGACATACGGATATATCAATAAACTCAAGTTTCTGCCTTGCCAGGTCTTAGAGCCGAATACGCTTTCAACAGGGTCCAGTGAAAAGGACTCGCAGTTTATTCGCGATCCTGACAATTCCTCCGAACATCTGACGCTGATTCGTTCTGGCCGGGCGAGTTCTTTCCAAATTTACCCTTATTCAATCATCCCATATCAATCGCTTAAAAAGAAGAGGTGCGACCATGAATATCACCCGACATAACTCCATTCATCCATTTTGGTCGGTGGCGGCTGTGATCCTGGCCGTAGTCCTGAGCACCGGAAGCCGAGCCGCAGGCCTATCAACTCCTGCGCGAAGCCGTCGCGTTGAAAGACAAGGCCTCCGAAAAAGAGCAGGCCTATATCGAGGCGCTGGCGGCACGTTATTCCCCGGCTGAAACGCCCGACCGGCCCGCCTTGGACCGTGCGTATACCGAGGCGATGCGGGCCCTGCATAAACGCTATCCCGGTGATCTCGACGCGGCCACGCTGTATGCCGAGTCCCTCATGGATCTGCGGTCCTGGGACTACTGGTCACGGGACCACCGGCCCTATCCGGAAACCCGGGAGGTGATCCAGGTGCTGGAATCCGTGCTGGCGCGCAATCCCAATCATCCCGGGGCCATTCACCTTTACATCCATACCGTCGAATATGCCCGTCCTTCCCTGGCGGAAGCCGGCGCCGAGAGACTTCGCACGTTGGCGCCGGGAGCCGGGCACCTGGTGCATATGCCGTCGCATATCTTCCGGCGGGTCGGCCGTTACAGCGATGCCTCCAGAAGCAATGAAAACGCCATTGCCGCCGACGAGGATTATATCACCCAGTGCCGGGCGCAAGGCGTATATCCGCTGGCCTATTACCCGCACAACATTCATTTTTTGTGGGATTCGGCCAGCATGGAGGGACGCAGCCGCGAAGCCCTGGAAGCCGCACGTAAAACCGCCGCCAGCATACCCGAAGGCGCCTGGCGTGAAGTGCCGCTGTTGCATCAGTTTGTAATTACACCGCTTCTGGCGTACACCCGCTTCGGCAAATGGGATTTGATTCTCAACGAACCGCCGCCGCCGCAGGACAGTCTCTTCTGGACCGCTATCTGGCATTATGCCCGGGGTCTGGCCTTCACCGCTACGGATAAATTGGATGACGCCGGACGGGAACTGGACAGCCTCAAAAGGATCAGCGCGGAAAATTCCCTGAAGGGTTACCGGGTGACCTTTTCCAGAAACGGGGCCCAGGCGATTCTCGAAATCGCATCCGAGGTTCTTTCCGGGGAGCTTGCCGCCAAACGCGGCGCGTACGATGACGCCATCATGCGGCTGCATCGGGCCGTATTGCTGGAAGACAATCTGATTTACAATGAGCCCCCCGACTGGCATGTTCCGGTGCGCCAGGCATTGGGGGCGGTTCTGCTGACTGCCGGAAGGCCCGCCGAGGCTGAAGCTGTCTACTGGCAGGACCTGGCGCTGAACCGGGAGAACGGCTGGGCCCTTTTCGGTTTGATGCAAAGCCTCCGGGCGCAGGACAAAACCGAACAGGCGGCCATGGTCGAAGAAAGATTCAAAAAAGCCTGGCAACGGGCGGATGTGGCCCTTACGGCCTCGCGGTTCATGGGGACATCGCCCGCCGGCATCCGGGTGTCAAACCGCGCGGCCGTTTCAAGTAATTGATCGCTGAAATTGCCGGGTCCATCGCATCCGGGTGCTTCCGGCAGATCGGAGTTGTTTTAATTCGGTGCGGACCGTGTCAGACAAACTGACCGGAATGCTGTTTAAGGCGGCATTCCGGTTTTTTATTGTCCCCCTCAGGGAATGGGAGAAAAACCATAGCCTTCAGGCCCCGTCTTTTCACTTGACCCCTGGAACCCTTGAATCCTTGAACCCTCTAACAATCAATGGCAGTTGACCTTATACCGATGGGGACCGGTTCAGGGATCTGAGGCCCACGGAATAGTTATTGAATTTTCGTTTCGACGGTCCTATAGTCACAACTGTCCTCACATACGGCTTTGAATTTGAACTTTCAGCTTTCAGCTGTATTTTACAGGAGGTGATTCAATGGATGAAAAATTGCGGGTGATGACCGAAAAACCCTTGAACGCGGAGACTCCCAACGAAAATCTGCGGACCTGGATTACCGATAACGCCGTTTTTTTCAAACGCAACCAGGGCAAGTTCATGGATGCGCCCATCAATCTTGCGGACTGGCAACTCAGTATCGACGGACGGGTGCAGACGACGCTGCGGCTGACCTTCGAGGACCTCGTGCGCCTGCCCAAAGTTGAAACGGCCAACACCCTGGAGTGCTCCGGAAACAGCCGATCCCTGCTGGCGGAAAAAGCCTCTGGAAACCCCTGGACCATCGGCGGTGTGGGCAATGCGATCTGGGGCGGGGTATGGTTGAAAGATATCCTCGAAATGGCCGGTCTTCAAAAAAACGCCGGGCATGTCAGTTTCGAAGGTCTGGATGAACCCCTGGGATCCGCCGGCATCAAATTCATTCGCAGCATACCCATCGACAAGGCGCTGGCATCGACCCTGCTGGCTTACGAAATGAACGGCCGGCCCCTGCCGGTTGAACACGGGTACCCCTTGCGCGCTCTGGCTCTGGGCTGGACGGGCGCCAATTGTGTCAAGTGGCTTAGCAAGATCACCGTCCTGGAACAGCCCCACGAAGGATTCTTCATGGATAACGTATACCGGGTGTTTCAAAAGGGTGAAGAGCCAACGTCCGGGGAGGTGGTCACGGGCATGAAATTGAAGGCTATCATCGTGGCGCCGGAAAACGATGCCGCTTTCGCTCCCGGCATCGTTCCGATCCGCGGTGCGGCCTATGCCGGTGAAGCGGACATCCAAAAGGTAGAAGTCTCCGTCGACGATGGCCGGATCTGGCATCCGGCCGATCTAATCGGCCTGCAGGCGTCCTACGCCTGGCGTCACTGGGAATACTTGTGGAAAGCGGATGCCAAGGGCGACTACACCATCATGGCCCGGGCCACGGACAGTCACGGCCGCCGGCAGCCCGACACGGCCCCATGGAACGTGCTGGGCTACGGCAACAACGGCGTGCGCGAACACGCTGTTCGGCTGAATATACGATGATATTTAAAATCGATAGTTTTAACTTGTTAAACCATTTTATTAAACTTTCTCGGATATTCCGCCCGCCCGCTACAGCAGCCCTCAGAAGAAGGGGAAGCACCGGACGAACGACGATTTACCAATTGTGAATTATGCGGTTGTTACGGAAACAGCCCTCAAATGAAGCTTCGTAAAATTTATCTCGCGCAATGCTGCAAGGCTTGCAGATGGAATAATTTAAAACATAAATAATCCTGGCGCCTCTGCGTCTTGGCGCGATGATTAACAGTTTCTTGACCGATCAGATCGGCTGCCCATTAACCGGATGCCGCCCTCTTGTAAAATTTCAATTGCCGAAAACAGCGAACCGCAGAATAACGAATAATGGATTTCGAAGGGTGGAATCGGTTCGCTCAGACGTTTAGACATAATCGACGCCATTCCTTCCTTCGATATTGTACATTCAGGATTCGATAGTCGAGATTCGCTATTTTTAGTTTTTTCGATCAAAACGGCCGGGTTTCATACCGGCGGCCGACTGGGGAGGGGTAGACTTCATGTCCGTATTTACCTGTTTTCGGGTAAAAAACCATCTGATCCTTGCAAACTTTATTTCCAATGCCATCGGGGTCATTGTCATCTCGTTTATTTCGCTGAATGCAGGCGCCGCATTTTCACCGGATCTCATGGCGCTTTCCCAGCATATCTCCGCCGTCTTTCTGCCTCTCTCTTTCATTTTACCGATGTTGGCAACCTTGATTTACGAATGGCCGATTCGATTGTATCTGAACATGCGGCTCGACCGCCGGTCCCTCCCGGAGCCGATTGTCCTGAAGGCCCGCATAAGACTGCTGAACGAACCTTTTTTTCTGATTGGTTTGGACTCCCTCGTGTGGCTGGCGTCGGCGATTATCTATACCGGATCGTTTTGGGCGCACGGCGCCGCACCCGAGAGGCTTTCCGAGGCATTTTTTCAGAGTATTTTTACGGGCCTGATTACGGTGACCATCGCTTTTTTCGTGCTCGAATTTGTCCTCCAGCGCAAGGTGGTGCAGTACTTTTTTCCGGAGGGAGGCCTTTCAATGACCCCGGGAACCCTGCGGATCCGCATCCGGACCCGGTTGATCGCCCTGCTTTTTGCAATCAATATCGTTCCCTTGATGGCGATTCTCGCGGACATCCATAAAATTTTTCCAGTCGATGCCGACCTCCATCAGACCCTGGGCCGGGTGCAGCTGTCGATATACTTCCAGATCGCTCTTTTCATTTGTGTCGGATTGTGGATGACTTTTCTGGTCAGCAGCAATCTGACCC
This sequence comes from uncultured delta proteobacterium, assembly GCA_963774425.1. GTDB lineage: Bacteria > Desulfobacterota > Desulfobacteria > Desulfobacterales > JAFDCJ01 > JAFDCJ01. The sequence continues at coordinate 191,370 of CAVZEZ010000018.1, read as the reverse complement.
GGCCCTTCGAGGAGATTATAAATGTCTTGCGAAATGTCAAAAACGGCGAATTCACCAGCCGGGTGCGGGTATCCTCCAACGATGAAATCGGGTATACCGGTGACGTTATCAATGAAATGACCCGGGGATTGGTTGAAAGGGACCGCCTGCTGCAATCCCTGACCCTGGCCCGGGAGGTTCAGCAGAATCTGCTGCCGAAGGAAAACCTGACCCTCAGCGGGTTCGATATCGCGGGCAAAAGTGTCTATTGTGATGAAACCGGTGGGGATTATTATGATTTTATTCCGATCGGCGACGCGGACGGCAAAAGGATCGGCATCGCCATCGGTGATGTGTCCGGGCACGGAATTCCCTCCGCATTGCTGATGGCGACCGTGCGATCCTCTCTGCGGCAGCGGATGACGATACCGGGCAGCGCCGCCGGCATCATCACCGATGTGAACCGCCGGCTGGTGGATGATGTCGAGGATTCGGGACAGTTCATGACCATGTTTTTCATCACCCTGGATACCGCTTCAAAAAAATTGACCTGGGTGCGGGCCGGTCACAACCCGGCCATCATCTATGATCCCCGCTCGGATAGCTTCGACCAGCTCTGCGGCCGGGGTATTGCCCTGGGCATCGATGGAAACTGGATTTACGAGGAGAACGAACTTTCCGGTCTTGCAAACGGGCAAGTTATTTTCCTGAGCACGGACGGTGTCTGGGAAGTTCGAAACCACCGGGGAGAAATGCTGGGCAAAAAACCGATTTTCGATACGATTCGACGGAACGCCGCAGCCACCGCCCCTCGGATTATCGATGCCATGTTCGACGGTTTGAATACCCACATCGACGGTGCCAGGATAGCGGATGATATTACCTCGGTGGTCATAAAGGTACACGCGTGAGCGCTTCCGATTCTCGCAGCGCCTAACACGGCCGGCCTTATATGAAACTACAAATTCCAGGTTCAAGGTTCAAGGTTCTGGGTTCTGGGTTCTGGGTTCTGGGTTAAAAAGGCATTTTGCCATTTTATCACCCTCACCCGGCCTCTCCCGTCAAGGGAGAGGAGACAGATTCCCTCCCCTGGTGGGAGGGACTGAGGGAGGGGGTAAAATGAAGCAATCCTTATTAGAAAGTTTCTGTCTTTGATCAATCGGGCTGCCCTTTCGCCCGAGGCCGCCGCTTGTGTGAAACTACCTTGAAGGTTTCAGGTGTCAGGTGTCAGGTGACCAGGAAAAGCGAACCGCAGAATGCCGAATAATTAATCATGAATTTCGAAGGGTGGTATTTGTTTGTTATTTGGTGCTTGGAATTTGTGATTTTATTTGGGCCGGCTGCAGTGATCTTCCAATTACCCGGAAGCCTTTGAAACTGCCGAAAAAATTATCATCGCGCCAAGCCGCAAAGCTCGCAAAGGAAAAGATTGAAGAATAAATAATCTTTGCGTCTTTGCGTCTTGGCGCGATGAGAACAGGTTCTTCCCATTGATCAAACTGGCTGACCGTTAGCCAGCGGCTACAGTTTTTGCTTACCGGTCCCCTTCAGGCGGCGCATGCCGCACAATTTCGCCTTCAATCAGGTAAATGACCTCCTCGGCGATATTGGTGGTGTGGTCGGCGAGGCGTTCGATGTGGCGGGAAATCAGGAGCAGGTTGATCAGATAACCGATTTTGTCCGGATTTTCCGTCATCTTCTCCTTGATGCGGTCATAGGCGTCCTTCTTGATCTGATCGACCTCGTCATCCATCCTGACGACTTCAAACGCCAGTTCGGCGTCCATGTTGACCAGGGCATCGAGACTCATTTTGAGCATGCTCTGGGCCATTTCACCCATTGCGGAATAATCGAAGAAGAAGTCGGTCAAATCCCGTTTGGCGATCACGTCGACCCGCTCGGCGATGTTGACGGCCTGATCCCCGATTCTTTCCAGATCGTTGTTTATTTTGATGACGGCGATCAAAAACCGCAGATCCACCGCAACCGGTTGATGCAGCGCCAGGATCTTGAGGCATTCCTCCTCGATTTCGACCTCCATTTCGTCAATTTCATAATCGATCTTGATAATCCGCCGCGCCAGTTCGGCATCGTTGGTCTCGACGGCTTTCAGGGCCATGCCCACCCGCTCTTCCACCAGCGTACCGAGGGAAAGGATGTGTTTGTTGATTTGTTCCAATCCCTTCGCAAAATGCTTTCGAATCATTTTGTTCATGGCTGCCTTCCCCTACCGTTTAAAAGTTCAACTCCAGTCACAAGGCCCCCCGATGTATCGGGATGAAAATTGAATAGGTTCCACCGCTGCCGAGGTAAAAGGTCTTTATGAAACTACAAATAATTTATCTCGCGCAAAGCCGCAAAGCTCGCAAAGGTAAATATTTAAAGGTAAAGAGTTAAAAGATAAATAATCTTGTCGTCTTGGCGTCTTTGCGCGATGATGAACAGTTTCTTTTCCGATCAGACTGGCTGCCTTTTAGCCAGAGGCTACCGCTTATAAGACGATACTTGACCGCTGGCCGTGGCTTCTGACCGGAAGTATCCAAAAAGGTGTTGGCTTATGTTTTTCCGGATATGAACTTAGCCGAGTTTAATACACTTTTCCGGCGTAATCAATTCTTCAGAAACGGTGTCAGGCGATCTGCCCACAGATCGTTGGCGATTTTACGGGACCAGCGGCCGGGCGGGATGCGGATGGCCGTGCTGTCCAGGGTTGTAATCCTGCGCGTTTGGAGCAGCCAGATTTTTTTGTGGCCGTCGACCACCCATTCGATATCCAGCGGTCCATCTCCGTTGACGGATTCCAGAGCCTTGACCACCTATGCGATTTCCCGCCAGAAAGGGTACAAGCGCAGCATGCGATCCGTATCGTCGGCCGTTTCGGTTTCGCCGGTCAATGGGGGCGGCGTCACCTGGACGCTGCCGTTTTCGGCGACGACGGCGCGGTACGGCGTGCGGTGTCCGTTTACGCGATCATCCGCCAGCCCCTTGACCGCCTCGATTACGATTTCCCGGCGGGCCGGTTTCATCGGGTTGCGTCCGAAGGCGATACCGGCTGCCGCGAGATAACTGCGAACCGTTCCTTGTTGACATTTTTCAGGTTATCTCTATTGTTCTATATAATCTAAATGTAATTTTCTAACACCGGATTGTTCAAACAACGTTAGTTTATCACTAGAACCTGATTAGACGCTGCCTCAAAATGACCATAGGCAATTAATGAAAATTTTGCTTTACAGCAACATTTTTAATTTGTTATCTGTTGTATATTTATTGAATGCTTCCTCACGACAGATCCCTGGCCGAAAATTGTGAAACGGTTCCGGAAGGGCTCACAAAATTTGGCGGTTCCAACAAAATTCTAATCACCCAGGCGTACGTTTTTGTTCCCACTACAGTAGGAGGTGCGATATGGCTATTTTCGGAAATGGCTTGAAAACCGGCGGTGCCCTGGTAATCGGTGCCGCTGCGGTGTTACTGGCTCCTGTCCTTGTTCCGGCAGTGGCGAGTGTGATGAAGCCTTTGGCCAAAGCGGCCATCAAGGGCAGTTTGCTGGCTTATGAAAATGCCAGAATTGCCATTGCGGAAGCCGCGGAAACGATTGAAGACATCGCGGCGGAAGCCCGCTCGGAAATTGCAGCCGAACAGGGGACGCCGAAGGCCGGCGCCAAAAAATCTTCCAAATAAATTCGTTTTGCTGAGCGATCCGGGTTTTGGGCCCGGGGGAAGGAATGGGCTATGGAGCTTCCGGAGGCTTATATCTGCCATCGATCAGCGCAGCGGCTGCGCATCAAAATCGCTTCCCGCAAAGGTGACGCGGCGTATTTTGACGAATGCCGGGATGCGCTGGCGCGCATACATGGTTTTGACCGGCTGGAGGTGAATGCGCTAACCGGCAGTGTCCTTTTTATCGGTGAAAAAACCGACGTCGACGGAATCGCCGAGGTTGCCCAAAGGCAGCAGCTTTTCAAGTTGGCGGAACAGCCCGGTGCTCCCGCGCCGTTGACCAGACAGCTCGTTTCGCACCTGGAAAATTTAAATACCGGTATCCATCGGCTGACGACCGGGGAAATGGATCTTGCGGGTCTGGTTCTTCTGCTGCTTCTGATATCCGGATTCATCGAACTTTTAAGGGGCCGGATCCGGATGCCGCCCTGGTACACCGCCTTCTGGTATGCATTCGGCATCTATCAGGTGGCCGCCGCGATCAGGGAAAAGAACTCCGATTCCGCCTAATGGGTATCGACCGTGTTGCACTTAATTCATGACAAGGTTTCCGGCAGGGCCCGCTTCAGGGTGGACGGTCTGCAATACAGCCAAATGCTCAAAAAACTGCTGGAGCACCGGTTGACCTCTCAAAAAGACATCCTGGCTGTATCCGCCAGTACGCTGACGGGCACCGTCCTGGTGAATTTCAATTCCAACAGCAGTCCTCAGAGCGTGGCCTTTCTGATCGAAAATGTTCTGGATGAATTCGACCGGGGCACCGCCGCCGATGACGGCCGAAATTCGCAGCAACCACCGCTGAATTCCACGGGCCATCCCGGTAATTTATCCCACCCGCCGGTCACCCATGAGACCGTCAAACGATTTCTGGCGCCGGCCACCGCACAGGATACAAAGCCCTGGCACACCCTGGCGACCCAGGCGGTGATACACCTGATGCGCAGCGATCGAAAAATCGGTCTGGATCGGGAGACGGCGCAGCACAGATTGACTGTAAACGGCCCCAACAAGCTTGAAGAAGCCGAATCGCGCTCGGGATGGGGTATTTTCATCGACCAGATGAACTCTCTGCCCGTTTACCTGCTCGCGGCGGCGGCCGGGGTGTCGATCGCCACCGGCGGGGTGTTGGATGCCGTCGTCATCATGGGGGTGGTGGTTGCCAACGGTCTGATCGGCTATTTCACCGAAAGCGATGCCGAAAAAACCATCGATTCCCTCAAGCAGCTGGTCAAGCCGACCGCAGAGGTCATCCGTTCGGGGAAAACGCTGGATATTTCGGCCGAAGAGGTGGTCGTCGGAGATATCCTGGTGCTCAAACCGGGCAGTTACGTTTCGGCGGATTGCCGCATCGTGTCATCGTCGCGCCTGAGCATCGACGAATCCATGCTGACCGGAGAGAGCATGCCGGTTCACAAAAAACCAAGCACTTTGAGACTTGAAAACACCCCTCTGGCAGATCGCAGCAACATGGCCTACATGGGAACCCTGGTTACCGGAGGCCAGGGTCTCGCGGTGGTGGTGGCTACCGGACAACTGACCGAGGTGGGATCGCTGCAGCGCCTGCTGACGGACACCGTAACGCCGAAGACCCCCATCGAACGGCAGCTTCAAAAAATGGGAGACCAACTGGTTCTTTTCTGCGGAGCGATCTGCGGCGTCGTATTCGGTATCGGGTTTTTCCGGGGATACGGATATGTACAGATGCTGCGCATGGCGATAACCCTGGCGGCGTCGGCGGTTCCCGAGGGACTGCCGGCCGCGGCCACCATAAACTTTGCGCTCGGCATCACCAACATGAAAAAGCACGGTGTGCTGGTGCGGCGTCTGCAGGCCATCGAAACGCTGGGAGCGGTTCAAACCGTCTGCCTGGACAAAACCGGCACCATCACGCAAAACCGGATGTCGGTGGTACGGATCCAGGCGGGGAACCGGGCTTTGGATGTCGATAACAACCGGATCGTGCCACCCGCCTCGGGTGAGGATCCTTTTGAGAGGCCGGAAATCCAACGGCTTATCGTGACCTGCGCCCTTTGCAATGAAATCAAATTAAACGGCAGCGATGGCGGCGGTGAACTTGATATCCTGGGTTCGCCCACCGAAAAAGCGCTGGTGCGGCTGGCCATTCATTCAGGGGCCGATCTTGAGGAGCTGTGGAAACAGTTTCGATTTTTAAGCATCCGGCACCGTGCCGAAAACCGGCTTTTTATGAGCACCCTGCACGCCTATCGCGCCGGGGATGGCAAACTTTTTTGCATCAAAGGCAGTCCCCCGGAGGTCCTGGCGATGTGCGACTGGCGGATGGTGGACGGCCAAACGATACCCCTGACGGAAGCCGACCGGCAGGCAATCGAGATCGAAAACCACAAAATGGCCGGTAATGCCCTGCGGGTGCTGGGATTTGCTTTTCATGATCTGGAAAAGGGTGAAAAAGTAAATGAGGAAACCAGGCTCGTCTGGCTGGGATTGATCGGCATGACCGATCCCATTCGGGCCGGGGTTGCCGATCTGATCAAGGTTTTTCACCGGGCCGGGATCAGCACGGTCATGATTACGGGAGATCAGAGCACCACGGCCTATGCCGTCGCCAGTAAACTGAACCTGGCCGGGGACGGCCCGCTTCGAATTCTGGATTCGGCCGAGTTGACCTCTCTGGATCCCAATGCCCTGCAGGCCCTGGCCCTGAAAGTCCATGTGTATTCCCGGGTCGGCCCGGCCCACAAGCTCAAACTGGTTCAGGCGCTGCAGGCGGCCGGACGTACGGTCGCCATGACCGGCGACGGCATCAACGACGGACCGGCCCTGAAAGCCAGCAACCTGGGTATTGCGCTGGGCCAGAGCGGTACGGATGTGGCGCGGGAAGTGGCGGATATCATCCTCGAGGAAGACAATCTGGAGATCCTGATCAAAGCGTTGGAGGAAGGCCGCACCACCTACAGTAACATCAAAAAATCAGTTCACTTTTTTCTGTCCACGAACCTCACCGAAATCGAGGTCATGTTCGCTGCCATGGCGCTGGGGATCGGCTTCCCGCTGAACGTCATGCAGCTTCTGTGGATCAATATCATATCCGACATATTCCCCGGCCTGGCGCTCGCCAGGGAAAAGCCGGCTTCGGATTTGATGAACATCCCGCCGCGAGCTCCTGACGAAGCGCTCTTTTCCGGAAATGATTTTAAACAGATGTTGATCGAGTCTTCGATTATCAGCACCAGTTCGCTGGCGGCCTACGGATACGGGCTTTTTCGATACGGTGCCGGAGCCCGGGCCGGCTCGCTGGCATTTCAAAGCCTGACCTTCGCTCAGCTTCTGCATGCGTTCAGTTGCCGGTCCGAGCACAGGAGCCTATTCAACCGGCAGCACCTGCCGGCCAATCCCGCCTTGAACTGGGGGGTGGGCGGATCGCTGGCATTGCAGGTCCTTACCCTGATCGTGCCCGGTCTGCGAAATTTTCTCGGTGTCACACCCTTAAGTCTGATCGATGCCGCCGTACTCGGCACCAGCGCCGTGTTGCCATTTCTTGTCAATGAAACCCGCAAACTTGCCAAACCTGAAGCCGATGGACTAGAGGCCTAGAACATGTTTACATCCGAATCCGTGACCGAGGGGCATCCTGACAAGCTCTGCGACCAGATCAGTGATGCGATTGTCGACCATTTCCTCAAGCAGGACCCCTATGCCCGGGTGCGGGCGGAATGTGCGGTGTCCAGTGCCATTATTTTCATTGCCGCCCGGTACGCTTCGGAGGCCAAAGTGGATTTTGCCTACCTGGCCCGCAAGGTGATCCGTAAAATCGGTTATGACCAGCCGGATTTCAACGACAAGATCTGCAGTATCTTGTCGGCACCGCAGGAACTCCAATCCGACGAAGCCGGCCGGTTCGATGAAGACACCCTTACCGATGAAAAGATCGATAAAATCACGGCCAAGAATCAGGTGACGCTCTTCGGCTTTGCCTGCGACCACACCCCCCAGCTCATGCCGCTTCCGATCTGGCTTTCCAACAAACTTGCCAGACGGCTCACCCAGGTTCGCCGCGAAAAAATTCTGTCCTATGTTCAGCCGGACGGCAAAGTTCAGGTGGGGGTGGCCTTCGATAACCGGAAACCCGTTCGGATTCATAGTGTCACGATTTCCATCAGTCAGAGAGATCCCGCCAGGCCCGGCCCCAAAAAGCTTCATCAGGATATCGTGGAACACGTCATCAAGCCGGTTTTTGCCGATGAATCCATCCGGCCCGACAAGCAGACCCGGATCTTCATCAACCCGGACGGACCCTATCTGGGAGGACCGACCCATCATTCCGGGCTCACCGGCAGAAAGAGCGCCGTCGACACCTACGGGGAATACGCGCGTCACAGCGGGGATGCGCTCAGCGGCAAGGATCCCCTGCGCATCGACCGGGTGGGAGCCTATGCAGCCCGCTATGCCGCCAAAAATGTCGTTGCCGCGGGTCTGGCCGCGGAATGCGAAGTCATGCTCAGCTACTCCATCGGCCTGACCCAGCCCGTGAGCCTACAGGTGCAAACTTTCGGCACCGGGAAAATTCCGGAACCCAGAATTGTAGAACTGCTGACGCGCAATTTCGACTTCCGGCTGGCCGGCATCATGAAGCATTTCAAACTGCGGCAACTGCCGCTGATGCATGTGGATGGCTTCTTTCAAAAGCTCGCGGCTTACGGCCATTTCGGCCGGACCGATATGGAACTTCCCTGGGAAGCGACGGATAAGACCCAGGATCTGGCCGCAGGCTGATAGCGGACAAAAGGGACCGGGTGATATCGAAGGAGGGATCTCGACGTCGATTCGCCTGATGATACTTCAGTTTATCAGATGATGGCCGCCAACAGCGACAAACCGCCGGCCTCCAGGGTTTTTCATTCCCGGTTGATAAACCGGGCACTATTAGGATTGCGCTGATTATTGTTTTTGCAGCCCCTTTTCACCCGACGGGTGAATTTGAAAAACAACCGAACTCGATATAAATATTTTCAATTTCAAAAAGTTGTAACCTTTGAACTCTGAACGCATAACCTGGAACCGACCAGTTCAGGTAAATCTATGGACGCATACGACTTCCACCGGGACCCGACAACGGATAAACGGCGCGGTGCCGCCACGCAGGTGATTCGGGTCATGACTTACAACATTCACGGCTGTGTCGACAGCACCCGAACCGTCAATCCCGCAAGGATTGCCGACATCATCGAAGGACTGCAGGCCGACATCGTCGCCTTACAGGAGGTCGATGCCCAAAAGCCGATGGACTTGAACGCCAACCAGGCGAAGTTTCTGGCTGAAAGACTGGAAATGGAGCATATCTTTTTTCCGATTGAAAAAAGCGGCCGGCATACGTTTGGGCTGGCGGTGCTGAGCCGCTTTCCGCTTGACGAATGCCATTATGATTTTCTGCCGAATATTTATCCCCGGCTCAATCCGCGCAAGCGGGGAATCATTCTGGCATGCATCCGCACGCCTGGCGGCCGGTTGACGGTCATCGATGTCCATCTCAGTCTCTACAAGCTGGAACGTCGCAAGCAATTGAAGGCCCTTCTGGGCAACGCCGGGCTATCAGCGGCTTTCGCGGATCAACCGGTAATTCTCTGCGGTGATCTCAATGCCGGTCCGCTGTCCGCAACCTACCGGACCCTATCGCGCCGTTTAACCGATGTTCAAAAAGATATCAGCAATCGGCGCGCGGCTTTTTATCAGCCGACCTTCCATTCCAAAAGCCCGTTGTTTCGGATCGATCATATTTTTGTTTCAAATCACTTTCGGACCCTGCAGGTCGAGGTCAAAAATACACTCGCCACCCAATCGGCTTCCGATCACCTGCCGCTGACAGCGGATTTGGCATTCCGAGATAATTTTTGGGGCCGCTAGCAAAATCCTAATAATCCTGCGATAGATTCCCCGATCCAGCAACAATTCCACCCACCGTTTTCGGGAGATAGAGGCATGGATGATTGACTGATCGTGTTAATGGTCGCTGTTTGTTTCATCGTTACCATTATTGTCCGGAATTCACGCCATCGTTGATTCGCATGGCGCTCGAACCCACCTGTGCCCTTCGGAATAAATAATCCGTAGCTTTGAATTGTTTTTTGCCGTTCCCGGCGAAAGCGTTGTCAAGAGGATGCAGCCGCTTTCTTGGCTTTTTGTTTCGGTTTGTTGAATACCCCCGATTTGGCTTCGGAGGTAACATCCGAGATCGCGCTCGTTGCGTCGGTGACGAGCTTTTTACCCGTACCGTAGCCGATCATAGCGGTCTTGATTCCAAATTTGGTTGTCGATCTCAGAAGGCTGGCAGCGGCAGGCAGGACCAGGGGCGTCAGCAACGCCGCCCCCGCGCCTATCAGAAGGGCTCCGGGGCTCAGGTCGAAAGATGGGAATTTCATGATGTACCTCCTCGTTTGGTGATTTTATCCAGGCTGGCTAATCCGCCTGATCGTTGGGTAGTATTATGTTAGAAAATTATTAACAAAAAATTTGTATGTCAAGCGACCGCTTGCGGATGTTTTTGGGTTTGACAGGCAGGAGCCGGCTGGAGTAAAACGTGCGGTAGCTGAAAAAAATTGTCGATCAGAACCGTTGCTTGCGGTGAATCCTGTACCCCAGGCATACCTGTACGGAGAAATCACCATGCGCCTCAGAATTTATTTGATGGCCTCCTGCTCGCTTGTCATGCTTCTTTGCGCCTGTTACCTGAAACCGCAGTATCCGACGCTGGAAGCTCAGCTCGAAGACGAGCGGAGTCAGAATCTCAGGGAAGACCAGAAAATGGAATATCTTCAAAACCAATTGACGCAGACAGAGGAAGCGCTGCAGCGGATGGCAGCCAAGCTTAAAACCACCCGGGAAGCGGGAGCCGACTTCGAAGAAAAATTCAAGGAGCTGCAAATACAATATGATTATTTGAAGGACATCAACCTGCAGCAAGCTGAAAATATCAAGACGTTGAGGCTGGAGCTTCACAAAAGAAAATCCGTCATCGAACTCCAGGAAAAGGTCATCCAACTGCTGGACGACACCAAGAAAACCATCGAAACCAGCCTGAAGGATCAGATCGCAGCCCAGCAGGTGGAAGTGGTGGAAGCCGACAATAAGCTGAAAGTCATCATTGTGGACAAGATCCTTTTCGATTCGGGCAGCGCGGAAATCAGTACCGGCGGCAAGGAATTGTTGAAGGTCATGGCCAGGTCATTCCAGGAAAACAAAAATCAGAATATCGTTATCGAGGGCCACACGGATAACGTTGCGCTGTCAAGTGCCCTGACGAAGAAATTTCCAAGCAACTGGGAGCTTTCAACCGCTAGAGCCGCGGCCGTTGCCGGCTTTTTCGAAAAAGAGGGGGGCATTGCGCCGCAGCGCCTGACCGCCAGCGGATACAGCTTCCACAGACCCGTGGCCTCCAACGACACCCTGGAGGGGCGCCGCCAGAATCGGCGAATCGAAATCATTCTGGAGCCTGTGCAGTGAAATGCGAGCTGAATGCTGGAAGTTCAAAGCTCAAGGGTGAAAATTCGGAACTCAAAGTACACGGAACTGTCAAGTTTGCCGGCGCCGCAAAAGGCCTCCTTGCCATCACGCCCGCGCGTTCTATCACCTCCGGTGAAATCTTCCGACTTTAATCTCTCCACTTTAAGCTTTAAGCTTTAAGCCTTGAGCTTTCAGCGCGGAGGTCTTCTCAACGGGCGTTTCCAGCACTTTCCTGATTTTCTGGGACAGCGCCACGACATCGAAGGGCTTTTGAATGAAGGCTGCAATGCCCCGGGCCATCAGGTCTTCAATTTGCTTGTTCAAGCCGTAGCCGCTCACCAGCAATACCGGTACGTGCGGATTTATTTTTTTCAATTCCTCGTAGGTTTCTCCGCCGCCCATTTCGGGCATGATCATATCCAGTATGACCAGACCGAAACTTTCCCCATATTCACCGTACAGGTGGACGGCCTCCCTGCCGCTGCGGGCGGTGAACACCGTGTATCCGAGTTCACGCAGCATCGATTCCTCGACCATGATGGTGGCCTCCTCGTCATCGACCAGCAGGACGGTTTCATTGCCCTGGAGCAGTTCAGTGGTTTTGAGGATATCGGGGCTTGCCACGGCATCCGAGGCGGGCAGATATATATCGAAGGTCGTCCCATGACCCTTTTCGCTGTAAACCCGGATGATGCCGGTGTGGTTTTTAATGATGCCGTAAGCGGAAGCGAGGCCCAGTCCGGTTCCTTTGCCGACCTCCTTGGTCGTGAAAAACGGTTCAAAAATTCGCTCGATGTTCTCCCGGTCGATTCCGACACCGTTATCGGTCACCGAAACTTTTACATAATTGCCGGCGGGAACTTCAAACGGTTTGCAGTAATTGGCGCTCAGGTGGACATTACCGGTCTGAATATACAGTTCCCCGCCCTCCGGCATGGCATGCCAGGCATTGAGGTAGAGGTTCAGCAGCACCTGTTCGATTTGCACCGGGTCCACGAGAACGCTCCAAAGACCGTCGCCGAGCTGTTGACGGGTCACGATTTCCTTTCTGGTGCGAATGAACATCCGGGTGCTGTTCGTCACGACCTCGTTCAGGTTGGTTTGTTTGAGCGCATACTTGCCTTTTCGGGCGAACCCTAGAAGCTGTCGGGTCAGATGGGCGGCGTGGGTGACTGCAACTTCAATGCCCTCGATGTATTCGCTGTTGGGGTGATCCGGGTTTGTCTGAAGCCGGATCAGGGAAGCATATCCCTGGATACCCATCATGAGGTTGTTGAAATCATGAGCAATGCCGCCTGCCAGGGTACCGATGGCCTCCATTTTCTGAGAATGGAGCAACTGGTTTTGCAGGAGCCTTCTTTCCTTTTCGGCCTCGACGCGGGAGGTAATGTCCCGGGCGGCATTGAGAATGACATTGCGGCCCCGGTAATTAATCGCCCGGGCCCGAATTTCCACGGGGAGCAATTCCCCGTTTTTTTTCATGTGGGTTGTTTCCAGAATCGTTTTACGGGGAGTATTCGGACCGGCTTCACCTCCCAGGCGATCGATCATCTCCTGAGCGATTTCCCGTGGAACGATATTGCTGAGATTCAGCGCGAAAAACTGCTTCGCGGTATACCCCAGGGGGGAATAGGCCGCTTCATTGGCGTCTAGAATATGACCGTCCAGGTCCAGAATATACACCGCATCATCCACATTCTCCAGCAGTTCCCGGTAGCGGGATTGTTCTTCGGCGTCCTTCAGATTGGCGAGCATAAAATTGAATGCCTTGGATAATTGATTGAATTCCCAGTAATTGTAGTGTGTTACGTCAAACAGCAGATCTTTTTGCCCTTGAGATATTCGAATCGCTTTGTGGGTCATCCGGCGCAGCGGCTCCACCATCTTGCGGCCCAGGTAAATGGATACCAAAACCGATGTCGTCAGGATAACAACCGCCAGAATTCCAATCCACTGGGTGACCTTACGCTTTTCACTGACGAGGGGCTGCAGCGAGGATTGAAAATACAGGTTTTCGAATCCGTAGATTTTCGACAGTATCAGATCCTGCTCCAAGGGAACCAGTTCCCGACCCATTGCCAGGTTGCTGCGGATCGCTTCGGTCATCTGCCAGGTTTTGGCGGAAGTCAGGCTGTAAAGTTCATCGCCTTTGACCATGAGCACATCGCCGTTGAGGGAATTGAATACGGAGTTGACCAGCCTTGAATCCCGCGTCATATCATAGAGGGCGTGGACGGCTCCCATCATTTTCGTCTGGTGCATAATGGGGGCCGAAAGCCACCATATCAAATGCTTTTTTTGCCCGCCTTCCTCCCAAACATCCCCGTATGGAAAGCTCCTTTGAACGAAATCGATCAATTGTGCGGATATCCCGGGATATGTTTTGGGAATAACGGCATTTTCCCCCTGTTTCCGGATAAATAAATGTACACCTTCCCGGGGATTGCAAAACTCGGCGACCCGATCCCGAAGCTGTGATTTATCGTCGAGCATGATCGTGACCCGCACGATGTTGTCGGTCGCGAGATGTCTCAGCAGGTCGTTGATATCGTTGATCCGATTGGTTAATATGATTTCGATCTGACCCTTTTGCGCCAGGATTTTTTTGCGAAATTCGGTCTCGACCCGTTTGCCGAAGTACCCGTATAAGGCGACCAGGATGACCAGAACCGACAAAGTGGCCAGCACGATAAAGGTTGCCACTAGATAGGATGAAAATCGTTTTGTTTTGTTAAAATTCAGCATTTTTTCCCGTATGCCTCCATTGCCCCGCAGTCACAGAGACCCCTGGAACCCTTGAATCCTGAAAACCCCCACATCTTCGACGTTGGCCGAAGGCAGTTGACTCCGTCCGGCGCCTGATTGGTGAAAAACCACAATGTGGCAACTCCGCCGCTTGGGGCGCAATCCTAAAAATACGGAATCCAAGGATATTTGGCTCTTGAATAGTAAAAGAATGTGTAATTGTCAAAACAAAAGATTTGAACTCCATTCATCAGTCACCGGCTCTTCCTGTGAGAATTGAGAAGCTTCTACCGATACGGGGGGACGGTTTTAGTGTCCGGACCTGACGGATGCCGGTGACCGATGACTGGAGATATCCCAATAATTTTGGTTTACGAATTCGATACTTATATTTATAGTACAATGGGTTGGCCCGGAAGAACCGGAATCAAAATGGCGCATCAAATGGCTCGGGAGGAGCGTACCATGCATCGCATTTTTTGGCTGTCGACCGTCTCGACCGGTGTCCTTTTGATCACGATCGCGATGGCTGTTCCGGATGTCGCGAAATCAGGTTCCACCCTCCCTGTGCTGGAAATCGAACGTATCACGCCGGCGGGAGTGGACGTACCCCCCGGGCGCCAAATCGTGTTTCAATTCGACCGGACGATGGTGCCATTAGGGCGCATGGAAAGGGAGGCATCGGAAGTCGGCATCACCGTCACCCCGGATCCGGACTGCCGGTGGCGCTGGTTGGACACCCGGGTGCTGGCCTGCCGGCTCGACGAATCGAAGGCTTTAAAACCAGCCACCCGCTATACGATTGTCATCCGTGCGGCGGTCAAAGCCGAGGACGGCGCCACGCTCGCCGCACCCGTGACGCACAGTTTCGTCACCGAACGGCCCGGTGTACGTCATGCGTGGTTCAAGACCTGGCAAGGTCCCGGTATGCCTGTCATCCAGCTGATCTTCAATCAGGCGGTTACCGGACAATCCGTTGAAAAACATATATTTATGGAAATCCAGCAGCCTCGGCGACAGCGAATCGCCTTACGGGTGACACCGGATCCGGATGACAAACAGCCCCCGTTGCACCCCGCCCCGACGGGGGTCAACGCGTCGGCGCCGCCGCAAAGCGCGCCATCATCGGATCGGCCCACCGAGGAACCGATAAAATCAGCGGGAGACAATCCGGCCGAAGCACGGCGGATCTGGCTGGTATCGCCGGCGGTGGAATTGCCCGGCGACACCCGGTGCGAGTTGACGGTGGAGCCGGGCCTGAGGTCCTTCGACGGACCGGAACGGGGCGTGGCAAACCGCGTTCTGGCAACCTTTGACAGTTTTCCCGAATTTGCCTTCACAGGCGTGGCGTGTTTTGACAACCACAACCAGAAAATCACCCTGAAACCCAGGGGATCAAAGGATGATATCGGACCCCGCTGTAATCCGCTGGCAGATGTAGCCCTGGTTTTCACAGCGCCGGTCATCGAAGAGGAGGTCAAGGCGCAGCTGACCTTCAGTCCCAGCCTGTCCGGATCGCGGGTCGACTATGACCCCTGGGCCAACCGCCGGGGCTATTCGCGGCTGCAGGCTCCCCATGAACGGGGACGCAGGTATCGGGTCAGCCTGCCGCAAGTGCTGGAAGCCTACCAGATCTATGCCATCCGCAGCGATCCGCTTGAATTTAAAGATGAATTCGGGCGCCCTCTGACGCAGCCGATCGATTTCCGGTTCGCCACCGCCCACCGCCCCCCGGATTTTACCCTGACCCATCCGGATGCCGTCCTGGAAAAACAGATGGATACGGAAGTGCCCCTGGTGGTGACCAACCTTGAAAATGTCAGCGGAACCTATGATCGCCTGACGGTGGCGGACAAACAGACCGATCTGAAATTTGAGCTTCAGATTCCAACGGCGCGGGACATCGCCTTCAGAACACCCTTGAACGTCCGCGATCTGCTCGAAGGACGGTCCGGTGTGGTTCGGGGCCGGCTGGAATCCCGTCCGCCGGTCTCCAAAAACGAGCGCGAACGCTGGTTTTTCGCCCAGGTGACCCCTTTTCAGGCGCACATCAAACTGGGACACTACAACACCCTGGTGTGGGTGACGGATCTGGCAACCGGACAACCCGTCCCGGGAGCGACGGTCAGCATCTTTCAGGACACCTATCAGGATCTTAGCCGGAAGCCCGGGATTCCGGCGGCGGTCACGGATTCATCCGGCGTGGCCCTGCTGGACGGTACCCGCCAAATCGATCCGGATTTGAAACGCTTGTATGCTTATGAAATCACCGCTCCCCGGTTGTTCGTGGATATCCGCAAGGGCGACGATCTGGCCCGGGTCCCGCTGGACTACCGGTATCGCGTCGATGCCTATCGGGCGTCGCGTTTTTCGGTATCTCCTTCCATGCGACGGCACTACGGTCACATTCACGCCTGGGGCACCACCGCCCAGGGAGTGTACAAAGCCGGCGATACCATCCAATACAAGCTCTACGTTCGCGATCAGGACAATGAGCGCTTCGTGCCCGCGCCCCGAACCGGCTACCGCCTGGAGGTCTTCGATCCCACCGGAAAAATCGTCTACACGGTCGCTGACCTGCGCCTGTCTGCATTCGGCGCGCAGAACGGTCAATTCAGCGTGCCGCGAACCGGGGCCGTGGGCTGGTACCGTTTTGCCCTGACGGCGGACTTCAGCGCGGATGCCTGGGAACCCATGCGGGTGTTGGTGAGTGATTTCACGCCGGCGCCTTTCAAGGTGACCACCGATCTCGACGGGGATCTGTTTCAACCGGGGGACCCGGTGACGGCGACCACCCGGGCCGGATTGCATGCCGGGGGCCCCTATGCGGCGGCGGGCAGCCGGGTGACCGCAACGCTGGAAGCCCGCCCATTTCATTCCAACGCGCCTTCGGCGACCGGTTTCCAGTTCGACTCCTATATCCCGGGTGCGCCCCCGACCCAAACCATTCATCGATCCGAAGGCACGCTGGACAGCCGGGGCGATCTGACAACCCGCTTTACCATCCCCGACAGCGACATCCTGTTCGGCCGTCTGGTGGTGGAAAGCGCGGTCCGGGATGACCGCGGCAAGTATATCGCGGACCGGGCCGCGGCGGACTTTGCGGCCCGTGACCGATATGTGGGTCTGCGATCGCGGGACTGGATCATCAACGAAGACCAGCCGGCCACGGTCGATCTGCTGGTGGTGGACGCCGGGGGACGGCCCGCAGAGGGTGTGGCCATCGACGTCACCATTGAGCGCCGGGAGACCCGGGCCGCGCGGGTCAAAGGCGCGGGAAACGCCTACCTGACCCATTACTCGACTGAATGGGTCCCGGTGGACCGTTGTGAAATGCAATCCGCCCGGCAGCCGGTATCCTGCACGTTTACCCCGCCCGAACCCGGCCTGCACCGTATCACGGCCGGCATTCGAGACACCCGTAACCGCCCCCACCACACTGAAATCCGGCAATGGGTGGCTGGTAAGGGGCCGGTGGTGTGGCAGCAACCCGCAGACAACAGCCTGGAAATCATCCCGGAAAAATCCGAATACCGGGTCGGGGAAACCGCCCGCTTTCTGGTCCAAAATCCATTTCCCGGCGCCCGGGCGCTGGTCACCGTGGAACGCTACGGTGTATTGAAAAGCTGGGTGCAAACTCTTGCGGAGGCAACCCCCATTGTCGCCGTCGACGTCGACCCGGACTTTCTGCCGGGATTTTTTCTGTCCGTGGTCGTTGTCTCCCCGCGGGTCGAACCGCCGCCGTCCGACAGCCAGGTCGATCTGGGCAAACCCGCCTTCCGTATGGGGTATGTCAGGGTTCCGGTCACAGATCCTTACAAGGAGCTCCAGGTCCGGGTCGAGCCGCAGCGGGACACGTACAAACCCCGGGAGACGGTGAGCGTGGACATCCGCGCGAGCAGTCGTCATCCCGCCGCCGAGGAGCCGGTGGAATTGGCGGTGGCCGTGTTGGATGAGGCTGTATTCGATCTGCTGGCGCAGGGCCGGGCGTATTTCGATCCCTACCAGGGCTTTTACACGCTGGACGGGCTGGACTTGGAAAACTACAGCCTGCTCATGCGGCTGGTGGGAAGTCAGAAATTCGAAAAAAAGGGCGCCAACGCCGGCGGGGGCGGTGGGCCGGATATCAGCCTGCGCTCGGTGTTCAAATTCGTGGCATACTGGAATCCTTCCATCGTCGCCGATGCCCGGGGCCGGGCGACCATCACCTTTGAGGCCCCGGACAATCTGACCGGCTGGCGTGTGCTGGCCATGGCGGTAACCCCGGGCGACCGCATGGGGCTTGGAGACGGGCGTTTCAAGGTGAACCGGCCCACGGAGATTCGACCGGTGATGCCCAACCAGGTCACCGCCGGCGACCGCTTCGACGCCGGCTTCACCATCATGAACCGTACGGCGCAAAGTCGGAAGCTCAGCGTGACCGTCACCGCCCGGGGCGTCATCGAGACCGACAGCGGCGAAAATACCCGTCAGATCGTCCAGACCCTGGATGTGGCCCCTTATCAACGCGCCACGGTCTGGCTGGCGTTGGCAACCACCGGTGCGGGAGCCATCGAATTGACCGCCCGCGGCGGTGACGACCTCGACCGGGACGGCCTCGTGCACACGGTCGACGTTCGCAAGCGCTATCGTCTGGAAACCGCGGCAGCATACGGCTCGACCACAGCGGAAGCGGTTTCCGAAAAGCTTCATTTCCCGGCGGACATGCGGACCGATGTCGGCCAGGTCCGTCTGGTGCTGTCGCCGTCGGTGATCGGCAATCTGGAAGGTGCTTTCAGATATATGCGGGATTATGCCTATAGCTGCTGGGAGCAGGTCCTCACCAAAGGGGTGATGGCCGCCCACTACGCCGACCTCGAACCCTATCTGGCCCGGGATTTCAGCTGGCCGGACAGCGCCCGGCTGCCGCGCAATTCGCTGGACAGGGCCGCGGAATTCCAGGCCCCCAACGGCGGGATGACCTATTACCTGCCGGAAGACCGCTATGTCAGTCCCTATCTGAGCGCCTATACGGCGCTGGCGTTCAACTGGCTGCGCGCAAGCGGCTGGGAACCGCCCGCCGCGGTCGAAAAAAAGCTGCACGCCTATCTTCTCACCCTGCTGCGCCGCGACGTAATGCCGGATTTCTACACCCGGGGCATGGCCTCCACGGTGCGGGCGGTGGCCCTCGCAGCCCTGGCGGTTCATGGAGAAATCGGTCTTTCCGACCTGCAGCGCTATCAGCCCCACCTGCCGCAAATGAGCCTTTTCGGCCGGGCCCATTTTCTTTTGGCGGCGCTGGAGGTGCCGGGTTCGGATGCCGTCCGGGCTGCCGCCGCCGACCAAATCCTGGGCCATGCCGATCAATCCGGCGGCAAACTGATTTTCAGTGAGGTGATCGATGACGGTTATACCCGCATTCTGGCCTCCACCCTGCGGACCAACGGTGCCGTGTTGAGTGCCCTGACGGCTTACGGTCTCACCGGGCCGGGCAAAACGGCCGTCGGCGACATTTCTTTTAAGCTGGCGCGCACCATCACCCAAAGCCGCGGCAACCGCGACCATTGGGAAAATACCCAGGAAAATGTATTCTGCCTGAACGGCCTGGTCGACTATCGCCGCGCCTACGAACGGCAACCACCGGATATGACGCTGCAGGTATTTTTTGACGCCGGGGAAATGGGGCGGACCCGGTTCCAGGATCTGCGCGACGATCCGGTGGTATTCGAAAAACCGGTGGGCGTCGGCGATCCGGGCCGCCGGATGGACATCACCTTGAAAAGGGCCGGGCAGGGGCGCCTGTACTACAACACCCGCCTGGCATACGCCCCGCAAACCCTGAGGACGGACGGCATCAACGCCGGTATCGAAATCCATCGGGAATACAGCCTGGAGCGCGACGGACGGTGGGAGATCCTGCAGAACCCCATGCATCTCAATCGCGGCGATCTCGTTCGGGTGGACATTTTCGTGTCCCTGGCGGCCGCCAGAAATTTCGTGGCGGTTGACGATCCCGTGCCCGGTGGACTCGAGCCGGTGAATCGGGACCTGGCGACGGCCTCCACGGTGGATGCCGACCAGGGGACGTTCAGGCCGGCGGACGGCTCCTGGTGGTTTCGCCATGGCGACTGGTCTTCTTATGGCGTCTCACGCTGGAGTTTCTATCACCGGGAATTGCGCCACACCGCCGCGCGGTTTTATTCCGAATATCTGCCGGCTGGAAACTATCATCTTTCCTATGTCGCCCAGGCCGTCGCCCCGGGTGACTTTGTGGCACTGCCGGTACGTGCCGAGGAGATGTACGATCCGGATGTATTCGGCCAGGGGGTGCCGGCGGAACTGGTGGTAAGCCGGGACTGAGGCCGCGGCCGTTGAAGGTTTGAAGTTGGAGGCAAGGTCGAGGGAGGCAGGAGACAGAAGGCAGGAGACAGGAGACAGAAGGCAGGAGACAGAAGGCAGGAGACAGGAGACAGGAGACAGAAGGCAGGAGACAGAAGATAGAGGACAGAGGACAGAGGACAGAGGACAGAAGTCGGAAGGCAGAAGGCAGAGGGGGATTTCTTCTCCCGGGCAATTTCGATCGGCGGCAAACCCTGAACTTCTGAACCCTTGAACCTGGAACTTGTAGTTTCATACGAGATACTGAAACCCAAAACCGTGATCAGGGAAGAGGCATAAAATCGTGATTTATTCTGAATCATCGGGTCAACCGAATGAACATCAAGACAGGCATCGGCAAACACAAAACAACAATTAGCATACTCCTTTTGGTGATCACCGCAGCCGCCGGGGCGTTTTTATGGAAAACCCAGTGGGATTTGCTTCCGCCGCCGCCTGCCCTCCGGCCGGACGGCATGGGGGCTCGCAAGGTCCAGGTGCTGGACCGCAACCAGGTGCCGCTGACCGTTACCTACCGAAATCGCTGGAACGTGCACGACTGGGTCCCGCTGTATGAAATTCCGGCTTTCCTGCGGCAGGCATTCGTGGGGTCCGAGGACCAGCGTTTTTATCGCCACGCCGGCGTCGACTGGCTGGCGCGGTTCCATGCCGTGTTGCAGAATATCGGCGCCCTGGGAGCCGTGCGAGGCGCCAGCACGATCACGGAACAGGTGGTCCGTATGTGGCATCCCCGGCCGCGTACGCTCTGGTCCCGCTGGCTGGAAGGATTCGAGGCCGGCCGGCTCGAGAAAATGTTTTCCAAAAGTGAGATTCTGGAGTTTTATCTCAATCAAGTGCCTTATGCCGGTCTGCGGCGGGGAGTGGTCCAGGCCGCCCATGTTTTTTTTGACCGCGATTTGGACACCCTGAGCCCCGCTGAAATATTGGCGCTGGTGGTCATGGTGCGGGCCCCCACCCGGCTGGATGTGCGCAAACGCCCGGAGATGCTTTTTCGCTCGATACAGCGGCTGGCCGCTCGTCTGACAGAATCCGGAATGATCACCGCGGACCTGCGCGCCGCATTGCGTTCCCCTGAGATCCGGACGCGCGAGGCGACCCTTCCGGTGCGGGCCGACCACTTTCTTCAATACGTGTTCGCAAAGCGTCTCCCGCCCGGTCCGGGGAAACGCGTCCGTCTGCGCACTACCCTGGATGCCGGGTTGCAAGACCGGGTGCAAACCATTCTGGACACCCGCCTCCAGGACCTCAAAGACCGCGGCGCCGCCAACGGGGCGGTGCTGGTCGTGGATCACCTCCGGGGCGAGATTCTGGCCTGGGCCAACGGCGGTGCGGGCCGTGATGAGGTCGCGGCCGGCCGGATCGATGCGGTCACCACCCCCCGCCAGCCGGGTTCTGCCCTCAAACCGCTGTTGTACGCCCTGGCGCTGGAAAAAGGCTGGACGGCGGCCACCCTGGTGGATGATTCCCCCTTGTCCGAGCCCGTCGGCCACGGGCTGCATGCCTATCACAATTACAGCCGCACCCATTACGGGCCGCTGCGGGTGCGCGAAGCCCTGGGTAATTCCTTGAACATCCCCGCCGTGCGGGCCATTCAGTATGCAGGTGTCGATAAATTCCTGGATTGCCTGCACCGACTGGGTATCCACAGCCTTCAACAGCACCCGGATTACTACGGCGACGGGCTGGCGCTGGGAAACGGCGAGATCACCCTGCTGGAGCTCGTGCAGGCGTATACGGTGCTGGCCCGGCAGGGAAACTACCGGCCGCTGACCTGCCTGATGGATGAAACCTTTGCCCGGCAAGAAATCCGCGGCGTCTTTTCGGCCGAAACCGCATCTCTGATCGGCAATATGCTGTCGGATCCGGACGCCCGCCGGTTGGAGTTCGGCAACGGCAGCCTGCTGCGGTTTCCGGTACAAACGGCGGTAAAGACCGGGACTTCCAGCGATTATCGGGATGCCTGGGCCATTGCCTTCGATTACCGATTCACGGTGGGAGGCTGGATCGGCAACCTGGACGGCAGGGCCATGGACGGCATCACCGGCGCCGCCGGACCGGCCCTCATATTACGTTCCGTTTTGGCGGAACTCAATCGCTACCAGGATACGCATCCTTTGTATCTGAGTCCACGCCTGGTTAACATCGAGATTTGCAGGGACACGGGTCTGAAGGCCGATGGGCGCTGCCCGAGCCTCGCAGAGTGGTTCGTTCCCGGCAGCGTTCCGGAAGCAGCCGCGGCGGCGGTGGCGGCCACTTCCTTGCCGACATACCTGCGACAGCCTGCAAACGGAATGCAGCTTGCCATGGATCCGCGGATTCCGGACGATAAGGAAGCCTTTGTTTTCAAATTGGCCCCCACCAGCGGCAAAACACCGGTGGACTGGTACGTCGACGGCCGTTTGGCCGGCTCGACGTCAAACGGAGAATATCTGTGGCCCCTGCGCCGGGGCAGCCATTCGGTCCGGGCCCGGCTGTGGCCCGCAGAATCGGAACGATCCCGGGACACGTTGGAGGTTGCGTTTGTGGTGAAATAATGGACTTTGATATCATCATAAAAAACGGCCATATCATCGACGGCACGGGAAAACCTCATTTTCGGGGTGACGTCGGCGTCCGCAACGGACGGATTGCCGCCATCGGGATTCTGAAAGGCAGCCAGGGAGCGGAAATTATCGATGCCGCCGGCTGTATGGTATCTCCGGGATTCATCGACATGCACTCCCATTCGGATGCCGTTCTCTTTTTCGACGGCACCCTGGCGTCAACGATCCGCCAGGGCATCACCACCAGCCTGCTGGGAAATTGCGGCGACAATCTGGCGCCGCTGCCGCCGCAGACTAAAAAAGATTATCTCAAACTTTATCGCGTCGCCGCGCCGCCGGGTCTCGACTTCGATAAGGTGCCCTGGCACACTTTCGGGGAATATCTCGATTATATGGAGGGAAATGCCAGCGTCGCCAATGCGGCCCACCTGGTCGGATTCGGAACCCTGCGGGTGGCCGGCGGGCCCGGATTCGAAGACCGGCCGCCGACGGCCGCGGAAGTGACGCGGATGCAGTCGTTGACCGCGGAAGCCATGATAGCCGGCGCCTTCGGAATGAGCACCGGTTTGATTTACGCCCCGCAGGCCTATGCCGGAACCGGTGAGATCATCGCCCTGGCAAAGATCGTCGCTGAATACGGCGGCCTTTATTGCAGCCACATCCGCGGCGAAGGCGCGACGGTGGTGGATGCCGTCGAAGAGATTATCGAAATCACGGAAAAGTCGGGGTGTCGCGGCGGTCACATTGCTCATCACAAGGTCGCCGGCAAGCGTTATTGGGGCAGAAGCCGTGACACGCTGCAGTTGATGGCGGATGCCAACCGGCGCGGTGTGAGTATGACCTGCGATCAGTATCCTTACCAGCGGGGAATGACCTCTTTGATCACGCTGCTGCCGCCCTGGGTTCACGCGGGCGGTTTGGAATCCCTGATCGCGCGCCTCAAAGATCCGGCCTGCCGCACCCGCATCACGGAAGACATCCGGTCAGGGATACCGGGGTGGGAAAACTGGATCCGGGACGCCGGTTTCGAGGCCATTTACATCGCCTCCGTCAAGACGGACCGGTGGCGGGAGGCGGAGGGCAAAAGTATCGCCCAAATAACGCGGCTCAAAGGTAAATCAGATCACTGGGAGTCATTGTTCGACCTGTTGATCGACGAAAACGGCGAGGTGACCATGACCGTCGAATTAATGGGTGAGGAGGACCTCCGACGCATCATGGCCGACGCCAACACCATGATCGGCACCGATGCCTGGGCCGTCAGCCCCGTCGGGGTGCTGGGGCGCGGCAAACCGCATCCTCGCTATTACGGCACATATCCGCGCATTCTGGGTAAATATGTCCGTGAGGAAGGTGTGCTGACCCTGGAGGATGCCGTTCGCAAAATGACCTCGTTTCCGGCCCGGCGCTTGGGCCTGAGGGATCGCGGACTGTTGAAAGCGGGCTTGTGGGCGGACATTGTCGTCTTTGACGCCGGGCGCGTCCGGGATAAAGCCACCTATCAGGATCCGCACCAGTTCCCGGAAGGCATCCTTCACGTTCTGGTCAACGGCCGGATCGTGGTTGGAAACGCGCGCCAGACGGACGCCATGCCCGGCCAGGTCTTGCGCAGGCCGGGTTAAGGCGCTTAAAAATCAGGGATACCGACAAGAAATGGTTTCAGGTTTCAGGTGTCAGCGCAGCCTCTGCCCGCCGCCGGGGTATTTTTATCGATATCCCACCTTGGGACTGCTCGAATTCAAACATGCGGTTCGGTCAAATTATGGGTCCCCTCGGGGAATGGGAGAAAAACCCTGGCCTTCCGGCGAAGACGTTTGTTTGACGTTTGATGATGGGCAAGGATTCAAGGGGTCGAGGGGTCAAGGATTCAAGGAAAGCCTGAACGGTCTTTTCGCCTGACCCCTGGAACCCTTGCCCCCTAAGCCTTCAGCTTTAGCCGAAGGTAGTCGACCCCTTTTTTCGACACCTGACACCTGACGCCTGACACCTGACCCCTCATTAGATCTACGGCCCCAGCTAAAGATCCCCCCGGTCGCTCAGATCCACATATTCATGCTCACAGGGCGGCCCCTTGGCGACCAGAAATCTTTTTTCGGTCAGGTCCATAATTATCGATACGTTGGTCTGGCCCTGTTCGTGGGGCGGCAAGTCGGGATCTGCATGCGCACACACGGACGTCGGCTTGTCAAAATGATCCGTCAGGACCTTTCCGATGGCGGCCGCATCGATGGGAGCGGATGCGTTCTTCAGCAGTTTGCCGGTCCGGTAGTCCCGCATGATGGTGTCGGGCCATAACCCGGGTGTCAGATCGGTGATTCCGGGGTTGAGGGATTTGCAATGGTTGGCATGGGAGATGATGCCGTCGCGGGGGAAAATCACGTTCAACCCACCCGGCGTTGCCTCCAGGTCGACGGCCTCACCGTCCCGGTGGCCGATGAGATAGTTGGCCGCGGATCCCCGGGCGCATCCGGTGACGGCCCCAATGGCTTCGGCCATACTGCGGGCTTTCAGAATCCGCCACAAGATGGCGTGATAGGGGACGCCCACCCCCCAGTCGGCTGTGACCAGGGCGTTGGTGCACAGGCCGATTCCAGCCGAATTGAATCCCATTTTGGCAATGATCCCGGCTTCCACAATCTGCAGGACATCGGGACCATCCTGAGGTTTTTCCGATAGAATCACGCAGCAGTCCCGCACCTGGGGGTACCAGTCCCAGTTCTGGGCCAACAGACAGTGGGCCGCCGCCGGAGGAACCGCTGCCAGAGACGTGCAGCTTGCCGGGGCGCGGCCCCCGCCGGCAGTCAGCAGGAACAGCAGCTCGGTTCTGACGTTGAGGGCCAGAATTTCCGGAACCGGTCGTCGGCAACCGGCGGCGATACCCTCGATTTCCGCCATGATGCCCCTGTCATAGGCATCGAGAACGGGCACGAATTCGGATGCCTTCGCCAGGGCCCGCTCCCAGTTCAGCTTTGATTTGATCTCGAAAATCCAGCGGTAAAATTCGATCACCCGCTCGATCAGCTCCCGGCCTTGGGAGCCGTACTGCTGACCGCGTTCGTAGGCCGTGCCTTCGATGTGTATGATAGGAAATGGTGCGTTGGGTTTCATTGGCATTCCTATTGTTTGTATGGTTCGTCCCGGCTAAGCTGAAAGCTCAAAGCGCAAGCTCTGTCTTCCGTCCTCTGTCTTCTGTCCTCTGTCTCCTGTCCTCTGCCTTCTGTCTTCTGACCTCTGACTCCTGTCTCTGCCCTTTCTTCCCTCTTCCGAGCCCAGCCTTCTGTCCTCTTACCTCTGCTCTGTCTCCGTCTTCTGTCCTCCTGCCCTTTCTTCCCTCTTCCGAGCGCAGCGGTCGTCCATCTTCCATCGATCTCATCCGTCCTCTGTCTCCTGACTTCTGACTTCTGACTTCTGTCTCCTGTCTCCTGTCTTCCGTCCTCCTGCCCTTTCTTCCCTCTTCCGAGCGCAGCGGTCGTCCATCTTCCATCGATCTCATCCGTCCTCTGTCTCCTGACTTCTGACTTCTGCCTCCTGTCTTCTGACCACTGACCTCTGACCTCTGACTTCTGTCCTCCGTCCTCTGTCTTCCGTCCTCCTGCCCTTTCTTCCCTCTTCCGAGCGCAGCGGTCGTCCATCTTCCATCGATCTCATCCGTCCTCTGTCTCCTGACTTCTGACTTCTGACTTCTGTCTCCTGTCTTCTGACCTCTGCCTTCTGTCCTCTGCCTTCTGTCCCCTGTCTTCTGACCTCTGACCTCTGTCTTCCGTCCTCTGTCTTCTGTCCTCTGCCTTCTGCCTCCTGTCTTCTGACCACTGACCTCTGACTTCTGACTTCTGACTTCTGTCTCCTGACCTCTGTCTTCCGTCCTCCTGCCCTTTCTTCCCTCTTCCGAGCGCAGCGGTCGTCCATCTTCCATCGATCTCATCCGTCCTCTGTCTCCTGACTTCTGACTTCTGACTTCTGTCTCCTGCCTCCTGCCTCCTGTCTCCTGTCCCTGACCTCTGTCTCCTGACCTCCTCCTTCCCGCGTCAACCGGGACGCAGGTGACAGGCAACCCGATGGTCCGCCGTAACCTCGCGAAGGTCCGGATCTTCAACCCGGCAGCGGTCTGATACATTCGGGCAGCGGGTGTGAAAACGGCATCCCGGGGGCGGGGTGATCGGGCTGGGGACATCGCCTTCCAGGACGATTATCCGGCGGTCAGCAGCCGGATCGGGAACTGGGACGGCCCCCAGCAAGGCCTCCGTATAAGGATGCAGCGGCGCGGCGAAAAGCGTCTCCTTATTTGCCAGTTCGACGATTTTGCCCAAATACATCACCGCGATGCGATGGCTGATGTGTTTGACCACCGCCAGATCGTGCGAAATAAACAGATAGGCCGGATTGAATTCCCTCTGCAAATCCACCAGCAGATTGATCACCTGGGCCTGAATGGAGACATCCAGGGCGGAAACCGGTTCATCGGCGACAATCAGGCTGGGATTCAATGCCAGGGCGCGAGCTATGCCGATGCGCTGACGCTGTCCGCCGGAAAATTCATGTGGGTGTCTGGCCATCTGCCCCGCTCGAAAACCGACCCGCTGCAAGAGTGCCGCCGCCTGCGCCTTCTTGTCACTGCCTTTGGCCAGGCGGTAATTCTCTAAAGGCTCCCCCACAATTTCAAGAGCGGACATGCGGGGGTTTAAAGAGGAATAGGGATCCTGGAAAATCATCTGCATCTCCCGGCGCGCGGCCCGGAGGGGCGCACCTTCCAGATGCGTGATGTCCCGCGATTTCAACCGGATTTCGCCGGCGGTGGGCGGCATCAGCCGCAAGATCGTTTTGCCGACGGTGGTCTTGCCGCAGCCGCTTTCTCCTACCAGGCCGAGGGTTTCGCGGCGGCGGATCCTGAAGGAGAGGCCGTCCACCGCCATCACCTGTCCGATCACGCGCAGTAAAACGCCCCCCCGAATTGGAAAATATTTTTTTAGATTTTTGACCGCCAGAATCTCTTCACCCAAGCCGGGCGGTGGCGCCGAACCGGCATCCGGCCGGGGTGACGACGTATTTTGAAGGGAAGCCATCAGATGATTGCCCTTAAGTTATGTACTGTAGTTCGCTTCGCTCACGCGTTAGGACCGCTGCGCTTGAGGTTGGAGGCAAATAGGGATTAAGGATTATGGGGTATGGATTAAATTTTTATGACAGCTATACCTTTTACAGCTTAATCCCTGATCCTTATTCTTTATCCCTTCAATTCCTCAATTCCTCAATTCCTTTTCAATCCCTCAGTCCCCCAATCTCCTAAATTTTACCCCCTTCCGCCTCCCGCATTCCGCCTCCTGTCTCCTGCCTTCTGTCCCCTGTCTTCCCTCTTCCCCCGCCCTTCGCTTTGAGCTTTGAACTCACTGCTCTACCACTCGATCGGTTTCCCAGCATGCCGCCCAGTGGCCCGGCACTTTTTCGGTCAGGTCCGGTACCGTCCGCCCGCAGCGTTCGTCTGCGTATTTGCAGCGCGGGGCGAATGAACAGCCGGACATTTTCTTGCGCAACGACGGCACCATCCCGGGGATCTCTGCCAACCGCAGAGCGGGATCCGTTTCCCGGGGAACACGGTCCACCCGTGGAATGGATGCCATCAAACCGGTCGTGTAGGGATGCAGCGGGCGGGCGAATAATTCGCCGACCGTCGCCTCTTCGACCTTCAACCCCGTATACATGACCATTACCCGGTCGGCCATGTTGGCGATTACCCCCAGATCGTGGGTGATCATGATGATGGCCGTTTCAAGGCTGTCTTTTAACTCGCCCATGAGCTTTAAAATCTGGGCCTGGATGGTGACGTCCAGGGCGGTGGTCGGTTCATCGGCGATCAGAATCTTGGGGTTGCAGGAAAGCGCCATGGCAATCATCACGCGCTGGCGCATGCCGCCCGACATCTGGTGCGGAAATTCCCGCATGCGGCGATCGGGCTCCGGGATGCGCACCAGCCTCAAAAAATCCGCCGCCCGGTTCATCGCCGCCCGCTTCGAGAGCCTCTGGTGCAGCCGCAGCGATTCGCTGATTTGAACGCCGACAGTCATCACCGGATTGAGGGAGGTCATGGGCTCCTGAAAAATCATCGAGATGTCGTTGCCTCGTATCCGTCGCATCTGCCGTTCGCTCAGCTTCAGCAAGTTGCGCCCTTCGAACCAGATCCGGCCGCTTTCGATGCGGCCCGGCGGTCGGGGAACGAGACTCATGATAGTCAGCGCCAGCACACTCTTGCCGCAGCCCGACTCGCCGACGACTCCCAGGGTTTCACCGGGATTCAGCATGAAGGAAACCCCGTTGACGGCTCTGACGATACCGTCCCGCATATGGAAACGGACCTTGAGGTTTTTCACCCGAAGCAATGGGCGGATCGGAGCTGGTTGTGCCACCATAAAAAAATCCAAATTACATCTGCCGGGACAGGCGCGGGTCGAGCATATCCCGCAATCCATCGCCCATGATATTGACGGCCAGCACGGTCAGGGTCAAAAAGGCTCCCGGTGAAAAGATGATCCAGGGGGCGAGCTCGAAATAGGTTCGACCGTCAGCCATGATGTTGCCCCAACTGGGAATTTCCGGGGGAGTTCCGGCACCGATGAAACCCAGCAGCGCCTCCGTGATGACCGCCGAGGCGAAAGCATACGTTCCGGTGACCAGCAGAGGCGCGATGGTGTTGGGAAGCACGTGGCGGGAAAGAATCTTGGGAAGGCCGGTTCCAATGGAAACCGCCGCTTCGATGAAGGGCTGCCCGCGGAGGGTAAAAACAATGCTGCGCACCAGGCGGGCAACCCGCGGCACTTCCGGAATGGTGATGGCGATGATCACATTCTTGATCGATGCACTGCTGATGGCCATCAGTGAGATGGCCAGCAAAATTTCCGGAATGGCCATCAGGCCGTCCATGACGCGCATCACGACGGCGTCTGCGGCCCGGATGTATCCGCAGACCATTCCCACGGCCAGGCCGATGAATGCGGTTAACGCTGCGACACTGAACCCGACCATCAGCGAGATTCGTCCGCCATAAAGTGTTCGGCTGAAAATGTCGCGCCCCAGGTTGTCGGTGCCGAAAAGATGTTCCATCGACGGTGGCCGCAGCCGTTCGATCGGGTTGATCTCGATCGGGTCGCCGCTGAAAAGCGGAGCGGCCAGCGCCAGTACCGCCATAACGGCCAGCACGGCAGCGCCCCCGACCACGGTGGGATTGCGCCGCGCGAAAGCGATTAAGCGGCGCAGCCAGCCCCGGTCAGGTTCCGTCTCGGTTTCTTCCAAGACGACTGTATCAGCCTGAGGGTTCATCATTGCTTATGACACTTGCTTTTTAGGTTTCAGGTGTCAGGTTTCAGGTGTCGGGAGAGTCCCTGATCATAAGATCGCCCGGTGCGATCGAAAGTTCCCTGAGACGTTCTTCAGCGGTGAAATGACAACGGACCGCGCCTGCTATTGTTTCCTGCATTACCGCCGACACCTGACACCTGAACACTGAAACCTTATTTAGTATTCCACCCGCGGGTCGAAAAACCGGTACGAAATATCGACGATCAGATTGATTACCAGATAGACGCCCGAAGACATCAGGATGATCCCCTGAATGACGGGGTAGTCGCGGGAGAGAATCGCGTCCACGACCAGTCTGCCGATGCCGTGGATATTGAACACGCTTTCGGTGACCACCACACCCCCGATCAGCAGCGCGATGCCGATGCCGATGGTGGTGACAATGGGGATGGCGGCGTTGCGCAGCGTGTGACGAATCAATATCGCATAGGAGCTCAATCCCTTGGCCTGGGCGGTACGGATGTAGTCCTGGGACAGAATTTCCAGAACGCTGGCCCGGGTAATGCGGGCGATCAGGGCGGCATAGATGACGCCCAGCGCCAGACTCGGCAGGGTGATGCTGCGCACAAACGGCAGCACCCCTTCCCGGATACTGACAAGGCCCTGGACCGGGAACCAGTGCAGATGAACCGAAAAGCCGAAGATCAGCAGGTAGGCGATAACGAATACGGGAATTGAAAATCCGAATACCGCGAACATCATCACCAAATAATCAATCCAGGTACCGGCTTTCCAGGCTGCCAGGATGCCCATGGGAACCGCCAGCAAGACGGCAATGGTGATGCTGGTGACCGCCAAACAGAGTGTGCCCTCCAGGCGCTGGGCAATCAGGGTGGTCACCGGCATGTCGGAATAAATGGACATGCCCAGGTCCCCCCGCAGCAACTGGCCCATCCAGCGTACAAACTGCACGTAAATGGGGTCATCGAGACCCAGCTTGGTGCGGATGCGGGCGATGTCTTCGGGCATGGCGGTATCGCCGGCGATAACCGCCGCCGGATCTCCCGGAGCCAGATGCAGCAACATAAACACGAAGACGGCTATCACCCCCGCCACGGGGATGATAGCCAGCACCCTCCGGATAATGTATTTCCACATGGGACGTTATATTCCTGAGGATTTGCGATGCCGATTATTTTTTGGTGACGTTCCAAAACAGCGGCACCGGGCTTTTAATCAAGCCCTCGAGACGATCACCGCGATAGGCGACCGGCTGGAAGATGGTCCCCAGCGGCACATAGGTGACGACTTCGTAGGCCCGCTGCTGGATTTCGCGGGCCAGCTGAATTTGCTTTTCAGGATCGGGTTCCTGTCCGAATGCCGTACGCAGATTTTCGATCTGCTCATCGCAGGGCCAGCCGAACCAGGCCTTGTCGCAGGCGGCGCCGATGGCCATGTGTTCGAGCGGATTCAGGAAATCCGGACCGTTGAACCAGGTCTGGAAAATGTGCCAGCCGCCTTCGGAGGCCGGTTTCTTGATAGCGCGCCTGGAAACCAGGGTCGACCAGTTCATGGCCTGCAGATCCACGTTGAATCCCGCCTTGCGCAGATTCTGGGCCGTGGCCAGGGTCTGGTTGGTGATGATGTAATCGTCGGTGCAGTGCAGCACCACGATGGGCTCGTTGTTGTAGCCGGCTTCCTTGAGAAGCTGTTTGGCCTTCTCGAAATTCTGCTCGACCAATGGCTCGGACCCGGCATTGGATGCCAGCGGCGATTTGCAGGGATACATCGAGGGACATTCATCGATCAGGTCCGGATTGTTGCCGACGGCGGCCATCAGGGCATCCTTCTGGCTGGTGGCCCAAAGAACCGCCTGACGCGCCTTGGGATTGTCAAACGGCGGCTGCAGATGGTTCAGCCGGGCCACGGTCTGAATGCCGAGGGCGTCAAAGACGTCCACATTGATCCCGGGGGTGCCTTTCAGTTTCGGCAGGAAGTCGGTTTGCGGCACCTGGATAAAGTCGATTTCGCCGGCGATCAGGGCATTGGTCTGGGTATTGGGATCCGCGATCCAGACAAATTCGACCCGATCGACGTTCACGACCTTGCCGCCGGCCGTTCCACTGGCCGGTTCGCTGCGCGGGACATAATCCTTATTCTTTTCGTAGACCGCCAGGACGCCGGGTTTGAATTCCTCCCGGACAAACTTGAAGGGTCCCGATCCGATGACCTCCTTGACCTGTTCGTCCGGCGGCGTCATGGCCTGTTCCGCTTTCATCATAAACGGTACGTTGGAGGTGATTTTGGCCAGCGCGAGCAGAACCATGCCGAAGGGCTCCTTCAATTGGAGTTTGAAGGTCTTGTCGTCGACCGGTTCGAGGGTTTCGGTGGCGGCCATCAGTTTCTGGCCCATGCCGTCCTTGGCCCCCCAGCGTTTGAGCGAGGCGACACAATCCCGGGTGGTGACCGGCGTACCGTCGTGCCATTTCAGACCGTCTCTGAGGGTGAAGGAGTAAGTCATGCCATCGTCGCTCATGGTGTAGGTATCCACCATCTGGGGTTGGACCTTGAAATTTTCATCTAGACCGAAGAGGGTGTCATAGACCATATAGCCGTGGCTGCGGGAGATGTAAGCGGTGGTCCAGATGGGGTCGAGCTGTTTCAGGGCGGAGTCGAGATTGGCTTTGATGACGGTCTCGGCAGCGGCCTGCTGACCGCCGAAGCACATGCAGACCGCGGCTGTCATCCCGAGAAAAAAAGCCGTCCGTTTGATGATGCTGATGATCATAACCTCCTCCTTTCATTTGAAATGCGTGTTTGGAAGGTGAAATGGGCATGAGGGGCCTGCCGGCATGTAAAAGTCGGATCCGGCATTGGAATCTCCGACCCCCGAAAGAAGAGCACCTCCCCCAATAACGGAACCGATAGATCTTGTCAATGGCGATTTTGAAAGGTCGTTACGCGGTATGATTCATGCCGGGCTTTATTAACGATATTTCCCCTCAGCTATTTTATACATGTCTCCGTTGTTTTTATTCGCAGTCGGCATGACGATCTACCAAATAAGCGTCATTCACCAACAGCAAGCGGATCAAGCGGCTGTTTTAGCGGAGAATCTTGTCCTTAGAATCGACAATGTCCTCAATTCACGAATCCATGCGCTCAACATGCTGGCCATGTCACCCCTGGTGGATAATCCCTCCAGATGGGCTGAACTCTATCTGGAAGCCGAGGGCTTTTACCACAGTTTCGGCACGCATGTGGTGATCAGCGACGGCGGCACACCGGCGAAGCTGCTGTTAGACACCCGGGTTCCTTTCGGCACGAAATTGCCGGTGGTCAAAAAACCAAACGGTCGGTTTGCGGGTCCGATTGCCATGCGAACCGGAAAACCGGCGGTCAGCGATCTGTTCTCCGGACCGGTTGCCCAACAACCGCTGGTTGGCATTGCCGTGCCGGTGCTTCGGGAAGGCCAGGCCAAATTGGCGATTGTCACCATCATCGGCCGACAATTTTTTCAGAAGCGTCTCGATCACATCGTTCTTCCGACGGGCTGGTCCATGCTTTTGAAAGATGCCGAGGGAGAAACGATCGCCAGCCGGCTGCCGGCTCCGACCACTGACCCCGGCCTCCGTTTCAGCGTCCATTCGCAGGTTTCGGGCTGGGCGGCAGTCGTCGAGATCCCGCGGAATACCTATTGGGGGCCGATCCTTTGGGCGGCGGCGGCATTTGGCGCGACGCTGCTCGGCGTCACATTGGCGGGTTTTCTGGGCGGCAACCGGGTCGGGCGTCGTCTCGGCAGGGCCGTGGCATCCCTGACCGAAACGCCGGTTCCGGGCACGCCGTCGTCCGATATCCTGGAGATCGCCGCCGCCCGCCAAGAGCTTGACGAAGAGACGGCACGTCGCGCGGCCGTCGAGGGCACGTTGCGCGATAGTCAGGAGGATCTGCGGGAAAAAATGCTGGAGTACGGCGCGATGTTCGAGCGCTCCGTCGTCGGCAAAGCCCAGGCCGACCCGCTCACCGGACGTTTTCTCATGGTGAATCAGGCCTTCGCCGATATGACGGGGTACCTGCCCGAAGAACTGTATCGATTGACATTTACGGATATCACGGTTCCCGATGACCGGCAGCGCGATCTGCAAACTGTCGAACGGGTCGCTGCGGGCAAGGCGGACAGCTGGCACATCGAAAAACGCTGCCTCCGCAACGCCCTGAAACATGCTTTTGCCGGACGCGGCAGCGGCCAGGTGCGCGTATCGCTGCGAGCCGACGATCAGGGGAAAGTGCAGCTTTGCGTACGCGATGACGGCATCGGTCTGCCGCCGGAATTTGACTGGCGGACGGCCGATTCCCTGGGATTGCGCCTGGTGCAGATGCTCGCCCGCCAGCTGCACGCCGGGGTGGAGGTCACCGCTGCCAACGGAACCGAATGGACCATCGCATTCGCGGGGCCGCAACCGTGAGTGGGACAAGCGTTTTGTTGTGCCCTGGAAAATTATTGTCCCCCTCCGGCGAAGGGGAGAAAAACTCTGTCCTTTTCATGGGGTAAATGCTGTATTTATTAGGTTTAATTCCCTAAAGCCATTGCGCAGCCCGAGCCAGAGATTATAATAATAGTGAATGCATCTGCGGCGGTGTCCGCAGTTTTTACGACTTGCGACTGTCCTTCTTAGAAGGTCAAAGCGCAGAAAATTTTTAAGCCTCAGGGAACAGCTTATCTCAATGAAGAACCCGGCACCCATACTGATCGTCGCTCCTAAAGCTGATGTCGAGGATATCGGCAGGCAAATGGGTGCTGACGCCAATTTCGAAGCACTCACGGCGCCCGAGAACATCGAGCAGCTTTTAAAAGAGGTCGAATCGTTGAATCCGCGCATTGTCATCATCGATATCGATTTGTGCAGTTTTGATTGGGCATCTGCGATATATGAAATAAAAAATTTTCCGCAGCCGCCGGGGGTTATCGTATTTTCGAAAAATTCAAACCGAGCGAATCTGCTGTCTGCCTTCCGGGATGGCGCCGATGCATATCTTGCCAAGGATAGCCTTAACGAAGACCTTCTTCCGTCGCTGCAGGCTGTTGAAGTGGGTCATATATTTTATAAACGTACGGATGCGGATGCCATTCAACGTCACATGTTGTATCTCGAACTGGGATCGGCCCGCTACGTAGGGGACGTCAAAGACGGCATCTCAAAGTTGACCGTGCGGGAAAAGGAGGTTTTTCCGCTCCTGGCGGATGGAAGCAGCATCAAAGAGGTTGCCAAGATTATGGCGATAAGCCCCAAGACAGTGGAAACTCACAAATATCACATTATGAAAAAGCTTCATCTCACCACTATGGCCGACCTCACCAAGTTGGCCCTCATCAAGGACCTCATTCCAATCTGATCATTTTCCTTTGAATCATCTTATTACATTAAAATCAGGAAATTCCTGATTGTTACCGACTGTTTTACATGTTAGGGTGCCTTTGCTGCCGGGTGTTGATAAATCAACTTTCGGAATCGAGACTCATCGGAGGTACTCAATGGGAACCCGGAAAATCGTCATTGTCGAAGATCACGTGTGGTTTCGCGAAAGTCTGCGATCGATGCTTTCCAACAGTCCTGAGCTTGAAGTCGTAGGTGAAGCCGCAGATGGTCTCGAGGCGATAGCGGAAATTGAAAAAAAGCAGCCGGAACTTGTTCTGCTCGACCTTTCCCTCCCAAAACTGAGCGGGTTTTTCGTGCTCAGGGAAATCAAGGATCGGCTCCCCGATATAAAAGTCCTGGTGTTGACCATCCATGAAGCCGATGATTACGTATTGGATGCCTTTGCGTCCGGTGCTGACGGTTATTGTCTGAAAGACAACGACCGCAAGGAAATGATCGACGCCATCTGGCGCGTTCTGAAAGATGAGATTTATGTCAGTCCGACCCTTTCGAGCGATTTGAAGCAACGCATATCCGAATATCATCAAAAAATCTGAAAGGCCCCCCGCCGCCGCCGGGCTGAAAATTATAAGGGGCGGCTGAACGCTCAGCCGCCCCCTAAACGAGAGGAAGAAAAATAGGTTGAAGTAGCCTCCCGCCTCCCGATGTCAACACAGAGGCAAATTTCCGTTTCCGCATAATTCGCTGCGGACACTTAGGCGGAATCAGATCCCGGATTGCCTGTCAGACAAAATTTCACATATTTCTTTTCGGCGGCTTTTAGATCATTTTCCGAATAAAAATTAATATTTTCCGGGCGCCTGAATTCACTCCGGTATCTTTGTATCAGCAATCGTATCCCCTGATCCGTGCGCTGCCCATCAGCCATTCGCTTTTACCTCCTCGTGCTTTTTAATCTCTTTTAGGGTCTAATTCCCCGCAGCTTGCTGCGGTAAAATCGATAAAATCCTTTGAAAGATACCCCGCGGCTTGCCGCGGGGCTGTTCATTTAAATTAGTATATTTTTAAACTTGGAAAATAAATGGGGTAGATCCTGTATATTGAACCTAAGGGGTGACCATCCGGGATCGTCAATAGCCGATAAATAAAGGATTCACCCTATTTACGCTGGCTGACTTAATGCGTAGTATCCGTCATATAGTGGAATTTCAAGGTGATATGATGAGAAGCAATAAAACCGATATATTGATCGTCGATGATGAAGCCGTCATACGGAATCTCCTTTCAGAATTCTTCCAAAGAAAGGGATATGAAGTCGCCATTGCCGGCAACGGCGCGGATGCGCTAAAAATATTCGACGAGCGCGGGTTTCACCTGGTGCTGGCGGATTTTCACATGCCGGTCATGGATGGACTGGATCTGGCCGATGAGCTCAGAAAGCGGCACCAGGATACCCTGATAATTATCATGACCGGCGACCCGGAAATGAAAGACAGGGGGGCGGCGGATTACATTGTATATAAGCCCTTCAACTTTAATGAATTTTTCACCTTTCTGCAATGTGTCGCCGCGAAAAATGTGCAAAGCTGCCCCGCACAGATCGGCCATTCGGCCTAGGTTTTCTGTTCCAACACTTCCGAAACCCTTTTTTGTCATTGTGTCAAACGCCGTAATCCGGTATGCCATGTTGCGGAAGCCGGATTCCTATTCAGACACTGCAATCCTGTTTTACACATCTTCCTGTACGCCCTGAATTTTCGTGCAGGTCTTAGCGCCGCGGGTTGCGAAAAGCGGCCGATTCGATGGAGACTCATGTCACATTCAGCGGCGGTCAAATCAACGGGCTACCGGGAGGTCACGCGCGTCAGTCTGCCGCTGGTGATCAGCATGACCACCACCGTGGTGATGACCTTTACCGATCGGTTGTTTCTGGCCAATTACGCGCTGGATGCCATCGCCGCCGCCCTGCCGGCCGGTATCGCTGCCTATGTCTTTCTCGTTTTTTTTGCCGACACGGCGGGCTACACCACCGTCTTCGTCGCCCAGTATAGCGGCGCCGGCATCCTGCACCGCGTGGGCAGCGTCCTGTGGCAGGCCATTTATTTTTCACTCATTGCCTGGCTGGTCATGGGGGCGATCTCCTTTGCCGCCGGGTCGCTGTTTCGCTGGGTCGGACATCCGGTGGAAGTCCAGCGGCTGGAGGCGGTGTATTTCCGGGTGCTCTGCCTGGGTTCCGGTATCCATATACTCGGCATGGGTCTCTCCAGTTTTTTTACCGGCCGGGGGGTAACGCGGCCGGTAATGATCATTCACATCATCGCCATGGTGCTCAACGTTCCCCTGGATTATGCCCTGATCAACGGCATCTGGATATTCCCCGAGATGGGAATGAAGGGTGCCGCCGTGGCCACCGTATTTTCCTGGACCACCGCCACCGTGCTGCTGGGCCTGCTGGTGTTCGCCCCGGAAAACGACCTTGTTTACAAAACCCGGCGGAATCATCGATTCGATGCCGACCTTTTCCGGCGGCTGCTCAAGTTCGGTCTACCGGCTGCGCTCCAATTCAGCCTCGATGTGCTCGCTTTCGGTTTTTTCATCCTGATGGTGGGCCGCATCGGAAAAGCCGAACTGGTGGCGAGCAATATCGCCATTTCGTTGGATTCGCTGTCGTTCCGCCCGCTGACGGGTTTTGCGATGGGCGCCAGCACCCTGGTCGGGCAGGCATTGGGCCGCAACCGTCCGGACGAGGCGGTTGCGGCTGCCAAAGCCACCATGATTATCGTGGCCTCCTATATTGCGGTGTTCGTGCTGGCTTTTATCTTTGCGCCCCGGCCGCTGCTGGATCTTTTTCGTCCCGGCGATGTCAGCCCGGCAAGCTTTGAGGCCATCCGGGAAATGGGCGTCGTGGTGCTGCGGCTGGTGGCCGCCTACCTGCTGCTGGACGGTATCTACATGATCGGCACGGCGGTCCTCAAAGGCGCCGGCGACACCCGCTTTATTATGTGGAGCATCGGCGGGGTGTCGATTTTCGGCATGATGCTGCCGGTGTACATCGGCATCGAAGTGTTTGGCGGCGGGTTGTATTTTGCCTGGACCTGCGCCGTTTTATTTCTTCTGCAGCTTGCGGCGATCACCTGCTGGCGGTTTTTCCAGGGCAAATGGCGGAGCATGAGGGTGATAGAGCGTTAAGGTTAAAGGTCAAAGGTCAAAGGTGAAAGGTCAAAGGTGAAAGGTCAAAGGTCAAAGGTGAAAGGTGAAAGGTCAAAGGTGAAAGGTGCAAAGGTGAAAGGTGCAAAGGTGAAAGGTCAAAGGTCAAAGGTGAAAGGTGAAAGGTGAAAGCTCAAAGGCTCAAAGCGAAGGGCGAGGGACGATGGAAGACCGCTTCGCTCGGATGATGGAGGACAGAAGGCAGGAGACAGAAGGCAGAAGGCAGGAGGCAGGAGACAGAGGACGGATGAGATCGATGGAAGATGGACGACCGCTGCGCTCGGAAGAGGGAAGAAAGGGCAGGAGGACGGAGGGCAGAAGGCGGGAGACAGAAGGGGGAAAACGGAAGAGGGAAGGGTCAAGGCTGAATGGGGAAGAAAGTAGAAGGGAAGGGGGTCCTTCAGCGGGGAAAGTTCGAAATAAGCCAGAGGCGATGGCTCGTATGAAACTACACTTGTTAAAAGGTATATATTCGATTAATCACCCTCACCCGGCCTCTCCCATCAAGGGAGAGGAGATTTCTTCCCTCCCCCGGCGGGAGGGATTGAGGGAGGGGGTAAAATGATGCAATCCTTTTTAGCATCCGATCACTCGGCTGCTTTTTCACCACACCATACTATCAGGGCCGCGCCAACAATTTTCGCGCCAGCACCACGGCCTGAGCGGCGTCTGCGGCGTAACCGTCGGCTCCGATTTTTTCCGCAAACCCCTTGCTGACCGGCGCCCCGCCGACCATTACCTTCACCTGTTCGCGCATGCCCATTGCGGCCAAAAGCCCGATGACCTTTTCCATTTCGGACATGGTCGTCGTCAACAATGCGGACAGGCCCAACAGGTTCGGTTTGATCTCTTTTACTTTTTCGGCCACCTGTTCGCTGGTGATGTTGACTCCCAGATCATGAACCGTAAATCCCCCGCCTTCCAGCATCATGGTGACCAGATTCTTGCCGATATCATGCAGATCGCCCTTGACCGTGCACATAACGATCGTGCCCCTGCCGGTGGCGCCGCCGCCGACCAGAAGCGGCTTTATCTTGGCCAGGGCATCGCTCATCAGCTTGGCGCTGACCAGCATCTCCGGCACGTATATTTCACTTTTGGCAAAATGTTCACCCACCACGTCCATGGCGGCCACCAGGCCATCGTTTACCAGGGTTTCAGGGGCAATGCCGGCAGCCAGGGCCTCAGCGGTCAACGCCGGGGCGGCTTTCAGGTCGCGGTGGATTATCGCCTGCTTCAGTTTTTCCAATAATTCTTGCATCGGCAGCCTCATTCATGTTTGCTTGGGATAACCAGCGTGGGCGGCGTCCACGACGGCTTTGAGATTTTCTAAAGGGGTGCTGAGCGGTATCGCGCACTCCGGGCACAGGATATCCACGCCCGCATCGATGCATTCGCGGGTTTGCGTATACACCTCGCCCGGAGTACCTTGCAGCAAAACCTCCGGATTGTTCACCGCCCCGAACAGCGCAATTTTTCCGCCGATCTCGTTTACCGCATATCGGGGCCCGACCTGATATTCAAAATGGTAGGCGGTGATTCCGGTGGCGGCGAACTGATGCAAACGATCTCCGCAGGGCCCGCAGACATGCAGGATCAGCGGACCGTCGATTTCATTGCAGATAGTTTTATGCAATGGCATGAGCAGCGCTTCGTAATGCTTCGGGCCCACCAGGCTGCCGGTGGCATGATCGGCCAAAACCACCATATCCGCTCCCGCCGCGAATTGGGCCTTGATATGGGCGATGGTGACGGGCAGCAAGCCATCGAGGATGCCGCGCACCTTTTCTTCCTCTTGCAATCCCACGTGAAGCAGGAAATTCTGGGTGCCGGCCATGTGATAGGCCAGCGTCCAGGGACCCATCACCTTTCCGATGACCGCCGCCTGATCGCCGAGTTGCTTTTTCAAAAGGGAGATGGCATCCAGCACCACCCGGATGGAAGGCTTTTCCAGGAGGTTGTCCGGCACCTGCACCGCCGAGAAATCGGCATAGGGTGTGTCCAGCGTGGCGGGCATGTTGTCCCGATCGCCCCAATTGATTTCACAGCCCAGGGCCGCGGCTTCCTGAACCACGCTGAACTCCGGCATTACTGCATCGAAACCGGCGATTTCATAGCCGGCCAGGGCCAGGTCCGCCATTGCCCGGGCATCCAGATGGGCCTCGGGAAAACCCACCCCGGCGGCATCCATCAGGTCATGACACACGATGGACGTGGGATTGGCCACCGGCGGCCGGGCGCCCCTGGGCCCTTTGGCCAAGGTATTCATTACCAGCTCTCTTTGATTAAGACTCATATTGATTGAATCCTTGCCATTGCTATGGGTAATCATCGTAATTTCCGAGTTGGGCAACGCTGATCCGATTGGTTCTTCATTTTTTCTTACTTTCGTGCTTTCGTGATCAATCTTGTGGTTCCGGCTCAACCGGCTTGGGTTTGATGAGGTTTAATTTCATAGTTGTTCTGCTCTCAGCCGCCGAATACCGTCTTTTCTTTTTGGGCTCCAGCTCGTTCGGATTTAGGGCTGGCGGTTTTTGCCGGTCAGAGCCAGAAAGTCTTTACATCGTATTTTTGAATTTGTTGATCTTTGGTGACGATCATAAAATTGCTCTGTCTGGCTTGAGCAATAAGAAGTCTGTCAAAAGGATCCTTATGGATGTCGGGAAGCAGAACCGAGTCAATCATTTCCGAAGCGGATGGATCGGTCAGATGGATATTGGTATTTTCCAGTATCTCATTTTTCCAGACATGTACATCGGGTAAAGCGATACTGCCACGCTTAACCAATAGTGCGACTTCCCAAAATGAAAGAGAGGAGATGTAAAGGCGCCCTTGTTGTTCCTGCTTATCAAAAAAGTGAAGAAAATCCTCTGATACCATTTCCTTGTTATTCCAAAAGATCAAGGCATGAGTATCAAAAAGGTAGGTCTGTTTTTTCACATATATTCCTCCCAGACATCTTCTATCGACTTGATCAATTCTTCTTGGGAAACCCGTAATTCAGGTTTAATACTCATCCTGTCTCTCCAATCTGTTTGATGGGTGGGAACCATGCGTGCCACATCCAAATTATTGCGCTGGATCACTATGGTCTCTCCTTTTGACGCTTTATCCAGATATTCAAAAAGGTTATTCCTTAATTTCGTTGCAGATATCTTAATCATAAGTTGCTCCTGATCGTATATGTGCAGGGTCTTGTTATCTATGTACACGATCATAATTCCGCGCCGGTAATTTGTCAAGGCGACTTTTAGAAATAACAGCAGCCGTTCTTGTATCATCAGATTTTCCTGGTAGTCGAATGATGTATGGGACAATATTAACTGTTTGAAAATCAAGCAAATAAATGTTAAACACGGTGCGGAATCGGGAAGAGAGGCCTTCGACCGCTAAGGGGTCTGAGGTTGGGCAAGGGGGAGGTCAGAAGACAGACGACAGACGACGGATGACGGATGACGGAACCGGGAATGGGGATTGGACAATACGCAATTCGATTACCGAACTCGGAAGTGAGGTCAATGAGGGTATGCGGAAGGCAAACCAACGCAAGGCCGCGCTGATCTCCGGCTGTACGTTGCATTTTTTTCATGACGGCATCGCCGACGGGCTGGCGATATTTCTGCCGTTGTGGCAGGCATCCTTCGGCCTTTCTCTGGCCCAGGTCGGTCTGCTGGTCACCTGTTTTGAAGGGGCAACGGGATTTTTTCAAATACCCGCGGGACTTCTTGGCGAACGTTTCGGCGAACGGAAACTGCTGTTAGCGGGCACCGTGGTGACCGCCGTCAGCGTCATGGGTGTGGGCCTTGTCGCGGGATTGATTCCCCTGATTGTGATGCTTCTGGTCGGCGGTCTGGGTGCCGCCGTGCAGCATCCGCTGGCGTCATCCATGGTTTCACAAGCCTTTAACACCGGTGGCCGCCGCACGGCGTTGGGGACGTATAACTTTTCCGGGGATGTCGGCAAATTCCTGTTTCCCGCGCTGAGCGCTGTTTTACTGACGCGCATGGATTGGCGCATGGTGTGCGTTGGATTGGGGTTTATCGGCTGTGTGATTGCGGCAGCGCTGGCATTCACTCCTGGAAACAATCAAGCCGGCGGAAGGGAATCGAATGCGAAAAATCATGACATCCCTGTCAATACGAAAGGCTGGGGTATCGTCCACAAGGGGGCTTTTGGCGGCCTGTCTCTGATAGGGATCGTGGACACGGCGGTGCGCACCGCGCTGGTAACCTTTGGGCCGTTTCTTTTCATTCAAAAGGGGATGCAGGCGGAATCCGTCGGGTTTGCCCTTTCCCTTCTGTTTGTCGGCGGCGCTGCCGGCAAGTTCCTGTGCGGTTTGCTGGCCGAACGGATAGGAACGATCGCCATCATCGTCATCACCGAAAGCATTACGGGTTTCGGCATTTTGCTGCTTACCATCCTGCCGCTTTCCGGCATCTATTTCTTTCTGCCGTTTCTGGGTATGGCGTTAAACGGAACCTCATCCGTGCTGTACGGTACGATTGCCGATTTCATGGATCCCCAGCGGGTG
This sequence comes from uncultured delta proteobacterium, assembly GCA_963774425.1. GTDB lineage: Bacteria > Desulfobacterota > Desulfobacteria > Desulfobacterales > JAFDCJ01 > JAFDCJ01. Next base: position 148,123 of record CAVZEZ010000018.1, on the reverse strand, counting down.
GCACGCGGCTTCGGGCTTTTCTACACCTTCGTGATCGCCGCCGCCGCCGTTTCGCCACCGATCATGGGAATCATCAGTGATATGCTGGCCGTAACGGACAGCCTCCGAATCATCGGCCTGATCGCCTTGACCACGCTGCCCATGGCCGTCCTGCTTTCCAGGCAGATGGTCGCGGCAGGCATTGGGAAGTAAATCCTGCGTCTTCCAAGCGCTTGTTCCGAAGACTTTTTTATTTGCCTGAAAAGGGGAGGGATAATATCTTTAATGACATTGGGTCTGAATCTGAGCCACTGCACACGGTCGAATGTTCGGCGAAAAGCAATTTCAGGGAGATATTCTATAATGCCAAAACAAAACGAATCACCTTACGTCTCGCATGTTTTTGTTTGCACCAATGATCGCGGGGGAGAAAGAAAATCGTGCGCAGACAATAACAGTCAGCTTGTTAAATCGAAATTAAAGGACGCTGCTAACGAGAAAGGTTGGCAGGGCAAGGTCAGAATTTCCACATCGGGATGCATGGGGCTTTGCGGCAAGGGCCCTAATGTGATGATTTACCCGCAGAAGGTTTGGTTTTCCGGGGTTTCCCCTGATGATGTGGCTGAAATCGTGGCTGCCATTGAACGCATCATGGCAGATGATTGAAAAGATAACAAGGGACACGGCAAAAATCGCCGAACATCGGCTTTGGGTAGGATAACCATTTCACTGCGTTTTATGCGCATTTTATCCCGACAGATGGAAAAAGAGATTGAAAAACCGGATGGCTATTGGGGATATCCTATTTCCGATGAATTCGTTCTCGCGCCGCTCAATGACCAAGAGGTAGAAAGTGTCATGATGTTTTTAAATCATTCATGTGAGCCGAATGTAGGGATCCTCGGACAGATTATATTCGTTGCCATGCGCGATATCGACCGGGGGGAGGAATTGACGACCGATTACGCCATGTTCGGAGCGAATCCGAAACCCATGCGGTGCAATTGCCGATCTGCCGGCTGTCGGGGGCTGATAACGGACTCGGATTGGAAAATCGGGGAATTGCAGGAAAAATACCGGGGATATTTTTCTTCGTATATCCAACTGAAGATAAATGCTGCCCCAATTGATACATGATACCCCAATTGAAATTACAATTCGAGGTGGATTCGCAGTGCTTCATCATCCCAGCCTTCCAGATTGACTTTCTCAAATTCTTTTGTCAATGCCAATCCTTCTCCGGAGGCGGCCCGGTAGCCTTCCGCTAGGAGTTTGTCCATGTCTACCTTTTCCTTCAGTGCGATTTTTTGCCGCACAGCGTCGGCGATAAAGCGGCTGCGTTTTCGCGGTTACGTCACCCGATCCATCGCGTCACCAATCCTTTAGGCAGGGTAACATTTAATCTAATAGTTTCGGGGGTAGCCATGGTAATCCTCCAGTACACAAAATTATTGACACTGTAACATGAAATGTTACAATATGGCCTATGATAAAAAGCTTTAAGCACAAGGGGTTAAGCGAGCTGTTTGAAACCGGACGAACACGCCGAGTGCGCTCGGATTTGCAGTCACGTTGCTTGCGACGCCTGGAAGCTTTGGATCAAGCCGAGATCTTAGGTGATTTGAATGTGCCTGGATTCAACTTCCATGGCCTTCATGAAGTACCTAAACGGCACAGTATCCATGTAAACGGCCCTTGGTGTATCACCTTCGAATGGAAAACAGGTGATGCGTTGAGGGTCGATCTTGAACAATATCATTGAGGTTTAACATGCGAGAATATAATGCAAAACGACCTTTAAAGCGACCACCCATTCATCCTGGTGAAATTTTACGTGAAGATGTACTTCCTGCGCTCGGACTTTCTGTCAGTGAAGCTGCCCGAAGATTGGGTATTTCAAGACAGCAGTTGCATCGTGTGCTCGCCTGCACCCATCCGGTTACGACTGAAATGGCGCTCCGGATTGGGAAGTTTGCCGGCAACGGTCCCGGGCTATGGTTGCGTATGCAGCAAGCGTATGACTTGTGGAATGCTGAGCAATCGATGAAAGACGAATTATCGAAGATTGAAACGGTTGCATCGGCTTGACAGTCGTGCATATTTCAGTTAAGCAAAAAGTGTCAAAATCGACGACGGTTTCGTAAACAGTTCAATTCCGTCATGCCGGACGCGATCCGGCATCCAGAAATTACTGAAATTTCCGTTTCACTACATTTCATAAAATTGAATACCCTGTAACCCACAATTCAGGGATGTGTCATGGCGGCCAAGATCATCTACGAACGTTTTTTGTGGTTTCACCGGCAGGTCAGATCTCTCCAATATCCCAACACCCGAACCCTGGCGCAAAAATTCGAAATTTCTGCAAAAACCGCCCAGCGCGATATCGATTTCCTCCGAGATCGGCTGAACGCCCCCCTGGTCTACAACCCGCAAAAACGGGGCTATGCCTATGAAGACGGCTCCTATGATTTGCCGGGGGTCTGGATCAACGCGGACGAACTGGCCGTACTTCTCATCGCTTCCCGCCTGGCGTCGACGATTCCCGACCGCGGTTTGAAATCGTCTTTTAGAACTTTTCTGAAACAGATCCTCTCTTCGCGCTTTCTGGACACCCCCTTTTCCCTCGAAGAACTCGGTGAGAAAATTTCCGTTAAAAATATCGAAATTCGGCTCTCAGGTGGAAGTGCTGTCGCCGCTGGAATTGCGTCAAGCAGTGCAAGCGGAAATTGAAAACATGGGGGAAATTTATCGATCAGGTTAATTTTTTTAAGAAGGGGGGACACGATATGTCATAGGTGGTGTGATAAATAATAGCCCTTTTTCATGTACTTAGAATTTTAATGGTCTCGTAAAAAGCCCGAAATCGGCGAAGATTGTTATCCTGACAGAGGCTGGAATCCAGTGGCTCAATGTGTTCCGAATGGTATAGACCAAAAGCCAATTTAGAAATTCGGTGAAAAACGCTTGCTGTCGAAGCACGTTATTTATTGTGTTATTGGCCGTTAGAAGGTTGATTTCAGTGCCACCGAGCTATCTCTTAAACCTTCCATCTCGCAGCCAGTGGCCGGTTTTTCGGCAAAGCGCTGTGAGGAGCTTGCCGAAACTGAGCAAAATGGGCTTGTATGATGATCATTAGAAATTTATGATTTTAAGGGCGCTATATCCTCGCTTTGCCCTCCCATAGGGATGAGAACCTCGGCGGGTTTATTGTCTGAAATCAAACATGAGAACATGAAAAGATAAATAATATGACAAAAAAATATTATGCACACAGTCTTGGAGGCGAACCGCCAGACAAATGGCAGCCGCTTGAAGAACATTTAAAGAATGTTGCAGAAATGGCAAGATCATTTGCTGAGTCCTTTGGTGCTGGAGATTGGGGTTATCTGGCGGGATTGTGGCATGATTTGGGTAAGTATTCCAAGGCGTTTCAGCGGCGGCTTGGTGCTGCTGAAGGAACTGGTGCACATATTGAAACAAAGCCCGGACGCGTTGATCACTCCACTGCTGGCGCACAACATGCTTTCAATATTTTGAAAGACAAAGGGAAAATACTTGCATATGTTATCGCAGGTCATCATGCCGGGCTGCCAAATGGCAAAGCAAATGAATCTTCAGACATTACTAATAGACTTAAAAAAGCTGTCTATGATTATTTCGCTTTTCAGGATGATTTGATCAACGTCCTGACTACATTAAATGACTTGCCTTTCACATTGGATGAAAAACGTTTCGGATTTCAACTCTCTTTTTTTATAAGAATGATCTTTTCCTGCCTTGTCGATGCAGACTTTCTGGATACGGAAGCGTTTATTGATAGCGAAAAATCACTATGGCGAAAAGGCTATCCCGATTTTTCTGATATGGATAGCCGACTGGCTTCAGCGCTCAATAAATTGGCTGCAAATGCCACGGATACGCCGATAAATGAACATAGAACAAAGATTTTGAGAAACTGTCTTGATGCCGCTGAATCACCTCAGGGTTTGTTTTCTTTAACAGTTCCTACCGGAGGAGGCAAAACCCTTTCATCTCTTGCTTTTGCAATAAAACACGCGCTCAAGCAAGGACTTGAAAGGATAATTTACGTTATTCCATACACCAGTATCATCGAGCAGAATGCGGCCGTTTTCCGTGATATTTTAGGTGAAGACGCTGTGTTGGAGCACCACAGCAATTTTGAACCTAAAGAAGAAGATCATCGTTCCCGTCTGGTAACTGAAAATTGGGATGCTCCGTTGATAGTTACGACCAATGTCCAGTTTTTTGAGTCATTATACAGCTGCAGGTCATCACGTTGCAGAAAAATACATAATATTGCAAAAAGCGTGGTTATACTGGACGAAGCGCAGATGCTCCCTGTCCCGCTTTTGAGACCCTGTATGGAGGTTTTGAGAGAGCTTTCATCCGCATATAGGGCGACAATTGTTTTGTGTACTGCCACACAGCCCGCTTTATCGACAAATGAGCATTTTAAAGATGGTCTGGACGGGGTGCAAGAAATTATCCCCGATCCCGCAAAACTTTACAATCTGTTTAAACGTATTCACGTTGAACTTTTGCCAGAACTTTCTGATGATGTTTTAGCAACCAGACTAAACGAACACGGTCAGGTTTTATGTATTGTTAATACACGTAAACACGCCCGGATGGTTTTTGAAAGTATTCGAGATCAGGAAGATTGCTATCACCTTAGCGCTTTAATGTGTCCAGCGCACAGAACAAAGAAGTTTAAAGCGATAAGACGAGCTCTTGCAAGAGGTCTCCCTTGTCGTGTCGTAAGCACACAGTTGATTGAGGCTGGGGTGGATATCGATTTTCCCGTGGTATATCGCTGCGCAGCAGGTATCGATTCTATCGCGCAGGCCGCCGGGCGCTGCAACAGGGAAGGGAAATTGCCGGAAGGTGGCAAGGTTTACGTTTTTTTGCCTGAAGCCGGTCTGCCGTCAGGTCATTTCCGTCGTACAGCCGAAACTGCCGAAGCAGTGATGCGGCATCACGATGATCTTCTATCGCTTGAAGCTGTTGAAGAGTATTTCAGAAATTTATACTGGATGAATGGGGAAATGCTGGATGAACATCATATCCTTGATGACCTGAACGAAGGGAAAAGAAAAGGAGATTTTCCATTCAGGGTTGTGGATAAAAAGTTCAGAATTATAAAGGACAGTATGGAGCCGATTATAATTCCCTGGAATAAAGATGCTGAAACAATAATCCAGGGTTTGCGTTATGCTGATTATCCCGCAAGCTTTGCCCGTAAGGCACAGCGCTTTACCGTACAGGTGCCGCCGCGCGTATTGAGCATTCTTGAACATGCCGGTAGCGTGGAGCGTTTGAATGATCATTATTGTGTGTTAATCAATATGGACTTGTATTGCGATGATCTTGGGCTTTGTCCTGAAGACCCGACTTTTTACAGGCCGGAGAGTCTAATCCAATAGATATGGCTATTCAAGGAAAATATAACATTGCCGGGAGATCTTATGAAAATATCCTTGACAAGAAGGGTTTTCTTATATATCGATAACTTCAATGTAATTATTTAATAATTATTTGCATAATTGAGTTTTTTTTAATGTTGTTGCCTGAAAAAAGAAACGCCCCTTTTCAGGGGCGTCGGTCCAGCGATGCTATCGCTGGAGGGGCTAAAACTATTTAAAAATTATCATATACATCCATAGCTCTTAAATCAAGTAAAATTTTCCAAAAATTTTCCAAAAATTGGCAGCAGGCAAAGAAAAATTTATAGGTGCTATTCAAACATGGAAAGAGTAATTGTTTATATTGATGGCTTTAACCTCTATTTCGGGTTGAAAGAAAAAAGGTGGCGAAGATATTACTGGTTGAACGTTCACTTGCTTGCAAAAAATTTGCTCAAGCCTTATCAGGATCTCATTGAAACAAAGTATTTCACAAGCCGTGTGTCATCTATGCCTAATGATCCTAAAAAGGCCAAACGGCAGGGTGAATATTTGGAAGCCCTTAGTACAGTTCCCATGTGCAAGGTTTTTTACGGCCATTATCTCGGAAAAGAAATACGTTGTAATAAATGCGGCAACATATGGACTACCCATGAGGAAAAAATGACCGATGTTAACATTTCTGTTGAACTAATGACTGATGTATATCAAGACAGGTTTGATGCTGCATTGCTAATATCCGGGGACAGCGATCTTGTGGGACCGATCAAGGCTGTTCATCGTCTATTCCCCCTGAAGAAGGTAATTGTAGGATTTCCACCCCGCAGGCATTCAGCGCAATTGAAAAAAGTTGCTAACGCGAATTTTACCATTGGTCGCAAAAAAATAGCGAGTAGTCTGTTTCCCGATCAAGTAATAAAACCTGACGGATATATTTTGCGAAAGCCTGACAGATGGAAGTAACTTGGCCGATTTTTTTTACGAATATTTGACACCCTGTTAACTAGGGTTGTGGATTGAAACAATGTAATGATTTAATACCAGAGAAAGAGCCGCCCCTGCCTATATAGGGGCGTGGATGCTTGGAGGGAAGGAGGGATACTGTATGTCTTATGGAGTTAAATTAAGGGTTTGGGGGGAATATGCGTGTTTTACCAGACCAGAGATGAAGGTGGAACGCGTCAGTTACGATGTGATGACACCTTCTGCCGCCAGAGGGATTTTGGAGGCAATTTACTGGAAACCGGCAATAAGCTGGGTGGTGGATCGTATCCACGTACTAAATCCTATCAGATTTGACAATATCCGGCGTAATGAGCTTGCTGGGAAATTGGCGTTGGGTACGGTTAAAAAAGCGATGAAAGACGGCCATTCCCCTGTTGAGGTCTTTATTGAAAATAATCGGCAACAACGGGCCGCAATGGTGCTGCGGGATGTCGATTATATTATTGAAGCGCATTTCAGGTTTTATAGCAATGAAGACAATAATTCAGCCAAACACAAAGATATTTTTGACCGCCGCGCCCGCAAGGGTCAATGTTTTCATCGTCCTTATCTCGGCTGCCGCGAATTTGTCGCACATTTTGAATTGATAGAAGATGGTATACTTCAATCCGAACTTACCGGTAAACAGGACTTGGGATGGATGCTTCACGATATAGATTTTAAAAGCAACATGGAAGCAAAGTTTTTCAGGGCGGTTATGCAAAATGGCATTATCGACGTTCCTACACTTGAAGGGAAGGGGGTGAAAGCATGATCCTGCAGGCACTGGGCGGTTATTATGACAGATTAAAAGAAGATTCGGATACCGATATAGCTTTATTGGGATTTGGAAGGCAAAAAATTCATTTTGCCGTGGTCATTGACCGCCGGGGAGAACTCCTTCAAATTAGGGATGTCAGAGAGACATTAAATAAAAAACAGGTACCGAAACAACTTACCGTGCCTGAAGGAGTAAAGAGAGCATCCAACATTGCACCGAATTTTATGTGGGACAATACCGGCTATGTACTGGGAGCGGACAACAAAGAAAATAGCAAACGTACCCTGCAATGCTTTTCAGCATTCAAGGAGCTTCATCATACCATTGGCGGCAATCTGGATGATGAGGGAATGGAGGCAGTGTTGCAGTTTATGGATTCCTGGAACCCCCAAGAAGCCTCCAACCTGATACATTGGAAAGAAATGGCAGGCATGAATCTTGTCTTTCAGCTTGACGGTGATTTGCAATACTTGCACGAAAGGCCCAAAATTAAGGGTGCCTGGCTAAAATATTATCAGGAGGAAAGCTCGGGTGAATTTGCAACTTGCCTGGTAAGTGGAAAACAAGCTCCAATCGCCCGCCTGCATGCTAAAATAAAAGGTGTTAGAGGAGCGCAAACATCCGGCGCAGCCATTGTTTCATTTAATCTGGAGGCTTTTCTTTCTTATGATAAAAAACAAAATTTCAACGCGCCTGTCAGCGAGGATATTGCCTTTGCATACACTACTGCGCTGAATTATCTTCTCCGGTTTGAAAGCCGCCAGAAAGTCTTGATCGGTGATGCCGCTACGGTTTTCTGGACAGAGAGAGCGTCGCCGATTGAAGGGTTTATGGGGATAATTCTGGATCCGAGAGAAGACAGCGGAGATGTGAAAGAGGTTCGGGATTTTCTGGAAGCAGTCCGTGACGGCAAAAAACCGTCCGAGATTGACGATTCGGAAATTAAATTTTACATTCTTGGTCTTTCCCCCAATGCTTCCCGGCTTTCCGTACGTTTCTGGCATGTCAGTACAGTGGGAGATATCAGCGCTAAGATCGGCCTACACTTTAAAGACTTATCCATAATTAAAACTTTCGACAGCGACCCGGAATTTCCGGGCATATGGCAGCTTTTAAGGGAAACCGCAATCTTGCGAAAATCGGACAATATTTCTCCTATGCTTGCCGGGTCGGTTATGCGTTCAATTTTAACCGGCACATTTTATCCTCAAAGCTTAATGACGGCAGTTATAAACCGCATACGAGCGGATCAGACGGTAAACTACCTGCGTGCATCTCTGATAAAAGGGTGTCTGGTCAGAAAATATCGTATTACCAATAAATTTATGGAGGTAAATATGGCATTAAACGAAGAATCAACTATTATTTCGTACTTGCTGGGCAGGCTTTTTGCGGCCCTTGAGAAAGCTCAGAAAGACGCCATCCCTGGCGCCAATACTACCATCAAGGATCGTTTTTACGGTTCGGCATCTGCAACACCTCGTACTGTGTTCCCACAACTGCTCAGACTGGCTCAGCATCACATTCAGAAAGCGAAATACGGTCCTAAAACGGACAAACTAATCGAGGAGATTATGCAAGGTATCCAGGAATTTCCCGCTCATTTGAGTCTGGACGATCAAGGTCTGTTTGCTATCGGGTATTATCATCAAAGGCACGCATTCTATACCAATTCAGCAGAAAAGAAGGAGGAATAACAATGGCTGAAGCTATACAAAATCGTTATGAATTTGTTTATCTTTTTGATGTAGAAAACGGCAATCCCAACGGTGATCCGGATGCCGGCAATATGCCCAGAATAGATCCGGAGACAAGTTACGGGCTTGTCACAGATGTATGCCTGAAACGAAAAATACGTAATTTTGTCGAGATCGTTAATGGTAATCAATCGCCTTATGAAATCTATATCAGAGAAAAAGCAATCCTGAATCAAACCCATGAGCGGGCACATCAAGCTGTTGGAGTAAAAGATGAAGGTGATGGCAAGAAACGCAAAGGATCGGGAATAGAGGTCGAAAAAGCCCGTACGTGGATGTGTTCTAACTTTTTTGATGTACGTGCTTTCGGAGCTGTTATGTCAACGGGCGTTAATTGCGGCCAGGTTCGAGGGCCGGTGCAACTGAACTTTGCACGCAGTATAGAATCCGTTGCCCCTATGGAAATCAGCATTACTCGTATGGCCGTTGCCACTGAAAAAGAAGCCGAGCAGCAGAGCGGTGATAACCGGACTATGGGCCGCAAGCATATTGTCCCATATGCACTTTATCGGGCCGAAGGTTATATATCAGCACATTTGGCGGTTCAGACCGGATTCTCAGAAGAAGATTTACAGTTGTTATGGAAATCACTTATTAATATGTTTGATCATGATCACTCCGCAGCAAGGGGGAAGATGAATGCGCGCAAATTGATCGTGTTCAAACACGACTCGATGCTCGGTAATGCACCAGCTCACAAGTTATTTGATCTTGTAACAGTTAAGCGTAAGCGCTCGACAGATATTACCAAACCTGCGCGTGCGTTCTCAGAATACGATGTTCATATAGACAGGGATAACGTTCCGCAAGGCGTAATTCTGGAAAGTAAGGTATAAATTAATGTATGAAGAAGACGATCTCCTCCCTCTATCCGCATTGCAGCACTTACTCTTCTGCAAGCGTCAATGCGCACTAATACACATCGAGCAGGCCTGGGTGGAAAATCTATACACTGCCGAGGGCCGGATTCTGCACGATCGGGTGGATACCGGTGGCCAATCGGCTCGACGCGATGTGAGGGTGGAATACACGGTTCCTTTGCGATCTTTACAGCTGGGTATCACTGGAAAGGCTGATGCCGTCGAGTTCCATCGAATAGCTCGAAAAGGCAAAACGAGGGGAACAATTTGGCAACCGTTTCCAGTTGAATACAAACGCGGCAAACCCAAAAGGGATAATTACGACAAAGTACAACTTTGCGCCCAGGCGTTGTGTCTTGAGGAAATGCTCAATGTTGAAATTCCAGCCGGCGCCCTTTTTTATGGAAAAATCCGCCGCAGGCAGGATGTACTTTTCGATGGCGCTTTACGGCGGGCAACCGAAGATGCGGCCGAAGCGTTGCATGCGCTTTTCGATTCCGGTATCACACCCAAACCGATTTACATGAAAAAGTGCGAAAGCTGTTCATTCATAGATTTATGTCTGCCGAAAGCATTGGCTGACAATAGATCCGCCAGCGACTATTTATTTCAGGTTTTGAAGGATTTATGAAAAAACAATTGAACACACTGTTTGTAACGACTCAGGGCTCCTATCTCTCCAAAGACGGCGAAACCGTGGTTGTTAAAGTAGAAAACGAAATTCGCCTGAGGCTACCGATCCATACCCTGGACGGGATAATTTGTTTCGGAAACATTCTGTGCAGCCCTTTTCTTTTGGGATTTTGCGCTGAACGGGATGTCGCGGTCAGCTTTTTAACCGAACAGGGCCGATTCCTTGCCCGGGTTCAGGGACCGGTATCGGGCAATGTCTTATTAAGAAGAGAGCAATACCGCAAGGCCGATAACCTTGAAATTTCCGCCCAGATTGCCATGGCAATTTTAACAGGTAAACTTGCCAATTGCCGGACCGTACTTCGTCGGGCGCTCAGGGATCACGCGGAGAAGCTCGACACCGATAAAGTCAGTCTGGCATCCAGGCTGCTAAAAGATGCCTTGAATCGTTTGCAATCCGAGCAGTCTTTGGATGTTATGCGCGGGATCGAAGGAGAAGCCGCCCATACCTACTACCAGGTTTTCGATCATCTAATTACCTCCCAGAAAGCTGATTTTGTTTTTAAGGGAAGAAACAGACGGCCTCCACTGGACAATGTGAACTGCCTGCTTTCTTTCATTTACACCCTATTAATGCATGATGTGCGTTCGGCCATCGAGTCGGTGGGTCTCGACTCCGCCGTGGGGTTTCTTCACAGGGATCGTCCCGGCAGACCTGGATTGGCTTTGGATATGATGGAGGAATTCAGACCTTATATCGCCGACCGGCTGACCCTTTCGCTGATAAACCTTTCACAGGTGACAAATGTGGGGTTCAAAAAATCGGAATCCGGAGCCGTCCTGATGGATGATGAAACCAGAAAGGCCGTTCTTGTGGCCTACCAGAAGCGGAAGCAAGAGGAAATCACACACCCTTTTCTGGAGGAAAAGGTTCAAATTGGAATGCTGTTTTACACCCAGGCGCTTTTGATGGCACGTTATCTGCGCGGTGATCTGGACGGATTTCCGCCCTTCATCTGGAAATAGGAGATATTATGCTCGTGCTTATCAGCTATGACGTTTCCACCGTAAATAAAGCGGGACAACGCAGACTTCGACGGGTGGCAAAGACGTGTGAGGATTACGGTCAGAGGGTTCAGTATTCTGTTTTTGAATGTATCGTTGATCCAGCCCAATGGACAGCGCTCCGGCAGCAACTGCTCGATGAAATCGACCCAGGCGCAGACAGCCTTCGGTTTTATTATTTGGGCAGCAATTGGAAAAGACGTGTAGAGCATGTCGGTGCCAAGGAATCCTTCGACCAGGAGGGGCCCTTAATCGTTTAAAAAATCGGATTGCGAACCCTAAGCTCGCAAATTGTCAAAATAGCCCGAAGCTTAGAAAACCCTGCAATCAGCCGCATTTATTTCAAGTGGGATTCGCATCTTTGATAACCTTCTGAAAATGAATGAGTTTTATGATAAATACTTTTGTTTATTGGTTGTATCTGATCCACTATCATTGATGTTCGCGGAAAGACGTAATTTTTCTTTATGATTTTAATAGATTAAGGTTAGACAGTCGCCCCCCATGCGGGGGCGTGGATTGAAACACGTTCAACGCTGTCGGTCGACATGCCGTGATCGACGGTAATGCGGGTCGCCCCCCATGCGGGGGCGTGGATTGAAACAGTTTAGATAGCGACATAGGTCATGCCCGGTCGCCGGGTCGCCCCCCATGCGGGGGCGTGGATTGAAACCATTCACGTGCGTCGATGCGATCCCCTGTTACTGGTCGCCCCCCATGCGGGGGCGTGGATTGAAACATGTCATTTCGACGATTGCATACCGATCAGCTATGGTCGCCCCCCATGCGGGGGCGTGGATTGAAACATGTCATATCAGCTCACTGGCTGCATACGTCGATTGGTCGCCCCCCATGCGGGGGCGTGGATTGAAACATGCTGGATCTCTGCGGCTCGCTGATCATCGCCGGTCGCCCCCCATGCGGGGGCGTGGATTGAAACATTGCATGAGTGCGCTCATTGACGCATCGCATATCGGTCGCCCCCCATGCGGGGGCGTGGATTGAAACTGATCATTACATCGATGTATCAATGCGTTCAGTAGTGTCGCCCCCCATGCGGGGGCGTGGATTGAAACATTTAGACGTGTTCATGACGTGCATCTGACAGTGTCGCCCCCCATGCGGGGGCGTGGATTGAAACATGGTTGATACGATGCCTGTCACGCGGATCGATCGTGTCGCCCCCCATGCGGGGGCGTGGATTGAAACTATCTGGGCATGATGTAGCTCTGTATGGAGTCATGTCGCCCCCCATGCGGGGGCGTGGATTGAAACCAGATTGACGATCATGCTAGCCATGCTGTCAGAGGTCGCCCCCCATGCGGGGGCGTGGATTGAAACATCGAGTCTGCCCATCGTATTGTCACATGTCATTGTGTCGCCCCCCATGCGGGGGCGTGGATTGAAACATGCATACTGTGCATCCGATGTCGCATGTGCGTGCAGTCGCCCCCCATGCGGGGGCGTGGATTGAAACAGTCATGTACGCATCTGGACTTGAGCATGGCATAGCGTCGCCCCCCATGCGGGGGCGTGGATTGAAACACGTGATCAATCACGCGACATTGCATCAGGTCGCAGGTCGCCCCCCATGCGGGGGCGTGGATTGAAACATCGATCATTCAGATTGCCATTGCGATGCATCTGGATGTCGCCCCCCATGCGGGGGCGTGGATTGAAACATGATCACTGATCCGTATCGGTAGCATGCACATGCTGTCGCCCCCCATGCGGGGGCGTGGATTGAAACAGATCGACGATCAGTAGCTACTGACGAGATCGAGGTCGCCCCCCATGCGGGGGCGTGGATTGAAACATGGTTAGACTGCAGATCGGCAAGACGAGCAAGAGTCGCCCCCCATGCGGGGGCGTGGATTGAAACCGACGATCAGACCAGTGTCCATGAGGGATGGGTCGCCCCCCATGCGGGGGCGTGGATTGAAACAGCCTAGATATGGAACCGATGGCCACGTAGGGCAGTCGCCCCCCATGCGGGGGCGTGGATTGAAACTCTTTGTTGGCAATCTTCGGACTGGCATGGTGGAGGTCGCCCCCCATGCGGGGGCGTGGATTGAAACGCGGATCAACAGCGACCATGGCGCTCCGGCCAGGTCGCCCCCCATGCGGGGGCGTGGATTGAAACACTCCCGTTATCGCTATCGTCCCAAGCAGTCACGGTCGCCCCCCATGCGGGGGCGTGGATTGAAACAAATATAGAAAACCTGCAATTAGATCATTTGGATGTCGCCCCCCATGCGGGGGCGTGGATTGAAACCCATCATTTGAACCTGGGATTGATAATCACAAATGTCGCCCCCCATGCGGGGGCGTGGATTGAAACACAGATGGAAGTTGAAACACCCTAATTTTTGCGAGTCGCCCCCCATGCGGGGGCGTGGATTGAAACAATACAAGCTGCTCATCGGTCAATGGAGTAATGGGTCGCCCCCCATGCGGGGGCGTGGATTGAAACCAGCTTGAATCGTCGCACGCGCCACAGATCGAAAGGTCGCCCCCCATGCGGGGGCGTGGATTGAAACTTCCGAACAATGCAGACCCCAAACGTTCTGTTTCAAAATAAAATCGGAACTTGCATTGAGCTTCAATTGAGTGTACTATTGAGACTCGATTGGAGGTAAATTATGAAATTCTTAAGTGTCAGAGATTTAAAAACAAAATCATCACAAGTTTGGAAAGAGCTGGCGGGGCAAAAGGAAATGATTGTGACAAGTAACGGTCGGCCCATCGCCCTTCTTTCATCAATTAATGAAAATAACCTTGAACAGGTTTTAACTGCATTTCGACGTGCCCGTGCCACGAATGCCGTGGCATCAATTCAATACGAATCCGCTCAAAAAGGGACCGATAAGATAACCATGGATGAGATCAATGCTGAGATCGGGGCTGTGAGGTCTAAACGGAAAAAATGAAAATCGTTTTGGACACAAATGTTCTTGTATCTGGCTTGCTTACTCCCTTTGGTTCGAGCGGTGAAATTGTTCGGGTGGTATTCTCGGGTGAGCTTTCGTTATACATCGATGCCAGAATTTTGTTAGAATACCAGGATGTTCTTCACCGTCCAAAGTTTAACTTCAACAAAGAGCATATCGGCATATTGCTTGACTTTATAAAGCAATATAGCCAGTTCATTTCGAGTTCGCCACTTACGAATCGTTTGCCAGATCCTGACGATGAACCATTCCTCGAAGTTGCTATTGGCGGACGAGCAAGATCTTTAGTAACAGGAAATACAGCCCATTATCCTTCGTCATTACGGGAAGGGATAGATATTTTTTCTCCCTCTGAATTTGTTGAGTTTTATAGAAAGCAGAATAAAGGCACAGAACCAGTCGCTTAACCCCAAAGTTGCAAAAGCCGGAGGGCTTCAGAGACCAGGCGTCAAGGATGAAGCTGTAGTGGTCTTAACGCAATTCCTTGACAACGCAGTCGTAAACAATATGGCAAAATAGACCCCATCCTTCGACTTCACACAATGGGATATCCAGCGAAGGTTTGCTTTTATAAAATATTGGTTATAATTACGAAACATTAGATATTATTTGCCGTATTGTTTATGCAACTAAGGGGTACAATCAAGAGCCATTTCGAAAAGACAGGGGAACCTTATGAAATTAATTCGGTAACTTTAAGTTTATTATAAACAACTCTGCCCAACATTTTTCCCATCTGACTGGTGAGAAAGGGGCAAAAATCTTAAGGAGACATAACATGAAAGCATTTACAGCAGTCGTGGAAAGATGTCCAGATACGGGCCTTTATGTAGGTTATGTTCCAGGATTCCCGGGAGCGCATACCCAGGGAGAGACCTTAGATGAACTCAACAAGAATTTGAAAGAGGTTATTGAAATGCTCCTTGAAGATGGTTTCCCTAAGTTGGAAGCTGAATTCGTCGGCACGCAGACAGTCATGGTGGCCTAAAATGGGAAAGATCCCGGTACTCAAACCAAAAGAAGTTGCCGCTATTTTAATACAGCTTGGTTTTCAGGAGATTCGTCAGAGAGGGTCACATAAGCAATTCCGGCATACTGATGGACGTGGTATGACTGTTCCCTTCCACACTGGGAGGGATATTTCTCCTATCTGGGAGGGCTTTTCTTGTCGGACCAAATGAACGATTTGAAAATATTGGAAATTCATGTTGAACAAGGGGGTGTTTTGGCTCTTAGCGTCCACTTTTTGAGGGCAAAAAGGCGGTTTTAAGAATACCAGAAGAAGGATTCGGTATTTTAGCCGATCTATCGACCATCAATGGCACGTGCAAATAGACATCATCTTCCCGGTTGCGTTTGGCACATTACCCATCGGTGTCACAAAAGAGAGTTTTTATTAAAATTTGATAAAGATAAAAAACGATGGCTGCATTGGCTGTTTGAAGCCAGGAAGAGGTATGGTCTGGTTATCTTGGACTATACGATCACATCCAATCACATTCATTTGCTGGTTTATGATGGCAAGGAGGATATCATTCCGGCCGCGATTCAATTGATCGCCGGCAGGACCGGCAGGGACTATAATCTAAGGAAGAAGCGCAAGGGATCTTTCTGGGAAGACCGGTACCATGCAACCGCCGTAGAAAACGGCACCCATTTAATCAGCTGTCTGGCATATATAGATCTCAATATGGTTAGAGCGGGTGCTGTGAACCACCCTAGTGAATGGAAATATGGCGGATACAATGAAATTCAGAATCCAAAACAGCGGTATTCGTTGATAAACCGGCAAAAATTACTCAATTTGCTCGGCCTTCAGAAAATGGATCAACTCCCGGCATACCACCGCAGCCGTGTGGAAGCGGTTTTGCAAAAAGGCTTGAACCAACGCGATGCGAAATGGACGGAAAGCATAGCGGTTGGTGATGAAGAATTTGTGATGGGGACCAAGGCTAAACTGGGAATAAAAGCAATCGGGCGAAGGAAAATGGAAAACAGGGAAGGGTATGAACTTCGGGAGGCTCAAAATTCTTACAACCGCATTTTTACCCCTGAAAAGCGTATGCTGAGACAGAAAAACACCTATCTTTGGAATATTTCCCAATAAAACTCAGTGATACGGCTTGGTCCGACAAGAAAGAAGCGTTGCGTAATTATAACCAATATTTTAGGAAAACAAACCCTCGTTGGACAGTCCCATTTGGTGAAGTCGATAGACAACCGGCGTTTTGAGCCTTAATTTAAGAGGACAGGGTTAATCGATATTATGCCTCGAAGGTCTGAATTTTTTCGAGCTTCAGATCAAACTGCACAATCCCAAAATTTATTACGGGAGGCAAAAATGCAAAAAACATGGTCCTATAGAAACCATGAGATCGAAGAAGGTCTAAAACCGGGAAGCTCACAGTTTCGCTATTTTTTTGTCGTTTCCGAAAGTGGTGAGAAAAAATGCAATTATTGTGTTTGGATAGTAGAAGGTGCTTTGTCCCGGTTCGATCCGGCCAAAGATTTTAACTCAATTGTTGCTTCGCAGATAGAAACCTGGCACGCGTGGGTAAAGAGAAAAATCGATGCCGCAGATTTCAGAAATCGAGTGCTAAAATTTGAAAAGACGGGCGAAGAAGAGATCGACCTGTCGGCAATGGCGGAACATGTTAGCATGGATTAAATCAATACCCTGTTGCTGCACCAAGTGAATATGGGCAGGTTCAGGCTACTTTCTCCCCAACAGATTATCTCTTTCTTGTCGGACCAATTAACAATTTGAAATATTGGAAATTAATGTCAAATAAGGGGGGTGTTTAGACTCCTATCGTCCACTTTTCGAAGGCAAAAAGGCGGTTTTAAGAATACCAGAAGAAGGATTGGGTGTTTTAGCCGATCTATCAACCATCAATGGCACGTGCAAATAGACATCATCCTCCGGCAATTTTGGCGTTGTAGCCTCTCTTTTTGATTTCATCCAAAAGGGTTTGTCGATGATCGCCTTGTATCGCAATCGTACCGTTTTTTACCGATCCCCCGGTACCGCATCGCTGCTTCAGCGCTTTAGCAAATAGCTTCAGATCCCGGTCGTCGAGAGGGATTCCGACAATAACGGTGGCGGTTTTGCCTTTGCGTCCCTTGGTCTCCCGTCTGATCCTGACGATTCCGTCATCCGGGTAGCCTGACTGTGTTAAGTGGGTGGCAGCCGACTTTTTCTGTTTGCATTTGCAGTCGACAGCCGGCTTTTCACATTTGGGACAGATCCTGCCCGTATCGGTTGAATATACGAGATGGCTACTCATTTCAAATACCTCCCGAGAATATCCAGCACGAACCTTCCCGGCGATGTGTCCCGCTCCACGATTTTTCGGATGTCATTGGATACCTTCTCTTTTAAGCCAAGGTCTTCAGCGGCTTTCATGGCATATGTATAAGCCGCATGAACATCAAAACCGGTAATTTCATATCCCCAACCCTGCGACAGCCAGTGCAGCGAAGCCATGGCCACACCCAGCGCAAATCGCGGTTCTTTGGCCAGATAGTCTCTGGCCGCTCGATTCAGCGTTTTGGGATCACAGGGGCTCTGGTGGGCAAGCTTTAGGGCCAGCGGCAGCATGCCCAGCGATTTCGCCGCTGCAAACCATTTGCCCTCTTCACCCGGTGTCGATTCGATTAAATCTTCCAGGATTTGCGATTTTAGCATCATCGGGTATTTTTGGGCAATGTTTCGGAACGTCGCCAAATTCGTGCCCCCGCGGTTAACCTCCAAGCCGTATTGCCGATAGGCCTCCTCATACAGGCCGGATGAGATAAGAATCTCCTCGCAGGCGCGATCGATGGCCGTTGGATTATCGTTCAGCCCGCGGGAAGCCTTGGCGTATTTGATCGCCTCTGCCTTTTTTCCCATCGCTACCAGTGCATCAACGCCATATTTGCGATAATGCCATGAAATGTAAGGTGCCGATGCAACGAGATTCAAAAGCTCCTGGTGCCTTCCGGCAGCCAACAGACAGGACAGGCAGGCACTGGTTCCGCGAAAATGTGAGAAATGACCCTGTTTGGTTTCTTCCCAGGCTGTTTGCACAAGCGGCAGCAGTTCATCCGCCCATTTCGAGGCAATTTCGGCTGAACTGCATGCGTCTCCCCAGTGTTCACCCAACAGATCGAGGTACCCCACACCGTCATCGTTGATCGCATCCCAAAGGCGATCCAGCCATTTCTCCCTTGTTTTTGCATCGGCAGGAGCATCGGCGACCACCTCCACAAGTTTGCCAACGGCATTGTAAACGGCGGTGCCAAGCGCACCGGACGAAGAATCCACGTGCTGCAGAGCCGGCCATAATTTTTCCATTAATTTAACGGCCCCTTCAGCGCCCAGCAGCGGATCTTTGCGAGCGATCTTTCCGATTTCAGAAACTGCTTCCCGGATCCTTTGACATGCCAGCCGCGATCCTTTCCAACCAAATGCGCTGGTTCGGAATCGGGAGGTGAAGGTCCATTTGTGAGGTGTTGGTTTTTTCATTACCAGTGGCTTTTTTTTAAGGGACGAGCTCCCGTCAAGGCGGCATTCGTATTCGCAATATGAGCGAAGTCGATAGTGATGTCAAGAAGGGGCTACGCCGGTCGCATCCGCGAATACTATAGGAAACCCTTCTTTGTCGGACCAAATCAACCATTTAAAAGATAATGAAATAGATGTTAAACAGGGTGCTGTATAGGGTCTTACAGCCGCATTTTTACCCCTGAAAAGCGTAGGCTAAGACAGAAAAACGCCTATCTTTGGAATGTTTTCTGATAAAAATTCGGTAAGATAGTCTGGTCCGACAAGAAAGACGGATCCCCCGATTGGACCTAATCGCCCGTGGCTCTTAAATCTCCTCATTATTTTTCATTGACAAAACAAGCCGAGGTGTTATTCTTACCAAATGGTAAAGAAATATTTCTTCAATTGGTTATGTGTTATGGAGTAGGATTTATGATTACAAGCTCAGTATCTTCAAAAGGTCAGGTGACTATTCCCAAAAAAATCAGAGAGTTTCTTAATTTGGAAACCTTTGATAAAATTGTATTTATTCCCCTTGAAGAGGGCAAGGTGATGATCACAAGCAAACCGACACCGGTTACCGACCTGTTTGGTATGCTCAAACACAGAAAACCTCAAAAGCCTTTTTCTGTACAAGAAATGGAATCTAAAATCCGCGAAAGGCGAGCACAAAGGGGCAAAATTTGATTGCGCTGGATACTAATGCCCTCATCAGGATGCTCATTGAAGACGATGAGGCGCAAGCCCGGAAGGTTAGAAACGTCATAAAATCCATCGAAAAGCAAGGCCGGCAAATTATTATCCTAACAGAAGTGCTCATCGAGACGGTATGGGTGCTAGAATCCGTTTATGGATGCACCCGGGCAGATATTTACCGGTTTCTTGAAACCATGATGCATACATCAATATTTACTTTTTCAGAACCCCGCATCATTATGAATGCCATCCATCACTTCAAAAGAGCAGGAGATTTCGCAGACCTTGTCATCGTTATGCAAGCCTTAAATCATCAAGCAAAAAAAATTTTTAGTTTCGATAAAAAGCTTCAAAAATCATTCCCGGATTATGTTGTTGAAAGTCTTTGAAGACATCGTATCTTAAGCCAGCTCAATCGACAACTAACCAATGGCATATTACCCACCGATGCCACAAAAGAGAATTCCTGTTAAAATTCCATAAAGATAAAAGGCGATGGATTCATTGGCTTTTTAAGGAAAATGGAAAATAGGGAAGGGTATGAACTTCGGGAGGCTCAAAATTCTTACAACCGCATTTTTGCCCCTGAAAAGCGAACGCTAAGACAGAAAAACGCCTATCTTTGGAGGGTTTCCTGATAAAATTCGGTAAGATGGAGAAATCAAACTAGAGGCATATGCTATCTCCAATACAATTTCCGGCCCCATCACAACGATCATTATTGGTGCAGGTATCCCCATCGTCACATCCACCCGCTAATCCGCTCGGCTCAAACCTGGTATCTATGCAGCCGGAATATGGGTCACATATGCCATAATTACAATCAGCATCATATATATCCTGCCCCCCGCATATGCTATGATCAGGCGTTCCTACGCATTTTCCGTCAGCTGTACATTTACTATTTGAAGTACATGCAATCCCATCTTGGCACGGTTCATCGATTAAAGCTCCTTCGAAATAGCACTTTCCTGTTGTGTAATTACACTTGTGGATGGAACAAAATTCTCCATCCTCACACTGATAATCTGCTGCTTCTTCTTTCCAATCAACCTCTATCGCCTTTGTTACAAACAGGCCTGTGCTAAATAAAAGGCCGTATACTCCAGCCTCTAAATTTATTGACAATATTGCACCGACAGAATCAGACGCCAGAAACTTATTATCTTCAAAGTATTCTTCTGGTAAGCCTGACCCATATGTGCAGTTTCCTGTATCCATCAGTTGAATAGGGCTATCTGCCTCGGATGCTTGTAAATTCCCTTCCAAATTGGCGATGCTATTTTCCAAATGTTGCAACATGTTATCGCGGTAAAGGGCAGCTTCGATTATCGTTAAGGTTTCTATCGGAATTGCGATATTAAAATTTTCTAATTCTGTCTTAGCCTCTGAGAGCTCATCAATTTGGCTTTGCGTTAATTCGCCTGAACCAATAAGGATATCAATTAATTGCAGACTTTTTTGTTGGATTTCAAAAATGTGCTCTCCTGGTGTATCAGGGGCTGGCGACAGCTCCAATACTTCTAATTCAAGGGTGTCGTATATTACGTTACCAATTTTTATACTCACCGGATACGTTCCCGCGGGTAGAGGCGGCACACCCATTTCTATTCCATCGGGAGTGCGCTCTTTGAAATATGTGGTCATACCTCCCACAGATATTTCCAAATCGTCTGAATAGGTAACTCCAACAAGCGAAACATATTTCAATGGCTCTCCACTATTTTCGGGAATACTTGGATCAATACTGCTTAATCCGCAACTCCAAGTAGAGAAATAGGCGGAATCAATCCTGATATTGTTCCGAGTGGTATCGATGGAATCAGGAGGAAAAACTGTCCAAGTCTCTCCATTTTCGTCGTACTGAAAGACGGCTACATCAGTCTCTGGTGAAACGGTACCATCAATGACTCCATCACTATCGTCATCAGGATATTCTAAAAAAACACTGATTTTTTTCTGGAAGATTTCAGGGGGGGCGAAATTTGTCAATTGGCTTAAATTATTACCCGGGCCGTTGGGGGGAGACTCAACAGTGGCTATAGTTATTACGGTGATTTCAGACAGAGCATCGACTGGTATCACGGCTATAGTTCCATAGGCAGAACTATTATTGTCGGTTACCTCAACAGTGCCTCCTTCAGGGCCTACTTCTCCAACAGCCGCCGGCGGATAGCAATTCTTTTTACCAAATCTTGCGGCAAACGCTCTGAGATCGACCAAATCTACGTCTCCATCGAGAATGAAGTCACAAGCGGCATGATAATTTGACTGATCTGAACTGGCACCAAAGGCATCGGCACAAACAGACAGATCGGAACCATCAAAATCGTTATCATCAAAAAAATCGGCTTGGGCGGACTTTACAATGAAAATAGAGGCGAGCAGTGCACAGAATACAGTCAGATATTTCATCGCTTGTTCCCCTGTTGAAATAAGAAAACCAAAGCACCCCAATCGGCAATTCGGTTTTAATAATAGCTGCTTGGCATTTCCCATCCTCGCATGGATACGCAGTGCATTTTATGGATTTATAAGTCCGACACCACAAGTTACCCCCCCTAAATTGTCAACAGGTTATCTTCTATTCCTGCATAGGATTTTGCCTGATTTATTAATTCATCATCTTAAAAATCGATAGCCGGTGTTTTGACATCTGTGTTCTCACGTCAACAATCCAACGCCCGTCCCGCTGAAAATCACTCCGCAAGCATCAGTTCCAGGTGCCGGTGACATCGCTTCAAGGTTGCCGGCCTGCCTGCCAAAGGGGTGGGAGTTCCCGGTCAGCGTGGACCGTCACTCGACAACCCTCAACCTATGTGTCTTCCTGAGGCGCTTCCACAGTTCCCGGATTATTATTGGTGGGGCGAAGGCGGGGTGGACGGGTTTGTCGCCTGAGACGTCTTCGCAGGAGTGCAGGAGCGCCTGGTTTCCTTGGTGTGTTCCGAATTCTGAGCTGATAATTGAGCCGAGCGTGTGGTGGAGTGTGGGCAATTCGTCTTCAGTCATGTTCGCGATCCTGGATTTGTCTCTCAGGGGGAGCCTGGAAACCAGCCTGTCAACCGCCTCCTGGACAGTTTGAGGGGTCGTCTCGACAAGTGGGGCGTGGCTGCCGGCGTGGAGCATGTACGCCGTGCTAAGAACCTTGAACACGTCGCCGTAGATATCCGAGTCCTTGCTGGCCCGGGGGCCGGCGACGTTCATTATTTTTATGTGCTGCATCTCGATCCAGGACAGGATCAGCGAAGCCGCCGCAAAAGCCGCAGTGCTGCTGAGATCAACGTGGAGCAACTGTTTTCCGTGCTTCAAAACCATTTTTCGCGCGTAGTCGGTGTCGCCAGTCGGCCGCCCACGCGAAAAGATCAGGGTGCCATCAGAATCAACCACGTTTTTCTCGGTCAGCGCCGGGTGGCTGCCAGTCGGCAACTCCTCGAGTTGGTACTCCTCCGGCAGCGGTCCATCCTCGGCGAGTCGGCCCTTCGGAATCCACCCGCCGTGCGGGATACCGAACTTGATAGAAAAGTCCAGAGCCGCCCGGTCAGCGCCGGTCTGCCCGCCCGAAACAATCCTTTTGATCATTGTTTTCCCCGGTAGATCACCCGGACCCGTTTGAGCTTCGAAAAGAATTCCTGCTCAGGAAAAAGCCTTTTTCGATGAGGAGCTGCACGGCAGCGTCAACCCCTTAGTTGCATAAACAATACGGCAAATAATATCTCCTTGAAGGAGACCACATCGTTTTCTTCGATACGTTGGCCCATGATAAATTTCCTGCACGGATACGGTGAAAATGTTATCGACAGTTCAGCTTAAAGCCAAAATCCTTATATCGCTCGATGGATACATTACAGGAATGATTCATTTATAGATAGGGCAATTTTTTTAAAGATTAAAGCATTACTGGATATTTTGCAATCCGACATATTAAGGTTCAGTATATAATCGACACTCTGAAAGCCAGTTTTCATCTTAAGATTTGCGGCAACCCGTCGATATTAAAATTATAGGTGAGTCGGCATGATCCGATATTAACAAACCCCGGTCATTACGCCTGCCGGAAGCGTCCGGCGCAATTACCGTGAAACAGGTATTGTTCCGGCAATCAAGCATAGATCGAAGCATACGACGGCCCTTTTATCGGGCCATTAGAAAGACGGGTCCACAAATATGGTTCAGAATTTGGTAAAGAATATTCGCAACACATTCTGGCTTCTGCTCCTGTGTTCGTCCCTGACCGCCATGGGCGGGGGCTATCTTATTTATGGGTCCCTGCGCGAGTACGCATTCGACTACGCCCATCATCACACCGATCAGGTGGCCACGATGATCGCCGATCAAATGGCGGCCGAATTAACCGAACTCCGAAGGGCGGCCATGCTATTGGCCACTCTGCCGGGCGTCAAGCACGTGCTCTCTCAACCTGACATCCAGGATCCACTGATAGTCAGCACTGTACTTCAAAATGCGCAAAGGGCGTTTGGCGTCAGCGTGTGCTACGTCATGAACCGTGAGGGATTGACCGTTGCCGCCTCTAATTGGGATTCCGCCACCAGCTTTATCGGCAAAAACTATGCCTTCCGGCCCTATTTCAGCCAGGCTATCCAGGGCACACCCGCTATCTATGCAGCGGTTGGCATAACCACCAATGAACCGGGAATTTACTACAGCCATCCCATTTACCTGGCAAAGGGTCAGTCACCGGCTGGCGTACTGGTGATTAAAGACAGTGTGAATGATCTCAAAGAACGATTACTCCAGCCGTTGGAAGACCATATTGCCATGGTCGACCCCCATGGTGTCATTTTTCTCTCCGATCGCAGCGACTGGACGGGCCGGGTCACTCAACCGCTTTCCGGGCAGGTCCGTGACCGATTGGTTGCCTCCCGGCAATTCGGTCAAGCTTCCCTTCAACCCCTTGAGATACTGTCCGGCAGTACAAATCCAGAGGCCGATGCCCACCGCCACGGTGTTCACCACCACGAAAAATCCATCGATCCCATGCCGGGCTGGCGGATTATTTTATATGACGACCAAAGCCAGATCCTGGCCAAAATGAAAGTGCCCCTACAGAAAGATGCCGGTTTCGCGGTTCTGCTCTATTGCATTTTTATCGCCGCCACCGCTCTGCTGCTCCACCACCAGAAAAAGGTCGAGGTTGCAACACTAAAAACAGCGGAAGCTACCGCACGTGATTCCGAAATCCGCATGAAGACCATTTTCAACATGGTCCAGGCAGGCATCGTTATCATTGATCCTGAAAAACACATCATCACGGACGTCAATCCGGCCGCGTTGCAAATGATCGGCGCCGACCGCGAGGAGGTGGTCGGCCGAAGCTGCCATAATTATATCTGTCCGGCGGAAGAGGGAAATTGCCCGATCACCGACCAGGGACAAACCGTGGACGATTCCGAAAGAGTGTTGTTGACTGCCGACGGTGGGAAAACAACCATCCTGAAAACAGTCACATCCTTGACCATCGGCGACCGTTCCTTACTGCTGGAAAGCTTTGTGAATATCTCTGAGCTAGTGGCCGCCCGCATCAAGGCTGAAGCGGCCAATCAGGCCAAAGGCGAGTTTCTGGCCAATATGAGCCACGAAATCCGTACGCCAATGAACGCCATCATCGGGATGGCCTATCTTTGCCTGGACACCAACCTGAGTCCGGAACAGCGGGATTATGTCGCAAAAATCCATCAATCGTCCAACCTGCTTTTGGGCATCATCAACGACATCCTGGATTTTTCCAAAATTGAGGCCGGAAAACTGAAACTGGAGTCCGTCCCCTTTCGCCTGGATGAAATCCTTGCCAATCTCAGCGCTATGATCTCTATCAAAGCCAATGAAAAAGGGCTTGAAATGCTGTTCGACGTTCATCCGGAAACCCCCTTGGACTTGATCGGAGACCCCCTTCGCTTCGGGCAGGTACTCTTGAATCTCACCGGCAATGCCGTCAAATTCACCAAAGCCGGCGAAGTCGTCGTCCGGATAACGCCGGCGCACATCGACAAAGAGATAGTGCGACTCCACTGTTCGATCAAGGACACCGGCATCGGCATGACGCAGGAGCAGTCGGCCCAACTGTTCCAACCCTTTTCCCAGGCAGACACCTCCACCACGCGAAAATACGGGGGATCAGGTCTTGGGCTGGCCATCACCAAACACCTGGTAGCGTTAATGGGGGGAGACATCCGGGTGCTCAGCGAATATGGTAAAGGCTCAACCTTTGAGTTCCACGCTGAATTCGGTCTGGCGGGACAAAGCTGTGCCTGGAATAAGGGGGCCACGGGGCTCAAGCTCCACGGGCTCAAGGTGCTGGTGGTCGATGATGTGGAAAGCACCCGAAACATCTTCTCCACCACCCTGGAGGCTTTCTCTTTCAGACCCGTCAGTGTATCTGATGGCAAGACCGCTCTGGCAACCCTGAGAAATGCACCATCCGAGGACCCTTTCCGGGTGGCTCTCATTGATTACCAGATGCCGGGTATGAACGGCATCGAGGTTGCCCAAAGCATAATGGATACTACGGGCCAGGCCGATATTCCGATAATTATCATGTCAGGAGCCAATGGAAATGATGCGGTCGCCCGACAGGTTCGGGATATCGGCCTGGCCGGTGTTTTGGCCAAGCCGGCCACTCCGTCGGATATTTTAGACGCAATCACCAATGCATTGAATGGCAACAAATGTCCCATCGTCAACATCCCACAGGGAATTCCTTCCCAAAATGAGGCATTGGCCACGATAAAAAACAGCCGCATACTGCTAGTGGAAGACAACGCCGTCAACCAGCTGGTGGCCGTGGCGTTGCTATCCAAAGTCGGTATGGTGGTTACCGTTGCGGGCAACGGCCAGGAGGCTGTCAATAAGGTTCAAAGCAGTCCGTTCGATCTCATCCTGATGGATATTCAAATGCCGGTTATGGATGGATATGAAACGGCGAGAGCCATTATCGATCTTTTGGCCGATGCCAAACCGCCCATTCTCGCCATGACGGCCAATGCCATGGCCGGGGAGCGGGAAAGATGCCTCGCTGCCGGCATGCAGGACCATATTACTAAACCTGTGGAGCCCCGAATCCTTTATGATGCTCTGGTCCAGTGGATACCCGCAAAAAATATCTTTCCCCCAGCCATAACGGATAATACAGACGAGGTCGGTCTGGCGGTTTCCGATGACGAACTACCCAGCCGGCTTGACGGGGTGGACATGACCGCCGGATTGCGCAGGGCCGGTGGCGACGGGAGCCTGTACGCCAGTCTACTAAGACAGTTTGCGACCAGTCACGCAAAGGATGCTCGAACCATCGCCGATTTTCTGGCGGACGACGATGTTGAGAGCGCCCACAGAATGGCCCACACCCTCAAAAGTGTGGCAGGCAGCCTCGGGGCCGAAGCACTTGAGCAAGTCGCCCGTGAGATGGAAAGCGCCCTGGGTGGAGACGGCGCCCAATCGGTTGACGATACATTGCAAAAACTTGATGTCGTGCTGGATCAAATCATTCAGGAGTTGAAAGACAAGATGCCCGGCCCGACTGATATAAACGGCCAGCACCCAACCGACGCTTCCTTTAATGTCACCAAGGCGCTGCGACTTTTCGACGCCTTCGAGGTGTCGGCCCTTGACTTGGACCCTGACGTAGAATGGATTGCCGCTGACATTAAACACATGCTCCAGGCAAGCAATTCGGCCGGTCGGGCCTTGATCGACCAATTGGTCGAGCAGGCAGGAAGCTTCGATTTCGAAGCGGCCCTCGGTACCCTGGCAGCCCTGAGGACGGATATCTTGGGTGCTGAAAAAGCCTGATTTTAGTGAACCACCAAAACATATGTAAAGGAGATCGGGTCCATGAAGGCTGGACGCATTCTTGTTGTAGATGACGAACCCCACAATATTAAGCTGTTGAGCGATTTCCTGAAGGAAGGCAATAAAATCATGGTGGCCAAGGAAGGCGAACCGGCATTGAAGGTCGCTTGGGGGCCGAATCCCCCGGATCTGATCCTGCTGGATATCATCATGCCCGGCTTAGACGGCTATGAAGTCTGCCGAAGACTTAAGGCCGACGATCGTTCAATGCACATCCCGGTCATTTTCATCACCGCCCTGGACCATGCTGATGACGAAACCAAAGGATTCAATCTGGGCGCAGTGGACTTCATCACCAAACCGTTTAATCCAGTCATCGTCAAGGCTCGGGTAAATACCCACCTTCAATTGAAACGCAAAACTGATCTTCTGGAACAATTGGCATCATTGGACGGTCTGACCGAATTGCCCAATCGACGGAGTTTGGATGAAAACTTGGAAAAGGAGATTCGACGGGCAAGGCGGGATAATGCAGCCCTGTCCCTCATTTTAATCGATATTGACCATTTTAAAAAATACAACGACCATTACGGCCATGTTGCCGGTGATGGCTGTCTGAAAAAGGTCGCCCGGGTCATCAAAGAGGCCGGCAAAAGAGGAGCGGATTTTGCCGCCCGCTATGGCGGTGAGGAATTTGCCGTCATTTTACCCGACACCGATGCCGGTGGTGCCACCCAGGTTGCTGAAAACACCTGCTGGGCTGTGGCTGCGTTGAAGCTTCCCCATGCCGCATCACCCATCGCCGACCATGTGAGCATCAGTATTGGTGTATCCACCGTATTGCCGAAGAATGAGGAGCTCTCTCCGTCGGACCTGATCACTGCAGCCGACACAGCGCTGTACCAAGCCAAAGAATCGGGTCGTAACCGCGCGGTTCATTACCAGACCAGCTCCCACGGCGACCGACAGGAAAGGGAGGTTGCTCTTTCTTGTCGGACCCAATGCCGTTAACTTAACAAATAACATACTGTATTAAAACAGTTTATTTCTTAAATCAGTTCTGTTCCGCTTATTTCCTGTAATATCTCCCCCTGTCAGGGGCGACCTGAAGTTGTATTAAACCTGGCGGTTTGAAAATGTTTTATTGAACATTTGTATTTTCTTCCCAAAAACTAAATTTAAAACTTCTTCTTCCCTCTACTTTTGTTCTTATCCCATTTCATTCCTAAAGGACATCGACCACCTTTTCCGGTATCAAAGGCAATCAGGAGGATGATTGTCAATGGCCGCAAGCAAACGGAAAAGCTGTTGTAATTGCAATGAGTTGTTCAGACCGGACCCGCGCAACATCAAGCGCCAAAAATATTGCCGCAAACCCGACTGCCGAAGGGCCAGCAAAGCGGCCAGCCAATATCGGTGGCTGCACAAACCCGAAAACCGGGACTACTTCCGCGGAACGGACAACGTCAAACGGGTTCAGCAGTGGCGACAGGCCAAGCCGGGCTACCGGCGCAGACCAAAAAACAAGCCGGATGCGTTACAAGATCGCTTAAACTCACAACCATTTGAAATCAGTAGCGATAATAACCAATTTGCACCCGATGCGTTGCAAGATTTCTTGATCTCCCAACCGCCTGTTTTACTTGGATTAATTGCCAATTTAACCGGAACTGCGTTACAAGATGACATCGTCACGACCTTCCATCGTCTGCAAAAATTGGGGCAGGATATTGTCCACAATTCAACCCGCAGCAAAGGAGGTCTGTATGGTAGCCAAGGTTCCCATCGTTGCCCGACGGATCCGAAAAGTCCCTCGTCACTTCAGCTGGATCGATCACCGTCTGGTCCGTGACCGGCATATTGAAAACTGCAGCCATCCGGCAGCCGCCCTGTACCTTTTTCTGGTCACCGTCGGCGATGCCAGGGGGCTGAGCTATTACGGCGACACATCCATTGCAAAATACCTGTCCATGGATCAAAGCACCCTGGCCCAGGCCAGAGCAGACTTGATCGGCATCGAATTGATCGCCTGGTCAAATACAACGGGGGTCGACAACGGGGGTCCGACAACGGGGTGACAACGGGGGTCGGGCCACGCTAAGTATTTGACATTGCGAATGAAGTAGCTTAAAAAGGGCATTAGAACGGTCTTAATTGACCGATTTTCCACAAAAACTGGCCTGTTAAAGAATTGACGGAAAATGGCTCGTGTTAAAAGACATTATATACCCGGTTATGTCTGGCATACCCCAGTTAAACAAAGTAAGAAAAGGTTTAACGGGGTAAATAACCCACCGGTGCCATAAGCGAGAATTTCTCCAGAACCCAAGAAAAAGAAAAGGCATAATTGATTTTGATCGGCTGATAGGCTTGCTGGGCTTCGAAAATTATGAAAATATAAAAGAGGTTCACCGCAAATGGGTGGACAGCGAAATCCAAACCAACAAATCCGATCAGATTAAGCTCTAAAGAAATGGATAAACGATATTGACTGATAAACGCAGATTCTTTTTATTGATAGCCATCATGGCGGTCATCTGTTTAGGTGCGACGGGTATTTCAATCATGCTTTTATACCGAACGGCACTCGAACAGGAACGCGAGAGACTGACCGAGACAGCCACCAGTCAAGCCCGTCTCATCGAGGCCGTCGCCCGATTCGATCAGATTTATAGTACGGATTACCCCGAAGGTTCTTTAGCGGCGACCTTAAGCCAGATAAGGGATGCACACGCCAATTACAGGGGTTTCGGCAGGACCGGTGAGTTCACCCTTGCCCACCGGGAAGGTAATCAAGTGGTCTTCATTCTGAGCCACAGACACTATGATCTTGATAATCCCACTCCCGTAAGGTTCGATTCTAAATTGGCCAAACCCATGAGGCTGGCGCTTTCCGGTAAATCCGGAACCGTGGTGGGGCTCGATTATCGGGGAGAAGAGGTTTTAGCCGCTTACGAGCCCGTAAAAGAATTAGACATGGGAATCGTGGCAAAGATCGATATGCATGAAAGGATCGGCTTTCTTGTCGGACCAAATTAACAATTTGAAATCTTGGAAAATAATGTTAAATAAGGGGGGTGTTTAGACTCTTAGCGTCCACTTTTCGAGGGCAAAAAGGCGGTTTTAAGAATATCAGAAGAAGGATTGGTATTTAGCCGATCTATCAATCATCAATGGCACGTGCAAATAGACATCATCTTCCCGGTTACCTTTAGCCCATTACCCATCGGTGCCACAAAAGAGAATTCCTATTGGCATATTTATAGATCTCAATATGGTCAGAGCCGGTGTTGTGCGTCATCCCGGTGAATGGAAATATGGCGGATACAATGCTAAGACAGAAAAGCACCTATCTTTGGAAGATTTCTTATTAATATTCAGAAACTTAATTTGGTCCGACCGGTGATTGTTTTTTATACAACGCGGGGCATCGACAAAATCAGTTCAAATCCGTGTACTGCCTGAAATACGTTCCAGCCAAGGTCGCCTGCAGGGCGACTCCCGACTCAGTCAGCTGATATATTTCGATGTCGTCTTCGACGTACATTTCCCCGGCCGCTGCGGCGCCTTTTTCGCCCGATTTGAAGGCGGCATCCGCATGGCCCCCGAATTCGAAATCACCGTCGATGAAGTCGTCGAACAATGGTTTGTGCTTGAATATGAGAATCGCCCTGAAGTCCTTGACTCCGAGGCCGAGGCCGAGGCCGGCAAAGTTCATTTTCATATAAGTCTTCTTCCCGCTGGAGCCGTCAACCGCCACACCGTACCCGTTTCCGCTGCTGAACAGAAAAAGATTCGTGTTGATATTGCTGAAAACGGCATAGCCGGCCGCCGCCTTTACTTTGGCTTTGGCTTCGGGTTTTTTAGCGTAAAGATCGGTGAGCGTCCCGTTTCTCATTTCGAGCACATAGTTTCGCTTTTCGCCGATGTTGTTGCCTTGGGGGGTGACACAGCCTAACAAGATCACCGACAGTAACGCAATGCTTCCTGCAAGTATGAAAAACCGCATTTCGACCTCCTATAATTTGGATTATACAAAGATAAAGACGACGGGAAGCAGAAAGCATGCCATTCTAACTTAACAGCAAAATCAACTGCTTTAACTGATTGGAAGTTCGCTATCGTCAAACATCTGACAGCAAGCGTCATCAGGATTGGTCGATTCGGGCCTGCGATCAAATCGAAGTATGAGTGAAAAAACAGTAGACCTGTGTCGGACCACAGTAGACCATCTGTGTCGGACCAGATCAACCATTTGAAAAATAAGGAAATAGATGGGAAGAAAATATAATCTTTTTCCAACGAGATCTGTCGTCTCAGAATTTGAAGAGATATCCGTTAATAGCAGACGAATCATTATGATGGAATGAATTATCGAGGGTATTGCCCTGATATCTATCGGCTCAATAAATGTCATTGTTACCGCTACTGATTATACAAGTTCGAACTCTTTAACGATTTATCTTTTTTCCGGAGCTGTTCTTCTTGTTTTGGCCATTGTCTCGATTTTCAGAAGGGATAAAATTAACTTTCTGCCTTTAAAATTGTGCCCCATAATCTTTGGCATATCTACGATGCTGATTATTCTTGGAGGTTTTTTTAGCTGAATATACGCCGGCGCATATATGAATATGAAATAAAATTCCTAAAGTTTTGCTCTCTTGCAACCGATAATCAATCCTGGATTTCCTATTGAAATCGTTCCGATTACGCATAGATCAACTGTAAATCGATGCAGCAGTAATATTGGTAAAAAATGCAGATTGATTATTCCAAGAGAGTGAATCTATCCTTTTGGACAATATGGAGAACAGAACTATGAGCCGTCAGCCGACCTACAGAGAATTGGAACAAAGGATAAAAGAACTCGAAAAAGAAATAACCGATACCAAACAGATAGATAAGAATTTACAGGAGAGCGAGATCAGGTTCAAAGAAATATTTAGAAACTCAAAGAATGGCATTGTTGTTTATGAAGGAATCAATAATGGAGAAGATTTCAACATCATAGATTGTAATCCGGCATGTGAAAAAATCGAGTGTGTCAAAAGAGAAGAGCTTATCGGTAAAAGTGTTCTGCAAGTTTTTCCCGGCATTAAGCAGTTTGGGCTATTTGATGTGATCCAAAGAGTCTGGAAAACAGGCAATTCTATGAATCACCCTGTTGCAAATTATGAAGATGAAAGAATATGCGGGTGGAGGGATAATTTTGTTTATCGGTTGCCTTCCGACGAGGTAGTCGTAATCTATACCGACGAAACCGACCGGATGAAGGCCGAACAGGAGCTTAAGGAGAGCTACGAACGCATGGCGTCAGTATTACTGGCACTGCCAACAGGGGTAATGATTATTGATGCAAAGACGTGCGAAATTATGGAGGCAAACCCACAAGCGCTATCAATGATAGGATTACCATGGGAAAAGATAGTCAGTTCGAAATACCATCAATTCCTTTGTCACGCAGATGTTCAAGATTCGGCTTTAGATTTTTGGATATCCTGCAACAGTTCCGAAGGTCTTTTAATCGCAGCAGATGGAAAATCAATTCCAATTTACAAAACAGTCATACCTTTGGCCTTTGATGATCGAGAATGCTGTATTGTAAATTTTATTGATATAACTCATCAAAAAATAGCTGAGTCTGAACGAATACAAAGTCAAAAATTGCAAGCCGTTATTGAAATGGCAGGGGCTGTTTGCCACAAAATGAGTCAGCCATTGCAGGCTGTGACCGGCATGATAGAACTGATTACACTGGATGTGGAAGAGGAAAATCCTCTATTCAGCAAATTAGAAATGATGCAAAAGCAAATCGAGTCCATGGGTGAAATCACAAAAAAAATTATGAAAATCACCAGATATGAAACACAAGACTATATTAAAGGGAAAATTATCGATATCGAAAAGGCAACATTACCAAATTAAAAGTGCTGTCTGCAACGAGGGCACTTCAACGCTACATTTGGAAAACCCACGGAAAACCTTGAAAAGTATTGCCCTAAAAAGGCTTAGAAGTTACTTTTTAACCCTGAAAACACCGTTTTAAAAAAAATTGAGAAACTGAAATTAAATGGCCCGAGCCAATCGACACTTTATTTCCGGATATGTCTGGCACCTAACCCATCGTTGCCATAAACGAGAATTTCTTCTATAGCTTGCAAAGTATAAACAGCGATAGATGTACTGGCTGATTGAGGCCAAAAAGCGCTTCGGGCTTTGCATTCTAAATTTTACAGTTTTCTGGCAAAATAGGACATAGAACAATATCGGTTCGAATATGATCTCAGAGAGTTCATTTTAGGCCAGAAAAGAGGGCGTTAAGCGCAACAACGGGCGAGAATTATCCATTAATACATATCAAAGCGGTATGTTCGATTGGTTCGACTCAGTGTCAAGCAAGGAGATAAACAAGGCGGATCCCCTCAACAGCATCGGCGTCGTCGTCGCCACCGATCGCTCCGGTCGCATCAGATTCATCAGTTCCGCACTCACTGAAGGACCTATGGCAGAAGGGCAAGTATACAAATGTACAGATTGGAGACTTATTTGGTTTAATTTACTTAATATTTGCGCTGAGTAGTTACAAAGTTTCCCCGTCTATTGCCGGGAAGCGGCAGCGCTCAAGTTTATGTAGACAGCCGACGTTTTGAGCCTTAACTTATCAGGGCAGGGTTAATCGATATTTTGCCTCGAAGGTCCGAAATTTTTCGAGCTTCGACTCAAACGGCACACTCACAAAATTTATTACGGGAGATAAAAATGCAAAAGACATGGTCCTATACAAACCATGAGATCAAAGAAGGTCTAAAGCCGGGGAGCTCACAGTTTCCCTATTTTTTTGTCGTTTCCGAAAGTGGTGAGAAAAAATGTAATTATTGTGTTTGGATAGTAGATGATGCTTTGTCCCGGTTCGATCCAACCAAAGATTTTAACTCAATTGTTGATTCTCGGATAGAAATCTGGCGTGCGTGGGTAAAGAGAAAAATCGATGCCGAAGATTTCAGAAATCGCGTGTTAAAGTTTGAAAAGACGGGCGAAGAAGAGATTGACCTGTCGGCAATGGCGGAACATGTTAACATGGATTAAATCAATACCCAGTTGCTGCACCAAATGAACAAGGGCAGGTTCAGGCTCCTTTCTCCCCAACAGGTTTTGAAGGAAACACGACTGCTGATCGAATAAATACTTTTTTCAACAACCCTTCTTGTCGGACCGACGGGTATCCCTTCTTTGCCGGACCAAATCAACCATTTGAAAAATAAGGGAATAGATGTTAACGGCCTATAGACCAGATCCAGATTTATGGTCTAAAGATTTTATGAGGAGAAAATAATGAAAAAAAGAAAACACACAAAACTTGTTCACGAAGGAAAATACGTTGCAGAAGTTGATATAGAATTGATTGATACTCCTGAAGGGTGGTCACCATATTTAACACTTGAAGACGCATATAAGATTGATGATGTTCGTGAGGCACTGCGCAAAGGTGATCTCGATTCAGCCAGCCGTTTGGCCCGTCTCTATACACTCACACCAGTGGCAGTCTAAATTCCCTGGAAAACAAACGCTTTCACAGCCGACCGGGCTATGTTGCCGTCTTTTCATTTTTCTTGAGCAGTTCGAATTTTTTATCTTTTTAAAAGTAGTTTGCAATTCACGAAAAACCCTTCTTGAAACCCTTCTTGTCGGACCAAATCAAGCATTTGAAAAATAAGGAAATAGATGTTAAACAGTGCTGTATGGGGTCTTAGAGCCGCATTTTTGATGGGCAAAATGCAGTTTTAAGGAAAGCAAGAATCACGACCGTTAGTTATTCAAGCAAACAACTTAATTGATCAATGGCTCGTGCAAATAGACATCATTTACCTGGCTATGTATGGCATATTGCCCACCGATGTCACAAAAGAATCATATCCATTTGCTGGTTTATGATGGCCAAGTGAATGTCATCCCTAAGTCGATCCAACTGATCGCCG
This sequence comes from uncultured delta proteobacterium, assembly GCA_963774425.1. GTDB lineage: Bacteria > Desulfobacterota > Desulfobacteria > Desulfobacterales > JAFDCJ01 > JAFDCJ01. Next base: position 112,684 of record CAVZEZ010000018.1, on the reverse strand, counting down.
GGAGAACGGGAATGGAATATAACCAAAGAAAAAACCGCAAGGGGTTTTTTTGGGAAGACCGATACCATGCAACCGCCGTAGAAACCGACACCCATTTAATCAGCTGCCTGACATATATAGATCTCAACATGGTCGAGCCGGTGTTGTGAATCACCCCTGTGAGTGGACATATTGCTGATACAATGCTAAGACAGAAAAACACCTATCTTTGGAAGGTTTCTTATTAATATTCAGAAACTTAGTTTGGTCCGACAAGGATGCCAAGATGGATGGTCACAAATTATTATCCTATGTGTTGAAAACACCTGGGCCCATAAGCTTCGAATACCAGCACAATTAACAAATCCGATAAAGGAGTAATAATTGTCTCGATAATTCGAGATAACGTCATTCCTTAAATGAAAAGTAAGAAAACGGAGGTTATATCAATGAATAAGATCAATTTGGGTTCAACGATTCCCGCGTACCCCATGCCGGTTTCACTGGTGGGGGCTCATGTGAACGGAAAGCCGAATTTTATGGCCGTAGCATGGTTTACCATGGTGAGCTATAAGCCACCTCGGATTGCCATTGCTCTTGGTAAAAGTCATTACACGAACCCTGGAATCAAAGAGAATGGAGCCTTCAGTGTTTGCCTGCCTTCGGAGGATATGGTGGAGATAACTGATTACTGCGGAATCGTGTCGGGAAAAAAAACAGACAAATCGGAAATCTTCGATCTTTTCTATGGGGAGCTGAAAACAGCCCCGTTAATCAGGGACTGTCCTTTGAACATGGAATGTAAGCTGATTGAAACTGTGGAGAGCAGTTTGAATGAAATCTTTATTGGCGAAATTATCGGAACTTACACGGAAGACAGGTTTCTGAGCGAGGGAAAATTGGATTTTAAAAAAATGAAGCCGCTGATACTTTCACAACCGGACACCGCCTATTGGCGCCTTGGGGAACCCTTGGCCAAGGCTTGGAATATCGGTAAACAATACAAAGCAAAATAAAAATAGCCCGGGAATAGAACCTTTTCTGTATGCGCACATGCCAGAAGAATTACCATCAGGACTGCCAGAAAAAAATAGACGCCATAATCTGGTTCCGTTATCCAGAAAGCTAAGGGCTCACTCAAAAATAACTTCACATTTTATACGCCGATGCAACCTGCCTGGCCTATATGTTGCGAAAGCTCGAAATATCCAGATATTCCTGCGTTTTCGCGTCTTGCCAGACAAGCGCCTCAATGCCTAAATCTGTGAATTAATTCTGTCGTGAACCCTTAAGTGAGAGGATTTAAGGCCATTCCATCCCCCTCCCTCAATCCCTCCCGCCAGGGGAGGGAAGAACTATCATTATAACTGGAGCTTACGGATAACAATATTATCTTTTTTTTGAAGCGTCCTCGCCGAAGGAGATGGCCGCCAATCACTACTGAGAATTGGATGGTTCTGATTCAGGCTGTGCATCTTCGTTGAGCCATGCCAGAAAAAACTTATAGCCGAGCGAGAAGATGATCGCACCAATGAAGAGGCCGATGATGCCAGATGTTATAAAGCCGCCTATAGCGCCGATGAAAATGACAAGCATGGGAACATCGACCCCCCGACCCATCAAGAGGGGTTTCAGAAAGGTATCACTTATTCCGACGAGGACACTCCAGATCGCGAACATAACTGCGATAACTGAACTGCCGGTGGAAAACACGTAGACAACAATCGGGCCCATAACCAAAATAGTGGGAAGCTGAACTACCGCAAGAATCAGCACCAACAGGGCCCAAAGCCCCGCACCAGGCACGCCGGCTACGAGAAAGCCGAGCCCTGCCAGAATCGACTGGATGAGTGCGACGCCCAGAATACCCAGGGTAACACTTCGAACAGTCGCCGCCGCGAGTTTAACAGCCTTTGTCCCCTGTTCACCGGTAAGCCGCGTAGCGATTGCGCGCGCAGCCCGCCCGCCGCCGGCGGCATTGGCAAGCAGAACGCCGGCGATAATGATCGAAACTACGAACTTCAGAATCCCGACCCCGGCACCGGCAGCAGCAGATAACAGCGGGATGCCAAATTTTTTTAGCTCCGGGGTCATCTTGCTCAGTGCAGCGCCAAGATTGCTCGAGGCAAGGCTCCAGAATTCGTATAAAGGTTCGCCGATGACCGGCCAGGTTCTAACGTTCTCCGGTGGTAGAGGCACACTTAGCGTCCCTTCTTTGAGATGGGCTGAATACTCCCGTGCAGTATTGATGAGGGATTCGGAAAGCATATAGGTCGGAATGAGCATGAGAATCAGTGCGAAGAGTGTTATCAGGGTCGCCGCCAGGCGGCCACGTCCACCCAGGGCGGACTTGAGCCGGTCGTAGCCGGGGTGGATCGCGACGGCGATAATGATGCCCCAGACGATGATCTCAATGAAAGGCTGAGCGATCCTGAAACACCAGTACAGGAGCAGAATAACGAGGCCTATATGGATGGTTGCCTCGAGCGCTATTGCCATAAACAACTTGTCGTTCGCAGGTTGATGAGATGTGCTCATGTTGAGTCCCATGGCATTATTTGGCTATAGAAAATATCCTGGGCAGCCAAAAAAAACCAACGTTGCAAAAGCCGGAGGGCTTCAGAGTCCAGGCGTCAAGGATGAAGCTGTAGTCGTCTTACCACAATTCCTTGCAAGGCAGTATCTGAAATTCTCCGGCTTTTTCGACGTGTTGGGTCGCAGCTCGAAGAGCGAGGCCCAAAGGGTAAACAATATGGCAAAAATCGACCGCATCCTTCGACTTGACAAAATGGTATGTCCAACGAGGGTTTGTTTTTCTAAAATATCGGTTATAATTACGGAACATTAGATATTATTTGCCATATTGTCTATGTAACAAGGGGGTAAACTTCCCGCCTATATCTTCCCCAACACCTCCCGCGATATCACGATCTTTTCGACTTCCTTGGTGCCTTCGTAAATCTCCAACACCTTGGCGGCGCGGTAAAAACGCTCGATATCGTAGTCGTTGAAATAGCCGTAGCCGCCGTGAAGCTGCAGGGCTTCGTCGACCACTTCGACGGCCACGTGACAGGCGTACAGTTTGGCCATGGCGGTCAGCTTGGTGTCGGGTCGCCCCTGATCCAGCAGCCAGGCGGATTTGTAGACCGTGTTGCGGGCGGTTTCCACTTTGGTCGCCATTTCCGCGATTTTGAACTGGGTGACCTGAAAGGCGCCCAGCGGCCGGCCGAATTGCTTGCGGCCTTTGACATGCTTGATGGACATGTCCAGCGCGCCCTGGGCCAATCCGATTCCATGGCCGGCCACATAGGACCGGGAATGGTCGAAGAATTTCATCAGTTGAATGAAGCCGTTTCCCTCGGCGCCCAGGAGGTTTTCCTTGGGGACCCGGACATTGTTGAAGTAAACGGCCGAGGTGTCGGATGCCCGCAATCCCATTTTGCCGTGCATGGGGTCGGCCTTGTATCCCTTGCGGTCGGTTTCGACGATGATAATACTGTGGCGGGCGGTTTTGCGCGGTTCGTCGGGGTTGGTGAGGCAGTAAACAAGCATAAACGTGCCCACCGTCCCGTTGCCGATCATCACCTTGCTGCCATTGATCACGTAATCGTCGCCGTCTCTGACCGCCGTGGTGGTCGCCGAGGCGGTATCGCTGCCCGCATCCGGCTCGGTGATGGCAAAGCCCATGATCGCGTCGCCCTCGAACAGGGGTGGCAGCCATTTCTTTTTTTGTTCCTCGGTGCCGAAAAGGATAAACTCTTCGGCCCCGAAGCTGATGGAACTGAGCTGTTGGCCGATTCCCGGATCCACTCTCCAGAACTCTTCCAGCACCATGGCCTGTTCCAGAAATCCCAATCCCGGTCCTCCGTATTCCTCGGGAATGAAAAGGCCGATCAGATCCAGTTTGCGGGCCTTTTTGACGATTTCCAGTGGGCAGCTTTCGTTGATGTCGAGATCCCGGGCGACCGCCGGAAATTCACCCCGGGCAAACTCACGCGCCGCCTGTTGAATGATTTTGTGCTCTTTGGTCAGATCGTAGTCCATAATCGGGTGTCCTTTCGAAAATGAATCGGATAAAATCAACCGGCAAAACCGGCCATCAAACCCCTGAAACATCCTTTTGGCGTATACCGTGTACAGTGTACAGCTGTCAACCCATAATCACCCCTTCGATGATTGATGATTCATTGCCGGCAGCTGATGCATCCTTGCATAGTTGCCGTCCCTGCGATATAGTGAAAGGGTTTATCCGAATGGAAAGTTTTTACCGGGTTATCCGGAAAGCTCGAATTAAATGGATGCAGTCCATTTTATCCCCCGCCCTCAATCCCACCTCTCCGATGCGCAGGATCGCCTGCTCTACGAGCTGGAGGCCGTCAGGGGAGGAAAGTGGCCGGCGTGCGTACGCGCTTATTTATTCGCCAGGGAAGGGCAGCACTAGCGGTCACTGGGACTTTGAGGGTAATCCTAAGATTCAAAAGGAGTCGGCGTGTCTCAAAAGCTGTTGCTGGTCGGAAAAAGGGGCAATATCGCGACTCTGACCTTGAATCGGCCGGAGAAAAAAAACTCGCTTACCCCCGATCTTGTCGATGAATTAATCCAGACCTTCGCACAACTGCGCACAGATGAAACCATCCGGGTTGTCATCCTGCAGGGGGCCGGGGGCCAAGCGTTTTGCGCCGGTTACGACATCGGTTCGCTGCCAACGGGCCGCCCGGACCACCGGCATGAAAAATCAGAAATTTTGAATCCGGTGGAGGCGCTTTTTCAAACCATCGTCGACTTTCCATTTCCGGTGATCGCCCTGATCAATGGGCTTGCATTCGGTGCCGGCTGTGAGTTGGCTGTCTGCTGTGACATCCGCATCGCCGCGGATCATATCCGGATGGGAATGCCGCCGGCGAAACTGGGCCTGGTATATCCCTGGCATGGGTTGCAGCGGTTCATCCAGGTGATCGGTTTAAAGGGCACCAAGGAGATGTTTTTTACCGGGCGGGCCTATGAGGCCGACCGGTTAAAAGAGATCGGGCTGGTCGATTATTTGATTCCCGCAGACACGCTGGAGTCGTTTGCGTTCGCGATGGCTGAAGAAATAGCCGCCAATGCGCCGCTGGCTTTAAAGGGCACCAAGCGCGCCCTGAATCTGCTTTTGCGTGCCCCCCTGCTGGATAAGGACAACCTGACCGAAGCCGAGTCGCTTTCGCTGTCTTCTTTTTACAGCGAGGATTTGATGGAAGGACAGCAGGCGTTTCTGGAAAAAAGAAAGGCGCGATTCAAAGGCCGGTAGGGTAGGGCGGCCGGATTCAGCCAGAGGCGAATAAGCAGGGCTGCTGACTAAAGGGCAGCCCGTCTGATCAAAGATAGTAACTTTAAAAAAGCGAATATCGAATATCGAACCGCAGAATATCGAATTTTGCGTGCGGCATGTCGATTTCACCATGCCGGCAAAAATAATACCGGGAGGTATAACATGGAAGTACAGACTTATAGAGCCGAAGATCTATTCGAGTGGGCCACCCGCGGAGGCTTTGATTTTACATTGCTGGATGTCCGCAACAATGAGGAATTCGGACGTTTCAAGGTCGAAGGACCCATGCTTTCCAAAATGATCAATGTCCCTTACATTGAATTCATCGAGAAGGAAGCCGAAGCGCTCGCCCAGGTTCGGGTTCCCAAGGAAGAACCCATCCGCATCGTCTGCGCCAAGGAGGGGTCGGCCCGGTATGTCGGTGAGATTCTGACGGCCAATGGCTGGCAGGATGTGAAGGTCCTGGCAAACGGCATAAAGTCCTGGGGCAACATGCTGACACCTGAACTGGTGGCATCTGAAAACGGTTATGCACTTTACCAGTTCATCCGGCCCGGCAAGGCTTCCTGCAGCTATGGCCTTCTCTTTCAAAATGAAATGGCAGTTTTCGACCCCTCCAGAAACATAAATTTTTACCAAGATTTTGCCGCAAAACACGACGCCAAGATCGTCAAGACCTTTGAAACCCACTTGCAAGCCGATTATATTTCAGGCAGCCGGTTTCTCCATGCCGGCACCGGCGCCCGGATCATCGGGCATGCCGATGATTTTAAAAATGCCGCCTTTGATTATCGCAGCGTTCAGGACCAGGAATCGTTTCGGTTCGCCAACGGCGGTCCGGTGATCGAAGCCATCCACACCCCGGGCCACACACCGGGCAGCACCTCCTATCTCATTGACGATAAATATCTGATCACCGGGGACACGGTCTTTATCCTGTCCATCGGCCGCCCCGACCTGGGCGGGCAGGTGGATGACTGGGCCCGGCTGCTTTTCGACACCCTCCAGACCAAAATCAACGAATTGAAAGATGAGGTCCTGGTTTTGCCGGGGCACTACCTCGAATGGAGCGAAGCGAACCCGGACCATGTTTTTATGCAGACCATGGGCGACATCCGGGAGAAAAACGCGGATATTTATGCAATCGAGTCCGAGGGCGATTTCGTTCGCTTCATCAAGGACAACATGCGCAAACAGCCTGAGGTCTACGGCCGGATTCGGCAGGTTAATGCTGGAATTCTGGACGTCGATGACGAGGAACAGGAAGTGATGGATCTGGGTAAAAACGAGTGTGCCGCCAGCATGTATGGAAAAAATTGACATGGCATTCACCCAACTGATCGACCACTTTTCACGCCTGTCCGAATCTTTCGGTTTATCGCTGCAGGGCTTGACTTTCATCTTTTCGATCCTTTTGCTGGTATTCATATCCGGCTCGGTGATCATGCATGTTTTGAGCACGGTCGACGAGGTTTTGTACGAGGCCGGTCGGGATTTGCAGGGTGTTGCGCTAAATTTTGAGCACCCGGTATCCGACAGGCATTTGTCCGATCTGCGTCCCCTTCCTGTTCAAGGCTTTGAACCGGGCGAAATCGAGGTGGAGTCGGGGAAAAATCCGGTTTCAAAATGGGTCGGCATGATGAGGGGCACTGGGAGGAAGTCAACCGTTCCGGCATCGGGTGCGGAATACGAAGCTTTCCTGCTGTGCAATTCCGATCTGAAAGAGGACCTGCTGCATCTGATCCATGATACGCAAGAGTCGGTATCATTGCAGGATCTGTTATTCCAGTTGCCCCGGCATCAACTGGCCGGCAATTACCATCCGGTTCTCAACGAATTGGACCGGCTGGAAAAAGAAGGACAAATAGAGGGTTGGTCAATCAATGGGAAGGTATTTTTCAGAAAAATCCAAAAAGAAAAGCAAAGATTCACGATCAGAAAGGGAAAAAACTTTCGGAAATACATCGGATGAGACCGGAAGGGAACCATGAATAAGATCAAAGTGTTGATTGTTGAAGACGAAGTGATTTTTGGCATGTCCATGCAAAGAGTGTTGGTTATGGAGGGATATGAAGCCTGTGGCCCGATAACCACCGGCGAGGAAGCGGTGCAATGGGCTGAAAAAGAGAATCCGGATCTGATAATTATGGATATTACGCTCGCCGGCCGCATGGACGGCATTGAAGCTGCCCGGCGGATCCGATCGACAAAAAACGCACCGATCATCTTTATATCCGGCTATCAGGACTCGGAGCTGCTGGAACAGGCCACGGCGTTGGAATTTACTCAGTATTTAATCAAACCCATTATGCCTGATGACATAAAAAAGGCCATCGCGCAAGCTGTGTTAAATTAGCTAGTGTTCATCCATCAAAGGGTTTTTTACAATGATGGGCACCGGATGGTGCTTCCAATCCAGAAATGCGAATTTTTGCCCAAGTTCAAGGAAATCAAGTCCTTGCGCGGAGGCGTAGTTTACGACGCCGCACGAGCAAGGGTGCAGATTGACGCAGAAATTGGGCAAAAAAGCCATTTGTGGATGGAAACTCGCAAACAGCATGACAGGTCTAACCGGGCAGGATCGCCGGTACACACTGGAGGTGGAATTGCTTTTAGAGAACAAGCTGGAAGTGAATGCGGTCATGTTTGATTTGGACGGCACCCTGATCGACACGGTGCCGATATACTACGAAATCATCGACATCGTTTTTTCAGAATTGGGCGTACCGGTGGTAACCCGGGAGATCCTGCTCGAGGCCATGGGCAACGGAGAATTCGATTGGGAATGTGTACTTCCGGAAAACATGAGGGATCGTCAAATGGAAATGGCCGCAAAGGCCCGAAAAATCATCGATGAAATCGCTCCGCAAATGTTTTACCGGCAGACCCGGTTGATTCCGGGTGTGGCCGAGACGTTTGAGAAAATAACGGCAATAGGCGCCCGGATCGGGCTGGTAACCTCCACCCCGGCGCGGCAGATGCCCGTAAAGATGATACCGTTAAGCGAGGCCGGATTGGCGGATCTGATCGAGGTGGTTGTTACCGCCGATGATGTTCTCCGCAAAAAGCCGGCTGCGGAACCGCTGGTTCAATGCAGTGAAAAACTCGGGGTGCCGTTTGAAAGATGTGTGTATGTCGGGGATACCCGGGTGGATATTCGGGCGGGCAGGGCGGCCGGGATGAAAACGGTCGGGGTATTGACGGGCTTCGATAGTTACGACACCCTCAAAAGAGAAATGCCCGATGTCCTTATCGAGAGCATTGCCGATCTGCATAAAGCCCTCATCTTCGCAGGGCCTATCGTGGACCCCGCGGCGGCCTAACCGGGGACGGGACGCATTTTACCAACCGCCCGCGCGTAAGCACACGCCAACCAATCGCATCTTCAAATAAAATTATTGGGAATAAAAATCATCGACCCGCTGCGTGGCAGTGGGTCGATGATTTTTTTTTGTAACCTTTTCGACTGCCGGACGTTTCAGTGGTGAAAAAGGGAGCGTTCTCTCGGTTGTGACGACAACCGGTGCCGGAGTCCGAAAATCTCTGTGCTTTTTCATTTTTTTAACGCGGGTCTACCGTATTCCGTTTTTAGCAGAATAGGGGACCCGAAAGACGTTTATAAAATCTCATCAACAATGGAGGGGAAATTAAATGCGAAGAAAAATTTGTCAAATCGGTTGGATGGTAATGGTAAGCAGTCTTCTCTGTGTGTCGGCGATTGCCTCGAATGTGTCCGGAGTATCGGGTACGATTCACCCGTCGATTATTTTCCATGGCGGCAACGGCCCCGGTGACGGCACGGGCAACGGCGGTGATGGTCCCGGCGATGGCACCGGCAACGGCCCGGGTGACTGCAGCCGCCTGCCCATCCAAGAAGGACTGCAATATCTGGCGGCGGCCGGAAACGGCGGCAGCGGTGACAACGGCGGGAATGGCCCCGGTGACGGCACGGGCAACAGCGGTGTCGGCCCTGCAGATGGCAGCGGCAACGGACCTGGGACGGGAGCCGCATCCGGCAACGGTAGTGCCGGCGATAACGGCGGCCATGGACCCGGTGATGGAACCGGCAACGACGGTGACGGCCCCGCCGACGGAACCGGCAACGGACCCGGCGATTGTGCATAACAGCGACTCGTTATGCGGGCGGTGTTTTCCCGCATACCGGCTCTGATATATTTTGCCGGACTCGGAGATCGCAGCGGTTGGCTTCTTTCGGCCTTCCCTGCGATCTCTGCTATTTGGGAGGTATTCCAGCAGCAGGATCGTGCAATATAAATCCATCGGCGGCATTTCGCGGTCTGCCAACCGAGCCTGAAAATCGGGAATTTCCAAGATAATAAATGGATATCTGTCCAGAGCCCTTGACAACTCAGGACAAGTCTGCGAAATTAATACCAATTAATCCTTACGATTCACACCTGAGCCCGCGAGACCCAGCATCGAATGACTCATGGAAGCCCCTGTTTCCAGGCTTGCGGATCGGGTTTAAAACATCTGCAGACGGTCATGATTCATAAAAAAGCGATTATAGAAAATGAGTTGATAAGGGAAATTATTGCCATTCGCATCGATACCCTCTGGAAGATGATCGCACAGAGTGTAACCGGCCGGCTGCCGGGTGTCGACGAAGAGGGCGCCACCGGCAAATTCGACAACAAGGGCGCCATCTTCATTCCCGGTGGATTTGTTTACCAGGATGTCGACGAACAAAAGATCCGGCATGAAACCATCGGAAGGATGACCGGGCCGGAATTTCGGGACAGAATCAGGGCGAGCATGCGTTTTGACAATGCCACGCTGCTGTTCGCGGATGGCCTGGCGACAGGCATCAATCTGGACAGCGGTTTTTTCTCCAAGGCTGCCCGGCAGATCCTGACGTACAAGAAAGCGGCCTTTCGCCGCAAAATAAACATCAGCTCGGATATCGCCAACGAAGTCAGTTCCGCTGATATTATCCGGAGCCATTGCCCGCCATACATGAGACCTCCTTATGGCGCCCGGACCCGCATCAGTACCTGTATATCCATCGGTCTCGCCGATCCGTCCATGTTTTTTGCCTATTGCAGGGCCCAGCACAATCTATCCGACGAACAGGCGCGTCGCTTCGCCGGGGAGCTGGACCAGGCCGTGGAACCGGCGGTTTGCCCCAACGGTGAAGTCCTCTATCCACCTTATGTGATCGTCTGCCATGACACCCGTTACAAGGAAACCAGTTACACGGGTCTGACGCGAATCCTGGGTATCGGGAAATTCGGCGAGTTCGCCACCTTGACCGTCGAGGAAATCACCAAACCACTGCTCGACATGCTAAGGCGTCGCAAGCAGGAATTAAAAGCAGAAGACCGGTGCGCTGAATATAAAGGGTCGTCATTCGTCCTGCTCTTGCGGATCTACACACCGACCAACCCCGGCAAACGCAGCCAAAATCACGCGCTTCATGTGATATCCCCCGGAAAGGATCTCAAACTGGATGCGGATCGGATCGAAAAAGAAGCCCGCAAGCGCTACCGCCTTTGATTTTTCCGCTCATCAGCCGAAAGATAAATAGGTTGTATTTTCATCATAAAATCATTATCTTTTGCCTTACGGTTCGTCAAAAAAATCAGGAAGTATTTCGTGTACCGAAAACTTTATATCTTACTGTTTTGTTTCATGTTCAGCATGCCTGCCAGCGATTTGCCGGCGCAGGTGGAGGGATCCGGCCAGGCCCACCTGTTTGTCCAAACGGAACCCGACGGGGCGCAGATCCGGATTCTCAATATCAAACCGAAATTTTATCAGGGCATGTCGCTGGATCCCGGACCTTACCATCTTGAGGTCTCGGCCGAAGGCTTCGAGACGAGATCCCTGTGGCTGAAGCTGATGCCGGGGCAGGATAAGGATTTAGCGGTCGCCCTGACCAAACTACCGTCCCTGCTTTCAAAAGATCCGCTTGAACTGATGGTTTTGGGCATTGCTTATCAAAAAAATGACGATCACAAAAATGCGGTGGAGGTTTACAAACAAGCCATCCGGTATGATCCCGACAATGCGGCGGCCTACTTCAATCTAGGATTCAGCTATGGTCGGCTCGGCCTTTACCCCGAAGCGATCGAGGCTTACCGGCAGTCCGTCCGGCTAAACCCCACCGATCCGGCCGCGCACTTCAATCTGGGTCTGAGCTTCAGCCGTCTCGGCTTTACGGAAGATGCCATCCAGGCATACAAACGGGCCGTGCAGCTCGATCCGGACGACACCCGTGCCCGCTACAATATGGGGTTGATCTACAGTGAGCTGGGGCTTTACCGGGAGACTGTCGCGGCCTACGAGGAGGTCGTGCGAGGCAATCCTATCGATGCCGATGCATATTACAACCTGGGAATCGCTCAAGCGAAGCTCGGCCGGCATCGGGATGCGGTAGAGGCCTTCCAGCACACGATTCGGATTGTTCCGGATCATGCGAATGCGTACTTCAATCTGGCGGTCAGCCTCAGCGAACTCGGGCTGCACAGTGAATCCGCCGCCGCCGCCCGGCAGGCCATCCGGATCGAACCCGATAATGCGGAGGCCTATTTTCTGTTGGGAACCGAGAACGCCAAACTCGATCGCCCCCAGGAGGCTTCGGCCGCGTTCAGAGCGGTCATTCGGATCCGGCCCGATGATGCCCCCGCCTACTACAACCTGGGCATCAGCTCCGACAAGCTCAATCAACCCGGAGAGGCCGTCAAGGCCTATCAGGAGGCGGTCCGGATCGATCCGGAAAATGCGGATGCCTATTATCTGCTGGGTGGATGCTACCGAAAATTCGGGCTTTATGGCGAGGCCGTCAAGGCCTATAAACAGGTGATTCGAATCCAGCCGAATTATGAAGGCGCCTATTTCAATCTGGGGGTCAGCTACGTTAAACTCGATCTTCAGCCGGAAGCCATCGAGGCCTACAAACAGGTCATTCACCTGAATCCCGCTGCCCGGGCCGCCTGGTATAACCTGGGCAATGCCTATCTCAATCAGGGTCTTCACCAGGAGGCCGCAGACGCCTTCAGACAGGCCGTGCGGGTCGATCCCGGTTTTGACAAGGCTTACTATAACCTGGGGATCAGCTGCATTGAACTCGGTCTTTACCAGGCGGCTCTGGAGGCCTTCAGACAATCCGTACTGGTAAATCCCGGGGATGCCAAAGCGCATTACAATCTGGGAACTGCCTGCCTGAATCTGGATCTGACCCGCGAGGCCGCAGATGCCTTCAGACAGGCTGTGCGGCTCGAACCCGGTTTCAAAGACGCCTATTATAACCTGGGAATCACCTGTACGACCCTCGGGCTGCATGAAGAAGCGGCCGAGGCCTTCAGGCAGGTTGTAGAACTCGATCCCGCCAATGTCAAGGCGCACTATAACCTGGCGATCAGCTATCAAGAGCTTGACCGTCCCCAAGAAGCCATCGCAGCATTCAAACAGGTTGTCCGCCTGGATCCCAAGAACGTCAAGGCCGGCTACGGTCTGGGTTACATGTACGGGAAACTCGGTCGACAACAGGAAGCGATCGAGGCTTACCGGCGGGTTCTGCGGGTCAAGCCCGATGCCGCGGATGTCCTCTTCTTTCTGGCCAACAGCTATCTCAAACTGGGTCTACGCAGAAAAGCCCTGGATGCCTTCAATCAGGTGACGCGGCTGAATCCCGATAATCTGGAAGCGCACTACAGGCTAGGATACATGTATATGAATCTCGGTCTGTACACGGAGGCGGTCGCGGCTTTCAAGCAGGTCATCCGAATCGATGGGCAGCTTGCCAAGGCCCACTATAATCTGGGAAAGTGCTATATCGAACTCGGCCTGCACCGGGAAGCGGTGGAAGCCTTCCGGGAGGCGGCCCGGCTGGATCCCCAGCACGCCACCGTTCATTTCGGCCCGGGAAACGACTACCTGGCTCTCGACCCCGGGCAGGCTGCCCGGCGGAAGCGTGGCATTCCGGAGCCGTCGGATGGGAACCTGGCAGGCAGGTGAGCGTCCGATCTGCCGACGCAGTCCGTTAGAGGGGAACTCGTATGAAACTACAAATTCCAGGTTCAAGGTTCAAGGTTCAAGGTTCAAGGTTCTGGGTTCTGGGTTAAAAAGGCATTTTGCCATTTTATCAACCTCACCCGGCCTCTCGCGTCAAGGGAGAGGAGTCAACTTCCCTCCCCCGGCGGGAGGGATTGAGGGAGGGGGTAAAATGGAGTCGATCCTTTTAAAAAGTTTCTTTATTGATCAAACTGGCTGCCCTTTAGCCAGCGGCCCCGGCTTATATGAAACTACAAATTCCAGGTTCAAGGTTCTGGGTTCTGGGTTAAAAAGGCATTTTGCCATTTTATCACCCTCACCCGGCCTCTCCCATCAAGGGAGAGGAGACAGCTTCCCTCCCCTGGTGGGAGGGACTGAGGGAGGGGGTAAAATGAAGCAATCCTTATTAGAAAGTTTCTGTCTTTGATCAATCGGGCTGCCCTTTCGCCCGAGGCTGCCGCTTATATGAAACTACGCCAGAATGGCACAGTTTCTGTCTTTGATCAGTCGGGCTGCCCTTTCGCCCGGGGCTGCGGCTCGTATGAAACTACCTTGAAGGTTTCAGGTTTCAGGATTCGAGATGCAACCGAAAAGACCCAAGAAAAGACCTTTTAGCCAGCGACACCCGCTTATAGCCATCTCAGAAAACCATTCCGAAGCGGGCGATACCCTCCATCGTCACTCCGGCAGGGTTTTAGCCGGAGTCCAGCCCCACGGCGAACTTCCTGGATAGCGCTAAAGATTCACTTCGTGCCCGGCCTAAAACCCTGCCGCAATGACTGGTGTGGATTTGTCACTCGTAACTTGTCACTTTTCACTTGTTAATTGTTAATTGATGTTTCTTGCTTGATCAGACGGGCTGCCCTTTAGCCAGCGGCGGCCGCTCGTTTGAAACTGCAATTTCCAGGTTTAGAGTTCAAGGGTTCCGGGGTTCAGGGTTTGCTGCCGGTCGAACTTGCCCCGGAGAAGAAATCCCCCTCGATTCCCCTTTAGAAAAGGGGGAAGAATCTTCCCTCCCCCGGCGGCCTCCGGTTCGTAGAGCGCGAGCTTACGCCTCGGAGAGCAGGGATCGAGGGAGGGGGTAAAAATGGAGCCAATTCATTTCATGAATCGGAATCTTTTAGAATTTGCGTCTGTTCCATAATTTCGCCCCCTTTCAGGAGGGCGGTCGGATTTTCTCGCTGATCCCGGTATAGGCTTTACGCAGTTTCGGTTTTTCGATTTTACCGGTGGGGCTGCGGGGCACCTCGCCGAAGAAAATTTTGCGGGGTCTTTTGTATTTTGGTAGTGTTGCACAGAATTCGGTGATTTCGGCTTCCGTCAGGAAGTGGCCGGATTTTGCCTGGATAATGGCGGCCACGATCTCGCCCAGGCGTTCATCGGGCAGTCCGATGACCCCCGCATCCTGCACCTTGGGATGTCCCATGATATGGCTTTCGATCTCCACCGGGAAAATGTTTTCACCGCCGGTGATGATGATGTCCTTGGCGCGGTCCACCAGCCAGATGAACCCCTCTGCATCGGTGCGCGCGATGTCGCCGGTGTGCAGCCAGCCGTTTTTCAGCACAGCGGCGGTGGCCTCCGGGTTTTTATAGTATTCCTTCATCACCCCGGGTCCTCTGACCAGCAATTCACCGGCCTCACCGGGGTCGACCGGATTTGTATCGAAATCGACGATGCGGTATTCCCAGTCAAATCCGGGAACGCCGATCGCCCCGACTTTTGCGGTATTTTCCAACCCCAGATGCACACAGCCCGGTCCGGTGGACTCGGTCAGGCCGTAGTTGGTGTCGTATGCATGGTTGGGAAAGTACTTTTTCCAATGATTGATCAGACTGGGGGGGATCGGCTGGGCACCCATGTGCATCAGGCGCCACGGGTCGAGCGCATAATCCTCGAGCCGGACGTCCCCGTTTTCAAGAGCGATCAGGATGTCATGGGCCCACGGCACGAGCAGCCAGACAATGGTGACTTTTTCTTCCGAGACCACCTGGAGGATAAACTCCGGCTTGATGCCCTTGAGAATGACGCCCCGGGCCCCGACAATAAAATTCCCGAACCAGTGCATTTTGGCGCCGGTATGATAGAGCGGCGGAATACACAGAAAAATGTCTGCGTGGGTCTGATTATGGTGCCGGTTTTCAACGTAACAGGCATGCTCCAGATTGCGATGGGTCAGCAGGACGGCCTTGGGGGTTCCGGTTGTACCGGATGTGAAGTACAAAGCGGCGCTGTCGAGCAGGTTCATCGCAATGCGGGGATTTTCGGCAGCGGCGGAAGCCAGAACCCGCGCATAGGGTTCGGCGTATCCGGGTCGCCCGGTTTCCGGCCCCACGTAGATATAATTTGCGATGGTGCGGTCCAACGCGGATTTTACCGCGCCGACCCGGTTGACGAATTCCTCTCCGAACATCAACGCCGTCGGCTGCGCAATATCGCAGCACATCCGGATGTCATCACCTGAAAACCTGAAATTAAGGGGAACCGCCCAGGCGCCGGACCGCAGGATGCCGAAATAGGCCGGCAGCCATTCGATGCAGTTCATCATCAGATGCATTACGCGGTCGCCCTTGCCGACCCCCCGGGCGATCAGGGCGTTGGCCACCCGGTCGGCCTGGTCATCGAACTGTCGCCAGGTAATCTCCCGGCGGCTGTTTTTGGCTGGATCTCTTTCCACCAGCGCAATTTCGTCGCCGTAAAGGCGGGCGTTTCTGGCCAGAATTTCGGTGATCAGCATGCTTGGTTCCCCAAAATTTGGTTAGGCGCTTAACCCCAACGACATCGCCAAGAAATGGTCGATGTAGTGTTAGATTACGCAAGGTTTCAGGTGTCAGGTGTCGGCATCGTCGTTGGCGCCAATCACCGGCGCGAAAAATGAGCGTCCGGTGCATCCCTTTCGTACGCATATGACTTCATCGGAATCGCTAATTTCCTGACACCTGAAACCTTTTTAAATTTCGTCATATCTTGCTGCCTCAAAGGGACCTGCTCTTTCATCAAATTTTCTAAAAATTCATATACTTAGTTGGTTTAGTTGGATATTTTAGATGAACTTTATCCTCAATCGAGTTTTTTGAACGCTTCCTTGCGGCCGGTATACTTTTCTCGCATTTTGGGCTTCATGAGCTTGCCGGTGGGGTTACGCATGACCGGATCGAAAATGATCTTGCGCGGCACCTTGTATGTGGCCATCTTCGATTTGGCGAATTCAATCAACTCCTCCTCCGTCATGGATTCCCCCGCTTTCAACTGGACGATGGCCAGCACGATTTCCACCAGGCGTTCATCCGGATAGCCGATGCAGGCCACATCGTCGATCTTGGGGTGCTCCATCAGGACGTCTTCGATTTCCACCGGAAAAATATTTTCACCGCCGCTGGTCACCATATCCTTGGCACGGTCGACGATATAAAAGTATCCCTGCTTGTCGGCCCTGACCAGATCGCCGGTGTACAACCAGTTGTCCTTGAGCGATTTCCGGGTCAGCTCCGGGTTCTGATAATAGCCTTTCATCATGCGGTTGGTCTTCAGCAGCAGTTCACCGACCTCGCGGGGCGGCAGTTCCCGGCCATCGAAATCGACGATTTTGGCATCCAGGCCGAAGGTGGGCTTGCCGATGGATCCTGGCTTTTGCAGCACTTCTTCCGGATACAGATTGAAAAGCCCGCCGCCGCCGCCTTCGGTGATGCCGTAGATATTCGAACAGCCGCAGGGCAGGGTTTCCACCAGCCGTTTCATCACATCGAAGGGCACCGGCTGGGCACCGATTTCCAGGTAGCGCCAGCGGGAAAGATCGTAGTCTTCCAGTTTAATGTCGCCGTTGCGAATGGCGTTTAAAATGGCCACCGCAATGGGCACCACAAACAAAACATCCGTTGCCTTTTCCTCGGCCATGGCTTCGATAATCCATTTGGGATCGCTGAATTCCCGCAGGATGGTTCCGACGGCACCGGTGGCGTAGAAGGGCGCCCACAAAAACATGGTTCCGCTATGGTACAGGGGCAGGAAAAAGACATAGTTGTCGTTTTTTTCCACAAAATAGCTCATCCCGTTGCCAATGGCGGTGTTGTTTAGGGAAAAATGGGTGTGCAAGACCGGTTTTGGATCGCCGGTGGTGCCCGAGGTAAACATCATGGCCAGATCGTGGTCGGCATCGACCGCAACGATGGCTTCGGACGTGTCGCCGCCTTGAACCACGCTCTGGTAGTCGATCATGTCCGCGGGCACCTCCGCGCCGACACATATATATTTTTCCACGGTTTTCAGCTTTTCTTGAACGGATTGAACTACCGGAAGAAATTCGGATCCGATGATAAACGCCTTGGGATTGCAGATATTGGCCGCATACAAAATATCCGCGCCGACGAAGCGAAAATTCAGCGGGACCACCACCGCTCCGAGTTTGATGATGCCGTAATAGGTAATCAGCCATTCCAGTGAATTGTTTTGCAGGTGCATGACAAAATCGCCGTCTTTGATGCCCAGCTCTTTCGACAGATAATTGGCGACCTTGTTGATCTCGTCATTGAATTCCCGCCAGGTCAACGTACGCCTTAGATTCCTGGAAGGCGTTCTTTCGATCAGGCAAGTCTTATCGGATAGATGGCGGGAATGCAGGACGGCATAACTGGCATAGTTCATTTTGTCTTTTCTCCTTGTTGACGGAACTTTTCTCTCAGTTTGCGGTGCAGGATTTTTCCGGTAGGCGTGCGCGGCATGTCGGCCTCATCGATAAAAATAACTTCCTTGGGCCGTTTGAACCCGGCCATCGTCGATTGGCAGCACTCCCGGATGGTTTTTTCGTTGATCATGGATTCGTCGAGTCCCGGCTTGCGGACGATCACCGCGGCCACCCTTTCGCCCCATTTGTCATCGGGGAGTCCGACGACGGCGCAATCGAAGACACACTCGTGGCTGCCGATGACCTCCTCGATCTCGCTGGGGTAGACATTCTCTCCGCCGGTGATGATCATATTGTCCTTGCGGTCGACGATCTGATAAAACCCATCTTCGTCCCGGGTAGCCATGTCGCCGGCGGAAAACCATCCGTCTGTAAAGGCGGCAGCGGTTTTTTCGGGCAGTTTGTAGTATTCTTCGAACAGCATGGGGCCTTTGGAGTACAATTCCCCGACCTCTCCAACACCGACTTCATTGCCTTCCTCATCCAGGATCTTGACAAAATCCGTACCCAGCGCTTCGTAGCCGATGGAGCCCAGCTTGCGCAGCTGGTCTTCGGGTTTGAGCACGGTGACGGTGCCCGCCTCGGTGGAGCCGTAGGCCTCGTAAAGCTGCACACCGGGAAACAAATCCATTATCGCCGACTTCATACTCTTGCGCACCGGCGCGGACGAACACAGCAGTTTGCGAATCGAACCCAGATCCCTTTTCGCGGCTTCTTCGGAAACGCTGAGAATCAGATTGTAGTGGGTGGGAATCAGGGAGATGAACGAAATCCGTTCCCGCTCGACGATCTGCAGGATTTCCTGCGGCTTGAAGGAGCGGGCCGGGTGGATGTATACCGATGCGCCCAGGTAAAGGAAGATGAAGGTAAAAAAGGTGGAATTGATGTGGCAAAGCGGCATGACGTTCAGGCAGATGTCGGTCGCATTGAAACCGAAATCGAGGGCATTGATCAGATAAAAAGCCACATGGGACTCGTGGGATCGCACCACGCCCTTGGGCCGGCCGGTGGTGCCGGAAGTGTAAATCAAAATCCAGGGGTCATGGGGTGCGACCGCGGCAGCGGGCTCGCCGTCGGCCGCGGGTGCGATAAACGCCTCGTAGGCCCGGTATCCTTCGACCGGTTCGCCGACCACAATAAAATTTTGGTCTGCAATGTTTTTTAAACGGGCTCTGATCGAATCAACCGTCGCCGTGAATTCATCTTGCACGATAAGGGCTTTGGCATCCGAATTTTCGGCGATGTAGGCGACTTCTTCCGCGACCAGACGGAAATTGATCGGTACGATGATCAGGCCGGTTTTGGCGGTCGCCAGATATGCTTCTACAATTTCGATGGTATTTTCCAGCAGCACCGCGACTTTGTCGCCCTTCGCCAATCCCAGCGAAAGCAGGCTGCGGGCCAGCTTGTTGACCCGTAAGTTCGCCTGTGGGTAGGTGAAACTGCGCACGCTGTCTTTGAGCGCCACCGTCTGCGGAAATTTTTTGGCATTGACTTTAAAGTTTTGACCCAAATTCAGCCAACCGGCCATTGATACCTCCCTACATTATGTAAGTTGTGGGTTGTGCGTGGTACGTTGTTTTTTGATGAATTCGACCTTTTACGAATTCATCAAATTTATTCTTCCAGCTGTTCGATGAATGCCTCGACGTTCGTTCGGGTTTGTTCATCGGAGAGCAGCCTGAGATCGTTCAGATCGCCCTGAATGGTCAGGCTGGGAATTCCGGTTTCCCGGGACAGGCGCTGGGGCATGCCGTAGCGGCAGTTCGTATTGTTGGGACAGGTCTTGGCATCATGGTAAATAATGCCATCCACCTTGAAAAAGTCCAGCATATTCTTGATGTACGTTTCCTTGGCGTCGTCGGACCGGACGATAAACAGCTCCGTATAGGCCCGGGCCATGCTGTTGAACGGATCTTCGGGATCCAGCGCCGAAAAAATCCAGCTGTTGCAGTACGTCGAAGCCAGGACATTGGTGTCGAGGGCCGCAAACAGGTTCGCGTGCGCGCTGAGCCGGCCCCAGACCGGCATGCCGTCCCAGTAGATTCGGTGCGCTTCATTGTCGACGGCACCTTCTCCCCTTTCGATCCGCTCTTGCAGTTCCGTCAGCAGTTTTTCGAAAACATCCAGGACTTTCCGGCTCCCCCGGCCGACCACCGCGGGTCCCATAAGGGTGGTGCCGTCAAAAAAGGTCAGGGGGGCGGGAATGGCTGCGGCCGTGTCCAGGATTTTTTTCCAGATGTCCGAACAGGCGCGCGACAACCGGACGACTTCCTTCAATTCGCCCATCTCGAATTTCCGGCCGGATACCCTTTCCAACGGTTCGACCAGGGCCTCCATCTGTCTGGCGATGGAGGCGACGTGCGCTTCGGTGACGTCAGCCACATTGCGGTGGGTTTGAACGCCGATGACCGGGACATTGAATTTTTCTGCATACCACGTAAACCAATCCTGGACGTCCCGGCATTGATTCGTGTTGTAAACCAGTACGTCGGGGCGGGGAATGCCGGCGATATTGTATACTTTCTGCAGCGGCGTCACACCCTTCAAAAACGCCCCGATGTCCGCGGTGAGATAGGAACAGATATCCGGCGAATATCCCAGGGCATTGGCTTCCGGTATGAGGTCGGTGGCCATGCGGGTGGCACCCAGCATGGCGGAGTGCGTTTCGGGAAAATAAATCAAAAACCCCATGGCTCTAAGGATTTCGACGGGCCCGACGCTGGTGCACCAGGCGATTTTAGGTTGGCCCTTTTCAGCGGCTTCATTGAGCTCGCGGTAATAGTCGGCCATGAATTTGCCGACATCGGCGGCGGCCGCAATTTTTTTTCTGACGACTTGTTTTTCTACCATAGCGAACCTATTTAGGGGTGTCTTCATTTTTAGGGGATGCCGTCCTCATCGCATATAAGGCGGCGCCGATGGCGCCGGTAAGCTGTGGATGCTCGGGAATCAAAATTTTTCTTCCGATCATCTCTGCGGCCATGACGGCCAGATAGGGATTGTGGGCCACCACCCCGCCGGTCAGCACCACATTTTCCGTCAGGGAGTCCATTTCCAGAACCCGGCGGATCACCGAGAAAAAGACCCCCTTGACGATATCCTCGATTTTTTTGCCGTACCGGATATTTTCGAGAACCTCGGTGGCCGAAAATACGGTACAAAAGCTTCCCAGTTTCACCATGTTTTCCGATTGAGATGCCAAACCATCCATCTGTTCGAGGGGAATGTCCAGGCGGGCGGACATTTCTTCCAGAAATGCGCCGGTGCCGGCCGCGCATTTGCGATTCATTTTAAAGCTCGTGCGCCGGCCGGCCGCATCCAGCTTGATGATCTTGTTGTCCTGTCCGCCGATGTCGATGACGGTTATTTCGCGCGGAAAATATAGGTAACAGCCACTGGCATGACAGCCGATCTCGGTTTTGGTGTCCTCGGCGAAGTCAACGTTTTTGCGGCCATATCCCGTGGACACCGCCGCGGCCATATCGGACCGATCCGCCCGGGCCGCATTCAAGGAAATTCCCAGACATTGCCGGGCGGTGGCCGAAAAATCGATCCCGGATTTTTTGACATCATAGCCGATCAGGTTTTTGTCGGAGTCGAGTACGGCCACCTTGGTGCGCGAAGATCCGACATCGACGCCGACATAAACCGGTCCGGAGGTCATTTGGACTCCAGGCCTTTCACCAGCGCCCACATGGTGCGGTTGTACGGCGTTTCGATACCGGCTTGTTCGCCGTAAGCCACGAATTTTCCGTTCATGAAATCGATTTCCGTCCGCCGTCCGGCTTCGATATCCATTAACATGGAAGGTTTGTGGTCACCGGCATTGCGCATGTAATCCATGGCATAGGGATAATAATCCCATCCCAGGGATATTTCGTTGGCCCGGGAGACGGTCAAACATTCCTTCACCAGGGCATCGACAATCTGGTAGACGATCGGATCGTTCATCGCCCGTGACATGGTCAGGCCCGTGGCAGCGCAGACCGGGTTCATCGAGGCGTTCATGACGGTTTTGCGCCATACCATATTAACGATTTTTTCGGTATGTTCAGTGATCAGGCCGCAATTCGTGAGTGCTTGCGAGATGACGGTGGCTTCCGGGCGTGAAGCCGGATCCAGCTCCTGGATATAATGGGGGGGATGGTGAAACGGCATCCGCACGTGGGCCGGAGCGACCAGCGCACACCCATAGTTGACCACGGCGCGCATGACGGGAATCCGGCCCAGGATTTTGGCCAACTCCAGTTCCGTATCGATTCCGTTTTGCCAGCTGACGACGAACATGCCCTCGTGGTAAAAACCTTCGATCGCCGAAGCGATCAGGGGCAGGGCGTTGGCTTTGACCGTAATGAATATGACGTCGGGATCGTGATCCGCCAGTTCGTCAATATTTTTGCAGGTCCGGGTTACTTTTTGCCTCATCTGCTCGGCGCCCTCGATGACGATGCCGGGATCCCGTGCCGGTGCCAGCAATTCGGGAACCACATCACAAAGGGTGACGTCATACCCGCCCTGGGCCAGAAATGCCGCCACGATGCAGCCGACCGGACCGGCACCGATCACCGCAAATGATCGCGGTTGAAAATTTTGCTTGTCATTCATATTTCAAGCCCCCACGCGCGTGGTCTCCGGACAGTCATGAGAAAGTCGGAAGATAAGAAAATCGGAAGTTTAGTATTTCCTACCCCGTTCCGATCCTCTTAACTTCTAACGTTCTCACCTTCCGGTTCTAATCTTTTCGCCATATCATCGATAGATAAATTTTACCGTGTGTCACCCGACTGGGTTCAGGCACGCCCCGCGGCGGAAAATCCCAGATCAAACGCCTTGAGGTTGGAATCCAGAAAAGCCTTTTTGGTCTTCGTTTTCATCGCTTCCTTGACCTGTTCGGCGGACAGCGGCAGTACGCCGGTCTGGATCAGGGCGCCCAGCAGAACCATATTCACCGCCAGACTGTTGCCGGCCTCCTTCGCCAGGGAAGCCGCATTGAACGCGATCAATCGGGCGGTCTTGCCGCGAATCAGCGCCTGCAACTGTTCCAAATCGGGATAGACTCCCTGACCGATATTTACCGTAAACGGCATGAGAGGCGCCAGATTGGTAATCACGACGGTCCTGGAATTGCACTTTGGCAGTGCCCGGAGGGTTTCGGACGGTTCGAATCCGACCAGAACATCCGCTTCGCCGTCCGAGATGATGGTGCTCTTGGCATCCCCAAACACCAGGGAGGACTCCACCACGCCCCCTCGCTGAGCCATGCCGTGAATTTCGCTCATATTCAGCGGTATCCCGCATAGCAGGGCCGCTTCTCCCAGCACGCCGGATGCCAGCAGATTCCCCTGTCCGCCAACCGCAACGATTACCAGCCGTTTTGTTTCCATAATAGATTCCTGTTCGTTAAGTTCGTTAGTTTCCATCCACAAATGGCCTTTTGGCCCAATTTCGGCGTCGATCTGCGCCCTTGCTTGTGCGGCGTAGCAAGCTACGGTTCCGCGCAAGGGCTTGATTTCCTATTACTTGGGCAAAATATTCGCATTTCTGGATTGGAAACACCATCCGGTGCCCATCATGGTAAAAGACCCTTTGATGGATGGGCACTCGTTAATATCGTTAGGTTCGTAAGAGGCCTGCGGCCGTTGGAGGTTTGAGGTTCAATTCCCCATCTCCTAAGCTTTTTCCTTTACCGGCAAGATGGCGTTTTCGGGGCAGATCTGGGCGCAGACCGCACATCCGGTGCACATGTTCGCGTCGATCGCCACCCGGTCGTCCCAAATATAAAATGCAGGACAGGCCAGAGAATTGATACAGTCTCGGTGGTTCGTGCATTTTTCACTGATATGGAACGGTTTACGTTTGGGAAGTTTGAGTGAATTGGCATACAGGGCGCACATCTCTTCGGAGATGATCACTGAAACGCCCTGGTAGTCAATGGCCTCCCGGATCCCTTCGATGCTTTTCTTTACCTTATACGGCTTGACGGTCGTCACCTGTTTGACTCCGATGGCCTTGACCACCGCTTCGATGGAAACCCTGCCGTATCCCTCCATTTGCAGTCGGGTCATATCGACCCCCGGATTGGGCTGGTGACCGGTCATGGCCGTGGTGCCGTTGTCGAGAATGACCAGGGTAAAATTGTGGTTGTTGTAAACCGCATTGATCAGTCCCGGGATTCCTGAATGGAAGAAGGTGGAATCGCCGATAAAGGCGATGACTTTTTTGTCCTTGTTCACCCGCGAAAAACCACCGGCGCTGCCCACC
The DNA here is from genome assembly GCA_963774425.1 of uncultured delta proteobacterium. GTDB lineage: Bacteria > Desulfobacterota > Desulfobacteria > Desulfobacterales > JAFDCJ01 > JAFDCJ01. Next base: position 88,436 of record CAVZEZ010000018.1, on the reverse strand, counting down.
GAGGAGCCCATGCAGATGAGAAAATCGGCCGCCGAAAGCGGTGGCAGCAGCCCCAGGGTGTAGCAGCCGATGTCCGAAGGAAAGATGGTGTCCCTGCCTTCGGTGGCCTTTTTGACTTCCATGTAGGTCGCCCGGTGGGAACAGCCGGCGCACAGGGTAGGGGGGCGCTGGGGGACCGGGGGCGCATCCGAAAGATCCAGTTCCCGGGGCGGGGTGTAGGGCAGATCGAAATAGCGTGCGATACACTGCCGCACCTGGGCCGGATCGTATTCATAAAGACGGGTGAACAGGTCTTCGCGTTTGCCGTTGATGGGAAGCGTCAGGCCCTCCTCCTGGGCAAAGGCTTTCACGGCCTCTTCCATGTAAGGTTCGCCTTCCTCCACCACCAGCACCTTATCGCATCCCTTCAGGAAATCCTTGATCAAAAGCGGTGGCAGCGGGTGCGAAAATCCCATGCGCAGCACCCTGGATTTATCCTCTATTTTCAAATCCTTGATGGCATCGCTGACGTAATTGTAGCTGACGCCGTTGCAGATTAATCCCCAGCGGCCGTCGCCCTCGATAAAGTTGCAGGGGGATTTTTCGGCGAGCTCCCGGGCAGTGTCAAAGTTTTTCAGCAATTTGACATGTAATTTCCGGGCCACGGCCGGTACGACGACCAGATTCATGGGATCCTTGGCAAACCGCCCCTCGGTTTCCCGCGGCCGGATTTCACCCAGGGTCACCTCACCGGTGGAGTGATTGATACGGGTCGTCGTGCGAAAAAGAACCGGCTCCTGAAGCTTTTCGGAAAGATCGAAGGCGTAGGTCAGCAGTTCCTTGGCTTCCGCAACCGAAGACGGCTCGAGCATGGGCAGCCCCGACAATTTGGCATAGTAGCGATTGTCCTGTTCGTTCTGGCTCGAGAACATAAAGGGGTCGTCCGCGGACAAAATGACCATACCGCCTTTGACCCCCACGTAGGCCAGGGTCATCAGGGCATCCGCGGCCACATTCACTCCCACGTGTTTCATGACACACATGCTGCGAATTCCGGAATTGGCGGCTGCGGCCGCCACTTCCATGGCCACCTTTTCGTTGGTGCAATATTCGAAATACAGATCACATTCCCGGGCCATCTGGAAAAAATTAGTTGAAATTTCAGAAGATGGCGTCCCCGGATACGTGCTGGCGAACGCCACTCCGGCTTCGATGGCGCCCCGGGCAATGGCTTCATTGCCCAGCAGCAGCATCTTCTCTCCGGGGTTGTCGGTAAGCAATTTGTGCATGGCATTTTTCCTTTGGTTCGTATGTATCGTTTTGATCTAAACCTTCTTACGTGTGTAAATGGTCTTATACCGCTCCGAATCCGACTGCAGGCATTGGCTGCAGCCGGATTCGATTGGGGGATCGACCGGTTCCAGATGAACTTCAAAACCGATCGCTTCATACAGGGCCACCATTTCCGAAAGTCTTGGCTCATCGTAGGTCGCCTGTTTTTGCCATCCCCGGCGGCTCAATTCGTCAGCAGACATCAACGGCGTCAGGTACCTTTGTATTCCGGACGTTTGCGGCCCAGGCTCGACAACCCTTCCAGCGCATCCGCGGTGGAAAAGATCTCGTTCAAACGTCCCAACTCGACTTCCACGGCGTCCGCCATCGGTTTGCCGGCCTGCTGATCGATAATTTCAGCGCTGATTTTCAGGGCCAGCGGCGCCTTGAAGCCGACGATTTTGGCGGTGCGGGCGGCCAGATCGTCCGGAACGTCCACCGGCGCCTCGCCCGCCAGCAGCCGGGCGACGTTTTGCGCGTTGCAAATCCTGGCGAAAGGCTTGAATTTGTCGGGCGTTTGACGCGGTTTGTATTTATCCGGTTGGTCTTCGGATGCCAGCTTGTGGATGGCGGCTTCAACCTCGGCGGGTTGAACCAGTTCCGTCACGATGCCGAGCTCGTAGGCGTCCTGAGCCGTGATCGTGGCGCCGGTAAAAACGTAATATTTGGCCAGTTCCGGTCCGGTGATGCGCGCCGTGCGCAGCATCCCACCGAGCCCCGGATAGATGCCGATACCGGTTTCCGGAAACCCCAGGGAACCGGCCGCTGTGGCGACGATTGCCTGACAGGCCAGCGCCAGTTCGCTGCCGCCGCCCATGGATAGGCCGTCTATAATCGCAAGGGTGCGCTTGGCGCAATTTTCGATTCTCAGGAAAAGTTCATGGCCCTTGCGGGTGAAATCGACAATATCCTGGATTCGATTGTCTTTGATCTTTTTAACGAAATAGCGGATATCGGCGCCGGCAACAAATGCCTTGCCCGCACCTTGAAACACGATCGCTTTGACATCGGAATTGTTTGCGGCCTCGGAAAAGCGCTGGTCAAGCTGCGCGACAACCGTCTCGTTCAAGGCGTTCATGGCCTCGGGCCGATTGATGGTGATATAGGCGATGCCGCCTTTGATTTCCAAGTCGACGAATTTGAATTCAAACGGTTTGCCGAGTTTCTTCTGACGGGCGAGGATTTGCGGCATTTTGAAGTCCGGATATTTAGCGGCAATGGCGGCCACCGCGGCATGGGTGCGGTCGATGCCGATACGATTCATGACTTCAAAGGGTCCCATCGCCCAGCGCAGCCCGATTTTGGCGCCCCGATCGGTATCCTCGATGGAGGCTACCCCTTCGTCGACCAAAGCGGCGGCGACTCCGAGACAGACCCCGAAGAAACGTTCGACGGCGGGAGCCATCCTGGATTCGTCGATCTCACCGGACAGGTCCCAGTCTTCTTTTTTTTCCATCTGCGCTTTGAGAAGGCCCGGCGTTGCATAAAAGGGGCCGAGTTCATTGCCCAGGGTGGTCGAGGCGTGCACGGCGATGGGGATGCCGGTGACGTTCATCAGTTCAAAAGGGCCCATGCCGATTTTAAAGGCCTCTTTGGCGGCCGCTTCTATGGTGGGAATGTCGGCGACATCTTCTTCCAGCAGCCGGACGGCCTCATTGAGAAACGGAACGAAAAACCGGTTGACGGCAAAGCCCGGGGCATCTTTGACCACGATACTGGTCTTGCCGTGCAGTTTGGCCGCCAGCAGCGCGGTCTCGAGCGTTTGCGGACTGGTTCCGGCGTGGGGCACAATCTCCAAAAGTCTGTTTTTCGCCGGGTGATAGAAATAATGCAAACCGATGAAGCGGTCGGGCCGCGATGTCTGCGACGCGAACTCATGGACATAAAAGCTGGACGTGTTGGTGGCCAGGATGGTTTTATCTGAACAAATCTGGTCCAGTTTTTTAAACAGATCCGATTTCACCGCTTTATCTTCAAAGACCGCTTCGATGACCAGATCGGCATCGGCTACGGCGCTAAAATTCGTTGTGCCCGTGATGCGGGACAATGTTTCTTCGACTTGCGCCGGAGTGAAGATTTTACGGTCCACGCCTTCGTCGAGCAATTTTTTAATGGTCCCCAGGCCGCGTTGAACATATTCGTCCTTGATGTCGACGACCACGACATTCAAGCCTTCCTGGGCGATTTTTTGAGCGATACCGCTTCCCATGTTGCCCGCACCGATGACCCCGATTTTATTGATTTGCGACATGAACGACTCCTTATTTATTTTTCCATACCGGTTTGCGTTTCTCTTCATAACTGGCAATGCCCTCGAGGGTATCCTCGGTCTTCATCAGGGTGTTGAGGAAAAGGTCGCTGACGCCTTCCAGGGCCGGGCGGAAATCCAGGCCCAGATGCCGCTGGACAGCCCGTTTGTTCAGACGGATAATCAGCGGGCTGTTGGACTGAATTTCGCTGACGATGCCGTCGGTCGTCTCACCGAGCCGGCCTTCCGTGGCCACATAGGCCACCATGCCCATCCGGCGGGCCTCCTCGGCGCTGTAAAACTTCCCGGTCGTACAGATTTCAATCGATCGGGCCGGGCCGACCAGCTGCGGCAGGCGGATGGCCGCGTAAGGCGGGAAAAAGCCGACCTTTATTTCCGGTTGGCCGAATTGCGCGTTACCGTCGGCCACGATAATATCGCAGGCAATGGCCAGTTCCATGCCGCCGCCGAGACAGTACCCCTGCACGGCGGCGATGATGGGCACCTCGATGCCCTCGATGAGCTCGAACATACGATTGAAGACGGCGATCATGTCGGCCACGTTTTCCGGCTTGTGATCGGCGACTTCCACCCCGGTGCAAAAGTGCTTGCCCTCGGCCTGTATAACGATGCATTTCAGGTCGTTGTCGCCGGCGAGGGCTTCGAGCCGTCCGTTCAGTTCCGCCATCATATCGATATTCATCATGTTGAATTTGGGCCGTGCCAGGGTAATGCGGGCCACACCATCGTTTATTTCAAATTTCAGATGCTTGAGATCGGACATGCTTTGGATTCCTTTATCAGGGTTCAGAGGTTCGGTGTTCAGCGTTTTTAACCATCCGTACCTGCAACGCTGGACCTTTGATTCTCCGTCACGCTTTTTGAAACACATAGCTCAGCTGTCCATTGGGCAAAGTGCCGGCTACGGTTTTCATCTCCATTCCCACTTCGATGTCTTCTTCGGCCAGTTCTCGATCGATTCTGCCGAAGACCTTGTAGTCGCCGTAGTCCAGCAGGGCGATGCAGTAGGGCACATCAGCCTGAAATCCGACGGGGGCGTATTCCAGTTTACTGTATGTGATCAGCCGGCCTGCACCGCTCACCTCGAACCACTCCATCTCTCCGGGCAGGCATTGGTAGCAATCCGATCTGGGCGGGAAAAATACCCGTCCGCACTGCTTGCAGCGGGTCCCCATTACCTTGCCGTTTTCCAGAAAATCGATGAAATCATTGGTTTTGGTCTGAGAGGTAAAACTGACCGTGCCGAACTTTTTGAACCGATCGTCTACTTCTTTGATAGCCATATTTTTTCTTCCTTATGTGGAGATCGAAAGGCGGAAATTTTCGAGAATAATATAATTTATTTCAACGGAGTCGCCACTATTCGAAAAATGTATAAACGTGAATTCGTTTAACGCCCCAGGATGGTCACATTACCGTAAAGACCCACTCCGCCGATATTGTGGACCAGGCCGATTTCCGGGTTGTCCACCTGGATGTCTCCGGCTTCCCCCCTGAGCTGCAAAACGATGGTTCTGATCTGTGATCCGCCGGTGGCTCCGATGGGGTGTCCCTTGGACAGCAGTCCCCCGTCGACATTGACCGGAATGCGGCCCTCCTTATAGGTTTCCTTGCTCTTGATCAGGTCCTTGCCTTCTCCGGGTGCGGCGAAGCCGAGATCTTCATAGGCCATCATTTCGGCAATCGTGAAACAGTCATGAACCTCGGCGACATCGATGTCGGCGGCGGTGATCCCCGCCATGGCATAGGCCTGGCGGCCGGCTTCTTGAGCCACGGTGAGTCCCGAAAACAGGTCTCTTCCCGCCAGGTTCACACTGGTCGTGGCGGCTCCCAGACCCCTGATCCAGACCGGCTTTTCGCAAAGTAATTTCGCCTTTTCCTCGTTGGCGACAATGATGCAGGAACTGCCGTCGGCGTTGGCGCAGCAGTCGCCCACCCGCAGCGGACTGGCCACCGGTCCCGCCATTCGATTTGCGGGATCGGAAAACATCTCGAAGGTGACCGGTTTGCGGTAGACGGCCTTTTCGTTCAATTGCCCGTAAGTGGCGGCCTTGACCCGGATCCGGGCGAGATCATCCGGGGTGCTGCCGTATGTATGCATGTGGTTGCGGGCATACATCGCGTAATAGGCCGGCATCATGGTCCCAAATGGGCTCTCCCACTGAATGTCGGCTCCGCGGCCCATGCGCTCCTGGGATTCGGAAGACGAAATTTCAGACATTTTCTGAAATCCGATAACGGCCACGACGTCGTGGAGTCCGGATTTGACGAGCGAGTACGCCATTCGCAGTCCCATGCTGCTGGAAGAGCACAGACTTTCGACATAGAAAGTGGGCTGCGGATTGAGACCCAGATATTCGGCAAAGACGCCGGCCGGAGAACGCTGCTTGTCATACTCGGGGGCCGAACAGATCACGGAAGCGCCGATGTCGGCGGCCGCCAAGCGGGCATCCTGCATGGCATCCTTGAATCCCTCGAACGCCAGTTCGCGGATCGAACCGGGGTACGCGCGCACAAACCGGCTCTGGCCGACGCCGATGATTGCTACCTTTCCCATAAGTTACCTCATAAGTTGAATATTTTCATTTGAATAGTTTTGGTTTAATATTAATTTATGGAGCGTGGGAGCGGCTTCCAGCCGCGATGGTTAAATCCGGCTCAATACCAATTTTAATTGCGGCTGGAAGCCGCTCCCACAAAGTTTTGTTATGCTCTTTTCAAGCTCCAACAAAGTTTCTTTTTCGATCAGACCGGCCGTTTTTTTAGCTGGAGGCGGCGCTTGTGAGTGCCTATGAGCTCAAGAGCTTAGAAGCTTAAGAGCTCTTTCAAAAATAGCGACATTAGCTCAATAAAGCATATTTGCTGAAAAACGCACAAAAATATTTTTTAAGGCACAATCAAATGTATTGCCCGCCGTCCACTTTGATCACTTCCCCCGTAATGTGCCGGGCCTTGTCGGAGGCCAGAAAAGCCACCAGGTATGCCAGATCTTCCGGCTGCCCCACGCGTTTGAGCGCGCTCTCGGCCATGGCCAGATCGATGATCTTGTCCCGGGCGTCGGATTCTTTCAACATCGCGGTTTCAATCAGCCCGGGTGCCACGGCATTGACGTTGACCCCGAAGGCCCCCAGCTCCTTGGCCACGGCCTTGGTATAGCCGATGATGCCGGCCTTGGAGGCGGAGTAGTTGGACTGCCCGAATTTGCCGCGCATGCCGTTGATGGATGTGATATTGATGATTTTGCCGTATTTGCGCTCCTTGAAGATGGGCGCTGCATGGCGGGTAAAATTGAAATACCCCTTGAGATTGACTTCCAGAACCCGGTCCCACTGTTCTTCGGTCATTTTCCAAGACACACCGTCCCAGTTCATCCCGGCATTGTTGACCAGAATATCGAGGCTGCCGAAGGTTTCCAGGGCGGATTTTACTACCCGTTGGGCATCGGCGAACGAGGCGATATCACACTGAACCGCCAGGGCCCGGCGGCCCATATTTTCAATTTCGGAAGCATATTTTCGGGCCGCTGCTTCGTGCTTGCGATAGGTAAGACAGATATTGGCCCCTTCGCGGGCCAGTTCGAGCGCGGCGGCGGCGCCGATCCCCTGGGATCCGCCGGTGACGATAGCATTTTTTCCATCCAGAAGCATCCGTACCTCCATGGTTAGACAACTCGTTGTTTTTTCGCTGTTAATGAAATGATATGGCTGTGATGGTTACTATCTTTGCATTGCTTCCAGGAATAGTGGAATGTTGGATTAATAAATGACGCCCTGGACCCTCGTTCCAGAGCTCCAATCTTCCCTCCTTCCAACGGCACAACCCGGACTGCAAAACCTGGAATCGCTCGGCCGATTGCGAGCGAAACCCACCAACCAACTGTCTTGTTACTCCTTGGGCTCCCCCAGCACCGCCGCCATGAACTCGACGTCAAACGCATCACCCCGGGCCTGACGTCTTCGAAATTCTATGAAATCGATCACATCGCGGCCGGTGATTTTTTTGGTGTTGAACGCAGCGAAACCCAAATAGGCTTCCGAATTCATGTTCACGGCCAGCCAGTGGCGGTTGATGGTTTTGGCCTGATCCCAGAAAAACTTCTTTTTCAGACGGATGCCTTCCACACTTTTGATCAGACAACCGGGAAAGAGATTGGTGAAGGTCCACAGAATTTTGTTGACCTCGGAATCCAGGAGTTCAAAATCAGTCCGGGCGGTTTTGACATATGCACGGGCCTTTTTGGCGGCATCACCGGATTTGAATTCACCGTACACGATTTCACCATCGTCAATATACGTATCGGTGATAACGGCGGGATTGCGCACCCATTTATCACCGTCCTTAATGACCCGCACGCATTTGGAAATGAGGCCCAGCTGCTTCATTTTGTAGGCACTCCACATTTCACAGGATATGCAGTTCCACATGGCCAGTTCCATGGGCAGCATCCAGGGGAGAAAATCCGAACTGCCGCCGTCCGGAGCTGAGCCGTGCCGTGGTCCCGCCTGGCCGAATATGGCCAGGTCGCTGGAGATGGCGGTATCGCAGGCCATCCCGATCTCCTGTCCGCCGGCGACCCGCATACCGTTGACCCGGCAGATAGTGGGTTTTTTGCAATTAAGGATCGCATCGACCATGGCGTTGAACAAATCCATGTAGGCACCGTATTCATGGGGTCTGCCGGCATAGTATTCGGCATATTCCTTGGTGTTGCCGCCGGTGCAGAAAGCCTTGTCCCCGACCGCGGTGAAGACGGCCGCCACAACGGAGTGATCGGCGGAGGCACGCTGAAAGCCGGCGATAACGCCTTTGACCATTTCGGTGGTGTAGGAATTGTATTGGGCGGGATTGTTGAGAGTGATCCAGGCGGAATAAAGATCCTTTATGGGGTTGCCCTGCGGGTCGAGGATCGGTCTTCTTTCGTAGATGACACCGGGAGCCTTGTCTGAAAAGTGTTGCTCATCCCAAAGAAAATGATTCTTAATGCCGGATTCCCTCGGCAACCAGCTTAAATCAGCCATCGCATTCTCCTTTGTACAGAATTTGAGATATTGTCAGTTTGAATCCATAGCTATATATTAGCTACATTGCTGTTTAGTCAAGAAAAAAAAATGCGGACTCGGTGCTGGAGGAATTCGACGAAAGCGCTCGATCAGTACCGACCGATACGGACTAATTATCCGAGCTTCGCCGGGGTTCGATATTCAGGCTCTTGATTTTGTAGAGCAGGGTTTTGTAGCTGATGTCTAAAATTTTGGTGGCCTTGCTGCGGTTCCAGCCGGTCTTTTCGAGAACGTAGGAGATGATTTCCCTTTCGACGCGCACCACGGCTTTTTTCTTGATTTTCTTCAATGACAATGAAGAAAGATCCGGTGGATTATCCGGGTCGATGCCCATCAGTTCCATGGGATCCAGAAAACGACAGGAGGATGTCGCTTCAACGGGGCCGGCTTGCCGGGTTTCATTCCCGATGAGCATACTGTCCAGGCTGTCCGTGCTTTCCCCCAGGATCATGTAGCGTTTGAGGACATTTTGCAGCTCACGGACATTTCCCGGCCAGCGATAGACGCTCAATTTTTCAATCACCTGTTTGCTGGGTATCACCAGCTGCTTGCCGCTGAATTGGTCGATATAGATTTTAACATAGTGGTCGATAAGATACGGAATGTCTTCCGGTCGATCGCGCAGGGGTTCGATGTGGATTTTAATCGTGCTCAATCGGTAGTACAGGTCCTCCCGGAATTTGTTTTTGACCATGTCGTCTTCGAGTTCACGATTGGTGGCGGTAATGATCCAGGCGTCCATTTTTACGTATCGTTCGGAACCCAGTGGGCTGAAGTCGCCTCCCTGCAGCACGTGGAGAAGCTTTGCCTGCAACGGCAGGGACATGTCTCCGATTTCATCCAGAAACAGAAGGCCGCCGTTGGCCTGTTCGAACTTACCTCGTTTACGTCGATCCGCCCCGGTAAAGGCGCCTTGTTCGTAACCGAACATTTCACTTTCGAGCAGGGTGTCGGGCAGTGCGGCGCAGTTGACCTTGACAAAAGGCTTGCCGACCCGATCCGACTTCTGATAAAGATTCTGAACCACCAACTCTTTGCCGACACCGGTCTCGCCGTAGACGATGGTGTTCAATCCCGTATCCGCCACTTGGCTGATCAGTTCCTTTATCCGGCATATATTATTGCTGACACCGATGAATGTGGATTCCATTTGAAGGCCTAGTTTGGGGTTGAGACCGGTTTAACCTGTCTGATTTTGTACACTTCAAGATCATGATGATCCGGATTTTTCCCGTGGACCGCGGGGGATTACCTTGATATTTTTCCGGGTGTAAATCCGGGGCAATCCGCTGAATTTTCAAACTGAATAAATTGATCTTAGCGGTTTTTGGATTCTTTTACAACAGTTAAGTATGATGCCCCCGGGGCCGTTCGCGCTCGTATACTGTTGAAAAATCATACTGTTACACTGTTACGGATAGCAAAAGTGTCTATTTTTGTCAACCGAAATGGATGAAAGGCCTCGATTTCGGCCTGAGATTTCTTGACATATCAAACGGTTTATGTAAATTATTTTGCCGTTTAATATCCGATAATTATTAACAACCCGGTGCCATTTACGCGCGGCCGGTCCTGATCCTTTCGCAGACTCTGTTACCGCTATGCACGACGGAGAGCACTTTTGGCAAAATACGATGAAATATCATCAACGGAACGACTGCTGTCCCTGATCCGCAACGAGAAGACCACTGACTACGATCCACCGACCGGCATCCCTCAGCCCCCGGCCGGACGGCGGCCCGACAGGCGTTTCAACATTCTGCTGTCCTTGCGAAAAGTGATATCGGTCGGCGTGGACCTGGGACACGATGATCTGAAGTTGATCAAAATTCAGCAAGTCTCCGATCAGAAATTCAGGCTGCTTCAATACGCCCGGGTTCCCTTCGATCCGGAAATACCCAGGGAAAGTCCCCGGTTTCATGAGTTTTTAAAGCCGGTGGTGTCCAATTTTTGTGGCGCTACCAAAAACATCGATATCTGGTGCAATTTCCCTGCCGCCAGAGTGGAAATTCGCCAGATTCGAATACCGAAGGTCCCGCCTGGACAAATTCCGAACGCGGTTTATTGGTCGTACCAGAAACTTTCTTCCTTCACTGACAGGGACAGCCTTTTCGACTTTGAGATTCTGGGTGAGGTGGAGGAGGACGACCGCCTTAAAATCGATGTGATCGCCTACACCGCGCCCAAAGATGAGATAAAGGACATGAAGGACCTTTTCAACAAGGCCGGGGTTGCCCTCAGTGGGATTGCCATTGTTCCGTTCGCCTTCCAGAATCTTCTGAAAACCGGCCGGGTCAATCCGGTCGAGTCGGAAATCGCCAGCCTGTATATCGGACGCGACTGGTCGCGTATCGATGTCTTTTCCGGGGGAAGTCTGGTGCTTTCGCGTGGTATCAAGGCCGGTGTTAAAACCATGCTCGAAGCCTTGAGAATGGAAATTGAGGAAAATTTATTTGAGCTTTCAGTGGCCAAATCGCCGGATAAGGACTCCTCCCGGATACGGGCTATCAAACGGAAGCTCAAACGGGAACTGGAGCAGGCCCGGACGCTTTTTTTCGGAACGGTCTTTGACACGCCGCGGACAGTCGCCGATGAAGGTCAGCGCTTTCTCGATGCGGATAAATTGTTTAAAATGATCCGGCCGGCCCTGGAGCGGTTGATTCAACAGGTCGAAAGAACCCTGCGGCATTTTTCCCTGCAATATGAAAATGCAAGGGTTGAGAAACTATTCGTCTCCAGCGGCGTCAATCCCCATAAACGGATCGTCGAATATCTCGCTGCGGAACTCGGCATTGCCACCGAAATCATGGATCCCCTGATTGAGGATTCCAATTTCACGGCCGCAGTGGCTGTCCCCGAAACATCGGCGGAGCGCAGCGCTTATGCGGCGGCCGTAGGCATGGCCCTTTCCAAAAATGCATTGACGCCCAATTTTTTATACACCTACAAAGACAAGCTGAAGTCCGTCCGCAGTCAACGGATCAATCGCGTGACCTTCGCCGGTTTTTTTGTATTGATGGCGCTTTGCGTCGGGGTATCCTTCTGGCAGGATCGTTTTGTCATGGACAAGGAGCGTACGGTTCACCAGTTGCGCAGCCAGCTCGCCGCCGCCGCCGTGCGGGTAGACAAAAATCTCATCCTGAAAATGGTGGACGAGATCCAATCGAATTCGAACCGCAAGGGAAAGCTTGCCGAGAAATACCTTGGTCTGGCGGTGGTCAGGGAAATAGCGCAGCTGACGCCGGCCGATGTTCGCCTGCTGGACATTTCCACCACATTTGAAACGACGCCGGGCAAGAGCAAGGTCAGGGAAAAGGGAACACTGATATTGAGCGGCATCGTTCAGGGCCGCCGCCTGAACCTGGAGTCCGCCTTGGCCGGTTATTTGATGGAACTTAACAATTCACCCATGTTCGATCAGCCGGTTATCAATGAGAAGTCCTTTGAACGCCTGGATGACAAGGACGGTCTGAGATTTACCGCCCGGCTGAAAATTATTTGAGATGAAAAATAAAACACCCGACCTGCCGACCCAGAGCCTGATATATTTTCTAATCTGTGGCGCCGGAATTCTTGTATTTGTCCTATTGATCATTGTTCCGACTCAAAGAACCGCCGCCGAGCTGGATCAGGAAATCGAGCGACTCAGTGCCCGCATCGAAGAGCAAAAATTACTCAAGCCGGTATTTGACAGCCTGCTGGATCGGGTGCGGCGCAATGATCCCATCGAACTGCCGGTTGTTAAAAAAGATAAGCTGGCTTTCGGAGAAATCGACCAGATCACCGAAAGCCTGCAGCAAAATGCCCGGCAACATAATCTGAAGATAGAGGATATGCAGACCGACATGAACGCGCTGTCGGCAAAGGCGGGGAATATAGTGGTGCAAATAAAGATCAACGGAGAATTTCAAAAATTCCGAGATTTTCTGATGGACCTGGGAAAAATTCCCTCCCTGGAGCGAATCGATGAAATCCATATCCGGGCGATTGAAAACTCCAGGCAACTCACCGTCAAAGTCCGGCTGGCGCTGGCCATGAAAAGTTAAAGGAGCCCCGCCTCAATAAGTAGATGCGAACCATGTCGAGAAGAGAAAAAATACTTGTGGGCCTGATGCTGGTGGCAGTTGTCTATGGCGTCTACACTTTTTTCCTGGCTTCACCCCCCTCGGAGAACAAACCGGGTAACGGACAAGCGCAGAAATCACTGAAGCACTTCGTCCTTCAGATCGCGGAGAAAACCGACAGCAGCCTGCCGGGGGCTCAGGCCTATATCCTGGGAAAGGCGCAGGAGAAATGGCAACCGGACCCATTGGCTCACATAACGCCTGAAAAACGCGGCGAATCGGACCGCCGGCAGGAACGCTTGAAAGTTAAATTAGCCTATACCGGTTTCCTGCAGATGGGGGACAAACGGCTGGCAATCATCAACGGTACGGAATACGAGACCGGTGATCTGTTGGAAGCGGGAGGGTATATCGTTCGTGGAATTTTTCCCGATCATATCACCCTAGCGCCACGACAGGGGAACAGGAAACCGCTCTCAATTCCGATGGAAGAAACTGAACCATGACAACTTATCGGCATTACATTGGCTCTATCGCGATTATTATTCTGATGTCCACGGCGGCCGGATTGAACGGCTGTTCCGCTAAAAAAGAGTTAAAAGATGTCCAGGATCCTTTCTACGAGCAGTGGCAGGTAAAAGCTGAAGAAGCCAAGGGCGTTTCGCCGGTGGAACCGCCGCCGGTCAATGAAGAACCTTTTGAAATCGCTTCCCCGGAGACGGAGGCCGCCACGGCGCCCAGCGCCCCCAGACCGCTTCCGACGCGTAAGATCAGCATGAAAATGAGCAACATCGATGTGGCTGTCCTGCTGCGGGCGCTGGCCAGGGCCGCGGACCAGAATATCATTCTCAACGAAAAGGTCAGCGGCAAGATTGATATCAATATCCATGAGGCTCCCTGGAACGAAGTGTTTCTGAGCATCCTGCAAACCCATGGATTGAGCTATGCCTGGCGCGGCAATATCATTCGGATCATGACCGCCGACGACATGGATGCGGATCTTGTCGCCGAGGCTCGCAAACGGGAGATAAGGCTTTCCCAGCCGCCATTGACAAGGATTGTCGCCGTCAAGTTCGCCGAGGCCGAAAAGCTCAAATCAAATCTCGAACGATTTGTCACCCTGGACCGGACCGGTAAACCCACCGGCACCATTCTGGTGGATGACCATACAAACTCCCTGATTATCCAGGCCATCAAAAACGACATGGACCGCATCCTGGCCGTGGTAAAAAAACTGGACCGGGCCACTCCCCAGGTCCTGATCGAGGCCTACATCGTGGAGGCGAACAAGGATGTGGCCCGGGAACTGGGAATCCAGTGGGGCGGCGCCTACAAGGGCACAAACGGCAGCAAGAGTTTCGTTCTTTCCGGAGACCAGGGTAACAACGCTTTCGGGCCGATCGACCAACCCGTCGATGTCACCGCCGGGCCGGTGGTGGATCTGCCGGCCATGTCCATCGGCAGCTTCAATCCCGCCACCCTGGGACTCATGTACGCGAAGGTCGGAGAATATCTGCTGTCCGCCCAGCTGTCGGCCCTTCAGGATCAGGGAAAGCTTCACATTTTATCGAGTCCTTCGATCACGACCCAGGACAATAAGCTGGCGTTTATCGAAAGCGGGCAGCGAGTACCTTATCAGACCGTCGAAGACGGCGAAGTGAAGGTGGAGTATCAGAATGCGGTGCTCAAACTGGAAGTCACCCCGAACGTCATCGACGGAAACACCCTCAAGCTGGATATAAAAGTGAACAAGGATGAGCCCGATTTTTCCCGGACCGTGCTGGGCAATCCCACCATCATTACCAAAAAAGCGGAAACCACCGTCATTCAAAATGACGGGCGAACCATCGTTATCGGCGGTTTAAGCAGGGAGTCGGCCACGCGCTCGGATACCGGCACCCCATTGCTGGAGGACATTCCCGGGCTGGGTTATCTCTTTAAGCGCAAAAGCAGCTCCGACCAGATGGAGGAGCTGCTCATTTTCATCACCCCGCATATTTTGAAATCCAAGGCGACGGGGAGTCAGCCTCCTGGTTAGTTGTTTGTCGCGGGTTGTTTGCCGTGGAGCGTGAGAAGTCACAGGTCAATGCCGGGCTTGACGGAACCGGAAATCACGTTCAACCGGCAATGGATATCAAATAGATAGTGCCCAGCCATCAAAGGGTTTTTTACAATGATGGGCACCGGATGGTGTTTCCAATCCAGAAATGCGAATTTTTGCCCAAGTTCAAGGAAATCAAGCGCTTGTGCGGAGGCGTAGCTTGCTACGCCGCACAGGCAAGGGCGCAGATTGACGCCGAAATTGGGCCAAAAGGCCATTTGTGGATGGAAAATAGCTAACTTAGACGGCTTGCATATACAAGGATTCAAGGGGTCAAGAGGTCAAGGATTCACGGGAAAGCCTGACCGGTTTTTCACTTGACCCCTGGACCCCTTGAATCCTTGAATCCAAGCCTTTGGCCTTAGCCGAAGGTAGTTGACTATAATCAACGACCCACACACAACACACAACCGACAGCAGCAATGGATTACTTTACCATTCTCGAATTAAAACGGGAACCGTTTTCCAATTCTCCGGATCCCGGATTGTTTTTTCATTCCCGTCAGCATCTGGAATGCCTCCAGAAGCTCGAGCTTTCGCTGCTCCTGCGCCGGGGGCTGAATGTCGTCATCGGAGACATCGGCACCGGAAAGACAACGATGTGCCGTCAGGTCATCCGGCGGTTCGCCGCCAGACCCGAGGTGGAAACCGCCCTCATTCTCGATCCGCACTTCCTGTGTGCCGGCGAATTTCTGTCCGCCGTCGCTAAATTGCTGACCGGCAGGAAACCGCCGGCGGGCACACCCGATTGGCAGATCAAGGAATACATCAAACAACACCTGTTCCATAAAGGGGTCGAACAGAACAAAACGATCATTCTCATCATCGATGAAGGCCAGAAAATTCCGGCGTTCTGTCTTGAAATCCTGCGTGAGTTCCTCAACTACGAAACCAACGAACACAAATTGCTCCAAATCGTCATCTTCGCCCAGCGGGAATTCGAGAGAGCGATCCGCAAATACCCCAATTTCGCCGACCGCATCAGCCTTTATCACCTCCTGAGGCCCCTGAATTTTTCCGAAACCCGGCGGATGGTCGCCTACCGCCTGCAGAAGTCCGGTCATTCGCCCCATAAAAACGATCTTTTCACCTACGCGGCATTACGGGCCATATACCGTATCAGCGGCGGATATCCCCGGCAAATAATTAATTTGTGCCATCAGAGCCTGCTGTCGATGATTATCCGGAATCGATCCCGGGTTGATTACTTCCTGGTCAGGACATGCGGCCGCAGGATTTTTCCGTCCAAGGTGCGCCGGGGAAGACTGCTGTGGGGCGCCTTGGTGGCGGGAACCGCCGCCGCTGTCATCTTCCTGGCCGCGATGTCTCCGGGCCGTTTGCCGACGGTAAAATTCCTGGGGATTTCACAAATTATCTCGGAGTTTTCGCACAAACTGGCCGGCAAAACGACAATGCCGGTTTCCGGAAAAGAACCGATGGCGCAGGCCCGGATGGCACCCGGCGGTTTCGACCGGTCCGAACGGCACGCGACGGATGTCGGTCGCCCGCCTGCGGCCGGCGCCGCGGGGACGGAAATGGCCATTCGAACCGAAGAAAGGGACTCGATCGGGGCGGCACCCGGAACCGTTTCCGGGCAGGGGACTCCTGAATCGTTGCCGCAAACCGGTTACGGGAAAATACTGGGTCACATCAGCCTGCAGCGGACGGAAACGGTTTCTCGAATTATCGGGCAGGTATACGGCGAGTTCGACTCCAGCCGCTTGCAGGCGTTTATTGCCGCCAACCCCGGCATTATGGATCCGGAGCGGGTTGAAGCCGGACGGATGATTGCGCTGCCCGCGGTTCCGATCGAATTCGCGCCCGGCGAGATGCACCTGTGCTGGATTCAGCTGGCGGAGACGGACACCCTCGCAGAAGCCTTCAACATTCTGCGAAACCAGCCCGGCAACCGGCCGGACATGCGACTGATACCCTATTGGAATGCCACCAGCGGCATGAAATTCAGCGTGATTCTCAACACCATTTTCAATGAGGAGCAGGCCGCGCGCAACCGGTTGAAATTGCTGCCTGCCATCCTGGTCGCCGATTCACACATCGTGTCCGGATGGGATCGAAAAGCCACTTATTTTGCCGATCCGTATGTTGATCGGACCGGAGAATTATGGGATTGAACAATTTGGGAATTTAGGGATTCAGGAATTGGGGTATTCAGGAATTGGGGTATTCAGAATTAAATATTTAGGAAAATAGTCATAACTATCATGAAAGTAAGGAAAAAACTGGGTGAAATTCTGGTGGAGGGAGGTCTGCTGACGCAGCGGCAGCTCGATGAAGCATTGCCCTTTCAACGCAAAAGCCATTTGAAACTCGGGCAGTTTCTGGCTCGTGAAGGAATCGTCAACGAGAGCCAGATCGTCGACCTGGTGTCGAGCCAACTGCGAATTGAAAAATACCGACCGCAAAACTATGCGATCGATCCGGATCTTGTCAATTTCCTGCCGGCGGACATCGCCTACAAATTCCAGGCGGCCCCCCTTAAAAAAAACGGGATGTTGTTGAGCATCGCCATGGTGGACCCTCTGGATATCAACGCGCTGGACGCCATCGAGCTGTATACCAATTGTGAGGTGGAAGCCATCATTTGTTCCGAACAGCATCTGAATCATTTGCTCAGCAGTCTCTACGGAACGTTTGCCGGGATCGGCGGTATCCTGGAGGACATGGAAGAGATGGAAATCGACAAGGCCACCGTGAAGACCCCCGTGACAGAGGACGTTGAGGTCAGTTCCCTGCAGGGGATGGCGGAAGAGGCGCCGGTGGTCCGGCTGGTCAATTCCATTCTATGCCAGGGTGTTCGTGAGGGCGCCAGCGACATTCACATCAGCCCGGAAAGAGATTCCGTGCAGGTCCGTTTCCGCGTAGACGGGAGGTTGCATGAGGTGCCCGCACCGCCGAAGTCCATGTTTTTGCCGATTATTTCCCGGCTGAAAATTCTTTCCAACATGGATATCGCTATTTCCAGGATTCCCCAGGACGGTCGGTTCACCGTAAAAATGAAAAACAAGGATATCAACATCCGGGTTTCGACAATTCCATCGATCTATGGGGAAAACATGGTGTTGCGTCTGTTGGACACCAGCAGCAGCATCTATTCTCTCGAGCGATTGGGCATGAACGAAAGCGACCGGCGCAAGCTCGAATCGATGATTTCCAGGCCCCATGGCATGATTCTGAGTACGGGACCCACCGGCAGCGGCAAGAGTACCAGCCTGTATTCGATATTGAAGAAAATCAATCAGCCGGACATCAATATCATCACCGCGGAAGACCCGGTGGAATACCGCATCGACAAGATTCGCCAGGTGCAATTGAACCGCAAGGCCGGTATGACCTTTGCCAGCGGACTGCGGTCCATTTTGCGGCAGGATCCGGATGTCATCATGGTCGGAGAAATTCGGGACTCCGAGACCGCCAATATCGCCGTGCAGGCGGCCCTGACCGGTCATCGGGTGCTCAGTACCCTGCATACCAATGACGCCGCCGGGGCGATTACGCGATTCGTGGACATGGGGATCGAGCCGTTCCTGGTATCTTCGGTGATGATTGTATCCTTTGCCCAACGGCTGGTCCGCAGGGTATGTCCGGGATGCAAAACCGCGTACAGACCGACCCGCGAAGCTCTCAAATTCTGGGGGCTGGATCGGGTCGAAAATGCCGATTTTGTTCAGGGCAAGGGGTGTTTCAACTGTATGCAAACCGGATTCAAGGGACGGACCGGGGTGTTTGAAGTATTAATCATCGATGATCTGGTACAGGACTTGATCTTGAAGCGGAAATCAGCGCATGAAATTACCCGGGCTGCTAAAGAAGCCGGCAATTTTCAGACTCTGAAGGAAAATGCGGCCGAAAAAGTCATCCGCGGCATCACTTCGCTGGAAGAGGCCGCGTCGGCCGTAATGCTCTAAACGCCGGGCCGAACATTACAGACAAAAAGTTTTCGATAGGACGTCGGATGGATTGAGGTTTCAGGTGTCAGGTGTCAGGTGTTAGGGTGGGGCCACAGCCGGGTTGGCAATTTTATCGGAATACCTGCTTGGAGCACCGGGATTTATTTAAGCGGCGGTCGCCGATTAAAGGACGCCAGTCCCATCAAAGCAAGAAACTTAATGGAATCTGGGCCACATCCACCTACAGTCAGTCCGGCAAGGTTTTAGCCGGGCACGAAGTGAAGCTTAAGCGCTATCCAGGAAGTTCGCCGTGGGGCTGGACTCCGGCTAAAACCCTGCCGGAGTGACGGTGGAGGGTATCGCGCGCTTCGGAATCGTTTTTTTGATATGGCTATAAGCGGGTGCCGCTGGCTAAAAAGCCTTATCTTGGTCTTTTCGGTTGCACCGCGAATCCTGACACCTGAAACCTGAAACCTGAAACCTGGTAACACCTGAAACCCGGCACCCGACACCTGAAAACCAAATTAGGAAAAAAGGACCCCATGGCCAGATTCAGCTATCGCGCCATCACGGAAGCCGGTACCAACACCACCGGAGAAATCGAGGCGGATTCGGTTGAGAATGCCGGCAGCCTGCTGGCCGCGCAGGGGTATATCCCCACCCGGATCCGGGAAAAGCACGCGGCCGGCTCCGGCGCGCGCCTGAGGAGCATCCTGGATTACCTCAACCCGGTCAAAACATCGGAGTTGATACTTTTTACCAAGCAATTCAATACGTTGCTACGTGCGGGGGTACCCATGCTGTCCCTGCTGAAGGTCCTCGAAGAACAAACCGAGCATCCCGGCCTGAGCCGAATCCTCACCACTATTCATCAGGCTATAAAAGAGGGCGCCAGCCTGTACGAGGCGTTTCACCGACATCCCAGGGCATTTTCACAGCTTTACTGCGATATGCTGCGGGCCGGAGAAGCCAGCGGTTCCTTAAACCAGGTGCTTGATCGGCTCATTTATATCCTCGAGCATGAAAACAAGGTGAAATCGGACATAAAATCCGCCATGATGTATCCCATCATCGTGGTCTGTTTTCTGTTTGTCGCTTTCATCGTACTGCTGACGGCCGTCATTCCCCGATTTGTCAACATTTTCAAAGGTGCCGGATTGACACTCCCCCTGCCGACCCGGCTATGCATGTTGCTGTACGGGTTTCTCATCGATTACTGGTTTTTGGCCGTGGGTATATTTGTGGCCGCGGCCGCAGCCCTGTATTTTTACCTGAAAACCGACCAGGGCCGCTTTGTTTTTTACACGACTGTCTTGAAAATACCGGTTATGGGACCCTTATTCAGGAAAAGCGCAATTTCCCGTTTCGCCAGTATATTCGCCATTCTGCAATCCAGCGGGGTGGATATTCTGCACACCATGGATATATTGAGTGCCACCATCGGCAATACCGCGATTTCCCGTGAATTGGATGGAATCAAAGACCGTTTGGCCGAGGGCCGGGGTATTGCGGAACCCCTGCGGTCTACCCGGTATTTCACCCCGATGCTCATCAACATGGTTGCCATCGGTGAGGAATCCGGCCGCCTCGAGGAACTGATGCAGGACGTGGCCGCCCATTACGATACCGAGGTGGAATATGCCATGAAAAAATTATCGGACGCCATCGGTCCGTTGCTAACGATCGGACTGGCCGCGGTGGTCGGTTTTTTTGCCCTGGCGATTTTCCTGCCCATGTGGGATTTGACACTGTTGGCGAAGTAGGTGGCCCAATGAAACAATCCCGCTTTTACATCAGCATCTACCTAATCTTTCCGTTTATTTTCACCGGTCTCACCATATTCAGCGCCCTTGTATCCTATCGGCTGACCCGGTATGGGATCGCGCGCGGATTCGATCCGGACCAGCCCGTTTTCTGGTTTATTGTTGTGATCGGACTCGTCACCTTCGTTGTCGGTTTCTTCCTGGTGCGGTTTATATTGAAACCGGTTGAAAAATTTGTGGAAGACGCCACTCAATTTACGGATTTATCAGGCGCCAAAAAAAATCGCAAAAAAGACTGGTCGATCGATCAGCTCCAGGAGTTCACCAACGTCTTCGATCAGGTGACTTCGGTGCTCAGCCGGATGGATGCCCGGCATTTTTTTCCGGCGATCATCGGCGAGAGCCTGGCGATGCGCAGACTGCTGAGCCTGATAAAAAAGGTCTCCCCCACCGATTCCACGGTGCTAATTTTAGGTGAAAGTGGAACGGGCAAGGAACTGGCAGCGACCAGCATCTATGAAAACAGCGAACGCAGTGATAAACCCTTTATAAAGCTCAATTGTGCCGCGATTCCCGCGGAATTGCTGGAAAGTGAACTATTCGGTCACGAAAAGGGTGCCTTTACCGGTGCCTCCCGCTTCAAACCCGGCAAATTCGACATGGCCGACGGCGGAACCCTTTTTCTGGACGAAATCGGTGATATGCCCTATACCCTGCAGGGCAAAATCCTGAGAGTGCTCCAGGAGCAGGAGTTTTACCGGGTGGGCGGGAGCCGGACGATTAAAGTGGATGTGCGCGTGGTTGCCTCCACCAATAAAAATATCGAAAAAATGGTCCGCAAGGACCAATTCCGGGAAGACTTGTTTTATCGGCTGAATGTGTTCACTTTGCGACTGCCGCCCCTGCGGGAACGAAAAGAGGACATCCCTCTTCTGGTGGATCATATGCTTCAATCCAACCCCCGCCAGGTATCGATATCGCCGGTGGCCATGCAAATGCTGATGGCGTTTCCCTGGCCCGGCAACATCAGAGAGCTGAAAAACACCATCGAAAGCGCTTCGGTGATTGCCGAGAACGATATCATCGAACCGGCAGATCTCCCGGCGAAAATTACGTCGGTTTACAATCAGGACCTGGCGCCGTTCGGCCCGGCCGCGCCGATACCCGGACACACCTCCCTGGATGAACGCCTGAACGAATTTGAACGAACCATCATCGTCGAAGCCCTCCGCAAAACGGGTGGCATCCAGGTCCGGGCGACGGAACTATTGGGAATCAACCAACGCAGTTTATGGCATCGCATCAAAAAACATGGTATCGATGTCAAAAGTATTAAAGATAAAAGCAACAATTAATGAAGAAACAGGATGGTAAAACTACAAATTTTGCAGTTTATACCCATAAAAACTTTCGCCGAGCGAATGATTCTCATTCGGAATTTTTTACTAACGTATTGAAATCGTATAACTGCCAGTATATAATGCCCGCCAGTCAGGATTTGGCATCTTTAATGCATTGCTGTGGTTGGGCAAGATCGGAAAATCTGATATGGAAATGGTAAAGCAGCCCGCATTGTAATCTAATTCCGAATGACAGGGAAGGTCGTCACCATGACAAAACAAAATCCGTTAACTAATGAACAGGGGTTTACCCTGGTCGAAATCATTGCCGTTCTCATTATTCTGGGGATTCTGGCGGCCGTGGCGGTGCCGCGGTACATCGATCTGGAAACCAGCGCCAAGGCCAGGGGGCTGGACGCCGCCGTGGCCGAACTCAACGGCCGGGAAAGCCTGACCTGGGCCAATGTGAAAATATCTGCCACCACTACCGGACCTATAGACCAAGCGGTCACAGGGCAGATGGGCGCCAATAATCTTTATGATCTTGGGGACGAATACGGCTGGTCCAACGGAGATCCGGCAAACGGAAGTGCCGATATGCAGTTCAAGGGCGCTACGATTACTGTCTCCCGCCGACCAGCAACCGACACCAGTCCAGGCACCTGGGTAAAAAAATAAGTCCGGCTGATGCACGATGCTGGTTTCTCGATTCTCGATATTTTTGGATCTCACCATCAGTGAATGCTTAAACATCCAGCAGCCAATTTCTGCTGAAAAAATGCAACCGGTTGGCACTTTTCCGCACGCCAGTTGAGAAAATTTTTGCGCAACATTAGGTTTAAACCAAAAGGCGGCGACCATCAGCAGGGTATCTCCTTTGACGGAGGGCTGCCTTACACCGATTGCGCTGCCGGTGGTTACTAATTTTGGGGTCCAATTCATCCCCGCTGAACTCTTTCATTTGCCTACCTGATTTCCTGTGTTATATTGAGAGCCAATGGAAAAAATCATCGACCACCAGCGGAGCTCGGCCGCTTCAGGGGTTTTTGTCATGCTGTCAGCTCTGCTGGTGGTCGATGATTTTGCTCCGGGATGTCACGGAAAGATCAGGAAAGGATAGAATATGAAACTGGCAGTCAGCGGTAAGGGCGGTGTCGGCAAAACGACCTTCGCATCCTTGTTGATTCGTAATTTCAATGAAATGGGAAAACGGGTACTGGCCATCGATGCCGATCCGGATGCCAATCTGGCGGCCGGCCTGGGGATCAAAAATGCCGAAGACATCGTACCGATCTCCGAAATGAAGGAGCTCGTTTTCGAACGAACCGGTGCTCAGCCCGGCAGCATCGGCGGTTTTTTCAAACTGAATCCCAAGGTGGACGATCTACCCGATGCCCTGTCGGCAACCTTCGAAAACATAAAACTCATGCGCCTGGGAGGCGTGAAAAAGGGGGGATCCGGTTGCATATGTCCGGAAAGCACGCTGTTGCGCGCATTGGTCATGCATATTGTGCTGGCCAGAGATGAAGTCGTGGTCATGGACATGGAAGCCGGCATCGAACACCTGGGCCGCGCCACCGCCAAGTCGGTCGATAAACTGATCGTCGTCGTGGAGCCCGGACGACGAAGCATCGACACCGCCGAACACATCCGGCGACTGGCTGCGGAAATCGGGCTGAATAACATCGCCGTGGTGGGCAACAAGGTTCGCGGGTCACAGGACCGGGAGTTTCTCGAAAAGCATCTCTCAGATTTTGAATTCCTCGGATTTCTGCCATATGACAACAGTCTGATCGAAGCGGACCTCCACGGTGTGTCACCCTTCGATGTGGATTCTCCCTCCAAAGCGGCGGTCGCGGAGATGATCGCGAAGCTATAGGTCAGGATCATTTTGGATCGTTCATATGGTGAGGCACTAACTAGTGTCCATCCATCAAAGGGTTTTTTACAATGATGGGCACCGGATGGTGTTTCCAATCCAAAAATGAGAATTTTTGGTTGAGGTTTCAGGTGTCGGGTGTCAGGAAATTAGGTCTTTTGATGCTTGATGGAAAATATGCATCTGAATGGAGTTGAGTATTTCGATTTCGATCCAGATATCGATTTCGATTACGATAGATTCAAAGGCGTTTCGTGCCACCACCGACACCTGACACCCGAAACCTTCCTGACACCTGACACCTGACACCTGACACCTGACACCTGAAACCTTCTTAACGATTCAAACGATGGTCTATCATAAACAGCGTTACCCCCGATCCAGACGCCGGCCCGGCACGCCATCCAAAACGATACCGGTAAAGCCTGGTATGGATGCCGGGCTGAAGAAAGTTTTCGCCGGAATCGGGGTACCGCGCCGCAGCCCCTTCACCCCCGACCTGTTTCAGATCCGCGCCCTGGAGGCGATTGAAAAATCGGATTGTCTGGTGACGGTGCCCACGGGCGCCGGCAAGACCTGGATCGCCGAACAGGCCATCGGCCGCATTCGCCAAAAAGACGGCCGCTGCTGGTATGCCTGCCCCTTGAAGGCTCTGAGCAACGCCAAGTACTCCGAATTTTCAGAACTTTTTGGTGAAGGGCATGTGGGAATCCTTACCGGCGATCGCAAGGAAAACGCGGACGCTCCGATCATTGTCGGTACCACCGAAATCCTGCGAAACCAGCTCTACGATGCCATGCATCGGGGCGAATCATTGGATGTCGATTTTGTGGTGCTGGATGAGGCCCATTTTCTCGGCGATGAAGACCGCGGCGTCGTCTGGGAAGAGATCATGATTTATCTGCCGGAGCGCATTCCGCTGCTGCTGTTGTCGGCCACTATCGGAAATGCCGGTCAGATCGCCGCCTGGCTTTCGGCGATCCGTTTGCGAAAATGCGCGGTCGTGGAGGAAACCGTCCGTCCGGTGCCTTTGTTTCCTCTTTTTTTTCATCCCTCCGGAACTTTGCTGCCGCTGACGGCGCCCGGCAAAAAAGGTCGGCAGCCGCTGCTTTTCAAAAAAGTCAATCAATTCATCAAATCCGGCCGGCGAAAATTCGGGGGACGGCGCGGCATGCCGCCCTTCGGCGATATTCTGCAAGTGCTGAAAAAATACAATCTGCTGCCGGCGATTTTTTTCCTGAAATCCCGCGCAGACTGCGATGCGGCGCTCGAAGCCTGCCGGGATAATCCGCTGACTCCGGTGCACAGGGAGCACATTGCCGAGAAGGTCGAGGAATTTGTTCGACAAATTCCCCACATTGCCGATCACCGCCAGAGAAGACATCTGGAAAACCTGGCAGTCGGCGCCCATCACAGCGGACAGCTGCCCGCCTGGAAGCTGGTACTGGAAAAGCTCATGACCGCCGGCCTCCTGGATGCGGTTTTTGCGACGTCTACCGTGGCCGCCGGAGTCAATTTTCCGGCCAGAACCGTGGTTTTTCTAAATTCCGACCGCTTCAACGGCAAATATTTCATGCCCCTGACGCCCACCGAATTTCACCAAATGACCGGCAGGGCCGGCCGCAGGGGGATGGATAAAATCGGATTCGCCCTTCTGGTCCCCGATAAGTTTATGGATGTGCGGCTGATGACGAAACTGCTTTCAATGCCGCCCTCGGAAGTGGCCAGCCAGATCAGAATCAACTTTTCGATGGTGCTGAACCTGCTGCTTTCCCATAGCCCGAATCAAATCAGGGATTTGCTGTCAAAATCATTCGCCGCTTATTTAATCAACCGGTCGCAGCGCAAAAACGGGCCGGTGGAGGGCCACAAATATCTCTGGCAAAATTTTTTGCGCCATCTTGAATTTCTGAAGAAAACCGGTTTTGTATCCGCCGGGAATCAGTTGACCCGGGACGGTCGCTGGGCGACCCAATTGCGGGTCGATCAGCCGCTATTGATCGCGGAAGGATTTCGCCGGGAGGTTTTCCCGCCAACCGACCCGGATCTGCTGGCTGCTGTAATCGCCTCGTTTGTCAATGAGCGCGAGGTCGACGACCGCATCCCACGAAAATTCGTTCCGAACGCCCTGGCCGCGTCGTTTTTGATTCTGACAAACGGTTTGCAACCGTTTTCCGAAAAACTCGCGGAATCCAAATTCGAGGTCCGGCCGCTGCAGTTAAGACCCGCGGCGGCTTTATACGCCTGGGCCCATGGTGAATCCTGGAAAACGGTGGGTGTGATATCCGAAATGGAAGAGGGCGATCTGGCGATGCTGATTGCCAGAACCGCAGACAACCTGCGTCACATCCGCAGCCTGAAAGGTGTTTTTCCCGAGGCGGCCCGGACCGCGGCGATATCCATCGAGAAAATCATGCGTGAACCGGTGGCCGTTGAATATTGATTCATCATGTGTTTAGTATTTTGTGGTTGGTGTTTGGTATGTCAGGTCAACAATTGAAGGTTTCGTAAATGAAATCCCAATCCCGTCATGCCGGACTTGATCCGGCATCCAGAAGCTATTGATATTGAACCCCGAACCTTTAAACTCTGAACCTTCGAACGCTGAACCTCTCCGCCATGAAACCCTGCTGCTGTGTCTGCTGGCTGCGGTGGTAATTCTGATCTACGCCGGCACCCTGACGACGCCGTTTATTTTCGACGATATCCCCAACATCCGTGACAATTCCAACATTCGACTGACGGCTCTTCGCTGGGATGATCTGCTCCACGCCGCTTTTCAGAGTCCTGAATCCACTCGTCCGGTCGCCAACCTCAGTTTTGCGCTCAACTACTATTTGCACGGATTGAACCTCGTGGGCTTACATCTGGTCAATATACTGGTTCATCTTTTGGGCGGGATATTTCTGTATTTTTTCGTCCGGGAAACCCTCCAGACGCCGATGCTGCGGGATCGATACCGGAGATCCGGCTGGGTCGCCTTTTTGACCGCTTTTATCTGGCTGGTCCACCCGCTGCAAACCCAGTCGGTGGCCTATCTCGTGCAGCGCATGAACAGTCTGTCGGCCATGTTTTATATCGTGTCGATGCTGTTCTATGTGAAATTCCGGTCGACAAACAGCGGTGGACGAAAATGGCCGTTGCGGATCGGCTGCGTCCTGGCGGGGCTGCTGGCGCTGGGCTCCAAACAGAATGCCGCCACCCTGCCGGTGTTTATTGTTTTATATGAATGGTATTTTTTTCAGCAATTGAGTTTTAAGTGGGTGCGCCGCCAACTGCCGGCTCTGATCGGGCTCGGCCTGCTGGTAATTTTTATCGCGCTGATGTTTCTGGGTACGGATCCGATCGCCAGGATTCTTTCCGCTTATAATTACCGGGAGTTTACCCTCAGTGAGCGCGTGCTGACCCAATTCCGGGTCGTTGCCTTTTATCTCAGTTTGTTGTTGTGGCCGCACCCCTCAAGGCTGAATCTGGACCATGATTTCACCCTTTCCAGAACCCTGCTGGACCCGGTGACCACAGCGATGGCCCTGGCCGCCATCGTTGCGCTGTTGGCATCAGCGATGTTGACCGCCAAAAAGGAGCCGCTGCTTTCATTCGGAATCCTGTGGTTTTTCGGCAATCTGGTGATTGAGTCCTCATTTTTGGGACTTGAGCTCGTTTTTGAGCACCGCACCTACCTTCCGTCCATGATGGCCGTCGCCGGTCTGATCGCGCTGATATGGCGGCATGTCCGACGCGTTGGCCCGGCGGCGCTGATTCTGGGCCTGATTGCGGCCGTGTTCAGCGTGTGGACTTACGATCGCAACAAGGCCTGGTCGGACGAACTGCTGCTTTACCGGGATTGTGCGCAAAAGTCCCCGGAGAAAGCGCGACCCCATAATAATCTCGGCGCGGCGCTGCTGCGCCGCGGCCGTCTGACGGAAGCGGCCGCTGAATTGCAGACGGCCCTGAACATCAATCCGGACTACGCCGATGCCCGCTACAATCTGGGCTGCGCTTTGGTCCGGCAGGGGAATCTTGCCGCCGGCACGGATCGCTTTAAAGCCGCCCTGCGCCTGCGTCCCAACGATGTGAAAACGCTCAACAACCTGGGGGCGGCCCTGGTACTCCAGGACCGGCTGCCGGAAGCTATCGAGAGCTTTGAAAAAGCGCTCCGGATCAATCCCACGGACGGCGATCTACGTAAAAATCTGAGCATCGCGCTCAGAAGACAGGCTGACCGGAAAGCTGCTGGTGGTCATTCGCCCTGAATTCGGCTGCCGGTTCTTGGATGGATGTTCTGATCATTGGTATATTCTGGTTATTCGGATTTATTTCGGGCTACGGGTTTCGAAATTCGAGTTTGTTTGCATGAAACAATCGACTTCGCCTTCCCTAAACCTTTTCTCCTATCGCCGGCTCCGCGGCTGGCCGCCGATTGAGAATTAACTTGTGCCCATCCATCAAGGATCTTTAAAATGATGGGCACCTGCTGGTGTTTCCAATCCAGAAATGCGAATATTTTGCCCAAGTTCAAGGAAATCAAGCCCTTGCGCGGAGGCGTAGCTTGCTACGCCGTACAAGCAAGGGCGCAGATCGACGCAGAAATTGGGCAAAAAGGCCATTTGTGGATGGAAACTAACTTGCTAAAACGACATATTTTTAGTAAGTTAAGAAGCATATCCATCCGGGAATAACATATCATCAAAAAATCCCTGGGGGTCGGTTGGACTCAAAAAAGACTAAAGTTTTTCCTGGACTTACCGAAATATAGATCAATAAAAACTTTTTCCGGCATGTGAAAAGTGGTTTTCACTCCGGGCTGCCGGCAGGTTTGGGGTCGTAATCCGGGCAGGTGGGAGCTGGTCTGCCGCCGGAGGCGGAGGCCCTGGTCAAGTAAACTGAATGGATAGATAACACCAATATAGTTAGGGAGGCGGTCAATTGTCTTACACCCTTGGTGCGGAACAGCTCGATAACATTGAAGGCATATTGAATCAGGATCTGATCGACAACGGAGTCCGGTGTGTATTCTTGATTGATATGGCGGGCAACATCGTCGCTAACCTCGACAATGGCGAAACGCAGCATGACATATATTCCCTGGCTGCCCTGGCGGCAGGAAATTTCGGTGCTGTCAGTGCCATGGCCAAAATCATCGGTGAGAATGAATTTTCCCTGCTTTTCCACAAAGGGAAAAAAGAAAATATTCATTTCAACAAAATAACCACCGAGTTTCTGCTGATAACAATATTCGGCAATGACATTTCATTGGGCTTTCTGCGCCTGAAGGTGTCCGAATGCGTCGAGCAACTCAAGGATGTGCTAAAGCCTCTTATAGTGTCATGAACCGGCGCGGCTCCTGGAAAGTGCTGAATCGGTCCGGCCTTCGATCTTCGTGCTCCCCTGTCGCCCGTTTTGATGACTGTCGAAAATCCGAAGAAGATCGAATGGACGAAAATTTCGTCGGCACCGATCGGCAACGGCGCGGTTGGCTTGTCTTCCGGGAAAAAACAATGGCTGCCATCGACAATCCCATCAAAACCGAATCAGTCGCAGTCAAAACGCTTGGTGAATATTTGCTTCCCGATGATGATAACGCTGTGCGCGATGGATTCAACACCAAACCCCGCCTGTCTTCCGTGATCCGGACAAATCGACTCCAAGCGATCCGCTGATCGGTGTCACGGGTTCCGCGTGGCGAGGTGCGAATACAAAAAAAAGACATAGGAGAAGATAATTTGGCTGAACTGCATGATGCTGATCCAACGAATTCCGACCTGGACGACCGGTTGGAAATTCCCGCCGGAGATGAAGAAATTCCCACCCCGGATATTCAACGGCCGCAGACCGCCGATGATTATCCTCTGTCCGAGTTAAAAAATTTAATTCTGTCCATCGATTGGGAAATAACCGACGAAATTCTGAACAAACTGCTGCGGCAGATAGAGGATCTCAGTCTGACCTATGAACAGGACAGAATTGTGCTGACATTTCTGCAAATCCTGAACTCCTTGGGCGCTTACATCAAAAAACAGCGCGCCAAGGCCCACCCCAAAACCTTTAAAACCCTGAATTCGGCTTTTTCCAGCCTCGATAAGGTCGTCAGTTCCAAGGAGATGGGCGAAGCCCAAAAGAAAAAGATACTGAGTGCCGAGATGAACCGGTACCGGCAATTAAAGGCGCAGATCGCTCAAAACCGGGCAGGAAATCAAAAAATCAGGCCCAAACAAATTCAGTCTGACACCAGCGCCGAGGGGAGATTATCAGTCGGGTCAAAACACGGAACCGGAGGCTTTGCGACGGCCTGTCCGAATCCTGACATGATGGCCGCGGCCCTTGCGGACGCTGTGGAAGAAATCAAACGGACCATTCATGCCGAGATCGAAACGCTGAAGCAGGAAATGCAGGCCTGGCGTGAAAAATGACGGCATAATTTTCACCGGTTAGATTATTCAGCAACCGTTTTTCACGTGGGTACCGAATAAGCATCGTTTCCGGACTACAGCGGTTTGGCGGGGAGGGGACGTTACATGATTGTCATCTGTGAGGAATGCAGCCAGAAATACCGGATCGACGTCTCCAAGATAAAGGGTCGGGCCGCCAGCTTCAAATGCAGGGGATGCGGGCATGAGATCCTGGTGGCCAAAACACGATCGGTTTCGCCGGCGATGGCCGAATCCCGCGATGACATCCGAAGGGCGGACCTCGATATCGAAGCCGGCATGCCGGTTCCGGCGACCCACGATGAGAGTTCCGCGAGACGAAGCCTGCCTGCCGCACGGGGTATCGGTTTAAGAACCAAAATGCTGCTTCTATTTCTTGTGGTGCCCCTATGCATCATGGCAGGGTCGACTTTTTTCTGTCTGTGGCAATTTGAATTCACCTCACGTTCGCTGGCGTCCGAAATTACCGCTATCGCCGCCGAACCCCCCGGACAAAACGACGACCTGCCATCGCTGGAGCGGAAACGTTTCAGCGACCGGCTCAATATCATGCTCGCGCGGTCAGTGGCGTTGAGGGAAAGGAAGCTGATGGTGGCAGCCGTCGTTTTCAGCGCGGGTTATCTGTTTTTCGGGATCCTCGTTTGGGTCTTTGCCCGGCGGTTGACCGGCAGAATCAATGCGTTGACGGAGGTTGCCGAACGGATCAGTCAGGGAGAGCTCGACGGACATGTCGACACCGAATCGGGGGACGAGATCGGCAATTTGGCGGCCGCCGTCGCCAAAATGCAGCAGTGCCTTCGATTGTCCATGGGTCGGCCGCAGCAGCGGTGATTACGTGGAGGGCGCCGGATGCTCCGGTACCTATTGATGAGAATTGAAGTTCAGGCAAAATCAGCGAACACCCGCAGCACGTCGCCTCCGACGGAGAATCTTCCGCTTGGCACCGGCCCCGCCGGGGGCCGCTGATCGCGGGATTAAGAGGGTCTGTATGAACCCCTGAACGCTGTATCCAGAAAAGGTTTAACTCGCATGACACCCGATATCGAAACCAGAATGAATGAGGCCGAAATCTGCCGATCCATGGGCTTGTATGACGACTCCTTGAATATCTACGAGCGTATTCTCGCCGATATCAACCCGCAGGATCATGAGGGCAGGGAATCCATCGCCACGCGGATCGATGGATTGAAAGTCAAGATCGCCGGTGGTGAAGCCGGCAATGGCGGTGATCGGCAATCATCCTCCTTGAATGAAAAGTTTGAATCTAATGGAGATTATTCCGATGTGTTGGGCAGCGCGGCCGCATTTCAGGAAATGGGTCTGCACGCGGAAGCCGCGGCGGAATACGAAAAAATATTACCGAGTGATTATCCCCGGGAAAAACTGGTCCCGCTGATAACCGAAAACCTTTTGAAACTGTACTCTCCGTCGAGAACGGTTGCCGAATTCGAAAAGCTTGTCGGAGGGCAACATTTTTCAGGATCGGATGCCGCCCGCCTCAGATTTTTGCTTGGACAGGAAATGGAAAAGCGGGATCATCGGGAACAGGCCCACAGCATGTATAAAGAGGCTCACGCGGCGTCTCCCTCGGATACTGAAATCAAGAAAAGCCTGGATTCGATCACCGCCTCTCTTACCTCCGGCTCGAGGTATGACTATCTGTTAAAAAATAATCTGGTCACCACCGACAGATTGCAGCAGGCTTTCGCCCTCGCCAAGAGACTGAACAAGAGCGTGGAGTATGTTCTGATTGAACATTTTCAAATCGACAAGCAAGCCGTTGGCAAATCATTCTCCTTGTTCTATGACTGCCCCTTTCGAGCCTACGACCCCTCAACCCCCGTGCCGTTCGAGCTGCTGACTAACCTCAAAAAGACTTTCTTGCTCAATGCCGTATGGGTTCCGTTCAGCTGGGACAAGGATGGTATCGAAGTTTTGGTCGATGATCCGCGGGATCTCAACAAAACCGACAACATCAAAGCCCTCATGAAGACCGGCAAGATAAATTTCTCCGTTGCCATCCATGAGGACATTCAGGATTTTATCAGATTTTTCTTCGGTTCCGGCTCCCAGGCGGCAGGAGAAGCGGCTTTTGACGAGGATTATGAGGAATTCGATCTGATTCCGGATATAACCTTCGAGGAAGAAGAGGAGACTCAGGATGTCGAGGAAGCGGATGAAGCATCGAGCCAGGTGGTCAAACTTGTGGACCAGACGATCATTGCCGCCTACCGCAAAAACGCGTCCGATATTCATATCGAACCTTCGCCCGCCACCAGATCCACCCGGATTCGTTTTCGCTTGGATGGTGTCTGTCAGGAATATCTGAAATTCCCCAATACAATTGTCCGGGGTGTCGTTTCCAGAATAAAAATTATGGCGAATCTCGATATCGCCGAACGGCGTCTGCCCCAGGACGGCAAGATCAGATTTCGGCGCAAGGGGGTGCCGGTTTTCGAACTGCGGGTTGCCACGCTTCCGACGGCCGGGGGATTCGAGGACGTGGTTTTGAGAATTCTGCCTTCCTCCGGTGCCATGACGATCGATGAAATGGGGCTGATCGAGCGAAACCTGAATGTATTGAAAACCATCAGTTCAAGACCCTACGGACTGATTCTGGCGGTGGGTCCTACCGGTTCCGGCAAAACGACCTCCCTGCACGCGATTTTAAACCATATCAATACACCCGGCGTTAAAATCTGGACGGCGGAAGATCCCATCGAAATTACCCAGCCGGGACTGAGACAAACGGAAGTCAGACCCAAAATCGGTTTGGATTTTGCCCGGATGATGCGGGCATTCCTGAGAGCCGATCCGGATGTCATTATGATCGGCGAAATGCGCGATGAAGAAACTGCGGCCATCGGTATCGAAGCGTCTTTAACCGGACATCTGGTTTTTTCCACCCTGCATACCAACAGCGCTCCGGAAACCATCACCCGCCTGCTGGATATGAGATTGAGCCCCCTGAATTTTTCGGATGCATTTCTGGGGGTGCTGGCCCAGCGGCTGACCCGCAGGCTATGTAATAATTGCCGGGAGAAATTTTCCCTGGGCCCGGATGATTTCGAAGCGCTGATCGACGAATACGGCAGTGATAATTTTTATAAAAGCGGTATTGAATATGATGCCGCAATGACCCTTTTCAGGGCCGGGGGGTGTGATAAATGCTCCGGCACCGGGTACCGCGGTCGCATGGGCATCCATGAATTGATGGAGGGCACCCCCGAGATCAAGTTGATGATCAAAAATCAGGCCAACACGGAAGTCATTTTCGAACAGGCTGTCAAGCAGGGAATGTTGACCTTGAAACAGGACGGAATTTTAAAAGTCTTTCAGGGAAACACGGATATGCCGGAGGTACGGCGGGTCTGCATCAACTGATACGTTCGAGTCTTTTTTCGGTTCAGGCAGCTGTTTACAGCCGACGGGGGTGGATTTATGAGAATCGGCTCTCAGGAGTGGTCAAACTTCATTTATGAGGAAGCCAGAAATTTTGAAGTTCTGCTCGGCCCCGGCCAACTGGATCAGTTCGCGGCCCATGCCGGTGAACTGGTCAAATGGACCCGCACAATCAATATTACCGCTATTACCGATCCCCGGAAAATCGCCATCCACCACTTTCTGGACTCCTTGGCCGCCGCCCGCTTCATACCACCGGGGGCCGCCCTGCTGGATATCGGTTCGGGCGGCGGGTTTCCCGGCATTCCGCTTAAAGTGGCCCTTCCGGGATTGTCGGCCACCTTGATCGATGCATCCCGTAAGAAGGTCAATTTCATAAAGCACGTCATCCGCACGCTCCAACTGGACCCTATTGAAGCCCGCCACATCCGGGCACAGGATCTGGCGGTTCTGCCGGACTATGCGGGTCGCTTCGATATTGTTATCAGCCGGGCCCTATCGTCCCTGGAAGCTTTTATCACCATGGCAATCCCCCTGCTGGCCGAAGGAGGCTCGCTGATTGCCTTGAAAGGGGAGGTGGACAAAACTGAAGTGGCGCATTTACCCGGCCGCCTTCTCGAAAAATTAGATCATCATAAATCCGGCGGCGGCCGATTCGACGTGTCCCTGAAAAATTATTTTCTGCCGGCGCTCACTTCGAGCCGATCGATCGTGATTGTCAAGCATACGCCTTGATCACCGCCTCAAGGCGACAGTTCGATGAGGCGGGCTTCCACGGATCGGCCCTGGATATGCAGCAGGGCAACCGAAGGGGGGTATCCGTAACGGGGCTGAACCGCGCTGCCGGGGTTTATGTGCAACACCCCTCGATGCCGCGCCACCAGGGGACGATGGGTATGACCGCTGATGATCGCTTGATATCGGCGCTCATCCGGGTTGAATGCGATCCTGCCTGCGTCATGCAATATACACAGCGTGCTCTGGCTGATCGTGATGATTTCCTGTTCGGCCAACCGGTCGGCCCAGGACCCCATATCCATGTTGCCCCGCACGCCGATGGTGGGAGCGATGTTTTGCAGGGAAGCCAGGATTTCCGGTTTGCCGATGTCGCCGGCGTGAATGATAATGTCTGCATCTTTGAAAGCCGTTGGGGCGGAGAGGGGCAGGACCCCGTGGGTATCAGCTATTACGCCGACAACATAGCTATATTTATCGGAAAATTTTTTCACCAGTATTCAGTTTTTTGCGGAAACTTTTGATTTCGGCGATCGCAAGGTAGACATGCTGTGTTGGATGCCTATATTGTTGCCAAAATAAAAAATATTGGCGGTGAGCAATCCGAGGACTCGATCGACACTTGCAATATGGCAAAGTTTCTGCATTATAATATATATCCGGTTGCTGACACAATCTTTTAATCCACAAAATTCGCAGATTGTAATTGCTCTAATCATCTGAAGAACCATGTGAAATCTAATTCTGGCCAATCGAGGAGATCAATATGAAAATCTTAGTTGGGTACGACGGGTCAAATTCAGCCAAAGAGGCATTGAGTTTTGCCAAGATTCATGCGAAGCAATTTGGCGCCGGTGTAGATGTTGTTACATCGATGGAAAAAGGCACCGAGGGACAACGGGATGAGATCGAGCAAGCTGAAAACGGTTTGGTCTGGGCAAAGTCCTTGTTTGAGGAAAACGGCATTGCCTGCAACACCCATTTGCTGATCAGAGGCCTGTCGCCGGGCGAGGATATTGTCGAATTCGCCGCGGAGAACCATGTTGATGAAATCGTCATCGGCGTGAAGAGAAGATCGAAAGTCAGCAAGCTGTTACTGGGTTCGACGGCCCAGTATATAATTTTGCAGGCCGGCTGTCCGGTTGTCTCGGTGAAATAGCGCTTTCATCCGGACTAATGTTTCCGCAGGTGAACTTCGAGACGTTCTACAGCCAGCGAACATGTCAAGGTCAACAGGAGATACATCAGGGTGATGGTAATCCAGATTTCAAATGTAAAATAAGTGGTCGACATCAATTCCATGGCCTGAAACGTCAGTTCCTGAATGGATATGACGGACACGATGGCGGAGTCCTTGATGGTAGAGATAAACTGACCGGCCAACGGCGGCAGAATTCGCGCGACAGCCTGGGGCAGGATGATATAGCGCATTTGCTGCCACCTGGAAAGGCCCAGTGCTTCGGCGGCCTCCCACTGGCCTTTTTCGATGGACTGAATTCCCGCCCGGACAATTTCGGTGATGTAGGCGCCTTCGAATACGGAAAGTGTGATCAGGGCCGAGAGAAAAGCCGTTAACAGGGGCGGCGGCGCAAAAAGCAGGGCGAGCAGGCGCCGGGTGCCTTCATCGGCGTTCCTGATAAAGGCCTCGACTCCCAACGCCGGCAGGATCTGATCGCCGACAAAAAAATAGAAGATGAAAATAATCACAAGGGGCGGCAGATTGCGAAGCAGCTCCACATACGTTCCACTGATCAGGCGCCTGAGAAGACTGCGGCTTACCCGGAAAAGCCCCATGGTGGCGCCGATTGCCGTGGCCAGGATCGTGGCCCAGAAGCTCAGACGCAGGGTGGTGAAAAAACCCTGCATGAGAACGTTGGGCACCCATTTTGCGGCCTGCGAATCGTAACGAAAAAAAAACTGGGGCATTGCACCCCAATTCCAACGATAACTGAGACCGGTTTTGATCCGGTAAACCACATAAATCGCCGCCGCAATCAGCAGCAACCACAGGATCAGATCCAGGACCGTAATTTTAATTCGTCTTTTTAGCAAGCGCCATTCTCAGATTTTCGTCTTTAAAGTAAAACCCCAATAGAGCGAAAGTCGAGAGTTCCCCAGCTTCAAGGCGTCCAAGGGTGAAGTTGTAGTAAGCTACCGCAAACCCTTGGCAACGCAGAAGTTGGGGCGCTATCGGCTCCAGGTAAGCCACCGGCTTCCGTCAAATGTGCGCCAAAAAACATATTCTCGCGGAACGGTAAAATTTATTCAAGCTTCACTGGAAAAGCCGGTGGCTTATGAAGGGAGTCACTGAAGCATATTCTCCCAGTCCTTGGTTTCGAACCAATAATGTTTGCGTTCCGCCAGCCAGCCTTTGGCCTCGCTGAATCGAATCCAGTTGTTGAAGTAGTTGAGGGTATCGAAATCGCCTTTTCTGACCGCGAAACCGATCGGCTCCTTGGTGAAAGTCCCTTTAATGGGTATGAAGAGCCGGTCAGGATATTTAATTGCCTGAAACGCCGGCAAGGGCGCAGACGCCACTGCCGCGTGGGCCCTGCCGTTGAGAACTTCCTGTATGACCTGCGCTTCGTCGTCGAAAAATTTTTTCTGCGCTTTTGGCAGGTACTTGTTGGCGGCATCCGCGGCGGTCGAGCCCAGCCGGGCTGCGATGATGACATCGGGGCGGTCGAAATCTTCCAGGCGGCTGTATCCGGCGGCCAGTTTTTTGTTCGCCGCCAGCGATTGCCCGGCATAGTCGTATGGTACGCTGAAATTGACTTTTAAATTGCGATCCGGCCGGATACTCATGCCGCCGATGATAACGTCGAACTTGCCGGTCAACAACGCCGGAATGATGCCGGCCCACTTGGTGGGCACAAACTCGATGGCCACTCCCATATCTTCCGCCAGGCGGGTGGCCACATCGATTTCAAAGCCAATCAGTTTACCGGTCTTGTCTTTCATGGCCCAGGGAACAAAAGTCGACATGCCGACCTTGAGAACGCCTCTTTTAATTACCTGCTCCACCGCACTTTGCTGAGCCAGCTCCTGTTGTAAATCTGTGGCCTGTGCAGATCCCCACAGGCCGCAGGCGTAAACCGCGATGAGGGCCGCCAGCGTCAATCCAACAATTTTCATATGGTAACCTCCTTTTTTGACATTAATTGCAGGTTCAAATCAGCGGCCAGCAGCAGAGCGCGGCTCCTTCCGGGGGCCTTCCTCAGGCCACAAGCTCTGCTGATGGCCGCTGATTTTCAGTGAATAATTTTTATTTTCTTTTCCATATAAGAGACCGCTAGCGACAGCGTCAGGTTAATGACCAGATAAATCGCGGCGATGGTGAACCAGACTTCAAAGACCAGAAATGTTTCGGCAATGATTTCCTGCCCGCGCATGGTGAGATCGTAGACCGCGATCGTGCTGACCAGGGCCGAATCCTTGATCAGCGAGACCGCCTGGCCGGTCAGGGTCGGAAGAATCCGCCGGATGGCTTGCGGCAGCACGATCAGCCGGTAGGTCTGATAGGTGTTCAGGCCGATGCTGAAGGCGGCTTCCCACTGTCCGCGGTGGATCGAAACAATGCCGGCCCGAAATATTTCCGAAGCATAGGCACCCTCGAAAAGACTGAGCGCAAGAACCGCTGAGGCAAATGCGCTGATTCCGAAGACTGGCGAAAGGACGAAATAAATAAAAAACAACTGGACCAGCAGGGGGGTGTTGCGGATAATTTCGAGATAGCTCCGGGAGATGACCTTGCCGATGAAGGATCTGGATAGGCGCAGAAGTGCGGCGACCAGGCCGAGGACAAAGGCGAGGACGAGACTGATACCGGTGATGCGAAGGGTTACCATCAAACCATCGAACAGCGGACCGAAAACAAACCGGTCGCCATCGATGGTGAAAAGATACCGCGGTACCCGATACCACTGCCAGTGATATCCGAGCTCCCGGAAACTTTTCGCCATCAGCCATGCGATGACGGACATCACCAGCACATATTTCGCTATATCGATCAACGGGCGCGGGACCCGATCGGATTTGGCAAAAAAAGGCAGCATTTGATCAGTTTGTCAAGCTCTGGATCGGAGCAGGTATCAGACCGCCACGTCGGATAAAACGATTGGCCCCCTGCCCGTTATTGACAGGTAGAATCGTGGACTGTCCTAAAAGCCCGCCGAAAAAGGCGTTCTCGCCCGCAGCTTTTCCCGGAACCGGAATCAACCGGGCCGCGGTGGTTTTATTGTTGATGACCCCGATGGCCATCTCATCGGCAATGATGGCTGAAATGGATTCTTCGGAGGTGTCTCCTGGGATGGCCACCATGTCCAAGCCCACCGAACAAACACTGGTGATGGCCTCCAGCTTTTCAAGGCCGATCAGGCCTTGACGGGCCGCCTCGGAAATATTGAGATCCTCACTGACCGGAATGAAGGCGCCGCTGAGTCCTCCGACCCGCGAACTGGCAAATGCACCGCCTTTTTTCACGGCATCGTTTAACAGCGCCAGGGCCGCGGTCGTCCCGGGCACACCGATGCTGAGAAGCCCCAGGCTTTGAAAGATTTCTCCGACGCTGTCCCCCACGTTCGGTGTGGGCGCCAGGGAAAGGTCCACGACCCCAAAAGGTATTTTCAGGTTCCGGGCCACTTCGGCGCCGATCAGCTCTCCGACCCGGGTGACCCGATAGGCGGTTTTTTTTATCAGATCGGAAATTTGTCCCAGATCGAGCAGCGGGTTGCTTTCCAAAGCCCGATCGATGGCTTTCTTGACCACACCCGGTCCGCTGACCCCGACGTTGATGACGGCATTCGCTTCACCGATCCCCAGATATGCGCCGGCCATGAAGGGGATATCCTCCGGTATATTCGCAAATACGCAGAGCTTAGCGCAGGCCAGGCCGTCTTTATCAGCGGTCAAGGCCGCGGCCTGTTTAATGATTTTCCCCATGAGCAGCACGGCGTCCATGTTGATGCCCGCATGGGTTGTGGCCACATTCACCGAGGCGCATACCCGCTCGGTACCTGCCAGTGCTTGGGGAATCGCTTCGATCAGGGCTCTGTCGCCCGGTGCGATTCCTTTCTGGACCAACGCCGAAAAGCCGCCGATAAAGTCGACATTGACTTCCTTCGCCACCGCATTGAGGGTTTTTGCAATTTCCACCTGTTGGGAGGCAGACATGGCCGCTCCCACCACCGCGATGGGGCTGACCGCTATGCGCTTGTTCACCACCGGTATCCCGTATTTTTGTCCGATGCGGTCGCATTCGGCCACCAGGTCTTGGGCGAGACGGGCAATTTTCGAATGGATTTTATCTTTGATGCGTTGGATATCGGCGTCTGCGCAGTCCAGCAGGTTGATTCCCAGCGTCACGGTACGTACATCCAGCTTTTCGTTTTCGAACATTTCGAGGGTGGATATGATTTCCCTGTCGGTTAGCATGATTTGCCTTTCAGGTTAAATTCGGTTGATGGCTTCAAAAATGTTGCGGTGCTGTAACGTAATTTCCAGTGACAGGGATTTTGCCTTTTCCCGGAGGTCCCGGTAGAGCGCCGCCGGTTCGATATCGGCGGGAATGTCCACTTCGTAGATCATGATATTGTCGCCGGGTTGGTCCCCGCCTTTAAACACGGCCTGAAGGTTGGTGATGTTGACACCGTAAGCGGCAATGGTCTGGCTGATGCCTGCCACCAGCCCGCGCCGGTCCGGACCTCTGGTCGTAATGATAAAGGGTTCGGTTTTGGGGGGAGTCAATGGGGCTTCAGCCGGGTCGAGCGACCGGATGTGGACATGCAGTCCCATTGGCGTTAAATTCTCATCGCACCGCTGGTGAAAAGCGGTCAATGTCAAATCTGGCGGCAGGGAAACAATGAAGGAACCGGAAAATTCGGTTTGCAGAATTGTTTGACTCACGTTTTCGATGTTGCAGCTCAAATCGTATAGGGTAGAGGCTACCGCCGCTACAATTCCCGGGCGGTCATGCCCCAGAACGGAAAGAATGGCTTTTTTCATGGATTTGACTCCGTTTATCGCGGGTTCCCGGCCGAACGCCTGGATCGCATGTGGTTTATACATTAATATCAAACCCGACCTTTCTGTCAATAGACGTTATATGGAAGGGGAATCTTTGCTTTTCTTTTTTGAAGCTTTCGTTTATAATTCAGTTATATGCAAATTATAGCCACTCACAAAAATACCGATTTCGACGCGCTGGCCAGTGTCATCGCCGCGAAGTTGCTCTATCCCGAAGCCGTTCCGATTCTCCCGAAAAGCCTCAATCCGAATGTCAAGGCCTTTTTATCCATTCACAAGGACCTGCTGCAGCTGAAAACCGCCGCGGACATCGAACTGGACGATGTTACCCGCCTGATTGTGGTAGACCTCAACTACTGGGAACGTCTCGATCAGATTCAAGGATTGAGAGAAAAAGATGATCTGGAAATAATCCTGTGGGACCATCATCATGGCGAGGGGGACATTCAAGCCGGCCGCCGCTACCAGCAGGACTGCGGCGCGGCGGTGACCTTGCTGGTGGCGGAGCTTCGCAAGCAGCGCAAAATTCTGACACCCATCCAGGCCACCCTGTTTCTGACAGGGATTTACGAGGATACCGGAAATCTCTCTTTTCCCGGCACCACATCTCAGGACGCTTTCGCGGCCGCCTATTTGCTGGAACGTAAGGCCGACCTGAGCATCGTAAACACCTTTTTAAGGCCGGCATACAGTGAGAAACAGAAAGAGGTCTTGTTCCGGATGTTGCAGACGGCAAACAGGGTGAAGCTCAATGGAAACATGATCAGCACCAATAAACTGGAAATCCAGGGACATGTCGACAGCCTGGCGATTGTGGTTCGCATGTACATGGAGATCGTCAATGTCGATGCGGCTTTCGGAATTTTCCTGGAGCCGGCCCGCGGACGCTGCATGGTCATCGGCCGTAGCCGCGGGGACAATTTCGACGTCGGCGCGATCATGCGCAGCATGGGCGGCGGCGGACATCCCAATGCCGGATCCGCCCTGTTGAAATCCATAAACCCCGATGCGGCTGAAGAATGGATTTTGGAACTGGTCGCCGGCAATCAGCAGACATCCGTTCAAATCAGCGATCTCATGTCGTTTCCGGTGATAATGGTGCCAAGTCACACACCCATGAAAAAAGTGGCCGATATTTTGAGGAAAAAAGGCTGTACCGGCGTTCCGGTGATCGATGATGACCGACTGGTGGGGATAATTTCAAGGCGGGATTTTCGCAAAATAAGGAAAGAAAGCCAGTTGACGGCGCCGGTAAAGGCGTTTATGTCCACCCATGTGTTGAAAATAGCACCGGGTAAAAGCCCGATGCAAGCCGCCCGCCTGATGGTCAAGCATGACATCGGACGGCTTCCGGTGGTGGAAGACGAAAAAATCATCGGCATCATCACCCGCTCGGATGCCATGCTGTATTTCTATGACCTTTTACCGGATTGAGATATTTGCAGCCGCCGCCGGCTGAAGGGCAACCGGTCTGATCGAAGAAATAGGATTAAAAGAAGCGAATATCGAATATCGAACTGCAGAATATCGAATGCCGAAGGAAGAAATTCTGTCCATTTTATCCCCCTCCCTCAATCCCTTCTTTCCGAGGCGTAAGCTCGCCTGCGCTACGAACCGGAGGCCGCCGGGGAGGGAAAGCGCCACGATCGATCTCCCGGAAGGCAGGGAACTTCCGAGTCGACAGGTTATGGCTTCCGGTGTGATTCGATCCCAGCGGGTCTGATAACCCCGTTATCCTCGAGAAAATCGGCCGCATCCCGCAGGAAACCATTCCAGTCCGGCGGACAATCGTTATGGCCGGCCTCGTAGACGATCATTTTGCCATTTGCGGCGGCCTCATACAGGGTCCGGCCGTGGGAGAAGGGGATCACCTCGTCGTCCCGTCCGTGGCCGATCAACACCGGCCCCGGATAGCCTTTTACAAACGCTAAATTGTCAAATGGATCCCGCACAAGAAAGGACGGAAACAGGAAACGTTTTGCGAAAGGCCGCACTCCGGTAAAGGTAGACAGCAGAATTAGCGCCGCCGCCGGCCTGTGGCGGGCCAATGCACACACGGCACCGCCACCCAGGGATCGACCGAAGAAAACGATGCGGGAGGGATCGATTTGCCTTCGGGATGCCAGTTCATCATAGGCCGCAATAAAAGTGCGCGTAATGCTCTTCTGGGAGGGCAAACCCGCCGAGGTCCCATACCCCGGATATTCCACCAGCAGCACGGCGATTCCAAGGCGGGTGAACCCGGTGAGTTCGGCAGGCCAGAAATCGATCAATTCTCCATTCCCATGGGCGAAGATCATCGCCGGAGCCGGTGCGGACTCCCGGGCAGCCACCGGCGGCATCAGCCAGGCCGCGACCGGGCCGTATCCGGCATCCAGCCAAATTTTTTCCAACCCGGCGATTTCGGATTCGCTCTGCATTGCCCGGTGAATCAGGCCGCGGGGAAACAGGATTCGGCGCTGCAATACAAAAAGCAGACCGCAGTAAAAAGCATACAGTAAAACTATCCACAAGGCATATTTAAGCATAGGCGAGGGGCAAGGATTCAAGGGGTCGAGAGTTCAAGGATTCAAGGAAAAGCGTGAGCGGTCTTTTCACTTGACCCCTGGACCCCTTGAACCCCAAGGCTTCGGTTTTAGCCGAAGGTAGTCGACTTCACTTTATGGCAAAAAATTAAATGTGATCCTTTAAATTATCTCAAAATTCTGAATTCCTCTCATTCGAATTTGTTTCGATATTCGTGCTTCGGCCCGCCCTGGCGTGAAATCTTATCAGTAAAGTTCGATACTGTGATACCGTTCGTAAATGCATGTATCGATCCCGGGTTCAGCCAGTTCTGGGCCAGGGATTTCGAATTTTTGTCTGTTCTTTGATTGAGACCCGCACCCGTCAGAGAAGCTTGACAGACCATCGCAAAATCTATATTCTACCCCGGATATAACCGATAAAATTTAGCGATGGAGGTATTCATGACAGACAAACGATCTTTTGAATGTGTCGATTGTGGCAACAAGGTTGAACGACAAGCTGACGACCCCAACATGCCGGAGTGTTGCGGAAAACCCATGAAAGCCGAAGCTCTGCAAGTGTGCACGGCGAGCAGCACCGCCGAGCATTCCCGATCCGACGATACCGGCGAGCCCTGCGACGACGGTCGGGCCGGAGAATAAGGTCGATTCTCAAAACTTCGGGTTTCCC
Source organism: uncultured delta proteobacterium (assembly GCA_963774425.1). Classification (GTDB taxonomy): domain Bacteria; phylum Desulfobacterota; class Desulfobacteria; order Desulfobacterales; family JAFDCJ01; genus JAFDCJ01. The sequence continues at coordinate 44,954 of CAVZEZ010000018.1, read as the reverse complement.
GCCTGGTTTCAGTATCCGGATAAGCCCGGGGCCGAGGATCATGAACAGTAACAGAGCCCTGGATTGCGCCGGTTCGTTTTAACCGCATAACCGCCGGAAATTCGAACCGGAGCTTGCCATCAGAAAGAGAAGCGGGCCGCACCGCATAGCTCCGGCTTCATTCGTTAAAAGGGCCAGAAATTGTTGTCGAACCAGATTTCTTCCGTCACTTCCCTGTCCAGTGCGGCCAGAAAATCGAGGTGCTGCGCCTCCCAATCGGCCAGCCAGCTGTACAGCGCCTTCTCATTCGGATCGTCCGCTTCCGCGGCTCTGCTTGAATAAAGCTGGATGGCGTCTTTTTCCATGGCCATCGCCGCTGAAATGGCGGCAGCTTCGAAATCTGCGGCGGAAATATGTTCCTTCAATTCCTTCGTCAGCACCTTTGCCGCGATGCCGCTGCGGTCTTCACTGATACTTTCCGGGGAAAATTCCTTGTTGCGCCGGTAGGCCCTGAATTGCTCCGCTAGAATTTCGGCATGTCGGGCTTCCTCATCCGCCATCATTTCAAAGAATTCCTTAACGGCCGGGGACGAGGTTTGCCCGGCAGTTGCCGCATAAAACGCCATTCCCCGTTTCTCCAGCAGAATTGCACTTTTCAATATTTCAATCGGTCGGTCGTCGGTCATGATTTGCCCCCTTTTTCGCTGAATTCACTATCCATTCCCGGGTATCCGCTCGCCCGATAGAAGACAAGCTCCCATTCCCACTTCAAAGTGTCGTGACGGATGATGTAGGTGGCATCATCATCGCCGAGCACCTTAAAATAGCGATGGTCCGGGGCCAGCCAGCGATCCAGAACTTTTTTAACATCGATCTTGTACGTCGTCATCCGGATACAGCGAGGGGTTTCCTCACCCCGGTATCCGGCGTAACATTCTACCTGGATGTGCATATAAAAGCCTCCATCCGCGTTAATTCCGATTTGTCGCTCCTCCATAACAAAAATAAGGGTTTGAGTTCAAGTACCAAGTGTAATAAAATACGACATATCATGGTTCAGCTCCGGGCATGTTTATAATTATGATGCGACAGCATCCAATCACCGCCTTTCGGGTCAGGACACCGCCGGGGGCACACAGGCGAACGGAGCCGGTGCTCACCGAATCCGGCGACGTCCTCAAAATCCCCCTATCGGCGGCATGCGTCGGCTTCCTTGCCGGACTGATCGTCTTTCTTATCATGCAATCCACTGCAGCGGCCCAGCCAAAGGTGCTGCAGAGCCCGGCTGTCGAGATTGTTTACGACCCGGCAATCGAGCATGGCGCCGTGGAAGCCCTTGACATCTTTCCACAACTCAAGCGGGAACTGGAAGCACTGCTGGCCTTGGACTTGGATATCAGACCGCGCATTGTGCTCATAAAGGATACCCTTACGTTTCAGCAGTTAAGCCGCAACGATCTGTTCGTCGCATTTGCGGTTCCCGCTGAAAACCTGATCGTTATCGATTATTCCAGAATGAAACAGCGGCCTTTCAGTCTGCGAATTACCGGTAAACACGAGTTATGCCATCTTCTATTGCATCGTCACGTAGACGGCAGTCGGCTTCCCAGATGGTTCGACGAGGGGATATGCCAGTGGGTCAGCGACGGCATCGGAGAAATCTATACGGGCGGACGCTGGTCCGGACTCGATGCGGCTGTCATGGCCGGAAGCGTCCTGGATTTCAACCGAATCGCCGGACGATTTCCTGTCGACCGGGCGGCCTTGATGCTGGCCTACGCTCAAAGTAAGAGTATCGTTACCTATATTGACCGCAAATATGGGACGGAGGGCATCCTGGATATTTTGAAACGGCTTGAAAAAGGCGATTCCATGGAAACCGCCGTCAGCGAATCCCTGGGCGCTTCATTCGATGAGCTCCAAAGCGCCTGGCTTCGCCAGCTTGAAAGCACCCCTCGTTGGCTGGTGTTTTTATCCGACAATCTTTATGCAATCCTATTCTTTGCAGCCGCCGTTTTGACGATTTTCGGATTTATTCGACGCAGGGTGCACCGGCGGAGGTGGGAGCGCGGCGAAGCCCATGAGACGATCGACGATTGACGAAGATTTCTTTTACATTTCAGATATTTTACTATATATTGGAAGCATCGGGCCAATCGAAATGACCCGCTTGCCATACCGGTGCGGGCTCGGTCGAAAAAGGCCAATCTGATTAGGAGTTTGAACATGACATTATTTGGAAAAAAGGGCAAAGCGGAAGAAGAGTCTGTCGTCAATGGTCCGCCGGTTCCTGCCGGCCCAGACCAGATTGCCGCCGCGAACGCTCCCCGGACGGTCCCGGAAGAAAAGGCTGGGGACGGGACGACGTGCTTCGGCAGAAATTTAAGAATTGCCGGCACTGTTTCCGGCGAGGGCCATCTGGTCATTCTGGGCGCTTTTGAAGGGGAATTTGATCTGAATGGCCAGTTGGAAGTCGCCCAGGGTGCCCGGATCAAGGGTAATTTCAGAGCAACCAGAATCTCCGTCAATGGAAACGCAGAAGGCACGTTTACGGCCAGTGAGAAGTTTCATTTGGACAACAACGCCAGAATCACCGGTCGCCTGGTCACTCCCAAAATAACGATTCTGGATGGCGCCGTTTTTGACGGTGAACTGCAAATGGGCAAAAGACCCCTCACGGAAACCCGGCTGCCGGAGGTCTCGCAAGCCGATGCCGGAAAAAACGCCGGATCCAAAAAAAAGATCGATCATGCCCCGGCGTGAGTTGATCTTTGATGCTTTTTAGAGGAGAAATGGAGATGGAAACAGGCAAAACGGCCGGTATGAATTCGGTGGTGAGCAAAAAAGTAACCATCGAAGGCGATATTCGCGGAGACGAAGATCTGCGGGTGGAAGGCCGCATAAAAGGCTCGATCAAGGTGGCCGGCGATTTGGTCGTGACGCCGAGCGGGGTGGTGGAAGCTGATGTCGAGGCCGACAACGTCGTGATTCAGGGCCGGCTCACCGGGAATGTTCTGGCCCGCGAGCAGCTCGAGATTCGATCTTCGGGTCAACTGCTGGGAGACTGTCGGGCGAAGTCCATCGATATCCGGGAAGGGGCGGTTTTCGAAGGTCGCTCCAGTATGCTCCGATCCCCTGCCGGGCTCCCGGCTGCCCATACGGGCTCGAGCATGTCCGCCGGGGTAGGGCCTAAAATCAACCTTAAATAGACTCGTATGAAACTACAAATTCCAGGTTCACGGTTCAAGGTTCTGGGTTCTGGGTTAAAAAGGCATTTTGCCATTTTATCACCCTCACCCGGCCTCTCCCGTCAAGGGAGAGGAGACAGCGTCCCTCCCCTGGTGGGAGGGACTGAGGGAGGGGGTAAAATGAAGCAGTCCTTATTAGAAAGTTTCTGTCTTTGATCAGTCGGGCTGCCCTTTCGCCCGAGGCTGCGGCTCGTAAGAAACTACACTTGTTAAAAGGTATATATTCGATTAATCACCCTCACCCGGCCTCTCCCATCAAGGGAGAGGAGATTTCTTCCCTCCCCCGGCGGGAGGGACTGAGGAAGGGGGTAAAATGGAGCCGATCCTTTTTAAATGTTTCTATCTTTGATCAATCCGGCTGCCCTTTAGCCAGAGGCACCCGCTCGTTTGAAACTTCCCAAAAAATGAGGCGGAGCATCCGCTCAAATCTCAGGGGCTGAAAACAAACACCATGACGAAGCCGACAAGGAATAAATTTCAAATTCCAAGCATCAAATAACAAATAAATCCGTTGGGATCTCCGGCGGAACCGAATATATACCGGCATCAAGACGAACGGCTGCTGCCGGTCGCGTTCACCGTGATTGTTTTCGAAGCGCCCTGGTTGTTCTGCAGGTCGATGTTACCACCGCCGCCCTTGGGAAATCCCCGGGGATCGAACTGGAGCTTTTCGGCGGCAAACGATGTGTCGTCCAGGTGCACTCCGGCCGGCATGACACCACCGCGGATCGTCGGCTCATCACCATCTTGAAGGCCATCGCCCGGGTTGGCGCCGTTATCCACGAACGTGAGATAGGAATCGTCACCGGGATTAAAAACGATCACGACACTGGCATGATCCTTGAGCGCCCGCAGTCTTGCCCACTGGATGGCCCCCACCAGATCGTAGGTAGCGGAATTCAGGCGATGCTTGGGAAGCCAGCCGATGAAATTGGGCACGGCGATCGCCGCACAAATGCCGATTATCGCGATGACAACCATGAGTTCAGCCAGGGTAAACCCTGATTCGTTGCGCATTGTTTTCATATCAGCCTCGGATATTTTATTAGTATAATTCTCTCCAATACTTGATGGTCATCTCGGGAAGTCCCCCCATCAGGGTTTCATTGTTGTACTGACCGCTGCCGAAGGATTTCAGACCGACGGCCTGGGATTTGACATACAGATGCTCGTCTTCCACCAGGGGGGATGCGATCACGTTTCCAAAGGCTTCCATTTTAGTCACCTCGGAACCGTCATCCATGTCCAGTACGAAAATCGATCCCTGGTTATCGGAGGCCAGACCGCCGCCCTCACAGGGGTCTTCGGTTTCGGAGGTGGCGGTTCCGAAATAGATGTTGCCGGCCGAGGCAAAGGCGGACGCGAAGATGCGGTGACCCGCCGGGAGTTCATAAAACCAATCCAGCGACACATCGTATTCGTCGCAGACCCCTTTGCCGTTTTTATCGCGGTAGGCAAAAAAATGATACGTCGTGTCGTCGGTGTTGATGTCCTCATCGTAATAGGGGCTGTCGCCGGTGCCGAAAAATATCTTGATGTCATATTGGATTTCACCTGCGGAAGATAGCGCGTTGTCGGCCAGAACCACCGGAGACGCATAGATCGGATGCAGGCGCTGGGATTCGGCGACGGTATTTAAATCGTCATCGGTGAAGTCTTCGTTGATGACGCAGTGGCTGAACCCGTACTTGACGGTATCGGGGTCGTCGGGGATGTTGACCTTGTAAAGAAACCCCTTGTCCGTACCGATGTAAATCCGATCCAGATATCCGTTTCCGTCCGAATCGATAATGGCCGGCTGACCGCTGGGCACCCCGCCGATACCGGCGGCGTCCGCGTTCAGGAAAAACCGTTGCAAAACGGAACCGTCTGCGATATCGATCATGTAAATCGATGGATACAGGCTGGTATCATAGGTTTTGCCGGATACGAAAAACGCCACCCATTTCGTGGACCCATTGACCGAGATCCGGCCGATCTGGGCCACTGCCGGTGAGGATCGGCTTCTGAACAGATCGGGATCGCCGAATTCCCACATAAAAGTGGTTGAGGCCGGATTGGTGACGTCCAGACAGAATATGGTGTCCCCGCCGTTGCCCTCGGCCGCCAGCAGAACCGTTTTCCAGGCGCCGCCGACATATACATCGGCCAGGGCAGGGGAGGCATCGACATAGGCCTGGTCGTCGCCTCTCAGGCGATTGTTTTTCAGCCGCGGGATGAGATTGGCCGGAATGAACGCCCAGAGCTCGTCTCCGGTGCCGTAATTCGGGCACAATCCCGGATCCCCGGCGTCATATGCACCGCAATACGCCGGGCTGTTCGCGGTCATTGTCTCCCAGAGGAAATAGCCCCTGTTTTCTTCGATGTCGACCGTTTCCGGATTGTCGCCCCAGCGAAACTTGCCGGCATCGAAGGCATGCAACATGCCGTCGCGGGATCCAACATAGGTGATCGTCGGCCGATCGGCATAGGTTTCCAGAAAGGTGTCGAAGCTTTCGCGCTCCGCTTCCGTTATCGCCGTTCCGAAATACCACAGCGGGTACCCCGGCGGGGTTGCTACGGCCGGAACGGAATGATCGATCGGACCCAGGAGCCATTCTTTGGCAACGGATGTCCCGTTGCTGTATCCCCGCACCCAGCCCACCAGCCAGTCGCCATCGGTTTCATCGAAATCATCATCTTCGTCAAAGTCATGGGTATACCCCTTAGGATAAATGAACTCATCGTCGAGCCCCAACATGCTGTTGGTTACGTTGGCGCCTGTAAACGGAAGCAGGTCGCTGGAGGCCGTGTAATAGTTGTAGCTGGCTTTGATGGGGACGCCGTTTCCCGGAGCAGTATTGAAATTGACCGTATATTCGCCGCTAAACCGGTTGATGGTGCCGCTGCCGCCCAGACTTCCATCCAGGTCATCGGTGTGTTTATCGACGAAGACCTCGTTCTGGTCGGTAATTCGCAGGGTAGTCGCCGAAACGGGGTAGGTGGCCAACTGACCGGAAAAGCTTGTGGTGCTTCCGTCGCCGGTGGCAAGTGCTTCATTGGTGACCTGAGTCACGGATATATTTGGAAAATAGATGGTGCGATTGGCAGGAGACCTGGCGTTCAACACCGCACCCGCATTCCAGAGCTGTTGGGAATCGGTGGCGGAACCGGTCTCATCGGTCGGATGGTTCGGATCATACAGCCGAGTGGCCGTCAGGTGCCCCCTCAGGCTCTTGTCCGTCCAGTCGAGAGCCGGTGTCTCATAGCTGCCGGAATAAATCAAATTTCCCTTGACCACCGGTGAGGACCGTGAAAAAAATCCATGGGTGGCGACATTTCCCTGCAGCCGGACATCCACGATCTCCGGCTCGCAGGCTTCATCCTGACTGGTGAACTCCGCCTTCCAGACGAGTTCGCGGCCGGACAGTCCCTGGCCGGCAAAATCCACCCGGCGCATGCGATAGGTGTAGGCCGGGGTTCCCGGTACCCAATCGGTGACTGCATTTCCCATGGTATTGCTGCCGTCATCCTCGACGGCAAAGTTGTTGATTTCATCCCAGGAGCTGATTTCCACCCAATTGGCGCCGTTGTCGATGGAAACATAGTAGTTGATCGTGGTTTCACCGGAGCAGGGCATATGGTCATATACCTCCAGTGTCACTGCGGTGTAATAGGCGTCTTCCTGGGCGGGTTGGATCGCGTTTTCGGATTGCAGCATCGCCATGCCGCCGGTTTCGCGTTCGATCTGAAACACCATGTCATTGTGGTCGGAGTCGCCGCCGCCGCCGAGATCCTCCCAGCCCAGGACCCAGGCATTGGGTTTGCTGCCGGGAGCGCCCACGATCACATGCGAAAATTTTTCACCCCGGTCGATCTCGAGGGTCGCGGTGTCGTCGTCGGCAAAGTTCAATCCAAACAGCTGTTCCGAACGGGTCAGGGAGGAAGAGGACATCCAGTTGCTGTTCAGGGCACAACTGCCCTCGCTGGTCAGCGCCAGGCCCAGGTTATAGGTCTTGCTGAACACGTCCAAAGACGAAGTGCACTCACCGCTGGTTGAGGTGTACGTGTCCGGATTCCAGGCCGTTTTGGTATAGTAGGTTTTGTTTTCGTTATCGACCTTGAGGTAGAAAACAAGCTCGGTGCCGCCGGAAAAAGTTCCCAGCACCTGGCGGTTGTCCAGGGCATCGACTGCCCCGTCGCCGTTGGTGTCGCCGTATTTGTTCGAATCGTCGGATTCACTCGTATCCAGCACCCCGTTGTTGTCGTTGTCGTTGATGTTGCGGTAGATTTCATGCTTGATGCCCCCCACGCCGTTGGCGGCCAGCATCCAGCCGAAGTCGGACTGGCTGTAACCCGCACCTTCGTAAATGAAGGTGGCGGATACCTCCTGGGTGAACGGAATAATGATGCGGCTGGGATCGATGGCCTGATTGCCGGTGTTCAAGACCAGCCGGCCGTCCTGGACATTGGTGTTCACCAGGGAAAAGTCGGCGGCGTTGAAATTGCCATTATAGTTGGTTGAGGTGCTGGCCGAGCATCCGGCGATGACCCCTTCATCCATACCGCCGACGACGATCACTTCTTCGAAGGAAACCGTGATGGTATGATCGGCGACGATATTGGTAAACGTATACTGGCCGTCGATCAGACTGGCTGCGGCGCTGTCCACCAGCACCTCCAGAACCTGATAGCCGGAGTCGGCGGTGACGGTAAACGTTTTTTCAGCACCGTCTTCCACGGTCGACTCCCCGGCCGGCGAAATGCTGCCGCCGGCGCCCGCGCTGACGGTGATCGTGTGGGTGTTTTCCGAAAAGGCGGCTTCAATGGTGGAATTTTCTGATACATCATGAAAAACGTACTGTCCATCGCTCAAATCAGCGGTCACATCATCGCCACCCACCCGCACGTAATCGATTTTGTAGCCGTTGTCCGCTGTAACGGTGAAGGATTGGTCTTCGCCGTGATCGACATTCACCTGACCCTGGGAATTTCCGATGGGTTCGATGCTGCCGTTGTCCCCCGCCGTCACCGTAATGGTGTAATAGACATCCTCATCGAACTCACAGATGACGCGGTATTCATCGTTGCCGCTTCTGTCCGTCCAATAGCCGTGGTTGTCGTCCATCATACGAACATGATTGACGTCGTAGGAGCCGTTAGGCTCGCCGTCGAGCCATTTCTCGTAATATTCGTTGTGACGGTGTCCGTTGTCGCCGCCATGCCAGAACTCCTGCAGGTCGCCGCTCAGATTCGGATCGGTGACCCATTTCCATAATTGTTCGGTTTCGCTGTCCGAACCGCCGAGCCAACATGATTTATTGTTGGGGCACAATTGTTTGACCACATTGTTTTCATTCTTGGTGGTTATTGAGACCAGGTAACCCTGCTGACCTTCGGGGCCGGTCCGAGTTTCACAGAAATCGCGAGCCTCCCACCAGGTCCTATCATCATGACTGTAATACTTGTACTTGTGGCCGTTCTCCGGAAAGAATACAAAGTCGGAGTCGGCTTGCACCGGACCTGCAGGCCCCAACAGAAGCGCACCGCATATGATAAGGATGAGTAAGGACAGATAGTTGCTTTTCATGTCGATCTTCCTTTATAGTTGTCAATCTCGCAGAAAGTCCCGATTCCGTCATGCCTGACGTGCTCCGGCATCCAGAAGTACATGCACTCACTGGATTGCGGCGTGTACGTCATCCTGGACCCCGATCCAGGACACAATGACAGCGTAAGATTTTTCCGACTAATTATGGGTTCATCAGAGTTGATCGCTGAAATCCGTAATGACTTCGGCGTCGTTCGATACATAGCTCTTGCCCGACCCGGCGCCCTGCTGGGCGGTGTAACCCGTAATGGATTCGCCGTCCGCGGCTCCCGCTAACAGCTGTTCGATGCTGCAGCTCGCGCCGCGGGGACCCGTGGCCACCGAGCGCGCAAATATCAACCCGTCCGCATCGTCGGTGGCGCCGCCGCCGTCCGCGTTGTTCCAGATGGTAACTTGATATCGAACGCCGTTTAACACCGTATCGATCCAGACGACACCACCGGGAAAATTAGTGCCCGTGGCGAGCGTGCCGGTTACCGCTCCATTCAGGGCAAAATCACAGTCCGGGGCCGTGCCGGTTGCCATTTTGACGGTGTTCCATTTGACAAACTGGACTTTGAGAAGTTCCCGGACGTGTTCCAGACCGGATTCCGCCGTGTAAAAGGCCCTTTCATACAGCAGCGAATTGGTGGAAATCTGCCGTTCGGTGGAACTGATATTGGTGGCGGATATACCGATCAGGGTCAGCAGGGCCAGAATCATGATGGCGGCGATGATGACGTATCCGTCCTCATTTCCGGTAAGCCTCGATGGTCTGCACATGAGAAATCCTTTTTGCTGAATTTTTTTATTATCGATTTTCATTTCAGGCCTCATTTAAGAATCCTGCGCCTTGATGAACTGCAGGGATACCGGTTTGGCGTTCGGATTGGCGGAAGTCACGGTAATATTGACGGTTTTGGTCGCATTGATGGGTATGTCGTCGGTGACATTCCACTGGACCGAATAGGCGCCCGCGGTGATTTGATGCGGGTTGGTCAACTCATCCAGGTCCGCATGGTCGTAGGCCAGGTATGACAGCCGCTCCAGCCGGTCCACGGCCAGCGCGGTGGCCTCGGTCTGCATCCGGGCCGCGGCGTTGCTGCCGACCGATTTGATCTGCATTTGGGCGACCGCCATAAAGCCGATGAAAAAGATGGCCATCGCCACCATCACCTCTATCAGAGTGAATCCTTTGCTGTCGTTTGGCAGCGGGATTATAGTTTCGCTACTGTTTCCAATCATCTGAACCGTGCTCCTTTCATCCAACGGGGATGTCGATTTCATTTAAAGTCCCATATTGCGGCAATGGATGGTTTCGACCAGCAGACGTCGCTGGTAGCTGTCGCCGGCCGGAATGACCCGGCGGTCACCGACCACATAGGTCTGATTGTCCCGATAATCCCGCACGGGAGACCGCGTGCGTCCGAGCAGCCAGACCCGCACCGCTTTGATGCTGTTTATGCTGACCGGAGTCAGGGGGGGTGCAAGCGCCGCAAAATTCGTTCCACCGATTGCGTCGGCAGTAGTTATCTGTCCATCGTCGTTGGTGTCCACCACGGTGTCTAAGGTTCCGTCCACATTGGCATCAAACGCCCAGATGATATTGCCGCCCGCGGACAGATCCAGCTGCCCGTCCCCATCATCATCATAGGCGTAGGCAAACGCCACCGCCTGGATATCATCGGCCATTTCCACCGAAACGGCCGGACCGTTGAGATCCCTTCCCAAAGGGGCCGATCCGCTGTCGGCAATGCCGTCATCGTCGGTATCGCCGCTCTTGAACCGGTAGATGACATCCTCGTCCGAGTCGGGACCGTCGATCGCGCTGTCGGCATCCAGGTCCGACGTGAACTGAACCCTGTCTCTGGCCGCCACCACGAACCCGGATCCGGCGGACTCGGCCGGATCATCGATGCCGTTTGCGAGGTCATCATCGATCCCGTTTTCGGCCGCCGGGTTGTATCCCGCCATGCGGATTTCCCGTTTCATCAAAGACATGGTCGCCCGGATGTTCTGCTGCATCTCCACCACCAGCTCCTGGGTGACGTGGGATTTTTGCTGAACATGATAGAATCCATAGATGCCTGCGGTCACGATGCTCGCCGCGACCAGGGAAATCATCAGTTCAATCAGGGTAAAGCCTTTATGGGAATGAAATAGTGTGTGCATGTTCGGCCTGCCTTCCGTTCCTGTGTATACTTTTGTAAATCTCATCGATCCTTGTCGGTCCGAATTCCCGACATCGTCGTTTCTCGAAATTTCCTTTGAAAGTACAGCAAGAAATATGCCACAGGGCGGGAAAGCTTGGGTGAACATAAAGGATTTATTGGGTTTGGTTATTAACTTACTGAAAAAACAAGAAAAAATATATGAATGCCGGGCGGCACAGATATCGGGGGACGTGGCGGAGCTATTGACATCCTGGCACAAAATACAGCGAAGGTATTAAATTTTTTAATAGTGGTATTAAAAGCTTTTAGGGATCAGGATTTTTCTTCAAAATACTGCACCTGGTAGGTCGATACTTCCAACTCGGAGCCTTGCCAGAAATCCGAAGGCAAACCGGCTTTCAAACACAGATGGGTCAAAAAATCCTCTGGACGGGGTAGCTGCTCCCACACCTGAGGCAAAAAGGTGGCGCTCCGATAGCCCTTGCGGATAATGGCGCCGTCCACATTGACGCGCAGTTTCCGTATCAGATCCTGTCCATCCCGATATGACAGGGGCTGCGGTACGCTCAGGATGCTGACCTCGATCTCGGTCTGATCCAATTCGTTCCGGGTCAGCGCCGGAAAGCGGGGATCATGAAAGGCCGCGTTCACCGCGTTGTGCCGGATGCTTTCCAGAACGGATTCGGTGGCGGTCAGATTGCCGATGCACCCGCGCAACCGTCCCCGCATTTTGAGTGTGACGAAGGTGCCGAAATGTTTTTGAAAGCTGTCCGCCTGCAGCGCGGACTCCAGAGTACTGAAATCTTCCATGGAAGCGTCGTCACCCAGTTTTTGCGAAATCGCATGACGGGCCAGCCCGATCAGCAACCGTCCCTGTTCTTCGCTGAAATCCGCGTTGGCAGCGTTGGTTCGCATGATTGAATATAAGCCTGCCCGCCGGGGTCTGTCAAATGCTTCAACAACGGAACTCCGTTTCAGCAATCGGCATCAATGATGGTTTCCGCATCCGGCATGTCGCAGGCGATGACCGCTTCACCGAAAAGCGGCGCCCATTGGCAGCGGTACATATTATGATAAACGACATTGAACATCAGGGTCAGGATGTCATAGGCCGACACCCTGGTTTGGGGCTGAGACAACAATTTAGTGGCATGGACATGTTGCCCGAACAGGGCTTTCAGATCCGCCAGTTGATGCAAAAAGACAATCGCTTCGGATCTCGGACGGGAAAGCCTCTTCGCTGTTCCGGCCTTCTTTTCCAGGTCCGCTTTGAGCCGACAGGTCCTGGCATAGGAGCATTTCATCAATAAGCTGCGGGTGCCTTGGCTTTCAAAAATATTCTGGGATGCCACACAGGCCTGGATGGCCCGGACAATCGATTTTTTTTCTTGGAACAAAACGTTTTCGAACATGCACTTTACCATCTTCGGCAGATCCAAACGGACGGCCTTGAGCGCTTTTTCCGATTCTCTCATTTTGGCCTGAAATTCGGAGAAGGCACTGTGCCAGAAAATGCGACTGGCTTCTTCAAAAGCATCCGACCGGCCCCCCCCCGGTCGGTTGGCCTCGATCATCAGGCTACGGATTTCACCGAACAGCCGGGCGGTTTGTTCGAACAAAAGATTGCCGGTGATGATCTTGTAAATCATTACCAGCGTTGCGTGCCAGTCTTGCAGATGCAGTATTTCACCCAGGCAATCGAACTTGCGGCTCAGCACCTCGTTTTTAACGAAATGGGACGGCGTGGCGAAATAGGGCGTTCCTCCCAGCAGGGGTTGGGAAATTTTATCGTCTCCGGGGCTTTCGAGATCGACCGCGGTTTCGACATCGATAATCCCAATTGAAAAATCGCGGGCGTATTTTAAAAACAGCGGGTATTTAACGGGATCACCCGCCACGAACAAATTGTCCGGCTTGAGATCGCGCATGGAAACCTTTTTTTCCCCGACCCATGCCAGCATATCCAGCAGATTGGCGGTGATCGCCGCTATTTGAATTTTATTTTGTTCAAAAGACGATCGGTAAACATAGTTCTTGATGGTCTTGCGGTAGTTGTCAATCACCTTCGGATTCGCCTGTATCAGCCGATCCAGCAACCGGTTCAGCGCATGGATAAACTTATCGGGATAACCGCCGCCATTCGCCGCCACCTGCTGGGCCGCCAGATGGGTATAAAACCATTTTTGAATCTGATAGGCAGAGACGGGTGAAGCAATCCCGGCTTTTTCCATTAAGCGGTGGACATTCACTTCAAATCGATTGAAAATATCCCGCATTCCCAGGATCGCCTCCGGCTCGGTTCCATACCTGCCTTTAAATTTGGCCGGATCCCATATCACCGGTGCGTTTTCGGTTATTTCCCTGATAGTCATATTTCGGATGTCGTGCAATTCATCCAGAATATGATTCAGGAAATAGTATTTCGATAAATCCATGAAAAACACAAAGGTATCATTTATTTTCAAATATTTCTGGTATTCAGGCGATTTGCGCAGCCAGTCGATGTATCTTTTCTCGAGCCGCTCGGCCGGGGTGTCCTGGGCATACGGCAAGGTGTGTATCAGACTTAAAATTACGGAAACTCTGGGAATGATGCATTTCTTGGGGATGAGTTTATTGACGATCTGCACCTCTTTCTGGATGCTTCCGGTGTAATCTTCAAAATCGTTGATGGCCCTGACCGGTATTTTGACCACCATATGTACATCGTAAATCACGTAATAACATGTGCTTCGGCTGCCGCTGTCCTCTCCCAAAGGACCGATGGTCATGCGACGTGTCACCCAGTCCGCCGCATGTTTCACCCGCAATTCGTATATGTGATTGGGACCCGCAGTTTTGGAGATCAGGGGTGCAAATTCAGAAGGAGCATCGGGTTCAGCCCCGATTTGATATTTGAACAGGGTTAAAAAAAAGCGGACGATATCCAGTCGGGTCGGGGGTTCCTGGTTGGCCGTAGCGGGGAGCTTCAGTTTGCGCCGGTCGGTCCTGCCCCTGGAGATCGGTCCGGCAAGCCGCCTGAGGCGTACCATAATCAACAGGAAAAAAAACAAGGCCAACAAACCGATCGGATGGGTGAAATGCAGCTCAACCGGAATCCGGTTTTTTTCAAAAAATGGATTGATACCGTCTTCCACCCGGTTCAATTGCAAGACAACGGCGCCCTTGAATCCCATGAAGACATGCCGCATTTGTCTTTTTCCATAGGTTTTTATGCGGGACTTGTCCAGAAAATCGATTTGACTGTCGATTTCAAAAAAAAGGGAATCGCCGGACAACCAGGTTTGATCGACCGTTTTGAGGGTGCCGTCGTTCAAGACGATGACTTTTTTGTCTGTGAAATAAACGAACAAGGCAACACCGACAATCGTGAATACGACGAGCAATACGATTGCTTGAAATAAATTACGCATTCTCACACATTTCCCCGGCAGATAGTTGATTTAGGCTGCTTCGTTTCTCATCCGCAGTAATATAAATCGGCTGAAACTGCCGGAACTGTAGTGCATTGTGGGATCTAGTTTCCATCCACAAATGGCTTTTTGGCCCAATTTCTGCGTCAATCTGCGCCCTTGCTTGTGCGGGGTAGTAAACTACGCTTCGGCGCAAGCGATTGATTTCCTTGACCTTGGGCAAAGTTTCGCATTTCTGGATTGGAAACACCAATAGGTGCCCATCATTGTAAAAAACCTGGATGGATGGGCACGATCTAACGTTCCAAATTCGAAAATGTTCGACCTCGAATGATGGCCGGAGATGTTTCTAAAAACCGGCGAATGTCCGCCGACGTTGACCGTTTCCCGACATTGATCTATAATTCCGGTGATTTTGAATTTATTGAGGTGCTATTGCAACTGCCATGTGGAAAATTATACTGATCATATTGCTGGTGCTTTATATCCTGAACCCCTACGATCTGTTGCCCGATATGATGATGGGGTGGGGATGGATAGACGATCTGGTGCTGCTGGTATTTGTTTGGCGTTATATTCAACGGTTGAACCAAAAGCGGCAGGAATTTCAGAAATATCAACAAGCCGGGCAGGGAACCCATCAGCGCACTGAAAATAATGCCGGAAGAAACGGCTCCCGTTCCGGTGCTCAGAGCCGTAATTTCACCTGGGATCCCTATAAGGTTCTGGAAATTGAAAGGGGGTCATCCCCCGCGGAGATCAAAAGCGCTTATCGGCGGCTTGCCGGATTATACCACCCCGACAAGGTGGAACATCTGGGTGAGGAGTTCAGAGTACTCGCCGAAACGCGCTTCAAGGAGATCCAGCAGGCATACGAGGAGCTGCGTCCAAAATGAAAAGCGGTCGATGCGAATTCTCTTTTGCCGTCGACAGAACCCTGGGAAAGCTGGCGAAATGGCTTCGCATTCTGGGCCTGGACACTCTGTCCGAATCGGAGGCTGCGGGCAAACGATTTTTCCAGCTTCCATCCGAATACGCAGATGAAAATCGCATGGTGCTCACCCGAAACAACCGTCTGAAAAAACATTTTGGCGAAAGCCGTCTGGTGTTTGTCACCTCCGACCATTACGACAAACAGCTCAGGCAGGTGATCGCTGAAGCAGGCATCCGCGCGGCGGACATCCAGCCGTTTTCAAGATGCCTTCACTGCAATCTGTCGGTCCGCGAAATCGCCCCAAAAGACGTGCTTGGGCGGGTGCCGGATTACATCTTCGATAGCCACGATAAATTTCACACATGTCGTCGGTGCAATCGAATATTCTGGCCGGGAAGCCACACCGGCAGGAGCTTGGAGTACATCCGGCGTTTGTTCGATGCTGACCACGGAATAGTGGAAGGATGGAGGGATGGATAAATGATGACTGGATGGAGGGATGAGGTGGATTGATGGGTGAATGGATGATGCCGGCGGCCCCGGCTTATATGAAACTACAAATTCCAGGTTCAAGGTTCAAGGTTCTGGGTTCTGGTTAAAAAGGCATTTTGAAACATCAACCTCATCCGTCCTTAAAATTAATCCATTGGTATCTGATCCAGGTCTGGGCCAGAGGCTCTGGGTTCTGGGTTAAAAAGGCATTTTGCCATTTTATCAACCTTATATGAAACTACGCCAGAATGGCACAGTTTCTGTCTTTGATCAGTCGGGCTGCCCTTTCGCCCGAGGCGGCGGCTCGTATGAAACTACACTTGTTAAAAGGTATATATTCGATTAATCACCCTCACCCGGCCTCTCCCATCGAGGGAGAGGTAAAATCCCCCTCGTTCCCCCTTTAAAAAAGGGGGAGGTTGTGCTTCCCTCCCCCGGCGGGAGGGACTGAGGGAGGGGGTAAAATGGAGCCGATCCTTTTAAAAAGTTTCTTTATTGATCGGACTGGCTGCCCTTTAGCCAACGGCTCCGGCTCGCATGAAACGTTAAGATCAGACCGGCAGCTTACGAGGAATCCGACCGTTTGAAGCAGGCAAACACCAAAAATACAACCGGAAAAGCCATTGCCCTGGAAGGTCGGCTGCGCGGATGCCGCAACGTCGTCACCCTGGGTGTACGTCCTAATTTTTCGGATTACCCGTCCCGGGAGGCGGACCTGGTCCGCCGGGCATCCAAAATATACTTTCCTTCGCCGTTTTATGCAGGCCTTTTCGATGCCATGGGAAAAGAAACTTTTCCCAGCTATCACACCTATAAATGCGTTCAGGACAAAATCAAACAAACCGCACTGTTCGAACTGTTGGAATTGCCGCACCCCCGAACCCGGGCATTTTACGGCCCGCGCCAGAAAAAGACCATCACCGAATATTTCCGATTTCCCTTCGTCGGCAAAATCCCCCGGGGCTCTGCCAGGGGCCGCGGCGTTTGCCTCATCCGCAACCCGGCGGAACTCGGCGAGTATCTGAAACGCACCGATGTGGCCTATATCCAGGAATATCTGGAAACGGACCGGGATGTCAGGGTGGTGGTCATCGGCACGCGGGCGGTATTGGCCTATTGGCGAATCGCACCCCCGAACGAATTTCGCAGCAATGTCGCCCTCGGGGGACGGGTGAGTCCGGAGGGGGTTCCCCCGGAAGTCGTCGAACTGGCGCTGCACACCGCCGGACGGTGTCGCTGGAACCATGTAGGACTCGACTTCTGTCATTACAAAGATCGTTGGTATGTTATCGAAGCCAACATGAAGTACGGTATGGAAGGGTTCCACCAGGCCGGCATTGACTACAATTCTCTCATGGAAGGCATGATTGACGATGGGGAAATATGACGAAAAAACCTTGACCGGCCTGAAACGCCGATTGATACACCGGGAGGAAGAATTGCTGTCGCCCCTGGCAACCCCGACAGGACGGGGATTGCGGCGGCGGGCCGAAGGCCGGTTGGAATTCGATTATCGCCAGGCGTTTTCCGTGGATGTGGACCGGATTCTGCACTCCCTGGCATACACTCGCTACATCGACAAAACCCAGGTCTTTTACCTGGTCAGACATGACCACATCACCCACCGGGTGCTTCATGTGCAGCTGGTTTCCAAAATTGCCAGGACCATCGGCCGCTTTCTGGGCCTCAATGAAGATCTGATCGAAGCCGTCGCTTTGGGGCACGATATCGGCCACACGCCTTTCGGACACGACGGTGAACGCTTTTTGTCCGAAATCTGCAGGATTCACGGCATCGGAGGTTTTCATCACAACCTGCAAAGTGTGCAGTTTCTTGACAAAGTGGAAAAAAAAGGAACGGGGTGGAATTTATGCTTGCAGACCCTGGACGGAATTTTGGGTCATGACGGGGAGATGCACAGCGAAAAACTGTATCCGGCCCAGGGTGGCACCTTTGCCGAAATGGACGGCAAAATCACCGTCAAAAAAAACAATCCGCAGACCGCCCTGATGCCGATGACCCTCGAGGGTTGTCTAGTTCGAATGGGGGATACCGTCGCCTATATCGGGCGCGATATCGAAGATGCCATCCGCCTGAACCTGATCCGGCGTTCGGATCTGCCGCCTGAAAGTGTGAAGGTGCTCGGGGACACCAACGGCACCATCGTGTATAATCTGGTGACGGATATCATCATCCACAGCCATGACCGGCCATACATTGCCTTCAGTCCCGAAGTGTCGGAAGCCCTCAGGCAGCTCAAGGCGTTTAACCTGGAACACATCTATACGAATTCCAGGATTAAAAAGCATGCGCACCGTATCAAGGAGTTGTTCGGGTTGCTTTTTGAAACCTGCCTCGACGATTTGAATAACCAGCGAAAATCGAGCGTGATCTTCCGGCAGTTTCTAACGGACATGGACCGAAGCTATATCGAGGGGCACGAGCCGGCCGAGATCGTGCGGGATTTTATTTCGGGCATGACTGATCGCTATTTTTTGAGTCAATGCCCGGAAGCGATGAGACCCGGGATTGAAAGATACTGAAGAATCCAGAAGACAGGAGCCAGGAGATAGAATGCCAGGAGCCAGAATTCAGGAGCCAGGAGATAGAAGCCAGAATCTTTGAACCCAGAGCCTTGAACTCAGAACCCATTCACCATGTATGAACAACGCACTTACCGCAACCGGGTGAATTCACGCACGCTGTCCACTTTTCAGGTGGTGGTGAAAGAAACCGATCTGCTGATCCATGCCGAAAAAAATCTGACCGGCGAAGCCCGGAAGCTGATCCTGGAGCAAAGAGGATATATCGAGGCCTATATCCGCACCCATCCTGAATTCAGCTCGGCGCTTACGCCCTGGCATCCGATCGGTCCGGCGCCGGCCATCGTGACGGACATGATCCGAGCCGGTGCAAACGCGGGTGTCGGACCCATGGCAGCCGTTGCCGGTGCCATCGCCGAGACCACGGGGATCGGTCTTTTGAAATGGACCGATCAGGTCATCGTCGAAAACGGCGGGGATATCTTTGTGCATACGAAGACTCCGCTGACCGTTGGTATTTTTGCCGGAAAATCCCCCTTGAGTCTGCGGATCGGCATCCGGCTGAAAGCCGGACCCAAACCGGTATCCGTCTGCACGTCCTCGGGAACGGTGGGCCACTCCCTGAGCCTGGGTAAAGCGGATGCCGCTTGTGTGGTGGCGGATTCAGGTGCAATTGCCGACGCGGCCGCAACCGCCATCGGCAATCGGGTAACGTCGGCTGCGGATATCGAAGCCGCCATCACCGGGGGGCGCCGGATCGCGCAAATCCGGGCGATATTGATTATTATCGGTGAAAAAATGGGGATGTGGGGCGATCTGGAAGTTGTTCCCTTGAAAGGAAAAAATGCTTGAATTTTACTTGCAAACAGCGTAGGTTAAGAAATTTAAATCAGCCCGGCCGCCGGGTGTAAAGCGCCGGTCTGATTGAAAGGCAAGCCGGAACATGCCTAAAGGGCAGCCGGATTGATCGAATAAGAAACGCCGGCGATGTCGTTTAAGGAACATCGAACATCGGACGTTCGCCATCGAATGTTGAATAAGGAATTGGACCCATTTTACCCCCTCCCTCAATCCCCCCCGCCGGGGGAGGGAAGATTCTCCCCCCTTTTCCAAAGGGGGACCGAGGGGGATTTCTTCTCCGCGGCAATTTCGAGCGGCGGTAAACCCTGAACCTGGAACGTGTAGTTTCATAAGAGGTAACTTCTGCTTGGAAACACTGTGGGCCCCATGGCGGATGGAGTACATTCTGTCGGAGAAGGAAGGGGGGTGCGTTTTCTGCAGGGCCCTTTCCGTCGCGGATGAACTGACGCTTTTCAAAGGCCGGGACACCCTGGTGATCATGAATAAATTTCCCTACATCAATGGTCATCTCCTGGTTGCGCCCGTCAGGCACATATCCGCCCTCGATCAGCTCGACAAACATGAAATGGGAACGCTGCTGGCGTCGGTGGATCAATCCGTGAGGATCCTGAAAACGGTCATGAAGCCCGACGGGTTCAATGTCGGCCTCAATCTGGGAAAGGTGGCCGGTGCCGGCATTGAAGCGCACCTGCATTTTCATGTGGTTCCCCGCTGGTTCGGCGACGTCAACGCATTGACGGTATTTGCGGATGTTCGGGTGGTTCCGGAACATCTTCAAGCCACCTATAATAACTTGAAACCTCATTTCGACGAATTGGATTAACACCAAAAATTAATGGAGAATTAAATGAAGAAAGCTACTCTGATCATCTGGCTGCTTATTTTCGGATTTATTGCATTGGTGATTTATCAGAACCATGAATTTTTCACGCAGAAACAGTCGCTCCTTCTCGACCTTGGTGTAACCAATGAGTATCATTCCCCGGCACTGCCGATTGCGGTATATTTTATCATTTTCTTTCTGGCCGGAATTGTCATCGCCTATCTATTCAATTTTTCTCCGCGCTTCAAGGCCCGCCGCACCCACAAAAAACTCAACGCCACCATTGAAGCCCATGAAAAGAAGGTTACCGATTTGAAACGTGAAATTGAAACCCTGAAGGGCATCGATAGTCCGATGACCGCACCACCGGCGGATATGACCGCCGAATCGGAAGCCGTCATAGAGCTCACCAATGACAACCTGATAAAAAACCCCGGTTATCAGGAGGACAAGGCGTCGGCCCAAGAACCGGAGGCGGAATTCGGCATCGACCTCGAGGATAAGGCGAACGCAAAGAAACCGTGATGCCCGGTACCTATACAGCGATGACAATCAGAGCGCGTACACTCCGGAATGCCGGCCGGTGCGCTGCTTCACGGCACTGTTTTTAATTCCTCAGTTCGATTCATGAGTCCTCCCAAATCCACACCCATGATAAAGCAGTACCTGTCCATCAAGGAACAGTATCCGGATGCGATACTGTTTTTTCGGATGGGTGACTTTTATGAAATGTTCTTCGAGGATGCCCAGGTGGCTTCCCGGGCACTGGAAATCACGCTCACCTCGCGCAACAAGAACGACGAGTCCCCGGTGCCGATGTGCGGATTTCCCTATCGGGCATCCCGCAGCTACATTGCCAAACTGATCAGCCAGGGCTACAAGGTCGCCGTTTGCGACCAGGTCGAGGATCCGGCTGAGGCCAAGGGACTCGTCAAGCGCGATGTCGTGCGGGTCATTACGCCCGGTATGATCCTCGAAGATGAATTGCTGGATGAGCGCAGCGACAATTATATTCTGGCGCTGTCCGGCCGGGACGACCGTCTCGGTATTGCCTATCTGGATATTTCAACCGGAAATTTTCGGGTGACCGAATCGATGGATTCGGCGGCCGTCATGGAAGAAATCAGACGGGTCGACCCGCGGGAGATTTTACTGCCGGATTCAGCCGAGCAGGACACTTTATTTCTGCCGCTGAAAAAGCTCCTGCCGGAAGTATCCCTTTCATATCTTGAAAACCGGGCCTTCGACCTCAAAAAAAGCCATCAGCGCCTTACCGGCCATTTCAACACCATTACCCTGGAAGGCTTCGGCTGCGAAAATATGAAGGCGGCCGTGTGCGCCGCCGGAGCGGTGGTCCACTATGTTCGCAAAAACCAGAAGCAAAAACTGGCGCACATCACCCGGATCGAATCCTATCACCTGGACAAATACTTGCGGGTCGACCAGTTGAGCCGTCAGAACCTGGAGCTGTTCAGAAACATCCGGACCGGGTCGCGCAAGGCAACCTTGCTGGCTGTCATCGATCAAACCGCCACGGCCATGGGTGCCCGGCTATTGGGCAACTGGCTGCGCTATCCGCTGGTCGCGGTGCAAGAGATCGGTGTCCGCCACGACGCCGTTGACGAGGCCAAACAAAAAATTTCGCTGCGCCGCAGCATCCGCGAAATTCTTAAAGATGTCCATGACATCGAACGTATCGGCAGCAAAATTGTAATGGGGCAGGCGAATGCAAGGGATCTGGTGGCATTGAAGCGATCGCTGAAAACGCTTCCAGGCTTGTGGCAGTTGCTCTCCGAGTTTAAATCCGAGCTGTTTCTTCCGCCCGAAGATCTTCACGGGCTTCAGCAACTGGTGGAGCTCATCGAGCGGGCGATTCGCGAGGATGCGCCCCCCACCATCAACGAGGGGGGGATCATCAATACAGGGTATAATGCGGATCTGGACGAACTGGTCCAGATCAGCCGGGATGCAAAAGGCTGGCTCGCCCGGCTGGAAGACCGGGAAAGGGAAGCCACCGGCATCAATACCCTCAAGGTCCGCTTCAATAAAGTCTTCGGGTATTACCTGGAGGTCTCCAAAAGTCGGGCGGATTCCGTACCGGCCCGCTATGTGCGCAAACAGACCCTGGTCAATTCGGAGCGCTATATCACCGATGAACTGAAATCCTTTGAGATGAAGGTTCTGGGAGCGGAGGAGCAAAGGGCCGCCCTCGAATACCGGATATTCTGCGAACTTCGGGATGAAGTCGTCGGCAACAACCGCGGGATCCAGGAAGCCGCCCGGTTTCTGGCCCGCGTGGACTGCCTCGTCGATCTGGCTGAAATCGCTGATCAGAACGATTTTCACCGGCCGGAGATGACCGCTGACGGCCGCCTCCGCATTGACGACGGCCGGCATCCGGTGGTGGAAAAGATGATCAGCGGCGAACGGTTTGTCCCCAATACCATCGCGTTGGACAATCAGGCAAACCAGATCCTGATTATCACCGGACCGAATATGGCCGGCAAGTCCACCATCCTGCGACAGGTGGCGCTGACGGTCATCCTGGCGCAGATGGGTTCATTTGTGCCGGCTGCCAGGGCGTCGATCAGTATCATCGACCGGATTTTCACGCGGGTCGGTGCGCTGGACAATCTTTCCCACGGCCAGAGTACCTTCATGGTTGAGATGGAAGAAACCGCCAACATCCTCAACAATGCCACGGAAAACAGCCTGATCGTCATGGACGAGATCGGCCGCGGCACCAGCACCTTCGACGGGCTGAGCATTGCCTGGGCCGTGGCGGAGTACCTCCACGATCTGAACAACCGGGGCGTTAAAACCCTTTTTGCCACCCACTACCATGAATTGACCGAGCTCGCCCAGACGAAGCCGAGGGTTAAAAATTTCAACATCGTGGTTAAGGAATGGAACGATGAGATCATTTTTCTGCGGAAACTGGTGGCCGGCGGAACCAACCGCAGCTACGGTATCCAGGTGGCGCGGCTCGCGGGTATTCCGGCGACGGTCATTGCGCGCGCGAAAAAGATTCTTTACAATATCGAACAGGGAGAATACGATGCCATTGGATCCCCGTCCCTGATCCGGGGAGAAAAGACTCCGCCCCGGGGTCCGGTACAGCTCGATCTTTTTCGAAATTCCGGCCACCCGGTCATTGAAGTTCTGAAAGGAGCGGACATTTCAAAAATGACCCCGCTCGAGGCATTGAACTTACTAAATGAATTGCAGGAGAAACTGAAGACCTGACGGATTCGCCGACTCCAAACAGCCGCCTGCGAAACAACCATGCGAAACATGCCTGACAAAAAAATCCGCCTGCCCATCGTCTACCTGGTGTGCATGTGCGTCATTGGGTTGTGGAGTGTTTCGCTGCCCGCAATCACGCCCAAACAGATGTATCTCGATGCCGATGCCTGTTACCAAAAGCTGCGTCATTCCGCCCGGAAGATGAAGTACCGTGACCAGTGGTTGGGCTGCATCGAGCGGTTTAAGGGGGTATACCGCCTCGACCCGGCCGGACCCTGGGCTGCCGCCGGCCTCTATCAATCCGGCCGGCTTTACCTGGAGCTGGCGCGACGCTCCGGCAGCATGACGGATGTCAACCGGGCCTACGGCATCTTTCAAAATGTCGTCACCGAATTCCCCGATAGCCGTTACCGCTCCAAGGCCGCAGCGGAAGTTCGAAGCCTGTCGCCGCAGGTGGATGCCGACACCGCACCCGCTGCCAAGGAATCCGTCGCGCCTTCCGAAAGTCCTGCCGAAAATGTCGTTCACCAGCGTCCGGAAAGCCACGCTGCAGGCGGTTTGGTGACGGTCGACGATCTGCGTTTCTGGTCCAACCTGAATTACACGCGTATCGTCATCGATGCGAGTCGGGAAACATCCTACGATCACCATCTGTTGAAAAAGGACCCCGCCCTCAACAAACCCCAGCGCCTGTATGTCGACTTGCAGGGCAGCCGCCTGGGGGAAAATATCAAAAAACAAATCCCGATCGATGACGATTTGCTGATGTACGCCCGGGCCGGGCAATACACCAACCAATCGGTCCGGGTGGTGGTCGATATCAAATCGTTCAAGACCTATAAAATCTTTTCACTGAATGATCCTTTCCGCATCGTAATCGACGTCTGGGGCACTGTCGATGAAGAAAAACCTGCGCATCGGCAAGCCCTGACCGCGTCCAGGGGAACCGGCAAGCTGCCCGTCAGCGCGCTGGCCAAGCAGCTGGCCCTGGGCATCAGCCGGGTCATCATCGATCCGGGGCACGGCGGCCGCGATTATGGGGCCCCCGGGTATTTGCCAGGCATTTACGAAAAAGACGTCGCGCTGCAGATCGCCCGGAGGCTCGCCAAAAAAATTCGCAAGGAGCTGGGCTGCCAGGTTTTTCTGACCCGCAACGATGACCGCTATTTGACGCTGGAAGAACGCACGGCGATCGCCAACACGAAAAATTCCGATCTGTTCATTTCCATTCATACCAATTCCCATCGGAATCACAGCGCATACGGCATCGAAACCTATTTTTTGAACCTGGCGACAGATGACGACGCCATTCGGGTGGCGGCGGTGGAAAATGCAACTTCAACAAAAAATATCAGTGACTTGCAAAATATATTATATGATTTGATGCAAAACGCCAAGATCAATGAATCCAGCCGCCTGGCCGGATTTGTCCAGGTTTCCCTGATCGATCATTTAAAAAGCAAACGCTACGGCCAAATCCGGGACAAGGGTGTCAAACAGGCTCCATTTTACGTGCTGCTCGGCGCCCAGATGCCGGCCGTCCTGGTGGAAACTTCCTTCATCAGCAATCCCAGAGAGTGCAAAAGACTGATCAACCCCCAATACCAGGACCGATTGTGCGAAGCCATCGTTGCCGGAATCAAAAAATATATTAGGGAAACAACCCCGACCGCTGATTTCCATCCGGCAATGGAATCCGCCGACAATGGATGATCCGCCGCTACGCCCGCCCGGCGGTCGCATCGGCCGTCCCCTGATCAACCCCTATCCGATTTTGTTCATCGGTATTCTCAGCGTTTCCACCGGTTCGATCTTCGCGCGGCTGGCGGAGGCGCCGGCCCTGGTTACCGCCGCCTACCGGATGGGGCTGGCCGCCCTGATCCTGGTTCCGCTCGCCTGCTGGAAAACGAGGGCGGAATTGCGCGGACTATCCTGGCGCGACCTTCGTCTGGCCGCTCTGTCCGGCTTGTTTCTCGCCCTGCATTTCGCTACCTGGATTTCATCCCTGGACTATACCGCCATCGCCAACAGCGTGGTGCTGGTCAATACCATCCCCTTGTGGGTCGGTATTCTAACTCCGTTTATCTCCAGAGACCGGATCAGCAGGTCAACCGCCCTCAGCATCATCATCAGTGTCATCGGGGCCGTCATTATCGGTCTGGGCGATTTTGCCTCCGGCAGTCAGGCCTTGTGGGGAGATTTTCTGGCCGTCTGCGGGGCGGTGTGCGCCGCGGTCTATCTGCTGATCGGCCGCAACTTGCGTCCCAAGCTTTCGCTGCTTTCCTACGTGGCCATTTGCTATGGCAGTGCGGCGGTCATTTTGTGGCTGGGGGTGCTGGCTCTGAAGTTGCCGATCACCGGCTACAGCTCCCGGACGATGGCATCGTTCTGTGCCATGGCCGTGGTCTCCCAGATAATAGGGCATTCCAGCTACAATTGGGCGCTCAAATGGTTCAGTGCCGGTGTGGTGGCGGTTTCCCTGCTGGGCGAGCCCATCGGCGGCACCCTGCTGGCTTATATCATATTCGACGAAGGGCTGACCTGGATGAAATTTTTGGGCGGGCTTCTGATTTTGTCGGCCATATATATTGCGGCAGCGGGCGAAAAGTGGAAATAAGCCCGGATGAAAAGAACATCGCTCTTAAGATAATTAGAGCAATCCGTGCAATCTGCGGAAACTTGTCGGGTCGTGGCTTTATGCGGAGCCTGATCTGTGGATTCAAATAGGCCTGAGCGGTTTTCAAATCGTCCAATTGGTGATATATTTTTCTTGAAGTTTTGAATACGAACGAGTATCGGTTCAAATCGGTTTTCAAATTGACAAATTAAGGGGATGCTTTATCGAGTACCCCGCTAAAAATCTTACCAACTGTTACGGAGGCACATAAATGGAATTCGAAAACATCTTGTTTGAGGTGAACCAGGGAATTGCAACCATCACTTTCAATCGACCCAAAGCGCTGAATGCAATCAATGACGCTTTGCTTTCGGAATTATCCAAAGCACTGGATGCCATTGCCGCCGATGCGGACATCCGCGTGCTTATTCTCACCGGGGCCGGCGAGAAATCCTTTGTGGCCGGCGCCGACATATCCGTGCTGGCGACCTTCGATTCGCTCAAGGCCAAGGCGTTTGCCAGCAGCGGTCATGATATCATCAACAAGCTGCAAGCACTGCCGATCACCGTCATTGCCGCCGTGAACGGATTCGCTCTGGGCGGCGGAACCGAAATCGCTATTGCCTGCGATTTCATCTATGCTTCGGAAAACGCAAAATTTGGACAACCGGAAATCAATCTGGGGGTAATACCGGGATTCGGCGGTACCCAGCGTCTGCCGCGGCTGATCGGCACCAGCATGGCCAAGGAACTCATTTTCACCGGTAAATTGATTTCGGCCGAAGAAGCCCTCCAGCTCGGCTTAGTCAACAAAGTCGTGCCGCAGGATCAGCTCATGGAGGAGGCGATGAAAACAGCCGGTATTATCGCTTCCAAGGGCCGGATTTCGCTGAGAGAAGCGAAAGAGGCGATCAACAAGGGAATGAATGTAGATCTGGCTACCGGCTGCGGCATCGAAATCGATGCATTCGCGCTTTGCTATGCCAGCCCTGAGGCCAAGGAGGGAACCTCCGCCTTTCTGGAAAAACGCAAACCGAATTTAAACCAGACCTGAAAAAGGGCAGGGCGGAAGGCGTTATATAACTGATCGGTTCCGGGCTCCGGGTTCTAAGGTTACATAGTTTGAGATTGCTTACTTGGTTGGTAAAGAGCAGGCAGTTTGCGATTTCACCCATGGGTGAAAGGTATCGCAAATACCTTGTAGGTCCAACTCATAGATATTATCTGGTTTAAGTAATTCCAACCCAGAACGCTGAACCCTGAACCGCTTAACCTATGTTCGATATTGATTTGGGATTTTCAGGCCTTCAACCGAGTAAACCCCATGCCCCGTTATTTTTCGCAATCAGGTCCACCCGTCTCAAGTATTGCGCAATCCGACCGATAACCCATTCCTGTGCCGGAAATGGATTTTTTAACCATGGACAAAAACAAAATCTACTTTCAACTGGTATGGGGTGTTTTGCTGGTTCTGGCGGGGATCGGCGTCTTTTTCCGAATTCCCCAGGTAATGCCCAAGATTAAAACCATCGAATATTTCGCATCGGTCATCGGGTTTGTTTACTTCTGTTTTTACCTGCTGGGCTTTTTATTGATCCTGGGGGGCGCCAGAAAAATATATCAAAACTATAAAGAGTTACGAAAAAATTAAGGTTTGGTTCTCATTGAATAGTCAGGAGACGCAACAGCTAAAGGACACGGTTTCCACCACCCGCACGCTTCCGAAAATAAATCAGCATATTCAGCAACTCAAATCAGAAGTCGCTTACCGCACCCGCCTGCAGGAAATCTGCAACCAGATGAACGCGGCCGCCAATCTGGATGAAATTCTGATCGATCTCAGAGATGATATTACGTCCCTGTTCGAAGCGGAACGCATCACCGTGTATGTGGCGGATGCCGATAAGCGCCGGCTGGTTTCACGCTTCAAGTCCGGCAGGGACATCCGGGAAATACGGATCCCCGTCTCGGCACACAGCATCGCCGGCTGGTGTGCGCTGAGGGGCAAAAGCATCAAGGTCTCAGACGCCTACGATCCGCGGGAATTGGCTGCCATCGATCCCGATTTGCGATTCGACGGCCGCTGGGATACCCGGACCGGATTTCAAACCCGGCAAATTTTGGCCCGTCCGATTGAATTCCGCAATCAGTTGCTCGGTGTCATTCAATTGATGAACCGTAAGAGCGGTAATGCCTTCAATGCCATCGACGAACAATCCCTTGAGGAAGTCGCCCGTATTCTGGGAATCGCCCTTTACACCCAGAAAAAACTGACCCAAAGATATACCATGGGAAAATTTGATTTTCTCCTCGAAAACCATCTACTGACCCATCAGGAACTGCAAAAGGCCATCGTGCTTGCCAGGAAAAAGCAAGCGCCGATTGAATCTGTCTTGATGGCGGATATCAAGATTGCTAAAAAAGACGTCCTGTCCGCCCTTGGGCACTATTATCAGGCCGAATCCGTCCAGTTTTCACACGACATGCCGGTTCCGGCAGGATTGCTGACCGGTTTGAAGGTGGCTTTTTTGCGCACCAATTGCTGGATTCCTCTGCATGCAGAAAATTCCGAACTGGTCATTGCCATCGACAACCCCCAGGATGTACAGAAGATCGCCGAAATAAAGACCCTTTTTCCTGGGAAAACACTGAAATTCTGCGTGGCCCTCAGGAGCGATATTCTCGAGATGATCAATTTCTTTTTCAGGGGCGCCAATCGAACGGACGGGGTGGAGGAAATCCTGTCCGTCATGCGGGAAGAAACCACGCAAGTGGAAGAAGAGGAAAATGAAATCGGGGAAGAAGACAGCATGGTCGTGAGGCTGGTCAACAAGATCATCCTCGATGCCTCTTCCCGCGGTGCATCCGACATCCATATCGAGCCTTTCCCCGGCAGGGAAAGCACACGGGTTCGAATGCGCATCGACGGCGACTGCGTGCTGTACCAGTCCATTCCTTTCAATTATCGCAACGCCGTTATATCCCGCATAAAAATAATGGCCGACCTCGATATCGCCGAACGCCGCAAACCCCAGGACGGCAAAATAAAATTCAGGATCAGCGACGGCCGCGGCATCGAGCTGCGGGTGGCCACCCTGCCGACCCAGGGTGGGGTAGAGGACGTCGTCATGCGTATTCTGGACGCCGGCGAGCCGCTGCCGCTGGATAAAATCGGATTTTCAAGAAGAAATTATGAAAATTTTTCGCAGGCGATATCCCGTCCTTATGGCATCGTATTCGTTTGCGGTCCCACCGGATCCGGCAAAACAACGACACTGCATTCCGCTTTGAAGCACCTCAACAAGCCGGAAACCAAAATCTGGACCGCTGAAGATCCGGTGGAAATCACGCAGAAAGGGCTGCGCCAGGTTCAGGTGAAGCCCAAGATCGGCTTTGATTTTGCCGCCGCCATGCGATCGTTCCTCAGAGCCGACCCCGATGTGATCATGGTGGGTGAAATGCGGGACCGGGAAACGACCTCTATCGGGATTCAGGCCTCGTTGACGGGACATCTGGTTTTATCCACCCTGCACACCAACAGTGCACCTGAAAGCATCACCCGCCTGCTCGACCTGGGAATGGACCCGTTCAACTTTTCGGATGCGGTTTTATGCATACTGGCCCAGCGGCTTGCCGGAACTCTTTGCAAGAGCTGCCGGCAGGCTTACCATCCCTCCGCCGAGCAATACCGGTCGCTGCGCCGGGAATATGGAACCGGGGCATTCGACAACCGGGTCAACATTCCCTATACGACCGGATTGATGCTGCAGCGCGCCGCGGGTTGCGGCCGTTGCCACAACAAGGGTTACCGGGGCAGAATGGCCCTGCATGAGCTTCTGATGGGCACCGATGCGATTAAACTGCTGATTCAGAACCGGGCCAAGGTCGATGACATTCGGGCCCAGGCGCAAAGCGACGGCATGACCACTTTGAAACAGGATGGAATCGAAAAGGTCTTGGCCGGCCTGCTGGATCTGCAGCAGGTGCGCAAGGTATGTATGCGGTAAAGCGGAAAGCTGAAAGCTGAAGGCACCGCCTCAAAAAATGCCCAATCTGATCAAGCAAAGTATTTCGTTTGAGCCTAGAAAAATGGACAGCCGATCTGATTGAGGGAAGAAACATTCTTTTTAGCAGCAAAAGGGGCTAAAACCCACCCGCGGTCATTGCGACAGACTTCTGGCTGCAATCCTGGAAGTTTGCCGTGGGGCTGGACTCCGGCCAAAACCCTTGCCGGAGTGACGATGAAGGTTATCGCGCGCTCCGGAATCATTTTCTGAGGATGACGATATGGGTAGTTTCATACGAGGCCTTCGGCCGTTGGAGGATCGCTGCGCTTTAGGCTGGAGGCAAAATCTTGTGGGAGCGGCTTCCAGCCGCGATGGTTTGAAGGTGCTGGGTTTCAATTATCTTCGCGGCTGGAAGCCGCTCCCACCAGATGATAGTAACCCTTGAACCCCTGGCCCAGACCTGGATCGGATACCAATGGATTTAATTTTAGGGACAGATTACTTGATGTTTCGCAAGCCGCTTTAACCCGTCGCGCCAGGGCAGGCCTGAACCTTTGAACCGCTTCTCACGAACCGCTCACGCCGGTTGTCGCGGCATTTTTGAATTTTTCCAGCTGTTGGGCATAGTAGGTGCGCCTTTTGGTGGCCATGGCCAGAGCCTGCTCAGCGGCTTTGACCGCCTCGGAGTACATACCATTGACATAGTAGCTTTCCGCCAGGGTATCCCAGACGTGCGGCAGCTTATCGAGTCGGATTGCCAATTGGGCCATCGCCAGGGCCCGGGCCGGGTTCCGATAGCGCTTGTTTTCACAGGCGGCGTAATGCCAGGCCAGGTTGTTGAGGACCTGGGCGTTGTCGGGTTCCAGAGCCAGTGATTTTTCCCAGGCATTCTGCACCCCTTCCCAGTTTTCAGTATTGTAGTAGATATTACCCAGCAGGCTGTATAAATTCGGATTGTCGGGGCTCTGCTCTATTTGCTGCAAGATGACCTTCTGCAGAAAATGCATGCTGATCTTTTCACCCATCGAACCGACATTGAGCTGGTAGCCCAGGACCCCCAAGCATACCATACACACCAGATAGACGCCGATGCTCTTTCGCACTTTGCCTTCATGGCGGGCGATCCAGGAGGGGCTGGCTTCACATTTTCTGAGATAGTCGATGCGCTGTCGGATGCTGAAGTGGTGCCAGTTGGGTTTGTCGGCCGATTGGCCACTGGCGGCGGCGATCTTCTCCAGGGTGGTGATCAGCGGCTGTGCGCTGTCAAACAGGGCGTATACGTATGTGTCTGCCTGGCGCTCGAAGTTGCGCATGTAATACCCGAAAATAAACCGAAAATAAATCAGGAAAACCAGGATGATGAGAATACTGGAGATGGCCGAGATGACGGTTGTCTGACTCAGGCCGGTTTGATTGATGAGCCAGAACACGGGTCTGGTGGAGATGACGGCAAAGATCATGAAATCGAAGGTGACATAGGAAAGCAGCATGTAACCGACAAAAAACACCAGATAGAACAGTAGATGCTTTTTTTTGATGTGGCCGATTTCATGCGCGACAACCGCATCGATTTCTTCGGGCTGCAACATCGTCAGCAGCGAAGGGGTTACCAGAATATAGCGGAACTTTTTTACCAGTCCCATGACGCCGGCCGTAATCATTTTGCCGCCGAAAATCGGCCAGTACAGAATATTGGCGTATCCCATGCCCGCTCTGCGGCACAGGCTTTCGATCCGGCTGCGATGATCGCTGTCTTCAAGGGGTTTGCACCGCCAGAATTTCTGAACCAGGGCCGGTCCGATAATCGCCACCGCCATCAGGAAAATGAGAAAATAGGTGACCTGGCCTTCGGTGGTGTTCAGCAAACGTCTCGGCAATTCAAAGGGCAGGGCCTGAATGATGTCCAGAATGCCGGACAGAAACAGCCACGGCAACAAAACCGGCACTGAAAACGTGATGTTGGAGATGACATAGGTGCGTCTGGAGATTCCGCTATGGTAAAGCATCTGATACGGTCCGTAGGCGAACGTCCAGACAATGACCAGATAAAATACGAACAACAGCAGAAAAAGAAGCGCTGCGAGCGTCGGAACCGTGCTGAAAGGTGGGACGGTGGCCACGAAGGATGGAAGATTCAGGCCGTAAATGTCCACGGCATAAAGCAAAACGGCCATAATGGATTGATGGAGCAGGGCATTGTTGAACTGATTGTCGATCCGCAGGAAATGGCCTCTTGCAATCCGTTTTTCGATCCTTTGAAACTGAAATCGGGTGAACAGGGTGAAAAGGGCTACCAGGCAGACAAAGAGCGCAAATGAATCGAATGCCGAAAAAAAGGTATCCGTCGAAGGCTGATAAGTCAGGTAAATGAGAAGAACGAGAATAAAGTATATGAAGTGTCCAAACATATTAACGGTAAAATCTTTCTTTTTCGCTGTACAGACATCCGCAGTATTGCTGGCGGTACATTCCCCGGTTTTTTGACACTTCGATGCCTTCTTTCCATCCTTTACGGAAATCCACATACAGAAACGGCACGCCCACGGATCTGCCGATGGAATCCCCCATGGATTTCAGCAGCTCATGATTTTGAAATTTGCTGTAAAGCAGGGTGGAGGAAAAATAGTCGAATTGGCCGCGTTTGGCGATCAGCGCAGTCGAGCGCAACCGGTCGTGATAACAATAGTTGCAGCGATCCACTTCCCGGAAAACCACGTTCCGGATAAACCCTTCCAGGTCGTATCCCTCCTGAAAGATGACCGGCAGTTCGATCTGAGCGGCATATCCCTGCAAGGTTTCCTGGCGCCGGAGACATTCGGTGTAGGGATGGATGTTGTGCCGGTAAAAAAAACCCCGGACCTCCAGGCCTTCCGACCTGAGCGTTTTCACGGGATAGATGGAGCAGGGTGCGCAGCAGGTATGCAGCAGAATTTTCAATGCCGGTCTCCAAAAATGGCGGTACCGACACGCACCAGGGTGGCACCCTCCTGAATCGCGGCCTCGAAATCCCCCGTCATTCCCATGGAAAGCTCCTCCATTGCAATGTTGGGCAGATGCGCCGCGCCGATTTGGTCGCGCAGCTTGCGCAGCGATGCAAAATAGGGGCGAACCTTCTCGGGTGCATTGAAAAAAGGCGGCATGGTCATCAGGCCTTTGACGGATATATTTTCCAGCCGACCGACGTCGCGGACCAGTTTCAGGGCATTTTCTTCATAGACTCCGGATTTGGAATCCTCCTGAGCCACATTGACCTGGATCAATATCGATTGAACCTTTCCGTTTTTGCGGGCATATTTGTCCAGTTCCTGCGCGAGCTTGAAGGAGTCCACCGAATGGATGAGATCGAAGAGCCGGACCGCATATTTGGCCTTATTCGACTGCAAATGGCCGATAAAATGCCAACTCACCGGACAAGCCGCCAAGGCATTGATTTTGTCCCTGGCTTCCTGAATATAATTTTCCCCCAGATCGGTTGCCCCGGCTTCGACAGCTTCCCGAACCAGGTCCGCGGGCTTGGTTTTGCTCACCGCCACCAGGCGCACGGCGTCGGGCGGCCGTTGGCAGGCCTCGGCAGCTTTCTTGATTCTTTCTCTGACGTGGGCCAGTCGGTTTTTTAAATCAGGATCCATTATTTTTTTTAAATAAAGCCGGCCGTTTCGTCCAAACCGAGTTTTACAACGCCTTCATTGATCAAGTAATCCAGCACCTCGCAAACGGGAAGTCCCACGACGTTGGTGTAAGAGCCGTTGATGCGCTTGACGAGAAAAGTACCCTTTCCCTGGATGGCATAGGCGCCGGCCTTGTCGTAAAATTCTCCGGAATCGAGGTACCAGTCGATTTCCGCGGAGCTCAATTTTTTGAAGCAGACTTCGGTTTCAATCGTTTCCGAGAAAAAGCGGCCCGCCGTCTGACAGCATATGCAGTACCCGGTAAGAACCTGGTGTGTTCTGCCGTTCAATCGGCTGAGCATGTCGCGGGCCTCGGTGCGTGACCCCGGCTTGCCCAACAGAATATCGTCGATAAACACGACCGTATCGGCGCCGATCACCCAGTTTGAAGGATATGCCCTTGAAATGTCCTGCGCTTTGGCTTCGGCCAATTTTTTCACATAAAGTTGCGGAGAGGACAGGCTGATGGTCGCTTCATCGATCGAGCTGGGGATGACGGCAAAGATGATGCCGGCCTGCTTCAAGAGATCCTGCCGGCGTGGAGACTTTGAAGCCAATATTAGCGCCGGCTGCTCGACGGTCGTATGCATACGGACAAAGTATCAGATGAAATCCCATTTGACAAGGTTTAGAAAATTCAAAACGTGATTTCGCACGCGGGCTGTCTGAAAATATCTTACGGCCCGAAACGGTTGCAAAAACCGGACAGGCACGGTATATTGCCGAATCTTCGGGTATGACGATTACCCGGATTGAATCGAATCACCATAGCTTGCTATAAAAAAATGAGCGAATCCGCAAATAACTGTTTCCGAATTCTGGCCGTCGACGACGATGCGACCATCCTCGATCTGTATCAGCGAATACTAGAGCCGCGCAATCCCATGCCGCAATTGCCCAATTTCGAGGTGACCTGCTGCAGCCAGGGTGACGCCGCGGTGGATCACGTCAAACACGCCGCGCAAAACAGCACCCCCTATGCCGTTGCCTTTCTGGATTTGAATATGCCGCCGGGGCCGGATGGCCAATGGACCGCTGAGCAGATTCACCGCCTGGATCCGAGCATCAACATCGTGGTGGTGACCGGTTACCGGACGACCGACGCCGGCGAGGTCATGCATCAGGCCGGTATTTCGGACAAGCTGCTTTTTCTGCAAAAGCCTTTTCACTACCGCGAGATTATTCAGTTTGCCACAGCTCTGAGTGCCAAGTGGCAGGCGGAAAGACAGTTGTTGTCGCTGCATTCGGACCTGGAAGCCCTGGTAGCGAAGCGGACCGCGGAGCTTTCAAGTTCCAACGAACAGTTGAAAGTCGAAATTGCCAACCGCCGCCGGATGCAACTGGAGCTTGAACACAGTTATGAAGAACTCAAGTTGGTGATGAACTCGACCGTTCAGGCCATCACGCTGACGGTTGAAAAGCGGGATCCCTACACGTCGGGACATCAGCAGCGAGTGGCGGAGCTGGCCCGGGCCATCGCCCGGGAACTCGGACTGCCGGAAAATCAAACCGAAGGCATCTTCATGGCCGGTGCGCTTCACGACATCGGCAAGATTTCGCTGCCTGCGGAGATCCTCTCCAAACCGGTGAAGTTGAGCGATATCGAATTGAGCCTGATAAAATCCCATTCGCAAACCGGCTACGAAATCCTGGAAGGCATCAAGTTTCCCTGGCCGCTGGCCGAAATCGTGCTTCAGCATCACGAAAGACTGGATGGGTCCGGTTATCCGCGGGGGCTGGCGGGGGATGACATTTTCCTGGAGGCCCGGATTGTCGGCGTGGCCGATGTGGTGGAAACCATGGCGTCCCACCGGCCCTACCGGCCTTCCAAGGGGCTCGACAAGGCGCTGGAGGAAATCAGCAGCAACCGGGGGATACTCTACGATCCCCGGATTGTCGACAGCTGTCTGAAGCTGTTCTACAAAAAGGGGTTTGTACTGCCACAGTAGTTCGATGACGAACGGAAATCCGGTTAGACAGCGGCCGCCGCTTGTATGAAACTTCAACATTACGCCTTCTCAGAAGACGATTCCGGAGTGCGCGAAACCCTCAATCGTCACTCCGGCATGGTTTTAGCCGGAGTCCAGCCAAATGGCGAATTCCCTGGATTGCGGCTAAAAACCGGCCGCAATGTCTGGGGGTGGGTTTGGCTCAAATTCTTACTGCTAATAAAGTTTCTGACTTTGATCGGACTGGCTGCCCTTTAGTCAGCGGCACCCGCTTGTATGAAACAATTGTAAAACAGCGAACCCCCGAATATCGCATAATGCGTTTCGAGGGAAGGTATAAACTCCAAATTTCAAGCACCAAATAACAGTTATGACGCTCAAAAAAATCATATCCGGCGGTCAAACCGGTGTGGAGCGTGCCGCGCTCGATGCGGCCATTGAATTCGGCATTCCCCATGGCGGATGGATTCCAAAAGGCCGTCGGGCCGAGGATGGCCC
The DNA here is from genome assembly GCA_963774425.1 of uncultured delta proteobacterium. GTDB lineage: Bacteria > Desulfobacterota > Desulfobacteria > Desulfobacterales > JAFDCJ01 > JAFDCJ01. The sequence goes on along the minus strand of CAVZEZ010000018.1, from coordinate 8,933 downwards.
CCTGCCTGAGAAATATCGGCTTCAGGAGAAGCCGGCAGCCGGTTCTCCGGTACGTTCCGAAAAAAACGTGACCGATTCCGACGGCACCCTGATCATATCCCATGGAAAGCTTGTCGGTGATCCTGCCGCTGCCCGGAAAATGGCGATGAAACACGCCAAGCCGTGGTATCATGCAGACCTCAACAAACTGCCGACGTTTCAGGCTGCCGGAATCATCAAGGAGTGGATCATTGAAAACGGAATTGAAATTTTAAACGTGACTGGCCCGTGTGCGTCCAACGACCCTGAAATTTATGGCCCGGTGACGGTCATCATCGAACTGGTGGTCACACTGAAAACCGCCTGGCAAAACAAAGCGGTGCCCTCTGCCGGCGACCGGAAATCCGGCCCGGGGGAAAAATCGTTCCAACCCGGAACCGTTGACGAGGCCGTGGAATATCTCATCGCGAAGTTGAGTCTGAAGGATAAATCGTCGATGGCCAGGATCACGGAAGACGACCTGGCCAATCTACACTTTCCATTCGGACTGTACGTCCGCAATCGGTTGCTTTATCCGCGAAACGATCAGCTGCTGGAATCGTGCCGGCGGGAAGCCATGGATAAATATCTGCATTGGGACCAGGCCCCGGCGGTGATCATCAAAAAACTGTGGAAGCGGTTAAGGAAAACCCATCGTTTGCGGATTGTGGAATAAATATATTTGATTTGTTTCGCCGCGCTTTAGCCTTTACCCCAATGTTGCATAAACAGTATGGCAGAATATTAACTTCCCTTGCTATGTTGTTTATGCAACATTGGGGTTGACTGTCCTGTAAATTTATAATAGTTCAGTCCGGGTGAGGGCGGATCACCCCTCTTTTTCCATCCAGATCCCATCCAAAGCCCGGGTGGCGGAATAGGTAGACGCAAGGGACTTAAAATCCCTCGGTACTTAGTGCCGTGCCGGTTCAATTCCGGCCCCGGGCACCAATAAAATCAGGGGATTGGCCAATTTGGGCCGATTCCTTTTTTTTGTCGAAATCGTGGATTGTGCCCGAAACTGTGCCCATGGCGGATTGAAGGTAGGATTCTTGCTTTTGGGTGGCCATTCTCAGATCTGCATCGTTGACGATGTTATAGCGATCGAATACGGAACGGGTCTTGTGGCCGGAAATCATCATGGCAACCCTTTCGGGTATTCCGGACCGGACCATATTCCGCACGGCGGTTCTGCGGAAATCATGTAAGATGGGGCCGGCGGGAAACTTATCCTGCCATTGGTTTACGTATTTTCTGGATAGCTTATATCCGTATCGAGGCCGGCTTCGCGGCATGCCGTATTCCATGCACCCCTGAAATCTTTTAGCGGACCGTTGCCGTCCTTATTAAGGAATACATAGGGTAGCAGCTTGCCGCTGGCCTTGCGAGCTTCCCAGGCTTTGTCGAATAGCTCTTTCAGCTCTTCATCGAGATATACCGTCCGGGCTTTATCATTTTTGGTTTCACCCACTTCGAGCCGGACAATGCCCTGGATGCGATCTACCTGATTCCAGGTCAATCCGGAAATTTCGGTATCCCGCCAGCCGAATCTGTATGCAAAAGTGACGAACGACTTGAGATGAGGGGGTAGGGCATCTCGCAGCGCCAGAAACTCACTGTGCTCGAAGAAGCCCTTTCTGATGTTGTTTTCCTTCAGCATCGGAATATAGGGCACCCTGTCCACTTTGGGCGGAGTCTGCCGGGCACCTAAATTCAACATGCGCTTTAACGCGGCGAGCTCCCGGTTGATGGTCGCGTTGGCAGCACCTGAATCCACATTCTCACTGCCGCAGGCGGGGCAACCGTCTTGTAACTCGAATTTGTTATCGCATTCAGCGCATGTGCATTTCTTGCGGTCTTCAATATATCGGTTGATAACGGTGGTGGTAATCTCGCAAACCCGCATACCCTCAAACACTTCTTTTAAATGGTTTACGCTTCTTTGAGCCCTGGCAAATGATTTTTTCTGATTGATTTTATACTCCGATAAAAAATCCTCTGCCAGTTCATCGAATCTAACCTTGTCAAAGTAAATCCCGGGCAATTTTCCCTGGGAGATCTCCCCCTCTCGTTTTTTCAACAGGCGCTTTGCATCGGCCTCTTTCTTGCTTTTAGTTGATTCCCGATAAGGTTTACCGTTTCGATAATACTTGATCCAGTAAACCTGGCCACGTTTATAAATGGTGCCCATAAAAATGCCTCCTTTCTTTAATCCAGCGGTTTCAATTTGAATTGTTTGCCAAGGGAGCTTTCTCGATCAACCGGCCACCGGATTCCGGCTGGTCTTTCAGCCAGTCCACCATCCACTGCGGGAGACGAAAAGGTATGAGCTTGACCCGTTTGTGATGAATTGGTATCGTAGAACCTTTCGGTCTGCCGCTTCATGGTCTATTACAACCCCGGTTGCTTCCGGTGCAAGATTAATTTTCAAATTGGACTTCCCGCTGACCTGCCGATATTTTATTGAAAATTTTTTCTGCAGTTTTTTCAAACTTTAACCGAAAGAGTTACCAGTTACAGTATCGACGCTTTCAGCTCTAAAATGGAAAGACCCTCAACTGAATTTATGTGAATAGCATGTATCGAGGGAGTCGAAAACATATCCTCGACTGGACGTCACGACCTGATTTCCCGCAGCAGTTCGAGAATCTTATCGGCATGCCGGAGTGTGTGGTATCGTATCCTGCCATCTGGCATCCCAGAGGTTACAGCGACCCGAAAGAGGCACGCCTGGAGGAATGCGGAGCTCAATTCATTTCCGGGGTGAATTGCTGGAACGATCTTTCCTCTTGGTGGCTGCAGCACCGCCGCGGCGCCAACAAACCCAATTGGGATCTCGTCGTTGCCTGCGACTTATGGGGCATCCCAGGCCTTGCACTGGTTGAGGCCAAAGCGCACGCGTCGGAACTCGACTGGAGTGGCAAGCGGATTCAACCCTACAGATCAATCAATTCTGCTGAAAACCATCAGCGCATCGGCATGGCGATTGCCGAGGCTTCAGCAGCGCTCAATAGTGTTATCCCAGGCGTCCGAATTTCGCGAGACTCACATTATCAGCTTGCCAACCGAGTAGCCTACAGTTGGAAACTCGCCTCTATGGGTGTCCCGGTAATCCTTGTCTATCTTGGTTTCACCGGAGACCGCGGCATTTCCGACGTCGGCCCTCCAATCAGAGATCATGCACACTGGCGATCGGTAATTCGGTGCTACACCGACGGGATATTGCCGGAAAACTTCTTTGATCTATGGATTCCATGCGGCAAAGCTCAGATGTGTATGGTCGCTCGATCCTTGAAAGTACTTGAACAGAGTCCAACGCCAGCGAGAGAATCACCAACGGCCTGATCAAAGCGGAATAATATTGTGGATTCTAAATGTTAGGATGGAATAACATCCATTCATAACCACATTATTTGATTATCCTCTTATTTTCGGAAATAAACGCTTCGAGATCTTGAGTGTCAATGAACATTTTGCGGCCGCCCGGAAACTGAACCACAGGAATGTCCCCTGCCCAGATTCGTTCCCGGATAGCCCACACAGTCAAACCCAGCCATTCAGCCGCATCTTTTAAAGGCAAAAGCCTTGGGACCGAAGGATTGCACATCCCTTGTGTCTTCTTAGATGTTTTATTTATGCGGTTTGCCATGGCTCTTGTGCCCGAACTGTGATTATCCTCTCTTATTTAACGGGCAATCATCCTTAACAGCTTAGTGTCATTCGCATACGCGATGGGATTATCGACATCTGTATTTCCGCAGAAGTTCGTTACAGCGCCCAATATCGTAATTATCGACCGGTTTCGGATTAAGAAATGTCAACTTTTCGCAGGGCTCGGACAGCAAATCGTCCGGACAGTCGGTAATTCGGAGATGGTTGAAATTATTTTTCATCTTTTTCGGTACGCAATCGGTACAAAATCAGTATAAAACGGTACACCCCTTGGGGTCTTTCGGAACAGTACAAGTACACCCCCCTTTATGGGGTGTACTTGTACCGATTGACCGATTATTCGACGCGTACCCATACGCCCTTTGCGATCCCTTTCTTAATTAATCCGGCGTCTCTCAATCTGTCGCAAACCCTTTTCATTGCTTGAATTTTTGCGTTTTCGGTAGGCCCGGTGACAAGCCCCAATTCGATACATTTTTTCCGCCATTCGCCGATATTTGGGATAGAATATCGTGAGATCTCTTTATGTACCGATAGAATTTCCAGTTCTCGTGAGGTCAGTGTACCGATGTCCATTGAAATTTCGGCTTCGTGAAGTGATCCGAAGTCATCGCGACGAAGCCAAACCGGAACATATGCCGAGGGTGGCAGGGTGTTTCCCTTTGTAGCTACAAGCTGGACGTGCCGCCGGCGCTCCTCCAAATTGATGATACCGGATTTGCTCGCTTCGTCGGCGGTCATGTTTCGCAGCGAATATTCAGCCCGCACCGCATCGGTGATGGCACCACCCCCACGCGAATTGTGGCTACTTAACTCTTGGGTGCCGAGACTGGCTTTTTTCGCATGGCTAACCAGTGCTACAGTTGCTCCGGTTTGGATCGCCAAATCATCAGCCATCTTTCCAAGAGCACGTTGATGGCCCTGATCGAGCTCGTCTCCCTCCGAAATGCTAAGCGCCGGATCGATTCCGACAAAGACCACGTCCTGAATTTCGATTATTTTTTTTGCGAAATCGTGGTATATGTCTGACTTTTCGACGGTCCCCACTGGTGTTTTCACCAGCAGCTTGATGTCCTTGCCTGCGAGCGGATATAGAGTCAGGCTTTCGGCTATGGCTTTCGATTCAGAGGGGTTCAAGGAAAGGCTTAATGTGGCGTAATACAGAGACCGGTGCGCGTCTTCGTCTGTGTCTTCGGTGAGAAGCAAAACCGCCTTTCCGGTCCGCTCGAACTCCCAGTTCCAAGGCAACTTCGATGTAATTGCCCCGATTGCCAAATTATACAGGAGCTTCGTTTTTGAAGATCCGCCGAGACCGGTAACCAAAATCCCTCGGCCCAGGGGTATCCGATCTTTAATTAAGTTTCTTGATTTTGGGGGCTGATTATTAAGAAAGACGTGCACATCCGAAGGGTGATCAAAATAGTCGCTGGCCTTTGCCTCTTTTGGTTCACATGGTTCTGCACTATCTACGACATGGTATCGGTTGGATGCATTTGCCGCTAACTTTTTGTGGCCGTTGCCGCCGGTCATCCATTGGTATAAATTCTCATTTCCACTGATAACCTGCCTTGCATCATGCCAGGTATGGCCACCGCAAGAATCATGGAAACACTGGTAGAACAATTTGCCGTCTGGCAGCTGCCCGATTGCCGCTTCGTTAGGTGAATGGTTCGGATCAAACACGCACTGCCGTAGGCAATGCAGAATGCTGCCTGCAGGCCCTGAAGACTCCTTCAGTATTTCAACTCCATGCGCCGCCAGGTATGCAGGAACATTCAGCCGTCCCTGGTCGGTGTTTTGAACCGGTTGCTGTTTCCCTCGCTCTGCTTTTTCTCTGAACCGGTCCCAGACAGCCGTCATGTTCGTATTCCCAAAGGTATTAAGTCGATGTATGCTGTTCTGTGCGGCCGTGCTTCGTGGCCGTTTCGCGCCGGCAGCGGGTCACCCTTTCTGGCTGTGGTGCCGTACACCTTCCATATCCGGGCCGGATTAAACACGCTGTTGTCGATTTTAAACTTGTCATTACTATATCTGGCGGATATTTCTAAAAGCATTCCCTTGATTGCATTGGTGTATTTGGATCCAGGAAGGTCGGGCAAAGGATATAGCAGGTGGGCGCCGTTACCGCTGATGGCCCGGATCGGCGGGTCGAGCTCGTATTCCGAGCAGATTTCATCAGCTATCTGGTCGCGCAGGACCAGCGCCGATTGCAGCTCGCTGTCTGAAGATGAGATGCCTGCGGGCCTAACCGGGTCTAGGTCAATCGGAAGCCAACGATAAGCAAGGACGTCTTTGTCAGTAGTGGTTATCTTTAAAGGCGCCATACGGTTGAAAGCCCTGGCAATCAGACGGGGGTCAATAATTTGAAGTGTAAAATAAATGCACCCCTTTGCCTGCTTGTCGGCGTGACGAACGTGCTGTGAAAAGAGGCGAAAATCATCATAATAGCCTGCTATGGTCGGCCGTCCCGGAATTCGCACTTCGATGACCTCTCCGGGATGGATAAAACAGTTCCAGACCTCCCATTCAAACATAGTGCGATTTAATCGTTCATTCATGCTGCACTGCTCATTTCTGCGGCCGCTTTCAATGGCAAAAGCCTTGGAGCTGAAGGATTTGGAATCCTTTGCGCCTTTTTAATTATATTGTTTGTGCGGTTCGACATTGCTCCGTGCCTGAACAGTGCCTAAAATTTCAAGTAATCCAGATATCTTAAATTAAAAATCCGGATCAACAGTTCCTTTTTCTATGAGATCCTTGATTGTTGATTCTTTTATCAACACCCGCCTGCCCATTTTGACAAAGCGAATTTCTTTCTGAAATATTCTTTGGCGCCACCAGGCTACGCTGACCCCCGTGATCCGCGCTGCTTCTGTAATGCTGAATAGTTTGTCTGGCTTCATTTTAACAATCCTATTTATTGTTAACGGAAATTTTTAATTATCATTAACAAATAAATGTTTGCAATAATTATTATGTTTTGCTATTAAGTTAATTCTGCGTTAATCCTATTAGGACATAATGACGATTAGTCGTTAACACATGAGCCTGCGTTAATCTTTTCCAGGCGCAATGACGATATTTCGTTAACAGTGGAGATGGAGTAATGAAGAAATACATCAAGGCTCAAATTGATTGGTACCTCAAATTCGCTCAGGTTGACCTTGAGCAACTTAGCAAGGGTGATTTGGCCAAGCTGATTAGTGATGCAGAGGAGATGATTTCAGGAGGTTGGAGTGAGAGGCATCTGACCGAAGGCCAGAGACTCGAGATGTTTAAAGTGCCTGATGGCAATTATTACAATTTTAAATGGCTCCGGAGATTGCAGCGCGCTTTTCTAAAGGTATTCGAGCCTATGATGAGCCGAATAGAACGAATTTCCGAGCACCAGGAATCAGAGTGGAAATCCTACTCAAATTCAAAACTGATAAATGGATTGACAATATCGGAGCCCTTGAAGGTCTCCTTCAGCGCAGAGATAGTCGTTTTCGGCCCTTTAGAATACGACGAGAGTGGCAACGAAATAAAAGTAAAAGCTGGCAATAATTGGGTTAAACAGAGTACGATTTCAGTCGAAACGCGATTCTCCATTAATGATCATAGCGTATTTGTATATGGCTTCGTCAAATGCCTGTCTGGTTTGCCAACCCAGGCATTCAAGAAATGCAAGGAATGTCAGAAGTGGTTTCTCCATTTAGCGAAGCGTAAGAGGGAATATTGCAACAATTTGTGCGCGGCCCGCAGCGCAAATAGAATACGGAGAAAAGAACAAAAAGAAAATGATCCTGCGAAATACGAATTGGAGTTGGAAAATAGTAGAAAAAGAGCTGGGAAGTCCCATAAGAAAAAGGTAAAAGAAATCCATCCAAATGCGCGTGTTAAGCACCGAAACAAGAAAATGGCTTGAGGTAATTAATCGTACACGTTAAGGAACATGCGCACAGGTTCTCGACGAGTTGGATCCGGCTATGTTTGACATCGAGCTGCTACGGAAAGAGGGTGGAGGCAGAGGAGATTCCATCTATATGTGAACGGCGGCGGGAGTCGAACCCCATTAAACAGCGATGACAACCGATGATAAATGATGATAAATAATTACTTATAATGATGAAATAACTGGCTTTTTCGCCACCGGCCTTTTCGGCTCGGATGTCACTGGTTATCACCAGAAATCATCGTTTATCATTATTTTTGGACACAGTTTTGGTCACAATTCGAATGCACCTCCTTGATTTCGGCCGTGAATTAAAGGTACGTTGATAATGCAATTATTGATATTCAATTACTGCAGCTATAGCTGCAGTAATCTCATCCATTTGAATAGATGAAACACGTCCCACAACACGGATAAATCGCTGCACATCGATCCCTCTCAGCTGGAGTACGTCTATAGCAGAAGGTTTAGAAAGCCCATTTGTTTTTTCGGGATCGATTCTTACATGCCAAAGATTCTGAACAAATTTGCTGTTCCAACCCGTTATTGGGGCAACCAGCTTGATGGGCAATCTGCCCATAGCATCCGAGTTGACGACCACCACAGGTCGCTGTTTCTTGATCTCAGCTCCGCGTGTTGGATCAAGGTTGACATACCATATCTCACCGCGTTTTGGCTGTGGAGGCTTAGTGGGCAATAAAGTCTCCTCCTTGGAATTTGCGCCATTCCCGGTCATTTTCATAGTGGGCAGCCATTCGTTCCGCCTGCTTAGCCATAATCCGGCGTCGTTCTTCCAAGGATAGCTTCATGAAGGCCCGGCGTTCGACAAGCGAAAGCGGCTGCCCATCTTCTAATGAAAACCCTATAATGTTCTCAGCTGTTTTTCGCGAGATCAAATCTTCCCCCAATGCTCTCAGAACGGTTTGATGCAACCAGGATGGTTTCTCTGGAGGAAATTCAGCGGGCTCCTTTCGTCGCCATCCCAGCTTATTTATATTGATGCACCACTGCTTGTAATAGGACTCACCAATAACGGCCAAATTCCGCAAACGATATAATAGCGCCTGAGCACTCATCCCAAACTTTCGTTTCATCAACAGGAGCTCATCAGGTCGGACAAATGTACGACGTTCGCCAACCTCACGCCTTACAGTTTCTGCTGGTGCCAGGAAAGCAGCACCAAAACGAAAGGCAACTGCCTCCTTGTCGATTCCTTCAGGAATTTTCAAAACGAGATGGCCCAATTCATGGGCAAGGTTTAGTCTTTGACGCCCTCCTACAATACCGCGCCGGCTGACCACGGCAGCCG
>CAVZEZ010000017.1:0-23456 GCA_963774425.1 uncultured delta proteobacterium | reverse complement strand
CCTATTTTTTATGGAAAATAGGGAAATTTTAGGAAAACGTAAGACTTTTAAAAGTTTAATGATACCAATAAATTACCTTAAAAATGGAAACGTAGGAAACACAGGGAAATAGTAAGATAGTTTCTGGCAAGTGTTGACCAAATGTTGACCACCGAGCCCTTGACCGTATTCGGCCAGGGGCTTTTTTTATGCCTAAAACAAAAAACTGAAAATTATTTTATTTTTTTTATTGACAAACAAAACGAGATGGTTTAAAAGGTTCTATAACATGTAGAACATAGAAGCGGGGGCGAGCATGGAAAAGGGCAAGAAATATTTTTCAAGTTTTGAAATCATGGAAAGGGCGGGAATCAAAAGGCCCACCTTTGGGGATTGGATTGCCAGGGGCTTTATCGAACCGGCAGTCAAGGCCGAGGGGCGAGGGACAAAAAAAACCGCTTCGATCAAAACAATCTTTATCAGATTGAGCTTTTTCGCTATTTGGTGGAGCGTGGTTTGAACCGCGATCAGAGCTCGAAAATCGCCAAAGACTTTAGCATTAATACGCTGAGCCGTCACTTCCAGGGGGGTATCAGAAAAGAAATGATGACACCACCGGGGGATGAGAAAAGGCTTTACGATGCACCGGAGGACTTTCTTTTCATGCTGATTGCAAGGGATGGCGACAGATACGAACACGATTATCTTTTTTCTCAGGATCAAAAGGCCGCGATTGATTACCGCAATTTCGATGAAATCTATTTCGTAAACCTGAAACGGATAATGTCCCGGGTGGTGCGCGCGTTTGATCTGGATGAGGTCTTCTAAAATTTTTTAAGATCAAGGTTCTATAACCTATAGAACCAATAACTACGGAGTTAATCACATGAACACATGGTTGCGGGATAAAATCAAAGAGAACTATCCGAGCCAAATCGCTTTTGCTACGGACATCGGCGAACATGACAGCCTTGTCTCTAAAGTGGTGCGCGGATGGCGGGGTGTCCCAGAAGAACGTAAGCTGGTATGGGCCAGAGCGTTGAAATGTCGAACCATCCGAAATATTCGAGGCATCGAAATGAGTGATTACAAAATTATTTTGGAATCCCTGGAAAGACAGTACCCCGGGCGGTTACTGGTGGGCGTTCGAGAAATTGCAATCATCTTCGATCAGTCGCCTAAAACCATCTACAATCAGACGTGCCGCAAGGCAGTTAAAAAATTTCCGGTCATGCCGGTATCCGGACCGGGCAAGAAATTTCGATTAACCGATATCGCAAAAGCACTGGCGAGGATGTAACCCATGGAACTGGAAAAAACGAGAATCAATCAGATAGTCGCATTGCACAACCAGATTGTTGCCGATCTAAAGCGTACCCTGGATTCCGCTATAAAAATCGGTGAACTCTTGACCGAGCAGAAAGACAGCTTGAACCACGGGGAGTTTGGTCCCTGCATCAAAGCCAGTTTGCCATTCACAGACCGGACCGCCCGCAATTATATGCGACTTTACCGGGAGCGGAACCGATTAAACAAAACGGAAACCGTTTCCGATTTGAAATCGGCATACCGGTTGTTGGCGGAGCCGAAGCCGTTAGAGTGCGCAAAGATTTTTTTGCACAGCTTGGCGAACGAAGTAAACAGTGCGCACGAAGAAATGCGATACTCATGGGGGGGAAGCGTTTGATTATGTTTCAGTCGAATCTGGAATGCCGATTAATTATTTATTGTTTTTGCATCAGTATTTCTTTGGCATCGTTGACGAGAACCTTCTCCCGCATGAGGCGACCGAAGCAGACCGGGAAGAATTTATCCAATCTATCTGCGAAATCTGCAGGGAAACCAAAGCCAAACAGAAAAAATGAAAACACTATTCGACAAAGAGATTTTTGAATGTTTCATCCGACCTGGGGAAGTGACGGAAGTCCGTATCCCTGGCCGCCCAACCATGGCGGGTTATTTCGACGATCACGAACTTTTTAGCCGACACGTTCAGCAGGCCGACAAGCAGATGAAAGGCAATATCTATTTTACCTTGCAAGTTATCGATGACCGCCTGCTTGCCAGATCCTTCAACCGCATGTTGTCTCTGAAGGAAACAACAACTGATAAAGATGTTATTGCATACCGATGGTTGCCGGTGGACTTGGATCCGGTAAGACCGGCTGGCATATCCTCATCCGATAGCGAACTGAAAGCGGCATTGTCCTTGCGGGATCAGATAGCGGATGAAATCTGCAGGGAATACGAGTTGGAGCCACCGATCCGGGCCACCAGCGGCAACGGTGCCCATCTGCTTTATCCGCTTCCCGACCTGCCGGCGAAAAAATATGCCGAGGCTGTTAAGGGAATGCTTTTAGAAATCTCCGCAAAGTACAGTAATGAAAAAGTAAATATCGACAGTAAAGTGTTTAATCCTGCCCGCATCTGGAAGGTGTACGGCACCACGGCCAGGAAGGGCGACCAGTTGCCAGAACGATATGGACATGAAGCCAGACCACACCGGAAAGCGTATATCGACTCTGTACCCATGGGAATTAGGCCGTAATGAAAAGTTGGGATCGATTTAAACAGCAGGCAGAACAGCAACAAATCATACATAACGACAGGAGCGACGGCAGTAAGCTGGACGTTGCGGCATACCTGGCAGCCCATGGGACCGAACTCCTGAAAGAATCCAAGGGGCCGGGTGGCAGCACCTTGTATTGTCTCCGGCAGTGCATATTTGATCCAAACCACCAGCCCAACGAAGCCGCGATAGGCCAGCAATCGGACGGCAAGCTTTTCTATCAGTGCTTTCATGATAGCTGCAGTGGCCGGACCTGGCAGGAAGCCCGACAGATTATCAGCGGAGCCGAGAAACTAACACCCTGGATGATCGGCGGCAATGGCCATAAGAGATCAATGGCATTTTCACCCGTTCATCAGCATAGCGCCGGGCCGGGATATGAGGAAACCGGCACAAAAGGCGAATCAGCAGTAATTAAACCATCTTTCGAATTTATCCACAATGCCGTTATCCTGGCGAACCTGAAGCCGATCGAGTGGCGGATTAAAGACATCATGGTCGAAAATTCGTTTTACTACGATTTTGGGGACCCGGGCAGCTTCAAAACATTTGTGGCACTGGACCGGATGCTTTGTATAGCCGCGGGGATCGGCTACCACGGGCACCCGGTGAAACAGGGAACCGTCTTTTTTGTTGCCGGGGAAGGCCAGCAGGGTATCGGGCGCCGGATCGCAGCCTGGCATATTGCACACAAAACCAAGGCAGCCGATGTTCCTTTCTTTCTGGCGAAGACACCGACACAACTCATGGACCCTGGGGCCGTCGATGATGTCCGCCAGGCCGTCGATGCCATGGCAAAAGAATACGGGCCGCCGGCTGTTTTGCATATCGATACCTTATCCCGGAACTTTGGCGAGGGGGACGAAAACGCCACTAAGGACATGAACAGGGTTATTCAAAATATGGATATAGCCTTTGGAAATGACTTCTGCCGGGGTATCACCCACCATACTGGGCACACGAACAAAGACCGGGCGCGGGGCTCTATCGCATTGCATGGTGCGGCGGATACGGCTTACCGGGTGGCATTTACCGATAACCAACAGGTTTTTGTCGAGTGCAAAAAGATGAAAGATGCTCGCAGCGCACCGGCAATGCTGTTCGACCTGAACGAAATCAAGTTAATCATCGAGGGACAAAAGGATCAGAGCTATACGCTGACTTTATCATCTGAAGGGGAGGAAGCAGCGCACGCGGCGACCGACTTTTCAAATACATGCAAGCTATCAAGCAAGATGTCAAGGTGCCTGGAAATCTTAGATGGCATGTACCGTGATTATGAAAAAAAATTAGCGACCGATGGCCGGGACAACACTATCCCAAGGGTTGACGTTAAAGACTGGCGAGAGTCTTGTCTTGACCGGAAAATCTATAAAAGAGGCGATAATTTCAACAGAGCACTCGAAAGCATGAAAGATCGCAAATTGATACACTTGGACGATAACAACCGCTTTGTTTACTCAGTTTCTATCTATGCGAAATACTTTGAAAAAGAGTGCATTTAAAAATGAAACTGCGGGAAACTGAGTATAAACTGAGAGAAAACCGAGTAAGTCCCTCCGCTTCCTCAGTTTTATTTATAAAACTGAGTAACGGAGTAACGGAGTAAAACGGAGGTCAGAGCAATGATCAGTGTCTTAAGTTTCAAACCATTTCAGCGGGGCATGCTCTTAGGCTTTTTCACCATGCGCTATCATGGTCTTTCAATTCAGAACTGCAGGCTGATGGCGGGCAAGGACGGCGGCGCGGCATGGTTCGCGTTTCCACAGATCAAAACCGAACAGGACGGCGAGACAAAGTATCTTGATATTATGCAGCTCACCAATGCAGAGCGGGAGCATGTGAGAGCGCTTATCCTGGCCGATCTCCAACAGCAGGGGCACCTGCAGGGCCAACAGAGCAACCAGGGCCACCAGAAGGCCACCAGGCCGCCGCAAGGGAACGGGACACGGCGGCACGTGTCACCGGAAGGCGAGAACCTTAGCGAGCATTATACCGATGGGGTGCAGGATGATATACCCTTCTGATAGGGTTTGGGTCCTTCTAGCGAAGTATCCAACAACGGTTACTGGCAGCGCCCGCTTCGGAAACTTTGAGTTAACTAATTTTCCGGAAAACGACACTCAGGTGTAAAATAGCAGATAAAACCGAATATTTTCAAAGATTTAAAGTGTAAAGGAAATAGCTAAAATGTCAAAAGCCTTGAACGTAACAGAATTAGCGGCTGCATCGGCAAAAGTCGGGCAACGTCCATTCCTGGATCCGTCGAAGGGCCTACCACGTCGATGCTGATGGAACTTTTCGATTTGCCGCGTTATTGTCTGGATGATCGAACGGGAAAGCCATGACCGGACCGGCGGCGGCTCGGGTGCGCATCGCCGGCACTTAGAGGGATGGCGCGAGGATGCGCGTCAGATATCGCGCAGCTGGATCTACGAGCGCAAATTGAGGTGACCGTCATTCGAGGTCGATCAGGTTCTTCAGGCCTGGGCGCTCCGTGTCGCCGAATTTTGCTCCATTCTGGAATTTCTTGCGAATCGGTTACCGCCGATTTTACAGGGCAAGAACCGCACCGAAATGACCAAAACCATATCAGATGAAATGTGGAAAATCCGAGATACGGTAGCACGCGGCGGCTCGTATTGTGAAACGCCTGGGAGATGCCAAAAATGCAAGTGAAATTGATCACTATCAAAAGGGCCGCGTCAATTATGGATTGCAGCGAGAAAACCGTTAGGCGGCTTGTATGTGCGGGTGACTTGTTGGCTGCAAAATTCGAAACGCTTTGAGAATCGATTTGGGAAGTTTGACAAGCTATATCCACCAACAAATCGAGCATTTTTGTGAGCAAAACGGAACCTTTGATTTTTCAAGGACTGAGGTGGACAGAGATGCCCCGGCTGATTTTGGCGATAACCGTCCGCATGGTAGTGTATGAACATTCGGCGAATGACCGCCGGCACAAAAAAGGAACGAAGCATGATTGATCTTGAAGACAAAAACAGATGGCAGGATTTAGCGGTTCAAATCATTGCGGAATTCAAGGCCAACCGCTCCGAAATTCAAGCAAAATATGGCTCCCTGGATGCCTACGCCCTTCACAGAGAAGTCAACGCTTTTATGGGAGGATCCAGAAATCAGTGACTGAATTTCTGGACGATTTTCCCTGTTGGTGGAATATCTTAAAGCATGAAAACGAGCTTAGATTTTACGGATGATATAGCCGCCAGCGCGGTTAAGGCGATGCGCTGACCCGTACCGATCGCCCGGGGCAATTTTGCATTTTCCATCCCCCCTCCGCCCGGTATGTGGTTTAAAATAAGGGCAAATTTTTTAGATCGCGAAAACCCGCCCCTGCCCGGCGGCGAACCAACAAGGGCCAGCGGCCAGTAGCGATCCCTTAAACCTTAAATCAAAAGGATTTTCCAAAAATGAAAATTTCAAAGTTTTTCAAAAAAAATGAAAAAGTTTCAGTCGAGCAGTTGGCCGAGCGTCACGGGGGATTGAAAGCGCAGCTGGCCGAGTTGAAGTCGAAAGAAGAATCATTGCTGCAAAGCGCCTTATACGACGATGCGCAGAATTTAGCGCCCCAGCTGGCGGACTGCAGGCTGCAGCAAGAACTGGCTCAATCAGCCTTGTCGGAGGTCCGCAGGCGACTGCAGGCGCTCCTGGAATCCGAGATTGAATCCGAAGCTATGAACGACTGCCTGCCGACATCGAGCTATTACGAACAGCGGCTTGACCGACTATACGATCGAGGCTGGCCGGGCGCTTGCCGCAGGCTTCCAACCTCCTGGGCCTTTCAACCCGAGCGAAATTGGGATCTTTAGGCCAGCGGTATCAATCAGCACGTCATGGCGCTTCGAAGTGGGAACCGCGGCCGATGAAATCCTGCCTTTTTTGGAGGCTTTGATGCCGTTGAGCCACTGTCACCGCCGATATGGATTTTACCGCCGAAAAACGCAGAATCGAGCGAACCGAAAACCGTATCCCTGGCAGCCCGGCGGCACAGAACCATGTCCGCCACAAAATCGTTGAGCTTATCGGATCAGAACCCGAATCCGCAACGCCGGCAGGGGCCCAAAAACCGCCGCAATCCACGCTATATCATTGACCACGAACCCGCAATGTTTGGCGCCTTTTAGCGGCGGCCGCGAATAACACGAAGGAGAAAACCATGTGTCGAAATTTCAAACCCTACAAAGTTCTAAGACCCTTTGTCATGCTTGACGGGGTAGTCGAATTGACTCCCGAGCAGGCCGCCGGCCGCCGCCGGTATCTTCGCCATTTGCATGATGACGTTTATCAGATAATCGAACCGAACCGGATATCATTCCGAGCGGGTGAGATCATCGGTGTGGGCCACCCCGAGATTGAGATGTGGCAAGATTCTCTTGAGCTCTTACCGGGAACGTTCGATTAAATAGAAAGGAGGTGAAGCAGATGTCTAAGAATTTTGACGAGCTACAGGCACGAAATCAATGGAATAGCGACCCCAAAATCCGCCAGGAGTTTAACGGCGACGAGGAAAGCTATATTGCTTACAAGCGCGCTGAATCCCAAGGCAGGATACGAGTGTTGGGCGGGCAGAAGTGAAGCCCGAAACCCTGACCGCACCGGAGCTGATCGAGTACTGCAGCCGTTTTCTGCAGGGCCAACGGGCAGCCGAGCGCCTATTGCAAAATCAGACAGATCGATTTTCGCAAACTTCAAGAGATGGCCGAAACCAGCCGGCGCGAACGGCTTATGCTCGAAGTTGCCGAGTGCACGCGGGCGGGGCTTCAGGCTGAACCCGACGCCTTCCAGCGCAAGTTCGATGCCATGTTTCAAGAGTTTGTACGCAGGATCCGCACCGAGCAGCCCGGTATCCATGCCTCGCTTGAGGCGCGCCGGCTGGTCGGAATGCGGTAACGATGGCGGGCGGTTTGATTAGGGCCGTCCGGATCCGGGTTGTCCGGATCGAATTGCCGGGGCTGAATAACGGGCAGCCCCGGCACCCTTTCAAGGGATGATTTTATGCCTGAACCATGCCAAATCCTTTTCGGAATTGATCCTGTCTCTGAGTGGCTAAATATCAGCGGGTACGAGGTCCGCTTGTTTATAAAGGCCGGATGCCATGCACACGTACTCGAGTCATGAAAATGGACGAACGCAGTGGGTGTTCCATATGGAAGCCATCGACCGATGGTTTTTGTCTAAAATGGATTGCGGCCGGAAGGATCCGGATGCGGCAGATTGAAATAAATCATCCACGCTCAGGAGTAGGCCAGGACGCCAATCACGGCGAGATTATACCGGATGAAGACACAGACAAGGGTGAGTGATTTTGATCACAAAAACGGCTTGCACAGGCAACCAAAATGGAGACAAACACCAATGGGAATTTTCAGAATAATAAGGGCAATCAGACAAGATGCCGATCACCGGAAACAACTCATTGATTGCAAGAAAAGGATTCACGAGCTGGAAACCACAATAACCCAGCTTGAAGCCGATGTCTCATTCTGGAAGAAAAATTCAGCCCTATGGGAGCAGGCGGCACAGGGATGGCGCGAGCTGGCGTCCGCTCGAAATAACCAGCAGCCCCGGGTGCTTCGGATTTTTTCTGGCGGCCGGCCAGCGGAACCGGAAAAGCCGCCTTTCGCCGATCGTTAAATCAATAAGGTGCAACGATTTTATTGCACTTTATTTTCTTGACAATGGGGGAAATCTTAAATAGGTTCAATTTGTCAAATCTTACGCGGGAGGGTCGCCGAAAATGGCCTATTTTTATTTGTATTGCCCACAATTTGAGCGCTTGGAGTCCGGGACGGGTAACCGCCGGGGGTTTCGTAAGAACCTGACAGCTCCAGGCGCTTCTTGTTTTTGAGGGGGGGTGCTATGGCCGAAGCAAGTACTTTTAGGGTTCAGGTAGCTGGAGGGGAAAGTTTACAGGATGTCTATTACAAACTGGGCCTATGTGAGGGTATGCCGGTCATATTAAAGCCTGAAGAAGAAGAAAATAGAATTTATGTGCTATTTGAAAAGAAGGGCTTCTTTACAACAAAACATGAGGTCCTTGGTTACCTCACGAGGTCAGAAGATCTGTTAGACCAGATGGATAGGGGCCATAAAATTTTAGACCCCCAAGTGGCGGGTTTTTATACCGAGGATTGGGGCAAGCAATTGATTTTGCAAATCACAGTAGAAAGATAGTCAAAAAAAAGCTATTAATCCACGGGATAGGCTGATCACCGAAAAGCCGGCGACCCTGGCCGGCCTTCCCGCGATAACTTCCAGGGGATAAGCGAGGGGCTTATGTCAATCCTATCTGAATGTCCCACCTGTAGGCGCAAGCAATCCATCAAGAATAAAAAATGCAAATGTGGCGAGGACCTGGACAAAGCCAAAAGGGCAGGGCGGGTGATTTATCTGGATCACCTACCGGCTACCAGGGGGCAAGCAGCGCCGGGAAAGTGTCGCAGCCATGGAAGGCCTTTCCGGTAATTCGATCGAGGATGCACGGACGGCATTGTCCAAACGGACCGTACAGAAGCGTGAGAACCGTATTCTTGATATGTTGCCCGAGAGCAAACTCACGTTTACCGACCTGGCGGACTGGTACTTTGATCTTGAATCCGTAAGGGCCCTAAAATCCGTTGACACGGTTCGCGTCTATGTCAACAAATTCAATCGGGTTTTCGGTGATGTGCTGGTGGCCGACATTCAACCGGCCGATCTGGAAAACCTGCAAGCCAGGCGGCGCCGGCAAGGTCTGGCCTTGAAAAGCATCGATGATGAATTGAACTATGCCAAGACGATGGTTATCAAGGGTTTTGACAACGGCAAGCTGAGCGGCGAGCCCTTGCGGGTGTTCAGGCGTGTGAAAAAGCTGTTAAAGGGCCATGCCAACAGGCGCGATAGGGTGATGGATCAGGCCGAGTTCAACCGGCTGGTGGATGCCTGTCCACGCCATTTAAAAGACATTTTGACGGTGGCGTACTGGACAGGTATGCGAAAAGGTGAGATAACTTCTTTAACCTGGGATAAGATCGACATGAAACAACGCATGATCCGGCTGGAACCAGAAGACACCAAAGAGGGCAAGGCCAAGTCCATACCGATGGCGGCGGCCGTCTATGAGGTGCTGAAGGCCATTGTCAGGGGTCTGCATGATCCGCATGTCTTTCTATACTACGGAAAGCCGATCACCCGAAATTTCAGCCAGGGGCTCAAATCGGCATGCAAAAAGGCTGCTATCAAGTGGGGGCGCGACGTGAAAAACGGATTCATATTCCATGATCTGAGGCACACCTTTATTACCGACATGCGCCGGGCCGGGGTGGACCGTACCGTTCGGATGGCGATCACCGGCCATGCAGTAAGGGATATGGATCAGCGGTATGATGTGGTCGAGGATGCCGACAAGCTGCAAGCAATCGGCCGGCTGGAAAGTTACCGCTTATCGTTGACCGGTTCTGCAGATGTTGACCAAACCGTTGACCGAATGGGTTTTTAAAAAATTAAGCGTTTGAAATTATTAGGAAATTTGGCGGAAGTGCATGGGAATCGAACCCACCCGGGACGGTGTTAGCGCCCCACACCGGATTTGAAGTCCGGGAGCCGCACCAGCCAGCTGCGCACTTCCCTGGAGCAGATAGCGAACGTGATTTGCGTATAATATCCTCGCAATAACATTTGTCAATGTTTTAATGCAAAAGCGAGACCGTCATGCTGGCCTATTTTGATTGTTTCTCCGGAATCAGTGGGGCTATGGTCCTGGGGGCTTTAATTCATCTGGGGGTACCCCTGGACCTGTTGCAGGACCGGCTGCGTGGTATCCTGGCCGAGGATTTCGACCTGACCGCCACACCGGTACGCCTCAATGGCATCCAGGCTATCGAGGTCGCTGTCAGGACCCATGGAACCCTGTCTGCACGGAATCTGGATGAATTGCGTACCCTGATCGAAGACTGCCGACTGCCGCAACCTGTAAAATCCCAGAGTCTCAAGATACTTGCAAAGCATTCTGAAGCAGATGCACCCCCTTTCGCGGGGTTTCCCGCAGAGATGACGGCCATCGATGTCGTCATCGAGACGGTGGGAACCGCCATTTGTCTGAATTATTTGGGAATTGACGCTATTTTCGCCTCTCGACTTCCGTTGGGAAGGGGATTCGTCACCGGCAAACCGGCACGATTTCCCGTACCGACACCGGCGACCTTGAATATGCTGAAAGGGGTGCCGGTTTACGGCTCGGACATTCCCTGCGAATTGGTCACCCTCTCCGGTGCGGCGATTATTACCGCACTGTCCCGGGGATTCGGCGCCATGCCCGGAATGACCCTCGATGCCATCGGATATGGGGCCGGGCCATCGGAACATGCGGACCGGCCGCATCTCCTGCGAATCATCACCGGAACAGCGCTGCAAGCTGAAGATCCAGTACCGGCCTATATGCAGGAGGACTGCATTACCGTCATCGAGACCTGTATCGACGACATGAATTCCGAGCTGTTCGGTTATCTGATGGAACGTCTTTTTACGGAAGGCGCCCTGGATGTCTACTGGATTCCGGTCCACATGAAAAAAAACAGGCCCGGAACCATGGTTCAGGTTTTATGCCGTGCGGATCGCCGTGAAGTGCTCATTCGCCGGATTCTGTCTGAGACGACGACTTTGGGGGTCCGGCATTTCGAATCCCGCCGCCGCCTGCTGTGGCGCGATCGGCGGGATGTCAAAACCAGTTTCGGAGTGATACCGGTAAAATGCATCAAGGACCCCGACGGAATTTCGCGCATCTCACCCGAGTATGAAGTATGCCGGAAGATTGCGCGTGAACGAAATCTGCCTCTGAGAAGCGTGTATGACACCATCGCCCGTGAAGCCCGGGTGATCGAATGAATCATTGGATGAATCAAGGGTTTTATTAACCATTGACAAACCTCGGGGGAAGCTATAGACACGGGGCCATGAGATTGAGAGAAGGGGCGGTGCTGTTTCTGGCCACGGGATGTCACGTGGGCAATATTCCCTTTGCCCCCGGCACGCTGGGAACATTGGTCGGCCTTCCGCTGTGTTTTATCCTGACCGGAATCGCGCTGATGCCGGCGATACTGTGCATCCTGCTCTTTATCTTATTTTCCGTATGGATCGCAGATGCCGCCGAAAAAATACTCGACCAGAAAGACGCGGGCTGCATCGTAATCGATGAGATTGCGGGTATTCTGGTGACACTGGTCGGTCTGCCATTTACGACGTCAACAGTGTTGGGCGGCTTTTTTCTATTCAGAATCCTGGATATTTCGAAACCGTTTCCAATTCGAATAATCGACAAACGGGTGGCAGGCGGTCTGGGTGTGGTCGCCGACGATGTCGCCGCGGGAATCATCGCTCATTTTATTCTGAACGGCTTGATATATTTTTACGGATTCGTTGTGAATTAACGGTGGTTGTTCCTAAAGTGTCACGGATATCACGGACAGGCTATTATTGAAAGGTATCGAAAAATTTGAAACGAAATCAATCAGAGGTAAAAGACGACCAAAATTCAAAGAAAAGTCATCTTCGAGAAAATATTGAAGCCATTCTGGTGGCAATCCTCATTGCGCTTTTCATCCGAACCTTTGTGGTACAGGCGTTCAAAATACCGTCGGGATCCATGAAACAGACGCTGCAGATTGGGGATCACATCCTGGTCAACAAATTCATCTATGGCGTCAAAATCCCCTACTGGAATAAAACCATCATCCCAATCAAAGACCCCCAGCGCGGAGACATCGTCGTATTCAAATTCCCCCAGGACCCTCAAAAAGACTTCATCAAGCGAGTGATCGGCATTGCCGGAGACATCGTCGAGAGCCGGGATAAGCAGCTTTATATCAATCATCAAAAGGTCAATCACGATTACGGTGTGCACTCCGACGCCCACATTTTCCCCGGCGACCTCCGGCCGCGAGATAATTTCGGACCCATCACCGTGCCCCCGCATTCCTTGTTTGTGATGGGAGACAACCGCGATGAAAGTTATGACAGCCGATTTTGGGGATTCGTCGACCTGAAAGCGGTAGACGGTAAGGCGTTTATCATCTACTGGTCATGGGACAGTCAGAAATTCGGAGTCCGCTGGAATCGACTGGGTAAGATTTTAAGATAATCCACCATTAGTGTTTGGTGCTTAGTGTTTAGTGAGCTGGTGCCCATCGACAAAGGGTCTTGCCACAATATGCAAAATAACAATACGAACAGGGCGTCCATGCCACTTCGAATTACCGGCGGTCGGCTGGTGGACCCCGGGCATTTTCACGGTATTGCCGACATCCTCATCGAGGATGGCAGAATCGCTGCGATCATAGAAGCGCCTGCCGGTCGACCCGGGCCGGCGTCAAATTTTCGACAGTCCGACATCGAAATTATTGACGCAACCGGCCAGATTGTGACCCCCGGATTGATCGACATGCATGTCCATTTGCGTCAGCCGGGTTTCGAATACAAGGAGACCATTGAATCCGGCAGCCGGGCGGCTGCCCGGGGCGGGTTCAGCACCATCTGCTGCATGCCCAACACCCAACCCGTCAATGACAACCGCAAGGTCACCGAGTTCATCCTGGCGAAGGCATCCGAATGCGATCTGGTGCGCGTCCGGCCGGTGGCCGCCATTACCCGGCAGCTTGCGGGGGAAACGCTTTGCAACTATGAGCAACTGAAGCAGGCGGGTGCCGTCGCCGTTTCGGATGACGGCAATCCGGTCCGAAACAGCCGGTTGATGCGCCAGGCCCTGGAAAGGGTCAAAGATCTGGTCCTGCCGGTCATCTCCCATTGTGAGGATCTCGACCTGGCAGCCGGCGGTGTCATGCGCGAAGGTGTGATTTCCAGCAAATTGGGCCTTCCCGGTATTCCCG
Source organism: uncultured delta proteobacterium (assembly GCA_963774425.1). GTDB lineage: Bacteria > Desulfobacterota > Desulfobacteria > Desulfobacterales > JAFDCJ01 > JAFDCJ01. Next base: position 10,028 of record CAVZEZ010000017.1, on the reverse strand, counting down.
CTGCCAGTGAAACCATTATGGTGCTGCGGGATATCGCGCTTTGCGAACTGACGGGGGCACCGCTGCACATCGCGCATGTCAGTACGGCGGGATCAGTCAGAGCAATTCGGGAGGCCAAGGCCCGGGGGGTCGCGGTCACCGCCGAAACCGCTCCGCATTATTTCACACTCACCGAGAAGGCCTTCGAGCAATGCGGTTCCCTTGCGAAGATGAATCCTCCGCTGGGCACCGAAGCCGATCGGGACGCAATCAGGGAAGGCCTGGCAGACGGCACCATCGATGTCATCGCCAGCGATCATGCGCCACACGCCAGTGAGGAAAAGGCCCGGGGGCCGGCCGCCGCTCCCAACGGCATCATCGGGCTGGAAACTTCAGTGGCCCTGAGCCTGAAGCTGGTCCGGGACGGGGCATTGTCCTTGTACCAGCTGGTTGAAAAAATGGCCGCCAATCCGGCGCGCATTCTCGGCCTCGACTGCGGTTTGCGAGCCGGAGCGCCGGCTGACATCACCATTCTCGACCCGGACCTTCCCCATACGGTGGATGCCGCCGGGTTCCAATCCCTGAGCCGCAATACGCCCTTCGACGGCTGGCGATTGACCGGAGCACCGGTTCTCACCCTGGTCGGGGGACGAATCGTCTATAAAGCGTAAAATCCGGAGGACTTTAACCCGGGTTCAAGGGTCAGCGTTCAAAGGTTCATCTATTTGAAATTGTATATCAAAAAAGATCAGTCTGTTTGCGACTTTACCCATTGGGTGAAATGTATCGTAAATACCTTGTAGATCCGAATCATCAATATTAGCTGGTGCCCATCCATCAAAGGGTCTTTTACAATGATGGGCACCTGATGGGGTTTCCAATCCAGTTATTCAGCCACCGCTGCCGATGGATGTTGATGTTGCCCAGACGTGCTGGAGCCGTCGCGCCAGGGGCGGTCTGAACCGCTCAACCTATTTATATCTAAAGTACAGGTATCTTGCGACCGAAATAACCTGAAAATAATCCAATCGTAAAAATAATTCGATCGATCCTAAATCATGACAGATAAAACCGCCCACATTCTGGTTGTCGACGATGAACTGAGCATGCGCGAACTGCTCGAATACATGCTGAGCAGGGAAGGCTATCAGGTCACCTGCGCCGGGGACGGTCGCGAAGCGACCAAGCTGGTTGAAAAACAAGCATACGACCTGCTGCTCTGCGATATCAAGCTGGGCGATCTTTCCGGTCTGGATGTGCTGCGGGCCTCCAAAAAGAGCGGCCAGGATCCGGTCGTCATCATGATATCCGCCTATGCTTCCACCGAAACCGCGGTGGAGGCCATGAACGAAGGTGCCTATGATTACGTCCCCAAACCCTTCGACAAGGACGAGTTGCTGCAAACCATCGCCAAAGCCCTTGAAATAAAAACCATCGAGCATGGAAAAAAGCTGTTCGACGACCAGTTGAAGGAAAACCTCCATTTCGGGCTGATCGTTGGAAGCAGCCCGGCGATGCAACACATTTACAAGATGATCCGGCAGGTGGCCAAAACCAGAACCAACGTGTTGATTACGGGAGAAAGCGGCACCGGTAAGGAGTTGATTGCCAAGGCCGTTCATCAGGAAAGCGACCGTTGCAACCAGCCCTTTGTGGTGATCAACTGCGGCGGGATCCCCGAAACGCTGATGGAAAGCGAACTGTTCGGGCATAAAAAAGGTTCCTTTACCGGCGCGACCGCCGATAAAAAGGGGCTTTTCGAAGAGGCCCACAAGGGAACCATTTTTCTGGATGAAATCGGGGAACTCAGCCTGCCGATTCAGGTCAAGCTGCTGCGGGCGGTTCAGGAAAAGATCTTCAAGCCCGTCGGAAGCACCGAAGACATTGCCGTTGACATCCGCATTGTGTCGGCCACTAACAAAAATCTGGAAAAGGAAGTCATCGCCGGCAATTTCCGCGAAGACCTTTTTTACCGCCTGAATGTCATCGAGATCAAGGTACCGCCCCTGCGGGAAAGAAAGGCCGATCTCAGGACTCTGGCCCAGTATTTTCTGGAAAAGTATTCCAAGGAGATGGGCAAGGAGATCACCAAGTTTTCCTCCTATGCGATCGATATGTTAAACAAATATGATTTTCCAGGCAACATCCGCGAGCTGGAAAATCTCCTGGAGCGCAGCGTTGCCCTGTCCACCACCAATATCATCCTGCCCGACAGTCTGGCCCTGTCGATCCACAAGCGCCGCTGGATCGAGGGCTTTAAAGGCCGGCGTTTCGATTTGGATGAAGTGCCCCAGGGCGTTTCCCTGGATCACATCCTGGAGGAAATCGAACGTGCCTACCTCAAAAAGGCCCTCGATTGCAGCGACGGCAACAAAAACAAGGCCGCCGAACTTCTGGGAGTCAGTTTCCGATCATTGCGCTATCGTCTGGACAAATTGAGAATCGATTTATAACTCCATTCATCATCCACCGGCTCGATCGGTAAGAATTAAATAGTTTCCATCCACAAAAAGCCTTTTTGCCCAATTTCGGCGTCAATCCGCGCCCTTGTTTGTGCGGCGTAGCAAGCTACGCCTCCGCGCAAGGGCTTGATTTCCTTGACCTTGGGCAAAAATTCTCATTTCTGGATTGGAAACACCATCAGGTGCCCATCTTTGTAAAAACCCTTTATGGATGGACACTAAATAGGGTTTTGCCGTTATCGAGCCGATAGGTTTTTCTGATGCAGACCTGGCAGATGCCTGTGGCTTATGACTGGAGATATTCTTTCATCTTTCCGGAATCCCATTTTCCCCCAACCATTATCCCTTCTCGTGTGAAACTTCAAATTCCAGGTTCAAGGTTCCTGGGTTCTGGTTCTGGTTAAAAAGGCATTTTGCCATTTTATCACCCTCACCCGGCCTCTCCCATCAAGGGAGAGGAGACAGCTTCCCTCCCCTGGTGGGAGGGATTGAGGGAGGGGGTAAAATGGAGCCGATCCTTTTAAAAATGTTTCTTATTTGATCAAACTGGCTTCCCTTTACCTGAAACCCCTAAACCTGATAGTTGAACACCAAACACCAAACACCAAAACAGCCAGCGGCCGCCGCTCTTATAAAACTACCCATATCGCCTTCTCAGAAAACCACTCCGAAGCGCGCGATAACCTCCATCGTCACTCCGGCAGGGTTTTAGCCGGAGTCCAGCTAAATGGCAAATCTCCTGGATTGCGGCTAAAAACCGGCCGCAATGACTGGGGATGGATTTGGTCCAAATTTCAATATAGTTTCTTCCTTCGATCAGACCGGCTGCTTTTAGCCGGCGGGTGCGATTTGGGCAGCGCACTTACGATTCCCAGCCCGACCAGGCCAGGGTCATAATAAACGGCTTCCCGCTTCAAAACCGCATTAAGTTTTTTATTTTCCTGCCGATACAAAAAAACAACCGTCCCGGAGATCAAGGCCCCAGAGGCAGCGCGTGCCGCTAGTCCACACGGCCCAGGCTCCCCTCAAGGGGATTTATGCTGATCGCCTTGGTGTACCTTGGCGGCATCATTTCGAACCCGGGCTGACAATTTTTGTCAAATTCAAAACAAAATTTGTTAGCCGTCCCAAAAAAGCATCTGGGGAAAAAAGCATGATTAGCCGCCGAAATAATAATATTGAATTAAATCAGATTATTAAAATTTTAATAATAAAAACATCGGACTTGGCATACCACTTGCTTGTACTAAACGCAACAATGCATCACACGGTTGGCTTTTAAACTGAACAACTGGATCAATACTTCAAAAGGAGGTGGGAACAAAATAACAAGGAGATCGCAGACGGGGAAGTTATAGAAGAATTTTAAATGATTTTAGCAACTGATTTTATCAAATGTATTAACCAACCAAAAAAAATTAATGAACAAAAAACAAACAGGAGAACAAAAATGTTACAGAAACTAAGAGGAAATCAAAAAGGTTTTACACTCATCGAATTAATGATCGTCATCGCCATCATCGGTATTCTGGCCGCCATCGCCATCCCCAACTTTATCGCCTATCGTGACAAGGCCTACTGCGGTTACGCCGAAGGCGATGCTCAGAATGTACTGGCTGCCCTGTCTTCCTATTTTTCAGAGCCGGATCACCAAGATAAACCCTCTGTTCAGGATCTGGCAGATAGCGAGGAGCTTTCTCTCAATAATGCTATCGACAGTGTAACTATTTCTACTGCCGGCGACATTTATACGGTTACCGTACAGGACGACTCCGAACGATGCAGAAGGGGAGACTCCTATTCGGCAACCATGGGTGGTGCTCGGGGTAGCTGGCAGTAATAATAAAAAGATTGCGAAAAATACAAAGAGGGGAGAGCCTGGCCTCCCCCCTCTTTGTCAACCAAATTACAAGTGAGCTGTCAGCATCATAATTCAGGTAAATCGCGACTGTTTTGAGATAAAATTCCATATGCAAAGCCAGGAACAACAATCCGGTTGCGGACAGAACTACAGGGCATTTGCACTGCTGTTTTTTTTGGTTTTTACCATCTACAGCAATACCTTCCAGGCCACCTGGCATCTGGATGACTACCACAATATCCTCGACAATCCCTGGCTTAAAATTGAAAACCTGCACCCGAAATCCATAATCCAGACCTTCCATGCATCCTTCGACCGGGGGCAGTATTCGCAAAGCAAGATATACCGGCCGGTCCCCTGTCTGAGCTTCGCGTTGAACTGGTATTTCGGGCAGGACAATCCCTTCGGCTACCACCTGGTCAACCTGGTCATTCATTTGATGACGGCCTTCATTCTTTTTCTGACAATTTCAGCCCTGTTCAAGACGCCGGCTTTGCGGGACAACTATGAAGGCAGCGAGTATTTTACTGCGCTTTTGGCCGCCGCGCTGTGGGCGGTTAATCCCATCCAGACCCAGGCGGTAACCTATATCGTCCAGCGCATGGCTTCCATGGCGGCCATGTTCTACATTGCGGGCATATACCTATATGTCAGGGCCAGATCGAGCGCTTCACAACCCACCCGTATAAAATTCTACATGGGCTGCTGTCTGGCGTTTTTGTTGGCAGTAGGTTCCAAGGAAAATGCGGTTCTACTGCCGCTGGCCCTTATCCTGGTAGAATTCATTTTTTTTCAGGATATGGGCAGGCTCCGAACACGAAAAATCTTTTTCGCCATTATAGTCGGAGGCGCGATCCTTACGGGCGTTGTCGGAATGCTGCTGTTTATCAAGAGCAGTCCCTTGAGTATCCTGAATTACCATAGTCGCCCCTTTACCGCGCTGGAGCGCCTGCTGACCGAACCGCGAATCGTGGTTTTCTATCTATCGCAGATTTTCTATCCGGTGGCGGGCCGTCTGTCCATCGAGCATGAATTCCCGGTGTCCACGTCGATTCTCGACCCATGGACCACCGTTTTAAGCATATTTGTGATTTTGCTGTTGATCGGAATCGGGTTGTGGCAGATGCGCAAACGGCCCGTCCTGAGCTTTGCGATCCTGTTTTTTTTCTGGATCACGCCGTCGAATCGACCGTCATCGGACTGGAACTCGTATTCGAACACCGCAACTATCTGCCGTCCATGTTTGTGTTTTTCCCGGTTGCCATGGGGTTTAAATGGCTGCTGGATCACTACCGGGAGCGGAAATCCTTACTGCCGCAACTCCTTTCCTGCTTCATGGCCCTGCTGTTGTTCGGCTTCGGATTCGGTACTTACGTCCGCAATCAGGCCTGGGATTCCGAAGGTTCCCTGTGGCAGGATGCGGTCGCCAAGGCACCCAACTCCGGGCGTGCGCTTCACAATCTGGCCTGGGGATATCTGGAACGTATCGGCCGCCCGGACCTGGCCCTGCAACTTTATCGGAAAAGCCTGAAGCTCGGCACCCACAACAAGGTGCAACAATCGATGACACTGAACAACATGGCCAATCTTTACTACCAGTCAAAAGATTATCAGAAAGCCTCGGACTTATGGAGCCAAGCTTCTGGGAATAGTCCTAAAATCGAGTTTTTCAAATATCGGCTCGCCATGGCATCGACGAAATCGGGAGATTTAGCAAATGCATCCTATCATTTGGAGCAATTGCTGCAAAAACATCCCGAGGATGCCGAATATAATTTCTTGAAAGGGTCCATATTATTAAAACAGAAGCAGTACGAGCGGGCCCTCCCTTGTTTATCCCTGGTATTGAAACAACAGCCGAACTCGGCCAAGGCATTGAAAAAAACAGGTATGATCCTCAACCTCCTGGGAGAATACCACCGGGCCGCTCTGTTTTTGAAAGGGGCACATCTTCGGGATCCCGATGACCCATCGACGCTGGTATGGTTGATTGCCAACAGCCTGCTGTCGGAAAATACTCCTGATGCGGATCATTATCTGAACGCATTGATTTCCCGGGTATCGGTCAGTCAGCTGGAGTCAATCATTGATGAAATGTCGGATCCGCAGTCAGCCGTTTATTCCCGGCGCAACATCGTCATTCCCGCTGTCGAAGAGAAACTTCGCGAGAAATTTGCAGTACTGACTTCACAGCGATCGGAAACGATCGTTTCCTTGAACTTAAACAATAAATGAAACAACGAACAATTTTCTGCAATGTCAAGTCTTCAATTTAACTGGGCGATGCCGTTCATCAATAAAGCAAACAGGCACACAAAACCGCTGCCATTTGTAGTCTATTTCCTGACAATCACAGCTCTGGCACTGGCCGGTCTGCTGGATTCCATTTATCTTTCCATATCTCATTACCGGGTCTATACGGATATCGGGTATAGCAGTTTCTGCGCCATTTCACGCACCCTCAACTGCGACACGGTTTCCCAGAGCCCCTTTTCGATCTTTTTGAATGTGCCGGTTCCTGTCTGGGGAGTCATCGGTTACGCCTTTTTTCTTTTGTGGTTGAGCTTTGCCTGGAGGCAGGGGCAGGAAAAGAAAAGAATGTGGAGCATACTTTTTCTGCTGGCCCTGGGATTCTGCTTCTATAGCCTCGTTCTCGCGGCCATCACCACTTTTTACATCCATAGCTACTGCATCATGTGCATTGTCAGCTATGCGATCAATTTCTTTCTGCTGTATTACCTTTGGATGGTGCGAAAGCGGTTCGGGTGTGAAGGCATCATCGTGGCACTGAAGCGTGATGTCGGTCTCATCGCAACAGGAAAAGCCCGGGCCGCATCGGTTTTTGTGCCTTTCCTGGTCACCGTCGGGCTGGTGATACTGCTTTTTCCGAATTATTGGACCTTCAAACCGCCGGCTCCAACCGCATCCGTTTCGAGCGGAGTGACCGCAGACGGCCACCCCTGGATCGGCGCCGAAAACCCTGAACTCGTAATCACGGAATATGCAGATTATCTTTGTTTTCAGTGTAAAAAAATGCACTATTATCTGCGGGAACTCGTCGCCCAAAACCCGGATAAAATTCGACTGGTCCATCGTCACTTTCCCATGGACCATGAATACAATTTCATCGTCAAGCACCCCTTTCACGTGGGATCGGGAAAGATGGCGCTTTTAGCCATCCATGCCGCAGAAGAAGGCAAATTCTGGCAGATGAACGACGTTTTATTCGGCCTGGCAGGCAACGTGCAAGAAATCGACATCAAGGATATCGCGGCCAGATCGGGACTGGATTTTGCGGTACTGTCGAGGTCGGTCCATGAACCGCGAAACTTGTATCAACTTAAGGTAGATATCTGGCAGGGAATGAAACTCGGCATGACAGGGACCCCTTCTTTTCTCATCGATAATGAGGTTTACCAGGGGCAGATTCCGCCGCACATATTAAAAAAAGTTCTCGGCTGAGATTACACCGTTATTTCCGGCAATATCGGATCAAACTTTCCACATGAAATATCCCACTAAGAAAGCATCTCTGAATGTATTGATGTATAGCCTTTTGGCGCTTTTGCTAATTTCAATCATTATCCTGTCCGGGGTTCCTCCGGTCAGCCGGGATGCCTTAACCCATCACCTTGCGGTCCCCAAGCTGTATATCAAGCATGGCGGAATGTACGAAATACCTTCCTTGAAATTTTCCTACTACCCCATGAACCTGGATCTTCTGTATATCGTGCCGCTGTATTTTGGAAATGATATCGTTCCCAAATTTATTCATTTCGCCTTTGCCCTCTTAACAGCCTGGTTGGTATTCAGTTATCTGAAAAAACGAATCGACACGGTATATGCCCTGGCAGGTGCACTTTTTTTTCTTTCCCTGCCGGTGATACTGAAATTGTCCACGACGGTATATGTCGATTTGGGGTTAATATTTTTTTCTACCTGGTCCTTGCTCTATCTCCTCAGATGGATGGAAAATAATTTTAAATTTAAATACTTAATTATATCGGCGATTGCATGCGGACTGGCACTGGGCACCAAATACAACGGCCTGATCGTCATCTTTCTATTAGCCTTTTTTGTGCCGTATCTCTTTGCCAAATACCATCGGAACCGGCCCCGGTACGATACCTTAAAAACCGCTGATTTTAACCCGGATGATAAAAGCCGTCCGAAATCGCCGACAAGGGCTGCGCTGATTTACGGCGCCGGTTTTGTGATCATTGCCCTCGTCGTTTTTTCTCCCTGGATGATCCGCAACTATATATGGACAAACAATCCACTGTATCCACTTTATAACGGTTGGTTCAATCCGGCACCCGCCGGAATGGCGGAAGCCAGCAGCGGCGGCTTGGGACACTTTGCCGTTCGCAAGCTCATTTTCAAGGAACCGTTATGGCAGACTCTGTTGATACCGGTGCGAATATTCCTTGAAGGACAGGATGATCTCCCGCAGTATTTTGACGGAAAATTAAATCCTTTTCTGCTTTTTTTGCCGTTCTTCGCATTTGCGAACCTTAAAAATGATGCGCCGCTGGTAAAAGCCGAGAAAAAAATCTTGCTTGCGTTTGCAGTACTGTATTTATTGTTTGCCTTTTTTAAAACGGACATGCGGATACGCTATATCGCCCCGATCATTCCAGCGCTGGTTATCTTGGCCACATACGGGCTGCATCGGGTGAATACCTGGGTCGTCGAGTGTTTTTCCGGTTCGGGTCGCAGATGGATGACGGTCTGCATTTCAACCGCGGTGGCCGTGATGTTCGGATTGAATGGCATGTATTTATGGGGACAATTCAAGATTGTCGCTCCTCTGAGCTACTTGAACGGCCGGCTCAACCGAGAAGCCTACATCAGCCGCTATCGTCCGGAGTACCCGACAATTAAATATGCCAATGATAACCTGTCGAATGAATCAAGAATTCTGGGGCTTTTCCTGGGAAATAGGCTATATTACAGTGACAGGGATTTAATTTTTGGCGACGGTTTTTTTCGTTCGATCGTCAACAAAGCCGAACTTCCGCAGAATATCCTTGAAAGCCTCAAGCAACGCAACATAACCCACTTGATCATACGCTATGATATGCTAAATGCGTGGTCTCATCGGCAAACGGATAAGAGAAGAACCGACATACTGCTGAGGTTTTTCAAGAACCATACTCACCGTCTGTTCTCCAAGGGCGGTTATGGGCTCTATCAGCTATAAACCCAGTCAACTACCTTCGGCTAAAGCCGAAGGATTGGGGTTCAAGGATTCAAGGGTTCCAGGGTTCAAGTGAAAAGACCGGCAAAGCTTTTCTTCGACCCCTTGAATTCTTGCCCATCATCAAACGTCAACATAAAGTTTTTCGTCTGAAGGCGAGGGTTTTTCTCCCATTCCCTGAGTGGGAAAATTAATCTGAACACCATAAAATTTGATAGCCGGCAAAGCGGCATGCAGGGCATAAAAGCATGATTTTGTCGTGATATTTACTTTGTGTATATATCTATATACATTGACATCTACACTATATTAGCTTATGCTTAATACAAAAATTGCAGGACACGGCCATGGAAGAAGTCAACGCACTGAAAATTAGAAACAATCTTGGTGAAATTCTGGACCGTTTGAACAGGACTGGAGAACCCATATTTATTAGTAAGAGCAGAAAGATCCGGGCGGTGCTGGTCACACCCGAACAGTTTGAAAAACGGTTTTTGGACCGGCAAATCGAAGAGAAAAGAATTCA
>CAVZEZ010000016.1:0-75747 GCA_963774425.1 uncultured delta proteobacterium | reverse complement strand
CAGCATTCGCATGCAGTGTTGCTGAAGTATCCATCATTACAATAATAGCTGGAGATATTACTTCATCTCCTGGGTTCACACCTGCAGCTTCCATCGAAGCGTGGAGGGTAGAGGTCCCTGAATTGAGAGCGACTCCATATTTGGTCCCGATCTTAAGAGCAAAAGCTCTCTCAAGCTCTTGATTCCAGTTCCCGCCTGTGGCAGACCACGATTCAGATTGTAATACCTTCTTTATATAATCTAATTCGCTGCCAAGATACTTTAGGGGATTGTTTAAATCTTTATTCCGCACTTTCATGCTCCTTTTTAATACCTCGATCTTGCATCAAATAGGTCTTGCAAAATAAAAAACCATTTGGGATTCCTATAATAGCAAAGGTTTCGGCAAACCATAACAGCTAAGATAGGAGGTACCCAAATGGTTAAACGACAAAAAGACAGTACCAGGAAAAACCGCATTGGTAAAGAGTTTCGTGAAAATCGCGCCAAGGCCAGTAAAATCAATGCATCCACGCATTATGAGACCTGCAGCGAGCAATTGAGCCCATTTGGCGGGCTTTTGGCGCTGATCAAATTTTTCGATCTGGTGAATTTTCATAAAATTTTTGACTCTGCCTACAAACCCACGAGCCGTGAACCCAAGCTGGGCCACTATTCGATGATGGTGGGTATTTTGATGCTACTGTTTATAGGATTCAATCGCATCTGGCACTTTGTTTACATCCGCCTGGATGCCATGCTGTGCGGATTTTTCAACCTCAGCCGGCTTCCGGCGGCCAGTACCTTCTGGCGCTATGTGGATAACCTGGGCATCAACCAGGCCAAATCGCTATTAAAGGTGATGAGCATTCTTCGAGAGCGCGTCTGGCAACTGTGCGGTTTTCAGTTTGCTCAGATTCGCATCAACATCGATACCACCGTCAAAACCGTTTACGGCGACCAGCAAGGCGCCCGCAAGGGCCATAATACCAAACACCGCGGCAAACAAGGTCTTCGGCCGATCTTGTGCTTTATCGAAGAAACCCGCGAATATTTACTGGGCAAACTGCGCAAAGGCACAACGGTCAGCGGTGAAGAAACCGCCAAATTTATTGCCGACATCCGTGATCAGCTGCCCGGTTGTGTCCAGGATGTCGTGTTGCGCGCCGACGGTGAATTTCTGTGTTGGCAAAGTGTCGAGGCGGCGATGCAAGCCGGGTTTAAATTTATCATCGCCAATCGGGGATGCACCCCGCCTTTCGCTCCCGGAAGTTGGTATCAACCCTATAAACGCAAATCCATCGAATATAACAGCTGCATTTATCAACCCATCGGCTGGGGGCAGCCGTGCCGGTTTGTGGCCATGCGTTTTCTCAAAGAACAAAAACGACCCTCAAAACAACCGCAGCAGTGTGTGCTTTTTGAAGACGATAAATACACCTATCGAATCTTTTGTACCAGCCTGGCGGGCCCCGCACACCACATCATTGCCGAATACGATAAAAGAGCTGATGTCGAAAATCTGGTCGGCGAAGCCAAGCGCGAAGGCCTGGATATGATCCCTTCGGCCAAATTTAAAAGCAATTATGCCTTTTTCCAGATCGTGATGCTGGCTTACAACATCTGGCGCTATATGAAAATGATCGCCCAAAAAAGCGTTTCCGGCAAACGCTCATCCAGCGGCAGCAACTTAAAAGGCATTATGACCAATACGGTGCGAATCGCTCGATTGAAGCTTTTGTTTATCGCCGCCAAGGTCGTCAATCATAGCAACCGTGATAAGGTCAAATATTCAATCCATGACAGCAGAACACCGGAGATGCTTGACTTGTTAGAATTTTTAGATAAAGCGCGTTTGCAGTCCGCGACCCTGGCATAATCCGTCTACTTGGGTGCCGCGCTTTTCTATTTGATGCCGTGCAAGAATTTTCTTGCATGGCCTAAATCAAGTGATATCTCAATAGCTTAATAATGATAAAACGATGGAAAAGGCGCTGAAATCGATGTGACGGCCGATATTTTTTGAAAAAATTTACCGATGCCGTATTACTAGCGGTCGAAAGATTTTTCGAAGCCGATAGGTGATTAGCGCCATTTCCGTGCAAAATTCAGGTAATAATTCTGTCATTCTTCTTAGTGCGGTTCACACCTTCTTTTCGTTTAATGTGAACGTTCATTTCGGATATTTCCGGATGTTTTTCCAATAATTCAAGAATATCTTCCTGGAGAAATATTGGTTTCTCATCGTATAGATGATCATAAATGATTTTTGTCATTTCATAATCACGCTCATAATCAATTGTCCACCTTAAATGTGAATAATCTTTTTCTTGCTTAAAATTAATGATTTTGAATTTATCTTGGTGATTTTGGATGTATGGAAATACATGCTCTCGTTCTGAAAGCAGTTTTGCCTCTCTCCATGATTTTTCCAATGCGCCGATGGAATATACTTCCACATCAAGACCTTCCGGATATGTTGGCTCAAAGTGATTGGTAACGAAATCTACCTGATTGTCTCTGAAAATCTGGATTGCCCTATCTATGACTCGATAATCAACAAATGGATCATCGGGAGTAACTCTGACAACGACATCGGCTTTATACTTTTGAGCACATTGATAATACCGATCCAACAAGTCATTTTCACTTCCCCTGAAGCATTCAAGACCAATCTTCACCGCTAATTTTTGGATCACATCATCTTGTGCTAAATTTGTGGTTGCTACCACTATCTTATCGATTAAGCGGCTGCACTTTACTCGATTGATATATAGTTCTAATAAAGTTTTGCCCTTAATCTCGCGCATAACTTTGTTTGGCAGCCTGGAAGAACCCATTCGTGCTTGTAAAATAGCGAAAATCATATTTTTCACCCGCGTTCCATAATTATAAATTTATTCTGCTAACCTCTGAGCTTTTTTCTTGACAGCTTTTCTGTATCGGTCACTCTTTTAACACCATCACCAAGTACATTCTTTATCTCTTTTATCCTTTTATGTAGCATATCCATCGCGTGAACCTCCAAACTTGCAGCATGATCAGATCCCCACATGTTATGATCAAGAGTAATATGTCTCTCGATAACTTTAGCGCCCAAAGAAACCGCAATCACCGAGGGTTCTAACCCATACTCATGACCGCTGTATCCGATTATGCACCCATACCGATCCTTGAGATATTTGATAACACGTAAATTCAACTCTTCAATAGGTGCTGGGTACGCCGAATTTGTATGCATTAATATATAATCACCCTTTGAAAATTTTTCCAATATTTCAACTGCTTCATCAACTTCTTCGAAAGTACTCATGCCTGTTGACAAAATGACAGGTTTACCGGACTGGGATGCATGCCTAAGAAGTTCAAACTCCGTAAGTTTGGCAGACGGTATTTTAATAAATGGTACATCATATGCAAGAATGAACTCCAGACTTGGGATATCCCAGACGGACGCGGTCCAATTTAAAGGCTTTTCCTTACAATATTTATCAATGTATGAATATTCTTTATGATTAAACTCTACTCGATATTTATATTCCAAATAAGTAATTTTCCCCCAGGGCGTATCTCTCAATAAATTTTTCTGATCCTCCGGTACACACAAATCCGGGGTTCTTTTTTGAAACTTAACACAATGCCAATCGCAGGCAAACGCCGCATCAATTAATTTTTTTGCAATATCAAGACTTCCATTATGATTTATACCAATCTCGGCTATCATAAAAACAGGGTTGCCATTTCCTATAATATGATCATCAATATTAATAATTTGGTTTTTAGCCATTTTTGAACTCCATCTTATCTTGAGTCGAATAAGGATTCTCAATTTACTTTAGGCTTGCCTGTTCGATTATTTCCTTAATATTTAAGTCTCTTACAACCTCTATGCAATTCTCCCTCTATGCCTGGAAATATATTCTATAAAAAAAGCCAGGAACGTCATCGTGAAAAGTCCTATAAACGATGCAACTGCTACATTTAGATATATTCTTGGTTTAACTGGGGAAGGAGTGACATAGGGCTTCCGCAGTATTTTAACATTATTTATATTGCTTTTTTTTATTTTTAATCCGTCCATAACGGCCAATTGTTTTTTGATCGCATTTTTCAGGTCACTTGTGATTTGAAGTTCCTCTTCTTTATTGAGCTGCAAATCTTTTATTTCATTTTCATATTCATTTTCAAGTTGTAGATTCTGCTGAATGGTATTTGAATACAATATGGCCGACAATATATTACTTTCACTCTTGTCTTTTGATAACAGCTCATTTCTTTCTTTTTTCAAATAATCGGTGTTTGCAGTTACGGAAGATAGTTCCGTTCGCAGGTCATATATCCGCTTTTCAATATTGCTGACATTGTTTTCATGAGAGCTTTTTATGGCTTTGTTTTTCTCTATTTCAGCTTCGGCCATATTCAATTCTCTGTCAATTTTGTTTTTAAAGAATTGGACGACGCTGCTGTACTCCGCCATTAGAGATTCGCCGAAATGATTAAGAATCTCTATCCCTTGTTCGATTCGCGAAGTTTCATACATGATTTTTATCATATTTGAGCCATTCGGCATTTCTACCTCAACTCTCAATATTTTCGGAGGATGAGCATCACTGGATTCAGTCAAATTTTTCAAAATGGTTGATTCAAACACGCCGGTTTCAATAAGGGCCTTGATGTTTCCGGGCGTGTCGATATGAACGCTTTTCCCATCGTCACTATAACTAAGTATTCCCGGCTGGATTAAAGTTTCAACCCGATAGATTTTCGGCAGTGACAAGCTGATAATTAAAGCAGCAACAGCGCAAACGACCGTTCCTCCAATAATGAAGTATTTCCATTTCCAGATGACTCGCAAGAGGTCAATTAATTCAATTTCATCTTCCGGCTTTTCAGTCTCGTATTTTAGGGATTTTGATTGCGTACCTGTTTCTAACATATATTTCTCCGAATGTCTGGTCACTGAAAGCTGTTAATTGTTGGTCGTTAGTTGGGGGTTGTGGGTTGTGGTTTGTGAGTCGCCAGTGGTTTGTGAAAGTTTTATCTGTGTAACTTTTTAACTTTATATATCCAATAACCCTCGATCATAAAAGGGGACCTCCTCGCCTGGCCGCCGCTGGCGATTAGAGGTTAGAGGTGAAAACCTAAAGAAGGCGAACCAAAACCTCTGAGGTTTAGGTTTCCTGTCTTATTTCGAAGAGCGACGCGGGTATTTTGATTGAGCCTTTAAGATGAGCGATTTTTCATCCAGTTTTTCACATAATCCAAAAAATGTGACAAGTCATCTAATTGATGCAGATTTTTGTACACCTCATCCCAGTTTATATCCATATAATCATGGACCAGGATATTCCGGAAACCTGCCAGCGGCGCCAGTTTCTTGGCGAAATCCAGAGGTATTATGTTTGCTTCTCCGAGCCGCATGATAGCCTCGTAATAGTCTCGCGGCTTTTCCAGCATCTCGAGTGAAATAATCCGGTTGGCGATATCGATCACGGCCTGGGCCGCGACTTCCAGGTTCCTTTCGACAATATCCTTGATGTATGGATCCTGTATCAGCTCTCCTTTATCCTTAGCCTTAAAGGGCTCTAATTTCGTCAAGCAGATGTTGAGTTTTTCCAAGCGCCGCTCGATACCGCTGAACTCCGGCTTCATGATTATCTTCCTCTAAAATTTCCCTTCTTTGCCGGCGTAAAATCGGCAGGTAATCCCCATAAATGCTCAGCGTCAACGCTTCATACTCGACGCGGGCCGCAGTGCTTGCTTCATAGACGGCGATGCCGTTTGCGATCACGGCATACCGCAGTTCTATAGGAGCGCAGTTAAGAATTATCAGATCCACCCGATCGGTCGCTAAAAGGATTTTTAGCTCATGCTCCAGTTCGAATCGCAGCTCAAGGGGTTGAGGCTGAGAATAGAGTATGGCAATATCATAATCGCTGATGGGCCCTTGTGTACCACTGGCCCGGGACCCAAATAAATAAGCCAGTTCAATGAAAGAGTTTTTCTTTCGATGTGAAAAGAATCTGGTTAGATTGCTAAGCGTCATAGCTTAAAGTTAGCGGTATCAATGATGGTTTTAATATTTTCCTGGTGAAAAATTAACAGAGTTTTAAATACTTTTTGTGCTAAAATATCAGACGTTCGCGCAAACCTGGAGGTTAACGCTTCAAAACTTTCCTGTTGCTCGAGGTCATATTCCTCTTTTTCCCCTATAGCCCTGCATTTATTGTAGGAATACTCCAAGGCAATAACTGATTTGTGAAGCAACGCCAAGTGCTCATCAAGTTGGTTTATTAACAACATTCTTTTTTTTGAAAGCGTCATAACTTAACACTTTCAATTAATGCCAATTCTTTAAAATTGGCTGGATCATCTCTCTTGAAACTGACAATATCTATTTTCTGTTCCCCAAATTTTTTATAAAATGCGATTTTAACATTTCTTTTTTCTTGTCCCGAAAGGGCTTTTTCACCAGTGACCAGGATATCGATATCGCCTCCCTTCAGCTTATCATCTACCCTTGAACCGATAAGATACACTTCGGCGTCCGGCAAATATTTTTTTATCGCCTGTTTTAGAAATGCTACATGTTCCTTTTTTACTCGCATTTTCATTAGAACTTCTTTTAGAATTATTTATTTTTTGCCACAGACACACACTGACAGACACAGACCCCAAACTATCGGGAAACTTAGCACAAAATTTAATTTAGTGGGTAAAAGCAAGGTATCACAGCTTAAAGTTTGTGGTAATCCGTTTTGCGGGACAGGGAGAGGGACAGTCATGATTTTATGCGTTTCTTGTTGTTTTGAGTCATTTCTTCAAATTGTATTTGGATAATCTCGAAAAGATTGTTCTTGGCTTCTTCGCGAGTTTTTCCTTGCGAAACAAAATCAAATTCAGGGCACTTGGCAATAACCCATTTCTATTTTTGCCATATTTCAGTCGGCAATCGAACCGTTATTAACCGTTTTGGCTTTTTAAATGAGTGGTGATCTTTTCCTGAAAAGTCCTGAAATCTTCAAGATTCTCCTGTAAAATTTCATAGAGCCTATTTTTGTCTATCTCCCAATAAAGATGGACCAACCGATTCCTGAATTTAGCCATCTTTACAAGGCGATCGCAAAACGAACTGTCGATCACCTCAATTTTTTTCAACTGGATGAAAATGTCCGGGTAGGTTTCAGGAGTATCTATCGGTTTCTCAAACTGCTGGAGCGAAAGCACCCGGTTGCCGATATTGAGGCAACTTTCAATAGCAAGCTGCAAAAATCGCTCCGCAGCGCCCTGCAGAATTGAATCCGTTTCAAAATCTTTTTGGCTTCGCTTTTGGATGTCAGCTAAATGCAGGCGATATTTATTGAGGTGTTTCAGGTGCTCTTTGATGCGCTCATCCACAATAGCCGATGCCCTTTAAGAATTCATGATCGAATTCGTCTCTAAAGTATCTGAAATCCAAAAATAATTTTACCGTTTTTTCGACAAATTCATTTAGAATATCCATAATATATTGCCACAGAAACACACCGACAGACACAGATTCTATATCGGAAAATTAGAAATCATGAATCATATTTATTAAATTTTCAAAAAATTGACAATCCTCCTATAGGCGGAAGAAAACAGAACCGCTACTGATCTGATTCTTGCAAAGGTATTTTTCTAATTCTCATGGCATTTTCTGTAATTGTTGCCATCGCTCCGTTTTTAAGCTCAGGCCCAATTCTTGCCCCTATTTTCTCAATAAGTTTGGCGAGTTCTGGGCCTCTAAGCCCTTCTTGCCGAATTCTGACAACAGAAGGCGAGTCTAAATTGTCAACTGCAAGGATGGCATGAAAATCAGAATCCAGCGTGATAACAATTCTTTGTTCATCCCGGGCATACTCAAGTATTTGCCTATCCGTGGCCCTACTCATGCTGATTTCTCCCGTGTGCTGAATATCCCAGCCTTTATTTCGTAATATTTCGGCTGACGAGCGAGGAAGCCCCTGGTCCAATAGTAGCCGCATCAGGCGGCTTCCATCGGTATGATCTGAGTATCGAGATTTCTAGCGGCAAAAGCCAATGCCTGACGGATATCCTCTTTCTCTAACTCAGGATATTCAGCCTGCAGATCTTCCCAATCGGGATACAAAGCGACGGCTTCAACTACTCTCCGTACGGTCAATCGCGAACCCCGCACACATGGTTGTCCGTTCAAGATTTCAGGATTGGTTGTTATTCTATCGAATTTTTTAGGCATGATTGCCTCCTTGAAGAAATCTCAACCACTTATGAGGTAATTCAATTTCATCATCTGCATTTTCAGTTTCGTATTTAACAAATTCTGAGTGACTTTCTGTTTTTGACATGCAGTTTCCAAATTTTACATCCCGCAGCGCAATGCAGGGTTTTTTGAAGAAATACGCCTCCTTTTGCAGTCCGCCGCTGTCGGTCATTACCAGCGTGCAGTTTTCCAGCAGGTAAATCATTTCAAGATAGCTCACAGGATCGATAATATTCACTGAATTCGACCTTCCATGGTTTTCTTTGTTCTGGGATGAAGCGGAAGGATTATTGGGAACGGTAAAAAGGAAAATCCGACCTTTTACGAGCTCATCATTTATTGTTCGCTATTTTTTTAAATAGTTTCCAACCTGTGAAATAAACTCTTCAAAATCATCGAGCCTGGATTGAAGGATCTTCCACACCTCTGAAATATCGACATTCCTTATCATAGCAACACCTCTCGGAGGTATTCCTGGCAGCGCGGCCGAAAATCGAAATATTCGACTCTCGATAAGTACTCAAAATCGGATCGCAAATTGCTGTCTTTGTCAACAATGAGAAAGCCGTCAGTGATCACACGATATCTGAAACTCAAGGGTGCCCGATTGAGAACCTGCACATCCACCTTATGTCCGAGGACTTTCTCCAGCTCCATCTCCAAAGGGATGGCAAACGATAAGCTGGTTTCGCCGGTACGGCTGAGCCGCTCGAATTCGTCGGCATAAAGAAATACACCGATATCGATATCTCGCGGATTGCCAACCGATAAAACAGATCCGTGCAGGTAGGCAAACACAACCTGTGGCTGTTTTTCGACCTGCACTTCCACTGTTTTTTTAAGCCGTTCGAGGTTCAACCTATTCTCCGTTCGTACGACGACCGAAACAGATCGGTTTGTCTCAATTATATTTGCCACAGACACGCACTGACAGACACAGATTCTATATCGGGAAATTTAAATATGAATACCGCAAGGTACTACTCGCTTTGGCTTTTTAAATGAGTGGTGATATTTTCCTGAAAAGTCCTGAAATCTTCAAGATTTTCCTGCAATATTTCATAGACCCTATTTTTGTCTATCTCCCAATAAAGATGGACCAACCGATTCCTGAATTTAGCCATCTTTACAAGCCGATCGCAAAACAAATCGTCGATCACCCCAATTTTTTTCAACTGGATGAAAATGTCCGCGTAGGTTTCAGGAGTATCTATCGGTTTCTCAAATTGCTGGAGCGAAAGCACCCGGTTGCCGATATTGAGGCAACTTTCAATAGCAAGCTGCAAAAATCGCTCCGCAGCGCCCTGCAGAATTGAATCCGTTTCAAAATCTTTTTGGCTTCGCTTTCGGATGTCAGCTAAATGCAGGCGATATTTATTGAGGTGTTTCAGGTGCTCTTTGATGCGCTCATCCACAATAGCCGATGCCTTTTAAGAATTCATGATCGAATTCGTCTCTAAAGTATCTGAAATCCAAAAATAATTTCACCGTCTTTTCGGCAAAATCATTTAGAATATTTTTATTTGAGCAGAAGAGGAGCTTGCCCGATTTGATAATATAATAAGCGAATCGCATCGGTGCATCGTTCATGAAAACGAGATCTATTTCGTCCGATCCAAATATTCTGGTGAACAATCCGATCAGGTCAATATGTTTATCGAATCGGCAGTTTCGATCAAAATCAGGTGAAACGAGAACTGCAAAATCGAGATCACTCAGCGGCTTCAAATCGCCACTAACTAAACTGCCGAAAGAAAAAAGTGCGATCACATCCTTATCTTCGGATATGAGATGTATGAGCTCCGGAATGCGCTCAACCGCTTCCGAAGGGAGTTTTTTGCCTTCGCGAATCATTAGTTGGTTTATCTCATAGCATTTGATATTAAATCGATGTCTTTGGTGAACCGGACGATACCCATCGTTCTCAAGGCAAGACCACCTGATAATACAACCTCGATACCAGCCTTCCGGAATCTCGAAATGAGTATGTTTAGAACTTTTAAATTCATTTAAAGCAGCATTGTTCTAATTTCATCAATCAGTTAAAAACAGATTGAACCGCAAAGGGTTTTTAGTACGAATCGGGTTCACCAGCCGATAAAGCGCCAGCTGATATTTCGATTCGAACAAAGCACTCATGTCTGGTTTTCATTATCATCAATTAACCCAAGCTGTCATACTAAATAGCAACACCAGTTTTCATTATTTCAGACAAAAAACCGCTTTCGTCATGAGTTTTATCGATAAGCACCGGTTCAATTCTGTCATCAATTTCCCTTCTAATTCTCCATAGTAAAGGTCGAGTTGCAAAATAATCACCGGTTAGCTTTTTTACCACAATAGCTACATCTACATCACTATCTTCGCGAGCATTGCCCTTGGCATAAGATCCAAAGAGAATCATTTCATCAAATTTCATATGTTTCGATAACAGCTGCTTGTATATCTTGAGCTTTTCTATAACTTCTTCATTATCCATTTTTGCAACTCCCTAGCATTGTTCAGAATTTCAGTGCAACGTTTTTCTGTTAGGCTTTCCATCAGTTGCTTTTTATTGGTCGGATAACGGGCTTCGATATTCATCGGTTCAAGAAGATCAATAAAATCTGTCTGTTCTTCTGAAAAGCTTTTGTAAATATTGGATTGTTTGGCTAAAAGTGAGAGGCTGTGAGAGAATGGAGCAGTTTCATCGGTCACCTTTACAAAGTAAGCTTTTAGTATTTTTTCGATCGCCTGGTGAGCCATAAACCCCACATAAAGATAGCGTTTACTTAGAAGCATGGCCTCAGCGGTCTTTATGTCATACTCTGATAATTCTGTCCAATATTGCACTTTTTCGTTCATTGATTAAACCATAAACGTTGCTGGATCTAATTGAAAAAAAAGATTGAACCGCAATCTCCTGCAATATTTCATAGCGCCAATTTTTGTCTATCTCCGAATAAGGATGGAGCAACCGATTTCTGAATTTAGCCATCTTAACAAGGCGATCGCAAAACAAACAGTCGATCACACCAATTTTTTTCATCTGGATGAAAATGGCCGCGTAGGTTCGAATTCTTCTCTAAAGTATCTGAAATCCATCTTTCAGATTCATTTTACCGATATCGGCTCTGTCTCATGCAAATCGAAAACATCGATGATGATCCCGGGTTCGATGCTTCAAAAGCTGAACTGTTTTAAATGTCCGACGATTCTCTCTCCCGCTTTCCCGTCCCCATACAATGCTTTGTCGAAATACATATGGGCCTTGACGATTTTTTGAAAAACCTCGTAAATACTTTCCGCAGTGGCCCCGGCCAGAAAATTATAGCCATGGTCCACCAATTCAACCCATTCGGTTTCATCCCTCAGCGTAATGCAGGGTTTCTTGAAAAAAAAAGCTTCCTTTTGCAAACCACCGCTGTCGGTCATCACCAGCGTGCAGTTTTCCAGCAGGTGGATTATTTCAAGATAACTGACGGGATCAAGGATCTCTATTGAATTCGGCGCCTTGATTCCCAGGGCTTCCATCCTTTTTCTTGTTCGGGGGTGAAGCGGCAGGATAATTGGAATCTCTTCGGCAATTTTTTCGAATCCATCAAATATTGATTCCAGTCTCACAGGATTGTCCGTGTTTTCGGCCCGGTGAATGGTTGCGAGGATAAATGTTTCAGGAACAGCAGTTTGTGGTTTGCGGGCGTGCGCTTTATAAAATACAGCGGCATCGAACATGACATCACCGACCAGGCTGACGATTGGTCTGCGCTGGTCGAAGGCTGAGTCACTGGAATTTTCTTCCTTGCCGGCGATGCCCTCCATCTTCAGATTTTTCACTGACTGCCTGGTAGGGCAAAACAGAATATCGGACACATGATCCGTCAAAACACGGTTGATTTCCTCGGGCATCCGGCGGTTGAAAGACCGCAGCCCCGCCTCCACATGTGCGACCGGGAGATGCAGTTTCGCCGCCGCCAGTGCCCCGGCCAGTGTGGTGTTGGTGTCCCCGTAGACCAGAACGCAATCGGTTTTTTCGTCGACGAGCACCGGTTCGATCTTTTCCAGCATCTGACCGGTCATGGCGCCATGCGAGAGGCCATGGATGTCCAGAAAATAGTCCGGCCGCGGAATGTTCATCTCCTCGAAGAAAATACCGCTCATATTACGGTCATAATGCTGGCCGGTGTGAACGATGATTTCCGTAATGGATGATGAATCGGAAGCAGCGAACTTGTTAACCTCCGATATGGCACGGGAAACCACCGCGGCCTTGATAAACTGCGGCCGCGCTCCGATGACGGTTACGATTTTCATAGTACCTGAAACATTGAGCCTGAAATCATCCGTTCAGGCGGGTTTACCTTCGGTGTGGAATTCGATGGTCTTTCAGGAAATATCACCCGAGTTAGGTGAATCCAATTCTAAAAATCGGGCAATTGATTCGAGAAAATTCTTAAAATCCGCAAATGATTCCCTTGTGATAAAAGAATCGAAAAGGTAGGCGGTGCAAATTCCGCCATCTAACTGCAGATGATCGGAAATAGTATCCGTAATTTCCTTTTTCTTGTGCTCTGATATAGAGTGTTCTCTTCTTTTTAGCATTACAATCCGACGACGACCAACCCATCGGCACCTTTTTCATACTTTTTTTCACAGGCCAGGCACTCCAAACCATCCGATAACCGTTCACCACACTCGCAGGCCCAGCCGATCTGCTTGGCGGGATTGCCGACGACGAGCGCATGGTCGGGAACATTTCGGTTGACCAGCGCACCGGCGCCGATGAAACAGTAGCGTCCCAAAGTGGTTCCACACACTATCGTGGCGTTAGCGCCGATGGTCGCCCCCCGTTTTACCAGGGTGGGACGCACCTGATCCATTTTTCCGATTTCAGCGCGAGGATTATAAATATTGGTAAACACCATTGACGGCCCGCAGAAGACACCGTCCTCGAGGGTGATCCCCTTGAACACGGAAACATTGTTCTGAATCTTACAACCTCGGCCGATCCGGACGTCCGGCCCGATGACGACATTCTGGCCTATATTGCAGCGCTCTCCGATCGTAGAATGGGAAAGGACATGCGAAAAATGCCAAATTTTTGTTCCGCGGCCGATGGTGACCTGCTCATCGACTATGGCCGATGAATGTACGAATGCCCCCCGCTCTTTGGCGCGGCGGATGGATTCGGTCGCGTACAGGGAAGTAATTGTTTCGCCTGCGGCGGAATCGCCATTTTCCGCAAAGTCGATTTTGAATATGCAGCCACTGCTGTTCAGAGAGGCCTGACTGGCATTTAAGATCTTTAAAACCTTCAGGCCCTCGTTACCGTCCGTAAGCGGCCTGGTACCATTTTTAATGCAGTCTAAAAAGTGCCGGCATTCCTGTCGCAGCGGTTCCGCCTGGTCGATGACCACGCGTTCCGGCTCTGCCTTGGTTGGGACCGGCAGATTATTTTTCCAGTTAATTTGGTGGGCGTATAGAAGCAGCTTGTCTTCCCAGGGATTTGTATCGTCGAAAACAGCCATTTTTCTGTCACCGACAACCACAAGTTTCTGCTCTTTAAACGGATGAAGCCAGGAGACGAAGATGTGCGCCTGAAGTCCTGATGGAAAATTCAAATGGGTGGTAGTTACATCCGCGATTTTTTGATGCAGGTAGTTGCCTCCGGTTGTGATGAGGCTTTCCGGATCTTCTCCTGCCAGGGCTAATATCATCGAGATGTCGTGGGGTGCGAAGGACCACAGAATATTTTCCTCCCGCCTGATTTTGCCCAAGTTCAGCCGATGAGAATATATATAGTTGATTCTGCCAAGTTCACCGGAACGCGCCATTTCCTTTAAACGTAAAAACACCGGATGATATTGCAGGAGATGACCGACCATGAGAACACGGTTGTGTTTTTGCGCCAGATCAATGAGCTCCCGGCCCTCTGCTTCATGAAGGACCAGGGGCTTTTCGACATACACATGTTTGCCGGCCAGCAGGCTTTCTCTGGCGATGTTAAAGTGGGTTTCAGCCGGCGTTGCGACCACCACCCCTTGAATTTCATCACTTGAGAGCACGTCCGTCAGCGCCAGACAGGTTTTGAGGCCGTTGTACTGACTTTTATAATCCGACAAGGCGGCATCATTTTTATCGCATATTAGCTTCAGCGCATCGAGGTGGTAAAAATTGCGAACCAGGTTTTTCCCCCAGTAGCCGCCGCCGACGACGGCAATATTGGGGGGATTGGCCTCAAATGATATGCTGGAGTCCATGTCTGTCATGTATTTACCTTTTAATTATCAGTGACAAGTGAATAGTGACAAGTCACGAGTTCTGCGCAGATGGTTTCAGTGATTTTTGTAATCCAATGATCATTCTCGAAATCTCCTCAAGTTCTTTCAATAGAAGCTCAGCATTCCTCCGAGCGATAAAAGACATATTTCGGCTGATCAAAATTTGGGTTTCCAACTCAGCATTGCTGCCCTGAGCTATATGTAAAAAATTAATAAATTCTTTTTTGCTATTTCGGGCAGCACCTTCTGCAATATTGCTGGGAATTGAAATTGCCGCCCGGCGCATCTGTGAAACGAGGCCGAATTTTTCATAAGCCGGAAAATCAGCCGTAATCCTGTATATCGTTGTTACAAAATCGAGGGACCGTTTCCATACTGTTAAATTGAGATGCGGTTTCGCCATTTTAGTCCGCAATGCTCAAGCTTGTGGCTTGTCACTATCTACTCGTCACTTGTCACTTGTCACCTGTAACTTGTAACTTGTCACTCGTCACTCGTCACTTGTAACTTGTAACTTGTGACTCGCTAACTGTTCAGAATTTCCAAGATTTTCCTTTGTTCTTCCAGCGTTAAATACGGATGCATCGGCAAGCTGAATATTCGTTCGGCAGTTTCTTCGCTGACCGGGAAATCTCCTTTCCGATAGGCCAACCCGGAAAAAGCGCTTTGAAGATGCAGAGGGGTTGGATAGTAAATGGCGGTGGGGATGCCAGCTTCCTGCAGTTTTTTCTGCAATTCAGCGCGCTGTCGGCTGTCATCTGCCATTATGGAATATTGCGCCCAGGCACTCATGTAACCCAGGGGGACGGCGGGTGCCCGGAGGCCGGGATGGGAATCGAGCCACTCCGTATAGCGACCGGCTACCTGTTGGCGCAGCTCTATTTCTTCGGGGAATATATCGAATTTGGCCAGCAGGATGGCGGCCTGGATGGTGTCAAGGCGGCCGTTCACCCCGATGCGGACATTGTCGTACTTATGATGTCCCTTGCCGTGGACCCTCAGGGAAACCATGATTTCGGCCAACCGATCATCATTGGTAAAACACATACCGCCGTCGCCATAGCAGCCCAACGGCTTGGCCGGGAAAAAAGAAGTGCAGCCGATATCGCCGAAGGAACTGGCCTTTTTGCCGTTGACAGCCGCTCCAAAGGATTGAGCCGCATCTTCGATGACAAAGAGATCATGTTCCGCTGCAACGGTGTCGATGCGGCTATAGTCGGCGGGAAGACCGAAAAGATCGACGCCGATAATGGCGGCCGGTTTGAGGAAGCCGGATTGAGACTCAGTCGAAGCGGTTAGAGATGGAAGCGGGTGCTGCGACAAATCATTGTGAGCAACCGCATGGATGGCGTCTTGCAATTTAATGGGATCAATATTGAAAGTACAAGGATCAATATCGACAAACACCGGGGTTGCACCCAGCAGGCTGATCACTTCCGCTGTGGCGATGAAGGTAAACGGTGAGGTGAATACGGCATCTCCGGGACCGATTTGATTCGCCAGCAAGGCAAGCAGCAGGGCGTCAGTACCCGATGCACAACCAATGGCATGCTTTACGCCTGTAAAGTCGGCGAGACGGTCCTCGATGATTTTCACTTCGGGTCCCATGATGTACTTGCCATGGTCCAAAACCGCTGAAATATTGGTTTCTATTTTGCCTCTGATTCGTTTCTGTTGGGCACCCAGATCAATGAATTGCATAATGTTAGTTCCTAAGCTGGTGAGCTCGTGAGGATCATGTAGCTCGTGAGTTCATGAATAAATTCCTTTTTCGAAAAGCGGCCCTTGCCTTCAGCAATATTAGATGACACGCTTATTGCAGAAGCCTCAAGTTGTTCAAGAATCCGGTAATGCTTTCTTGGCGCTTCAAATTGGTCTATCGCTTTTATGACACCTTCAGCGAAGTCAATTGATTTCTGCCGAACCAACAAATCCTCAAATGCAAACATTCTATCTTCAGCTTTGCTTTCCAACGTAGCTCCCCGTTTTATGACCGTCACGAACTTACGAACTCACGAACTTACGAGCTCACGAACTTACGAACTCACAAACTCACGAGCTTTCTTACCTCATCCTTTATTCGCTTTACGTGTCCCCGCCCCAATCCCTTCACTTCACAACCCAGCTCGAAGTATCGCCGAATGGTGACATCATCCAGGATTCCGAAACAATCGATCACCGCGATTGGTTTTCCAGCCATCCTTACCATTTCATCCGGATCCAATGAAAGATAATTTTTGTGCCGTACAGCGATCACCATGGCATCCGCATCTTTAAGGGTGTCCTCCAGGTTTTCCATCATGCGCAGATCTCCGAGATTTTCCTGGTTTCGAAAAAACCGCGACAGCGAATGGTTCGGCGCGGGATAGGTGTCCTGTTTTTCCAACTCCCACCAGTGCTTGACATACGGGTCATGGGCAACAACCTCAGCGCCCATTTCGGTCAATTTTCGAACGATAACTTCCGAGCCGCTGTA
Organism: uncultured delta proteobacterium; assembly: GCA_963774425.1. Classification (GTDB taxonomy): domain Bacteria; phylum Desulfobacterota; class Desulfobacteria; order Desulfobacterales; family JAFDCJ01; genus JAFDCJ01. The sequence goes on along the minus strand of CAVZEZ010000016.1, from coordinate 58,766 downwards.
ACGGGTATCTCCGACATCCTCCCGGTAGGAGGCGCCCAATACCGCGATTTTGGCGGCTGCGACGATCTTTCCCATATTGCGCAGCGCATCGCGTGCCAGCTGTACCACCCGCAATCCGCGCGTATCGTTGATATCTATCGACAAAGGAGTTATCTTAAAGATTTCGTCTTCAAACCCCATCAGGGTGTGGTAGGCCCATACTCCAAGTCCACCGTCTTTTGGAAGACAATAGCCCCCTATCCCCGGCCCCGGAAAAATAATATTCGAATGGGTCGGCCGAACCTTTATGGCCTGGATTACCTTGGTAAGATCGACACCATTGCGCTCGGCGAAAACGCTCCATTCATCTAAAAAAGCCAGAATGGTGGCCCGATAGGAGTTTTCCACAATTTTACAGGTTTCGCTTTCGATGGGACGGTCCAGGATCGTCAACGGGTATTTGTCGACATTCAGGATATCGCTTAAAAAAGCGGCTACCCGTTGGCGGGACTCCGCATCGATACCGCTGCACACACGCCAAAAGTCGCGGATGGATGCCACATAGTTGCGTCCCGGCATAACCCGCTCGAACGAGTGCGCCAACAAAGGCTCGGTATCTTTCAGCCCCCGTTTTTGAAATTCTTTTTTTATAATCGGATACGCCACATACTCAGTGGTACCCGGAGGAACCGTCGTCTCAATGAGGACCATGCAATCGGGTTTGATTTTTTCACCGATGATCTTCAGGCTGGACTCCAGAGCGGCGATATCCGCGTAACCTTGTTGAACATTGCCGAAAGTTTCTTTGTGATAATCGCACTGGACATCGACCACGACCACATCCGCGAGACTGAGCACATCGTAAGTATAAGTGGCAATCAAGGTCTTTTTTTTCAGAACGCAACGCTCTATCAGCGGCGCCACTTCAGGGTCTTCCGCCTCCACCGGAGCCTCTCCCCGGTTTAAATAACTAATCTTCCAGAAGGACCTGCTGGAAGGCCGCTGCATGCCGATCACAAATTTAGAGGGTTGGCCGCTTTCGTGATCGATGGAATCGGCTACGACCCCCGCCATGACCGAACCGACGAACCCTACGCCCATGACGACCACGATCTCCCGATTTTTCAGACGCTGTTCCGCGACCAGTTTCTGCATTTTTTTGAATTCGGTGGCATAGTCCTCCGGTTTTGGCAGGGGAAACTGTTCCCCGGCCGGGCAAATCGAGACATCAGCGGCTTCCTGAGAGCTATGCATTCTATCAACCAAAGGGGGGGTGCGTTTCATGGACATACGTTATTTCCTTCCATCGCGTCAATAGAGCTCCGCTTGGTGGCTTAACCTGTGATTTTATTGCAAGTCATTGAGATAAAAATAAAAAGGTAAAAAGTCTGATCATAATTCGGCTGGGAAGTCAACAGAAAACACGCTTCCTGAAAAAAGGTTGCCTGCCTACCCATATTAAGATAATGTTCTGCTTCCTACGGGAGCTTTCGTTAGGCACTCAGCAAAGAAAACGAACTTCAAAGAAACGTTGTCAAACGAATCAAATGCGCAAAATTATCCATTTCATTACGTATATCGGCGGGCATTACATAGCATTGGAATTAGTGGTGCTCACTTCCTTCTTTGGATTTTCACTGAATCCGGGATCGTTGGGTGAGTTTATGAGGATTGGCGCCGCGTTGTTTATTTTCAACCTGCTGATTGGAAACTACCGACCGAGGCAGATTACAGTGGGACATATCGTATTTTTGTCTGCCTTCGTATGGTTGCTGGCGATTCACCTTTTGGTTCCGGATGCTACTGTTCACCGCCGTTCTGTTCGCTATTTTCTCGCCTTCCCCGGATTGGTCATGGTGCTGCATTGTCTTGCAGCCCGGCGTTTGTCAACAGAAAATAAGCTGCCGCAACCAGTCTACTCGGCTGCAGTCATGATGGCGGTGCTCATCCAATTTATCGCATATCAATTCTTCAAAACAGACACGTCTTGGGGCATGTATGGCAATTTCCATCATTTGGGCTATTTTGCCGGCCTGACAATTCCGCTTCTTTGGTATTTCTTCACCATTTCAAAAGGCTGGAGCCGGCTGTATTTATTTCTGATGATGTTGATCGATACATATCTGCTCTTGGGAAGCGGTTCGCGTGTGGCATGGTTTGCTTATTTTGTCAGTATTTTATCGACCCTAGTAATTTTCTACAAGCCTCGCCAGATATGCAACGGCTTATTCGCCCTAGCGGCGCTTTGCGGTCTGGCGCTCCTGTTTTCGGGAATTTCCAATGCCGGCAATCGAATCGTGGATTTTTTTGCTCACTGGCGCACTGAAGAACGGATTGGACTTTGGACGGATATATGGCGGATGCTCCCGGAGAACTCCCTGCTGGATTGGATTGTCGGTCATGGCATCGGCAGTTTTCGCTATCACTACGAGATATTCAGGAACACGGTGGGTACAGGCACAACCCTGTTCCATGTTTTCCCCCACAACGTCTTTTTCCAAATAATTTTTGAAAACGGTCTCGCCGGCTTTGTGGTGATCCTGGGAGGCATTGCCTGGCTGCTGGTAGCCCTCCGGCGGGCATACAATCGGTTACGGGATAAGAAAGATCAAAATCTGCTGGTTGTCACCTATGCATTGTTCCTGATCAATCTTGTCTATTGCGGGCTGACCCAATCCTTTTATTCCAAATTCAGCCTCTACCCCTTGAGCCTGATTTTCGGAATGGCCTTTGTTCTTCTTGAAAAAGCGGCTTTGAACAAACCGTGGCACGAATTCTCTTTTCGATCCAATTCTTCCAAAACCCCGGATGGCTTCAGGCTCGATCCGCCCAGCGATCAAACGATGACTCCCCTCAGTTGACGGCGTTGATCTTCCCTCACCGATAGGTAGTTTCCATCCACAAATGGCCTTTTTGCCCAATTTCTGCGTCAATCTGTGCCCTTGCTTGTGCGGCGTGGCAAGCTACGCCTCCGCGCAAGGGCTTGATTTTTTTGAACTTGGGAAAAAATTCTCATTTCTGGATTGGAAACACCATCAGGTGCCCATCATTTTAAAGATCCTTTTTGGATGGGCACTAGGTAAGTGATGAGAAGAACATTTTTAAATACCAGCTATTCTACCCAATTCCGATCACATCGCTCACAGAGATACCCATGGTCGCAAACTTTTGAATATCAGATTTGCAGGGATCCAAGGAGGTAATCAGTATCCTGTCGAACCAAAGGGATTCGATCCGATCGGGATGGGCCACCGTGAATTGCATGAATCGTTTGCCCACCTGTCCGTCGTCGACCACCGCCACGAGCTCGATACTGAATTCCTGCAAGGAAAGATAAGCGATTTCGGCCAGATCACCGGCTCCATAGAACACAATCCGTAAAACACCCTCTTTTTCAAGGCCGGCATAAAGATCACGCAACATTTGCCGCGCCTCTTTATAAAAATTATAGGAATACTGAATATATTCGTACGTCAAACGGGATTTTTCAGCGGCGCCCCCGGGTGTGAGAATGTACCGAATACGGTTTCTCGGCAGATGACTGATTTTAAAATAGCCCTTTTTTACCAGTCGTTTGATGAAGGAATTGACGAGTCCGAGGGAAATGTTCAATTCATGTGCAAGATCCCGCTGACTGGGCGTATCAACGTTGTCCACCTTTTCCAGAATCTTTAATGTACGGAGATCTCTGGGTTCCATTTTAAGAGTCCACGAGCCGCCGTTATGGTTTTTGAAATTGGCTGAGCAAGGTCATGGCTCCGCCCGGTGAATTACATGCGTGATAAATTTATGCAGGGATTTAGTAGGGTTAGAGTATGGTGGTGTTCATTCCGTGAACGCTTGGCATTTGAACATACACGGTTTTAAGTGTCAAGTAATGATTTGATTTTTTTCTAAAAACAGCACATTGACCTGAGCTGCGAACGATGGGGTCCTTTTTATATTCGCACCTGGATTTTAATGTTGAAAGAGTTGTCTCGTTATGGTTTAATTCACCGATATTATTGATCCCTTCGTGCGGGGAAAGGAAGTGCAAATCATGACACGTGTCCTTATAATCGATGATGAACCTCAGATCCGGGCAATGCTCAAACTCATGCTGGAACGCGACGGTTATGAAGTCGCCGAGGCACCCGATGGGATGGAAGGCCTCAAAATCCATCGCCAAACACCGGCGGATCTGATCATCACGGACTTGATTATGCCGAATAAGGACGGCATCGGAATGATCATTGATTTAAAAAAAGAGTTTCCACGTGTCAGGATTATCGCCATGTCCGGGGGTGGTTTAAACAAGCCCGACGGGTATCTGAAAGGGGCAAGAAAACTGGGTGCTGCATGTACCCTTACCAAGCCGATCGATCGAGATGAGCTGTTGAATGCAGTCAAGAAGGTGCTTCAAGCGCCCCCACCCGGGGATTGACTTGAACTTTCAAGGTGAATAAACGCATTGCCGATTGGCGGTAAGCGTTATAAGGCTATGATGTCCAGAATTCGGTTACCAGGTGTTCACCCCGCTTTGCAGTTTTCAAGCTGCCTCACAGAGTGCTGTACAAAATCATTGGAACCCATTAAAAATCTGATTTCCATTTCTGGTCAAATTGGTGCCCCCACAGGGTTCGACCTAAGTTGAACGATTGTCGAGAGCGCGGATCCGCTGCAGGAGGATTGCCGCAGATACACAATTTAGGTTCGCGTAAGGATAGCTCAAGGTGAAAACATTCCTATTGGCATACCTGTTGCCGCTTCTCGCCGCAACGTCCGTCCACGGGGATATCATCTATTTTAAGGATGGCATGAAAACCATCTGCCGGGAAAAAGCATGGGAGGATGGCGATCAGATAAAGTGCGAATATGACGGTTGGGTCCTCACCTATCCTAAAGTTGACGTTTTGCGAATCGGCAAAACCCATCCGTCGAAGGATGTGGCGCCATCCGCCGAAAAATCCCATGCTCATGAATCTGAGAGCGATGAAGGAGTGTCTGAGGAAAAAAAGGCACCGAATTCATCCGCAATCGATTTTTATAACCCCAGACGGCCGGAAAAGTACTGGACGGATAAGAATACCGGATACAAGAGCTACCAGGACGCCATCGAAGCTCTGGCCAGGCAATATCACCGTTCGGCGGAATGGATTCAGGCTCATATGGGAAACACAAACGATCTTGGGCAAATTCATCATAATTTGCAGCAATCGGTTTCCGACCCGCAGACGAAGGTTTCGAAACCAGCGGTGGTTAAGGTTCCCGGAATCGTCTTTTACAACCCGAGAAGGCCGTATCCATACTGGACGGGCAAGGCTTCAAAACACAAAAGCTACGATGAGGCCATCCGCAGTCTTGCCGAAAATTATGGCAAATCAGTGAAATGGGTCCAGGAAAATATGGGCGACAGCAATGATCTCAATGAAATTCATGAAAATTTAAAAAATGCAGACTAGATTTCTGAAGCGCCTGTGAGTATCTCCAGTCGTCAGCCACCGGCATCTGTCAGCTAAGGGCTCGCGCAAAAATAACTTCACATTTTAAGCGCCGATGCATCCCGCCTGGCTGCGTTGCGAAAGCTCGGAATATGCCTGATATTCCTGCCCTTCCGCGCCTTGCCAGACGGGCGCCTCAACACTTAAAATTGCGAATTAATTTCTGCGCGAACCCTAAGGTTCTATAAACCATGTCACCCCGGTAACGATAGAACCATTTCAGTTCTCACCGTCAGAGCCGGTGGCTGATGACTGGAACCAAGGAAATGTGATCATGCCTATTTTGAACCGTGATGTGGTAGTAGTAATTAAATTCGTTACCAGCTGCATCACAGCGGGGTTTTTGATTTTTTTCATATCCGCGCTTTCCGGTGAGGATTTGTTCAAGAATCAGAAAACAATTGAGGAAATGGACGCTCTGTTATCGGAGATTTCCGCCGAACTCCAAGGCGGGATCGACCGCAGAGTCAGACAACTCGGAGAAATTCCCGAAGTCAACCCTTATCGAAAGTTTTACTGTGCGGAGCTGGCCAAAGAAATTCATGAAATTTCATATATTACCGAGAAGCAGAAAATAGCCTTCGATGCTTTCAGCGTCAGGGATTTTGAGCAAAAGTCCAAACGCCTGGTCAATTATTCGGAAAACGGGGATTTAAAAAGTCTGCTGGAGGAGCTGGAAATCGTTAAACGGGAATTAAAGAACTCTGCGAATCTGATCGAAAAGAAACGGCAAAAAATGGTCCGCCAGCGAACCGCCTACATTGTCTTGTTTTTTGTTCTCTGGCTGGCTGTCTACTTCTATTACAGCCGCGGTGTTCTAAAATAAGCCAACTACAATGTATGAAAAGCATTATCATTTAAATTCCAGACCCTTCCAGACCATCGATACCGCACTGCTCTGGCTCGGCCGCAAACACATCGAGTCGATGGCCGCACTGAAATACGGTATCGCAGCCGACAGCGGGTTTCTGGTTCTTACCGGAGATCCCGGCACCGGCAAGACGGCCCTGACCCATCGCCTGGTCGCCATGGCGGATGTGGCGGCGGCGATCATGGTTAAAATGCCCGATCCCGAATTGAACGGTGAGCAATTCATCAATCTGCTGGCCGTCGAATTCGGGTTGAACCGCAAATTCGAGACCAAGGGAGAATTCCTCATCCACCTGAAGCACCACTTGGCCAAGGATCGTGCTTCGGGAAAAAAAGTGGTTTTGATCATCGATGACGCTCATCGACTGAACGATAGCCTTCTGGAGCAGTTACGCGTATTATCAAAACTGGAATTGTATGACACAAAACTGCTCCGTATCGTTCTCGTGGGACAAACTGCTTTCACCCAAATGTTGCTGGATCAGGAGAACCGGGCGATTCGGCAGAGAATCATTGTCAGCTGCCACCTGGAGCCGCTCACGGAAGCTGAAACCCCTCTGTACATCCATCACCACCTTAAGCTGGCCGGAGCCGACCACAAAATCTTCAACCGGCCTGCAATTCGAGAAATCTTTTCCTTTTCAGGCGGTTGTCCTCGTTTGATCAACAATATTTGCGATCATGCCATGATGATCGGTTACTCGTACGACCTGAAATCCATCCACAAAAGGGTGATAAAAGAATGTGAACGAGAGCTTCAGATTCCGGTGAAGATGGACAGCGAAGCCGGCGCGGTTGAAAGCGGGAATTCCGAGGAGGAACTGGACCGCCCCCATTTAACCGCCGCACCCAAGACCGTGTTGGCCAGGAGGGCCGGAATCATCGCCGCTACGATCCTTCTGCTGGTTTCCGCCGCATATTTCCTTTACGATTCAACCCTCAGTGATGCACCACGCTGGTCAATGAATGAAATTGCCCCCCGGGAATATCCCGGTCCTTCTCCGGAGGATCTTAAAACCAGGGAGACCCCGGTTCCGGAAGTGGCAAGTCGTGAAAAAGCCGCGGTGGAGCCCCCGGGTGAATTGCCGGCAGCTGAAGTGCCGTTAGATGAACTTCCAGAGGAGACGCAGCCGGAGGAGAAGGAGGCAGAGGCGCAGCAGGCGGTTTCAGAAGTCGATAATCAGAATAATACCGCCCGTGTTGAGGAAGCTGCTCCCATTCCTGACAAAAAAATTCTGATCTATTTCAAACCAAATTCCAATGAGCTTCCGGATGCATCCTATCAGACGCTGAATCGGATTGCGGATTTCATGCGCCAGAGCGCTGCAGCCAAACTCAGCATCACGGGATACACCGATGCCATCGGTGATTACAGCTACAACATCAGCGTCTCACGATTCCGGGCCAACACAATCAAAACCTATCTGGTCGGCAAAGGCGTCGATCCTGCGAATATAACGACCGACGGGCTGGGCCCCCAAAATCCCATCGCTACCAATGAAACCGCGGAAGGCAGACAGAAAAATCGCCGGGTGGAAATTGACATCAGCGTAGATGACGCAGACGGTGAGGGAGGCGCTCAATAATCGGGGGGAAAGTCCGCTTATATGAAACTACAAATATTTTATCTCGCGCAAAGCCGCAAAGCTCGCAAAGGGAATGATTAAAAATATAAATAATCTTGGCGCCTTGGCGTCTTGGCGCGATGATGAATAGTTTCTTTTCTTGATCAGACTGGCTGCCCTTTCGCCAGCGGCGCCAGCTATTAATAACTTTGACATTCATTCCCTTCCGGCATCCGTTGTTCCATGCCAGAACAGCAGGCCCCTTCGTGGTCGATAGATCCATTTAGATATTTCCGCCAGGGTCAGAGGCTTCGGATTGCAATCGGGCCCCGAACTGAAATTGCGTTTTCAAAAAGTGTCGGGTCATTGGATTTACCCGGATGAAGGTTAGTTCTTCGGGCGAAACCCAGCGAGCCTCGGCGGCATCATCCCCGGCTTTCGGTTCCCCGCTGACATAGGTCGCCGTCAGATCGACGATGACATAATGAAAACGGGCGCGGCCCAGTTGATCCCGTTCAATGTAATCGAAGGTAAAGACCGGCTCCTGCGCCGAGATGACGATCCCGGTCTCTTCGAGGATCTCCCGTTCGGCCGCTTGCTGCAGGGTTTCGCTGAGATGGACACTGCCGCCCGGAATAGACCACAAATCCATGGCCGGCGGTTTACCCCGACGGACGAGCAGCACTTTTTTACCTTTAAAAACCACGGCGCCGACCGCCACGCAGGGATTGGCTGGATATTCATTACTCTTCATTCGAGCGATCAGTTCAGCCTATTTCAGCCAATATGGATTAATCAGGTCTTCAAATATGGTCATTGCGGCCTCAGCGCCCTGGCCGGAAGCGGTGACAATCTGCTTGTAGCCGCCTTCGACATCGCCGGCGGAATACACACCCGGCACGTTGGTACGGTGTTTCCCATCATGTTTGATGTAGCCGTCGGCGGTGATTTCAACGCCAAGTTTCTCCGCCAGTTCGACGGCGGGGGTGTATCCGATGGCAACAAACACCCCATCGGTTTCGAAAGTGGAGGTTTCATTTGTCTGGTTGTTGAACAGCAACAATTCCGATACCTTTTCTTTTCCCCTGATCTCCTTTATTTCCGTATTCCAGAGCACCGGGATGTCGTTGTCTGAAAGCTGCTTGGCTAAAAAATCCTGGGCTCTCAATTTATCCTGCCGATGAATCAAAGTGATATCGACACCCATGTGGAAGAGATGCAGAGCCTCGGTCACCGCGCTGTTGCCGCCGCCTACCATGACGACCTTTTTGCCTTTAAACAAGGGGCCGTCGCAGGTGCTGCAATAGCTGACGCCCCTTCCGGCCAAACGGGTTTCACCGGGGACATTCAGGTGGCGGTGCGTGGCGCCGGTGGCCAACAGCACGGCTTTGGCCTTAAATTTCCGGCGGGTCGTCAGGATGCTGAAGGGACTTCCGGCCTTTAGATCCATGACGGCTTCTCCTTGAAAAATCTGAACGTACTGCAGGGCGTGACTCACCATGATATCGACCAGGGTCTTGCCGCCTACCGAGGTAAATCCGGGATAGTTTTCGACAATCGGAGTTGTGGCCACCTGTCCGCCCAGGGCTTCACGTTCCACCACGGCGGTGCGCAATCCGCTGCGGACGGAATAAATTCCAGCCGTGAGACCGGAAGGACCGCCGCCAATGATCAGCAGGTCGGTTTCGACCAGTTCGGCATCACTGTCAGGGATAAAGATGGTCTGGGGCTCAAGTTTCTGCAGCGAAAGCATGAAAACCTCTTCGGGCTGGGCCCCCTGCCCGATCAGAATGTCATTGGCAAATGCCTGGGGGACACTCTGGGCTGAATATTGATTGGCCAGTTCCGGTTCGCACTGGATGTCGATGATTTCAAGGGAAACATACTCGGGCATTTCGACCGCGGCCTTGACGGCATTCACGGCCTGCTGCGGGCAGTAGGGACATGTGGGACTGACAAATACCTTTAGGTTTCGCGGCGAATCTATTTTTTTTACCACGTTGGCCGACTGGTCGCTGATGCTGCTGTTTCCCATGCCCACGAGTATCAGGGTTTCAAGAAAAGTCCGGGCCTCTTCCCCCATGGGGGCCCCCAGCCATCGAATGGAATATCTTTCGGGGGCAATCAGCAATGTCGGAGAACTGGTTACGTGCCACTTTTTGGCCAGTTCATGGTCTAAATTATATTCCCGCAGGGTAATTTTGGGGCTGAGTTCTCGAAAGGCCCGAATAACCTGTCGATTGGCATGCGTAAAAACATCATCATGGCCCTGAGTTGAAAATAGATAAAGCGGAATATCGTGGGGCATTCGTTCAAATGTCGCTTTGAGCTGACGCAGATAGGTTTCACTGGCCATTTCGCTCTGGGAGGCATCTGGATAGGGTGTGTCCTGCATTTTACATATCTCCTTCGGGTCTGCCTGAATTATCTATTACAGCCGTATTCAGGCAATAATTTTAAGGATGAGAAGAAAGGGCGTCAACCTGTCAGACACAGATCTTTAAAACCGGGTCCCCCCGGTAACGGTAAAATCTCTTCAATTCTCACCGACAAAGCCGGTGACTGATGAATGGAGTCAGGACTGCATCAGATATTTCAATTCTTGAGGCAGCGGCACCCCCTTTCCCATGGTATCCTCTCCATAATTGACGCTGGCGAGAATCTCGATGTCTTTGAGAGTCCGGGCATCACCTTCAAAAATGACTTCCTTGAGCTTTTCCTTTTGGATTTTACCACCCGCCCACTGGATGTCCAGAACACTGCTGGCATCGAAGCGATCATCATTGATACACATTTCCACCTGTCCGCCATAGTGCTGTACGATTTTGGCAACCAGCAGACTGGGACGGGCGTGGAAGCCAAGTTTCTGCGGGATCCCCACTTTGATCCTCGATCGCTCGATATTTTCATTGAGGATTTCCAACGCCAGTTGCTGGCCAATGGTCAAAAATTGGCAGGCATAAAAAAGACCGTAATTTATCGTGCGATCCAGCAGGGTCGCGGGATCGACCAGGGAAGCCAATCGCTCCTGAACAACCTTGTAGGTGTTTTTATAGCCGGCTTGATGCAGATGCCGCTCATAAAAGTGCAGCAAACGTCCCACCATTTGCAGCAGGTGAAACACAACCGAAAAAAAACCTCTCAGCTGTTTCAATTTGCGGTTGCCGTACAGGAACCCCCCGTGGATGACATAGGTGTCAAATGAGGACTGCAAGTTATGTAACAGCATTTCATATTGCCGGATCTCAACTTCATTGACCCGATCCGGGACGAAGGCCAGCAGGTCTTGGTACGAATACGGATCATAAAACTTCAGCTGATCAAAATCTTTTGAAATATTAATAAATCCGTTGGCGATTTTAACGATATTCTTTTTTTGCAGATCCTTGTCCTGATCGTCGATATCATAGCGAAGCAGGTCACGGGTGGTGAGGCTGGGAAAATCGTCCGCCGTAAATCGATCCCGTGGAATTTCGATATGGCGGAACCGGGCCTCCTCCAGAATGACAGGCGCCATTTTCATCAGGGTTCGGGTCAAAAACTCCAGCGTGGCATCGCCCTCGCGTTCAAATTCCTTGTATTCCCCGAGGTCATAGAAAGCCAGACGATTGGTTAGATGCTTTTGAAAGTTGGCCCCCAGACTCATATGGCGGACCGCTGCTGACAATTCGCGATAAAAATACCAGTCTTTGTTGTTTTTGGCGCCATGATTATCCAGAAAATCTTCAAGAAGCATGGAAGTGGATATCAGGGCGGAATAAAGCCTTTTGGTGAAATCTATTTTTGGATTACGGATAGTGGTGGTATAGAGGCAGCATTTCAGGTAATCGGATGAAAAAATCCGCACCTTTTTTTCGAAAGTATTTTCGGCGCCGGTTTGCGAGTTTTTCATGGATGGCATAATATTTATGTATGTAACTACACTTCTTGAGGTTCAAGGGTTCAAAGTTCAAGGGTTCAAAGTTCAAGGTTCAAGGTTCAAAGTTCAAGGTTCAAGGTTCAAGGGTTCAAGGTTCAAGGTTCAAGGTTCAAAGTTTCAGGTCCGCTTATATGAACATATATCGGCTTCCTAAAAAAACGATTCCGGAGCACGCGAAACCCTCCATCGTCACTCCGGCATGATTTTAGTCGGAGTCCAGCCACATGGCGAATTCCCTGGATTACGGCTGAAAACCATCCACAATGACTGGAGATGGATCAATTTGGCTGCCCTTTAGCCAGCAGTGCCCGCTCGTGCCAAAAATGAGCGCCCGGTGCATCCATCTATTGGGATGTGACTTCACCGAAATCGAAATCGCTATCGAAATCGAAATCGAACGGCTCAATTCCCTTTGACGCTATAGACCCGTCCTCCCAATCAGCTGAGCCTATCGGCCATACGATCCAATTCAGTTTTTCGTGTCCGAGGTTCATATCTTTTCGATTCCGATAGCGATCCCGATTTCGATTTGGATGATCCCACCCATCATTTTAATCGAGAAAAGGGCTCGTGTGAAACTTGTTACTCGTAACTTTTCACCTTTCACTTTTCACTTGTTATTCAGAGTGTCTTGTTGGGTCAATCCGGCTATTTATCAGCCGAAGGCCTACCTGACTATATACTAAACGGCCGGAGCAGCCCATAAGCCGAATTTTGTTCCCAATCCGGGTTACCCCGAATCGGGCAACGATCATTCATCTAAGGAAGCCGGTTGCCCGGCATCTCTTGCGACCTACCCGGGAACTCGGGCGGGCGACCCTCAAACGTTCCCCTATTTGGTCTTGCACCGGGTGGGGTTTACCGAGCTTCCCCGGTCACCCGGGGAACTGGTGCGCTCTTACCGCACCGTTTCACCCTTACCCGGCAACGAACTTGCGGTTTATTGCCGGGCGGTTTGCTTTCTGTTGCACTTTCCTTCGCGTCGCCGCGACTTCACGTTATGAAGCACCCTGCCCTGTGGTGTTCGGACTTTCCTCCGGATCAAACGGTTCGATCCAGCGATCGTCTGTTCTACTCCGACCGATCTTCATGATATTGCCAGTAAATAATCCTTTCACAGTATGGACAGTTTTTCAGCCGGTTGCGGTGCTGAAGTTCATTGTACATTTGAGGTGGTATATTGAGGTTGCATCCCTGGCAGACCGCATTTTTCACCTCTGCAATAGCCACCCCATCGGCCTGCTGGGCCTTTATCCGGTCGAAGACATTCAATAATGCGGGCTCCACCGCTTCGGCGACCCCCCTGCGGCTCGATTCCAATTCCGACAGTTTTTGTCTCCGCTTTTCGGCATCCTGCTCGATGGTTTCCTTTTCCTCATTCAACTCTTCAACTGTTTGTGAATAGTGCTGCTGATGTTCGCTCAGATGTTTTTCAGCTGCCTCGATTTGGTCCAAAAATCCCAGCATTTCATCTTCGATTTCTGAATTTTTGGCTTTAATGTCATCGATTTCCTTCAAGGAAGACTGATATTCCTTATTGGTTTTGACCGAACGCAGTTTTTCCTGGCTTTTCTTTATCTTTCCAAGGTTTATCTGGACATCGGATTCATAGGTGCGGTATCGCTTGTTGAGTTCGTCCACGGTTTTCTCCTGGGCTTCGATACTGCTGACAACCGATTCCAGTCTTTCATCCAGGCTGGCAATCTGAGCCGGTATTTTTTTGAGAAATAATTCAAGCTTTGCAATTTCGCTATCGATTTTTTGAAGCTCTGCTAACTTCACAATTTGTTCTGCGGTGATGTTCTGCATTGGGATTCCTGCTCGCTGCCATTTGATATTAACGCATTCGCTCTCCGCGGCACTTCAGGCACCCCTTCGGAAAGCACTCAATTGACCCACAGTGTGTCCAAGGCCGACGCTCCGGAAGGATAAAGCCGGCAAAATTCGCTCGCGGGTAAAATCACAACCTCCCTCCGTCTCAGTTAGCAAAAAAGGCGTGGGTCGCTACGAACCCACGCCTGTGTCGGAAATCAATCATGACTGAAGCGCTTTGGCATATTGACCCCTTGTAAATCCCATGGGATCGTTAAAAAATCTAAAAATTTTTACAGCGCTGCCGAATGCCAAGTGCTATCAGACATGCTACTTTTGACGATACGGATCAAAAAATTGCATCCTGCAACGGTAATGCAGTGGGCCCACCTGGGATCGAACCAGGGACCGACCGGTTATGAGCCGGTGGCTCTGCCAGCTGAGCTATGGGCCCGTGTTCCTGTCATCCTTCCTATCCCTCCATGACGATTTTGTCAAGTGTCGATAAAGTTTTTCAGCTTGCGACTTCGGGTGGGATGTCTCAACTTCCGCAGTGCCTTGGCCTCGATCTGCCGAATGCGTTCACGGGTTACCGAAAAATCCTGGCCCACTTCTTCCAGGGTGTGGTCGGCTTTCTCACCAATTCCAAAACGCATCCGAAGAACCTTCTCCTCCCGGGGTGTCAACGTCGCCAGCACCTTGCGGGTCTGCTCGGCCAGATTCATGTTGACGGCTGCATCCGATGGAAGCATGAACTTTTTATCTTCTATAAAATCACCGAGATGGCTATCCTCCTCTTCTCCAATCGGAGTCTCCAGCGAAATGGGTTCCCGTGCTATTTTAAGCACTTTGCGAACTTTTTCCAGCGGAATCTCCATCTTTTCGGCAATTTCTTCAGGAGTGGGTTCGCGTCCGGCCTCCTGTACCAGATACCTGGAGGTTCGGATAAGTTTGTTAATCGTTTCAATCATATGAACGGGAATACGGATGGTTCTGGCCTGATCTGCAATGGCCCGCGTGATCGCCTGCCGGATCCACCAGGTCGCATACGTGCTGAATTTATATCCGCGTCGATATTCGAATTTATCGACCGCTTTCATCAAGCCGATATTACCCTCCTGGATTAAGTCCAGAAACTGCAGGCCGCGGTTGGTATACTTTTTGGCGATGCTGACCACCAAGCGCAAATTTGCCTTCGTCAGCTCGCTCTTGGCCAATTTTGCCCGATAACGCCCTTCTTCGACACTGCTTATGATCTTTTTGAGCATGCGGTTGTTGGCCCTGATTTCAACTTCTTTGGCGGAGACTTCCTCCACAATCCGGACCATTTCATCGAATCGGGCCGCCACCTCCGCACTGGACAATTCGGTGCGGGCGAGGGCCCATGTTTCAAAATCGGCCTTGGACTCCAGCTGAGTCCGGATATCCGCAAGCGAAGCATCGAACGACCCGGCGCCTTCGGCCAGTTTTCGGCTCATATCATCGAACCAATAGATTTGCTGCCTGATTTTACTTTCTATACCCTCGATGACGCTAATCTCAAGCCGCCATTCCTTGAGTAGATCGAAAATTTTATTGGTCCGGCGGGAAATGTTTCGTCTTATCCGGCGTTGTTCATCAGAAGCGGGTTGTTCCCTAAAAAGTGTATCACGGTATTCTTTATTTTCTTCATGAAGATCCTTTATATTCTGGATGGTCTCCAAAAACTTTCCCGTCTGGGCGACTTCATCGGCATAGGTATCTCCCTCATCGACGTCCCGGAGAACATACTTGGGCCGCAACTCCCCGTTTTCGATGTCCACGCCCAGGTGAATGATGGATTCCACACCCAGAGCACTTTCCAGCAGCGCCCGCAGAACCTCCTGTTCTCCGGCTTCTATCTTTTTGGCGATGACCACCTCGCCCTCTCGGCTCAACAGGGTGACAAGGCCCATTTCCCGAAGATACATTTTGACCGGATCGGTCACCGTACCGAAATCGGCGGAAGCAACCGAACGCGATGTAGCATGCTTCTCTTTGGTTTTTTTCAGCTTGACGGCTTTCTTTTGATGTTTTTCATCAACCACTTCTATGTCATTGGCATAGAAAGCCATCAGGGTTTCGTCTATTTGCTCGACAGACAACATGTCTTCCGGCAGCATCTCATTTATCTCGTCATAGGTTAAGTAACCCTGTTTTTTGCCTTTTGCAACCAGGGCCGTGATCGCTTTGGGGTTTATCTGCTCCAGAATTTCCCTATCCGGAGCACTTATTTTTTCAATCGTCTTCTGAACCGTTTTTTTAGTGGCTCTTTTTCTTGTGCTATCCTTCTTTACGGACGCTTTTACTTGAGTCTTTTTACTGCCTCCATTATTATCAGCAGCTTTTCTGGCCATAAAATCATGCCTCCCAAATTCCACAAATTAAGCAGTTGCAATTAATTTCCGCTCAGAATGGCCATTTTCTGTTTTTCGCTGCGTTCGGCCATTTTCTGTTTTTTGGATAACAATTGTATCAGCAGCGCATGGTCATTGCTTTTTTCAGCGGCCTTGATTTGCTCCTCCAACATTCCCCCCTCTCGCTGCTTCCGTCCGCTTTCGACGAATTTGCCGAGCAATCTGAGACAGCCTTTTTTATTCCAGGAATCATTGCCCATCGCCAATGAAGCGACTAACGCCTGTGTCCGACCATCTTTAAACTGAGACATGAGGTCGGAAATCAAGTCCACGGCAGTCGGAGCCGCTTTCAAGATGGCATCACCGATCTCCTTAAGGGCCTTGTCCGTGAACAGATCTAAAATATGAGAAAAATTAACCTCAGACAAAATCTCGGGAAATTGAATCATCATGGCAATGATCCGCCGCTCTATGCGACTTCCCGCAACAACCGCTGCCGACCCTCGAGGCTCTGAGGCAAACCCGGCGGCATTTTGATTGAATGAAGCCGCACCAGCCCCCCTTCCGGCTGTCGGAGCGGACATTTTGGTTGAGGTGTTGCATACTTCTTTGATGCGCTGTGTCAGCGCATCTTCATCGATACCGATTCTTTCTGACAGCTGTTTGATGTACAAGGCCTGCGCCACCCGGTCGTTGATCGCCGCAATCGGTTGTTGCAGTTCCGAGATTATTCGAATTTTGCCCTCAGTGGACAGACCGTGTTTGTCGACGGCACAGTTTATGAGAAACGTTATGATACCCGGTGCCTCGGCTGCCGCTTTCAGAAATGCTTCGGCCCCATATTCGAAAATATAGGAATCGGGATCATGGCCCGCTGGCAATACCAGAATATGGGTATCCGCTTTTTCTTCGCTGAACACATCCTGCCTTCGAAAGTCGACGTGCTCCTTCCAGAACTTATCTATACAACGCCGGGCCGAACGAATACCGGCTTCATCCGAATCATACACCAGCACCAGCCGTCCGGCGTATCGGGCTAATTGGCGGACATGCTCCCCGGTCAGGGCGGTTCCAAGGGTCGCCACGGTATTTTCGATGCCGTGCTGGACCAAGGCCAGAAGATCCAGATATCCTTCGACGATGAACACGGTGCCGGCGACTCCGCATTTATCTCTGGCTTGCTGAATGCCGTAAAGCATCCGGCTCTTGTTGTATACCGGCGTTTCGGGAGAATTCAGATACTTGGGCAACGTGTCGTCCATTACCCGACCGCCGAATCCAACCACTTGCATATTGGCGGCAAAAATCGGAAAAATGATACGATTGCGGAATCGGTCGTAAAAACCGCTGGAACTTTTTCTGGGAAGAATCAAGCCCGCCTTTTCGATCCACGCCACAGGTATCCGTTGCCGCGAAAAAAATTTTAGTAAGTGATCCCAGCCATCCGGCGCATAACCGAGTTTAAAGTCCGCGATCGTTTGGGAGGATATGCCCCGGCGCATCAAGTAAGATCGCGCGGCCTGTCCGGATTTGCCGCCTTGCAGCGCCTCATGGTAAAAATCCATGGCCCGCCGGTTAATATCGAACAGACGCTCTCTTTCGCTGATCTGCTGTTTTTGATCTGCTGAAAGCGGCTTTTGCGGCAACTTGATTCCGTATCGATCGGCGAGGCGTCTGACGGTTTCCGGAAACGACAACCCATCCTGTTTCATCAGGAAACTGAAAACGTTCCCCCCGGTGCCACATCCGAAACAATAGAAAATTTGCTTGTCCGGACTCACGGTAAACGATGGCGTCTTTTCCGAATGAAAAGGGCAGAGGCCCAGGAAATTCTTGCCGGCTTTTTTCAGAACCACCGCGTCCGAAACGATTTCTACAATATCGGCTGCTGATTTTATATCTGAAATTTTATCTTGAGGGATAAATCCTGGCAAAAAAATAACCTCCATTGCAGAACGATTCGGAAAGACAAGTATGGGCGGAAGGATACTGGAATTGATGCTTTACCACTGATATTACGTATAATATCCTGAAATAATTATTATTTATAGAAAATAGCGACACCGGGCACGACAAATTCGCGGATATTAAACCCTACCGGATTTAACCGCTAAATCTAATTCCCACGCACGGCTTTGTCAAGCGATATTTTGCTATTTCACTGGTTTGGCTCAACGCGGATGTCGGAACGCATCCCAATGGGCAACCCCAATATGGGAAGACCGTTCTTTCTCAGCGATCGCTGCGGTACCGGCTGTTTCATCCCAGGAGGCCGCGCTGATCCGATGCAGCCTTATTCGATTGCACCACTGACAATGCCTCTTTAAAATCCAGGGATCCGCTGTACAGGGCCCTTCCCGTTATGATGCCGGTTACGCCGTATGCCTCAAGCGCCAGGAGGCTTTCAATGTCCTTTATATTTGACACCCCGCCCGAGGCGACAACGGGAATCGTGACCGCCTCTGCAAGTCGCCGGGTCTCCTCCAGATTGGGCCCCGTCTGCATTCCATCCCGGTGAATATCGGTAAAATTGATCGCAGCGATATCGCAGCCCTCAAACTGTTTGGCCAGATCGATGGCCTTGACAGCAGTGGTTTCGGTCCACCCTTCAACGGCGACACGCCCCTTGCGGGCATCGATACCCAGGACAATCCGTCCCGGAAAAATCCGTGACGCCTCAAAAACCAACTGCGGATTCTTTATCGCCTCGGTTCCGATAATCACCCGATTCACGCCCATGTCAAGGAACATTCGGATGGTTTCTTCGGTGCGGATGCCGCCACCCAGTTGTATGGGTGTTTGAATGGTATTCAGGATGCGTTTGATTGCATCGATATTCCGGGGGCTTTTTTCAAAAGCACCGTCCAGATCGATCACATGGATGAGTTCTGCACCGGCGCTGGCCCATTTTTGAGCCATCTCAGCCGGGTCATCGGCAAACACCGTTTCCTCTTCCATGCGGCCCTGGACAAGCCGGACACATTTTCCGTTTTTTATATCTACAGCGGGTATGATCAGCATCGTTTACAAAATGCCCTTGGAAGACCGAACGCCGGTAATTCTCTGATCGAATGACGAAGCTTGATCCAATGCCCGTCCACAGGCTTTAAAAATTGCTTCGAGCACATGGTGCCCGTTTTCTCCATAAGGAACGTTGACATGCAAGTTCATACCGGCGCGGTTGACGAGGGCTCTGAAAAATTCTTTGCTCAAGGCCGGGCCGAAGCCACTCTCCGACGTCGCTGCAATCGGAACGTGATAAACTAAAAAAGGACGATTGGAAAGATCGATGGTCACCTCTGCGATTGCATCGTCCATCGGGGTGACGGCGCGCCCGTAACGGACGATCCCCTTGCGATCACCAAGGGCTTCGACCAACGCCTGGCCGAGCACCAGACCTACATCCTCCACCGTGTGATGAAAGTCGACAGCCAGATCTCCTTCCGCTTGCACGGAAAGATCAAAAAACCCATGGACGGCAAACAGCGTCAGCATGTGATCAAAAAAGGGAATCCCTGTAAAAACCTTCGTTTGACCCTTTCCATCCAGATTCAATGCAATTTTAATAACCGTTTCTTTCGTCTTGCGCTCAACTTCAGTTTCTCTGCTCATGGAAATAACCGGAAAACCTTAAGATTCATTCAACGTTCGATAGCTGTTTCCCACAACGGCCAAAGATTAGATCCATCGAGGTGGCGGCAGTCCTGATTCGGGGAAGCTGCCCTGCCTTCCTGTCCAAATCCGTCTATAAAACATAAACCATATTCATCAATAATCAATACATGAATCCAATAAAAAATGGGTGATCCGGATATCGGACCACCCAAGATGGCCCGGGTGCGGTTCATTCGGACCATCGGTCATATAGAGCCAGAACCGAGTGAAAAGTTACAATCCGTCCAACTCAAATGAATTTTTGAAAGCAATGGGATGGTGGAGATGAGGGGGCTCGAACCCCTGACCTCGGCGTTGCGAACGCCGCGCTCTCCCATCTGAGCTACATCCCCACATGGAAAATTTTTTAATATCAGACCCGCATGGGAAGGTCAATTGAAAAACGCAAGGGAAAAGACTGGAATTTACGGATATCGGTTTTATATTGTTATTTTTTAACGATGACACTCCCGACGCTGCTGGAATTTCGATTCGTACTATCGATCATTAAGTGTCAAATTCGCAGTAATTCACAGGAGATATCCGATGAAACCGATCCTAACTATAGAAGATGTCTATAAACAGTTTACCCTGGATCAGGATAAAATAATGCCACCGGAAGAAACGGTAAAACGTTTCAGACGCAGGCTGGAAAGCATCGATCTCGACATTTTGCAGAGCACGATTCGAATTGACAACGGCAGACTGGATATTCCTGTTTATTTCAGCACCTGCGGCAAAGATGCCGCTGCGGTCATCGGCACCAAAAAGCAGATGGGCAAAGGCGGAACCCCGCATCAGGCAGAGGCCAGTGCGGTCATGGAACTGGCCGAACGGTTCAGTTTCTTCAGTTTTGCCGCGAATCCGGAGAATTTTTTTACTGAAACGTATGCAAACATAAAATCGGATGCCATCTCCTTTGAGTTGATCGCCAGATCCGTTCATGATCGATCGGATGAATTGCCGCTCTCCCGCAAAATTTTTGAAAACTTACCCCTAAAATGGACCCGGGCCTACAATCTCAGCCGTGAAAAAGAGGTCCTCGTGCCCTTCGACTGGTTTTTTGCGATCAACGAATTCAACGGCCCGTCAGCCGGAAACTGCACGGAAGAAGCGCTGATACAGGGAATTTGTGAGATCATCGAACGTCACACCTCGTCGATCGTCAGCCACAACCGGTTGCCGGTTGCGGCCATTCGAGCGGAATCGGCCACCGATCCGCTGGTGGTGGAGATGCTGCAAAAATACAAAAACGCCGGAGTCAACCTGTATTTATCCGATTTCTCACTGGATACCAGGATAGCAACGGTGTCCGTCCTGGCCCATGACCCGTCCACCTTTCCCGATTTGAGCGAAATCGTCTGGACTGCGGGAACCGCACCCGATCCGCAAAAAGCGCTGAGCCGCGCGTTGACGGAGGTCGCCCAACTGGCCGGGGATTTCAATACCGGCGCCAACTATGTCGCCAGCGGGCTTCCCAAATTAAGCACCTTGGCAGAAGCCGATTTCATTATCAATCCAGCCGAAAAAATCGATATTCAAACCCTTCCCGACGTGTCGGCCATGAACCTGAAAAAAGAGATTTTGAGCTGCCTTTCCGCCCTGCAGTCCATCGGTTTGGAAGTTTTGGCAATCAATACCACCCATGGCCGACTTGGCATTCCCGCTTTTTACACCATCATCCCCGGCGCTCATTTCAGGGAACGATCCCTCGGCACGAGTGTTGCCATGTTTTCCGCCAAACACATCTTTGAAAACAACCGCCCGGCGGAAGCCATCGCCGAACTGCAGGCGATGGAAAGAACGCTGCCGGGCAAGTATTACATCCAGTTTTACCTGGGTGCCAGTCACCTGGCGATGGAGGATCCCAAAGCCGCCTGCGATTACCTTCGCCGGGCTTTGACATTGAACCCGGTTCGACAGGATACTCCAAGCATATATTCCTATTTGGGGATCGCCCTCAAAAACATGGGAGAATACCGTCAGGCGCTGAAAAACCTGCAGGAAGGCGAGAAACTGGACAGCCGGCGAACGGATATTTACAACTTGATGGGATTCTGTCATTTCAAACTGAAAGAATACGAACAGGCCATCGGAAATTTCAAAAAAGTGATCGAGCTCGATCCTTCTTCCGCCATCGACTATGCCAACATCGCGTCCAATTACCGCCAGATGGGGGAAAAGCAAAAAGCCATCCACTATTATCGGATGGCTCTCGCCCTGGACGATACCATTCAATTCGCCCGGGATCATTTACATGAGTTGGAATCCTAAATTTCTTTTTGAATCCGATTGAGCTTTTCACCGAGCTGCCGGGAAGATTGTGTCAGTTCATCCAGAATCTGAACGGCCCGGGCCTTATCCTTTTGATTGGCGCCGATATTTTCCATGGTCGCCGAAAGATCGGAAAAAAATGCCTGAAAGCGGCCCAGCAATTGCTGAACCAAACCGTCGGATACGGCTTCCGCCACTTTGAAAAGATACGAAAATTTTAGATTTTCTCGATAATCTTTGAGGTGAAAGACCATCGAATTGATGGTTTCGCGCTTCATCCGCCGGGTGGCGTCTTTCAGCGCCCGTACCGCCTCCTTTTCCGCTCCGCCCGCAGACATTCGAAACAGCTTGGTCACTTTTCGCGAGAGCCGATAGATTCCCAACCGCATGACGGCTTCGGTTCTTATACGGGTCGAATAGTGGGTGGCAGCCATCAATGGGGGGGGACTGACGCCTTCGGGTTTCAGCGCTTTAGCCGTCCGGTTGGAGTTACGTTTCAAAGTTCCACTGCCTTTAACCGTCCCCTGAAGGCCCGCCATTTCATCGAATTCTTCATGGGTTTTCTCGATCATGGCTTCAAAAGGAAGGAGCAGTGATTCAAAGTATTGCCGGATACGATTTTCCCGTGAGCGTAAAAACCGGATCACTTCCGGATTGATCGTCCCGGTGATATAGGCGTCGATGGACTGCTTGAACTCCTGAAAAACGAGGTACAGCATTTGAGAAAAATCCGTCGAGCCGGAGCTTTCCAAATATTTTTCCGGTGAAAACGTGTAGGATTGGATAAAGCGTTCGAGTTGATCGGCAATGCTGCCGGATTGTCCGTTAAAAAAGTGGTGGGTATCGCGTTGAAGCTCCTTTTTTATTTCCGGCATAGCGCCGTCAACCGTCTTTTGTATGGCGGCTTTAATCCGCTCAAGCCTTGCCCGGTGGCCCTTGATTCTTTCGAGCGCCTGGGTCATGTGGCCGGCATCCCGGGAAAGGACGTTCCGGTTGAGGCCGGCCCATTCATCAATGCCGGATAAAATCACTCCCAGACGCTCGAGCGGATTTTGAAGCAGCAGTGCATTCCGCCTGCGGGCCAGGTGCTCATAAAAAAAAATTTCGAACCGGGCGGTTTCCCGGTTTGATAATTCGGTCAGGTCGCGATCTCCGTTCCATTGCTCGAACCTCGGTCTGTCTTTATCCGAAAGGCTTTCGACATTGGCATTGAATAGATTGTACAGCGCAGAAAAAGCATAAACTTCCGGATCCGGTTTTATCATGGAGATTTCTTCGCGAATTCGAGCCACCAGAGGGTTGAGATCTTCAATGGATTCATGTTCGCTGAAATCGAAATTGATGACGAATACGATATTGTCCAATATCCCCATCTTTTTGATCATCGAAAGAAAGCGGATATCGGCTTCCCGCAGCCCGGTGCGGCTGCTGACGACATAGATGATCTGGTGGGTCAGCAGGAGGTAATCCTGAATCATGGCCAGGTGCAGCGGATTCGATGAGTCGCTGCCCTGGCAGTCCGCGATTTCTATGGCACTTTCAACGCTGCCGGAGTTTATTTCAAGCAGAACATCCTTGAGATACACCGCCAGCATCTCATTTCCCACAAAGGTTTTGTGATCGGAAAATCGGTCCCCCTCATATATTCTGACGGCATTTTCCGAAGTCACAAAGCGGTTGGCCTTATCATATCCCCTGAGATAAGAGCTGAGAAGCACATTGTTGATATTGCGGCTATATTCGCTTATCAGCTGGTCAGCACTCAATTTGCGAAGCGCGCGCCGCAATTCAGCTCTCTCCTTTTCTTTGCGAATATCGATCCGGCCGTCTTCGGAACGCCAGGATAGAGAGGGAAACAACACCAGGGCCTGTTCCATTTCGGCGTTGATCTCATGCCAGGATTTAAAGAGGAGTTTCGCCCGGAGACGATCCCCCCTTCGCACCCGCGTGACGATGGAGGTGATGACGCCGGCACCTCTTTTGACGTATTCTCCTTTAAAAATAAAATTCAAAAATGTGCTCTTGCCGGATTTGATCGGGCCGACGATCGCCACCCGAATCGTATTTTCGGCCAGTTGCCGGGGGAGGAGTTTGCATGTTTGTTCCCACTCGCCGAACCCGTAATCCGCCATACCGGGAATCGATCTGGCCGCTGAAAACAGCTGTGAAACGTTACGGTTTATTTTTTGCACTTCATTTTTAAGCGTGCTGTAGGTATCCACTCAAGTCGTCCTGAAACTGAATTTTAGCTTTCTATGGGTGATTCTGTTGTGTCGGTCGGCAGTTCGACCAGGACATCAATTGCATATTTATCCCTTATTCCGATGTGCACTGCCATCCGCTCTGTAAAAATCGGCAACTTGTAAAAGTCATGATTTCGTGCTATAGGAGTCTATCCGGCAAAAGAAATCAGCCTGGGAGGGGAAAAGAAATTTATGTCCGAAAAGAACCCTGAGTGTCCACTTTATAATCCACTGAACTGCAAGGAATACTATAATGCGAAGCTGTGCGCCGTTGTTAGAAAAGATAAAGTCTGTCTGAAAAAGAAAAAACCCAAAGCCAATGAAAAGGCGAAAGGGTAATTCTGCAATGGCAAACCGTCAGGCGTGACCGGCCATGTTCGAAAGCAGGATAGGATCAACACCCAGTTTCTTCACCGCTTCCTCCCAACGCACCTCAATCGGCATAGCAAAAATATTTTCTTCAAAAATCGGATAATTCAACCAGGCATTTTCTTTTATTTCCGCTTCCAGTTGTCCGGGACCCCAGCCGGCACAGCCAAGTATGATGATAAACTCCCGCGGGCCTCTGCCCATGGCGACCGCCTCCAGAATATCACGCGTGTTGCTCATACCCAGCATCGGAGTGATCTTCAGACAGGCTTCCCAGTTGAAAGGCGGACCATGCAACACGAAAATTTCACCCACATGAACCGGACCTCCGAGATAAATGGGAATCTCATCGGCGCCGGGGGTATGCTCTATTTTCAATTCTTCGAAAATGTCCCCGGCGGTCAACAGGTCATGAACGCGATTGATGATGATGCCCATGGCGCCGTCTTCGTTGTGCTCACAAATGCAGGTGACGGTTTGATGAAAATTCGGATCGACCAGCCCGGGCATAGCCAAAAGAAACTGCCCCTTGAGGGAGGCAGGATGTTTCGTTGCCATGGTTTCCTCCATTAGCGGATTTGCTGAATCCTAAATTTTACGGGATCTTTTGTCAAGGACTCACCGGGAAATTTTGGGGGTTTCGCCAGGGTTCACCCTATCGTTGGGAGTCAGCTCGCCACAACTGCCAGGGTCGCCTTTTCCATTCTGCGGTCCAGCAGCTCATACACTTTCATACGGCCGATATCTTTGCTAAGATCGCCGGCTGCTTCAATTTCGGCGACTTCCAGGCGCGTTTGCACCGCGCGCAAGGTGTGTTCGCTGATTAGAATACCGTTGGGAATCGATTTTGTCAGGTTCTGCAGTCTGAATACGGTGTTGACCGGATCGCCGATAACCGTATAATCCATCTTTTTCTCAAAGCCGATGTTGCCTACCACCACCTCTTTTTTTCAGCTCCCACAACTGCCAGGGTCGCCTTTTCCATTCTGCGGTCCAGCAGCTCATACACTTTCATACGGCCGATATCTTTGCTAAGATCGCCGGCTGCTTCAATTTCGGCGACTTCCAGGCGCGTTTGCACCGCGCGCAAGGTGTGTTCGCTGATTAGAATACCGTTGGGAATCGATTTTGTCAGGTTCTGCAGTCTGAATACGGTGTTGACCGGATCGCCGATAACCGTATAATCCATCTTTTTCTCGAAGCCGATGTTGCCTACCACCACCTCACCGGTGTGAATGCTGATACCCATGGTGACCGAAGTGCCCAGTTTGTCTCCCAGATATTTATTTACGGATGGAAGGGAATGTTTCATCTCGAAGGCGGCCGCCACGGCATTGTCCGCATCCCGCGTGCTGGCAATCGGAGCCCCGAAAAGGGCCAGAAACCCATCACCCAGGTATTTATCGACGATCCCGTGATGCCGGAAAACGATACCGCCCATGACCGAAAAAAAACTGTTGAGAAGGCTGACGGTTTTCTGGGAGCCGATTTGCGTGGCTATTTTGGAAAATCCCCTGATGTCGATATTCAACAGGGTGATCGTTCTGATTTCCTCGATGATCGGTTTACCATCTGCGGCGCCATGCAGGATTTTATCCAGAACCTCCTTGGGAACAAACTTTTGAAACATATGGCGCATGTTCCGTTCGTCTTCCGCCATCGAAACGGTTTCTTTATATAACCGTGCGTTTTCCAGTGCAATACAGACCGAGGTGGCGATGGCCTGGAGCAGATCTTTATCGTCGGTGCTGAAATCACCGTTGATTTTATTCAACACTTCGATAACTCCGATCACCCGGCCCTGGGAGATCATCGGTACACACAGCGCGGAACGGGTGGTAAAACCCGATGCACTGTCGATAACCGGGAAGAAATGGGAGGATTTCTCGGTATCGTTGACGACGATGGCTTCACCTCTGGCGGCCACATAGCCGGCAATTCCCTGTCCGAGCTTCAGCCGGAATTTTTTCATGGATTTGATCTTTATATTAAAAGCCACGGCGATTTCCAGCTCGTTGTTTTCCAGAAACAGCAGGGAGCCGGCTTCAACATTCATCACCTCCCGGATCATATCCATAGTGTATTTCAAAACCTTGCTGATATCGAAGGTCGAAGAAGCCAGGGCGCTGCCGATTTGACGGATCGTACCCAATTCCTGATTGCGCCGCACCACGGCGGCCGACAGACGGTTACGCTCCAGGACCAGCGAAAGACCATTGGCGGTCCATTTCAACAACTCCTGAACATCGTTGAACAGCTCTCTCTTTTGCGACCCCAGGGCCAGGACGCCCGTCACACTTCCTTCGGTTTTCAGGGGTGCCAGCAGACAAGACCGGCATCCATGATCCTTAAAAATGATTTGATCCAACACATGGGTCGCTTCCGCCGTACCATCAACGACGAAAGGAACTTCCTGCTTGAATACCTTCTCAAACATGGAATTCTGAAAATCATAGGAACTGCCGTTGACGATATTGGCGGGGTTGCTGCTGAGAAAATCGGATATCGTCAGATAGCCGGGTTTGTTCGCATGGCGTGTCAATACCAGCGCGAGGTCATAAGCAGCCACGCTGTGAATTTCCGAGAGGATCGCATGAATGAGCTCGCTATCCCGAAAACTGGAGTTGAAAAGTTTAAAAATCTTCTCGATAAATTTAAGATAAACCGCCCCCTTTTCATTTTCCTTCAACAGCCGGAGATTTTCATAGGTAAAAGCGGCGTTGCTCAAAAGAGGCGTCAGGACTTCGATTTCGCTCTGGGTGTATATTCGGTTGATGTTTCGCGACGAAATGGTGAGCACACCGATGATCTCCTTGCTGGTTTTGATCGGCATGCAGACAAAAGACTTCGAGCCGTAGTGTGCCTTGTTGGTCCGGCCGAAACGCTTGTCCTTTTCGATATCCTCGACCACCAGGGCGGATTTGTTGATAACCGCATATTTGGCGATGCTGGTGTCAAAATCGATCCGGTCGCCGGATTTGACGAACTTTCCGAGACCGACCGTGGCCTTGACGACAAAGGCTTTTTGGCTGCCCTTTTCAAGGGTCAGAATTGAACCGAGATCCGAACCGGTCAACAGCAACGCACGTTCCAGGGTAACATAGAGGATTTCTTCCGGATCGAATGTCACATAACACAGTTCCGAAAGCTCTTTGAGAATTGAAATTTCGGACGCTTTTTTCTCCAGTTGCTTGAATGTGCTGCTGAACTGCCTCTCGATGGATGTAAAGGAATTGACAATGGCGTGCAGTTCATCGGTGCCGGATTGCGATTCGCCTTCCGAGAATTCGGCGATGTAATTGGTGGATATCGTTTCGGATATATTTGTGATTTTATCAAAGAGGTTTTTCAGGATATTAAACCCGATGAACGAAAACACGAGAACCCCGAGAAAGAAAAACGGCAGGTATTCATCGTCCAGCATGTGGTATTTGAAGCTGAAAAAAATGAATCCGGCAATCGGGAACAGAAAAAAGAGCCCAAATATCAGATTGAGTTTGTAATAAAGACTTCGCTGTTTGAAAAAGCGGCGCGATAACCGTTTGAAAAATTGCATGAGCGGTCCCTTGAAGGAAATAGCGTTTGCCGGACATAACGGCGCGCTAAATATATATTCTTTAATTTATATACCAAAATCCGGCTGTCCACAAGAAAATAGCACCCCGGGTATTGGTTAAAGTCTGATCCGGGGTTTCTTTGTCTTGACATTTTTCTCTGAAATTTCTATATCGACAACTCATTTTATGGAGGCGGTATCTGCGTCTCAGCCGTACACGAATGACAAGCAGGATCGGAAGCCCGGGCGTTGAAGTTGGTTCTCCGATCGTTTCATGGCCGGCAATCCCCGTCAGGTTCCGGGGACCCATATTGAATGCGAAAATTTAGGCACAGGAAAAAATATGACACCCCACATCGAAAAAATATCTTCCGAACTCAAACTGCAAAATTCTCAGACTCAGGCAGTGGCCGCCTTGCTGGAAGACGGCGCGACGATTCCATTCATCGCACGCTATCGCAAGGAAGCCACCGGCGGCCTGGATGAGCTGAATGTGACCGCTATTCGCGACCGGCTGCTGCAGCTCAAAGAATTGGATCAACGCAAGGAATCCATTCTCAAATCGCTGACGGAAAACGGCCACCTGAATGATGAACTCGAAGCGCGTGTCCAGGCAGCCGAGACCCTGGCCATTCTGGAAGACATCTATCTGCCTTACCGGCCGAAACGCAGGACGCGGGCGATGGTTGCCCGTGAAAAGGGCCTGGAACCGTTGGCCATGCTGATTCTGGAGCAACGCGGCACGGATCCCGAAGAAGCCGCCGCCGAATATGTGAATCCGGACAAGGACGTGCCAGCCATCGAGGATGCGCTGGCCGGTGCTCGGGACATCATAGCGGAACATATAAACGAAGATCAGGAAGCCCGCGCCAAGCTGCGCGACCTGTATTTTTTACGGGCGATCATCCACAGCCGAGTCTCGTCCGGAAAGGAAACCAGCGGTGCAAAATTCCGCGACTATTTTGACTGGCAGGAACCGGCGCAAACGGCCCCGTCCCACCGGATCCTGGCCATGCGACGCGGTGAGAAGGAAGATGTATTGAATCTGTCCATCGCACCGTCGGAAACGGAAGCCCTCGGCATTCTGGAAGCGGCATTTGTAAAGGGGGACGGTGCGGATTCGGTCCAAGTCAGGATAGCCGTGCAGGACAGCTACAAACGGCTGTTGTCCCGGTCGATGGAAACCGAAATCAGACTGGCCACCAAGGAAAGGGCGGACTCGGAGGCCATCCGGGTGTTTTCCGCCAATCTGCGCGAGCTGCTGCTGGCTTCTCCCCTGGGGGCCAAACGAACCATGGGAATCGATCCCGGTTATCGAACCGGCTGTAAAATCGTCTGCCTGGACCGCCAGGGGACCCTTTTGCATCATGATACCATTTATCCGCACACATCGAAGCGCCAGCAGGAGGAAGCCGCCCGCAAAGTTCAAGCGTGCGTGGCGAAATTTGAAGTAGAGGCAATCGCGGTGGGAAACGGCACCGCCGGCCGCGAGAGCGAAACCTTTGTGAAACAGCTCGAATTCGACCGTAAGGTGGAGGTGATCATGGTGGACGAGAGCGGCGCCTCGATCTATTCCGCGTCAGAGACAGCCCGGCGCGAATTTCCCGATCTCGATCTGACCGTGAGGGGGGCCGTCTCCATCGGAAGGCGGCTGATGGACCCGCTTTCCGAACTAGTGAAAATCGATCCGAAATCCATCGGCGTGGGGCAATACCAGCATGATGTGGATCAGGCGGATTTGAAACAATCGCTGGATGATGTCGTGGCCAGCTGTGTCAACGGTGTGGGCGTGGAGGTCAACCGGGCCAGCGTGGAACTGCTGACGTACGTTTCCGGCCTGGGACCGCAACTGGCCAAAAACATCGTTGTCTACCGGGAACAAAACGGACCCTTTGCCTCCCGGACCCAGTTGAAAGAAGTCCCCAGACTGGGCCCCAAGGCATTCGAACAGTCCGCGGGTTTTCTGAGGATCAGAGATGCCGCGGACCCGCTGGATGCAAGTGCGGTACACCCGGAAAGCTACCACATCGTCACCACCATGGCCCGGGACCTGGGATGCACCGTGGCGGAATTGATGATCAACCCCCAGACGAGGGAAAAAATAGATATCAATCGCTACGCGACTGAGCAGGTCGGGCTGCCGACCCTCGAAGACATACTTACGGAATTGGCCCGGCCGGGCCGTGACCCGCGCCGGGAGTTTGAAAGCTTTGCCTTTGCCGGCGGTATCGAGAAAATCACCGATCTGGAAAGCGGTATTAAACTCCCCGGGATCGTTACCAATGTGACGGCCTTTGGTGCTTTTGTCGATATCGGCGTCCATCAAGACGGGCTGGTGCACATCAGTGAACTGGCGGATCGATTCGTGAAGAATCCGGCGGATGTGGTCAAGGTGCGCCAAAAGGTGGAGGTCACCGTGCTGGAGGTGGACCTGGAACGTAACCGGATTTCGCTGTCCATGAAAAAAGTCCCCGGCAATTCGGAAAAACGCGAGAAGCCGTCGCCCGTTAAATCCCCGAAAATGAAAAAACCAAACGACCGTGACAAGCCGCGAGACAGAAAAAACAAGCCCTTCAATAATCCCTTTGCAGAATTGCTCGACAAGCGCTAAAATACATATATGGGTTATTGACAATCTCGTAGAAGGTCAAAACGGTGATCTTTTTACGAAAGTATTTCGTTTTTGGTTAAACACACGATAACTTTTTCATATGAAAGGTCAGTCAGTGTGCGAGCGGTCGTCCAAAGAGTCAAAGAGAGCTCGGTAAAAGTCGGAGAGGAAATCATTTCACGGATAGACCGCGGTCTTCTGGTCCTGTTAGGTGTCGCAAAAGAGGACTCCATGTCCGATGCCGAGTATCTCGCCAGCAAAATCACCAATTTACGTATCTTTGAAGACGATGCCGGTAAAATGAACCGATCCGTGCTGGACAGTGGCGGTAAGATGCTGGTGGTGTCGCAGTTTACGCTTTTGGGAGATTGTCGCAAGGGACGTCGGCCTTCCTTTATCACCGCCGCCGACCCCCAGACCGCCGAAGCCTTTTACGAGCATTTTGTCCGTCAGGTGCAGCGGCTCGGAATTTCCGTTGCGACCGGTCGTTTTCAGGCCCTCATGGAAGTTTCCCTGATCAATGATGGACCGGTTACCTTGATTCTGGAAAGCCGCTGATTTTCTCATCATGCAGACATCCTCTCTTCCCCCCGGACACCGTACACCTTCAACTGGATCCATAAGCCCGTGGCATATCTGCTGCTGATCCTGTCGGTGCTGGCGCTTCCGGGCATGGGCATCTCCCGGGCCGCCGCGGAAAAGGAATTCGACCCGTTAAAGGCCCTCCTGGGTCCTCATGATTCCATCGTTGCGGCAGATCCCGCCGGGCGGATCCTGGTGTCGAAAAACCCGGATAAAAAACTGGTGCCGGCATCGATTCTCAAAGTCCTGACATCGCTGAGCGCTTTTCATTACCTGGGTGCGGAGTATCGCTACCCGACCGAGTTTTACCTGGACCGCGAATCAAATCTTAAAATCAAAGGATTCGGCGATCCACTGCTCACATCGGAAATTGTCGATCAGATAGCGGGGCACCTTGCGGCCGTTCTGGAAAATCCAACCGGGATCCGGAACCTCATTATCGACGAGTCCTTTTTCACCCGGCCCCTGACCATCCCCGGCATCAGCTCCTCCAGCCAGCCCTATGATGCCCCCAATGGTGCTTTGTGCGTCAATTTCAACACGGTTTACTTCACACGCACCCCTTCTGGTTACATCAGCGCCGAAGCCCAGACGCCGCTGCTGCCCTTTGCGGAAAACAGGATCCGGGCCTTGCATCTCAAAAGCGGCAGATACGTACTGTCACGGGTCGCAAACGAAAATGCCGTCTATGCCGGAAAACTGTTCCAGTATTTCCTGCAACGGCATGGGGTGCGTTTCAGCGGGACGGTAAGGGAAGGACTGGTAAACCAGGCCGAAGACCGGCTCATCTATCGCCAGGTATCGCCGTTTCCCCTGTCTCAGGTGGTAAAAAAGCTGCTTCGGTATTCCAACAATTTTACGACCAACCAGTTGTTCATTTCCTCCGGCATCCAGGCATTGGGGCCGCCCGGCAATCTCACCAAAGGCTTGACGGCGTTGCAACACTATGCGTCAAACATTCTGGGAATCGAAAATATGTCACTTGTGGAGGGTTCCGGAATTTCGCGCCGGAACAGGGTCTCGGCAAATGAAATGCTAAAGATCCTTGAAGCATTCAAACCCCATTACCGGCTCATGCGTAACAACGACCGCGAGTACTATAAAACCGGCACCCTGAACGACATCCGCACCCGCGCCGGATATATCGACGCCGGAGGACACCGCCTGTATTCTTACGTGGTGATGGTCAACACCCCCGGCCGATCGACGACGCCGATCATGCACAAGCTGTTGCGGATTCTCGAATAAGATCCTGAATGATGATGGAAAAAAGGCACGATGAGGATGAATTAGATCCGGAAGCCTTGTAGCAGAAAAGAACGGAGAATGAGGTTTCAGGTGTCAGGTGTCAGGTGTCAGCCTACTTGATACCGAACACTTATATGAAATCCCGGTTCAAGGTTCAAAGGCGCGAAACCCTCCATCGTCACTCCGGCAGGGTTTTAGCCGGAGTCCAGCCCCACGGCAAATTCCCTGGATTGCGGCTAAAAACCGGCCGCAATGACTGGAGGTGGATCAATTTGGCTGCTTTTTAGCCAGCAGTGCCCGCTCGTACCAAAAATGAGCGCCCGGTGCATCCATCTATTGGGATGTGACTTCATCGAAATCGAAATCGCTATCGAAATCGAAATCGAACGGCTCAATTCCCTTTGACGCTATAGACCCGTCCTCCCAATCAGCTGAGCCTATCGGCCATACGATCCAATTCAGTTTTTCGTGTCCGAGGTTCATATCTTTTCGATTCCGATAGCGATCCCGATTTCGATTTGGATTTGGATGATCCCACCCATCATTTTAATCGAGAAAAGGGCTCGTATGAAACAAATCCCGGTTCAAGGTTCAAAGGCGCGAAACCCTCCATCGTCACTCCGGCAGGGTTTTAGCCGGAGTCCAGCGGATTTTACTTCTCTGGATCCCGGGGCAAGCCCGGGATGACGGTCCTGGATTGCGGCTAAAAACCGGCCGCAATGACTGGAGGTGGATCAATTTGGCTGCTTTTTAGCCAGCAGTGCCCGCTCGTACCAAAAATGAGCGCCCGGTGCATCCATCTATTGGGATGTGACTTCATCGAAATCGAAATCGCTATCGAAATCGAAATCGAACGGCTCAATTCCCTTTGACGCTATAGACCCGTCCTCCCAATCAGCTGAGCCTATCGGCCATACGATCCAATTCAGTTTTTCGTGTCCGAGGTTCATATCTTTTCGATTCCGATAGCGATCCCGATTTCGATTTGGATTTGGATGATCCCACCCATCATTTTAATCGAGAAAAGGGCTCGTATGAAACAAATCCCGGTTCAAGGTTCAAAGGCGCGAAACCCTCCATCGTCACTCCGGCAGGGTTTTAGCCGGAGTCCAGCGGATTTTACTTCTCTGGATCCCGGGGCAAGCCCGGGATGACGGTCCTGGATTGCGGCTAAAAACCGGCCGCAATGACTGGAGGTGGATGTGGCCCACATTCCAATAAAGTTTCTTCCATTGATCAATCTGGCGGCCCTTTAGCCCGAGGCTACCGCTTATATGAAACTTTCTTGGCGCCTTGGCGTCTTGGCGCGATGATGAATAGTTTCTGTCTTTGATCAGTCGGGCTGCCCTTTAGCCCGAGGCTACCGCTCGTATGAAACACAAAAACGCCTGCCGGTCGATCCAAATGACCGCCAATTCAACCCGCGGCAGCTGACACCTGAAACCTGAACACCTGAAACCTGACACCTGCAAGCTGAACTCGGCCACTGCCGCCCGGACAGGTTGCTACATGCCGGTGACAGCCGCAACATATCTTTGGTCTCATCACCTGGAAGTGATACTTGCATAGGCACTGTGATTGTGAATCGACTCGAAATTTTCGGCGCTGACGGTGAACCAGGTGATATTTTCATCCGCGTTCAGTTTTTTGGCGACATCCCGCACAATGTCTTCGACAAATTTGGGATATGCGAAAGCTCTTTCCGTTACATACTTTTCATCAGCCCGCTTCAGGACGGAAAATACATCGCACGAAGCCGAGGCCTCCACCAGCTCGATCATGTCCTCCATCCAGATAAATTTTTTAAAACGCGTGCTCAGGCGAACTTCACCCCGCTGGTTGTGCGCGCCGATGTCACTGATTTCCAGAGAGCAGGGGCACACCGAGCAAATGGGAACCACCACCTGAGACACGAGATCGATTTTTCCACTGGGATCGCTGGTACCCGTGATGCTGCAGGTATAATCCATCAGCCCTGGGGATGTACTGATCGGCGCTTTTTTTTCAATGAAGTAGGGAAATGTCATTTCCAGATGGGCCGATGCCGCTTTCAGATGCTGTTTCATGCTCTCGAGGATCGCCGAAAACTTTTGCAGGGAAACTTCAGGACGCAAAATGTGCAGCAGCTCGACAAAGCGGCTCATATGCGTGCCCTTGTTGTTGTGGGGCAGGTCAACAAACATGTTGATCAGGGCTACGGTATGCTGGTTACCCTCCCGCCGGTCGCGGACAGTGATGGGGTAACGCAGGTTTTTAATCCCCACCTTGTCGATGGGGATGTTGCGGAAATCCGGCTGGCTTTGGACATCTTTCATGGTTTCAACAAATATTCAGGCCGGACATGACTCATGGCCCGAAATATATTCCCCTTTATTTTCTTATTGCTGCGATATAGCTGTTTGAGGATCGATTTCATTTCCCGGCGTTTGGATGTTTTGGCCGTCGGACATGGATTTTCGAAATCGGGAAAACCGGTATCGGCGGCAAAACGCCGGATCAACCCTTCATCGGCAAATGCCAGGGGACGGATCATGGTGAACTCTTGCTGAAAAAAGGGTTGCAGCGGCAGCATGGTACTGATCTCACCGGCATAGCAGATATTCATGAACAGGGTTTCAATGATATCGTCTTTGTTATGCCCAAGGGCCAGTTTGCGGCAATTCAATTCCGCCGCAACCTCGAAAAGGCGTTTGCGGCGCAACCGGGAGCATAAAAAACAGGGGTTTTCCTGATTGGCCGCGCTGTGCCCGATGACTCCGCAATTCGTGTATTCGACTCTCAGGGGAAATCCAAGTTTCCGGCAATAGACCGTGAGTTCTTCAGCGAAACCACCCTCGAACCCGGGATCGATATAAACCGCGAACAGTTCATAGTTTATCGGAATCCGTGCCTGGCGCTCGGACAACATCCACATCAGAGTGAGACTGTCGGCTCCGCCCGAAACTCCCATGAGAATACGATCGCCATCGGCGATCATCTGATAGCGGTGCACAGCCTGTCCAAGAGCTCTGTTCAGCGCTCTGTAAGTGCTGGGCAAAGTTCACTCCCACCAGTCGGTTTCACTCCTGATCCGCAGTCTTGTATACTAATTTTCCGGCGGCGACCTCCCTCAGGGACACCACGATGTCTTC
This sequence comes from uncultured delta proteobacterium, assembly GCA_963774425.1. GTDB lineage: Bacteria > Desulfobacterota > Desulfobacteria > Desulfobacterales > JAFDCJ01 > JAFDCJ01. The sequence goes on along the minus strand of CAVZEZ010000016.1, from coordinate 23,098 downwards.
ATTTTTCGGCGAACTGACGAGATAGTCGGATCCTTCCCGGATCTGGCGCACTCTTTTGCCGACCATGTTAACCAGCAAAAACCGGTTGTTTACTTTTCGCAGGCAATCTTCAATTGTAATTCGGGCCAATGCGGTCCTCCATCACTGTGGTTAAGGTTAAGCGGTTTGAAGCCGCAGTCGCGCCGGGGCGGATTGAAACGCTGTCCGCTCACGATATCTCCAGCAACTCATATACACGTTTTCCACCCGGCACAACGAGGGTCAGTTCGTCTCCCGGTTTCTTTCCCAGTATGGCTTTCCCGAGAGGAGAAGAAATGGAAATGCGTCCTTTCTCGATATCGGACTCGTCCGGTCCGACCAATTGATACTCCACATCCTCCCCCGTATCTATATTTTCCAGCAATACCCGGTGACCGAATACAGCGCGGTCCTTGGGAAGTTTGTCCGGGGTTATGATTTCGGAATTGGCCAACTTGAAACCCAACTCTCCGATCCGACCCTCGATAAGACTTTGGCGTTCCTTGGCGGCCGTAAATTCCGCATTTTCGCTGAGATCACCATGCGCGCGGGCCTCTTCGATCGCTTTTAAATTTTGCGGGCGTTCGACCCTTTGCAATATCTCCAGCTCTTTTTTCAACGCTTCATATCCCTCTGGAGTGACCGGTACTTTATCCAATGTAATAAACTCCTAGCTTGATAGATTAGTAATTGCAAAAAAAAATTATCATTATTCCCAATGGATTGCATCAATCCCTGTCGATGACAATCCGGTTCTCCAGCAGTTACAGATACTCGTCCGCCAGAAGCCTGGCGATCTGCACCGCATTGGTTGCCGCTCCCTTGCGGATATTATCAGCCACAATCCACATGTTGATGCCGTTTTCAACCGATTCGTCGTCGCGGATCCTGCCCACCAGGGTCAGGTCCTGCCCGGCCGCATCGGTTGCCAGGGGATAGAGATTTTTGGCCGGATCATCCAGCACCCTGATACCAGGTGCTTTCTCCAGCAGCAATTTGGCCTCTCCGGCCGTGATGGGTTCCCTGGTTTCCACGTTGACGGATTCACAGTGGCTGTAAAACACCGGAACACGCACGGTCGTCGCGGTCACCCCAATGGTCTGGTCTTCTAATATCTTCCGGGTTTCATTGACCATTTTCATTTCTTCCTTGGTGTAGCCGTTTTCCAGAAACACATCGATGTGGGGCAGACAGTTGAATGCAATCCGGTGGGGATAAACTTTCTTTTCGTAATCCAGAAAGTTGATCATTGACCGGGTCTGGTCGAAAAGCTCATCGATGGCCTTTTTGCCGGTACCGGACACCGCCTGATAGGTGGATACCACCACCCGTTTAATGCCGTATCTTTTGTGAATCGGATTCAGCGCCACCACCATCTGAATGGTGGAACAGTTCGGGTTGGCAATAATGCCTTTTTTGCTGTAATCGGCAATGGCATGGGGATTGACCTCCGGAACCACCAGCGGCACGTCCGGGTCCATCCGCCAGGCACTTGAATTGTCAACCACCACACAACCGCACCGGGCGGCCACCGGCGCAAACTTTTCGCTCGTACCACCCCCTGCCGAAAAAAGTGCGATTTCCATCCCCTGGAAGGAATCCTCTTTGAGCTCCTCCACGTCAATCAAATCACCCCGAAACCGCAGAGATCTTCCCACGGAACGCGAAGAGGCCAGGAATTTGAGCGATCCCACCGGAAAATCAGCTTCCTCCAGGCATTTGATCATCTGGTTGCCGACCGCACCGGTCGCTCCGGCGACGGCCACATTGAACTTTCTTTTCGGCATGTCTGAAAACACCCTTTCCTAAAAGTAATAAAAGCATCTGTGAGCATAATTTCCGCCCGCCGCTTTCTAGGACTCATGCACTAACGACTTGGCCCAGGATGGACGTGCCCGCTTTTACCTTGTCACCAATCGACACGTTCAGCATGATGTCGGCCGGCAGATAGACATCCAACCTCGATCCAAAACAGATAAGGCCGAATCTCTGGCCGCAAAGCACGTTGTCTCCCGGCTGAATGTAGCAAATAATTCTTCTGGCAACCAATCCGGCAATTTGAACCACGCACATCGGTTTCTTATTTTCCATTTCGATGAAAACCGCATTATGTTCGTTTTCCAGGGAAGCTTTATCGAGATTGGCCGCAAAAAATTTTCCTGGATGATAGCCTATTTCTTTAACCCGACCGTTGCAGGGCATGCGGTTGACATGGACGTTGAACACCGACATGAAGATGCTGATTTTCATGGCCCGCCCAGGGAAAAAGGGACTGTCTTGCACGAAATCCGCCCGGACCACCTTGCCGTCCGCAGGAGATACCACCGCCCCTTCCTCGTTGGGTATCAGCCGGTCCGGATCTCTGAAGAATCCGCAAATACAAAAGGTCGCCGCCAAAGCGATCAGCGCGAGCGTCGCAAGCTGCGCCAGTGCCAGAATGGCGGTGGCAAAGGCCGCTGCGATAATCAAAGGGTAACCGGCACGTGCAATGGGAAAGGCCGTCCGGCTCGGAATGTCCGATCTAATAAATTTATCCATGTAATTACCGAGAGCTTTACCTTGAGATAATTTGAAAGGTCACCGAAGCGATTAGCAGCATAAAATTTTTTTGTTATCAGTATTGACCGTGCTTGTCAAGGATGTCCGCAGGATTTAGGCGAACTGCTTGGATTCTGCACTGACCACAGCGTCCGGCCTGCGAATATACCGGGGAATCAGCAGCCCGGGATCCATGGTCTTTCGTTCCCTTAAACCGGCCAGACTCAAGAACGCGATCGTGGAGGCCCGGATGGTATGTTGACCCCAGACGGCAAAGTTTGCCAACAGACCCAGTTCGGCCAAGATTTTCTCCCGATACATTCGGGCCGCGTTTCCCACGAACATGCACGGCTCGTCAATGCCGCGCACGGCTTCCCGAGGTGCCGCCAGCATTTCCTCGCTCACCTTTATCAGTTCATTATTTTTGAGGCGATAGCGGCTGAAATACACTTCTTTTTTGCGGGCATCCAGCAGGGGACAGATCAGAAAGGCGCTTTGGGCGCCCTGCCAAGCGAGTGCATCGAGGCTTGAAACCCCAGCAACCGGTTTTTTCAACGTGTAGGCCAGCGCCTTGACCGTACTGATGCCGATTCTCAACCCGGTGAAAGACCCGGGGCCGATGGTCACCGCAAAGCCGTCAACCTCCTTGATCTCGAGGTTTGTCAGGCCGCAGATCGAATCGATGATATCTATGACGTGCCGTGAATGACTCCGGCGGTTGAACCTTGTGATCTCTGCCAGGACCAGATCATCGTCAATCAGAGCGGCACTGCAATTTTGAGTAGCCGTATCCAGTGCGAGGATTTTCATAGTGGATTTTCTATCCGCAACTCGGGCCGACTCAGCTATTCCTGGAAGAAACCGCGGAAAACACAAAAACCCCGAAAGATCTGTGTTTTGTGTTTAAGAGGGGTTCAATGGCCTATCGGGCCCGCATATCGTGTATAAAAGGTCATTTCTCTTTGGTTGCGTCGCCGGTACGCCGGCGGCGCTTTACGGACGGTTTGCGCCCCTGCCCTTTGCCGCCCGATTCTGAAGACGGTTTGTTTTTCCCCGATGGCCATTCGACCATCGCATGCGACAGAACAGCTTCCATCCCTTGAACCGGAATGAAGGCAAGCCGGCGTCTGATGTTTTGCGGAATTTCCAGCAGGTCTTTCCGGTTTTTTTCGGGTATAATAACCTCTCGAATGCCGGCCCGCAGGGCTCCCAGTGCTTTTTCTTTCAGTCCGCCGATGGGAAGCACCCTGCCCCGGAGTGTAATTTCGCCGGTCATGGCCACATCATTGCGGATCGGCCGATCGGTCAGCACGGATATCAAAGCCGTCGCCATGGCGATACCTGCCGATGGACCGTCCTTGGGGATGGCGCCGGCCGGCACATGGATGTGGATATCGAGATTGTCGAAATTCTTTTTTTTGACCCCGTAGGAACCGATGGTGGCCCGGGCAAAGGTCACCGCCGCCCGGGCGGATTCCTGCATCACTTCTCCGAGCTGGCCGGTTACGATCAATTCCCCTTTACCGTCGATCAGGGTCGCTTCGACATAAAGCACTTCTCCGCCCACCTGGGTCCAGGCCAGACCGGTGGCCAGGCCCACCTGACTTCCCTCCTGATCCATTTCCGGTATATATTTCGGTATTCCCAGATATTTGTGCAAATTGCCCCTGGTTATCTGATATGACTTTTTCTTGCCTTCGGCGATTCGGCGGGCGGTCTTCCTGCAAATGGTGGCGATCTCGCGCTCTAGATTTCTTAGACCGGCTTCACAGGTGTATTCGTTGATAATCTGGCGCATCGCGGCGTCGCTGATTGACAACATCCGGGGTTTCAGGCCGTTCTCCTTGATCTGACGCGGCATGAGATGTTTGGCTGCGATAATCGCTTTTTCCCCCTCGGTGTATCCCGAGAGGCTGATAATTTCCATCCGATCCAGCAGGGCCGAAGGGATGGTATCGATCGTATTGGCGGTCAGAATAAACATGACCCGGGATAAATCGAAAGGCAGATTGAGAAAATGGTCGCTGAATTCCGAATTTTGTTCGGGATCCAACGCTTCCAGCAAAGCCGAAGAGGGATCGCCGCGAAAATCCGAACCCAATTTGTCTATTTCGTCCATCATGAAAATCGGGTTGTTGGTGCCGCATTGTTTGAGACCCTGCAGGATACGACCCGGCAGGGCACCGATATAGGTTCGGCGGTGGCCCCGGATTTCGGCTTCGTCCCGAATACCACCCAATGATATGCGGACGAACTTGCGTTTCATGGCCCGGGCAATGGACTGGCCCAGCGACGTTTTTCCGACACCCGGCGGTCCCACGAAACATAGAATAGGGCCTTTCATTTTCGGATTGAGTTTGCGGACACTCAGATACTCCAGTATGCGGTTTTTGACGTTTTCGAGCCCGTAATGGTCCTGATCGAGAACTTTGCTGGCAAAGGATATGTCCAGCACATCCTTGGAGGACCGGTTCCAGGGCATTTCCACCAGCCAGTCCAGGTAGGTGCGAACGACGGTGGATTCGGCTGAATCCGGGTGCATCTGCTCCAACCGCTGAAGCTGTTTGGTCGCCTCCTCGCCGGCTTCCCTGGACATTTTAGCCTGCTTTATTTTCTTGCGGTATTCTTCCAGCTCCAGGGAATTCTCGTCCTGATCCCCCAATTCCTTGTAAATGGCACGGACCTGCTCCCGCAAAAAAAAGTCCCGCTGGCTTTTGGAGATTTCATCTTTCACCTCGGACTGAATCTTGGCCTGCACGGTGGAAAGCTGCACCTCGCGGCCAAGCAAAATGTTGACCTGCTTCAACCGCTCCAGAGGGTCCGTAATTTCAAGAAGATTTTGGGAATCTTCGATTTTGAGCCTCAGATTCGAAGCAACGACGTCCGCCAGTTTGCCCGGATCCTGAATGCTTTGCAAAATGGTGAGTACGTCTCCGTTCATCTCGCCGCGCAAAACCAGAATTTTTTCGCAGTGTTCCCGAACGTTGCGCATCAGGGCTTCCGCTTCCACGCTGATGTCGTCGAGCGCCGGCTCCTGGATCATGGCCACTTTCACCCGATACAGGGATCGTCTGCGTGTATATTTTTCAATCTTGGCCTTGGCGAATCCCTGGACCAGGATTTTGATGCCGCCATCCGGAAGTTTGAGCATCCGCAGCACGCGGCTGACGGTGCCCGTGGTAAATATCTCGTCGGTATCCGGATTTTCGATGGCCGGATCCTTCTGGGTCGCGACAAAAAGAAACCCCTCCTTGGCAACGGCTTCCTGTACGGCGCGGATGGATTTCTCGCGACCGACAAAAAGCGGCAACACCATGTCCGTGAAAATGACAATATCGCGCACCGGCATCAAAGGCAGGATACCGGGAATTTTTTCATTTTTACCGTCGTCGTCGATAATGCTGATTAGATCGTCTCTATCGGCTTCTGCCATTTTAGCTCCCAACTGATCACTGACATAATAACACGGGCACCTCCCGCTGAATCACGAAACCCCAGGGTTCGCAACCCCGTTCACTTCCGGAGCCGATCCGAATAGCTGGATCGATCGGCAAGGGCGGTTTCAGCGCAAGGGCTGAAATGTAAAAATAATACATATTAATTTTTTGACAATATCCCTTTGATTTTTTCGCTAATCATGCCAAGATAATGTAATGTTACCTTATTGTGTCGAAATATTTATCTTCCTGATCGGGCTGTGTATCGGAAGTTTTCTAAATGTCTGTATTTATCGCCTACCGCTGTCCAAATCGATTGTCAGTCCCCGCTCCATGTGCTGGAATTGCGCCACCCCGATAGCCGCCTATGACAATATACCCATTGTCAGCTACCTCTGGCTCCGGGGACGCTGCCGTCATTGCGGGATTGGAATTCCCCCGCGCTATCCGATGGTCGAGCTGCTGGGCGGGCTGTTTGCCCTGGGCACCTATCTTAAATTCGGCCTGACCATAGAAGCGTTGATCTATTTTATTTTCTTCGCCGTGCTGCTGATGGTGACCTTCATAGACCTCGATCACCGCATCATCCCGGATTCGATCACCCTGCCGGGCATTCCCGTTTTCTTTATCGCGGGGTTATTCCTGCCCCGGATTACATATATTGAGGCGCTTCTCGGCATTCTGATCGGCGGTGGGAGCCTGCTTATCGTTGCCTGGACTTACAGCGCGATCGCTAAAAAAGAAGGGATGGGCGGCGGCGATATCAAATTGCTGGCGATGATTGGTGCGATCGTGGGCTGGAAAGGCGTTCTTTTCACGATTTTCGTGGCTTCCCTGGTGGGCACCCTGGCCGGTCTGCTCGCCATGCTTCGACTCCGACAGGGTATGAAACTGGCAGTACCGTTCGGACCCTTTCTATCCATCGGCTGTATTACCTACATCTTTTTCGGCCCCCCTCTGCTTGCCTGGTATTTCGGCCTGTTAAGCCCTTAGTAGTTATGAGCTCTTAAGGTCTTGAGCTCCTAAGCTCCTAAGCTCTTGAGACCATGAGCTTACGAACTAAAACCCGCACTCACGAGCTTATGAGCCCATGAGCTTACGAGCTAAAACATATTGGAAATTTACTCATCCGTTTTCGCCGAGCGCCAGACCCAATTCCAGTGCCTGACGGTTTATTTCAACGAAATCCGAAGGTATACGGGCTTTAAGAAGCTGCAAAACGGAATCCGGCGACACAATTTCGGTCAATCGGATGACCGCGCCCAACATACAAATGTTGAAAACGATCGGTTTTCCGATTTTTTCCATGACCGTTTCGTACATGGGCAGTTCTCTTTGCTGGGCATCCACCTTTTTATTCGTCTTTACAAAACGCCGATCGATAATCAACAGCCCCCCGGGACGGATAATCTGATAGAATTTATTGTACGCATCCTGGGTGAGACAAATAAGCACATTGGGTTGAATCACCTTGGGATAATGGATGGTTGAATCGGAAATAATGACATCGGACCGGGTTGAACCACCCCGCGCCTCGGCGCCGTAGGACTGAGACTGAACGGCATTCAAATTTTCAAAAAGCACGGCTGCCTCGGCCAGGATAATGCTGGCGGTGATCACACCCTGTCCCCCCGAACCCGAAAAAACCATCCTGTATCTTTCCATTGTCATGTTGTTTCCTTCGCTCTGGCCACGATTTTATCATATTCGCTGCAGTATTCCGGCGCTTCTTTTTGCACGAAAATGCCGCGTTCGATTATGTCGGGGTTTTCCTGCTTGACCCGGGAGCCGATGGGCGTCGTATTTTGTTTAAACCACTTGACCATATCCACGGCCCCGCCGGCTTTGTTTTTGCGTCCGAAGTAGGTCGGGCACTGACTGAGAATCTCGACTACGGAAAATCCATGGTGCAGGATGGCCTTCTGGACGATTTCGGATATTTGCTGGACATGGTAACTGGTGGTACGGGCCACGAAGGTCGCACCGGCCGCCTTGGCCAGTTCCACGACATCGAAACTGTAGTCGATGTTTTCAAAGGGAGCTGTGGTCGCCCGGATACCGGGACCCGACAGGGGTGAAAATTGCCCGCCGGTCATTCCGTAAATGCGGTTGTTCATCACGATGGCGGTTATATCGATGTTGCGCCGGGCCGCATGGATAAAATGGTTTCCTCCGATGGCCAGCGCATCCCCGTCACCCATGGGGACGATCAGATTCAGTTCCGGGCGGCTCATTTTCACCCCGGTGGCGAAGGCCAGCGCCCGGCCGTGGATGGTGTGCAGGGTGTGGAAATCCACATAGCCGGTAATTCTGGCGGAACACCCGATGCCGGATACCATCACGATATCGTTCTTGCTCAGGCCGAGGGCTTCGATCGCCTGCAGGAGGCCGTTGAGGACCATGCCATGACCGCACCCCGGACACCACAGGTGCGGAAAAAATCTTTCCCTCAGGTAGTCTCTAACCGGCATATATCAAACCCCCCTCCCCTGGATTAAGCGAATAATATTCATGATATCTCTCGGAGTGATAAAGACGCCGTCGATGCGATTGGCCAGAAACACCTTTTGCGGTTCATCCACGGCCAGTTTGACCTCTCGCAGGATCTGGCCCATGTTCTGCTCCACCACAATCACGGATTTGGCTCCAGCACATTTTTCGCGAACGATATTCGCGGGAAAAGGCCACAGCGTCTGAAGTTCCATCAGCCCCAATTTTTCGCCACGCGAACGCCTGCTTTCCACGACATGACGGGCCGAACGGGCCGCCGCACCGTAAGATATCAGCAAGTGCTCGCTGTCTTCCAGATAAAAATCCTTATAGCGGGCGATAAAACTGGTTCTGTTTTCCAGCTTGTCCACCAGATGATGCAGCAGGCCATGAACCACCCGGGGTTCTGCGGAGGGAAATCCCCACATGTCGTGAACCAAACCGGTCACATTGTACCGGTGGACACCGCCGAAATCGGACATGGGAAGCCGGCCATCCTCCCGGGGCAGATAGGGATGATAGTCAACCCCTTCCTTCACGGATGTCCTGAGCCGATCCACTAAAGGGATGGCCCCCCGTTCAGGTACAACCAGCCGCTCGCGCATGTGGCCCACCACCTCATCGAACAGCAGTATAACCGGTGTCCGATAGGTTTCAGCCAGATTGAAGGCCTCCACCGTGATCTCGAAAACATCCTGGTGATTGGAAGCCGTCATGGCGATGATGGCATGGTCGCCGTGGATTCCCCAGCGGGCCTGGTTGACATCCCCCTGGCTGCCGTGGGTGGGAATTCCGGTGGAGGGACCGCCGCGCTGGACGTCGACGATCACGCAGGGAATTTCAGTCATCACCGCATAGCCAAGCGCTTCCTGCATCAGGGAGAAACCGGGACCGCTGGTAGCCGTCATGACTTTGCGACCGGTCAGGGAAGCACCGATAACCGCACACAGGGAGGCGATCTCATCTTCCATCTGAATGAACTTGCCGCCGAGCCGGGGCAGCCGATAGGATAAAAGTTCGGCTATCTCCGTTGAAGGGGTGATCGGATAGCCGGCATAAAAATCAAGTCCTGCATAAAGCGCACCTTCGACACAGGCCTCATTGCCTTGCACAAATTTTATATTTTCCGTCATTACCGCCCCTATTCTTCCGTTTCAATTTCTATGGCAAAATCCGGACAGCGCAGCTCGCACAGCCTGCAACAGATGCAATCCTGCGGACGCACCGCGCTGATCTTCTCTTCGTCATCGAGTTCAAGAACCCTTTTGGGACAAAGTTCCGCACATATCCCGCAGCCCTTGCACCAGTCCCGGTTAATATGATGTTGCTTTAATTTCGGTTTTCCCATGGTACAGCCTCTATCGGTTCAGAAAAAATCCCGTCCGGTATGCCGGGGGACTTTCGAGCCGATTGTATTTAATTGTCCCCGTAAACACGAATGAATCGACTGCAGCGCATATCCATAATGATACTTCCCACAGCGAGCCGCAGGGTATCTCATGGGTAAAAGTTATTTTATCGCAGCACGCTGCGGGGAATTACCCGATAGATTCGCTTCGTTCCTAAGGTGTTTAGAGCAATCCGTGCAATCTGCGAAATCTGTGGATTAAATACTTGATTTCACATGTCAATGTCAAGGAAAACCCGTATTGGAATTTGGCTGCCGCTGCAATCCGCCTTTGACAAGGAGATTCATTTTTAATAATCTGGTAAGCAGATTTCGCAATGTTTTAAGCGGAAGGAGAAAACATACTCTTGAAAAAGACGCTGCTCTTTTTGGGGGTTGCCCTGATTCTACTGGTTTGTGCGGCGGCCGGGGTTTTGCTGGAACTCCATACCTTCGCTGAAACACCCGCCGATTCCGGGGCCACCGACAGTGTCATCGTCGATGTCCCGCCGGGTCAGAGTTTGCGAACCACGACGGCAACCCTTTACCAGGCGGATCTGATTAAAAGCCGGTTGAAATTCATTCTGATTGCCCGTATGAAGGGTATCGATACACGTTTGAAGGCCGGTGAATACCGGTTCTCGGCAACCATGCCGCCCCGCCGGATTCTGCAAATGATGGTCGACGGCACCGTCAACCTGCACAAATTGACGGTGCCGGAAGGTTATACCATCAACCAGATCGCCCAGCTCGTGGAACTTGCCGAATTCGGCAAAAAGGCTGACTTTATCGCTGCCGCCACCGATGCCGACCGGGTTGGAAAATACGGAATCGAAGCCCCGACATTCGAGGGATATCTTTTCCCGGATACCTATTTTTTCCCCCGGGGGGTCACCATGGAAAGAATCGTGTCGGTAATGGTGAACCGGTTCTGGTCCGTCTTCACCCCCGATTGGGTGGCAAGAGCGAAAGATCTCGGCTTTTCAGTTCATCAAATCGTCACCCTGGCATCGATAATTGAAAAAGAAACCGGAACGCCATCCGAACGGCCGATTATCTCATCCGTTTTTCATAATCGTCTGAAGAAGAAAATGCGCCTTGAATCCGATCCGACGGTCATTTACGGTCTGCAAAATTTTGACGGCAACCTCACCCGCAAACACCTGCACACCCGCACACCATATAATACCTATCAAATCAAGGGACTTCCAGCGGGGCCGATTGCAAACCCGGGCCGGGATTCCCTGAAGGCGGCCCTGTTTCCGGAAGCGACCGGCTTTATCTATTTCGTTTCCAAAAATGACAGCACCCATCACTTTTCAGCGAACCTGAAAGAGCACAACCAGGCGGTTCGCAGGTACCAACTGAACCGATAACATCCTTATCCGAATCGGACGCGACAACAGGCAATGCCTGCCAAAAACCGGACGATGTGTCGAAAAAATGACGCTTCGGGATCCACTGCGGGTTAACCCATTTTTCAGCCCACTCCGCAACTGTCCGTATTAACTATAAAATTAAAACTAATTCAATTTGGCACATTAATTGAATAGGCCAATTATCAAGACGGTCTCTCGAATGTGCGTGCATCTTTTCCAGAGGACTTCCAAACAGCTTGAGAAGATACCCTACGAGAACAACGGCATTTTGGGAAACCTTTTTCAAACCACACTGAGCAGTGGTAACCTGACAAACTCGTTACCATTCGGCTCAGCCATAAAAAGAGGATCGCCGGAAATTGACGATGCTCTTTTTTTTTGGCAGAATATTCGAAAGAGTGAGGTTTAAGCTTTTGTTGCATAGGAAAAATCGATCCTTTCTGGCCTTTGGCTAGAAAGTTATACGCAACCTTGGGTTGCTTATCAAACCCTGGAGCCCAACCCATGCAAACATCAATGTTTTCAGATTCACAGCTGGCCGGGCAGCGCCTGATGGTCGGCTTCGATGGCACCACGCTGACCGCCGATCTCGAATTTTATATCGAGCGACTCAAAATCGGTGGGATCATTCTCTTTTCGAGAAACCTGGAAACCGAGGCCCAAATAAAGAAATTGAGTGATGCCGTTCAGAACCATGCCCGCATGTACGGTCAACCCCCTTTGTTCATTGCCGTCGATCAGGAAGGGGGGCAGGTGGCGAGGCTCAAGGAACCCTTCACCCAGTTTCCGGGAAATCCTCATATGAAAAGCGAGGCGGATGCCGTCCATTTCGCGGAGGTGACCGCCGCCGAGTTGAAGCGGATCGGCATCAATATGAACATGGCGCCCGTTATGGATGTGGCGCCGGAAAACTTCGACAGCATCATGGCAAAACGGGCTTTCGGGGCCGATCCCCACTGGGTGGCCCGCTTGGGAGTGAAAGTCGTCTCGCATCTGCAGCAAAACAAAATCATCGCAGTGGCCAAGCATTTTCCGGGCATCGGCCGCACGATCCTGGATTCCCACTTCGATCTGCCGGTGCTCGACAGCGGCATTTCCGAAATTGAGCAATTGGATTTGATCCCTTTCAAGGCCGGCATCGCGCACGGGGTGTGCGGAATGATGCTCTCCCATATCCTGTATCCGAAACTGGATTCCCGCTGTCCCGCAAGTTTGTCCCGCAACATTGCAGGAGATCTGCTGCGCAGGCAACTGGGATTCGACGGCCTGGTGCTCACCGACGATCTCGATATGGGGGCCATCAGCCGTCATTATGATATTCAGACGGCGATCGGCAGGATTTCCGCGGCTGGAATCGATCTGGTTCTGATTTGCCACCAGGGACCGAAAATCGAAATCGCTTATGAAACACTATTACAGGGGATTGTCGACTCAGCCGATTCCAGAGCACAGGCAATCGCATCGGTGGAAAGGATTATGAGGGTAAAAAACAGGTACCTCAATTCTGAGTCGGCCTAAAACACAAGCCGAAGCCCGCCGGCTAAAAAACAGACAGATTGATCAGGAACTGAATGATGTTTCATACGAGCCGAGGCCGTTGGCGAAAGGGCAGCCAGTTTGATCAAAGACAGAAACTTATAAAAAAAAGAGAATGTCGAATATCGAACCGCAGAATATCGAATGTCGAAGGAAGGTATGTTGTCGATTCTATTTTAAAGGCCAGAGCGCAGCGATTCCACCATTTGAAATTCATGATTCGTTATTCGATATTCTGCGGTTCGCTCTTGAAGTTTCACATAAGCCCTTTTCTCGATTAATAATGATGGGTGGGATCATCCAAATCGAAATCGGGATCGAAAAGATAGGAACCTCGGACACGAAATGCTGATTTGGATCGTATGGTCGATACGCTCACCTGACTGGGAGGACGGGGGCTATGGCGTCAAAGGGAGTTGAGCCGTTCGATTTCGATAGCGATTTCGATTTCGATGAAGTCAAATCCCACTAGATGGATGCACCGGGCCCTCATTTTTGGCACGAACGGGCACTGCGGGCTAAAAAGCAGCCAAATAGATCCACCTCCAGTCATTGCGGATGGTTTTCAGCCGTAATCCAGGGAATTCGCCATTTGGCTGGACTCCGGCTAAAATCATGCCGGAGTGACGATGGAGGGTTGCGCGCCTTTGAACCTTGAACCCTTATTGAACCGGGATTTGTAGTTTCATACGAGCCGAGGCCGCTGGCGAAAGGGCAGCCAGTTTGATCAAAGACAGAAACTTATAAAAAAAAGAGAATGTCGAATATCGAACCGCAGAATATCGAATGTCGAAGGAAGGTATGTTGTCGATTCTATTTTAAAGGCCAGAGCGCAGCGATTCCACCATTTGAAATTCATGATTCGTTATTCGATATTCTGCGGTTCGCTCTTGAAGTTTCACATAAGCCCTTTTCTCGATTAATAATGATGGGTGGGATCATCCAAATCGAAATCGGGATCGAAAAGATAGGAACCTCGGACACGAAATGCTGATTTGGATCGTATGGTCGATACGCTCACCTGACTGGGAGGACGGGGGCTATGGCGTCAAAGGGAGTTGAGCCGTTCGATTTCGATCCCGATAGCGATTTCGATTTCGATGAAGTCACATCCCACTAAATGATCGTAACCTTCGAACCCTGAACCCTGAACTCTGAACCTGGAATATGTTTCACACGAGTGACTGAAGTTGTGGGGTCAGACCCGGTACCTCGAAAAAACATCATCCTTCATATCGGAAAATTTTCCGGCTTTCAGGTAATGATACCCCACGGCGGCAATCATGGCGGCATTGTCCCCGCACAGCTGCAGCGAGGGGATATGGACCCTGAAACCATGACGGGCGGCATCGGCCGCCAGTCTGCCTCTCAACCGGCTGTTGGCGGCCACACCGCCGACCAGGGCAATGCGGTCACATTTTTTTTGCCGGGCCGCCCGGATGGCCTTGTAGCAGAGCACATCGATGACCGCTTCCTGGAATCCGGCGACAATGTCGGGTAGTTGATTCTGTATAAGATCTTCGTGGGTGGTAATGTATCGACCGACAGCCGTCTTGATGCCGCTGAAGCTGAAATCGAAACCGGTTTTGTCGAGATAGGATCGCGGGAATTTGATGCGGGCAGGATCGCCCTGTCGTGAGATTTGGTCGATAACACCCCCGCCCGGATAGCCCAAGTCGAGCATTTTGGCAACCTTGTCGAATGCCTCGCCGGCGGCATCGTCCCGGGTTTGTCCCAGCAGTTGCACCGAAGTGTGCGACGTGACGTGATAAATACCGGTGTGCCCCCCGGATACCAGGAGTGCAATGAAAGGAAAGGAAGGCGGATCGGATTCCAGAAACACCGAGTTTATATGACCTTCCAAATGACTGACACCGACCCATGGGATTTTAAGAGCATATGCACACGCCCGGGCGAATGCGTACCCCACCAGCAAGGCGCCTACGAGTCCGGGCCCCTGGGTAACGGCAATCGCCTCGATCTCCTCCAACGCCAGGCCTGCCTGGCGGAGCGCCTCGTCAACGACCGGCAGGACGGCCTCGATATGTTTTCGCGATGCCAGTTCAGGCACCACCCCGCCATATCGCTGGTGGACTTCCGTCTGGGAGGCAACCACCGATGAGGCGACCGTGGTCCCCCCCTTGACCACCGCCGCGGCGGTTTCGTCGCAGGATGATTCGATACCCAGTACAATCATTTCCGGGTCACCCGCCGGGGACCCCTCTTTCCGCTGCCTCAACCGGCGCAGGGAATGCTTCCGTCACGGCCCTTGGCAAGCCAGTGCATCATCTTCGTGATGCGGGCGCCGATTCTTTTAAAAGTTGAACGCTCATCCATTTTGGAATTCTTGAGTTTTGACACAATTACTCCCAAATAACCTGGTTGCTGGAATCCCTGCACGCCAGGATTTCACCGATCAGATACGCTTTTTCATTCATGGCCTTCAACCGCTGCAAAATGTCGGGCGCGGCATCCGGTGGAACGATGGCGATCATGCCGATTCCGTTATTGAAGGTCCGCCGCATTTCCCGCTGCGAAATTTTGCCGGCCTGCTGCAAAAATGAAAAAATGGGGGGCGCCTCCCAGATGTCCGTCTGAATCAGAACATTACACGCTTTGGGTACAATCCGCAGAATATTGTTTGTGATCCCGCCGCCGGTGATATGCGCCAGGCCGTGTATCGGCAGATCCTTCAGGATACTCAATATAGGTTCGACATAAATCCGGGTCGGTGTGAGCAGTTCTTCACCCAGGGATCTGCCGAGTTCCGGGATGTGATCGTCGATCTTGAGCTTGAGGGTATCGAAACAGATTTTGCGGACCAGGGAAAACCCGTTGCTGTGCAGCCCGCTGGAGGCAATCCCGATGAGCCGATGGCCGACCCGGATATCGGTTCCATCGATGATCTTGCTGTTGTCCACGATTCCCACTGCGAATCCGGCCAGATCGTACTCATTATCCGTATAAAATCCAGGCATTTCTGCGGTTTCTCCACCGAGCAGGGCACACTTAGCCTGTTGGCAGCCCTCGCCGATTCCCCGGATAATGCTTTCGGCCCGCCGGCTGTCAAGCTTTCCCACGGAAAGATAGTCCAAAAAGAAAAGCGGCTTCGCACCCTGAACGAGAATGTCGTTGACACTCATGGCCACCAGATCGATACCGACCGTGTCGTGTTTATCGAGCATGAAGGCAATTTTAAGCTTGGTTCCAACCCCGTCCGTGGAGCTGACCAGAACCGGTCTGTCGATATTGGCAAGATTTGGAGAAAAAAGCCCCCCAAATCCACCGATTTCACCGATTACACCGGTTCGGGACGTGCGTTGGGCGATTTCGCTGATCGCTTCGACCAGTTTATCGGCTTTAACAATATCTACTCCGGCGTCCGCATATGTTAAAGAATCGGTCATGCTCATCTCCCGCGAAATGATGGATGGGTTGTGGAAAGTACTTGAAAATTAAACTCATTCGTTTTAAAAGTCAAAACAATTTTTTTGACTTCCCCGCTGCCAGGTTGTATGATTTGGGGTTTCAGTTACAGGAATAGATCTGAAGCCTTTGGGGGGTACACCCTAAACGTTAAAGAAACCGGAAGACAAAATGAGAAAAATCAATATCGGTGTGCTGGGTTGCGGAACGGTCGGCACCGGTGTGGCCAAATTGCTTCTCGAACACCAGCAAATTGTCACCGCCCGGGTGGGAGCCCTGTTGAATCTGAAATGGGTCGCCGACCTGGACGTTGAAACCGATCGCGGGGTTCGCTTCCCTGAAGGTGTATTCATAAAAGACGCCCGGCAAGTGGTCGATGATCCCGAGGTCGACATCGTCGTCGAAATGATCGGCGGCCAAGGCGTTGCCCGGGATCTGATGATGAAGGCGATCGAAAATGGCAAGCATGTGGTTACCGCCAATAAGGCCCTGCTGGCTGCTCACGGCAACCAATTATTCGCCGCAGCGGCGGAAAAGGGAGTCGATCTGGCTTTCGAGGCCAGTGTGGGCGGATGCATGCCGATCATCAAAACGCTGCGGGAATCTCTGGTTGCCAATCACATCAAAGCCATGACCGGCATATTAAACGGAACCTGCAACTACATCTTGTCCAAGATCGCCGATGAGGGAATCACCTTCGAGGAGGCCCTGCGGCAAGCCCAGAAACAGGGATATGCCGAAGCCGATCCCACCCTGGATATCGGCGGATTCGACACGGCTCATAAAATTGCGATCTTGTCCGCCCTGGCCTATGGAATGGAAATTAACCTGAAGGATGTCTATATCGAGGGCATTTCCGGGATCACCCCCTTAGACATCGAGTTTGCCGAGCAATTCGGCTATCGGATAAAACTGCTGGCCATCAGCAAGTTTGAAAACGATCGGGTTGAGGCCCGGGTGCATCCGACCATGATCCCGGCAGACCATATCCTGGCCCCCATCAAGGGCACCGTCAATGCGATTACGGTGTCCGCCGACGCGACGGGCGACATCATGCTGTATGGACATGGCGCCGGCATGATGCCCACCGCCAGCGCGGTGCTCGGTGATATCGTCGACCTGGCGCGCAATATTTTATCCGATTGTGTCCGCAGGATCCCCGCGGTTTCCTACCAACGGGAAAACATCCGCAATATTCCACTGTTGCCGATGGATGACCTGGTCACCCACTATTATTTCAGATTTTCAGCCATCGATAGCCCCGGAGTCCTCGCGGCCATATCCGGAATCTTAGGCAAACACGGCATCAGCATGCAATCCGTACACCAGAAGGGACGCAAGATAAACGGTGCTGTTCCCCTCGTCATGCTCTCTCACCTGGCCCGGGAAGCCGATGTGAAGCAAGCCTTAACCGAAATCAACGCTCTGGATGTCGTCAGCGACGAGGCGATGCTCATCCGGATAGAAAACGAAGAGTTGGATTGATATGGATATCGTATGCACAGACCTGGAAGGCGTTTTTACACCTGAAATCTGGATCAAGTTTTCCGAAATTACCGGCATCGAGGAGCTCAAACTAACGACAAGGGATATATCCGACTATGATGTGCTGATGAAAAGACGCCTGGCCATTCTGAAGGAAAACGACCTGAAACTCGGGGATATCCAGGCAGTCATCAAGAAAATGGAGCCGTTGCAAGGCGCCCTCCAATTTTTGGACTGGCTCAGAACGCTGGTGCCGCTCATTGTCGTCTCCGACACCTACGTCGAATTCGCCGGCCCCTTGATGGAAAAGCTGGGGCGGCCCACGCTTTTTTGCAACACGCTGAGCGTCGCCGCGGACGGTTCGATCAGCGGTTATAACCTGCGGCAGCCGGACGGCAAAAGAAAGGTCGCCCTGGCGCTCAAAACCCTGAACTACCGGGTGATCGCCATCGGTGACTCTTACAACGATATCAGCATGCTCAAGACGGCCGACGACGCCGTTTTGTTTCGCCCGCCTGAAAATGTCCAAAAGGAATTCACCGAATTTCCGGCGGTATTCAATTACGTCGAGCTCAAACAACAGCTCCGCGAAATTATGGACCGATAATCTCGCCAGGGGAAGGAAATGGATTCTATTTTCAGTCAAATCAGTTAGACAGGACAACAGGATAGTCAGGATATTGCGGCCCGCGGCCGAAAAGCACAGCGCCGCAGGCAAAAACCGCGATGGTTTGAAGGTGCCGGGTTTCAATTATCTTCGCGGCTGGAAGCCGCTCTCACCAGATGGTAGTAGCCCTTGAAACCCTGGCCAAGACCATCATATACAATCGATTCAATTTTAAGGACCGATTACGATGTTTCTCAAGACCCTTTAACCCGTCGCGCCAGGGCCGGCCTGAACCTTGAACCCTGACACCTGAAACCTTGAAGGTAGTTTCACTCGAGTCGGGACCGCTGGCTAAAGGGCCGCCAGATTGATCAACGACAGAAACTATGCCACACCGGTGTAGTTTCATATAAGCCGAGGCCGCTGGCAAAAGGACAGCCCGTCTGATCAAAGATAGAAACTTTATTAGTATTTTGCCAAATCCACCTAACGTCATTCCGGCAGGTTTTTAGCCGGGCACGAAGTGAAGCTTTTTTGCGCTATCCAGGGAAGTTGCCATATGTCTGGACTCCGGCTAAAATCATGCCGGAGTGACGACCAAGGGTAAGGCCATACCGGTAGTTTCATATAAGCCCAGGCCGCTGGCTAAAGGGCAGCCAGTTTGATCAAAGACAGAAACTTATAAAAAAAGAGAATGTCGAATATCGAACCGTAGAATATCGAATGTCGAAGGAAGGTATGTTGTCGATTCTATTTTAAAGGCCAGAGCGCAGCGATTCCACCATTTGAAATTCATGATTCGTTATTCGATATTCTGCGGTTCGCTCTTGAAGTTTCACATAAGCCCTTTTCTCGATTAATAATGATGGGTGGGATCATCCAAATCGAAATCGGGATCGAAAAGATAGGAACCTCGGACACGAAATGCTGATTTGGATCGTATGGTCGATACGCTCACCTGACTGGGAGGACGGGGGCTATGGCGTCAAAGGGAGTTGAGCCGTTCGATTTCGATAGCGATTTCGATTTCGATGAAGTCAAATCCCACTAGATGGATGCACCGGGCCCTCATTTTTGGCACGAACGGGCACTGCGGGCTAAAAAGCAGCCAAATAGATCCACCTCCAGTCATTGCGGATGGTTTTCAGCCGTAATCCAGGGAATTCGCCATTTGGCTGGACTCCGGCTAAAATCATGCCGGAGTGACGATGGAGGGTTGCGCGCCTTTGAACCTTGAACCCTTAACCTTGAACCTTGAACCGGGATTTGTAGTTTCATATAAGCTGGGGCCTCGGGCTAAAGGGCAGTCCGTCTGATCAACGACAGAAACTGTGCCATTCCGGTGTAGTTTCACACCAGACCAAAGGAATAAAGGGTCCACTGATGTACCGCCACCGTACAATCTGCCGTGTTATTTATGGGGACACCGACAACATGGGCCAGGCTTACTATGGGAATTATTTCCGCTGGTTTGAAATCGGCCGCAGTGAAATGTTCCGGTCCCTGGGGCTGTCCTACAAATCCGTGGAGGACTATGGCATATTCCTGCCCGTTGCCGAAGCCCATTGCAAATATTCCCGACCGGCCAGGTATGACGATATTCTGGTAATTGAAACCTCTCTGGACCATGAGGTAAAAGCCGGACTCAAGTTCGACTATGTGATATACGGTGAAGACGGCCAAACCCTTGTGGCCAGAGGATATACCAAGCATCCGTGTGTAAACCGCGAGGGAAAGGTGGTCAGGCCGCCCGATTTTTTAAAAAAGATTATCGCCCAAACCAAATCTGCTGTTCAGTAAATCAAACCCGGAAAAAACCATGCAGCTGGAAACCGCCAAATTTGACCAATGCCGACTGTTGGTGGTCGGTGACCTGATGATCGATGAATACGTCTGGGGGAAAGTGGATCGAATATCCCCCGAGGCACCGGTACAGGTGGTGGCGGTCACGGCCGAGGACTACACCCTGGGGGGCTCCGGCAATGTCATCAACAATCTGGCGGCGCTGGGGGCCACGGTTATCGCTCTGGGTGTGACCGGTGCGGACCCCGACCGGGAACTGCTGTTGAAAAAGCTGCATGGTCTGGGCACCGAAACCCGGGGCATTGTCGCGGAAACCGATAGACTGACCACCCGCAAGACCCGGATAATCGCCGAACGTCAACAGGTACTGCGCATCGACCGCGAGAGTCGCAAAGAAATCACCCCGCAAACCTTCACATCCCTGATGAATCTGGCTGCGGAAATCATCCCCCGGGTGGATCTCGTGCTGATCTCGGACTACGGCAAGGGATTGATCACCCGTTCCATGGTCCAGGGTCTGGTCCAATTGGCCGGGGCGAACAAAAAAAATATCATCGCCGATCCCAAGGGTCTGGACTTCACGAAATACGCAGGGGTAACCCTGCTGACCCCCAACAGCAGAGAAGCGTTGCTGGCATCCGGGGTGTCCGCTGTGGGATCTCCAGCCGGTAACACCATCGTGGCAGTCGGAGAACGCCTGCTTGGCAATACCGGCATCGGCAAACTATTGATTACCTGCGGCAAGGACGGCATGATTCTCTTCGAGGCCGGGCGTCAGCCGTTCAAGGTCAGCACCAGGGCCCGGGAGGTTTATGATGTTTCCGGTGCCGGAGATACCGTGGTGGCGGTGGTTGGTCTCGGCCTGGCCGCGGGATTATCCTTGAAGGAGGCGATTTCGCTGGCCAATACCGCCGCCGGTATCGTCGTGGGAAAGGTAGGCACGGCAACCGTCAGCCGGCAAGAACTGATGCACGCCCATTATCAGACACCGGAAGATACCGCCTCCAAATTCAAATCCCTGAATGAAATTTCAGAGCTTTGCCGCCGGCTGCGCAACGACCGCAAGCGCATCGTGTTGACCAACGGCTGTTTCGATCTCTTACACGTGGGTCATGTGCGGCTTTTTACGGCATCCAAGCAGCTTGGCGATGTGCTGATCGTCGCCATCGACGACGACGACTCCGTGCGGCTCCTGAAAGGCGGCGGAAGGCCCGTTATCAGTGCCGCCGAGCGTGTCCGCGTATTGAGCGCCTTAAACAGCGTCGATTATGTGCTGGTTTTTGCCACCAACGAACTGGACAGCCTTATCAAGGCCATTCGCCCCGACGTGCTGACCAAAGGCAACGACTACGGTGCGGGAGACGTTCAGGGTAGACAAATCGTCGAAAATTACGGGGGACGCATCGAGTTGATTGCGATCACCGAGGAAATTTCATCCACCCAAATTATCGATACCATAAAGAATACCTGAAATTTGGTGCTTGGAATTTGTTTTTTTTAGACACAGTCCGCCGATGCCGGGCCATTTATCTCTGACCTGACCCCAAAGGACCCCAGTTACAGAGATTGGAATAAACAATGCTTTCTGTACAGGAAAAAGCCGAGGGGATCGCATTCAAAATTCTTGTGCAGCCGCGTTCGTCAAAAAACATGATCGCCGGGCTTCACGGTGATGCCCTGAAAATCAAGCTGACAGCGCCGCCCGTCGACAATGCCGCCAACCGGATGAGCATCGCATTTCTGTCAAAAGCGCTGGGGGTGCCCAAATCGTCGCTGAAAATCATTTCCGGGCATACCAGCCGCAACAAACAGGTGCTTTTGCGCGCGGACCACCCGGGCCCCCAATCGAAAGCCGAATACCAGCGGCTCAGCCAGCTCATCAGTGAACTGGTATCTTCCCCGCTGTATAAAAAATCCAAGTGCCCATAAAAATCGCTTGACTAATTACTTCCCATCCGGTAATGATAGGAATCAACAATTGATGCGGGGTGGAGCAGTCTGGTAGCTCGTCGGGCTCATAACCCGAAGGTCGATGGTTCGAATCCGTCCCCCGCTACCACTAATAAAAACAAGGGCTTACGAGATAAATCGTAAGCCCTTTTTAGTTGCTAAAATTTCAATTTCCAACCGTATTTCCAACCCTTCCAAGATAAAAAATAAACAGCAATGCGTCATTACAGGACTTGCCATACAAGTTTCGAGCCTGCTAAAATATCTAATGAATGCCAGGCTGTCCGCGGGCAGTTGTTCAGCAATTTTTCAATGAGAAGCAATACCTCGGATTTGCCTCATCTTGGCTCAGTAAAAGAAGCCCAGCATAAAATCAATAGAACCCGATTTGAGGGTCTCTAACAAACAAAACCGGCTAAGGATGGCCTAAACCATTATACATGGATTAGGAAACTGCTAATGGGAAGAAATTATAATAGAAACGACGGTTATGGTATCGAAGTTTGGGACAAAATTCAGGCTGAATGGTTGGCCGGTCAGCTCTCCTTATCGGATATTTCTCGCATCTATGGCCCCTCGCGGGCCACAATACGGGCAAAGGCGAAAAGGTTCAAGTGGCTACCGAAAGGATCACTGCTCGATGAGGTAAGAAAGGAGATCCGGTCTCAGTTGCTTGAGGATGAGGGTGCTCCAGTTGGTGCTCCACCCTTAAACGCTGATGAAATCGTAGAAACCGCCGCCACTCGTGGCGTAGAAATCGTGAGAAATCACAGATATTTATTGGCGCGTCTGATGGCGGTTGCCGGTGTTACACTATCGGAACTTGAAACGATGGGAGAGCTGCAAAAAGAAACCCTGGAACAGGTTTCCACCAACAAGGTCGCAGCTCAAAACCTGGTGATCCTGTCCGGGGTTCGGCGGGAGGCCATCAAAACCGTTGCCGGCGCCCTGGCCCGAGTGATCCCTTTGGAGCGCCAGGCCTACAACCTGGATGATGACCGTGGCGCCGCGGTGCCGATCAAGTATGTGGCACCCGATATGG
>CAVZEZ010000015.1:0-71165 GCA_963774425.1 uncultured delta proteobacterium | reverse complement strand
GGGGTATTGTATAAATGATGCCTGACCTGTCTTTGAACATGACGTTCGCATTGTGAGTTATCATTGAATAAATTTTTTACTATCCTAGCCACATTATTTTGTACCGGCATTATTCTCTTTGGGTTGGCGGTCATGCCGATGCTCAATGGGGCTCCCGCGCAGGTTCTGATGGTCCGGAGCTGGAACAATTATTCCTCGATATGCTCATTATTAAAGTCCCTCAGGCCGGCGACCCGGTTGAGTTCAGACTGAATGATGCCGACGGCAGACCGGTCAGCCTTTCCGATTACAGAGGCAAAATCGTCTTTCTCAACTTCTGGGCCACCGGGTGCCCCACCGGCCGCTTCGAAATGCCTTCCATGGAAAAATTGCATCAAAAGCCGGGTGACCCTTTCAACCGCCGACCCGCTGAATTGAATTCGACATCCTGAATTTCACTGTAAAAATCGTAAGTATGAAAAGAAGAAAAATCTGGTTTCTAATCGCATTGACTTTCCTGCCGGCGGTTCTCATCCCACTGGCAGTTCAACTGTTGCCGGCCGAAACAAAGACGCATACAATCTCGCTGAAAGCCAAAAAATACGGCTATTCCCCGTCAAGGATCATTGTCAACCAGGGGGACACCGTTATTTTAAAGCCCGCTTCCCTTGATGCCACCCACGGATTTCTGCTGGACGGATACCCGGTGGAGTTTATCATGCGCAAAGGGGCGACCTTTCTAAAATATTTATGGCAAGATGATGACGGCCATTTCAAAAGCGACTGGGACCGGGTCGCGGAAGTTGAATTCATCGCCGACAAGGCCGGAAAATTCACCTTCAGGTGCACGCAAACCTGCGGCAATCTGCATCCTTTTATGACCGGGGAATTGATCGTAAGACCCAATATTCCCTACTATCTGTTTATCAGCCTGTCTATCTGGCTGGTGTTCAGCCTGCTGCTCTGGGCCCGTTCGGATTCCGGCACCCACTTCTCAGGTTTTCAGCCCATCAATCTGCTGGAAAAACTGCCGGTTCTCAAAAGACTCTTCAAAATGCGCAGTTTCCAATTTCTGGTGATCCTGCCCAACTTCATCGTATTTTATTTGCTCATTCTCAGCAGCCTGCGGGGCAGTCCGGTGGGCAATCGCAACATCGCGATCATCTTTGTCTGGATCCTTTGGTGGTTTGTGTTGAAGGCCATCATCGTGCCGTTGGGCGGCCGTTTATGGTGCATGGTCTGTCCCCTGCCGGCACCGGCCGAATGGCTCAGCCGCCGAAGCTTCACGGCCGTCCGGTACCTTCAAAAACCGTTCAAGAAATTGCACCACCGGTTCACCGGCCTGCAGAGGGACTGGCCGAAATTGATGGATAATATCTGGCTGCAGAACTTCCTTTTTCTGGCGCTCATTTCCTTTGGTATGATCCTGATTACCCGTCCGATTGCCACGGCATTGATGTTTCTTTCAATCCTTGTCATGAGTCTTTCCCTGTCCCTGATTTACCGGCGCCGGATTTTCTGCCAGTACCTGTGTCCGGTCGGCGGATTTCTGGGCTCCTATTCCATGGCCTCGATGACGGAGTTGCGGGCCATCGATAGAAGTGTGTGCCGTAAGCACAAGGAAAAACCATGTTTCAGCGGGGGGCCGGACGGATGGGCCTGTCCCTGGAAGCAGTACATGGGCACGATGAACCGCAACAACTACTGCGGGATGTGCACCGAATGCATCAAGAGCTGCCCCAAGGACAATATCGGATTGTTCCTGCGTCCCTTTGGGTCGGACCGGATGCCCAGGGGCTATGATGAAATGTTCAACTTTATGATCATGCTCGTGGTTGCCATTGCCTTCAGTATTACCATGGGCGGCCCCTGGGGGATCATCAAGGATGCGGCCAACGTCACCGAGAGCGGAGCGATCGGTCCATTCCTCATTTATATTGCATCCATCTGGGGTTCAGCGCTGCTGCTGTTTCCGGGGCTGTTTGCTCTGGTGACGCTGGCCTCGAAACGCGTGGCCGGCATTCAACTGCCTTTCCGCAGCCTGATGCTTGGATTGTCCTATATGCTGATTCCGATCGGAATTTTTGCCTGGATCGCCTTCAGTCTGCCCATGCTCATGGTAAATTACAGTTACATTTTGGTTGTATTATCCGATCCGCTGGGATTGGGATGGAATTTATTCGGAACGGCCAACTATCCGTTTAACCCGTTTTTGGCGGAGTGGATTCCGATCATCCAGGGTATCATCCTGCTGACCGGAGTATATTTCAGTCTGAGTCGAGGGTGGTTAGCGCTGAACGATCTGGTTCCGGATTGCAGGACGCGCTTCAGGACCATGCTGGTGCCGTCTATTTTTGTCCTGATCGTGGTAAATTTATTTTTGAAGATTTACATGGGATAATCTCAGAAGTATACCCGACTTCCGCGGGGCCGTCCTAAACCTCGATATCTCGTACGGTCGGATACAGAGAACGGATCCAGCCCGAGCGAACAGCAAGCGGGGTTGTTGTGGTATATTTATGCCATATTGGCGAATATTGACAATTATATCCAACGATCATAATTTGTGATCACGTTGATTCGGGCCGTCATTGGGGCGAGGCGCACCCGATGAGCTCAACCTGGCGGAAAATTAGTGAATCTTTATGAATGCCACCTTTCTGGCATGTGCCACCGTGGTCATCTATCGTCGGTTCGATCCGGACAAGGTACTCACTTCCATTGGCAAAAACCGGGTGACGATGTTTTTTGCGGTGCCAACCATCTACATCAATTTGCTCAACATCGACCTCGGCCCCTACGACTTGTCTTCCGTACGCTACGAATTTTCCGCCGCCGCCACCATGCCAAGGGAAATTATCGAGTTTTGCCGCCAGAATATGGCCGCTTATAAAGTGCCGGCAGAGGTCGAGTTTATCGATGAGCTGCCGAAAAGCCCTACGGGAAAAATACTCAAGCGAGTTTTGAGGGACCAGGAAAAGTGATATCAGGTTAGCAAAACTTCACAATATTAGTCAAAGGGGATTGGCCCGACTGCTGCCGGGTCAACCGCTGCATCCGGAGATATGATGAAAGCGGCCGACCAGCCGCCGACGTTTTGCAGTCTTCAAGTGGTGGGCCACGTAAAGGCGCGCACATCCAAGAAGGTATTTCCGTTCACTCTCTGCTCCCTCAATCGATTAACCTCAAATTTAGAGCGTTGCGATCCCTGAACAGATCTATTCCGAATCCATCTCGATCCCGACGCATAACTTGTCCCTTGCTCTTGATTCGTTTGCCATCCGCGTACGGAATAGCGATAGTTATGATTTCTCCGACAAAGAGCTGGGCCTTCGTGATAATGAACAAACCGGATTTGCTGTAATTTTTAAGTTTTCCCTCATTGAATCCGTTTTTCGAGACAAAGAAGATATCTCCGGAATAAGGTCTTCTTTCATTGAGTCTTTTATCTGTTCTCATTGTATTGGCTATCGTCATTTTAATTTCCTATTCGGTTATGGTTGATTAGTTGGGGAAACTGCGCGAAGTCAGGAAAATATTTTCCCCGCAATTATCTAATCTGATCGAACTCATCGAAACCAGATAAGCTATAGCACCCAATAAACCTGAAAGAGCGGTTATAACCGAAATTATCAACAGTAGTGTATCGATCATTGATTTATCCTGTGAATTTCAGCGACGTGGAATTCAGTTTTCTCAGCGCATTTTCTAATACCTATTTGCAAAGCAAAAATCGTGCAAAAATAGGATCTGTGTTTAGATGCAAATAAACCATTTAAATTCGGAAGGTTACTACGTTAAAAATTCAATGTCGGAGCCAATGAGTGTGTAAAAAGCCCGCTAGGAAGTATGTAATGTATTTCATAATCAATGGATATATGGAGTTGATGAGTGCCGGTGGAGGCCTACGAGAGCCGCGCACCAGAAATTGAGTGGAAACGGACACCGCTGTGGCCTATGGCCGCGGCGTTTTTTTGGGGGTCACCCTCGGGCATAACAGAGAGGACTTCTTTAGCTCGGTTCTCGAAGGAGCATCCTTCGGCCATTCTGCGTGTCGTTAAGATACTGGAGGCGTAAGTGAAGCATCATCCCAGGGCTGGATCGCATCGGAATTCATCTACTTTAAAGTTTGGGAATGCCGGTCTCGTCCCATTAGCCAAGTCGGTCAGTCATTGATTTTATCCCTCAGTTGCTTGGACCACCTGAACGTCACGACTTTTCTTGGATCCAGAATCATATCCCCTCCGGTGGCCGGGTTCCTGCCCCGGCGTTCATGCTTTTCCTTGACACAGAATTTGCCGAAGCCGCTGATCAGGACATCCTCACCCGATGCCAGGGTTCTCTTGATAATTTCCAGCAGGATTTCGATTGTTTCGAAGGATTGGTTTTTAGAATAGCCGTTTTGTTCTGCAAGAGCTTCTACTATATTCGCTTTGGTCAGGGTCATAAAAGGTTCCTTTATTAAAATATTCATGATTTCAAGTGTCTATATACATTCTTAGGCGAAAATAAGGATTTGTCAAGAAAATAAACAGGTTACCCTTCAATTTATTGAAATCGGCATGCTCCCCGCCCCAGCGGTTCTCAGGGGGGCGCTCACAAGGCCGACGGTGTCAACAGGGTTGACGGCGCTTTCGACTCCTGATATCCTGTAGAACAGTCTTTGCTTTTGAATAAATCATGATAGGAGAATTTTGAAGATGTATGCACTGACCCGCAAATTCTCTGACAGACGCTCGGGGAAAGATAGGCGCAGGGCATTCGGACTTCGCCGGCTTCACTATAAAGGCCCGGAACGCAGAGAAATTATCCAAAAAGACCGCAGGTCACCGCAGGAAAGGCGGGCCGGATACGTCAAAATCGACAAATGGTCGAGTGTGAAACTGAAAAATTTGAAACTGGCAAAATACCTGCGGCTTCACTGAAAGTTTTCTGAACACAATCCCCCTTATCGCCTGCCATCGGTGCAGTGATTATACCCCCTCGCCCGCATGTGCGAGGCACTGCCCGCTGGAAGGCCGCTTAAAGGCTTTGTCAAGCATCATCCTCAATCGATAAGCGCCAAATTAAAGCAAAATTTAAAATTGCCGATATAAGCCAGAGAAAAGCCGACAATCAAAGGGGATTGGCATGTGGACTAAAGTAATCATAAACTTTTTTCTGGTATTTTCAGCATATATTTTTTCCATCATCTTGGCTGTCGCCATATTGACGCTTTGGGTAAAATCCAGGCGGGAATCAGCAAATAGAGGAAGTTGCGATATTTCGCCTTCTCGTCTCGAAAGAAAATCTAATTTACCCCTTTGACCTGAGGGCGGCAGTATATTATAATAACTTCAATTCACTGCCCTCCTGATAGTTAAAAGCTGACTGGGAACTCGTTTTTATGACCAACCCGAAATCTTCCGTTGATGCGGAAAACAGAGATAGACGATCCGGCTTCAAACGCAGATGGATAAAAACGCAATACTGTGGACCGGAACGGCGTAAAATCGAAGACCGCAGGGGAGAAAGATCGCAGACGGACCTGCCGGTACCCGAGGATCCCATTAAGAGAAAAATGGCCGGTTTCGAAAAATTAATGGTATCAACCACGATTCAGCTCGAAGCGGTAACACGGTTGCTGCTGAAAAAAGGAATAATAAGCGAGAATGAACTGTCGGACATGATGTGTCAGGTTCAACGTGAATATCACGGCGATCCGAAAACGTAAACTCCTGGTTCTTTCCTGCTGATTGCTTAATCGGCAGGCTGCAATACCTGCAAATGTCCCGCTGGATGTCACACCCTGTCTCCGACAGGCAATCTTTCTTTCGCATTTGTCCACTGATTTAATCAACTATCTGTATTTAATCAATAATATTTCTAAAGCCATACAGTAATTGTTGCTTTTTTTAGGATTTCAATTTACTATATTTCATATGGAATCGATTCCTGATACATACACACCGGTGCTGGTGGTTGACGATGATGAGGGACTGCTTTTGAGCATAAAGGCAACCCTGGTCAGTGCGGGGTTGCCGGAACCGGCCCTCCTTTCGGACAGTCGCAAAGCCCTGGATATGGTTCGTCGGCATTCCTTCCAGCTAATTTTATTGGACCTCATGATGCCGCATATCGGCGGTCTGGATGTTTTAAAAACAATTAAAAACGAATTTCCGGATCCTGAGTGCGTCATCGTCAGCGCCAACGATGAAGTGGCCATTGCGGTCAAAGCCATGAATCTGGGGGCGTCCAATTATCTGGTAAAACCCCTTGACAGTGAAAAACTAATTGCCCTGGTCCATCGCATTCTGGAAAAGCATAGCCTGCAGGAAGAGCTCGAGCGCTTTGGCCGCATAAAGCTGTTTTCCGAACTGAAGCGTCCCGAGGCGTTTGCCGGAATGGTTGCCGCAGATGAAGCCATGGCGATCGTGTTTCATCAGGTTGAAGCAGTCGCCGGTACGGACTATAGTGTCGTCATCAATGGCGAATCAGGTACCGGCAAGGAAATGCTGGCCCGGGTGATTCACGAACTGAGCAAACGTGCCGACGCACCTTTTTATGCCGTCAATATGGCATCGTTCAGCAATACCCTGTTCGAGGATGAATTTTTCGGTCATGCCAAAGGGGCTTATACGGATGCCGCAAGTGAACGGAGAGGATTTTTTGAGGCTGCTCACGGCGGGACATTGTTTCTGGACGAAATCACCGAACTGGACCCTTCCCTGCAGGCCAAGCTCCTGAGGGTTATCGAGGAGCGTCAATTTTATCGGTTGGGCAGCACTGAAGTCAGGAATGTCGACGTTCGCATCATCGCGGCCACCAACCGGGACGTCAATGAGGAGATTATAACGGGACGTTTCCGGGCGGATTTATTTTATCGACTCAACATGTACAACATTAAAATCCCCCCCCTGAGAGAGAGAAGGGAGGACATTCTGCCGCTGGCCAACCATTTTCTTCAAATCCACGCGAAGGCAAATAAAAAGAGAATCAAAGGCCTGGCGCCCGATCTGGCCGAGCGTCTGGTGCAGTCTTCCTTTCGGGGCAATGTTCGGGAACTCGAGAACACGATTGCCGCTGCGGTTCTTTTAGAAACCGGAAATTTGTTGACGCTGGTATCCGTTCGAACCCTGATGCCCTATCAAGGTCCCGATCGGCGCAGGAGTGTGGAACTACTTACATTGGAAGAGCTGGAAAAGCGTCACATCAGACAGGTTCTCGAGGTTACCGGCGGAAGTCGCACCAAAGCTGCAAAAATATTAGGGGTGAATGTCACCACCGTCTATCGCAAAGTAGAGAAGTATCATCTTAAGTGAAGACCCGTGCCGGACGGGGCCATACCCGTCTTAAAGGCTCACTCAAAATATTGGGAGGATAAATATATGTCGGATGGATTGGATGTTATGGTCCTTGATGATGATCCGGCGGTTGCCAAATTGATTTCGGAACGGATAAGAAACTTCTACACTTGGGGAGAAGTGCATTGTTTTTCTAAGCTCGATGATACGATATTTTTCTGCCATCACCGGAAAACCGGTATTGCCATTTTCGTGGTCGATGTTTTTCTGGGCGGCTTGAGCGGCTTTTCTTTGTTGGATGCCGTTGAACGGAAGTATCCTACCGTCTATGAAGATACGATTATGATCAGCGGCAATGCCAATGAAGACGTCGTCAATATGTGTTTGGCGTCCAAGGTCAACTACCTGCTGGAAAAACCGGTCAAGCCTTATGCGCTGCAACTCGCGGTAAGAGCCATCACGGCCAAGTATCTGGCTTTTGCCCGAAAATTGATCCACAATCCGGCATTTGCCGCCACGGTGGCCAGACTATGAGGGATGAAGCTGCCTTGCATCAGATCGTGACGAAAACCGACAAGATATCCGGTGACGCCGTACCGGTGCTTTTCGAGGGATTGCACCGGCACGCGATACCGTTGAAGATCCGGTCGGTGCGCGGTGAATATCAAAACCGGATTCGTATCGAAGAGATTCGCAGGTGGAAACGAAATCACTATTTTCAGATCCAATCCGATGAGCAATTTCATAAGGCGGTGGTTGACAGGAACGACTGGCGGCTGCGATTTGAATATAGCGGCAAAGATAATATAAAGTATGCCTTCGAAACCAGGGAGGGTGAGGTTTCCCGTAACATGGCCTGGATCAAGCATCCGGAAATTGTTTATCGTTACCAACGCAGGCATTTTTTTAGACTGGAGGCACCTCCCGGAACGAGACTTGACCTGCCGATTGAAGGCACCCGTTATCGTTTGCTGGTCATCGATGTCAGCCTGGGGGGCACCCTCGGCGCCCTGGTCAGTTTGACGAAGAAGATGGAAAGCGAATTGCGGTTGGACCGGCACCAATCACTGGAATCGGTGGAATTGATGTTCCCCGGCAAGGATAACGATGAGGATTCGAAAGTTTATATAAAAAAATGCCGGATTGCGAGGAACAGAAAAAATCCCCTGAACCGCAAGTACGAGTGTGCGTTGGAATTTACTGAAATTGATAAGGAACAGCAAAAAAAATTTTCAGTGCTTTTCTACCGGTGGCAGAGGGATTATTTGCGGAAAAGAAAGACTTTCAAATGAATGTTTCCCAACGGGCGGCTTGATAGACCACTTATCGTGTATCAGAGAACAGGCCCCCTCCAGATGCGGGATTTAAGGTATTTCCACCTCCATTCCTTCCCGGGCAAAAAAGACACCCAGATCCCCTGTCGATTTCCCGGTACAATAATTTTGAGCCAGTGCATCAATTTGTGAATCCGATCGTAATGGATCGTGGTGGCAAAATCCCAATCGTTTGACTGCTGCACGACGGGCGGCCTGGATAACATATTCGATCGGTGAGTGTCCCCAGCCCCTTTTCCCCGAATCATATTCCGCGCGCGTATATTGCCCGTCGTGGATCAGAAGGTCCGCTCCCTTGAAGAATTCTTCCATCCGCCGGTTCTCCTCTCTGGCGACCAGTTCACCTTCCGAGGCGAGAGCTTCATCAAAAGACGGGTCATCCGGATCTGTACTGAATATATTGTAGAATGGCTCGGTGTCATAGGCGGTGCAAATAGCCTTATCACCATATTCGATACGATATCCAAGTGAAAGCAGCGGATGGTTCAGGTATTTGGCGACCAGACGGATACCATCGCCCAGATCATAAGAACCTTCCCTGAGATCGATATACTCGATGGCGGCAGCCAGTTCGTTCTGCCTGACCGGAAAATATCGATATGAAAACTGCCCGCCGATCACATCCTTCAGGGGAGCTTCTTCACAGGTTACCGGCCCGTATATTTTCAACTCGGTTCCGGAAAAGTAGATCGGAGCGAAAAACGGCAGACCGATGATGTGATCGAGATGGGTATGAGTCAGAAAAACATCGGCCTTCAGATGCCCATGGGCCGAAATCCCCGCCAACATGCTGTCTCCCAATTGACGCATTCCCGAACCGGCATCGATGATGATGAGCCGATTACAGGGTTCGATCCGCAGTTCCAGACAGAGCGTGTTGCCACCATATTTGACGGTGGCGGGACCCGGGCTGGGAATGGAGCCCCGGACCCCCCAGAATTTCAGTTTCATGTCATTGACCCTGACCATGATCCGCTGAATTGGACCGTCGGTTTTATTGCCAAGATTTGCGCTATCGGTGCAATCACAGCCTTTATCCATCCCGGGCGACTTCCAGAAAAATTTTTGCTTTCTCGATTTCCTCAAACACCGATTCACTGAGTTCATACAGAATGTTCCAGTCCACGCCCACCTTGCCGTTGAGGTATTCGATAAGGTGCTCTTTGCTGTAATTGTCGCCCGCGTTGCCAATATGCAAATAATTGGCAAACTGATTGGCCAGCGATACAATAAAAATGAACTCGCGGTCGAGGTCGGGAGCCTCATCCGGACAGTGATGATACGCCAGGCTTTCACCCAGCACCGAACCCAAACGCCACTTTTCAGCAATCATGCATCCCACCGCGCAGTGATCCATTCCGATGGCCTCGAGTTCGACCTTGTGCAGGGCATCCTGGTTTTCTCCGGCAATTTCACACACCCGCATATATTCATTCGCAAACTGGCCGGCCAGGGGAATCTTGCCCAGATCATGCAACAAACCGGCAACAAAAAATATCTCCAACCCTTGACTGGTTCTGACTTTGTGGGTTGCCAACAATTTGGCGATAACGCCGACGCACAGGCTGTGAGTCCAGAAATCATTGGATGAAAAAACGCCCAGGGATCCGTCACCTTTCAGATTGCTTAGAACCGCGAAGCTTAACGCCAGGTTTTTGACGGTATTCAGACCCAGCATGACAATGGCCCGCGTCAAAGAGGTAATCGGAAGGCCCAGAGAGTAATAGGCGGAGTTGATGAGCTTTAATACGCGGGCGGTTAAAACCGGATCAAGGGAAATGACCCGCTGCAGATCGTTTGCAGATGCATCCGGGGCATTGCAAGTCTCGAGCACTTTTATGACGGTCGTCGACAGGCTGGGCATTTTAGCGATATAGGCCTGAATTTTTTCCAAATGGCCTGCCGGGTTGTGGCGGATAACAGATGTCATTGAAAAAAAGGGTTAAGCAGAGATATAATCTCCCCGATAAAATTTGCTGATTTCCATCGATGCGGTCACAAGGGCCCGGTTGAGGATCGTCTTAAGCCCATCACCATCGGGCAGGGATTCCAGCACGGGTGTCAGGTTTTCCATTTCCCGGGATATTTCCTGAATTACCGGATCGATTTCTTTCAGTGGGACCCGGGGATCGGCCAATTGTTCACGATAGCGGTCCAGCAGATTTATCATATCCTCGGTGCCGCTGACCACAGACTGCCGGTTCGGCATCGAAGCGTTTACCGTCTGAATTCCCGCCAGCGGGTTGACAAAAATGGCCCCCATGGTTGTCGGTTGTGGAACCTGCGAATTGTCCAGGGTCTGCTGTAAGATCCGGCCGAACTCCTGTCCAGCGGGTTGAGCGCTTTTTATGCTCGATTGATTCTGCAGCCCGTGAAAAATCGGATTGTTGCCTGAAATCTTCATGTTGAAATATCCTGTATGAATCTGGTAAATGCGGCTGCTGCCTGCCAACGGCATCATTATGGGCCGCGGATGCAATTTGCGTGAAACTAATGCAAATTGCATGCAAAATATCGAGGAAATTATTTCATTTCCTGCCGTGACGGGTGGAATTTTAACCGGTGATTTCCAATAAACCGATATCACATCACATTCTGATATTTCCCGATGTTAATAGCCTCCACTTTGCTTGGATTCAATACTCGGGAATTTTGCAGCGCCACGCTCCCCCACATGCAAGCCAGGCAAAAAATGCCGACCCACGGCAAAAAACCGGAAGAATTTGCCGCCATCATGTCAGACCTTTTTCGGAACAGACACAATTCCTGCCGGCATGTTTGGCGGCATAAAGTGCCGCATCAGCTCTTTGAATAATGGAAGCGGCCGTATCTCCTTTCCGATGGCAGCCGACGCCGATGCTGACGGTCACTTTGAGGGGCCGCCCTGCCCCGGTATCATCCAGTTGATACCACACGGATGCAACCGATTTGCAGATAAATTTGGCCTTTTTTACGGCATTTCTTAAGGAAGCGCCCGGCAGTAAGATGACAAATTCCTCCCCACCATAGCGGGCAAAAAAATCCCTGCCCCGGATGTTCAGGCGGCACTTGGCCGCGATGGCCATGATAATGCGGTCACCGACCGGGTGCCCGTATGAATCATTGATGCGCTTAAAATTGTCGATATCCAGCATCAACATGGAAAAAGGAGATTTGCCGACGGTATTGGCCTCGACGAGTTCACTCAGATGGCGGTCAAACGCTTTGCAATCATGTTCTTTTTTTACCAACCTTGACAGCATTCCATTCCTGCCTCAGGATCAAGGGGGGCGTTATTTCGCTCCGGCGCAGATCGAATCTTGTAAGCGGCCATGCGGCTGCGGTTGCGAGGCCCCCTTGTGGGTCTCTTAGACCGAGTTAGAGAGGTTCAGATTTCAGCGTTCCGGGTTGGAAATTCTGCAAACCAGCTCCGATCAAGGATTGCGGTGACGATTGTTTTTACGACCTCTTTTCACCCAATGGGTGAAGTTGAAAAATACCCGATCCTGGCATTTTCAAACAGTTGTAACCTTTGAATCCTGAACCCAGAACCTGAAACCGATCAGTTTAGGTTAGATATCCCCGGGGTGTCGAGTCGCCGGTGGACATGGGCGGTAACCCGGTTACGAAGATATCAAGCCGCTTCTGCCAGTATGGACAGCTCATCACCGCTCAATACCTGATCGATGTCGAGCAATATTTTGACGCCGCCTTCCATTTTAGCCATGCCGAGGATGTAGCCGGTGTTCAGCCGGGTACCGAATGCCGGTGTTTCCTCGATGTCTTCCCCTTTAATGTTGAGCACCTCGGATACCGCGTCGACAACGATGCCGATCTGAACGGTGCCTGCCTGACCGGCAATTTCCACCACGATGATACAGGTTCGCTCGGTATAATCGATGGGAGGCATACCGAATCTCAGCCGTAGATCCATAACCGGAATGACCTTGCCTCTCAAATTGATCACACCTTTGACAAACTCCGGTGTTTGCGGAACGGAAGTGATGGGCAGCATCCCGATGATCTCCTTGATTTTTAATATCCCGATACCATATTCCTCGTCCGCAAGGGAAAAAGTGAGATACTTGCCTTCCCTATCGCCCATGGCCTTGACGGCCTGATCAATCGTCTCGTTTAGTTTCGACATCTTTCAATCTCCTTATTTAAATCTTTCTTGGTCAATAGCCTGAATTCCAAATTTAAAAATCTTTAAAATCATCGTCCTCCAGAGGTATGACCTGCTCCGGTCTGAGCTTGTCAGAACTTTTTACCGGCCTTTTCAATTCGCCTCCTTTTATTTTGGCTGCGACGCGGTCCAAACCGGCGGATTTCTCGGCGGATTTCTTGCCCGACGCAGACCTTGCCTTGCGTGAAACTTTTTTGGCATCACCATGGACGATGCTTACAAGCCCTTTGACGATGGCCCGCATGTGTTCCGCCTGGGCGCTCATTTCTTCCGATGTTCCGGCGGATTCCTCGGCATTGGCAGCCACCTGTTGAACCACCTTGTCCATCGTCGTTACGGCGGTGTTCACCTGCTCGATGCCCCGGGCCTGCTCATCGGAAGCCGCGGCAATCTCATCGACGAGTTCACCAACCTTAGCCGTTATTTCCTTGTTTTCTTTGAAGGATGTCTGGGTGGACTGGGTCAGTTCGTTGCCTTTTTGCACCGCCTTGATCGTATTTTCAATGAGCTCCGAAGTACTGTTGGCGGCGGCGGCGGCCCGCATGGCCAGGTTGCGTACCTCATCGGCCACGACCGCAAAGCCGGCGCCGGCTTCTCCGGCCCGGGCGGCTTCCACAGCGGCGTTCAAAGCCAGCAGATTGGTCTGGAAGGCGATCTCATCAATGGTTTTAATGATCTTGCCTGTTTCCTCGCTGGAATGGGTAATTTCATCGATGGCCTTGACCATTTCAATCATCTTACGATCCACGGTTTCCACCAATTGGCCGGCTTCGCTCATCATCGATCGCGCCTGGTTGGCATTTTCGGCATTTTGCCGGGTCATGGAAGACATCTCTTCAAGTGAGGAAGAAGTTTCTTCGATCGAGGCCGCCTGCTGCGAAGAGCCTTCAGCCAGTTGCTGGCTGGAAGAAGAGACCTCGGCGGCACCCGATGCAACCTGGTCGGTGGCTTCGGTCAAATCCTCCACTATTTTGTTTATGGGCTTTACGGTGGATCTCACCAGCAGCAAAATGATCAAAGCCGCCAGAACCACCACAGCTCCGCCGACCGCAAGATTGATATAGGCGATGCCTTCGACCTGGGATAAAAGTTCGGAGGTGACCGCCCCGATGCCAACGGTCCAGCCAATGTTGGTAGCCTTCCGATAAGCCACGACTTTTTCGACGTTCTTCCAGGTGTAGTCGATAAGACCCGATTCCTGCGCCATCATACGACGCCCGAAGTCGAATTCTTTCATGTTAAGCTTCAGAATATTTGACTGATCCGGATGGGCCAGCACAAAGCCTTGCTCATTATAGATGTAACCATAGCCGCTTTTGCCGACCTTGATGACATCGATATGAGTGGCATTGAAGGAGGCCATGTCGATGATGCCGAAGAAGACACCGATGATCTGTTCATCATTTTTGATGGGGGTCGCCATCATAAAAACCGGATTGCCGCTGGTTTTGCTTATCAGCACTCTGGAGACAGAAAACTTGCCGGTTTTCGCTTCCTGGAAATATTGGCGCGCGTCGACTTTAACCTTGCCGATAATCGCCGGAGATGAAGAAGCCACGATGTTGCCGTCGAGATCGGTGACATTGATATCCTCATAATACTTGTATTGGTTTTTTATCCGCGCCATTTCCTGATTGGCTGACTTACGGGCGGCCTTGCCGACGAACGAATCCTGGACCGCGGTCGCAAAAAGTTTCTGGCGACTCCAGGTTTCGATGTCCAGTTTGCGGTCATTTATCCAGGAGTCCAAGAATTTGACGGTTGATGAGGCCAGCTGACTCAGCTGCTCGTAGGCGGATGATCTGAGGGCCCGGCTGGATTTATAATAGCCAATGTAGCCGGAAACCCCCAGGCCGATAACAATCAGCAAAACGGAGGGGACCAGAAATTTGTTTTTGAGGCTTAACTTCATGGCTGCCAATGTCCTTTCGTAATATTACTCGTTTAATTAGACTTGAGCCGGGCAATGATCGCAATCTTTTGCTAACCTGAAATAATGGTGATGGTCGCCCTGCCGTGATTCATGAGGGGCTTCAAAGGCAAAACAGACATGCATCGAGCTGACATTTTGCCTCCCAAACTTTGAACTCCCCAGATGAAGGCCTTATCGGTTCATCACGGAAAATCTTTAACGGAATCCCTCATTATTTTGTAATAATATATCACCCCCGGCCGGGGGAGAACCCTTCCAGAGGTCATGCTCATGGCATCCGCCCTGCCGGCGGCCGATAATTTGCTAGTTTTGAACTGGACCGATCGCGGGGCGTATCATTCAACAATGAAATCAAGGTTTGCGGCTGGTTGCCGGTTGCCGGATTCAGAACCGGCGAATGTCGGAATTTTGACGCCAATGTCGGCTGAAGTGGCATTCGGTTCTTGATGGAAATGGGTGAAGCCTTGGCAGGATCGCGAAAATATATTGGGAACCAATCTTAAGTCTTTGAATACATAATGTTTTTGGTGGAATAAAACCTGGAGGATGTGAGCATCGATCTTCGATGATTATTTTTTTTCAAATGGCACGTGAATTGCTATATATAACTAACTACGGAATGAAGTTTCCTCCTTTCCTTCATTCCCACCTCCGACTGACCCTGTTAGGTACCCCCCCTAACAGGGTTTTTCGTTTTGGGAAAAAATCGGCAGATGGAGGATGGTTCGGTCCGTTTTGTATTGTGGGAATTGACCAGGCTGAAGGTCCTCAGTGCAGGTTGCGCTTACTCCTTATTTGTGGACCGGACGGGGGGATTTTCGATTTTTAAATTTGAAGGCAAGGCAATCCTCTCCCCGCATGGCCCGGCGCACATCCTGGCTCGGCAAACGCCGGCTTTTGAAACCCATGGCGCGACATCCATGGGGAAAGCTCGGGTCCCAGGTGACGTAATAATGCAGGCATCTGTGGCAGACAATTTTCATGGCGATCCAGTTCAGTCCGGGGGTCGGATATCCGCTACGAAATTAGAGGTCCGGCCTTAACCCCAACATTGCACAAAATCTCCTCAACCGCGGATGCCGTGAAGCTCTTGCCAATAGGGCCAAAGCCCCGTTTCGCCTGGGCGCGGCGGCGGGAAGATTGGAAATCGCCGTCTTTCAGCCCCCGGCATCGAAGGCGCTACCGTCCTCGCGGAGAATCGACCCACAGGTCCATGTTTTCTAACATGCGCCAGGCCTTTTCCCGCTCCAGATCATCGCAGGAGCCGGCGGCTTCGATGACAGCGATAATGACACGGTCGCTGACGCCATTTTTCTTGAGCTGTATGACGTCTTCCGGGCTGATATGGCGTATGGACCGCGTGGTCCCGCCGTATACAATGGCTTCGGAAGCCGGTCGGGCGGTTCCCTCTTTTATCAAAAACTGCAAGGTCTTTTCGCTCACACCGGCCTTTTTCATGCTCACGATTTCATCGACGGTGAAGACCGCGGTTTCTATCGCTTTTTTTCCGACGATCAGTGTCAGCGTTTGATCGCTGACACCGGCATTTTTCAAGGCAACAATGTCTCCACCCGTCACCGCCATGCCCAAACCGGCGCCGGAGAAAATAAAAGCGGTCAGAACCAGCGCTATGTAGATGTTTCGTTGCATAGGTCCACTCTGCGGGTCCCGTCCGGGCCGCCGGTTCTGCGGTTTAATAAGTCAATTTTCATTCGGCGTTCACGGGAAATTTATCCCAGAAAATCCAGCAGCTTCGGCTGGATGATTTTAGCCGCTGTCGCAATGGTGCTTTCATAGGCAAGCTCCAGATTTTGTAATTCGACGGCGGCCTCGGTGACGTCGGCCCGCTCCAGATTCGCCATGGCCTCCTCCACCTTGGGTCTCAGGTTGGTCAGGTAATCATCGGTCGCCTGCAGACGATAATAAACGGGGGCATATTCGGTTCTTTTCAGGTTGATTTGATCACGACCGGCATCCAGGGTGCTGATCGTACCTTTTATCTTAGCACTGCCGGCCTGGAGATCGGGGTCTTCCAGGCCTTCGATCAAATCTTGAAGCTCATCAAAGATATTCACGCCCCCATTGGCTTCATTCTGAAAAATTTTGCTGCCGTCGGCCACGATACTGATTTCGACATTGTCGGACACCATGGCCCTGAAATCCCCGTCATCGCCGCTGTAAACCGCCGCATAATCGACCTGGGAAAATGGCGGGTTGGCGGTGGCGTGACCGGCAAAAACATAGTTGCCGTTAAATTTCGAATTGGCCATCTGCATGAGCTGGTCGTAGAGATCTTTGACCTGAAGGGCAACGGATTGTCGCATATCGGCGGAAAGCTCCGAACCGGAATAATCCGCCGCCAGATTTCTGGCCGTATCGACCAGTTCGGAAGCCAGATCCAGGGTTTCTTCGTTGAATTCCAGGCGTGTCATCGCCTGTTGGATATTGTTCTGGTATTGCTCACCGGAGGCCAGGGCCGTGCGATAGCCAAGGACCTTCCCCATACCGACGGGGTCATCGGAACTTCTGTTGATGCGCTTTTGCGAGGCAATTTGCTCCTGAGTTCTCAGGAGGTTTTGAGTATGGCGATTAATGTATTTGATAAAAATACTGCTGGTGATATTCTGGGTAATCCGCATGGCGGTCTCCTTGGCTGAATCATACCATGTTCAATAAAACCTGCATCATCTCATCGGCAGTCGTAATCAATTTGGCGGCCGCCTGGTAGGCATTCTGGTACTTAACCAGTTTGACCGTTTCTTCATCAATGGAAACCCCGGAGATCGACTCCCGGTAATTTTCCACCTGAAGCACCATCTCAGCCTGATGATCGTAATGCAGGCCGGCCTGTTGCACCGCTATTCCGGTATCGCTGATCACTGAGCTGTAATATTCACTGAATGTCGCCGAATTGAGATTGCCGATTTTCTTTTCCTGCAGATTGGCGATGGCGATGGCATTGGCGTTATCTCCTGGCTTATCAACACCTTCCGCCGCCGCGATCAGGTCGGTATCGGCGGCAATCGCCGGATTGAGACGGATGTCCAGCGCCGTCGGGTCCCCTGTGAAGAAATCATTGCCGGTGGATCCATCCAATCCATAGCCGACGGCATGCAGACCGTTGACTTCGGTTATCAGATTTTCTGCAATGGCATCGAGGTCATCCAATAAATTCTCGATGTCCACATCCCGTGCATCCAGCCAGCCTTTGAGCCTACCACTTTCGATGTCCGCGGTGATGGTTGCCGCGGCGCTCGGACCGTCTTTCCAGACAACATCGAGCAAGCCGGTGGCAGCATTTTCCTCGGTCGATAGTTTGTAAGCACGGGTCCCTTCCACGATGGAGAGTCCGGTCCCCACCGAAACGTTGACCGCCCCGGTGGCGTCCTCGAAGCTGTCGATATCTATCAACTCGGAGAGTTCTTTCAAAGCTAGCTCCCGCTGGTCCCGGTAATCGTTGGCGGTATGGCCTTCAGCTTCCATCTGCACGATCTTCTGGTTCAGATCGGCGAGATTTTCCGTCATGATATTGATTTGGGCCACCGCGCCTTCCATGCCGGTTCCGATGTCACGCTGAATCTGTTCGAGGTGTTCATAGCTTTGCGACAAGGTTTCCGTCAATATTTCGCTTTTGGACGCCAAGACCGTGCGTTCTACCGATCCGGACGGGTTATTGGTCAAATCCTGCCAGGCATTCCAGAAGTCGCTCATGACCTGATTCAGTCCATATCCGGCGGATTCGTTCAGAACCGTTTCCACCCGTTCCATGGAGTCCTTATAGGCTTCCCACTGCCCCAGCTTCTGGGTTTCGTTGTTGATCTGAACCCCGAGATACCGCTGATAAACCCGCTCGATCTCATTGGCCTTAACGCCGGTGCCCATGGGGCCGATGGCGCTGTTCACCGCCACATCGCTTGAAACATTCAGCCGCTGCCGGGAGTATCCGGGGGTATTGACGTTGGAGATGTTGTTGCCGGTGACATACAGGCCTTTCTGATGCACCAGAAGGGCTTTGGTACCCATGTTCAGGACGCCGAAAATGTCAGTCATAATCCACCCGCCTTTTGCTGTTTCAGTGAGCTTTATTACCGGACTGCAGTGCATTGACAATCGCCTGCGGTATTCCGGCAAGAGGGACCACCTGGTCCGCGGCGCCGAGCTTGACGGCTTCCTTGGGCATGCCGTAAACCACGCAGGAATCCTCATCCTGGGCCATGGTACGCGCTCCGCTCTGCTGCATGGCCAGCAGACCTTTGGCACCGTCGGCACCCATTCCGGTGAGCAAAACGCCCACGACATTGCGCGCTGCGGTTTTGGCGACTGACTGGAACAGTACATCCACACTGGGGCGCTGATAATGGACCCTCGGCCCATCCTTTATTTTCACCTGATATGTTCCGCCATTGCGGTTGAGCACCATATGCCGGTTGCCCGGGGCAATCAAAGCCACGCCGGGCACGACCCGATCATTGTCCCGAGCTTCGCGGACTTCCATGGGACAGAGCTCGTTCAACCGCTGGGCAAAGGATCTTGTAAAATGCTCCGGCATATGCTGCACGATCACGATTCCCGGAATTGTAGACGGCAAACCGCCAAGAACCGCTTCGATCGCCTTCGTCCCACCGGTGGAGGCGCCAATGGCGATCACCTTATGGGTGGTTTGTATCAACAAATTGGTTGGGAGACTCTTCTTGACTGCGGGTTGGGATCGCTCCATATGACGGTCAATCTTGGCGACGGCGGCGGAACGGATCGCCAGCGCCAGCTGCTGCGAGATATTTTTGGTGGAATACGCCGCCCCGGGCTTGCAGAGGACATCGACCGCACCCAAATCCAGTGCCTTAAGGGCCAGTTCACTGTTTTTAGGGGTCAACGAGCTTAGCACCACAACGGGAACCGGAAAATGTTTCATCAGCTTGGCCAGAAAAGAAAGCCCGTCCATGCGGGGCATTTCCAGATCCAGCGTCATGACATCGGGTCGAAGCTCGACGATTTTATCGCGGGCCATAAAGGGGTCCACAGCGGTGCCGACAATTTCAATATCTTCATAGCGCGACAGCTCTTCCGACATAACCTTGCGCACCACCGCTGAATCGTCTACGATAAGCACTCTAATCATTTTCCTATTTTTTACCCAAATTGTTCGGTTCCGGGTTCAAGGTTCAGGGTTTACAGGTTGTACCTTTTGAAACTGCCTGCCATGCTGGCCAAGGGCCGCCAACTTCCGCTTCACCCATTGGGTGAATAGCCCGCTTCAACCCATTGAAGGCTGGAGTCTTTGATATAAGCTGGTTTAGGGCATCCACAACCCGGAACGCTGAACCCTGAACCGCTTAACCAGGTTTACCTATTGCATCTGTTCGGATTCGTTTGCCAAAACCGATTCCGGAAGTTCACCTTCTATAAGGAAATACACATCGCAAAAACCATCTTCCAACATCAACCGGGCGACACACCCGGGCTCGACGTTGTCCATTTTTACGGCGGTGTCCCCTTCGAGAAGAATTTCAGGAGGGCCGATTGCAAATTCCACCTGATTACCGGCGATGGCGGGCAGTGCATTGCCGCAGATGACGTTCAGCAGTTCCTTGAAGGCATCTTGCTGTTCCTCGACTGAAATATCGGCATCGTCATCCAATCCGAGCATGTTCACGGCAAGCTCGTTCAAGGCCGAGGTTGAAACCCTGATCACCAAGGAACCCAAAAAATATCCGTTGAATTCGACCCGACCTGAAATTGCGGGCTCGGGGCCATCCGTATCGCGCTCGTCATCGGCAAAGGCAAACAGAAAGGCAAGCTTTTCCAGGGTATCGCTCGCGACTTGTGAAAGAATGCTTCTAATTCTCTGGTCCATCAAAAACTCCATCTCCTAGAAGGTCTTTTATTGTATCCCGGATCATTTCGGGGGTAAACGGTTTGTGGATAAACAGCGCTCCTTTTTCCCGCAGCCTCTCCACCCGCTTTTCGCTTCCCTCGGTGGATACGACCAATACGGGTGTATCGTTGAACATGGAATTTTCCCGCATCCGATCGATCATCTCTTCACCATTCATAACCGGCATGTTGATATCGACAATGACCAGATCGATCCAGTGCTCGTTGAGCGCATCAATTCCCTCCTGGCCGTTGTTAGCCTGGTGAATTTCTCCGAGCTGAAGTCCGCTCAATCGAAGTGTCTTTACGATCATTGACCGCATGACTCCGCTATCATCTACTACAAGAACATTGACTGCCATTTTTCCAACCTTATAATTAGATTTTATGTCTTGTATTTTATTATTTCTCTTTTTAACCGGCTGTATTCAAACACCGGCCAATCGCTGCCGTGATGCCTCCGATCCAAAA
This sequence comes from uncultured delta proteobacterium, assembly GCA_963774425.1. Lineage (GTDB taxonomy): Bacteria > Desulfobacterota > Desulfobacteria > Desulfobacterales > JAFDCJ01 > JAFDCJ01. The sequence goes on along the minus strand of CAVZEZ010000015.1, from coordinate 50,126 downwards.
TACAGCCCAATCACTTATCGGCATCCAGAACGCTCGTCAATTCATTTACCCACTGCAACACGTGGCTCGCCACCTTTTCCAAATGTCGCGGCTCCAGCCCCAGCCGCCCGATGGCCGCTTCCGACGGCTGATACTGCAGCCCATCGCGGCCCACCCCGACACCGATCATCAGGCACAGCACATTGGCGACATGAATAATGTCGAGCATCATATCGGGGCATTCGGCGGATTCGGGATTGTGATGCCATCGCACAGCGCTCACGATGGACGGCGGAAACGACCATTGGGTGAGTATCTGGGCGCCGACTTCGGCGTGATTCGTTCCCAAAATCATGTTTTCCGCCTTTTCAAATGATACCCCCTGGGAAAGAGCGGCCTCCATCTCCTGGATGTGTTTATCGATAAACTCACCCACCACGAGTTTGCCCACATCGTGAAGCAGCGCGGCGGTAAAGATCTCTTCTCCGGCGTCGACCTTGAGCTCCTTTATCAGCCCCTCAGCCGCCACCGATACCCCGATGGAGTGATGCCATAGTTCACCGGGGGGCAAATCGTAGCCGATCACCGGTTTGTCCATAATGGCGCTCACACAGGAAGCGACCACTATTTGCACCAGGCGCTTGAGGCCCAGGAGAAGAACCGCCTGCTTTATCGATCCGACCTTTGAAGGCATACCAAAATAGGCCGAGTTGGCCAGTCGCAGGATATTGGCCGTGAGTCCGGGATCCTGCCCCAGAATGGCTTCAATCTCCGAGACGTTCACATCCGGATCATCCATCAGGACCAGCAGTTTTACCGCCGCCCCCGGCATGCTTGGAAACGATTTTAGCAGCGATATGATATTTTTGACCTGTAATGACATTCCCTATTCCTTATCCCCTTGCCGGCGATAATTTATAATTCCGATTTTTTGCCGCCGCTGCTGATAACCGTCTGGCCGGCCGCCATATCAAAGTGAACCGTACGGCTGGCTGTACCGCCGATGTCCTCGGCTTCCAACAGGATGTTATTTTTCCAAAGCAGTTTTTTAAGCACCGTGTAATTGCGTTCGCCGATCTTGAACATTTCGTTTTTTCCCAACGGATTTCCACAGCCGGCCGCCTTGATGACCATGCGGGTTTTCTGTCCGCCGATTCCATACAACGCCTTGAACAAGGCCGGCACTCCCGTATCGACGAACATGAAAGGGTTCGCTGCTGCTTTTTCGGGGTTAATTTTCGACAGCGGCAGCATGGCATGCAACAAACCGCCTACCCTGGCCACCGGATCATAGACCATCAGACCCAGGCAGCTTCCCAGCGCGTGCGTCACGATCGTGTCGTCGTCCCGACCTATTTTCATATCACCAACTGCAACTACATATTTCATCTGTTTCAATCCAGATTAATAGCTAGGTTTATTTGCGATAAGTAGCCGGTCGCATGTACCGAAATTGATGTTTAATGGCCGACAGACCTTCCGAGTGCCCGACGAATAGATAGCCACCCGGTTCCAACAGGTCCCAGAACCGGTTGATCAGCTTTTGCTGAGTGCTCCTGTCAAAGTATATCATTACATTTCGGCAAAAGATCACGTCAAACGGACCTTTCATGGGCCATGATTCCAGTAAGTTCAGCCATGACAGCCGAACCAGCTTTCGGACTTCCTGAACCACCTGAAAGCTTCCGGTATGCGGTCCGTTCATTTTGATAAAATATTGATGAAACTGAGGTGCCGGCAGGGTGTTCAAGGTCGTTCTCGGATATATCGCCAGGCGGGCTCTATCTAACATTCGCCTGGATATGTCGGTTGCAAGTATGAGCAGATCCCTCGAGTCGATATCCGGCATATGTTCTTTCAGCCACATGGCCAGGGAATACGGTTCCTCTCCTGATGAGCAGGCGGCACTCCAGAAACGCAGTCTCCTGCTCTTGAATTCAGGCAGGATGTGATCCCGCAAGTAGTTGAAGTGCTCCGCTTCCCGGAAAAAACTGGTTTTATTGGTGGTCATTACATCGATAAACAGCGACAGTTCATGGTTTCCCTCAGGGCTGTCAATCAAATGCAGGTAGTCATTTACACTCGAAACCTGAATCGCTCGCAGCCGCTTCATGATGCGGGCGCGGACCAGCGCTTCCTTTCCCTTTTTCAAATGAATCCCGCAGGATTTGTAAACTATTTCACAAATCCTGTTAAATTGATTCTCATTGAGCTGCACAGTCATTAAATTCATGGCACGCCTTTATTCGATCCTTCGCTCCGGTCCGGATAAGACCCCGTTTACAACAATGGACGGGCCGCAATGAGCACATAACCCGGATTTCCGCCGTCATGCAGCCAAGGTCTGATCGCTGCTGTCTTCCCCTTCTTCCAGCCCTTTGCCCTTGTTGCCCGCGTTCGCAAGTTTTACCAAACCACCGACATCAATTATCAAGCCGACCCGCCCATCGGGCATAATGGCACCGCCGGTTATACCGGGGATGTCGGTCATGCCGCCTCCCAGTGATTTGATGACAACTTGTTGACGGCCGACGAGTTCGTCGATAACCAGGCCGGCCCGTCGATCTTCGTCTTCGACGATGACGATGATGGTATCTTCCGGGTTTTCCTTGGCATCCTTGATTTTGTACAGTCGCGCGATGCGGAACAGCGGGATGAGGCCGTCTTTAACCGTCAGCATTTCGCCCTGCTTGAGGACTGTGGAAAGGTCTTTTGACTTTGGCTTCGTCGATCGCACGATGGATATGGTCGGAATGACATAGGTTTCGGACCCAACCCGAACCACCATTCCATCGATGATCGCCAGCGTCAGGGGAAGGCTCATTTTGAAAATGCTGCCGCCTCCCAACTCGGATTTAATTTCTACCTGCCCCCTCAGCGACTCGATGTTCTTTTTGACGACGTCCATGCCGACACCCCGGCCCGATACGTCGGTGACGACCTGGGCGGTGGAAAATCCGGGAGCAAAAATCATATTGTAGATTTCGCGATCGCTCAAGGAACGCTCGCCGCCATCGGAAGCACCCGGGACCAATCCCTTTTCTCTGGCTTTTGCCAAAATAACGTCGCGGTCGAGTCCCTTGCCATCGTCTCTGACTTCGACGACCACGCTGCCGGCCGAATGATACGCCAGCAACTGAACGCAGCCATATTCAGGCTTGCCTATTTTATTTCGTTCGTCAGGCGTTTCAATTCCATGATCCACGGCATTACGGACCATATGCACCAGTGGATCGTTAATAATGTTCACCAGGTTGCGATCGATTTCAGTGTCTTCCCCCTCGGTTGCCAAATTGACGTTTTTACCGACTTTGCGGGAAACGTCCCTGACCAGCCGGGCCATTTTGCTGAACGTGGCCTTGAGGGGCACCATCCGCATGGACATACTGACATCCTGCAATTCCCGGATGATTTTAGTAGTGTGGGCCACTTTTTTGGCAAGATCATAATTGTCACTGTTGCTGACCAGGCCGTCCTGGGCCACCATTGAGTGGGCAATGACCAGTTCACCCACCATATCGATCAGACGATCCATGCGCTGGGTACTGACCCTAACCGAGGAGTCGACCACCGGCGTGGTTTTCATGCGTTTCTGGACACGCAGTGCCTGCCCCACATCCTCGACGGTGGCGGCCTTGGATTTGACCACCGCCACGCCGAGTTTATCCGTAGGATGCGCGGCGGCGGCATCTTCCAACTGTTGGCGGTCCAGCTTTTCCTGGGCCACGAGCATGTCTCCGATGCGCGGCGCCTGAACGCCGTCGCCGGCTTCTGAAATACCCGCCGCTTCGGGATTTGCCAGCACCTCGACCAGCGGGTCGTAGCCCTTGGGTTTTAGCAACGGATCCCCGGTTAAGGCGATCTGGACTCCCTCGATAAGCTCCTTGATCATATCAAGCGCCCGCAAGGACAAATCCGCATAGCCGCCGCTGTAACGAATTTCCCCGTCGCGCACCCGGCTCAGCAATGATTCCGCATGGTGGCCCAGTTCGGAAATCAAGCTCAGTTCAAGAAAGGCGGCGGTACCTTTGACGGTATGAAAGGCCCGGAAAACAGTTCCGACGGAATCCACATCATCCGGATCGGTTTCCAGATTGAGAAGGGCTTCTTCGGCTTTTCCGATCAGATCGCTGCCTTCCGCGATAAATTCTCCGATGAGCTCCGCATCGACTTCCTTGGGCATATAGTTGAATCCGTCGCCGTCGGAGGCCGGCTTGACGTCTGCCGGCGCTTGGGGCGGTTCGCTCTGAGCGGAATCGCGGTGCGTGGTTTCGATCGGATCCATGGCATTTTCAAAAAACGTTCCAATTTCGCTGAAAATTTTGGCTGCATCCGCATCGTCTGCGTCGCCTTCCAGAAGGCGGTCCAGATTCTCGACCAGCTGGGAGATGAGGCCCCGGCGACGCTCGGAGCCCTCCCCGTTCATTGGCAGCCGCATCAGCGCTTCGCGCAAATCGAGCAACCCGGCATGGTCGCCGGATTCGAGTTGAATGAAAAAGGAGGCGGCATCATCGAGTGTTTCAATCGGCGGTTGGCTGGATCCGCTGCCCGCATCAGATGACGGTTCCCCGGCATTCTGGGCACCCGGATGCATCAGGCTGTCAAGTTTGGTGATAACCTCGGAAACCAGTTTTTCGCTCTCCGGACTTTCAGACAGGTTTTGTTCGGCGGCCGCCAGGCCCTGCCAGATGGCATCCACCAGGGACAAAGGATCTTCAGCAGCTTGACTCCCCATAATTTCAATGCCCTGCGAAACCAGCTGGAGCATGGATTTCAACTCAGACTTTGCTGCCGACATGGATTTCGTCGTATTGGAAAATTTCCGGCCGATTTTCTGCCAGGCTTCGGAATCATTTAAACCGGCATCATCAATGTCATCGGCGATATCTTTCAGCCCCTTGATAACTACTTGTTGATTTTCATTCATTTATTGTTCCTTGAATCCTTTTGTTATCCCTTATATTTCACCATTCACGCATCGGCCGGCCTGGTAGGCTTTCTGGATATATCCCGTCCGAAAGTAAACCGTTTGAGAGCATGTCAAATCGCTTAAATAGCTGATGGATCCTCTCAACAGTTCCAGCGAGTGTTCAAACAAGCGCTTGTTCTTCTGGTTGGCCGTGTTTACGGTATTCAGTACCGTCGACAGATCGCTGCCGGCCCGATTGAGCCGGCCGGCCAGCGGTTCATCCAGATGTCGGGATATCCTGGCGAGGGTGACCTCCCGTTCGGAACAACCCAGCGTTTTCGCCACCCGGGCCACAACCTCCCGCCGCTCGCTTTCTATGGGTTGAATTTTATCCAGAATATTCTCTTTCGCCCTGCCTGCGTCAATGAATGAATCCAATTTCGATTCAACGGCGGCCTGGCCCTCTTCCTCAATCACTGTCAGCATGGTCTGGTATAGCGCGCGTTCTTTTTCGAGAATGCGCATCAGGTGATCGATCGTTAATTCGATTTTCATGACGGTCATTTCCGGCACCCATTCGATTCCGTACCTGATTATCGGTTCAGGGAATCGGGAACTTTAGGGTTAATATCAAAAGTTAAAAATCTCAAACGGGTTTCACTTTTCCGCTTTGCCCCCCAATTGTTGAAGCAGTATGGCGGACAAGCCGATACCCCCGGCCGCGGACATCTTTCTGGAAATTTCCACATCCAACATGGAGGTGAAAATTTCTTCCGCCCGCCCGCCGCTGATGAAGCCCGATTTTTCAACCGTGGCCCGCATTTCCTTGAGCAATTGCGTCAGAAACAGCGACTCCATCTCCGTACATGCGGCGCGCAGCCGGGATTCGTCTTCATCTCCCCGGGCATGCTTTGCGGACTGCAGGCCGGCGGCGATTCTGGAAGTCCGGTAGTCGGTGGACAGATGGACCGATGCGGGCAGGGACGGCAATAAGTTGTCAGACATTTATATAATCTCCAGTTCGGCTTGCAGGGCCCCGGCGGCTTTCAGGGCCTGCAAAATGGCAATCAGATCCCGCGGGGAAGCCCCCAGGGCGTTCAAGGCTTTGACCACCGATCCGATGCTTACACCGGCATCCACCACCGCGAGAGGATTGTTTCCCTCCTGCACCTGAACTCCGGAGTCCGGGGTCACGACGGTCTGTCCTCTATTTGAAAACGGCAGCGCTTGTGAAACCTGGGGGGTTTCCGTGATCTCGATGCTCAAATTCCCGTGGGCAACCGCCACCTTGGAAATTCTGACATTTTCACCCATGATGACCGTCCCGGTGCGTTCGTTGATAATTATTTTGGATACGGCGTCCGGGGTGACACCCAGGGCTTCGATCATCGTTACCAGCGCCACCACCTTGCCCCGGTATTTTTGAGGCACCTGGACTTCGATCGTACCGGCGTCACGGGTTTGCGCGATTTCTTCGTAAAAGGCAATGTTGATGGCCTGAGCGACCCGCGATGAGGTGGTGAAATCGGGGCTATGCAAGGATAGCGTCAGGGCTTCCTTCTGGTTGAATTTGGAGGGTATCTCCTTTTCGATCAAAGCGCCGTTAACCACCCTTGCCACGGTGGGAAAATTTTTCTGCACGCCCGAGCCGGAGTCACCGGTGACGGAAAATCCGCCGGTGCTGACCGGCCCCTGAGCGACGGCGTAGACCTGGCGGTCGGCGCCTCTCAAAGGGGTAAACAACAGGGTACCGCCCTGGAGATTGCTGGCATCGCCGATGGAGCTGACCAGAACATCGATTTTGTTCCCGGTGCGTGCAAATGGCGGCAGATCGGCGGTCACCATGACGGCGGCGACGTTATCCACCTGGATGTCCCTGGCTTTGACGGTAACGCCCATTTTTTCCAGCATACTGGCCATGGACTGGATGGTAAATATGGCGCTTTTGCTGTCCCCGGTCCCGTCCAGCCCGACGATGAGCCCGTAGCCGACCAACTGGTTCGAGCGGACACCCTTGATATCCGCAATATCCTTGATTCGTACTCCGAAGGCATTCGCACTGAAGCACAAGGCAGCCGTGAGCGCCGCGATACATACCGGCAGTGATACCGGCAGTGCAATTTTTCGTCGGTAACGATTTTTTAAAACAACCATTTCGATGAATTCCCGGTAACAAATTAGAAGCTATATAAAATTCAACCGCCTACGGCTAGCACCAAAATTTCAGGGTTCGCGGGTTCAAGGATTCCAGGATTCAAGTGAAAAGACCATTAGCAGCTTTCCTTGAACCCTTGACCCCTGGATTCCTTGAATCCTCGATTGTCAAAACCAAGTCTTCGCCGAGCGGCGAGGGCTTTTCTCCCACTTCCCTATCGGGTCAATAATATTAGAACGGCCAGGCGGTATTCAACAAATTGGCCAGCCAGCCCGGGCGTTGACGATCGTTGACAATGCCGGATCCACTATAGGCGATTTTGGCCTCGGAAATAAACGTGGACTTGATGACGTTTTCATCCGAGATGTCACGGGGTCGAATGACGCCTGACAGAATGATCAGTTGATTTTCGTTGTTGACCATGACCTCCCGCGTGCCGACGATTTTCAAATTGCCGTTGCGCATGACCTCGATGACCCTGCAGGTAATGAAAGCAGACAGGGTGCCGCTGCGGGTCGTGGCGCCGTCACCCGAAAACTGGCTTTTCATGCTGCCGCTGACCGAGGGATTCCCGAACGGATCGATTCGCGGAATATCGTTATTGACTTTTGGCAGAATCTGGTCCTGCCACCATTCCTCGATGCCGAACAATTTTTCAATGCCGGCCTCCAGGCTGGATGTCCGGCCGGTTTCGGTGTTGGCCTTGTTCGAGGCTTTGGCGGATTCATTGATCTCAACCGTTACGATGTCTCCGATATTACGGGCCTTGGTGTCGATGAACATACCGTTCAGGGAACTTTCCGTCTGCCAGAGGGAACCCTCGTTGTCGGAATTGTATTCGGGCGGCGGAGGCGGGGTTGCCTCTTCTTCGGCTTGTATTTTTTCCATGACGGGTTGAATGTCGCTTTGGCTGCCGGTACAGGCCGCCAGGCCGGCGATCAGAATGACTGCCCAAAGGGCTGGTTTTAAATAGCAAGCGGATGTCTGCATATGTCTTGAGCGGCTCCTGTTTTCAGAAATCAACCTTTACCGTGCCGGAATTCAGCACCTGGGCATAGATAATTTTTTTGGAATCATAATTTACGACCGGAATGTTTTCGCCGAACCTTCCTTTTTTTTTGACCATTCCCAGGGCGGTGATCTTCAGCCCATTGGATTCGGCGATAATTACCACCACGTCGCCGCGCTTCACCAGGGGCGGATATTCGACTAGGTTGGAACGTAAAACCGTCTGGGACCCAATGGATCTTCTCGTTCGCTTGCCGAGGACGGCATCCGGATCGGTGATCACATCTGAGGGCAATTGAGCCAGGTCCATTTGTTGCAGCTCGATATCATCTTCGGTGATCGGCTTGTGCCTGCCAAGCGGTTTGCGGGTAACCACAACGTCGGCCAACACCTGCACTGTGGCGGTCGCCCATATGCGTTTGTAAAACCGGCCGTCTACATCGAATTGGATCGCCAACGGAATTTTTCCGATCAAATCCCGGTTGGACGGCGCCATGACTTTAAAACTGATGTCCCCGGTGGGCAGCCGCAAACCGTCGGTCACCTGAATTTCCTTGATCTCGGCCTCCAAAGCGGCCCTGGCGAACTGATTCATAATGAAATCGGAAACCAGTGCCTTGATTTTCTCCGGATCGACGTCGATATAGTTACGGGCAACCACAAATTCAGCCGGTATCTGCAACACAAGCTGTGACGGGTCGAATCCATTCTGCTTCAACCGGAGCGTGACGATGCTTTTTTCGAGCACACGCGTTTCACCCGGCAGCGGTGCCCGCGAAAGCAGGATATTCTTCAGCTTCTCGACCTGCAGGGAATCCTGTCCATCGATATCGGCGATTTTGCCCAGCAGGATGTCTTCCCCGTCAGTGCCGACCTGCGAATCGATTGTGATCCGAATTTGATCGGCCGCGGCGATTTCCGGCACCATTCCGGCTAAAATAAGCAAGGCCAGTGCAAAAATCCAGAGCAGCCTCGGATCGGCTGTGGGTTTATCCTTAAAATGCTTCATTTGATTATCTACCGTTTGACGTTGTTGGCGAAACTGAGCATATCATCGGCGGTCTGAATGGCTTTACTGTTGGATTCATAAGCTCGCTGGGCCGTGATCATGTTCACCATCTCGTCCACAACGCTGACATTGGACATTTCCAGAAATCCCTGAGCCAGGGTGCCCAACCCATTTTCTCCGGCAATCCCCGTTATCTCATCGCCGGAAGCATCCGACTTGCTGAACAGGTTTTTACCCATGCTGATTAATCCTGACGGATTGACGAAGCGGGCCAGTTCAATGTTGCCGATCACGCTCGGAACGTTTTCACCGGCTTGGAGCACGGAAACCGTCCCATCGATGCCGACTGAAATTGACATGGCATCCGAGGGAATGGCGATTTCCGGTTCCAGAACAAAACCATCCGAGTTGACGATTCGGCTTTGGCTGTCAAGTTTGAAAGCGCCGTCCCGGGTGTAAGCGATCTCACCGTTGGGAACGGTTATCTGGAAAAATCCGTCACCTTCAATCGCCAGGTCGAGTTCATTTTTCGTGTTCTCCATATTCCCCTGGCTGAATAATTTTAAAACAGATGAGGTCCGGGTGCCATGTCCCAGTTGAATGCCGGCGGGTACCTGGGTATCCTGACTGGAGGCAGTGCCCGCGGGCCGAATGGTTTCGTAGAGCAGATCCTGAAATTCGGCGCGGCTCTTCTTGAACCCGGAGGTATTCACATTCGCCAGATTGTTGGAAATCACGTCAAGGTTCAAGGCCTGGGCCTGCATTCCCGTTGCTGCAGTCCATAAGCTGCGTATCATTTGCCCTCCTGACCCGGAATAACATATGCGGAGCTTAAAATCTCAGTTAGGAGTAAAAAGTCGGCGGTCTGCATACTTGGATTCCGGTCAATGGTTTGGATGTTCTTTGTCCTTGGTTATGGTGATTCGATATGCGTTTTTCAGGCTATTTTCCCGATTTCATTTATAGCCCGGGAATTGACCTCGTCCACGGATCGAATAACTTTTTGATAGGATTCATAGCCGCGAAGTACTTCTATCATCTCCGTCATCATTTTGACGGCGTCAACGTTTGACATTTCGATGGATCCCTGGCTGACCCGGACACCTTCAGCCGGCCGTTCCGCTCCCGGCGGAGCCATGGATTCGAACAGCGTGTCACCCACTTTTTTCAAGTCGTACGGTTGCGGAAAACCGACGATTCTCAGCCGGTCCACCTGGCCGCCGTCGACCGACACATAGCCTTCCTCGTCGACCGAGAATCGCTTGGTTACCTGGGGATTGGAGCTGGTGTCCACCGTTATTGCCCCGCTTTCGCCCATGACCGGCCAACCGTTGCGAGTTACGAGAACGCCTTGGGAATCGAGGGTAAAATCTCCCTGGCGCGTATAACGGAGACCGTCAGGTGATTGAACACAAAAAAACCCGTCGCCGACCAGCGCCAGGTCAAAATCATTACCGGTACTTTTAAGGCCGCCGCCGCTATAATCCGTATATACCTGAAACTGGCTCCAGAACAAATCGTCTTGGGAAAGCGGCTCTTCGGCGCTGACACCGGGCAATTGGCCCGCCAACTCGGCCGGATCCAACAAGCGAAAATTGCCGGAATCCTGTTTGAAACCAACGGTATTGGTATTGGCGAGATTGTTTGAAATAATTTGAAGTCGTTTTTCATAGGCCAGCGCACCGGCGGCGGCCATGTAGATTTCTCCGCTCATTTACTATCCTCTATAATTTGCAGAAACGAATATTTTCTCGATGAAATGAAGCTTCGAACCGAACCCGGCTTGACAGCAGGAATTAATGCAAAAGACATACCACTAACTAGTGCCCATCCATAAAGGGTTTTTACAATGATGGGCACCTGGTGGTGTTTCCAATCCAGAAATGAGAATTTTTGCCCAAGGTCAAGGAAATCAAGCGCTTGCGCGGAGGCGTAGTTTTTTACGCCGCACAAGCAAACGCGCAGATTGACGCAGAAATTGGGTAAAAAGGCCATTTGTGGATGGAAACCAACTAATATCTCAAGATCCGCCGCGGCCACCCGCCAGGTTGAACCCTGTTTCTTTTAAATCGCGGCTTTGGGCACGGACATTTTTGCCGGAGGCGGCGGATGGGGCCGGAAAATTTTGCCCGATATCATTTTGCCTGAAGGCTTAGAATAAGTTCTACTTCACTCAGAGGCACTTTCAATTCATCTGATATTTTTCTGGCACTCAATCCTCTGGCAGAATATTTGCGGATTTTATCCCGCGGGGTCTCATCGGAGGCGCCTTCAACCGATGACTGGCGAGCCAAAGGCTTGGCAGCCATCTGCTTGAAGGTTTGCATTCGAAAAATGCTGTCTTTTTCGAGACTTTCCCGGTTGAGACCCAGAACCGACATTAAATTTTCCCGTTCAGCCGCCAGGTTGGCGGTCATATTCGCGAAGGACTGTTCGATGTGTTGTTGAATGCCTTGCGCATGCACGTGTTCGCTGAAGCTTGCCGTCTTCACGTTTGCGGTTCGCCCGGATGCAGATCGTTTCTGATTTAACCGGTTTTTGATGAAAAAAACCAGAATAACCAAACAGAGGAGAATTTGGGCGCAATCACCGGCGGTATCCCACAGTCGGGAGCTTTCCAGTACCATGATCATTCCTTCTTTTTTGATTCCGGCTCAGCCGAATCAGGATTCAATCAATTTTTCTTTTTTCAGCTTGGCTCGCAGGTGCATAATTGCCTGCGAGTGGATTTGCGAAACTCTTGACTCGGTAACATCCAGGGCCTTGCCGGCTTCCTTCATGGTCAGCTCCTCCAGATAATAAAGCGAGATCACCAAGCGTTCTTTTTCCGGAAGCTGCTCGATGGCCCGGGCGACAGCAGCCTTCAATTCCTTCATGCGCGTCATTGTCAAGGCGTCCTCATCGCTGTCGACGAGATAATTTATGAGCTTTTCTTTTTCATCTCTGGATGAAAAACCGAGTTCTTCAAAACTGATGAACGAGATCCCGGACATCTGTTTCGTACGATGGACCTGATCGATGTCGACTCCCATTTCCTGGGCAATTTCGAAGTTGTCAACTTCCCGGCCCAATTTCTGCTCCAGTTGGAGATGAACATTTTCAAGGTCCCGTATCTTTCGCCGATTGGCACGCGAAAGAAAATCCCTGGATCTCAGCTCACTCAAAACGGCACCTCTGATTCGAAAAACCGCATAGGTCATAAATTTGTTGTCCCGTTCCGGGTCGTAGCGATCGACGGCTTGAATCAACCCGATAACGCCGACATTCATTAAATCATCGATATCGATCGTCGACGGGAGGTGGACCGCGATTCGATGGACGATTCGTTTTACATAGGGAAGGTATTCGGTAATCAAGCGCTCCCGGTATGAGGGGTCCTTTTTCGTGTAATTCTTTACAGCGGTCTGTGCCGGTGCCATAAGACTATTATTCTCCAATTATTGAATAGCAAATTATAGAACAGAACCATGGGCGATATATAGTTAGTTTCCATCCACAAATGGCCTTTTGGCCCAATTTCGGCGTCAATCTGCGCCCTTGCTTGTGCGGCCTAGTAAACTACGCCTCCGCGCAAGGACTTGATTTTCTTGAACTTGGGCAAAAATTCTCATTTCTGGATTGGAAACACCATCCGGTGCCCATCATGGTAAAAGACCCTTTGATGGATGGGCACGAGTTAAATTAAATGTTCCCAGAATAAATTGCTGCCGCCTGCCGGAAGATTGTCCGACGGCATGGTTGAAATTTTTCTGGAGATATCCTTGAAACATTTGCTGGCCAGTGTGTCGGGAAACAATTCGCTCACGATTTTCTGATTTTTCACTCCCTTGGCAAAATTACCGTCAAATAGAATGCACCCGAGATACGCAAGGGTGATATCCAGGAATCTGCTGATCACCAGGTTCAATTGTCTGAAGACTTCTCGTCCTTCCTGCGAATTTTTCACCATATTGACAATCAGCTTACAGGTCTTCCCCGAGTATTTCAGCGAGAGCACCTTCATCAGGGCGTAAGCATCGGTGATCGATGTGGGGTCGGGAGAAACCACCACCACGACTTCCTGGGCCGTGGCGTTGAAATCCATCACGTTGGTGGAGATGCCGGCCGCCGTATCGATGAACAGAATATCCATGTTGTCGATCAATAAATCCAGTTGCTTGAGGACTCTGATTTTTTGATCCTTGCTTAAATTCGTCAATTCTTGAATTCCCGATGAAGCCGGCAATATTTTCATATTGCCGGGACCCTCGATGAGAATATCTTCTATCGATTTCTCCCCCATGATTACATGGGACAGATTGAACTTGGGCGCCAGACCCAGTAGAACATCCAGGTTTCCCAGGCCAAGGTCGGCATCCAGGATCAGGACCTTCTTCCCTGATTTGGCAAACGCAAAGCCCAGATTGCCGACTATACTGGTTTTGCCGACCCCGCCCTTTCCGCTGGTTATGGCAATCACCCGTGCTTTCGACTTACGGTCTTTTCGGCTGTTTTTCAGGGACGATTCGTCTCTTTGCTCACGTTTACGGCTTAAGCTGATCACCCTGTTGGAAGGGATATGTATGCTCATTGCGGGATTCTCTCCTCATGATTGAAGCTTGTATCGATAACCTGACTGTTTTAGTTTGTTGGTTCCGGTTTCCGGGTGGTTATCGTCCTGTAATCGGTCCGGTTTACAGCTGCTGCATGGTAAGAAATTCTTTGCTTCAGCCATTTGAGAACTCGAAAATTTGACAATATTTTCAAATTTGATTTTCTTTGACCACTTGCAGTCAAAACGGTGGTAGACATCGGAATTCTTGTTAGCCAGAAAGTATGTCCGATCGTTTGAGCGGCTGTCAAAATCCGGGTGGAGCGCCGACGCCGGGCTGGTGCCTGGCCCCTCTAAAAGCAGCTCGATCAGCGTTTCGAGCGACCCGGGTTCAATATCATCGGGGACCTTCCGCCCCCTGCAGAAAAAGGAAAGCGGAATTTCGGATTTTATCAGCACATTCAGGATGTTTCCGAATGTGGTGCTTTCATCGACTTTGGTGAACAGCAATCGATGGATGCCCAATTTGTTAAAGGCTTTAGCGGCCGTGCTGAGATCCTTTTCCTTGGTGGAAGCGCTCAAAACCAGATGGGTTTGCAGCTTGGGTATGACGCTTAAAAGCGCGGCCAACTCCCCGATCGATTCCCGGCTTTTGGGATTGAGGCCGGGCGTATCTATCAAGATAAGATCCTTGTCTCTAAATTTTCTAATCGCCGCTTTCAGCTCGGCGGTATTGACGGCGGTTTCCAATGGGATTTCAAGTATTGCGGCATAGGTTTTCAGCTGCTCGGCCGCTGCGATGCTGTAGTTGTCAACGGTAATCAGGGCAACCTGTTTATGGTGCCGACTCACCTGGTCAGCCGCAAGTTTGGCGATGGTTGTGGTCTTGCCGACTCCGGTAGGCCCGACAAATGTGGCAATTTTTTGATTCTCTACTTTAAACCCATCGGGATCCGTTGCCAGCCCCATTTCCGCCATCACAGATGCCAGAAGCGATTTGAGCACGCCTGTTTCCGTGAGATCCAGCCGACGGGGACTATGCTTCAGTTCTTCGATCAGTTCGGAAGCAATACTCCGGTCCACCTCCTGGGCCAGTATCTGTTGGTACAGCGCGGACATTGACTTGTTTTTTTCCCCGGATTCAAAATCCGGAACGGAATCAACCCGTCGCCGGTAGGGACGTCCTTGCGCCGAATAACCCGTCGGCGCATAGGTTTGAAGGTCTTCAAATCGCTGGGCATTTTCGCTGTGGTGGTTTCTCCGGTCGGAATAGGTTTCATGGCCCATCGGATAATTTTTTCTTTCCCCCGGAGAAACCTGGTAGTCTATCGCAGCCGAAACCTCGACCCCGGCATGTTTAAGCGATCCTAAAAGCCCCTTGCCTTTTCTCAAGCTTCTTGCCGATAAGATAACGGCATCAGGACCGAGTTCATCTTTGATCATCCGCAGGGCGGTCGTCATGTTTTTGGCTTCAAATCGTTTAATTTGCATCGGATAACTCCAGTGCGCCTAATGATTGGATTTCGACGGTGTTCAATACTTCATCGTAGGAGAGAACGGAAATATTCGGTATGAACTGGTCTACGAGACGCTTGAAATGCGACCGGATTTGGGCGGAACAGACAATGACCGGCTGGTAATTCAGGGATGAGCTCTTTTTCAGAATTTTCGACAGGTTTTTAATCATTTTTTGAGCGATGTTTGGATCGAGGACAAAAAGGCTGCCCCGGTCCGTTTGCTGAATCGCAGCGGCAATAGCCGATTCGACGCTTTGCCCCAGGGTGAGAACCGGTATAAATCCGTCAGGGGTCTGATGCAACTTGGATATGGTTCTGGCCAGACCGTGGCGGACGTATTCCGTGAGCAAATCCAGATCCTTGGTTGCCGGCGCCCAATCGGCCAGAATCTCCAGGATGGTCAATAAATCACGAATGGGAACCTGTTCTCTCAAGAGATTTTGCAAGACCTTGACAACGCCTCCGAGGGGCAGAAGGTTGGGCACCAGTTCTTCCACGACCTTGGGATGTGATTCCTTAAGGTTGTCCAATAACTTCTGGACTTCCTGCCGGCCGATAAACTCGGGGCTATGGCGTTTGACAATCTCAGACAGATGAGTGGTCATGACGGTCGCCAGATCGACGACCGTATATCCTTTGGCCAGCGCACTCTCCCGGGCAATTTCTTTGATCCAAAAGGCCGGCAAGCCATAGGTCGGTTCCTTGGTTGGAATACCGTCGACCTTATCCTGAACCGTTCCCGGATTCATTGCCAGATAATAGCTCGTCATCAGTTCTCCCCGGGCAATTTCGTTGCCTTTTAGCAGAATTGAATATTCTCCGGGCTTCAACCGCATGTTGTCCTGAATATGAACCGGTGGTACGAGGATGCCCATTTCATGGGCAACCTGCCGTCTGATGGATTTAATGCGCTCCAGCAGTTCGCCGTCCTGCTCGGCATCCACCAACGGAATGAGGCCGTAGCCGACTTCGATGGCCAGGGTGTCGGGAAGCGGCAAAGAATCCAGATGCTCTTTGGGGACCGCCTTTTCCTCCGTTTCCTCCTGTTGTTGTTCGGCGTTTTCGCGTTCCCGGGTTGCCCGAAAAACAAGCAAGGTCAGTGCCCCGATCAGGGCCGACAGAACCCAGAACGGAATCAGGGGAAGCCCCGGAATGATGCCGAATCCAAACAGAACGAAAGACGTAATGCCCAGCGCACGGGGCTGGTACAGAATTTGCGAGGTAATTTCGGTCCCCAGGTTTGATCCCGAACCCGCCCGGCTGACAATGATGCCCGCCGAGGTCGAAATGACCAACGCTGGAATCTGGCTCACCAAACCGTCGCCGATGGTCAGCAGGGAATAGGTTTGAGCCGCATTGCCGAAAGACATTTTATTCTGAAAGACACCGATGGCCAACCCGCCGATAATGTTGGCCAGTGTAATGATGATGCCGGCAATGGCATCGCCGCGGACAAACTTATTGGCGCCATCCATGGCACCGTAGTACTCGGCCTCATGCGAAATCACTTCCCGGCGCTCCCGGGCTTCCTGTTCATTGATCAGGCCGGCGTTCAGATCGGCATCGATGCTCATCTGCTTCCCGGGCATGGCATCCAGCGTAAATCTGGCGGCGACCTCCGCGATTCTGCCCGCCCCTTTGGTAATCACCATGAAATTGATTAACACCAGGATGACAAAAACAATAATTCCCACCAGATAGTTACCACCCACGACAAAGTTGCCGAATGCGTTGATGACTTTACCGGCGGCCAGGGTGCCCTCACCTCCGTGAATCAGAATCATGCGGGTGGAGGCCACATTCAACGATAGTCGAAATAAGGTAATCAGAAGCAAAATCGAGGGAAAGGAAGAAAGCTCCAAGGGGCTTGCGGTATACATCGAAGCCAGAAGGATAACCAGCGCAAAGCCGATGTTAAAGCATATCAGCAAATCCAGCACCAGGGGAGGCAACGGCAGGATCATAAAGATCAAAATGGCCACGACAGCCACGGCCGTGACCATATCGCTGTTCTTCGAAACTCCCGGAATCAATCCAATATTTTCAACTTGTTGTGCTATTGCCATCTTGTTTGCGTCACCATTGGAACCCGGATAAACCGGAAATTGCGGATTGCAGGCGCCGATTCAACCCAAAATTTTATCATGCCCGCCCGTGCATACCCTTGAGCCGATACACATATGCCAGCACCTCGGCGACCGCCCGGTAGAGTTCTGCCGGTATGTCGTCGCCGATCTCAACCATTTTATACAGTGCCCGGGCCAGCATTTTTTCTTCAACAATGGGAATCCGGTTTTCCTCCGCGATTTCCCTGATTCGCTGGGCAACATAGCCGGCGCCTTTGGCCAACACCCGGGGGGCGATCATCTTCCGGGCATCGAACTTCAAGGCAATGGCCAGATGCGTCGGGTTGGTTATAATCACGTCGGCTTCGGGGACAGCCTCCATCATCCGGCGCCGGGCCATTTCCATTTGCATGCCGCGGATCCTGGCTTTGATTTTGGGATCCCCCTGGGTCTGCCGTAACTCGTCTTTGACTTCTTGTTTGGTCATTTTCAGGTCCTCTTCGAACTGCCAGCGTTGATAAAGGTAGTCCAAAGCTGCCAGGGCGAGCATGGCCAGACAGACAAAAAAACAGATTTTCAAAGAGACCCGGGCGATGAAGACCAGAATCTGTCCCACCTCCTGCTGGATGAGGGCGGGAAATTGTTCCATTTCGCCTTTTACTAGTACATAGGCAATGCTGCCGATAAAGATTATTTTCGCGATCGATTTGGAGAGTTCCACCAGCGATCGAAGCGATGCCAGCCTTTTAATTCCCGAGATCGGATTGAGCTTGGTCAATTTGGGCGCCAGCGCCTCGGAATTAATTTGAAATCCAATTTGAAAAACATTGGCGATGAAGCCTGCAATTGCAATCGGCAGCAGGATCGGCAATAGCGTCAGCAGCAATTTGCTGAGAATTTCCATTGAAAAAGCACTGGCGTCCTCGACGCTTGCAATACGCAGGGAATCGATATTTTGATAAACACCGGAAATAAATTCCGAAAGGTTGGCAAACACCCACGAACCGGCAAAATAGAAAAATCCCAGGGAAGCTCCCAGAACCATCACGGAGGACACTTCCCTGCTTAGGGCAACCTGCCCATTCTTTCTGGCTTCCTGCCTTTTCTTGCCGGTAGCCTTTTCTGTTTTTTCCTGCCCCGTGTTGCCGCCAGGCATAATGAAACCCTCTGTAGATTATAAACCTGACATCGCCTTTAACATGCTGATGAGATTCTGACCCAGATTGCTGAAAATTGATTTCAGGAATTCTGAAAAATATGGTAATGCGAACCCGAGAAAAAGAAGGCCCACTCCGATTTTCAGCGGCATGGCCACAATAAACACATTGATTTGAGGCACCGTCCTGGCGACCAGCCCAAGGGCCACGCTGGTAATCAGCATGGCTGCTATCACCGGAGCTCCCACCTGAATTGCAATAACGAACATATTCCCGGAAAGCTTGATCATTTGCTCAAACAGCGTCTCGCCGAAATTCACAGTCAATGGCGGGACCAGACGGTAACTTTCCGTCAAAGCCTTTATGAACCAGTAGTGGGCATTGATGGAAAGAAATATCAGCAAGCCGATAAGATTGTTGAACTGGGCCAGCAGCGGCACCTGCTCATTGGTTGCCGGGTCCATGACATTGGCGATTGCGAGCCCCATCTGATAACCCGCCAGCTGACCGGCAAGCTGGATCCCGGCAAAAATCAACTTCACGGAATATCCGATCGCCAGACCGAGAAAGATTTCACCCGCCACACTGATTCCCAGCGAGAACAAGTTGTCGGATATCGGCAGCGCTTCGAGTTTCAGCAAAGGGAACAGAATCAGACCGGTCGCAAACGCCAGCGCCGTTTTGAAAATAATCGGGATGCTGTAGCTGTCGAAAATCGGGATACTGATAATGATCGCCCCTATTCTGAGGAATACCAGAAAAAACAGCTGAAGCTGCTCCAATGAGATATTCAGGTTAACCATACCGATCAGTGAACGTAAAATATCAGGTTTTCAAACAAATTCTCGGTGAAACCAACCATGGTCTGCATCATCCATGGAAAGAAAAAAATCAGGGCCAGAGCGACGGCCAGCATTTTAGGAATAAATGTCAGAGTCATCTCATTAATCGACGTGGCTGCCTGAAACAGACTCACCAACAGCCCGACGGCCAGACCGGCCAGCAACATCGGTGCGGACAAAAAGATCGCTGTTTTAATGGCGTCGAAGAAAAATCCGGTAATAAATTCAGGTGTCATATTTTTTCTATTTTCGTTTTGATCGCAAGGATCGTTTCCTGCGACTCTGCAACTAGGTTACCCTGCTTCTATCAAGTAACAAGTGACAAGTAACGAGTGACCAGCAATCGGTAACCCGCAACTTGTAACTCGTCACTTGTAACTCGTTACTCTTATTTACCCAAACCCCTTTACCAGGGATCCCACCAGCAAATACCACCCGTCTGACAGTACGAACAGCATCAGTTTGAACGGCAGTGAAACCATCACGGGCGGCAGCATCATCATCCCCATGGAAAGCAGAACACTGGCCACTACCATGTCGATGATCAGGAAAGGGACATAAAGCAACAGACCGATCTGAAACGCCGTTTTCACTTCGCTGATAATGAAAGACGGAATCAGTATCGATGTGGGAATGTCGTCCACATTTTTGGGCCGTTTCAATTTGGCGATGTCGACAAACAATCCCAGATCCTTTTGCCGGGTTTGTTTGAACATGAAGCCCCTTAACGGCACCACGGCATTTTGCAGCGCCTGTTGGTTGCTGATCTTTTTGTCGAGGTAGGGCTGCAGCGCGTTTTGATTGATTTGATTCCACACGGGTGACATGATAAAAAATGTCAGAAAAAGAGACAGCCCGATCATCACCTGGTTCGGCGGCATCTGCATGGTGCCCAAGGCTCTGCGCAGCAGGGACAAAACGATGACAATCCGGGTAAAAGACGTGACCATAATCAGGATTGCCGGTGCCAGCGACAGCACCGTCATCAACAGAAATATTTGCAGCGTGAGCGTCGGCGCCATCGACTGTCCTGAGTCTTCCAGACCGATGCTGAAAAACGGGGTCGTGATGCCGGTATCGGCGCCCCATCCACTGGTGGGAGCCATGCACGCCAGCCAAACCGCTGCCGCTACCACCAGCCATCGGGATATCGATGAAATTGCCGCAAAGCGGCGTGCTCCGAAATCGGTCCGGCGTCTTTCGTCATTACCCGCAGACCGGACAAGGGCTTCGTCGCAACAGCCGGTGGGCATTCGACAACCGGTAAAACGGTTCCAATATGCTGTATAATCAATGGTCATTCGGATTTTGGGCCTGTCTGAATTTGGCAGTCAACCGCTGCAGGTGATCTGAAAAAGATGGCTCGTTGCGGGATATCCCCTGGCGAATGCCATCCACCACAGCCCGATCCTCGATTTTGCTAAGCAGGGAGATATTGTCGCTGGATACCCCCAGAACCAGAATCGATCCGGGAATTTCAACCAGAGCGATATTTTTTTTGACCCCGATATATTGGTTGGCAATGACCTTGACCAGCTGCCGGTTGGGGCCGCCGTCTCTTCTGATGAATCGCTTCATGATATAATAGAGCACGACCAGTCCGCCCAGCACGAAACCCAGGGCCGTCAGCATCTGCAAAGCGGTCGATAGCATATTCGGTGCCGCATTCATCGCAACTTCTCGATTCGTTCCATGGGGCTGATGACCTCAGTGAGACGAACGCCGTATTTCTCGTTGACCACGACCACTTCTCCTCTGGCAATCGGTTTCTGGTTTGCCAGAATCTCCAGGCTTTCACCGGCCTGCTTTGTCAACTCGATTACGGAACCCTGCCCAAGCTTCAACATGTCATTGATCAGCATCTTGGTGCGTCCCAATTCCACCGAGATATCCAAGGAGATGTCCAGCAGGAATTCCATATTGACGGAGAGATCCGCAGTCGTGGAATTCTTGCCGGGTGCAGGAGCACCGGAATCCAGGTGCTGATCGTTTCCGGCGGTTGATGCCATAATCAGTTTTCGCCTCCGTTTTTATGCAGCAACGCTGCAATTTCAACAGCGCGGTTGCCTTTGATGATTCCCGGAAATCCGAGAAATTTCGGAATATTTGCGGCCGCAAGTGCCACCAGGTCTTCCGGACCCGTGTTGAGTTGCAGAACATCGTCTGCTTGAAGGTTCAATAAATTCCTCACACTGAGGGTGGATGCTCCCAGCTCCGCAATGAGGGTCAGGGGGATGTCCTGGAGCAATATTTCAAGCTGGTCGCACCAGGTATGCTCCTGATCCTTGCCGCGTAGAAATTTTGATGAAAGCTTGTCCTTGATGGGCTCCAGCATCATATAGGGGATGCATATATGAAGATTGCCGGAGAACTTTTCCCCTTTGACGGAAAAGACAATAACCACCATCAAATCGTTGGGTTGGGCCAGATGGACAAATTCCGGCTTGATTTCAGCTTTCTTCAGTTTGATCTGGATGACGTCTATTATTTCCCAGGCTTTTTGAAGAACAGCCAGGACTTCCAGGGCAAATTTCCGCATCATGCGCTGTTCGATGAGGGTAAATTCGCGCACGCGCTGGGTGGGTTTGCCGTCTCCGCCGAACATGCAATCTATCAGGGAATAAACCAAAGCGGGTTCGATGGCCAGCATCGCCGAACCGATCAGAGGCTCCATTGTAAAAATCGTGAAACTCGTCGGATTGGAAAAAGATCCGATGCATTCATTGTATTTCACCATTTCCGTAGAGACGAATTCCACCTCGATGGCTCGCTGCAGCGAGCTTGAAAGCGTTGTATTCAACAAGCCGGCAAACTTGTCATAAACTTCTTCCAACGCATAAAACTGATCCCGCAACATGATATTCTGGGAAGTAAGATCGTAGGCGGAATATTCAGTTCCCGACTTGGCATCTTCCTCAAGGTCGACGTCACCGCTGTCCATTGCCGACAGCAGCGCATCGATTTCTTCTTGAGATAGTATCTGATCGGACATAGGGTTTTACTGGACCACAAACTCTTTGAAATAGATGTTGGTTACCCTGCCGTTGGCCAAAAAGCTGTTGATTCTTTCGAGCATTTGGTCTCTTAGCGCTGTCTTTCCGCTGGCCGAGCTGATATCTTCAAAACGTTTGGTGGGCAGTATGGTGAGAATGCTGTCGCGTACCTGGGGCAGCCGCTTATTGATTTCAGGCTCGAGGTCCTCGCTGTCCAGCTCCAGATCGATGGTCATTCTCAAATACCGTTTGCCGCCTTGATCGGCGAGATTCACGATGAAGGTCTCCAACGAGACAATCGGCCCCAAAAGTTTTTCGATGGGAACCGGTGCTTCTTCGACGGCCGGCTCGTCATCCGGGACTTCAGGCTGAGTGCGGGCTTCCACGGCTGACAGTTTGTTCCACATCATGAACAACCCGCCGCCCAGACCCAGCACCAACAGCATCATAACGCCAATGAGTATAATAATCAGTTTGTTCGACATTTTGCCTTTCACCCTTCATAGCCGGAGTTATTTATCCGGTCGCATTTTCTCACATCAACCCTGCCGGCCGCTGGATATGAAGCTGATTCCCCCAGCGGTTGATTGAAACGAACAGGATCGGACTGACGGATAAAACCGTTTTCAAGAGGGGTAAAAGCAAGTATTGTGCCATGGGCCGCTGCCGTCCGCATTCTGCGGCTGCCCGGCGATGGGTTGGATCAACTATCGAAATTATTTGAAATTTTTAGGAAAAAACTGGGAGAGAAGTTTGAAGGATGAAACCTGGGGGCATTTAACGAAGGTCCGGCAGGAGAAATTTTGGACCCGGGTGTCAACATCGGCAAGTTTGAGTCAAGTCTTTGACGATCCGCCTGGCCACCGGGGAATATTAGATCGTGCCCATCCGCAAAAGGTTTTTACACGGATGGGCACCTGATGGTGTTTCCAATCCAGAAATGAGAATTTTTGCCCAAGTCCAAGGAAATATAGCCCTTGCGCGGAGGCGTAGTTTACAACGTCGCACAAGCAAGGGCGCAGATTGACGCCGAAATTGGGCAAAAAGGCCATTTATGGATGGAAACTAGATAGTACCCGGTTATAAGCTTTGTGGCTTTGCGCGAGACAATTTATTTGAAGTTTCATACGAACCCTTTTCTCGATCAAAATGATTGCTGGGATCATCCAAATCGAAATCGGGATCGAAATCGAAATCGAAAAGATATGACCCTCGGACACGAAAAACTGAATTGGATCGTATTGCCGCCATGCTCAGCCGGTTGGGAGGACGGGCTATTGCGTCAAGGGAAGTTGAGCGGTTCGATTTCGATTTAGATAGCGATTTCGATTCCGACTGCAGTCATTGCGGCCGGTTTTTAGCCGCGATCCAGGGAATTCGCCATTTAGCTGGACTCCGGCTAAAAACCCTGCCGGAGTGACGATTAAGGGTATCGCGTGCTCCGGAATCGTTTTCTGAGAAGGCGAAATGGGTAGTTTCACACGAGCCGCCGCCTCGGGCTAAAGGGCCGCCCGACTGATCAAAGACAGAAACTCATGGTGAGCCGTCGGTATTCGGAATAATCGGGTGGGAGCGGCTTCCAGCCGCGATTAAAATTGGTGTTGAGCCGGATTTAACAATCGCGGCTGGAAGCCGCTCCCACGCTCCATGGATTAATATTAAGGCAATGACATTCGCCTTGGATTTTATGAATTTTCATATAAGCCGTCGCCGCCGGCTAACGGGCTGCCAGTCTGATCAATAAAGAAACTCCGAACAACAAGTAACAAGTAAATAGTGACGAGTGACAAGTGACGAAGGAAGGAATGCGGTCGATTCTTTTTTTAAGGCCAGAGCGCAGCGATTCTACCCTTAGAAATTCATTATTCGTTATTCGATATTCTACGGTTCGCTTTTCCTGGTCACCTGACCCCTGACACCTGACACCTGAAACCTTCAAGGTAGTTTCACATAAGCCGGGGCCGCTGGCTAAAGGGCAGCCAGTTTGATCAAAGACAGAAACTATGCCATTCTGGCGTAGTTTCATACGAGCGGGCGCCTCGGGCGAAAGGGCCGCCCGCCTGATCAAAGACAGAAACTTTATCGGAATTTGGGCGACATCCATCTCCAGTCATTGCGGCCGGTTTTTAGCCGCAAACCAGGAATTTCGCCGTTGGGCTGGACTCCGGCTAAAAAACCTGCCGGAGTGACGCTGGTGGGTATCGCGCGCTCCGGAAACGTATTCCGAGAAGGCTTAAGGTTGAAGTTTCATATAAGCGGGCGCCTCGGGCGAAAGGGCCGCCCGCCTGATCAAAGACAGAAACTGTGCCATTCTGGCGTAGTTTCATATAAGCCACCGGCATCTGCCGGTCCGGACCCCTAAAACCGGTTACCCCGGTAAGACGGGAATTATTACAATTCCCGCCGCTATCGCCGGTGGCTTATGAAGGCGAACTATCGTTTCAGATTGATCAATTCCTGCAAAACTTCATCGCTGGTGGTAATGACCCGGGAGTTGGCCTGAAATGCGCGTTGAGTGGTGATCATTTTGACAAATTCCTGAGCCAGATCGACATTGGACATTTCGATGGCACTCGGGCTGATGCTCCCCAAACTGCCGCTCAAGGGAACCCCCGGCATGGCCTGCCCGGAAGCCCGCGATTCCGCGTAAAGGTTGTTGCCCATTTTGCTCAGCCCGGGGTAGCTTGGAAAATCCGCCAGCACCACCTGAAACAGGGGGGCCAGCTGGCCATTGGAGTAAGTGCCGGTTACATAACCGCTTTCGTCCACGCTGACGCCGCGAATGTTGCCGGCGGCATAACCATCCTGGGTATTGAAATTGGTTGCCGAGGGACCCGCATACTGGGTCAGATCGCCGTTGGTGGCGCCGGCGTCATCGAATAGGTCCCAGGTGATCTCGATGTCGTCCGCCCCGCTGGTCAGGTTGGTCAGGGAGATGCTGGGATCGCTGCCGGTTTTCAGTTTTCCGGCGGCGTCGAACTCCAGCGTGTCATTGGTGATAGCGATGTCGTAATTCGCCAGGCTCGAGTCCTGTTGCGTAACCGTTCCGTCCGGAAGCGTCACGCTGGTGCTCCATTCATTTTCCGCTGTTTTGGTGAAGGTGACGGTCATGGCGATGCCGTTGCCCAGTGAATCGTAAATGGTCTGGGTGCTGGAATACGAGTCGTTGATTGCCGTACCGGAATCGAGATTGATATCCATCGTGGATAACGAGGTGGCCTGCGGCGGTGTCGTGCTGCTGCCGCCGAGGTCTATGTTTTGGATGGTTCCCAGGGTGACCTCGCCATCGGCGTCCACTGATTCGACGTTATAGCCCTGGACGTAGAGGCCGTCAGGATTGACCAGATACCCGTCCTTGTCGAAAGAAAATTCGCCCGCCCGGGTGTAGAAAGTCGAACCGGTCTCATCTTTGAGCATGAAAAAACCTTTGCCGTTGATCGCCATATCGGTGGCATTCGACGTGTTCTCGATGGAGCCCTGGCTCCACGAAGGTGAAACTCCCCAGAATTCGACGCCCCGGCCGATGCCGTCGGTGGCGGAGCCGCCGCCCAGGGACTGGCTCAAAATGTTGGCAAAAGACGCTTTGTTGGATTTAAATGCGGTGGTATTCACATTGGCGATGTTGTCTCCGATAACCGTCATGGCGGTGGAGTTGACGCTCAGTCCGGATATCCCGGCAAACAATGAACCTATCATATCAGTTTCCTCCGTTTATTGAAGCCTTGTTGGGGTCTTCCACTTGTGTATTTTCTGCTGAATTTTGAACCGCTGCGACCTGAATCACATCACCCAGCGCGATCTTGCGGCCCGCTGAAATCAGGAAGGGTGTATTGTTTTCAAAGGTTACCTTATCCACTGTTCCGCTGAAAAAGGGCTCGGCTTCGATGTCGTCACCGGCGGCATTGGCGGCCATCATTTCAAAGGTATAGCTTCCGGCGGCGGCCGGGTTGCCGTTTTTATCCATGCCGTCCCAATAGAGCGTGTGCTTGCCGGCGGCCAGGTTGTTCTCTTCGATCGATGTGACATATTCGCCGGTACTGTCATAAACCGTTGCCACCACCGTCGCGGCATCGGCGGCCAGATTGAAATTGCAGCCAACCGGATCGGTATCCGTAAGCTGCAGGAAATTTCCGTCGGCGGTGATTTCTTTGCCGAGCAGGGAAACAGCCTGCGAATTGTTGGCCGATGCCTGAAAATTCTGCAACTGTTCCAGGTTGGTGTTGACATTGTTCAGCTGCTCCAGGGAGCTGAACTGGGCCAGCTGCGCCGTAAATTCCGTTTGATCGGTGGGATTGAGCGGATCCTGGTTCTGAAGCTGGGTGACCAAAAGGTTGAGGAAATCGTCTTTTCCCATAACCGCTGACGGGGCTCCCGCCGATTGCAGCGTCCCTGTCTGGCTGGAAGTCAATTCTGAAGTTATCATCTGTCTATCACCTTGTTACGGGTTTCGGTTCTATGGCTGAAATCAGCGATCATGCTGAAAGTCCTGTGGTTTAGGTGAGCTTGTACGACCCGGCAAGACGGGCGGCCCGGAAGCGTTGCAACCCCTTCATGCGAAAAAATCGACGGTCGACGACTCGGCCGTACGCGGACCGGCATTCCGGCCGGTCTGCTGCGGCGGGATTTCCGGGCCTTGGGGGCCGTCGATTTGAGCAGCGCGCACCCGGGATTTCCCTCGACCCGGCTCCTGCCGGAAATTGCGTTGTTTACCCGATTCGGGCGATATCGAAACTTCCAATTTATCCATGTTGAGGCCCTGCTGCTGGAGGTCCGCTTTCAGCTGGTGCATATTGGCTTCGATGATTTCCTTGGTAATTGGAAGTTCGGTGAGAATTTTTACCGTCACGTTTTGATTCTCGGTGATCACCTGCATGCGTACATGGCCGAGAAACTCCGGTTTTAGATCTATCCTGGCTTCATGTTGACCGTCTTTCACTTGAATAACGGCTCGCTTGACGATTTGATCCAGAGTATCGGTGTGAAGGCTGTTTTGCCCGACCTCGGATTGCCGGGATACGGCGGCTGCGTCAGCCGCTTTATCCAAGGTCTGATTTTGGAAGTTCATCAGCCCGCCGTCAGTGGCAGCGCCGTCCATTTTGATTGGTTTGAAACCGGTTTCATCATTCAGGGCCGCATCTATTTTAAGGGCCGGTTCTTTTCCCGCCTGGGCGTCCTGGATCATTCTCCCAGCCGGAGACGCCTCGCCGTTGGTCGGATTTTCGGCAGCACTTTCACCGGCAGAGTGTATCCCGGGGTTCGTTGGGTTTGACCCAGAAGCGCCATCGGACGAATTGACGGGTGGGGAAGCGGCGCTACGATTGGCAGCCCCATCGACAGCCGGCTGATCACCCCCGCTTTTTGCATGCTGATTGCTCGCGGCGATCCGACTGTAAAAAGCATCCCGGCTCATCATCCGGCTTTTCGTGTCGTTGTCCAGTGTGTTTTGTGCTTCCGCGTTTACGGCCCGGGAGTCATCGGATTTTACCGGCTGTGTGGGGTCTTCACCGTTCTGGGAAGCTTCCATCGGGTAGGAGCCGATCGGTTTTATCGGATTGGTTTGGCTGCCGGTATCCGTTCGAGAGCTGTTCTCCGGAGCTCCCATCACAGAAGACCCGCTGGTCTCCGACGCAGCAGACGCGTTGGTTTCCCTGAAAGTATCCACCCATGCGGTGACCATCCGGGCTATTTTCGCCAGGGCCTCCGGCGCTGCATCGTTAAGGCGGTTTTCATCCGGCCGGCTTTTGTCGGTGGCAGCCTCGCCCTGCTCTTCCCCGGAGCTGATCATTGCGACCAGCCGGCTCAGGTCCGCGAGAAAAGTTTTCTCGCTGTCGGACAGCAAGTCGGCGGGATCGAGCTCGCCGTCGGATGAATCCAGGGCGCTCTGTGCGCTTTCGACCATCTGCTTCAGCTTTTCCAGCACGGATTTCATTTCACTGGATGGATCCACGTCCGATTGCCCGATCCCGGCAAGGAGCGCCTTCAGCGCCGCCGGAGCCGCCGGCGATTCATCTGCATCCGGGTGGAGATTCGAATCCCCGCCAGACACTTGGGCCGACAGCGCTTCGATCGTCTTTAAAAGTGCCGTAAAATCAATTGGCGCAGTATCTTCCGCCTTCGCATCCGCCGACGTGTTTTCCGACTCCACCGTCTCCTGCTCGATTTTGCCGTGCGCGGACTCTTTTGCGGCCATGGAAGCCTCCTCGGCAGCCAGGGGCTTTGTCGCGTCTTCGGCCGGACATTCAACGCAGGAAATGGCGCCTTCCTCCGGAAATGACTCGGATTGGGGTTGCTCCCGGCAGGCCCTGTTCAGGGTGTGCAGGAAATTTTCATGGCCGTGACCTGCGGAGTGTCCGGAAATTTTGTTTCCCGCCGGTTGGTGCGTCCCGGTCCCACAGCTCCTGCCGCCCGCGGCGACGGCCGGTGCAACCGGGGCCATCGGTTGTGAAAAAAATGAGTTAGCAGCCATTGACCGTTGTCCTCGAAATATTCGGAAATTGCCCCCGCCACCGGGGGGCAGAGTTTGCGTTAAAAATACGTTTATCTTCTTTAGCAGGGAGCGTGCCAAAAACTTTCGGAAAACCAATTTGCCGCGACCGGATGTTCACCAATTACACTGAAATTTTTTAACAGTCTGTAATCATTTTGATATTTAACATACCCGCTGAAATTCCCAGTCCGCCCCTGTCGGCTCAAAATCCGGCTCGACAGGCGTCCGGCCCGGTTTGGGGCACCTGCCGACCGGCAATTATTTCCCCTCCGTGGCAAACTTTACCCCAACGTTGCAAAGGACGGAGGGCTTTAGAGACAAAGCGTCAGGGATGAAGCTGTCGTCATTTTACCGCAATTCCTTGACAACGCTGTAGCTGAAGTTCTCCGGTTTTCCCAACATGTTGGGTCGTAGCTCGAAGAGCGAAGCGATAGATGGAAGTGGGGCTTCGGTCGGGGTTATCCCTGCCGGGCCGATATAGATTGGAATTTGAGATTTATTTGAGAGTTGGTGCTTGGAATTTGAGTTTTTCCGAGACAATCCTCCAGGGCTGAGCCATCTATCGCTGACCTGGCCCACAGCACTATGTTTTCTATGCTGAAATAAAGGCGCTGCCCCCGCGAAAATCATATCTCATCGGACGGCAACACCCGACGGCTACATTTTGCGGGCATGACGAATCGAAGCCAGCTCGTCCATTGACTTGCGCTCGCTTTGCAGCAGTTCCCGCTCGAAGTTCTGTCGACTTTTTTGTTTCAGTTTCTGTAGGGTCTTGTGTTTCTGCATGGCGGTTATCAACTTCCGGCGCTTCTGATCGACGACTTGTGCGGTTCGCTGTACGCACATGCTCTGGTCCTCAATCTCTCCGGACAGCCGGCCGATGTAGCTTTCATACAGCTTTATCGTGTGGAAGTTGGTGCATTCTCTTTTCTGCGCCTGCAGGTTTTGAATGCATTGTTGTTTTTCTCTTTTCGCCTGGTTCAGTTTTTCGCGTTCATCGGCAAGCTTCCGGCGCGCCTGTGCCAGCTCTTTTTGGGCGGATTCTTCCTGATTGCGGCGATGCATGAGAAGCGGCTCGAGTTTGAATCGGAACATGGTGACGACCCCGTTGTCTCACCTGACCGGGCTAGACAGGACAAGTTTGAAGGGGATTAAAATGGGGATGGAAAATAAGCGGCGACGGTGGGGGCATGTCCTCATTTCCTGCGCCCCCCATCGCCGTTTGCGAACAGGGCATCCAGTTGGCCGGTGCTGTCTGTGAACGTCACCGTTTCCTCGATATCCTGACGCAAAAAAGCGGTAATGTTGTCGAACATGTCGATGGCATCGTCGATTTTAGGATTGCTGCCGGCAACATAGGCACCGATATTTATTAAATCTTCGGTTTTGCGATAGGTGGCCAGTATTTGCTTCAGGCGGCGGGCATTTTGTTTGTGCTTGTCATCGACGATGTCATCCATCACCCGGCTGATGCTGCTGAGAACATCGATGGCGGGATAGTGATTTTCCATGGCCAGTTCTCTGGTCAGATTGATGTGGCCGTCCAGCAGCGAGCGAACGGCATCGGCAATGGGCTCGTTGGTGTCGTCTCCTTCCACCAGCACCGTGTACAGACCGGTAATGGTTCCACGGCCGGCCGCGGTTCCCGCGCGTTCGAGCAATTTCGGCAGGAGGTTGAAGACCGACGGGGTATATCCTTTCGTGGTCGGCGGCTCCCCCAGGGCCAAACCGATCTCACGCTGGGCCATGGCAAACCGGGTAACCGAATCCATCATCAAATTGACGTGATTTCCCTGATCCCGGAAATATTCGGCAATGGCTGTGGCCAGAAAAGCGCCCCGCATCCGGATGAGCGGCAGGCGGTCCGCGGTGGCCACAACGATCACGGATCGAGCCAGGCCTTCTTCTCCCAGTTCCTTTTCGATAAAATCATTGACTTCCCTGCCCCGCTCTCCGATGAGAGCGATGACATTCACATCGGCCTTGGTCTTGCGGGCAATCATCCCCAGCAGCACGGATTTGCCGACCCCCGAGCCGGCAAAAACACCCACCCGCTGACCGCAACCCACCGTCAACAACCCGTTGATGACCCGAATCCCCAGATCCAGGGGCTGCTGGATTCGCTTGCGACTCATCGGATTGGGAGATGACGCATAAATCGGGTATTCGCTTTCGGCTGCTACCGGGCCTTGGCCGTCGATTGGATTGCCGAGGCCATCAATTACCCGGCCCAGGATGCCCGGGCCAACGGGAACCACCGCTTTTTGCTGCCGGGCAACTACCCGACAGCCGGGACCGATGCCGAGAATTTCCTCCAGGGGCATCAGCAGGACATTGTTGTTCTTGAACCCGGATACTTCCGCGATGACCTTGTGGTCAGTGTGTTTGGCGTGGATATCGCACACAGTTCCCAGGCAAGATACCGGCCCGTGGGCTTCCATGACCAGACCGACGATGTCGGTTATATGTCCGGTCGCGCGAATCGGATCGATCGACTTCAGACGAGTATGATACTTTGCGAAATCCAGTTTGGCTGCCATCTGCTTTTTTTAAAAGGTTGGATCAGGCGCTTTCCAGCGTTTTTCGAAACGATGCGTCCACCGCCTGAAGCTGTTTTTCGATGCGCGCATCGATTTCACCCAAATCGGTTTCGATCACACAACCACCGATCTGGATGCTTTCGACGGCTTCAAATCTGACGTTTTCGGAATTTTCGATCATTTCCGATAGTATCGACTGGTTTTCGGTTACAAACGCAAGGTCGGCCGGATTAATCTTGATCTTGATTCTACCGGGCTCTTCGACCTTTGCGAGCGCATTACGGACTGCCTCCAGCACGATCGTGTTGTCGACGGTTGTCTGCTGCCCAATGACCTTTCGGGCGATGGCCAGCGAAAGTTCAACCACCTCCCCTTCGATCTGGCGATAGGTTTCTGCGCGGATCGTTTCGAATTGCAGCAGCGCTTCGGAAAAGCTTTTCATCACCGGCTCCAATTTTTTGGCGCTCAGCTCATGCCAGGAATTTTCAGCTTCGATCAGGCCCTCCCGTTTACCGTCGGTGAATCCTTCATTGTAGGCTTGCGTAATCAACTGGGCGGTGGACAGCGAGCCTTTTTTGGATAACAGACCGCTCCCGTTGTAATTCGCAGGTGAAGCGGGATGGCCGGAACCGGCATTGTCATATTGAACCCGTTTAAAACTTTCTTCAGCCGCCAGATGGCGTTGCCTGCCCTTACCGTCATCTCCGGCGATGTTCGGAAAATTATGCAAACCGCATCCGATGCCCCGGCTCTGAATGGCCGGATTCACCCCGCTATAAGATGATTTCCTCTCCTCGGCGCCCACTGATTATGATTTCTCCCTTGGCTTCCATTTCCTGGATAATGGCCGTGATGCCCTGTTGCGCGTCGGCGACTTCAGTCATCCGCACCGGACCGAGATCATCGATCTCCTCCTGCAGCATGGCACCCGCACGTTCCGACATATTTCTGAATACTTTCTCCTTGACCTCGTCGGGCGCCGCCTTGAGCGCCGTGGCGAGCTCCACTGTCTCCACTTTGCGAAGCAATTTCTGGAATCCCCGGTCGTCGACCAGCACCAGATCTTCAAAGACAAACATTTTCTGTTTGATCTGGGCGGCCATCTCCGCGTCGTTTTCTTCGATTTCACTCAAAATCAGTTCACTTGAAACTTCGTCGGTCTGATTCAAGATTTCAGCCAACCGATCGATCCCGCCACTGATGTGGACCGCCGCACCCTTTTTGTTTTTGAGAATTTCTTTGAAAACCTCATTGACCTCATCGACGATATCCGCGTTTACCTTTTCCAGAGTGGCCACCCGCATGGCCACGTCGGTTTTGGTTTCATCCGACAAGTTTCCGATGACGTCGCTGGCCACCGGTGTTTTCAGATGAAGCAAGATAATGGCAATCGTCTGGGGATGCTCGTCCTTGATCAACTCGGAGATTTCATCCGCGCTCAGGGATTCGATGGCTTCCAGCCCTTCGGGACCTCCTTCCGCGCCGGCGGATTCATCCTTGTTGGGGTTCGAGGGGCCGGACCTTCCGGAAGACAAGGCGGGTGCTTTTCGGGCCCGTCCGGAGGTGATATCCGCAAATTCCCTGACGACATGTTCGGTGACCTGCGGCGATACGGTTCCTATCTGATCGAGCTGGCGAAATATTACCTGTCTTTCTTCCTCAGTCAGGCTGCCGAGCATTCTTTCGGATGCCTCTTTTCCCAATGACTGAATCAGAATAGCGGCTTTGGCGGGGCCTGATAAATTGCTGTAATCCATAGTTGTTGATGACAAAAGCTGCCTGGGATTAAAATCCGATTACTGATCACCAGATAAACCGGAATTGACTGGTTTTAGCTCGTAAGCTCGTGAGTTCGTAAGCTCGTGAGCGCTTACCAACTTACGAACTCACGAGCTCATTGAAGACAGCGACAAGCGCTCAACTATCCTTTTTTGACAAAATGAAAATAAATAATCAATCGGCCACTACTAGCCGTTTTTGATCCACTCCCGCATGACTCCCAGCGAAGCTTCCTTGTCACTGGCAATCAATTTAGACGCCTGATCCCGGAATCCGATGCCCTTGACGGACGGATCGAACTCGCTCTCCAGTTCACCGACGGTTTTCGGTAACTGATTGAACATCTGAATATCTGCAAAAGAATATTCCGTCAGCCAGCGAACCAGGGGTTTGACAAAGAACATGAAGGACAATATCAAAAACAGACTTAAAAAGCCGTATTTCAAATAGGATTGATATTCCTTGACAAGGTCGAGCCAGCCCGGCTCGCCAAGCGGCAAGGGCTCCTCTTCGACCCGCGTGGTCGCGAAGGGAATGTTGACGATATCGACCTGATCACCTCTGCCTTGATCGAAATTGACCGCCCTTTTGACGATATTTTCAAATTTCGTCATTTCTTCCTGGGTTCGCGGAATATACTCCCATTCAACCTTGCCTCTTTTCTGAGCGGTACTCTTGTAGATGCCATCGACAAGTACGGCAATCGAAACCCGGGTCAGCTCTCCGACCGGGTCATTTATGTGACTGACGATCTTTCCTATTTCATAGTTGACGGTGTGGTCTTTTTTTTCAAATGTCGAATTGCCGTCCAGCGTGCTGAGCTGTTGACCTGCGGTGTTGTCTCCCGGCAGGTTGGATCGAATGCCCGGAACACCTCCCGTGTTTTTGCGGCCATCGTTGGAGGATTCATTGAGAACCTGCTCGCTGCGCACCACTTTATTTTCCGGAAGATACAGTTCTTCCGTTTTTTCCAGTTTTTTGAAATCAAAGGAGCACGACACGCGGACGATGGCTTTGTTTTCTCCCAAAGCTGACTCCAGCATGGTACGAACCCGATTCTCCAGGTTTCTTTCGACCCTGGCCTGGTAATCCAATTGATCGGAACTGAGGCTTCCGAAAGTCGATTCCTTGTCAACGCCGGCGAGTAATTTCCCGTTGCTGTCGACAATGGTTACATTTTCGGCGGTCAAGCGTGCCACACTGGAGGACACCAGATGCACGATGCCCTGGACCTGGTTGGGGGTCAACCATTTGCCGGGATGAAGTTTCAGAACCACCGATGCGGTCGAAGGCGCCTCGTCCTCGACAAAGAGCGATTTTTCGGACATGACGATATGTACCCGGCAGCTTTCGACCTCGTCAATGCGGGTGATGGTTCTGGCCAACTCTCCCTGGAGTGCCCTCTGGAAGTTGACGTTCTGGGCGAAAGACGTCATCCCCAGTTTGGTGTTGTCGAAGATTTCGAATCCGACGACGCCGCCCTGCGGAAGCCCTTGCGAGGCCAGCTGCATCCGCATTTCGTCAACAAATTGTTCGGGAATGAGGATGGCCGCGCCGTTGGAAGCAATCCGGTACTCGATTTTTTGTTCTTTGAGTTTGCTCAAAACGGCACTGGCGTCCTCCGAACTCAAATTGGAATACAGCGGCTGAAACACGCTGTCTCCCGACCAGGTCATCAGGAAAATAAAGCCGGCAATGGTTCCCAGCAATAAGATGGCCAGGGTAACTTTTTTGCCGAGGCTCAGATTGGAAAATGCCGCATTCAATTGTGATAATATTTGACTATTGGCTGCCATGACACTCCTGCTTCAGGCCCTTGTAATATCCCTGTATTTGTCAGGAAAAAAGATACACCGCCTAAACCGGTGTGCGCATAATCGTTTCATACGCCGAAACGACCTTGTTGCGGATTTGCATCAACAGCTCAAATGAAATTCTGGCCTTTTCCGCGGAGATCATCGTTTGGTGAATATCGGTCTGTTTGCCGGTGACCAGATTTTCGATGCTTTTGTCCGCTTCCACTTGCTGCTGATTCACCTTATGGATGGAGTCCTTCAACATTTGGCCGAACGATACCGAACCGGCTGTCGTCCGCGAATTACTGGCGGGGCCTGTCGCGCGCGGTGATTGCAGCGGGTTTTTTATCGAGATGTCATCCATGGCTATCGTCCGATCTCCAGAGCTTTGACCGCCATGTCCCTGGCGGCTTGAAGGGCGGTCACATTCGCCTCATAGCCTCGGGTAGCTGAAATCATGTTCACCATTTCTTCCATGACGTTGATGTTCGGCAGGGCGACATAACCTTTTTCATCGGCATCCGGGTGCTGGGGATCATATTTGAGCACCGGGGAGCTCGAATCCTCGAGGACTCCGTCGATGGTTACCGCCGATAATTGCATATTCTGCCGATCCGCCAGTATGTCATGAAAGGACCCCCCCAGCGGCCGGCTCGCGAATACGGCCTCTTTTCTTTTGTACGGACCGCCTTCGGCGGTGCGGGTGGTATTGACATTGGCCAGGTTTCCGGAAATGAGATTCATGCGCAGCCGCTGGGCACTGAGACCCGAGGAACTGGTATGAATTGCGTCAAAAAAATTCATTAGCTGCCTCCCTTGATGGCACTTCTCAGGCCGCTGAATTTGCTGGATATCAATTGAGCGGCGGTTCGATAAAATAAGGTGTTTTCAGCCAGCTTGCCCATCGTCCGATCGAGATCGACGGTGTTGCCGTCGCCTCGCAGACTGACATCCGGGGGCTGGGCGGTCTTGAGACGGATAGTATCCGGTCGGTGGCTGCTCATCGGGAGATGGCCGGTCTGGGTGCGCGTCAGCTGGACCCCGGAGTCTGGGCTTGCGGTTTTGTCCATCTCCGCCGACACTTCAAGTTCTACCGCCTTATAGTTCGGGGTGTCGATATTGGCGATGTTCGAGGCCAGCACCCGCTGTTGCAGCGCTCTGAGGTTCAGCGACTTTTCCAGCAGTGAAATAGTTTCCCCAAAAATTCCGGTTATCGTCACCTTTAAATCCCTTCCTGAATTTGATATTCATCTTTGTATTCCCGCAGTTTGTTTCGCAGGGTCCGGATACTGATTCCCAACAGTTCCGCAGCCTGAGTGCGGTTTTCATTGACATCTTTCAAGGTCCGAAAAATGAGTTTTTTTTCCATTTCTCTGACCGTGCAGCCCGCATTAAATGAGAAACCCGCTGGAGGCTGATTCTCCTTTTCGGTAGAATCAAGCAATAAGTGTTCCGGCAAAATGCTGTTGCCGCTGCCGATCAGCACGGCACGTTCCATGGTATTTTCCAGTTCACGTACATTGCCCTGCCACGCATGAGATTGCAGTATCTTCATGGCGGCATCCGAAATCCTGACGGTTTCCTTTTGATTTGCCAGACTGTATTTTTGCAGAAAGTGGTGGGCCAGCTCCTCGATATCCTCTATCCGCTGACGCAGGGGCGGCAGCGTGAGGGGAATTACATTAATCCGATAATACAAATCCGCCCGGAACCGGCCTTTTTTCACCGCCTCCTTCAGGTTGACATTGCTGATGGCGATGACCCGGGCATCGACGGGGATTGGATACGTTCCACCGATTCGATCGATTTGCCTTTCCTGCAGGACGCGCAGGAGCTTTGCCTGAAGCGGCAGCGGCATTTCACCGATCTCGTCCAACACAATGGTACCCTGTTTTGCCGTTTCGAATTTTCCGATTTTACGGCCCACCGCTCCAGTAAAGGAACCTTTCTCATGGCCGAACAATTCGCTTTCGGCCAGGGTATCCGGCAATGCCGCACAGTTTACGGCGACATAGGGAGCCTGCGGGCAGCGACTGTGATGATGGACATAGGCCGCCATAAGCTCCTTGCCGGTGCCGCTCTCACCCTGGATCAGCACCGTCGCCGTACTCGGGGCAACCGATCGGGCGCGACCTAAAATTTCCTGGACGCCGCGGTTCCGGCTAATTATTTCCTTGCCGGCCGGGTACTCCCCCGACGGCAGCTTAATATTGTCGGCCGACCGGTCGAGGTCGAAACAGCGCATTGCATTTTTGACTGTCTTCTCCAGAGCTTCGTTTGAATAGGGTCCCTGTAAGTAATCGCAGGCTCCGGCGTGAACGGCCTCGGCGGCCTCCTGTACGCCGCCGTTGGCGGCAGTCACGATGACCGGAACGCTCGCCGAAATCTTTTTCAATGACCCCAGAACATCGCTGTTTCCGATTCCGGGCGCCTTCTCATTGGTGATGACCATGCTGTACTTTGTAGACCTGAACTTGCGGAGTGCCTCCAATGCGTCGGATGCACTTTCCACCGGAAAGCCAAAGCGGTTCAACCTCTCGGTAAGTTCTCTGCGGTTGTCGGAATGACCGTCCACAACCAAAATAGGTGACAAGTTCGTCAAGGTCATCTCCATTTCGTTTTAATCTAACTTCCGGAGTGTACGAAAACGGTGAATGTGAAACTGATTTAACATGAGCAAATTCCATGCCATCGTTTGTTCAGAAACCGCAAGATTATTACTGCCTTAATAATCAATAATTACTTTAAGATACACTGATATCCCATTTGGCGATCGCTCCGGGATAGCACCGGATTCGTCAATTTCACCTCAGGGGGGGTCACCGGGTTGACGCTCAATAGAAACTATCTCAAAATAAATATCTTGATTCAAAATCAAGGCGGGGACACAATTTAACCCGCAGGCATACTTCACCTGGGTAAGATAGGAAATGACGGAAGGGGGTCGGCGATCGTTCACTGCCCCGGACCCGGCCCCTGAAGACTGGGTGTTTCAGGCCCGACTCAAAGAGGTCACCTTCGCGTTAAATATTGCAGGGCTGGAGCTGGTGTCGTTTTATTTTTTCCACCAGCGTCGTGCGGTTGAGATGCAACAGCTTTGCGGCCTTGTTCTTGACCCATTTGGTTTTCTCCAGCGATTGCAGGATGAGGGATTTTTCAAATTCGGTTACCGCACTGTTCAGGCAAATACCGTCGTCGGAAAGTTCAAGGGCGGTGGAAAATTCACTTCTCTGTACGTTTCTCAGCTCTCGCGGCAAATCCCGAGCCGCTATTTTTCCGCTGCCCGTCAGGACTACCAGCCGTTCCACCAGATTTTTAAGTTCACGAACATTTCCCGGCCAGGTGTAGCCCATCATCAGGTTTAAAGCCTCTTCGGAAAACCCGATTACCTCCCGATTATTTTTTTGATTTGATTTTTCCATAAAGTAGGAAACCAGGTAGGGAATGTCGGACATCCTTTCCCGCAAGGAAGGGAGCATCAGCGGGATCACATACAGGCGAT
Source organism: uncultured delta proteobacterium (assembly GCA_963774425.1). Taxonomy (GTDB): domain Bacteria; phylum Desulfobacterota; class Desulfobacteria; order Desulfobacterales; family JAFDCJ01; genus JAFDCJ01. Next base: position 11,856 of record CAVZEZ010000015.1, on the reverse strand, counting down.
AATACAGATCTTCCCGGAAATGACCCTTTTGAACTTCTTCGGACAGGTCACGATGGGTGGCGGCGATGATTCTGACATCGACCTTAAGGGTTTTGGATCCACCAACCTGTTCGAACTCTCCCTCCTCAAGCACCTTCAGTACTTTTACCTGAAGATCCGAACTCATATCACCAATTTCATCCAATAAAATGGTGCCCCCGTCAGCGAGTTCAAACTTACCCAGTTTGGAAGTCGTCGCGCCGGTAAAAGCGCCTCTCACGTGGCCGAATAATTCACTTTCAAGCAAATTCTCAGGTATAGCTCCACAATTTATTGAAATAAAAGGTTTATTCTTTCGTTTTGATTTTCGATGAATGGCTTTGGCAACCAGCCCTTTCCCGGTACCGGTTTCACCGTTCAGAAGGATCGTGCTGTCGCAATCCGCAACTTTATTGACGAGTTCGAACATTTCCCGCATTTTTGCGCTTTGGCCGATGATATTGTCGAATCCGTATTTCTCGTTCGTATTTGAATTCGCGGGGTCAAAAGATACGGGTTTTTGCTGGGTGTCATTGTGAAAAGCTGCGTTCTGCACTCGATCCTCCTTCATATGCCTGGCTTTTGGTTTAGCGATGAGGTTTGGTGGATGCAACCATGGTTCCGGCATCCGAAACCGGCGGTGAACTGATGATTGCCATGAACTGTAGCAATATGCGTGCCGCGGAAGAATGAAATAGCCTGGAGGATACAGGTCTGCGCATCTTTCGGGGGGAACGTAAAAAATAATACTATATGCGGTGGCATTAAGAAACGGGTGGATACCACATTTAGTGCGCGAGTATTGTTGAAATTGATAATCAACAAAAAATTTTTCGCATATAAGACATTCGATCGACCCGGCGGGTCGTCGCAGGTGATCACATTTTCTGCGCTTTTTGCAAAATGCAAAAACCGCAAGGGTGGTTTTGCGTCAAATTTTGAGTTTACCCGGGCGGTTTATGTGGAAACCCGGCCTCGGCCGGGGGGCGGAATGAATTCCGGCAAGTGTCACAGGCCGGATTTTAGACCGGAATCATTATAGATCCGGCTGAAAAATCGGTTATGGTTCCTGTATGAGTTAAAAAAAACCGGGATTCAGCACTAAATCTGTGCAAATTGCAAATCTACCCAAAAAGAATTGCAAAAGGCAAATTTACAATCATCGGGGGGCCGCTCCGCGATCCACGGGCAGGCATCCGGTTTTGCAGCTCGGTCAGTAAATGAGAGCGATGGGCGGGGCACGATCTTACCTTGGCCGCCGCCCATCCATATCTCTTACCCCAGACCGGCACGGGCTTCATCTATGGTATTGGCTATAGCGATGTCGCTTGTTTCCTGAAAAGCCTTGAGCTCTTCGCCCTGTTTGGTGGAGGCAACCAACCGCAACGGGACTTTCGCGGTCTGGCAACGCTGCATGGTCGATATAATCAACTTGATCAAGGAAACATTGGTTTCGGACACCTGGCAGAGATCCAAAATCAGTTTATTAATTTTGGGCTCAGTCTGCCCTTTCAGTTTGGACTGCAGATTCCCATCGACTTCCACCGTCACGGGACGGGTGACCTTGGACGGCAATGCCAGGATCGCAATATCATCGACTTGCGAGAAATATTTATTGCTGTTGCCCTCCTTCTCCTTGGTATCATCTTCGGGTTTGGGCTCCAGCTTCATGATATTTTCGACTCTCTCGATCAGGTCCCCACCTTTAAAAGGTTTCACCATATAGTCCTTGATGCCCATTTTCACGATCTGCATGACATTGTCCTTACCGGATTCGGCCGTCAGCATGATCACCGGGATGTCCTTCAGATCTGCTTCATTTTTGAGTTTTCCGAGCATTTCGATCCCGTTCATTACCGGCATGGTAATGTCCAGTATGATCAGGCCCGGTTTTTCGCGGGCGGCAGCGGCCAGTCCCTCGACGCCGTTTTCGGCTTCTATCAATTCACAGTTATATGGTTTGAAAGCTTTTTTCACAATCATACGTATGGTTTTGCTATCATCAACCGTGAGAACTTTTAAGGCCATTTTTTTCCTCCTGAAAATTATTTACCCGCTTTTATATACACCTCAACGGCAGCGGTATGCTGGTGATTTCGAAATGCATAGCATTCGTTGCGATCCCATCCTCTGGATTCGATTTTGAAATCCTTGCCGGTTGTAATCGATGGAATCGACAGTTCACAGTGTAAATTCGCATCGCAAAGACGGGACTTCAGATCCCCGCCGATCATGTTGCAGACTTCACCGATGACATCATGGACTTCCTCTTCGCCTTCAATTTCATCCACCTCCATGCCGAGCATGGCGGCAGTCATCTGACTTGCAAACTCCAAGTCCACATGCATGTTCACGTTGCCCATCACCGCACCGGCGAAACTGACGGATCCGACGATATGGGTTCCATTATTGTTCTCAGATTGATTGCTTGAGACGGGTTGCACCTCCATCGAGAGCATGGTGTCAAAAACATCAAGGACGGCATTGCTAATGAATTCTTTTAAATCCAATGAATTAATCTCGGTCATATCACTTATCCTCTGATTTGTTTATGCGGCTCAATAGCATTTCTCAAAAGGCTCTATCGTCCGATCAAAAAAAAACTGAAGATTTTTTTGGGAGCAATCGGTACCGGTGCCTGGCAATACACCGAAACCGGCCCGAGTGAAAATAATTTGGGATGCGCAGGAAAAATGAACCGGATTATTGCACGAAATGGCGGGCTTGAACTCCCCGCCGTCAGGTCATGAAGGATCTGATATCGTCGAATTCATTCTGAATCGTTTCCATCAGGGACTGCAGCGAACTGGTTTGGATTTTGAGAGATTCCCAGGCAAAGCGGTCCAGCGGCGGAATTCTATTGTCACCGCCGAAGCCGATGTTCAGGGCGCGACAGATAATGTCCGCCAAATGAACGACAGCTGCTTCGAACGCAAAACTACCGGCAAGGGCGGGATGGTGGTGATGGGCGATCAGCTGAACGAGCTTAACCGGCAGATTCCATTTTTCCGCCAGAAGTTTGCCGGTTTCGGTATGTCTGTATCCCAGAACGAGGTCTTCAGCTTCAACCATCAAAATATTTTGGCTGGAAATCACGGCGGCGATCCTGGCGAATTCATTCGGCTGAAAAACCATCGTCACTATTTTGCCGATATCGTGCAAAAGACCGGCCACGAACAATTCCTCTATTTTGTCGTGACGCAGATGATTACCGATGACCTTGGCCCCTACGGCACAGCCCAGGGAATGGTCCCATAAGGTTTCCTGCTTGTATCCCTTTGGCGGCTTTCTGTCTGCAAACACATCGAATACGGAAGTGGTCAGGAGCAAATTCCGAATGGCATCAAAACCGACCAATACAATCGCACCGGTGACGGTCGATATACGTCGGGGCAACCCATAAAAGGATGAATTGACCAGCTTTAACAGCCTGGCAGTTAGAATCTGGTCGTCGGTGATCACTCTGGACAGATCTTCGGCCGAGGATCTTGGATCGTTGATGAGTTCGGTAATCCTCAGAACGGTTCGCGGCAGTGTCGGCAGATCGTCAATGCGAGAGATTATTTTTTGCGGGTCGCGAGGCATATCGTTCATGCTTGCTGTCTATTAACCCCCGCTTCCCAGCTGTTTTCGAGCCGCTTTATAAATTTCGCGCATGACAGGATCATCCAGAACATCGGAAAATTTTTCTTTCAGGGCTTTCTCAAAGTCGTCTGCCAGATCCTTCCGAGGGAGGCACGGCGTTCGAGCATTAACCCCTTCGCATCACCTTCTATGAATAACTCACTTACGCCCCAGGATTTCAAAATGCGAATATTTTTTGCGGTGAGCCGGGCCCCGGCATTCAACAGCAGCAATCCCTGAAGGTTGCGGACCGACTTTGCCAGTATCATTCCGGACTTGAGATCGTCCGTGGATATGGGAATCAAGGCATACCTCTTTCATTCCGGCAACGTTATCACTGACATTGCGACAGGGGGTCATGTGATTACCGGATACCGTTTGGAATTCGCTTTCCCTATCAATATTTCTGTCAATTCCGGTAGCTGTTTCGATCGGATGCCGTTACCGACGAAGATGCATTCCGCAGAATGCATTGCGTGATTTGGTCAAGACTATCAAGAATTTCAAAAACTTGAAAGGAAAAAACGAAAAAAAGCCTAAAGTCCCCCCGAATATTTCCGATAATCCGGGTGTAGGCAAAATACGGGTCCGGAAAGGAGGCGCGAAACAAGGCGGACCGATTAATTGCCAAACGCATTTAACTTTTAATCAAATTCTAACCATTGGCAGGAAAGCCAAAAATAAAAAACCTAGAAAAGGAGAAATTATCATGACAATTCACAACGTGCAATTAACCGCAGGTATGAGACAGAACTTGTTCAGTTTGCAAAACACCGCCAAAATGATGGAATACGACCCAAACCCGCCTGGCCACGGGCCGGAGCGTCAACTCCTCCCTGGACGATCCGGTCAACTTTTTTGCGGCCGCCGGCCACGAACAATCGCGCCGGCGATCTGGCCTCGCGTAAAGCATGAAATGGGCGAAGCCATCCAGACGGTCAAGGCCGCCAATCAGGGATCGAGGCATTACCGAACTGATCGCCGCCGCCAAGTCCCTGGCCAACTCCGCCAAATCGCGCCGACAGACACCACCACCCAGGACTATCGCTGGTCCGCGCTGACTATTCAATTTGAAACCATGGACCAGATCGACGACCTGGCATCGGACTCGGGCTACAAGGGTATCAATTCCTGGTCAACGGCACCGGAGAAAGCCTGGCCATTTCGTTTGACGCCAACGGCGACTCCAACCTGACCCTGACCGGTTTCGCCGGCTCGACCGGCGGCCTCGGCCTTGTCCGATGCCGCCGGTCACATGGGCAACGTTCCAGCCACATCGAAACGCGCCATCCGGCCTTGGACGATGCCCGCGATACTCTGCGGACCGAAGGCCCAAAACGCTGTCTTCCAACCCTGAACATCATCAATACCCGGCAGGACTTCACCGAGGGCATGATCAACGTGCTCGAGGACGGCGCCGCCAACCTGACCCTGGCCGACATGAACAAGGAAGGCGCCAACATGCTGATGCTGCAGACGCGCCAGCAGTTGGGTACCACTTCCTTGAGCATGGCCTCCCAGGCGGCTCAGAGCGTCTTGAGACTGTTCTAACCTAACCTGCCCTAACATTCGGGCCTACCCTGACACTCGGGATAGATCCTGAATAAGTGCAAAATCCGGGGGGACATTGTCCCCCCGACCCTTTTCTCCGTCAAATCGGATAACTATCAATCGGATTCCGAACGGTTCGAATATCCCATGATTCAGCAGGTGTTCGTCACCGATTCGGTTTCGACCTGAAGGTTAAAAAATGGCGTTAAGAATCAGCATGAAGCCCCAGGAGAAAATGATTCTGGGGGGTGCCGTCATCACTAACGGCAACAGCTTCCGCTGCAACCTGATCGTTGAAAACAAGGTTCCGATTCTGCGTGAAAAAGATATCTTGAGCGAAAGCCAGGCGGACTCACTCTGTCGACAGTTGTATTTCATCATCCAGTTAATGTACATCGATGAGGAAAACCTGGCCGTCCAGCAGAAAATTACTGGAAACTGGTCAAAAAAATCATTCAGGCGGCACCGAGCAGCATCGGTTTAATCGATCAAATCAGCGAGAAGATCTTGGGCGCTAAGTACTATCCGGCCCTTAAACTGGCGCAAAAATTAATCGAGTATGAACAGGAGGTAATCAGTCGTGTACAGTAGTCCTTTGCAAGCTTACGAAACTGTCCACCAGACCACGATGTCGGGCCGGGAAGTCGAAGCCGCCGTGCTCACCAAGGCAGCGCGCAAGCTCCGGGAGTGCCAGCAAAATTGGGATCGGGTGGATCGCGACCAGCGCTTGAACGAAGCCCTTAAATACAACCAGCTCGTCTGGAGTATTTTCCAGGAAGAATTGAAAAAAGAACCCAACCCGCTCGGCAGGGAACTGCGGGCTAATCTGCTGCGGCTCAGCGCACTGGTCGATCGGCAGATATTTCAAACCATGGGAGACCCCACTCCGGAAAAACTGGACATGGTCATTGAAATCAACGACAATATCGCCGCCGGCTTGCGGGAAAGACCCGGGATTGTCCGTTAATTACAGAAAATACAAAATAAAAAAGGCCTCAGAATAGAGGCCTGCTGCACTTTTAAATCTTTTAAAACCCATCGCGCTTTTCCCGTTGTATCAGCCGGGTTTGGTCATCCGGTCTCCCTTCCAGCTGGCGGGAATGGTTCGGATCCGACATACCTCGAAGCAGCCAACAGCGTTCGCGCCCAATCCGGCCATCCGCCCTCCATCAGCTTCCCGGCAAGGTCCCTGCAGGTTATGGCAAGGTTGATATCGGTATTTTTCAAAGCCCACATGTTTCTCACCCCCTCTTCCCCACGCCCGCTGCAGATCCGGGCGGCAGCCAACACGAATTTGGCCGGCAGAAAACCGGGATATTTTGCCTGCAGGTTTTCCAGGCACAACACCGTTTTATCGAGTTCTCCGGAAATAAACTCACCCAGCGCGTAGTTATACAGCGCCTCCTTCATGCCCGGGGCGATTGTCAGGGCCTTTTTCGCGGACTGTCGTGCCTCACGGTATTGGCCAGATTGGAGGTAAGCCGTCGTCAAGTGAATATACGCTTCCGGCACATCGGGGTTCACGGCAATAAATTTTTCCCACAATTCGATCGCTTCGGCCATTTTTCCGAGAATAGCCGCCTGGACAGCCAGCTCCCGCAGGGCAATTGGATGGTTTTCAAGCTGATCGAGCTTGTCTTTTCCCATCCGGTAATAGGCCATCATTTTGGATTGTGTATTTTCTTCAGCCAGAGGTCCGTAATGGTGAATCGGAAAACCGCAGCCTCTGATTTCCACCCCGGCACGACGTAAGGAAGGCTCCACCATCTCATGCACGGGATAAGAGAATCGGATAGACTGATGATTGGGAAACAGCCGCACCTTTTCGGTCGGAATCCAGCCGCAGCCGGCTTCCTCAGGGCCGTACCGACCATCATTGGCCGTCCAGCCCACCTTGTTGGAATCGTTGATATAGTTGCGCGTTACAATTGAATACGCCACCTGCGCGGCGGAGATGTCACCGGCCAAACGCTTCAAACAGCCATGGTCCCGCTGCGAGATGACTTCATCCGCGTCCAGAGAAAATACCCACTCCCCGCGCGCTTTGGCGAGGGCGAGATTGCGGGCGGCGCTGAAATCGTCGCACCATTGAAAACCATAGACGCGGGCACCGAGTTCTCTGGCAATTTCAACGGTACGGTCAACCGAACCGGTATCGACCACTACAATTTCTTCCACCACCGGGCGGACACTGCGCAAACAACGCGCCAGGCAATGGGATTCATTTCGGGTGATCATGCACAGGGAAATCATATAGCCTTTGTTCAATCCTTACATTGCCATGCTTCTGACCTGCAATGCATCCAGTTTTTGCCGGGCATCCAAATTCCAGGGTTCGACCTGCAGAACCCGATTGTAGAATTCCACGGCATCCTGCGGGTTGTTCAGATTTTCGCAGATATACCCAACGGCTATCAAGGTTTCCAGATCCTCCGGATACATTTCCAGTATTCCAACATAGATTCGCATCGCTTTTTCATATTCCTGCTGCCCGATGCAGTAAAAATCAGCCAAATTTTTTCGGAAGGTAATATTGGCGGGGTCAAGCCGCGTGGCCTGCAGGTAGTGGTGAAAGGCTTTTTCGCTGTCGCCAGCCTGGTAATACAAAACGCCAAGATCGTTATGGGCCGGCGCATGACCCGGTGATCCCGCAAGCAGTGCCTTGAGTTTATCGATCGCTTCCCGCCCGCGATCGGCGGAAGCGGCATCTTGAGCGGTCAGATACATTTCCTCGGAAGACTGTGAAGTTAAATTTGTCGAAGCGAATTTCGATAACGTATCCATATTCTGTCGGGCGTCGGCATTCCAGGGCTCGATTTCCAGCACCCGGTTGTAAAAATCCTTGGCATCTTCATACTTATTCGAGGCCACACAGATATGTCCCGCAATCATCAGAACTTCGGCATCTTCGGGTTTGAGCTCCAGAGCCCGAACATACAACCTCAGCGCATCCTCGACCTGGCCCAGCGCGGCATAATAAAAATCCGCCAGGTTTTTTTTATAAGTAAAATTTTCCGGCTGAAAATCGACGGCTTTCTCGTAATGCAGCCTGGCCGTGTCTTTGTCCCCGCGGTTAAAGTGCAAGACACCCAGATCATGGTGGGCCGGGGCATAATTGGGATATGATTCCAGCAGCTTTTCGTAGGCGGGCACGGCGGCATCATACCAGCCGTTTTCGATCAAGGGCTGGATCTCTTGGTGCAATTTCTGTGGAGATTTCATAGTGATTTCCTTTTGATTGATAGTAGCGGTTGATCCAGTGGTCAACCATGTGTACTCGGGCAGCAATTGGCCGTATTGCCTGGCCAGGCAAATATTGTATGCAATAACCGTGCCCAATTCTGAATCAACGCAATTTGCCGCTTTTTCAAACAGTTGAACTCCCTGCTCGTGGTTGCCTGTCAGACAGGAAACGATCCCAAGATTGTTCAGACTAACAAAATTCTGACGGTCGACTTCCAACGCTTTGGCGAAAAGCACGCCGGCGGTGCCCAGATTGCTGAGAGCCTGACCGTCAATTTTACAAAAATCTTTGCCAAGTTCGCCGGCCCTGGCGTAGCAGCGGGCTAGGTCCACGGCATCTAGGGGTGCCCCGCGGTTACACAACCGGGTAAAATATCGTGGATAAAGATATTGATCTAAAAGCGCCTTGAACTCGGCGGGTCCCGAATCCTTTTCGGAAAATTCCAGGCCTTTTGGATTTTTCAAATATAATCCAACCACGGCCGGAATTTTTTTGGCCCTGTAACCACTGGACGCAAAACGCAACATGAACTCCCGGTCGCCGTAAACCTTGAAGTTGCCGTCGTAGGCCCCGATTTTGTCGAATACCGTTTTTCTAATCATGGCGGCATGGGACGTTATTTGGCCGTGAAAAAGCAGCAGTGGATTGAATTCCGGATATTCGAAACGCACTTTGGAAGTGACTGAATCGAAGCGGTCGTTTTCAGTTTCGGTCTGCAGCCAGTCACCGTACCCGGCGGCCGCCTCGCTGTCGGCGTCCAGTTCGGCGGCCATTCGCGCCAGCCCATCTGCAGCAAAGCGATCATCCGTGTTGGCATTAATGATATACTTGCCCTGCGAGAGTCGTATGCCCCGGTTCCAGGCGCCGTATACCGTTTCCCTTTGGGAGGTGCGAACATAGACGATGTGTTTGAACCGTCGCATGAAATCCATCACGTGCCGGCCCTCGTTTTGCGGAGAGCTCGAGTCGATGACGATGATTTCAAGACGGCCTTCGGGGTACAAGGACTGCTCCACCAGATTTTGAAGACGGTTCGCAATGAACCTCTCGGAATTGTAAGCCGAGACAACCGCCGAGACGCAGTATTGGGAGTTACTGAATTGGGACATTCCGGATCCTATGTCTCGCAGAGCTTCACTTTCCGGTATTTTTAAACATTCCGAGCAGATCTCTATGCTGAGGATTATTCAGAATATAGGCGGAATAGAGCCTTTGGGCTTTATCTTCCTCTTTTATTCTGACCAGGACATCACCCAGATTCATGACGAAATACGGGTCAGCGGGATTTATTCTCAGAGCGCTGGTAAAATGCACAATGCTTTTTGGGACTTCGCCCGCCTGCCAGTACAACATGCCGAGACTGTTGTGTAGGCGGGCATCAACCGGATTCGACGCCAGCGATTTTTCATAGAACTCCACCGCCGTCTGATGTCCGCTTTTGAAAGCGCCCCAGCCCCTGCGGGCATCGAGGAGCGAATCGATTCCAGGTGCCTGTGACCGGATCAAATCCGCCCCTTGCCGGATATCTCTCACCGTCAATGGTTGCGGAGTTGGCGGCAGTTCCGGATAACAGCCGTTTTTAAACAAACGGAGTTCCTCATCGAGCACCTCATTCGCCTCCTGCAGATACTTGTCCATGAACCGCCTGGCCTTGGATTCCGGTTGATAGCGATATCCGGCCAGCAGCGCGTCAGCGGTATAAAGGCGGGCGTACCTGAAAAATCGCGTCCACAATTCCAGATCCCCGGCAAAGTCCAGATCCCGCCGGAGGGTCGCTCCGGATTTTTCCCACAACCGTCGACGCCAAAAGGTCCCCTCCTGCTGAATCCAGGGATCCTTGAACTGCTTTTTCAAATATTTGAGACGTCGCCAGAAAACCGGATATTCAGAGATCCACCTTTGTCTTCCGTTTTCCGCCAGGGTGTTCGAGCGTCCGGTTATCCATTCGACATCCTTTCTAAGCATAAACAAGCTGGCCACCGTAAAAAAGGCGTTTGGATGGTATTTATCGTCTGAATTGAGCCAGGTCATAATTTCGCCGTCGGTTCTGCGCAACCCGTCGGTGATGGCGGCATATTGGCCGCCGTCCGGCCTGCTTTGCCAATAAGTAAGATATTTTTCATATCTTTTAATAATTTCGACGGAATTATCGGTGCTGCCGCCGTCCATGACGATATACTCCAGATTCGGATAATTTTGGCTGAGCACCGAATCAATGCATTCCTCCAGGTACTTGCCCTGATTATAAGACGGCGTCACAAGGGATATGGTCGGAAGATTGAGTATGCTTCCGCGACGGGTGAACTGTTTGGAAATCTTGGGAGTGTGTTCAGACCCCGTACACGGGCGGGCCTCGTTGGCGCATTGAAAGCTGGCGCCGGTCGCATGGCTGGAACGAAGCCGGCCGATGGACGTCTGAGGTGAGATGCCGAAATTGAAAGCGGCACGACGGCCGAAACACCGATGGTTCAGCCAGCGCCTTTTAAAACGGGATACCTCTTGCTCGGAATAGAACTTTCCCACAATCCGTGTCGCATACACCCTGTCGATGATATGCTCGGGAATGGAGATCCGTTTCAGCAAGGTTTGGTAGAGATGTTTATAGGGTTTCCGATTACCGACATTCGCTTTTAACAGACGGAAATTTCCGATCCCGAGAAGGATTGAAATGCAGACCGATGACATTCAGACAAGCTTTCAAGCTTCAGAAGCAGAATATCTGCATATCCGGCGTCATAGATCTGATAGCCATCGGTTTTCCTGAAATCGCGTCATAGGACCAAGCTCGAAAACAGCTTTGATTTCCCTGTCAAACCACGTGCAGACGTAATCGTTTGCTTCGTTAAAGGAATTTAAATGCTCTAAAATATGCTCTGAAACAGAGGCAAAGGCCTCCTTTTCGCTCAGGCGGTTTATGCGGGGAATGATCGCATACACATTTTGGAATACATCAGAAATGGCCCGGGCGATCGGTTCCCTGACCAGGGTTATGACCTTCCAGCGGATTTTTCCCCAGGACGAGTCCATAAGTGCGCGCAGCTCTTCCTCCCACTGACATGTTCCGGTAAACGGACATGGGACAGCCCCCGATAGTAATCCTCGCAGTCCCTCAGACCCTCTTGTGACAAAAAATGGGTGTGAATGCTCGGCAGCTGCAGGGCGCTCAAGGAGGCTTGAATCGCAGTCGAACCGACTTTGCCCATTTGATAGATTAATATCGGCGGTGTCCAATTCATATCGTCGTCTTACCTTTCACAATTAGTTTGGAATTTGAATGGGTTTCGAACCAAAGGCCTTGGAAGGTGTTTTCAATACTGCGTGCAAAAGATCGGCCGTCGCACAAAGAAGACGATTGCATTTGCGGGCGCAGTGCCGAACGCATTTTCCCCAGCGCGGTGATATCTGAAGCAAGTTTTATA